>CAVUXZ010000008.1:0-393549 GCA_963745625.1 uncultured Solirubrobacterales bacterium | reverse complement strand
CCGCACTCGCCAACGTCACGGTTCCTCCCGGAGGAGGCGTCTCCCCGGCTGGGCCGATCCAGCTGCCGGCGCTCCAGCTCACCGTCCACTCCGGCAACACCGCGGCGCTGCCGGGCTCTCCCGTCTCGGGGGCCCGTGTGACGGTCAAGGACCTCGGTTGCGGCAACCTGGTGCGCACCTTCACCACCAACTCGTCCGGGCAGCTGCCGAACCCCGGCCTGCCGTACGGGACCTACGAGGTCTGCGCCCAGGCCACGATCGCCTCGATTCAGCGACGCAACTACGTCGTCACCGGCGTGCTACCGATCACCAAGGAGCAGGTCCCGGTGCAGAACACGAGCGCGGGGACTGTGCGCGACATCTACCTCGGGACCGCCGCGACGCTCGTCACGACCGGCGTGGGGGCGACCTGCCCATGAGAGACGAGCACGGGTTCACCCTGATCGAGCTCCTCGTCAGCATGGCCGCCGGCGCGATCGTGACGGGGACCGTCGTGATGATGACCACGGTCGCTCTCCATAACCAGGACCGGGTCGCCAGGCGGGTGGACGCGAACCAGCGCGCCCGACCGGTGATGACGCGGATGATCCAGGAGCTCCACTCGGCCTGTGTCGCGCCGCGGATCACGCCGATCCTGTCGGGCGGCACCAGCGGCGCATCCTCGACCGGAACGTCGATCAGCTTCCTCTCGAAGAGCGGCTCGGCGGTCACCCCGACCCCGGACAAGCACGTCATCACCCTGAGCGGGACGACGCTGAGCGAATCGGTCTTCCCGGCGACCAGCGGCACCGCGCCAGGTCCGTGGACATTCTCGACCACCCCTTCGCTGTCGACCCAGCTGCTCACCAATGTGACGGCGCCGTCCGGGGTGATGTTCCGCTACTTCTCGTTCGTGAACGGGGCGCTCTCCACGACGCCGAATCCGATACCCCTGAGTGTCTCCGACGCCGCGAAGACCGCGGTGGTCAGCATCTCGTTTGCGAGCTCTCCCACGTCCGGCGCCTCGAGGTTCGACCCGAATTCGCCGATCAGCTTCACGGATTCGGCCGACCTGCGGCTCGAGGCCGCCGGCCAGTATCCGAACCAGGACAACCTGCCATGCGTCTGATCCGCAAGCGCCTCAGGAGGCTCCGCGAGGAGGACGGCTACACGATGATCGCCGTGATCGGGGCGATCGCGATGATCACCTCGCTCGTCGGCGCGGCAGTGGCGGCCACCAACGGCGACCAGCGGCTGATCATGCGCGACCTCGATCAGAAGCGGGCCTATGCGGCGGCTCAGTCGGGGATCGCGGACTACACCTACCACCTGAACAACGACAGCGGCTACTGGACCCGCTGCACCGGCGTGCCGACCCCCAACGCGATCAATCAGCAGGGCTCCACCGCCAACCGGCGCCCCGTGCCCGGAGCGACGGACGGGTCCCAGTACGCAATCGAGCTGCTCCCCGCCACCGGCCACGCGACCTGCGACTCATCGAACCCGACCCAATCGATGCTGGAATCGACCGGGCCCAACATCGGCACCTTCCGCATTCGCTCGACGGGGTACTCGGGCACCGAGCAGCAGTCGATCGTCGCCACCTTCAAACAGGCGACCTTCCTCGACTACGTCTACTTCACCCAGCTGGAGACCTCGGACCCGGTCACCTACGGATTCGCGAATCCCTCGGCGGCCCTCACGGGCGCCTACTCGCAGTGCACGAAGTTCCGGCGTGACGGACGGGAGACCTCCCCGATCCCGGGGACGAACAACCAGTTCTGCGACAAGATCGTCTTCGTCGGGGGGGACCACATCGACGGTCCCGTTCACACCAACGACGACCTGGCGATCTGCGGGAGCCCGACCTTCGGACGGTCCGCTGCGGATGTGACCGAGGTGAGCGCTCCGCCGACGGGCTGGGTCAACGGCGGTTGCGGCGGCAGTCCGAGCCCGAACTTCGTGGGGCCATTCGCCACCAACGCCCCGGTGCTGACGCCGCCGGCGACGAACACCGAGCTCCGCAACATCGCCGGGCCGAGCTACACGTACACGGGCCAGACGCAGATCGTCCTCAGTGGGACCAACATGACCGTGACCACCAACACCGGCCAGGTCATCGGGCCGACGGCGGTTCCCAGCGACGGCGTCGTCTATGTGCAGAACGGCGCCGGCTGCTCCTCGGCGTACTCACCGTTCACGGTCACCTACCCGGCGACGTCCGGCTGCGGGAACGCGATCGTGCACAGCAGCGGGAACTACTCGGGCCAGCTGACGATCGCCGCCGAGAACGACATCATCATCGACGGCAACGTCACTCGGTCGAGCAGCTCCGCCGACCTGCTCGGCCTGGTTGCCAACAACTTCATCCGCGTGAAGCACCCGGTCTGTCCCTCCAACAACCTTGGGTGCAGCAGCGGCACCACCACGTCGGAGACGGCGAAGGGTCAGTGCAACAGCGGCGTCAACGGGAACGGCGCGCTCTCGAACCCACAGATCGATGCAGCGCTGCTCGCGATTCAGCACTCGTTCATCGTCGACCACTACGACTGCGGTGGGAGCCTCGGGACCCTGCAGGTGAACGGCGCGATCGCGCAGAAGTTCCGCGGCGCCGTCGGCACCACCGGAGGGACCGGGTACATCAAGGACTACAACTACGACGACCGTCTCCGCTACCAGGAGCCGCCGCATTTCTTCGACCCGGTGCAGTCGGCCTGGCACGTCCAGCGGGAGACCCTGGGGTAGCGGATGTTCCCGATCGCTTCCCTGGCATTCGTCGGCGGGATCGTCACCGGCAGCTTCGTGGGGCTGGTGGCACACCGGCTGCCCCGGGGCCACTCGATCGTCGGGCCCCGCTCGGTCTGCGACTCCTGTGGCACGCAGATCGCCTCATACGACAACGTCCCTGTGCTCTCCTGGCTTCTGCTGGGTGGGCGTTGCCGCAGCTGCGGCGCTCGGATCCCGGTCACCTACCTGCTGATCGAGCTCGCGGTCGGCGCTGCTTTCGCGGCGACGGCCATCGTCCTGCACGGCGATCACGCCCAGCTCGCGCTCGGCCTGCTGTTCGTCACCATGCTCGCCGCAATCACGCTCACCGACCTGGAGCGGCGCATCATCCCCAACCGGATCCTGCTGGCGGGCGCCGTCGCGTGTCTCGTGCTGGTCGCGGCCACCGATCCGGCCAGCCTGCCCGAGCGAGCGATCGCCGCGGCCGCGGCCGGAGGCCTGCTGCTGGCGATCGGGCTGGCCTATCCGCGGGGGATGGGAATGGGGGACGTCAAGCTCGCCGCGGTCATGGGCCTGTACCTCGGAAGCGCCGTGGCACCGGCGCTGCTCGTCGGAGTGCTCGCGGGCACCGTCGTCGGACTCGGAATCATGGTCGCCCGGGGTTCAGAGGCGCGCAAGCTGGCGGTTCCCTTCGGCCCGTTCCTTGCCCTGGGCGGGGTGGTGGGGCTGCTGGCGGGCGATGGGCTGATCGATTTGTACCTGAACCTTTTCGTCCGGTAGCGACCTCTCATCAGTCTTGGGTATGGCGGGATCGTGCCTGACAGCCGATGGGAGAGGAAGCGCAGGACCCCTTAACTGATGCTCTCCGTCAAGAAGAAATCATCACTGGTCGGGCTCGACATCGAGTCAGGCAGCATCGCCGCCGCCGAGGTCGAGGGGCAGAACGGCCGCGGCGTGGAACGGACCGCGATCGTTCCGCTCGAGCCCGGTGTGATCCGCGAGGGCGACATCCAGGACGCGGACGCACTCTCTGGCGCGCTCAAGGACCTCTTCGGCCGCTACAAGCTCGGCAAGACCGTCCGGCTCGGGATCGCCAACCAGCGGGTCGTGGTCCGCACCCTCGAGCTTCCGATGATCGAGGACGCGAACGAGCTGGATGCGGCCGTTCGCTTCCGGGCTCAGGACGCGATCCCGATGCCTCTCGACCAGGCGATCCTCGACCACCGCGTGGTCGGCAGGCGTGACGGCCCCGACGGCAACCGGATCATGGACGTCCTCGCCGTCGCCGCTCGTCGCGACATGGTCCTCTCACTGCTCCAGGCGATGCGCGCCGCCGGTCTCCACGCCGCGGGTATCGACCTCTCGGCGTTCGGGATGATCAGGGCGCTCGACGCTCCGGGCGCCGCGCCTGCAGAGCTCGGTGAGGCGCCACCGCCAACGACGCTCTACTGCCATCTCGGCGATATCACCAACCTGGCCGTGTCCCGGGGCGGCGCTTGCCTCTTCACTCGCGTCAGCCCGTTCGGTGTCGAGACGATCGCCGAGCGGCTCGCCGGTCGCCAGGGCATCTCGAGCGAGGACGCGCGCGAGGCCCTGATGGAGGTCGGCCTGGAGGAGGAGCTCGAGGCTTTCGGCGGACCGGACGCAGCTGTGGACGCCACGCGGGAGGCACTCGAGGAAGGCGCCTCCAAGCTGATCGAGGAGCTCCGCATGTCGATGGACTTCTACGGCGCCCAGGAGGGCGTCACGCCGGTGGATCGCGTCGTCATCTGCGGTGCCGGCAGCACCATCCCGGGCCTTCCGGAGCGCATCCAGGCCGGTCTCGGCCTCGGCATCTCGGTTGGAGTTCCCGAGGCGCTCTCCCACATGGACGAAGAGGATGCCGCCCGACTGACCGTGTCCTACGGACTTGCCCTCGAGGAGTGAGCTGAAGTGCGTCCGGTCAACCTGATCCCGAGCGATGAGCGCCGCGGCGCGCATTCCCCGATGCGCACCGGGGCGTTCTCCTACGTCCTGATCGGGGCGCTCGCCCTGGCGCTTCTCGGGATGATCGCGCTGGTGTTCGCGAGCAAGCAGGTCTCGGATCGCAAACATCAGATCGCTGACCTTCAGGTACAGCAGCAGCAGGTCACCGCAAGGGCACAGAGCCTGCAGGCGTTCGCCGACTTCCGGGCGGCCCAGCAGACCCGGTCCGACACGGTGACCAGCCTCGCGCAGAGCCGTTTCGATTGGCAGCGGGTCCTCGACGAGCTGGCCCGCGTGATCCCCTCCAACGTCTGGCTGACCCAACTCTCCGGAACGGCTGACCCGTCCGTCACGCTGCAGAACGCCCCGCAGATCCCGACGCGTGCGAGCGTCCCGGGTCCAGCCCTCGAGATCGTCGGATGCGGGACCGGCCAAGACGCGGTCGCGGGCCTCGTCTCGAACCTCGAGGAGATCGACGGGGTGACTCGGGTGGGCGTGCAGTCGTCGGGCCGGGCTACGGACAGCAGCTCCACCAGCGGGTCGTCCGCCACCTCGGACTCCGGCGGGACATCGTCTGACTGCCGCACCCGGCAGTTCATCACTCGCTTCGAGATCGTGGTCGCCTTCGATGCCGTCCCGGCACCCGCGACTGCCACCGCCTCGCCCTCCGTGCCGACGGGCACATCGACGTCCGGCGGCTCTCAGCTTGCGTCCCAGTCAACCGCGAGTCCGTCGACGGGAGGCTGAGGTGAAGGGGAGCGAGAGAGCGATCATCTTCGGCGTCGTGGTGGCCGCCCTGGCGATCGGCTTCTACGTGCTGCTGCTCGGGCCGAAGCGCGACAAGGCGAGTGAGCTCAGCAAGCAGATCGGCGATCTGCATGCATCCATCTCGCACGAGCAGCAGGTCGCTGACTTCGGCGAACAGGCACGTCGGGACTTCCCTCGCTACTACGGGCGGCTGGTCGTGCTCGGCAAGGCCGTGCCGCAGCAGGCCGACAGCGCCTCGCTCCTCGTTCAGCTCAACTCGATCGCTCATCGCTCGAAGGTGACCTTCAACTCCCTCGCACTCGCGCAGGATTCCTCCAGCGCCGGAACGGGTACCTCCGCGGACTCGACTGCGCCCACTACCCCGCCGGCGACCGGCTCGACCGGGACGAGCGCAACTCCCCCCAGCACACCGGCCGCCGGAACCTCGACGACGCCGGCCAGCGGCACCAGTTCGAGCTCGAGCGGTACGACGGCGCCGACGAGCGGAACCTCCACGGCGAGCGCGACCTCGACGCTGGTGCCGGCCACCGAGGCGTCGGCCGCGACACTGCCGATCGGGGCGGTGGTGGGACCGGCAGGCCTTCCGACGCTGCCCTACGACCTCAACTTCAGGGGGACGTTCTTCAACATCGCCGATTACATCGGGGGTCTGGACGGCCTGGTCACTCCTCGGAACGATGGCACGCAGGTGGCCTCCAACGGCCGCCTGCTCACGGTCAACGGGTTCGCGCTGAACGGCGGGGCACCCGGATCCTCGCCGAAGCTGGACGCCGACTTCCTGGTGACCACCTATGTCGCACCGGCGGAGCAGGGCCTGACCGCGGGTGCCAGCCCCAGCGGACCGGCCGCCCCGACCAGCCCGGCGGTCCCCCAGGCCCAGCCGGCGAGCGCGGTGGTGTCCAAGTGAAGCCCTGGCGCGCACGGAAGTTCGTGACAGACGTGGTCTACGACCTTCGCAGCCGCAACCTGCTGCTCGTCGTCGTGATGCTCATGGTCGGCATAGTCGCCGTTCCGGTGCTGCTCTCGAACTCGAGCTCCGGGAGTGCTCCGAGCCCGATCGACCTCGGAGCGCAGGCCTCCGCTCAGGGCGCCGCTCAGAGCGAGAGTGCCGTGGTGGCCTACCACCCGGGAATTCGCAACTTCAAGAAGAGGCTCAATGACCTCTCGGCCAAGGACCCGTTCGTGCAGCAGTTCGCCGCCTCCACGTCATCGGGCACCGCGGTCGACCAGGTCACCTCCACGGGCACGGTCGGTGAGAGCACCTCGGTCTCCGGTGGCAGCGGTGGGGGCGGGGGCGGCCAGGGCGGCTCTTCTCAGAAGAAGACGACCACTCAGACGCTCTACACCTACTACGTCACGAGCGTCTCGGTGGGGGAGGCCGGCGGCAGCCTCACCGACCTCAGCAACCTCACGCAGTTCCAGTTCCTGCCCACCCAGGACAAGCCGGTGCTCGTCTATCTAGGGACGACCTCAGGAGGCACCCAGGCGCTGTTCCTGGTCTCCAAGGGCGTCTCCAGCGTTGGCGGCAACGGCACCTGCTTCCCGACCGCCGACGACTGCCAGCTCCTTGGCCTCAATGCCGGGGCTGGAGCGGACCTGGTCTACGGTCCCGATGGCAAGACGTACCACCTGCAGGTCACGAAGATCAAGCGCGTGACGAGCTCAAGGCCGCCCGGCTGAACGCCGGCGCAAAGCGCTTCACAAAGTAAAGCTTTGACGCTATTCTGGGGTCCGTGTTCGACCGCGAATGTCCTGTCTGCCGGACGGCCGAGGTCATCTCCGGCAAGTGGACCCTCCTGATCATCCGTGATCTGGCGGATTCCTCGCTCCGCTTCTGCGAACTGGAGCGCTCCCTGGAGGGGATCAGCCCCCGGACGCTCTCGCTCCGCCTGAGGGCACTCGAGGAGCAGGGCATCGTCGAGCGTCGCACCTTCCCCGAGGTGCCGCCGCGCGTGACCTACCAGCTCACCGACAAGGGCACCGCCCTCGTCCCCCTGATCGAGGACATGCGGATCTACGGCCGCCGTTGGCTCCCCGTCGACGAGCGCGAGCCGGCTGCAGCCGCGGTCTAGGGACCAAACCGGCAACGAAGGGAGACGGGCGGGGAATCCCAGCCCGCAAGCTCGGGTCATCGAGTTCTGCAGCATCTGCGCGCTGTGGGCCCCAAAAAGCTGCGGATCTCCCGCTGAAGCGACTCGAGCAATCGCCCGAGCCCGACTTCCTTCACTGCAGATGTTCGTCTCCCGCGAAACCGGGTCGTCCCTGCAAGTCCCCGTTCACACGCAGGAACGCCCTCGCCCGCGGGCGAATCCCGCTTGCGTGACGACACTTGAGAGCACCACCGAGAGGCTCGAGGAGGCGCTGCGGCGCCTCGCAGTCGAGGCCGCTGACCTGTTCGAGGAGCTGCTCGCGACCGGGGCCGAGATGCCCTTCGACCTCGAGCCAACCGACGACGGGCCGCTGCCGATGTACTCCTACGCCCCGCTGACGGGACAGTTCATCGAGCGGCACCTGGCCGAGCTGCGGCGCCTCGAGGCCTTCGTCGAGGTGCGCGAGATCGCGGGGGAGGAGTCCGCGATCGGTTTCATGGTGGGCCTCTGGGAGGGGAAGACCGAGTTCGACATCGCCGGCGACCGCCTGCAGGGAGCGATCGACGCGGTCCTGTCGACGATCCGCTCCGACTCCGACGAGGCGACGCCGGCCGGCGAGGTGATCGTCCCCCTGGTCGGCTTCCACATGCCCAAGGACGAGATCCAGCTTGATGGGGTGCGAATCGTGTGCGCGGACCTGATCGAGGACGCGCCGCTCGACGCAGTTGACGCGACCCGCTCGGGTGGGCGCGGGAAGCCCGGCTTCCTCGCCTGCCTGAGCTGCGGCCTCGCCGCGGTCTCGCCCGCGGCGGCGGTGGCCGACGACCTGCGGCGCGCACTGCGTACGCTGAGGCTCTTCCGGCCCGGCTCGGTCGGTCTCGCCGACCACGGCTGGGCGCGGCGCAGCGGCGGCTGGGAGCGCTTCGGGACGGGCGTGAATCGCCCGCGCCAGGGCGGCTACCGGCTGACCGGCAACGAGGTCGGTGACCTCGAGACCTTCTCGCGCGCGCTCGCCGAGCGCGGCTCGCGCATCCCATCGCTCGACTGGGCCGCGTCCCGGTTCGAGCTGGGCGCGGAGCGCGGCTCGCTGATCGAGGCGCTCAGCGACTACCTGCTCGCGATGCGCGGGCTGCTCGAGGGCGGCGGCCCCGCCAGGACCGCCATGTCGGCGCGCGTTGCCGCGCTTGCCTGCGAGCCGCACGAGCGAGAGCAGGGGCGCGTCACGGTCGAGCGTGCCCTGGCGATCGAGCGAAAGCTGATGAGCGGAGGGCGCTACCGGCCAATGATCGGCGCGTCCCCGCTGGACGTGATCGCGGAGCTCGAGGAGCTGCTCAGGCGGCTCCTCAAGGGCCTGGCCACCGGGGAGCTGGGAGGAGACCTGCGAGTCGCAGCCGATGAGGTGCTGCTCTCCGACGGCCTGGCCGCGACCCACGTCGAGCAGCCGGGGCTGGGGGAGACCGCCGAATGGCGCCTGCCCGAGCCGGCCGCCGCCGACGAGGGCCTCGACCTCTCGGCGATCGCCGACGGTCACCTCGGCGAGGGGGAGATCGAGGTCCACCGAACCTCGGCTGACGATTTCGCGCCGCCCGATGGGGAAACGCATGCCCACGACGGCGAAACGCACGAACTGTCGGACACGAACCAATTGGACGATTTGTCCGTCCGCCCGGGCGAGGACGATCGGCAGGCTGAAACGGAATCGACGAGGATCGTCGTCGATGACGTCGAACTACCCGAGATCATGGGCGCCGAAAGCGACTATCGCGCTTCGACTCCACCCCCCGAGACCGAGGATCGGGCGGATTGGTTCTCGGCCGGCGACGGCGAGCCGGAGTGGCCGGCGTTCGCCCGCCCCAGGCGCAAGGACCACACCGGGCGAGAGCCCTCGAAGGACCGCGTCCGCTACCTCTTCCCGGTTCCGGATGCCACCGACTGGAGCGTCGGCGAGCTGCGCTACGAGCGCAAGCACTCGAGCTAGGCTGCGCCTGAGGCCGCCAACGCCTCGCGCTGCTCCTCTGTCGCGAACAGATAGCGATCGATCTTGAGCAGGGCCTCGAGATCGTGGACGTCCTCATCCAGGTAGGGGACCCGGATCACGGCCCGCGGGTTGAGCTCGCGGCGGAGGTGCTCGACGTTCCTCGCATCCCGCTCGGCCAGCGCCTGGTAGTCGGCGAAGTTCTGGGCGACGCGCTCGGCCAGCTCGTCGTCGAGGAGTCCGTGCAGATCCGTCTCCGCCTCGCCCTCCGCCTCCTCGTCGGCCTCGTAATGGACCTTGTTGACGACCACACCGCCGACGGGCAGGTTGGCCTCGACCAGCTTGCGGTGGAAGTAGACGGCCTCCTCGATCGGCTCGCCCTGCGGGCCGCAGACGATGACGAAGGTTGTCGCCGGGTCGCCGAGCAGCTCCGAGACCCGCTTGGCGCGCTCGCGGAAGCCGTCGACCATCCCGCTGAAGGCCTGGAAGAACTCGCTCAAATCCGAGATCAGGTCGAGGCCAGTGACGCGCTTCAGGACGCTGAACGCCATCGAGCTGCCGCGGCCGACGACCTTTGTGGCGAAGCCCGTCGGCTTCATGAACATCTGCATGCCGCGGCCCTCGATGAACTGGGTGAGCCGTTTGGGCGCATCGAGGAAGTCGAGCGCGTTACGGGATGGAGGGGTGTCGAGGACGAGGAAGTCGTAGCGCCCCTCCTGGTGGATCTCGAAGAGCTTCTCCATCGCCATGTACTCCTGGGATCCGGCCAGGGCATTGGAGAGCTGCCGGTAGATCCGGTTCTCGAGGATCCTGTCGCGGGTCTCGGCGTCAGGGGCGTGCTTGCGCACCAGCTCGTCGAAGGTCGCCTTCGCGTCCAGCATCATCGCCCAGAGCTCGCCCCTCATCTCGACGCCGCAGGGCTCGAAGAGCTTCGGGTCGACCATCCTGGGCGTGTTCTCGAGCTCCTTCAGGCCCAGCGAGTCCGCGAGGCGCTTGGCCGGGTCGATCGTCAGCACGCACACCTTCTGCCCGCGCGAGGCGAGGCCGGCGGCCAGCGCGGCGGAGGTGGTGGTCTTGCCCACGCCCCCGGAGCCCGCGCAGATGCAGATCCCGTGTCCCTCGACGATCTCCTCGATGGTGGGCATCAGATCAGGGCTCCGGCGAGGCGCTCCAGCGACGGTACGTCGAGCTGCGGCTTGAAGATGAAGGGCAGCGTCTTGACGGGCACAGAGACGGCCTTCTTGAGGCGCTGCAGCTGGTCGCGCTGGGAGCGCGAGCGACGGTACTCCGAGAGCGCCGCGCGCACCGCCGCCCGGGCGGGGCCCTCGGCGTCCTCGAGCGCCCGCTCGAGCTCGGAGGCCTCACCCCTGGCGAAGCGCTCCGGGTAGAGCGCGTTCATGTAGACCCGGTCGACGGACATTCCGATGTCGCTGCGGAGCGACTCCTCCAGCGAGGCGGACTCGTTGACGGGCATTTCCTCCGGCAGCGAGACGATCGCCACGCCCGTCGAGTCGTGGTCGGTGATGAAGCGGTCGAGCTCCGTGGCCTGCGAGTGGATCGGGCCCACCCGCGCGATGCCGGCGAAGGTGCGGGGTGTCTGCAGGAAGCCGATCCCGTGTCCGGTCGCAGGGGCGTCCACGATCACCAGGTCGTACTCCTGGGCCTTCTTGACCCGGCGGTCCGGCTGGGCCAGCTCCCAGATCTTCCCGATCGTGACCAGCTCCTTGAGCCCGGGCGTGGCCGCCGCCAGGTAGTTGAAGATTCGAGAGCGAACCAGCATGTCGCGCGCCGCGCGCACCTTGAGCTGGAGCAGCAGGTACTCGCGCAGCGAGTGGTCGGGATCGATCGAGATCGACCAGAGGTTGTCGGCGACCTGGACCTCATGAAAGCCGATCTCCGCACGCCTGAACACGCGCGATGCGGTCTCCTGCCCGCTGATCTCGCAGACGATCGTTCGCTTGCCGCGGGCGGCCGCGGCAAGCCCGAGGGAGATCGAGATCGTCGACTTGCCGACCCCGCCCTTGCCGGTCACGAACACCAGTCGTTTGTCGAGTAATTCAGCCATGCGGTCGGATTCTTCCAACCAGGAGCAGGAAACCGGTCCACGACTGCGAAATAGCGCGCTTAGATGCCTAGTTTCCGCCGAAAGAGCGCCACTGAAACGGTGGCTGAGGCCGGGCGCATGAGGCCCGAGGACCTGGTCGCGCCGACCCCCGAGAAGGATAAGGGCGACGCCGACAAGGACCCCGGCAAGGGCGCCACGGACTCCACCCAGGACCCGAAGAAGGCCAAGCAGCCCGACGCGCCAAAGAACCAGGGCCCGGCCAAGGTGATCGCCTTCGCGAACCAGAAGGGCGGTGTCGCCAAGACGACCACCGCCCTCAACCTGGCCGTCGCCTTCAAGGAGTCGGGCCACCGTGTGCTGACCGTCGACATGGACCCCCAGGGCAACCTGACGATGAGCCAGGGCGTTGACCCGGACAAGGTGGAGAAGAGCATGTTCGACGTCCTCGTCCACCACATCCCGATCAGCGAGGTGATCGTGGAGCGCGAGATCGACGTGGCGGTCGCCTCGATCGACCTCGCAGGCGCCGAAATAGCGATGAGCACCCAGATCGGCCGCGAGCGCGCCCTGCAGAAGTCCTTCGACGAGATCCGCGACGACTACGACTTCATCTGCATCGACACCCCGCCGAGTCTCGGGCTGCTGACCGTCAACGCGCTCACCGCCGCCGACAAGGTGATCGTCCCGGTCCAGTGCGAGTACCTCTCGATGCGCGGGTTGGTCCAGCTGCAGAACACTCTTCAGATGATCCGGGAGAACCTCAACCCCGGCGTCGAGATCGAGGGCATCCTGCCGACGATGCTCGACTCGCGGACCGTCCACGCCAAGGAGGCGGTGGAGATCCTCGAGGAGAACTTCGGCGAGCTCGTCTTCAAGTCGCGGATCCGCAAGGCGATCAAGTTCGCCGAGGCACCGGTCCGCGGAAGCTCGGTTCTCAAGTACGACCCGAACGGCAAGGCCGCCGGTGCCTACCGCGACCTCGCGAAGGAGGTTCTCACCCATGGCTCGTCGTAAGCGCGCCAGCATGCGCGAGGGTCCCCTCGCGGATCTCTTCCGCTCGACCGACGAGTCGGTGGCACCCGAGGAGGTGAAGGTCACCGCCACGGCCAACGGCTCGGCGCCCGTCGAGGTCGCGGTCGAGGAGCCGGTTCAGGAGACCCCCGGCCCCGAGCCGGTCCCCGAGCCGACCCCGCAGCCCGTCCCCGAGCCCATGCCGGATCCTGTCCCGGATCCGCTGCCAGGGCCTGAGCCGGTCCCCGAGCCGACTCCGCCCGAGCCGGTCGCCGAGGAGACCATCGAGCGGACCGACGTCTACCACGAGGGCCTCGAGCGCCTCATGGGCGGACCGGGAACCGACATTCGTCCGGCGTTCGGCCGGGACGAGCCGGATACCTCGGCTCCGACCCGCCAGCCGGTGGTCCCCCGCACGCACCAGGCTGTCCTGCGCGTCGTGGGTGTCGGCGGTGCCGGAGTCAACGCCGTCAACCGTATGGTCGAGGCGGAGCTCCCCGGCGTCGAGTTCCTGGCGATCAACACCGACCTTCAGTCCCTGCAGAGCTCCAACGCGGATGTGACGCTCCACATCGGCGCCGAGCTCACCCGTGGCCTCGGCTCCGGCTCCGACCCAAGGGTCGGCTACCGGGCGGCCTTCGAGGAGCAGGACAAGATCAAGGAGCTGCTCAAGGGATCCGACATGGTCTTCCTGGCCTCCGGGTCCGGTGGAGGCACCGGTACCGGCGCGGCCCCAGTGGTCGCCAAGCTCGCCCGCGACATCGGTGCGCTCACGGTCGCCGCGGTCACCAAGCCATTCGCCTTCGAGGGTGCCCGCCGCGCGGCCCAGGCCGAGGAGGGCATCTCCGCCCTGGGCAAGGAGGTCGACACGATGATCGTCGTGCCGAACGAGCGGCTGCTGACGATTCTCGAGCGCCGCACCTCGATCGTCGACGCCTTCAGGGTGGCGGACGACGTGCTGCGCCAGGCCGTTCAGGGCATCTCCGACCTGGTCATGCTCCCCGGGCTGATCAACCTCGACTTCGCCGACGTTCGCACGACCATGCTCGAAGCCGGCGACGCGATCCTCGGCATCGGCATGGGCTACGGCGAGCACCGGGCGACGATCGCCGCCGAGAAGGCGGTCGCCTCGCCCCTGCTCGAGACCTCGGTCGAGGGCGCGCACTCGATGCTGCTCTCGATCACCGGCGGACCGGACCTCTCCCTGATCGAGGCGAGTGAGGCCGCCGAGGTGGTCAGGGCGGCGGCCCATCCGGAGGCGGAGATCATCTTCGGCGCCAGCGTCGACGAGGAGATGAGCGAGGAGGTCTGGATCACCGTCATCGCCACCCGCTTCGACTCGGCTTTCTCCAACCGCTTCCGGCGCGACCGGCGCACCGAGCCGCGCGAGCCGCGCACTACCGGAAGGGACGCGGCGCTGCGGCCGGAGCGCTACTCGGATCCCGTGGGCGACTGGCGTGCTGGTTCGCCGCCCCGCCAGGACAGCGCCGACGAGCTCTACGGCGACGCCCTCTGGGGCCCCGAGGTCGGCCGCCGCCCGACGGAGCCGCGTCAGCTCGACGGACGCGTCCTCGACGTGCCCGAGTTCAAGCCCGGCGACTAGCGCGCCGCCTCAGCCGCCTACGCTCCCGGCATGAGCGGTTCGAGGGGAGTCGTCGCAGCCGGCCATCCGCTCACCGCCGAGGCGGGCGCCGCGGTCCTGCGCGAGGGCGGAAACGCGGTCGACGCGGCGGTCTGCGCCGTGCTCACCTCGTTCGTCTGCGAGAGCTACCTGACGGGCTTCGGCGCGGGCGGCTTCATGATGGTCCACGAGGGAGGAGAGGACACGCTGGTCGACTTCTTCGTCGGAGCAGGGGGCGCCGACGGCGTCGAGCGCACGGCGGAGCTCCTTCCGATCCCGGTCTACTTCGACGAGACTCCGCAGACCTTCAACTGCGGTGCTGCCTCATGTGGCGTGCCCGGCAATCCCGCGGGACTCGAGGACGTATGGCGCCGCTGGGGCTCCGTGCCGCTGGAGCGGCTGGGGAGGCCCGGAATCGAGCTCGGCCGGGAGGGTGTTCGCCTGACCAAGGAGGCCGAGTACTTCCACGAGATCCTGCACCCGATCCTGACCTCCACGCCGGAATGCGCCGCGCTCTACACCCCCGAGGGGAAGCAGCTGGTCGAGGGAGACGTCTTTCACTACCCCGAGATGGCCGACGCCCTCGAACGCTTCGCGGTCCATGGGGCCGATCCGTTCTACCGGGGGGAGACCGCGCAGGCCGTCTGCGACTGGGTCCGCGAGCGCGGCGGCACGCTGGGCATGGAAGACATGGCCGCCTACGAGGCGGTCGAGCGCGTGCCGGTCAGCGCCCGCTTCCGCGGGCATGTGGTGCTCACCAACCCGCCGCCGTCCTCGGGCGGGATCCTGATCGGCTACTCGCTGGGTCTGCTCGAGCGCCTCGGAGATCGGAGTGGGGTGGAGGAGATCGTCGCCGCCATGGAGGCGGCCAACGCGAGGCGCTCCGACGAGTTCCACGAGGGCCTGCACGATCCCGAGTACGCGGGACAATTCCCGGACTCGGATCTCGACCGGGTCGCGGCCCGGATCCGCAACGGCGAATGGGTGGGCGGCCATGGCGGGGCGGGCGGCCCAGATAGCCCGGACCGACTGGGCTCGACCACCCACATCGCGGTGCTCGACGCCGACGGCAACTGCGCCTCGGTGACCTGCTCGAACGGGACCGGCTCCGGTGTGGTCGTGCCGGGGACGGGCGTGCACCTCAACAACATGCTTGGGGAGGAGGACCTGAACCCCCACGGCTTTCACCGGATCCCGCCCGGCCGTCGCGTCAGCTCGATGATGTCCCCGACGCTCGCACTGCGCGACGGCGAGGTCGTCCTCGGGCTCGGCAGCGCCGGCTCGAACCGGATCCGATCAGCGATCACGCAGACCGTGGTCAGGGTCCTCGAGCAGGCGATGGACGCCGAGGAGGCGGTCGTCTCCGGCCGCCTGCACTTCGAGGCCGGCATTGTGCAGGCGGAGCCCGGAGTGGACGAGCGGGGCCTGGGCGACCTGGAGAGCCGCGGCGTGCCCGTGGTCCGCTGGAAGCGCCAGAACCTCTTCTTCGGGGGGGTGCAAGCGGTCGCCCAAAACCCGGCGCGAGGCGAGCTCAGCGGCGGCGGTGATCCGCGCCGTGGCGGCGCCGTCTCCTTCGCCTAGGCGGGGGGTCCGAAAAACCCCGATTTTGGGTAGAAGAGCCGGCAGCGTGGGGCCGACAAGTTGTCCATGTCATCCGGGAGCTTTCCAAGTCGTCTGCTCGTCCTCGCTGCCCTCGGCGCTGTTGCCCTCCTCGCCACCCTCGCTCCGATGGCGTCCGCCGCCGGGAAGCCGAAGCACCGCAAGGTGACCCTCGGCCCCGTTCTCGTCCGCAGCGCCACCGTCGCGGCCCCAGGCCACATCGTCACGAGCGCCGACGCCCGCTGCCCAAAGGGCACCGCGGTTACCGGCGGCGGGTTTGAGACGAGCGTGCCGAGCGACAACGGCCCCTTCGCCTTCGAGTCCTACCGTCCCGACAACCACACCTGGCGGGCGAGCGTGGGCTCGGGTCCCGACGCGAAGGACGCCTCCGTGACTGCCTACGCCGTCTGCCGCCGGGGGGCCCCGAACCTACTTCCGATCTATGCCGCCGGCCGGGTCCCGCTCTTCAACCCCCCGCTGATCGGCGCGGTCGACATCGGCGCGGCCTGTCCGCCCGGCTGGCGAGCGGTCGCCGGCGGTTTCCGGGGAGAGGTCGACATCAACAGCGGAGCGGCCTTGCCTCAGTCCTCGCAGCGGACCGATAAGCGCACCTGGACGAACACGGCCTTCGCGATCGGGGACGAGTCCGGCCCGCAGCTTCGCGGCTTCAACACGATCGCCTACTGCGCCCGCAAGGCCAGGGTGTCCGTCAGCGCCAGCACGCCGGTCGAGGGCCTAGATCCCAACCGTGATCCAAACATCGAGCCCACGCCTGTCCTCGCTCATGCGGACACCCCCGACTGCCGGCGCGGGGCGCTCTCCGGGGGATTCGCTGCCTCTCCGATCGTCAACTCGATCGTCGCCATCGTGGCCTCCAAGCCCGTGAACCGCGGGTGGCAGGCGACCGGCGCGATGCTCGGCGGCGACGCTCCCGGCTCGATCACCGCCGCCGGCTTCTGCGGCCGCTGAGGGTCATGACGACGGGTTCCTCCTCGCATCGCCGCGGAGGACCCTCGCACTACTCCGGCAGCCCCGGGAAGTGGACCTTGCCGTTGCCGCTGGCCCGCTCGGCTGCCTCCTCTGCGCGCTCCAGCGCCTTGCCGACCGCACCGAGCGCGTTGGCCAGCAGGGCCATTCTGTCGTCCTCGTCGCGCATCTCGAGCAGCTGCTGCTTCGTCTCGGCGGGCAGCTCGATCCGCGCCGCGATCGCGTAGGCGCTGGCGCCGTCGAGCTCGTCGGGCTCCGGGCGCTCCCCGGTGGCGCGCTCAGCGAGCTCGGCGAACGCCTCGCGCGCGGCGCTGGCCGAGGCGTCATCGATCGGGGGGATGTCCTGATCCGGGATCAGCTCGACCTCTCCGGTGGGGTACTCGGGTGACTCGAAGCGGTCGATCACCTTGAACGGCTCCTCGCCGCTCACCACGATGTTCATCCGCCCATCGTCGAAGCGCTCGAGCACGTCGTCGATGCGGGCGGTGCAGCCGATGGAGCGCGCGCCGTCGTCGTCCCGCAGCACGATGCCGAACGGCTCACCCTGCTCGAGCACCGTCCCGATCATCCGCTTGTAGCGCTCTTCGAAGATGTGAAGCGGAACCTGCTCGCCGGGGAGCAGGACAAGGGGCAGCTCGAAGATCGGAAGCTCGAGACCCGCCATCCCGGCCCATCTTAGATATGCGAGGGTGCGACCTAATGCGAGGGCGCGCCGTCAGGCGCGACCCGTTTGGGCGGAGGAGCAACCCGTTTATGAAGGGTGGCATCGAATTCGAGGCCGAGGGCCTGCTCGACGGCCTCACCGGGAAGGCGCGCGAGGCACGGCTTGCCCTGCTCGAGGACCTGACGAACGATGGTGTCCCGCTCGAGGAGCTCAAGCGGGCGGTCGAGGAGGACCGCCTGGTCCTGCTGCCCGTCGAGCGCGTCTTCGAGGAGGGGACCGAGCACTACACCGCGCAGGAGATCGCCGCAGGCGCCGGACTCGATTACGACTTCCTGGTGCGGCTGATGCGAGCGCTCGGAGCGCCCATCCCGGCAGACGAGGAGCGCGTCTACGGCGAGGCGGATCTGGAGGCCGCCAAAAGGGCAAAGCACTTCCTGGACGCGGGCCTGCCCGAGGAGGGCGTGCTCGAGACCTCACGGATCATCGGGATCTCGATGGCAAACCTGGCTGATGCCAACCGCGACCTGGTTGGGGAGGTATTCACGGAGCCTGGCGTAGATGAGCGGGAGCTTGCGCAGCGCTACGCGGCGGCGGCCGAGACGATGTCGCCGCTGCTCGGCGACACACTGCTGCACGCCTATCGGATCCACCTGCGCGAGGCGATCAGCCAGGCGGTCATTTCCGAGACCGAGCTGGCGGAGGGACGCCTGTCCGGCTCCGACGAAGTGACGATCGCATTTGCGGATCTGGTGGGTTTCACCCGCCTCGGGGAGTCGCTCGAGATCGAGCAGATCGGCGAGCTCACCGGCCGCCTCTTCGAGCTCGCCTCAGATGCGGCGAGTCCGCCGGTCCGCCTGGTGAAGATGATCGGCGACGCCGCGATGTTCTCCTCGCGCGAGACCGTTCCCCTGGTGGAGGCGGTCGTGGGCTTGGTCGAGGACGCGGGGAAGGACGGAATCCCCTCGTTGCGCGCTGGGGTCGCTCACGGCCAGGCCCTGAGCCGCGGCGGCGACTGGTACGGGCGCCCGGTCAACCTCGCCGCCCGCATCACCACCTTCGCCCGGCCCGACAGTGTCGTGGTGGCTCAGGGCGTGAAGGACGTCTTGGAGACCGCGCACGAGAACCGCTTCGGCTTCTCCTCAGCGGGCAAGCGCCGCTTCAAGGGGATCGAGGGAGAGGTGCCTGTGCACCGCGTCCGTCGGGCCGAGGAACGCTGACCCCGGCGTTAATCCGTTCGTAATCGGCCGCCGTAACGCTTTCGAGATCTCCGAGTCTGGACACCGATGGCACTGCTGATGCTGTTCGCGCTCGTGGCCGGGGCGGGCACCGCTCTGTCTCCGTGCGTGCTCCCGATCCTGCCCGCGATCCTCTCCGCCGGCGTCACGGGCGGAAGAAGGCGGCCGCTGGGCGTGGTCACCGGGCTGGCCCTCTCGTTCACCTTCGCCACGGTCGCCCTGGTCTACGTGATCAACGCCCTCGGGCTGCCGAACGGATTCGCCAGGGACCTGGCGATCGTCGTTCTCTTCGTGTTCGGCATCACCCTGCTGATCCCGCCGCTCGGCGACCGCGTTGAGGCGTTCGCCAGCCGCCTCGCGCCGGGGCCGGCCCGATTCCGGGGCGACGGCTTTGGCTCCGGGTTCATCGTGGGCGCCAGCCTGGGTCTGGTCTACGCGCCCTGCGCCGGGCCGATCCTGGCGGGCGTGATCGTCGTCTCGGCGGCGCAGGACTTCACCGCGGGCCGCCTCGCGGTCGCGCTCTCCTACGCGGTCGGATCGGCGATCGTCCTCTATCTGCTGCTGGTCGGCGGAAGGCGCCTGACCCAGCGGCTCAACCCGGTGCGCGGCCGTGTCCAGATGGCAATGGGCGCGGTGATGCTGGTCGTCGCGATCGCGATGACGGCGAACCTCGACACCCGCTTCCAGACCGCGATCGCGAGCGACCTTCCCGGCTTCCTCGTCAATCCGACGAAGGGGATCGAGGAGAGCAAAGCGGTCTCGATGGAGATCGCAAAGGTGAGCCAGCACGGCACCCCGGTCGTCTCGACCTCCCAACTCAACCAGCCCGTCAGCCTGCACACCTATGGGCAGGCCCCCGATTTCACAGGGACCCAGGACTGGTTCAACACGCCGGGCGGCGAGTCGCTCTCGATGAGCGACCTGCGCGGCAAGGTGGTCCTGATCGACTTCTGGACCTACACCTGCATCAACTGCATCCGCACGCTTCCCTACCTGGAGGCCTGGCAGCAGCGCTACGGCAACAGGGGGTTCACGGTGGTCGGCGTCCACTCACCCGAGTTCCCCTTCGAGAAGGACGCGAGCAATGTTCAGGCGGCGATCCGTCAGAACCACCTCACCTATCCCGTGGTCCAGGACAACGACCTCGCCACCTGGGATGCCTGGGGGAATCAGTACTGGCCGGCCGACTATCTGGTGGACGCGCAGGGCAACGTCCGCGATGCCCACTTCGGGGAGGGTGACTACGCCGAAACAGAGCGCGCCATCCGCACGCTGCTCGCGCAGTCGGGCCAGACGAATCTCGGGTCGGGTGCCCGGGCGACGGCCCAGGCGCCGTCCGCCGGTGAGACCACGCCGGAGACCTACCTGGGGGCGGCCCGAGCCCAGGGATGGACCACCCCCGTCCATCCCGGCGACCAGGACTTCGGCTCGGCTCCGGACTCTCTGGACGTCAACCAGTTCGCCTACGCGGGCCACTGGGGGATCACCGACGAGGACGCGACCGCCGGAGCGGGAGCCGAGATCGACATGGAGTTCAACGCCCGACGCGTCTTCCTCGTCCTCGGCTCGCCCGATCAGGCGCGCCATGTCCAGGTTCTCCTGGACGGCAAGCCGATCCCGGCGAAGCTGGCCGGCACCGACGTCCGTCACGGCGGCGCCACGATCCAGGCCCAGCGCCTCTACCGGCTGGTCGATTTGCCGGCGGTCTCACAACACCGGCTCACCCTGAGGCTCGACCCCGGGATCTCGGGCTACGCGTTCACCTTCGGCTAGGTTGACGGCGCCGCAGGAGCCCCGCGCTCCGAGCGCCGAGCGCGAAGAGGGCGATGGCGATCCAGGTCCCCCCTCGGGTCAGCTGCGGGACCAGGTGGGGGGAGAGGGGGTCATTGACCGCGACGGAGTCCGAGATGCCGCCGGCGAGCATCAGGACGACCGTGGCGAGCGCCGCCAGCGAGAGGGTGCGCGCCCGGGTGCCGATCCTGGTCAATGCCGCCAGCGCCAGGCCGGCGCAGAAGCCGGCTGGGATCCAGGCGATCAGCATGTGGAAGAGCGGCTGTGCGTCCTGCCCGGCGAGCTGCTCGAGGGGAAGTGCGCCGCGCACGTCCGGGCCGATCCTGAAGGCACCCGCATCCCGGATCAGATAGAGGATCCCGATGCCGGCGAAGAGGGCGGCGAGCGCGAGCGCGAAGCCGGCCAGCGCGCCGGCCGACGCGAGGAGCCACGGTCGGACCCTCGGAGTCCGGCGTGCTCTCTGCCCGGCCGCGATCGCTTCCATCACGCCAGATGATGCTCGCGCTTCCAAACCTCCGCTAAAGGCTTTAGGGAGCGGAAAACCCGCCTTTATGCCCGCGCCAGGTCAGGGGCGGAGCATCCCCGGAGCCCATGGATCGCATCGGGGGACGTGCGCTGTTGCCGGGCCTCGGCTCACTTGGGCTCCTGCTCGCGCTGCTGGTCGGCAGTGGCTGCTCCGGGTCGAGCTCCCCACATGGCGATCCGCCGGCAGCGAAGCAGGAAGCCCCTGCCCCGACCGCGCCTGTGAAGCGGAACCTCTCCCTGCCGGGCGCCGACGTCAGCAAGCCCCGTGACGGCGGCGGGGACCTGCGCCGCGTCCGCTTCCACTCCCGCGCTCTGGGCCGAAGCGACTCCTATCTGATCTACCTGCCGCCCGGCTACGCGACCCAGGCGAAGGCCGGCGCGCGATTTCCCGTCCTCTATCTCCTCCACGGCGATGGGCGCCACCAGCGCCACGGCGCGGGCCATCTCTTCCAGCGCGGCCGGATCGGGCAGGCCGCGGCCGGGCTTGTCCGCTCCGGCGTCCCGCGACCGATGCTGATCGTCATGCCGGAGTCGACCGACAGCTCTGTGGTGGGGGACACCGAGTGGGCCAATTCGTCCAGGGGCAGGTTCGCCTCGGACGTGATCGATCTCGTTCGATCCGTGGATGCCACCTGGCCGACGGTTCACTCCCGCGGCGGCCGGGGCATCGCGGGCCTCTCGATGGGCGGATACGGCGCGGTCAACATTGCGCTCCGGCAGCTGAGCCTGTTCTCGGTGGTGGAGAGCTGGTCGGGCTACTTCACCCAGACACCGACCGGCCCGTTCGCGGGGGCCACCCCGACCGTCCTGCGGGCCAACAGCCCGGCCGCCTACGTCCACACGCTCTGGTCGCAGCTGACGGCGGACCCGATCCACGTCCTTCTCTACATCAGCCGCACCGACCCGCTGCGCGTTCAGCAGGGGCCCTTCGCGGCCGCCCTCAGCTCGCTCGGGGTTCCGGTCGAGACGCACGAGTTCGGTGGCCCGCACAACTTCGCGCTCTGGTCGAACCACATGGCGCTCGCGCTGGGCTTTGCGGCCCACTGGCTCTCGGGCGCAGGGGGCTAGGCGGTGTCCGCGCTTCTGATCGGCCTGGCGCTCGCCCTCTGCGCATCACTCGCCCAGGGCGCGGGGTACCTCTGCCAGCACCTGAACGCCGCCGAGCGGCCACCCGTCAGCGCCCGCCGGCCGCTCCGGACCCTGTCCTCGATGCTGCGCTCCCCCTGGTGGCGGGTGGGGCTGCTCCTGGGAGCGACGGGCTTCCTGCTGCATCTGGCGGCGCTCGCACTGGCTCCAATCTCGCTGGTCCAAGCGTTCGTTGCCGGTGGATTGGCTCTGGTCGCGCCCATGGCCGCCCGCGCCTTCCATCATCAGCTCTCCCGGGCGGAGCGTCGAGCGGTCCCTCTGATGGCGGGCAGCCTCGCCGCGCTCGCGCTCGGGATCTCTGACTCGACCAGGCACCTGCACTTCGACGCCACGAGCCTCTGGCTCTACCTCGGCGCCCTCATCCTGCTGGCCACCCTGCTCGCCACAGCCGTCGAGGGACGATTCCGTCACCCCGCCCTCGGGCTGGCCTCCGGCCTCTTCTACGGCGCGCTCGACAGCTCGACCAAGGGGCTGGCCGACCTGGCCCGCGCGGGGGGCCCGGAGGCGGTGATCGGCTCGCCGCTCCTGCTCGTCGCGGTCGTCGCTGCGCTCGCGGCCTTCTTCTGCTTCCAGCGAGCCCTGCAGACCAACCGCCCACTCACCGCAATCGCAGTGATGGAGGCCGGGGCGACGGGTGGCGGCGTGATGGCCGGATTCGTCGCCTTCGGCGACTCGCTGGGGACCGCCCCAGGCATCGAGCTTCTGCACCTGGCCGCGTTCGTCGGCGTCGGCGTCGCGGCCTGGACCCTGGCGCCCGCCCAGACCCGCCTGGCCGAGTCAACCGAGCCTGCGGACGCGGTGACCGCGACGAGCGTGAGCGGTGGACGCGTACAGCCGGTGCCCCGCGTAGCGGAGGGCGGTGGGCATCTCGGCGCGCCACAGCCTCCAGTCGTGTACTCCCGGGGCCTCCGCGGTTCGGACAACGACCCCCAGAGCTCGTAGCTCCTGGGCGAAGGCCGGCTGGTTGTGGGTCAGCCTGTCCTGACGCCCTCCGTAGAGGAAGACGTGCAGCGGCAGGCGGTGCAGGGCCGCCGCCCGGGTCGGCGCATAGGCCGCTGGGCTGTCGAAGCGGAGATCCGCCGGGGTGGCGCCGGAGAAGACTCCCGTGTGCTCCTGATGGAAGTAGCCCGACCAGCTCTCGATCGTGCCGAACGTGGAGAGATGGTGCAGACCGATGTTGAGAGCTCCGTAGCCGCCCATCGAGAGGCCGGCGATGGCGCGTGCCGAACGATCGGCGATCGTCGGCCAGTGCGCGTCCACCTGCCGGACGATCTCGAGCACCTCGCTCTCATAGCGCCCGTGGAGTGTGTTGGCCCATTCCGTGTCGTCGACGAAGCTGCCGTCGTTCGACTCCGGCATGACGACGAGGTACGGCCTGGTCTGGTGGGCGGCGAGCAGCTCGTCGAGATTCACGCCCACGCGGCCGACGTTGATGTAGTGAAGGGCGTTGCTGACCGTGCCGTGGAGCAGATAGAGGACCGGGAACCGGACGCCCCGCGCCGCGAGCTGCTGGAAGCCCGCCGGCTCGTAGACCATGTAGGAGTCCTCGCGACCGAGGGCCTGGGAGCGGAAGTGGACTTCGACGTACCTGCCCGCCGCGACGCCCGCGGGGTCCGAGGGCGGCGGAAACCCGCGATAGACCGAGTAGTTGTGGACGTACGCATAGGCCCCGTAGATCCCCGTGCCGAGGAACGTGACGGCGAGGACGAGGGCTAGCCGCCACCTCACGAGGGCCGGGCTCCCTGGTCGGGGTGGGAGGAGTCGAATGCCTCGAGCCGGGAGCGGAACCTCTTGGGCCCGAGCACGTCAGCCGAGATCGCCGAGCGCCCGCCGCAGCGCACGGTGAGCATGCCGCGGTGGAGCGGATCCATCCGGATGACCCGGGGATCGCGTCGGCGCCCGATTCGGAGGATGACCCGTCGGTCCTTGGGCAGGTAGAGCGACGCCTCGCGGGTGCGGTCGCCCGCCTTTCCGTAGACGAAGGACCAGCTCGCATGGTGCACCTGGGCGTGGATCCGGAACGGACGGGCAGTCGCGCGGTTCCCGCCCACCAGCACGGTGGAAGCGGTCAGCCCGATGCAGATCGCGGCGGTGGCGGTCGCGCCTCGGAGCCATCCGGGGGCTGCGTGGAGGGGCCGCCGCCGAGCCGCGTCTGGAGCCGGAAGGTAGGCCTCCGCCTGCAGCACGCGCAGAGCGGAGAGGGGGAGGTAGGTGAGTCCGTCGTAGACTAGGTAGCGCGGCTGCCAGTGCGGGAAGAACTTGGCGTTGAAGCGAACCAGGCGTTCGAGCTGAAAACGGCCGTGGAAGAGCCGCAGCCCCATTCGGAGCAGGCGCTGACTGCGGCTCAGCGCCGCGTCCGCCGCCATCACATGCGCGAAGCCGGCGAAGTTGAGGCTCACGGAGTGCAGCCCGGCCTTACGGGCATGCTCGATCGCGGCGACGACCAGCGCCTCCGTCAGCCCGTTCGGTTCGTCCCCCGCGCGGCGCATCAGGTCGAGCGAGAGACCGTCGCGGTACGACGCGAAGCGCAGGAAGGAGCGCAGGCGGCCCTCGACATCGCGGGCGAGGATGTAGAGACCGCCCTCGCGCTCGTCGGCGCCGGCCAGGCGGCCGAGGGTCATCGCGAAGCCGATCAGCCGCCTCTGACGGGCGCGCCAGTCCTGCTCAACCTCGGCGAGCTCTCGCTCGAGCGCCGGGGCCACGTCGCCGTCCTCGACGACCTCCACCCGCCAGCCGTGCCGCTTCACACGGGCGATCGACTGCCGCACCTTCCGGATCGGTCGTCCCTCGAGGCTGAACGCCTGCGGGTCGACCACTGCTTCGTCGCCGATCCTCAGCACCCGCAGGCCGAGCTGCCTGCAGGCGGCCAGGTGGCGATCCGATGCCGCCGTGATCGCGACGTGCCAGCCGCGCTCCTGAGCGAACCCGACGAAGCTCTCGAGGACGGCCGGAGCGCAGCCAGGCGGCGCGATCGGATCGCCCGAGACGACGGCCGTCTCTCGGAGCACCCGATAGGCGACGAAGCCCCCAGAAGCGAAGTGGAAAGCCTTGTCCTCGCGGATGGCAAAGGGGTCGAGAGAGTCGTGGCCGTGCTCTCGCACGATCGCCGCCGCCCGCCCCTGCTCAGCGGGCTCGTGCCCGTCCTCTCCCGCCGCGGGGCGGAGCAACCCGCGCAGCAGCACCCAGCCGCCGACCAGCGCCAGCGCAATGGCGCCGTTGATCGCCAGCCCGGGGTGGGAGGCCGTGCCGGCCAGGATCGTGGCCGCCGGCAGGTGGCTTCCGGCCGAGGCGACTGCGCGGTCGAGCTCGGTCCCCTCGCTGGCGCCGATGTCGGCGACCGCGTAGACGGCGTAGAGGCCGGCGCCCGCCATGAGCCCCAGGGTGTCGGTAAGCCGCCGCCAGCTGAGCGCTCCGACGCCGCGGGGGAATGCCCCCAGGTTGATGAGGATGAAGAGGGCGGCGATCAGGTCGATCCCGGCATCGAGGGGACTCTGCCCGTGGGCGAGCCTGGTGGCGCCGATCAGGCAGAGCGCCGCGATTGCGACCTCGGCCGCACGGCGCTTCCCGTGCCAGAGGCCGGCGGCAAGCAGCAAAAGCCCGAGGCCGCCCGCGATCCCCAGGGCCTGCAACGGGAGATCGGAGAGCCCTGCCGCGGCGTGCCGCCCGGTCAGGACGACGCCGGAGAGCTGGCCGAGCACCGTCGTTGCTCCGGCGACCGCCGTCGCCGCGGCGGTCACCCCGCGCCGCCAGCTCCCGAATCGGCGGTTCATCTCGCGTCCGCTCTCATTCCGCAGGCCTCGACCACGGTCGTCCCCAATTCCGATCTCCAAGCTATTCCCGGCCGCTAAAGGCTGCCGTTGGGTCTCCCTAAGTCCAGCTAAACGCGGTGGGCCCCACTGCCAATAGGATCCGGCTCATGGATGCGGATCGCGCCCGCGAGCGTCTCGCCGAAGAGAGGTCCAGGGTCGAGCAGGAGCTCGAGAGGATCGGGCGGCCGGAAGCCGCCGATCAGCCGCAGGACAGCGGCGATCAGGCCGACGAGCTCCAGCAGGAGGGCACGGACGACGCGCTGCGGGAGGATCTCAACCAGACGCTCGAGGCGATCGAGCGCGCCGAGGCGCGCTTGGACGAGGGTTCCTACGGCAAGTCCGTGGTGAGCGGCGATCCAATCCCGGACGAGCGTCTCGAGGCAGTCCCGTGGGCCGACCGAAAGGTCGACGAGGAGCCCGGCGGGCGCGGCTAGGGCTTTCGGGCGCTGACCAGCAGGTTGTAGAAGAGCTGTGGCGGCAGCCGCGGCTCCAGGACGCGGTTGTCCAGGCGCTGCAGGGCCAGGTAGCTGCGAAACGCGAACCGCCTCCAACCCCAGGGAACCTCGTCGGGTACCGCACTCGCCTCCAGTGTCCGGATGGTCCAGCCATGGATCGAGGCGAGCAACTCCTCCCCGCGGACCGTGACCCCGCTCAGCCCGGCGGCGATGGCGAAGTGCCGCAGGTCACCGGGGGAGAACGCGTGAACATCGACCTCGCGCTCGAGGTCATGGCCGTTCTGCTCGTTCTCGGCCTCGTAGTCGCGGGCCGAGGCGCCCACGAGGCGCCGCCAGAGCGGCGCGGTCAGCAGCGCGGTCCTCTTTGGGACCGCCGCAAGGAGGTCGCCGTAGCGCGAGGGCTCGCCGCAGAAGACCAGCGTCCCGCCGGGCCGCAGGACCCGGGCGAACTCCGAGAACGCCTGGCCGAGGTCGGGGATGTGATGGAGGACGGCGTGGCCGAAGACGAGGTCGAAGCTCTCGTCTTCGAAGGGCAGCGTCTCGGCGTCGGCCGCGGCGGTCCGTACCTCCAGGCCCAGCCGAGACGCGTTCTCCTCGAGCGTCGCCAGCATCCCGGGTGAGATGTCGGTGGCCGTGGCGCGCTGGATCGTGCCCGCCTGCAGCAGGTTGAGCGAGAAGTAACCCGTCCCGGCTCCGATCTCCAGCGCATCGCCGAAGGGCTCGGCGGACCAGTCGCCGAGCGCCTTGCGCAGCTTGCCGCCGACCTGCCGCTGCCCGATCTCACCGAAGTCGATCCCCCATTTGGAGTCGTACGAGCCCGCCGCCACGTCGTGGTAGCGCTCGTTCACCTCCTTGATCCGCTCGGGGCTCGTCACCGGGCGGGATCGTAGCTACGGCTTCGCCATCAGATCGCGGCCACAAGCGGCCGCCCCACATAAGTCGCTTCGGCTTCGCCTCCGCTCTGAAGTGGAGCGGCCTGGTGGCCGCTAGCGGTCGTACCTCTCGATCGCGCGGAGCGAGAGGCCGATGAGGACGACCCCCATCACCAGGATGACGCCGATGCAGACCAGGATCTTGTCGATCACCCAGCCGTCGATGATCAGCGAGCGCAGGCCCACGATCACGTAGCTCACCGGGTTGATGCGGGCGAGCGTCTCCATCACGGGCGAGAGCCGGTTGAACGGCACGAAGTTCGGGGTGAGGAAGAGGAGCGGGAAGAAGAGCAGGAAGCTGGTGTTGGTGGCCTGCACGTTTCGGGTCGTCAGCGCGACCAGGATCCCGAAGCCGGCGTACGCCATCCCGAAGAGCGAGGCGAGGAGGACGATGACGACCGCGCCGATCGGGCCGGACTGGATGTGCGCGCCGAACGCGAGCCCGGCCAGCAGCACGATGCTCGAAGCCGCGACGCCGCGAACGAGGTCCGCGCCGAGCCGGCCGACGATCAGCGAGGTCCGGCGGATGGGGGCGACGAGCAGCTTGTCGAAGTAGCCGCCGTCGATCTCGGTGACCAGCGCCAATCCGGTGGTCGCCGTCGCCACGGCGAACATCAGCGAGACCGGCATCTGGAAGGCGACATATCCCTGGCCGTGCAGGAACGGCGTCGTGCTGGGGAAGGTCTTGGAGACCTGGCCGACGTTGACCGCCAGGAAGAAGAGTGGGATGAAGAGCGTCGGGATCGTCGCCTCCGGGTACCGAACGACCTCCTTCACGGCGCGCCGCCCGAGCAACAGGACCTCGGTCATGGCGCGACCGCCCTGGCCGCGGCCTCATCCTCGATCTCGTCCTCGTCCGGATGCTCGGTTTCGGCGCCCTCGAGGCGTCTCCCGGTCGCCTCCAGGAAGACGTCGTCCAGCGAGGGCCTGCTGACGGAGATGGCGCCCACCTCGACGCCGGCCGCGTCCAGGCGCCTGACGATCTCGGCGATCGAGGAGGCGCCGTCTTCGACGAATAGCGCGAGTGCATCCTGCTCGGCGATCACCCGGTCCAGGCCGGCCAGCTCCCCGATTACCTGGCGGGTTCGCTCGGCGTCCGCGCCGTGGAGCTCGACCGAGACCACGTCCCGGCCGATCTCGGCCTTGAGGACCTCGGGCGTCCCCTCCGCGACGATCTTGCCGGCGTCGATGATCGCCAATCGATCGCAGAGCTCGTCGGCCTCCTCCAGGTACTGGGTGGTGAGGAAGATGGTCGTGCCGCTGGCATTGATGCTTCGCACCTCTTCCCAGACGGTCAGGCGGGAGGCGGGGTCCAGCCCGGTGGTCGGCTCGTCGAGAAAGAGCACCCTGGGCTGGTGGACGAGCGCGCTCGCCAGGTCGAGCCGGCGCTTCATTCCTCCGGAGTAGGTCTTGGTGCGCCGGTCGGCGGCGTCGGTCAGCCCGACCAGCTCGAGCAGCTCGGCGGTGCGCTCACGGCCGGCTGAGCCGGTGATGCCGTAGAGGCCGCACTGGAGCTCGAGCAGCTCCCGGCCAGTCTGGACGGGATCCAAACCGATCTCTTGGAGCGCCACGCCGATGCTCCGCCGTACATCGTCGCCCTCCTTGACGACGTCGTGGCCGGCGACCTTCGCCATCCCGTCGGTCGGGGGCAGCAGCGTGCAGAGCATCCGGACCATCGTGGACTTGCCGGCGCCGTTCGGCCCGAGAAAGCCGAAAACCTCTCCGCCTGCAACGTCGAGATCGACGCCACGCACGGCTTCGATACCGCCCTTGAAGGTGCGACTCAGGCCACGGGCCTCGATGGCGGGCGTGCGTTGTCCGTTCTCGCTCAAACCGATTCTTCCGTCCTTGGGTTTCCCCGTCTATGACCGGGGGGCGCATCGAAAATCATCGGCCGATGGCTACCTTGCCCGCGATGAGCGAAGCCGAGCAGGCGTATATACAGGACAACCAGCCCGACGGTGTTCCTCCGCTCGAGCTGACCGGGGAGCGGACCCTCCCCAACGTCCCGGAGGAGAACTACTGGTACCGGCGACACGTCGCGGTCTACGAGTGGATCGCCGAGCGTTGCGCCGGCCTGCGGGTTGTCGATCTGGCCTGCGGCGAGGGGTATGGCTCGGACCTGCTCGCGCGGCGCGCCGCGGAGGTGATCGGCGTGGATGCGAACCCCGAGGCGCACGAGCACGCTCGGGCCCGCTACCGCCGCGCCAACCTGAGCTTTCAGCGCGGGCTCGTGGAGGACTTCGACGAGCGGGTGGACGCCGTGGTCTTTCTGCAGACGATCGAGCACATCCATGAGCCGGACCGGCTGCTTGGGCGGATCGCGGGTATCGCGCCGGCCGCCTACATCTCGACGCCCAACCGCCTCACGCTCGCCCCGCCGGGCGCGGAGAAGTCGGACAACCCCTGGCACCTGCGCGAGTACGACCAGCGCCAGTACCGCGAGCTGCTCGAGCCCCACTTCGAGCGGGTCGAGCTGCTCGGCCTCTTCCACGCCCGCAAGCTGCGGGCCCACGAGCTCGCCATCCGCATCGGCTGGGACCGGGTCCACCCGGCGCTCCGGATCACGAAGGCTTTCTACGACCGCTTCATCCCGGCGATCAGAGCCCGGGACTTCCGCCTGAGGGCCGGCGACCTGGACCGGGCGCTGGACTTCGTGGCGGTCTGTGATGCCTGAACGGACCGCCGGCGATCTCGCGATCGTCCTCCACTCGCACATGCCCTACGTCGAGGGGTTCGGCACCTACCCATTCGGGGAGGAGTGGCTCTTCGACGCGTTCGCGCGCTCGCATCTGCCGGTGCTGGACGTCGCCGAGCGGCTGACGATGACGATCACCCCGGTGCTCGCCGACCAGCTCGAGGCCGACGGCGTGGGGGAGCGGATGCTGCGCTTCCTGCGGCGCCACCGGGTCGATGCCGCCGATCGCGACGTCGCCGACGCCGGCGCCGCCCTGCGCCCCGCCGCCAAGGCCGAGGCCGACCACCACACGAGGGCGGCCAAGCGGCTGCGGAAGCTGGGCGGCAATCCCCTGCGCGCCTTCCAGGACGCCCAGGCAAAGGGGCGGATCGCGCTGATGTCGTCGGCGGCGACGCACGCGGTTCTCCCCAAGCTCGCCACCCTGGCGGGCCGCCGCCTTCAGGTCGACGCGGGCCTGCGCTCGCACGAGCGGCGCTTCGGCGAGACCGCAGGCTTCTGGCTCCCCGAGTGCGCCTATGCCGGCGGCCTCGAGTCCGTGCTCGCCGAGCGCGGGCTTGCCTACACCTGCCTCGATCAGAGCTCCCATGAGAGCGGCACAGCCGCGCTCGTTCCGATCCGCCTCCCGGGCGGCCCTCGGGCTTTCACGATCGATTGGCCCACCGTACGGCTCGTCTGGTCCGATCAGGGCTATCCGGCCGATGGCGCCTACCTCGAGTATCACCGCCTCTCTCAAAACGGCGTCCGGCTCTGGTCGATCTCCGGCGCGCCCTATGACCCGGCCGTCGCCGCCAAGCGCGCGACCGAGCACGCCGCCTCGTTCCTCGCCGCGGTGCGCGATCGCCTGGAGCGCCACCGGGCCGAGCACGGCCAGAGGGGGCTCTGCGTGTTCGCGATCGACACCGAGCTGCTCGGCCACTGGTGGGCCGAGGGGCCGATCTGGCTGCGCGAGGTGCTGAAGGGCGCCGAGCTGGACGGCGTCCGGCTGCTCACCCTTCCACAGGCGCTTGCCGAGCACCCGGGGGAGGAGCGTCCCGTAGTCGAGGCGAGCTGGGGCGAGGGCAAGAGCCTCGAGACCTGGGATTCGCCCTCCGTCTCCGACCTGGTCTGGGCGACTCGCCGCTCCGAGCTGCGCCTGCTGCGGGCGATCGGGCTGCGGGCCGTCGGCGAGGAGGCGGCGGTGCGGGCGGCGCGTGAGCTGCTCGCGCTGCAGTCGAGCGACTGGGCCTTCATGGACCACCGTGGACAGGCGGGCGACTACCCGTACGCGCGCGCCACCGCGCACGCTCAGGGCCTGCTCGAGGCCATACACTCCTCCGAGGCCGTCGACGCACGCGTGCGCAACCTCGCCCCTGACCTGAGCCTGGCGCCGCTGCTCGAGCCCTAGGGCCACTCCATGAATCACGTCCTGATCCTCTCCTGGGAGTACCCCCCGCTGATCGAGGGTGGTCTGGCTCGCCACGTGCGCAAGCTCTCAGAGGCGCTGGTCGATCGCGACACCGAGGTCCACGTCCTCACGCGCGGTGGGGAGGAGTCCCCCTCCGAGGAGGTGATGAACGGGGTCCACGTCCACAGGGTGATGGAGCCGACCCGCCCGGCGGAGCTCAACGAGTTCGTGGCCTGGGTCGAGCGGATGAACTCGGACATGCTGGCCGCGGGCGTCGAGATCGGCGACCGCTACGACTTCGATCTGGTCCACGGCCATGACTGGCTCGTCGCGAACGCCTGCGACCACCTCGCCCGGCGCTTCGGCTCCCCGCTCGTCACCACGATCCACGCAACCGAACATGGCCGCCACCAGGGCTGGGTCGACAAGCACCCGCAGTCCTACATCCACGGGGTCGAGCGCTGGATCACGAACCGCTCCGACCGTGTGATCGCCTGCTCGACCTTCATGCGGGAGCAGATCGTCGACGTCTTCGGGGTGCCCGAGGACTCGATCGAGGTGATTCCGAACGGAATCGATCCCGAGGACCTTCAGCCCCAGAACGAAGATGAGCTCCGCCGCCTGCGCGCCGAGTTCGCGCGGCCCGATGAGTCGCTGGTGCTGCTCGTCGGCAGGCTCGTCTACGAAAAGGGCTTCCAGGTTGCCCTGGAGGCTCTGCCGGCCGTCATCGATCGCCTGCCGAGCACGCGCTTCGTCGTGGCGGGCTCCGGGACCCACGAGCAGGAACTGCGCCGCCAGGCGGCGGAGCTCGGCCTGCTGGAGGACGGCACCTTCGTCGGCTGGATCGGCGACGACGTCCTTCACTCGCTCTACCGGATCGCGGACGTCTGCGTCGTCCCCTCGATCTACGAGCCATTCGGCCTGGTCGCGCTCGAGGCGATGGCCTCGAGCTGCCCTTGCATCGTCGCCGACACCGGCGGGCTGCGCGAGGTCGTCCCGCACGACGAGGTGGGACTCCGGTTCCGCGCGCGCGACCCAGAGTCGCTCGCCGAGATGACCGTGCGGGTGCTGGACGACGCCAAGCTGTGCCGCCGCCTGACGGCCGAGGCCTTCGAGCACCTGCGGCGCTTTGACTGGGTGGACGTCGGGGAGCGGACCGCTGCCGTCTACGCGGAGGTCGTGGAGAGCCGCACCGCCGCCGTGGACGAGGGCTGAGCGGGACCCGATGGCGCGGCTGCCCGACGGCCGGCGGGAGGTCTATCCCTCGCGGGAGTCGAGGCCGAAGCGCAGAGCGCCCGACTTCGGCCCCGGCCTGAACGTCAGCGTGCCGATCTCCTTCGGCCTGCCGCTCGTCGTGGTGGGGATCGGCCTGGTCGCGGCGGCCTTCAGCTCGGGCAGCATCGTCTTCTGGATCAGCGGGGGAATCGCGCTGGCGGGCGGCGTCCTGCTCTTCGCCACCGGGAAGCGGCTCTAGCGACTCCTACCTGTGGTGCTTCTTGCGCTTCTTCTTGCAGGAGCGCTTCTTCTTGTGCTTCTTGGACTCGGCGGCGCGGTGCTTGTGCTTCTTCTTCTTGGCCTTCTTGCATTTCGCGGCGTCGCCCCCGGTGCCGGCTCCGCATCCGTCGACGGTGGCGGCTGAGTCCACCGAGGTCGTCGCCCCGTTGTAACCGGTGAAGTCGGCATGGAAGACCGGCGCGGGCGGCGTGCAGAGATTGCGGTTTGCCTGCAGGAGACCGGGCGGGTTGGAGAAGGCGAGCTGGAAGTGCGCAATCGGGATGTCGGGCAAACCGGGCGGCAAGGCCCCGAAGGTCACGCTCTTGTCCGCAGCCAGGGATCCCACCAGCTGCAGGTGCAGTTGGCCGCGGAGGTCGAGCCCGATGTTCGGGAAGGCCCCGCCGGAGTCGAGCAGAACCACCGGCCCGGCCAGAGCCTGACTGAGCAGCGGCGAGCCGGCGATCGCGTTGCCCACCACTGACGTCGTCGGGCAGCTGCCGGCCTTGAAGTCCGCCACCGCGCACCTGGAGCCGAGCAGGTTCACGTTGGGGGCGAGGTCCGGCGGGACGAACACGTGCGCCTGGATCAACCCCGCCTCGTCCAGATCCTGGTCGATCGATGTGATCGCGGTGGTCAAACCTCCCTGGCTGGTCTGTCCGGCTCCTCCGACCTCCGCGGTGAACGACGGGGAGAAGTCGAGGGCGCCGCAATTGGTCGGAGTGAAGGACGGCGAGTTGAGGGTCACACGAGTCGAGCTCGAGTATGAGTCGCCGGCGAATCCCACGACATGGGTGTCACAGGAGGTGGGGTTGCGCATGAACGGGCTCGGCGGGGGCCCGGGGGCGATTCCGTCCAGCTTCAAATCCATCGAATTGATGTGGATCGGGACGGTGAGGCCGAGCGGGCCGATCAGCGTGGCCATGTTCGGGATGTTGTTGACGACGGTGTCCAGGCCGAAGTCGCTCTGGCGCAGGCTGGCTCCTGACTGAACCACAGTGGGGGGCAGCACATACATGTTCAGCGGCGCCGGCAGCGACACCGGGAGGGCGTTGAGGACGATGCCGAACCGCGCGGGCTCACCCGGCTGGGGCACGAGGTTGAAAACCGTGCCCGTGATCGTCTGCGGAATGACGGTGTTGATCGTGACGGAGCTCGACACGGTCCCGACGGCTGTGTTGGCTGGACAGCTGGGAAGCTGAGCCGGGTCGCAGAGGGGCGTGGCCAGCGGATTGCCGACCTCGCCGGGCGGCAGGGAGATGGTCAGATCCTTGACGTCCTCGCTCCCGAACGCGACATGGATGTTGAAATCGCTGTGGGCGCCGGCCTGAAGATTGGCCGGTTCGGCATGACTGCCCGTCAGGCTGAGGTTGGCCTGCGCGGACGCGGGAACGAGCGCCGCCAATGCAGCAGCCGCGATCAACATCCCGATCAGACGCCGTGGAGTACGCCTCATGCCTCTCCGATCTGTCCCCTCTGGCCCCATTGCCGAGAACATGCCCCCGGGCTCCATGCCCGGCGGCGAGTATATGCAGATCAATCTTCAGCAGGCGCAGGTTCGACCGGGTCGGACCAGCTGAGCCGCTCCGGCGCATCGCGCATGCGGATGATCTTTGCCGGCACGCCGCCGACCACCGCGTTGGGGGGGACGTCCCGGGTGACCACCGAGTTCGTGCCGACGATCGAGTTGTCGCCCACCCTCACGCCACGCAGGACGCAGGCGCCGTAGCCCACCCAGACGTTTGAGCCGACGACGCATTCGCGCATGTAGATGCCCTGCTGGCGGATCGGACGCTCGACTTCGACGACCCCGTGGTCGAAGTCGATGAACATCGCCCGGTCTGCGATCACGCACTGCTCCCCGATGCGGACGCGCCGGTAGGCCGAGATCGTGCACTCCTGGCCGAAGACGGTCTTGGCGCCGATCTCGACGACGCCCTCGTGACAGCGGATCTTCGTTCCGTCCCCGATCCAGGAGAAGCGCCCGAAGCGGATCTCGGCTCCCTTTGCAATCTGTAACTGCAGGTCCTTGCCGAAGAAGACAGGACCGTCGGTTCGCCAGCGCCAGCCCGCGGGGGTCAGGAACCGGCGCCAGAGGTATCGCCAGAGGAGGCGGCCATAGCGCAGGTTGAACATGCCGTTGCGGCGATAGAAGCGAAGCGCGCGGAGCACGGGCGGCGATTCTAGGTTCCGCCCCCGTACCTAGACTGGGACGGGTGGCCGAGGAGACCGAGCAGAGCCTCGCCGAGCGCCTCGTCGCCGGTGACAAGCGAGCCCTGGCACGTGCGATCACCCTGATCGAAAACGACGACCCCGCCGGCTGGGAACTGGTTCGCGAGGTCTTCCCGCGAACCGGCCGGGCCCGGATCGTCGGCCTCACCGGCCCTCCAGGCGTCGGCAAGAGCACGCTGATCGGCGCACTCACCGCCGAGATGCGGAAGGAGGACCGGCAGGTGGCGGTGCTCTCCATCGATCCGTCCAGCCCCTTCACACGCGGCGCCCTGCTCGGCGACCGTATCCGCCTTTCGGACCACTTTCTCGACCCCGGGGTGTTCATCCGCTCGATGGCGAGCCGCGGCGCGCTCGGCGGGCTCTCGGAGGCGACCCTGCAGGCCGCGCTGCTGATGGACGCATCGGGCAAGGACGATGTCTTCATCGAGACCGTGGGAGTGGGACAGGCGGAGATCGACATCGTCGATCACGGCGACACCATCGTCCTGGTGCTGATGCCGGGGTCGGGCGACTCGATCCAGGCTCTGAAGGCCGGAGTGATGGAGATCCCCGACGTGATCGTCGTCAACAAGTCCGACCACCCGATGACGGACACGATGGTCCGGGAGATCCGCGGCGTGCTCTCGCTTGGCCCGTCCACGTCGTGGCGGGTGCCCATCGTCCGCACCGAGGCGGCGAAGGGGGAGGGGGTGGCGGAGCTGGCGGAGAAGATCGCGGAGCACCGGGAGCACATCGAAGCCGAGGGGACCCTGGATGAACGGAGGGCCAGGAACCTCCGCAACGAGGTGCTCGAGCTCGCGGCATCCCGGATGCGGCGGCGCCTGGAGGGGGCTGTCGCGGACGACTCATCCGTCGGGGAGCTGCTCGACCGCGTCGTCAAGCGGGAGCTTGATCCCGCCACCGCGGCCAAGGAGCTGCTGGAGCGCGAGGATGGCTGAGGCCCGGAAGCCGTCCCTCCCGAGCCTCGAGCAGGCGCTCAGCTGGGACGGCAAGCAGATCGACGGCCTGGAGAACAGGACCCTCGGCCGCGTCGCGGGCATCCACGTCGACGCCGCAGACGGCGAGCCGCGCTGGACGCTGATCCGGCTCGGCCCGCTCGCCGGGTGCACCGCGATCCCCTTCGAGCACGTCGCCGAGGGCGCCGACCGCCTCTGGGCCGCCTACGACCGCGACTGGATCCGCGAGGCGCCGCGGTTTCGCCCGACGGAATCACTGACGGCGCTGCAGGAGCTCGAGCTCTGCGCCCACTGGGGCATCGGCGAGACCCAGGGGAGGGCGGCCGAGGTCGCCGAGCAGGACGCGAACGAGATCACCGCGGTACCGGCGAAGGACTAGGGGCCACGGCTGGCGCCTCCGCGGAGCAGCGGCATCGGTCTCCTTCCCCGGTGATCGCTGGCGCGACCAAAATGATCGCGAACGCGATCAGACCTCGGAACGTGCAACGGCTCGAGGTGGAGAACCGGACTAGACGCCGAGCTGGCGCGCGATCACCATCTGCTGCACCTCGTCGGTGCCCTCTCCGATGGTGAGGATCTTGGCGTCGCGGTAGAAGCGGCAGACCGGGTATTCCTCGATGTAGCCGTAACCGCCGTGGATCTGGACGGCCTCCTCGGTGGCCCGGACCGCAAGTGCGGCCGGTGATCAGCTTCGCCTGGGCGGCGGTCAGCGTGAATGACTCGCCGCGGTCCTTCTCGATCGCCGCCCGGTAGACCAGCAGCCGCGCCGCCTCGATCTGGGCGGAGAGGTCGGCGATCTTGGCCTGGATCGCCTGGAACTTGCCGATCGGCTGTCCGAAGGCCCGGCGCTCCTTCGAGTAGGAGATCGCCTCGTCCAGTGCTCCCTGGGCCAGGCCGACGCCCATCGCCGCCACGCCGATCCGGCCGCCGTCGAGGATCGCGCAGAAACTGCTTGAAGCCGCTGCCGCGTGGCCCGAGGAGGTTGCCCTCCGGAACGCGGCAGTCGTCGAAGGTCAGCGGCCTCGTGTCCGAGGCGTTCCAGCCCATCTTCCGGTACGGCTCGCCCGCCTCGTAGCCGGGCGTGCCATTGGGGACGATGAGATTGGAGATCTCCTTGTTGCCGTTCTCCTGCCCGGTGACCGCCGTGATGGTCACGCAGCCGGAGATGTCGGTGCCCGAGTTGGTGATGAACTGCTTGGCGCCGTTCACCACCCACTCGCCACCGTCCAGGGCGGCGCGGGTGTGGGTGTTGCCGGCGTCGGACCCGGCCTCGGGCTCCGTCAGGCCGAAGGCGGCGAGCTTTCCCCCGCTGCAGAGCTGCGGCAGCCAGTCGTCCTTCTGTTCGTCGGTCCCCCAGAGATAGATCGGCATCGTGCCGAGCGAGGTGTGGGCGGCCATCGTGATCGCCACCGAGGAGTCCACCCGGGTCAGCTCCTCCACCGCCAGCGCGTAGGCGAGCGTATCGGCGCCGCCGCCCCCGTATTGCTCGGGGAAGGGGATCCCCATCAGCCCGAGCTCGCCCATCTTCGCGACCAGCTCGTAGGGGAAGGACTTGGTGCGGTCGAGCTCCTCGGCGACCGGCGCCACCTCCTGGCGGGCGAAGTCGCGGACGGTGTCGCGCAGCAGGCGCTGCTCGTCGGTCAGGTCGAAGTCCACGGAGCGGGGGAGTCTAGGAAGCCGGCTAGGCCGCGGCTTTGACGGCCGTCTTCGTCTTCAACCCCGGGCCGTCGATAGCCCGCGCATCGCGGACTTCGAGCTTCTCGCCGCACTTGGTGCAGATCCGGCGGTCGTCGATCTCGCCCCCGCACTCCTTGTGGACGACGACCGAGGGCGGCCCGCCCGGGCGCGGCTCGTACTTGTCGCCCCAGTGCATCAGGGAGATCATCACCGGCCAGAGGTCCAGGCCCTTCTCCGTGAGGAAGTACTCGTAGCGCTCGGGCCGCTCGCTGTAGGGGCGGCGCTCGAGGATCCCCTCGTCCACCATCCGCTGGAGACGCGCGGTGAGCACGTTCCGCGCGACGCCGAGGGAGCGCTGCATCTCGGAGAACTTCCGCCGGCCATGGAAGATCTCGCGCACGACCAGCAGCGACCAGCGCTCACCCACCAGCTCGAGACTGCGAGCGATGGAGCAGACCTGTCCCTCGTATTCGTTGCCGAGCATCAGTGTGATCTTCGCACACTCGGTTGCATCACGCAACTCACGCTGTTAGGGTCCGCCGTGTTGGAGTTGCGTGAAGCAACTAACCCACCGACTGGAGCCGTTATGAGGTCACTCCGATTCGAATTCCACCCAGAGCAGGTCAGGATCAGCTCCGAGGAGATCCTCGCGGATCTCAATTACCCCGTTCGACGGGAGCGCGACAACGGTGGGCGCAAGCGCACCCGCCGCCGGGGGCGGGCTTGAGCGTCGATGCAATCCGTTTGACGGCGAAGCCCGGCGGCCGAGCGTCATGCGGTACCAGCACCCGCCTGATCCTGGGCGCGTAGCCGTCCCACATACGATCGGGGGATGAGCCAAAACGGCAGGGTTCCGACCGTCCGCCTCGGCCGCATGGTCGAGAACGGAGTCGCGCCCAGCATCTTCGGGCTGATCGAGCGCGGCATCGCTCGCGAGCCGGAGCTCGCGGGCCGGATGCGCGGCCGCGTGGTCTTCCGCTTCGCGGAGGACTTCTCGCCACTGCGCATCACTTTCAAGCCGCGGAGCGTGGTCGTTGAGGACGGCGATTCCCGCAAGCCGGACCTCGTGATCAGCGGCCGTATGCCCGACATCGTCCATTTCGCGACAGTCCCAACCCTCAGTGGCCGGCTGCATGGCGTCCCGGACCCGCGCCGTCCGCGTGGTCGCAGGGCGTTGAGGAGGCTTGCCGGCGGCCGGATCAGGATCGAGGGGGACCGGGCGCTGGCGAGACGCGTGCTGCGCCTCCTCGCCGTCTAGCTCGCCAGCGAGCGCGCCAGGTCGATCAGCAGCCGCACCCCGAAGCCGCTCGGTCCCTTGCCGACGTACTCGCGCCCGACGTCCCAAGCGGTCCCCGCGATGTCGAGGTGCACCCACGGCTTCTCATCGACGAACTCCTCGAGGAATGAGCCCGCGTAGATGGTGGAGGCCTTGCGCTTCGACGACGCGTTGGTGAGGTCGGCGACGGTGCCCTTGGTGAGCTCCTTGTACTCCGCATGGAGCGGCAGCCGCCAGGCGAGCTCGCCGGTCCGGGCAGCGGCTCCCTCGACCTCCGCGGCGAAGGCGTCATCGTTCGAGATCAGCCCGGCGTAGGTGGAGCCGAGCGCGACGATCACGGCTCCGGTCAGGGTCGCCAGGTCGACGATCCTGTCGGCGCCCAGCTCGACTGAGTAGGCAAGGGCGTCGGCGAGGATCAGCCGGCCCTCGGCGTCGGTGTTGTTGACCTCTACCGTCTTGCCGTTGAGCTGCGTGATGATGTCGCCGGGCTTGACGGCCGTGCCGCTCGGCATGTTCTCGGTGGAGGGAACGACCGCGAGGATGTTGATCGGCAGCCCGAGCTTGGCCATCGCGGAGACGGCCTCGATCACGGCGGCCGCCCCGGACATGTCCATCTTCATCTCCTGCATTCCGGCGGAGGGCTTGATCGAGATGCCACCGGAGTCGAAGGTGACGCCCTTGCCGACCAGGCCTAGGGTCTCTCCGTCACCGCCCGCCTCGTAGCGCAGGACGATCAGCCGGGGCTCCTCGGCGCTCCCCCGCGAGACGGCGACGAGGCCGCCCATCCCTTTCTCGGCGATCTGCTCGCGGCCCATCACCTCGCAGGTCACCGACGGGTGCTCCTCCGCAATCGCCCGGGCGCGGCCGGACAGGTACGAGGGAGTGACCACGTTGGATGGCAGGTCCTGGAGCTCGCGGGCGAAGTTCTCGGCCTCCGCACCGACGCGGGCGGACTCGATGGACTCGGCGAGCCCGCCATCGGCGATCACAGCGAGCTCCTCGAGCTGTTTGGGCGGATCGTCCTCGTTGTTCTTGGACTTGAAGCGGTCGAAGCGGTAGGAGGCGAGGATCGCTCCCTCCACCATTGCGGTGACCAGCGCCTTCGGGTCCTTGGACTCCGGACCCGCGAGCGCCAGGGAGTTCCCGTCCACCGAGGAGGCGGTGCGGGCCGCGATCGCCCCCGCGACGCGGGCCCGCTCGGGCTCGAACTCCTCGCGGTCCCCGAGCCCGATCACGAGGGCGCGGCGCGGGCTCCCGGGATGGATCAGGGTGGCCTTCTTGTAGGCGCCCTTGACGTCCTCCGAGCCCGGCGCGCCGGCGAGTGGCTCCGGCAGCTCGTCGCCGTCGAAGAGGAGCACCGCGACCAGGTCCGAATCGACCTCGGAGAGCGGCTTGTCGGCGACCTGAACGCGCAAGGAGGCGCCAGATTACAGGCGGCCATTAACCTTCGCGGTTCACTTGGGAAACGCCGCGCGGGCTCGCCGCCGGCCCTGATGAAAGGCGCAGATGTCGAAGACGGTCATCCTCTCCACCGCCAGGACCCCGTTCGGAAAGATGGGCGGCGGGCTCTCGTCCCTCGACGCCACCGACCTGGGAGGCACGGCGATCTCCGAGGCGCTCGATCGCGCCGAGGTTGCGGCCGACGAGGTCCAGGGCGTCGTCTACGGCCAGGTTCTCCAGGCCGGACAGGGTCAGATCCCCTCCCGCCAGGCCCAGATCAAGGCCGGCATCCCGCGCGAGGTCCCCTCGGAGACCGTCAACAAGGTCTGCGCTTCGGGCATGCGCACGATCGGGATCGCCGACCAGGCGATCCGGGCCGGCGACATGGAGGTCGGCGTCACCGGAGGCATGGAGTCGATGAGCCAGGCGCCGTACCTGCTGCCCGGAGCTCGCTTCGGTTTCCGGATGGGGGACGTCACCGCGATCGATTCGATGACCCACGACGGGCTCACCAATCCCTTCACCGAGAAGCAGATGATCAACGAGGCCAGCGAGGTCTCCAACGAGCTCGAGATCACCCGCGCCGACATGGATCGCTTTGCCGAGCGCTCCCACCAGCTCGCCCACAAGGCGACCGAGGACGGCAGGCTCGCGGATGAGATCGTCACCGTCACCATCAAGTCGAAGAAGGGGGAGAATGAGGTCGCCGCCGACGAGGCGATTCGTCCCGACACGACCATCGAGGCTCTCTCCAAGCTGAAGGCGGTCGGCGGCGACGACGCCACCCACACGGCCGGCAACTCGCCGGGGGTCAACGACGGCGCCGGGGCCGTTGTCGTTGCCTCGGACGAGTGGGCCAAGCAGAACGGCAAGAGCGCAATCGCCACCGTGCTCGCCTACGGCCAGGTCGCCGACGACTTCCCCTACCTCGCCAAGACTCCCGCCAGGGCCGCCATGCAGGCCCTCGAGAAGATCGGCAAGAAGCCGGGCGACGTCGACCTCTGGGAGATCAACGAGGCGTTCGCCTCGGTCGCGATCAATTCGATGCGGATGCTCGAGATCGACGAGGACAGGGTCAACGTGAACGGCGGAGCCATCGCCCTCGGCCATCCGATCGGCGCGTCCGGCTCTCGGATCGTCGGCGCGCTGGTGCACGAGCTGCGGCGCCGCGGCGGGGGCCTCGGCTGCGCCGCGATCTGCTCCGGCGGCGGCCAGGGCGACGCGATGCTCGTCGAGGTCAACGGGGGCTGACCGGGATCTGACCCTGGCTAGTCTCCGCGCCGATGGCGGACGACGGATCAGAGCGCAACGGCGCAGCCTTCTTCGATCTCGACAAGACCCTGATGGCGGGGTCGAGCGGGATGGTGTTCGCGCGGGTCGCCAATCAGCGCGGCTTCGTCCCGCGCAGGCAGCTGGCCAGGTGGGGCTGGGATCACCTCCGCTACCGGCTGCGGGGGTCATCCGACGAGCAGACCAACGCGGTGCTAGAGGTCGCTAAGCGCGTCTTCGCGGAGATTCCCGAGCGGGACGTCGAGCGGATGGCGCCGGCGGTCCTCGCCGGGATCCTGCCGAGGATCTATCCGCAGATGCTCGACGAGGTGCACCGGCATCAGGACGACGGGCGCGCCACGTTCATCGTCAGCGCCGCCGGCAACGACCTGGTCAAGGCGCTGGCCGCGGTCCTCGGCATGGAGGGAGGGATCGGGACCCGCTGGGCGATCGGCTCCGACGGCAAGTACACCGGCGAGATGGACGGGCCCTTCGTCTATGGGGAGGGCAAGGTCGAGGCCATGCGGCGATTCGCCGAGAGGCACCAGATCGACATGGAGGCCTCGTACGCCTACTCGGATTCAGCCAGCGACCTGCCCATGCTGCGCTCGGTCGGCCATGCAGTGGTGGTCAACCCGGATGCAGACCTGCTCGAGATCGCCCGTCTCGAGGGCTGGCAGGTGATGCGCTTCGAGAAGCTCGGCAGGAAGCTCGCGATCGCGGGGGCGACCGCGCTCGCGGCGGCTGTCGGCGGGGCGGGGGCACTTGCCTCCAAGCGCCGCCATGGCGGCCGGTCGATCGCCGGCCGCGGGCCACTTCGGCGGTGAGCCCTGGGCTCGCTTGGCCGGTCTGGCAAACGGCCCGCACAGGTACCCATTTCTTGCTTGACATCCGTATGGTTTCGGGAGAGGGTCAGCCGGAGAGACAAGGCTGAACAGACGAGTACCGACGGGCGTTCCGGGGCGACCGCGGGTGCGTGGTCGAGGAGTTGGTTTTGCTGGAGCGACGGGCGGTGGATCGCGATCGCGAAGCAGTGACGACCGGCCGGGTGGGGGTCGCCGAGAAGCACGTCCGGATGGCCGCGAGCCGCGACGACGAAGCGGCGCAGCGCGACCTCGATGCCGAGGCGCGCGACCGGGCGGCCACGGGCCGCGACCTCGAGTTCAAGCGGCTCGAGGAGTCGCCGCGAGACCCTGCCTCCTTCGACCGCCTGCTTGTCGAGGCGAAGAGGATCCGCACTCAGGCGGCGGCCGACCGGGCCTTCGCCGGGCACGACCGACGGCTTGCCGCACGTGACCGCGAGCGAGCCTCGGGGGAGCGGGTCGAGGCGCTGGAGGCTCTTCGCTGCGCCCACTTCGACGATCTGACCGGCGCCCATCGGCGGGGCTTCGGGGAGGAGATCCTCCGAGCCGAGATCGACCGGGCACGGCGCTCGGACGGACGGCTCTCCCTTGCATTCGTCGACGTCGACGGGCTCAAGGCGGTCAATGACAGCCAGGGGCACCTCGCCGGAGATGAGCTGCTCTGCCAGGTGGTGGAGGCGATCAAGGCGAACATCCGCTCCTACGAGCCGGTCATCCGGCTGGGCGGTGACGAGTTCGCATTCGCGATGTCGGGCGCCAACCTGGAGGGCATGCTGAATCGCTGCGAGGTCATCCGCAACGATCTCGCGTTCCGCCGTGCGGGCGGCAGCATCACGATCGGTGTCGCCGAGCTCAAGCCGGGGGACGACCTCGGCGATCTGCTCCGACGTGCCGACGAGGCGCTCGTCGCGGCGCGAGCCGACGGTGGTCACGTGCAGAGCGCCCTGCCCGGGCAGCCGGCCGCCGATCCGGTCTAGCGCCCGCCCTAGACTTTCGGCCATGGCCGTGGAGCCCGAAGCGCGTCGCCGTGCCCACGAGTGGCTGGCCGATGTCTACTCGAAGCTCGAGGAGCGCGAGGCGCTCTTCGAGACGATCTCGGGCCAGGAGGTCAAGCCGCTCTACACCGAGGACGATCTCGAGGGAACGGATCCCGAGCGCGACCTCGGCTATCCCGGCAAGTACCCCTACACGCGCGGGGTGTACCCGTCGATGTACCGGGGCCGGCTCTGGACGATGCGCCAGTTCGCGGGTTTCGGCACGGCCGAAGAGACGAACGAGCGCTTCCACTACCTCCTCGATCACGGCCAGACCGGCCTCTCGACCGCGTTCGACATGCCCACGCTGATGGGCCTTGACTCCGACGCGCAACGCAGCCTCGGCGAGGTGGGGGTGGAGGGGGTGGCGATCGACACGCTCGACGACATGGAGACCCTGTTCGCGGGGATCGACCTGGGAGCCGTCTCCACCTCGATGACCATCAATGCCCCGGCGGCGATCCTGCTGGCGTTCTACGTCGCGACCGCCGAGCAGCAGGGCATTCCGGCGAAGCGGCTCGGCGGCACGATCCAGACCGACATCCTCAAGGAGTACATCGCCCAGAAGGAGTGGTGCTTCCCGATCGAGCCGGCGATGCGGTTGGTCGGGGACATGATCGAGTGGTGCACCGAGCACATGCCGCGGTGGCATCCGATCTCGATCTCCGGTTACCACATCCGCGAGGCCGGCTCCACGGCCCAGCAGGAGCTCGCCTTCACGCTCAAGGACGGCCTCACCTACGTCGAGCAGGCGATCGATCGGGGCCTTGACATCGACGACTTCGCGCCCCGGCTCTCCTTCTTCTTCAACGCCCACATCGACTTCTTCGAGGAGATCGCCAAGTATCGGGCGGCGCGCCGGATCTGGGCCCGCGAGATGCGCGAGACCTTCGGCGCCAAGCGCGAGGAGTCCTGGCGGATGCGCTTTCACACGCAGACGGCGGGGGTCTCGCTGACCGCCCAGCAGCCGCAGGTGAACATCGTCCGCACGGCGATCGAGGCCCTCGCCGGGGTCCTCGGCGGCACGCAGTCGCTCGCACACCAACTCCTACGACGAGGCCCTGGCACTTCCCACCGAGGAGGCGGTCAGACTCGCGCTCCGCACTCAGCAGGTGATCGCCCATGAGACCGGGGTCACCAACACCATCGACCCGCTCGGCGGTTCCTACTTCGTCGAGACGCTGACCGACGAGATGGAGCGCGCGGCCTACGAGTACTTCGCGCGTATCGACGAGCTCGGCGGCATGGTGGAGGCGATCAAGCAGAACTTCCCACAGCGTGAGATCGCCGACGCCTCCTTCCGCTTCCAGCAGGAGGTCGATTCCGGGCAGCGGGTCGTCGTCGGCGTGAACGACTACGTGCTCTCGGATGACGAGGCGATCCGGATTCTCCGGATCGATCCGGAGCTCGAGAGAAGCAGAAGGGCAGGGTGGAGGGGACCAAAGCCCGTCGCGACTCGGCCGAGGTCGAGCGCAAGCTGGCCGAACTGAAGGCCGCTGCGGGCACCGACGCCAACCTGATGCCGCCCATCCTCGAGTGCGCCCGGGCGCGGGTATCGGAGGGCGAGATGGTCGCCGCCCTACAGCAGGTCTTCGGCTCCTACACCGAGCTGCCGGTCTTCTAGCGGCACTGGGCGCTCCGGCCGCACCTCTGAAGCCCCGCGGTGGTATGACTCCGGCGAGGTGAGAAGAGCCAACATGGGAAGGGTCGCGGGACTGGTTGCTGTGATCGTCGTGCTCGGCGCGACGGTCGCCTATGGCGTGACGCAGGATCCACTCGGCGTGATCGGTCCCTCCAACGGGATTCAGCCGACGGGACGCCAGCTGCATCCGGTGGGCCGCCTCACTCAGCTCGGGAATCTCCCCACTGGCGGTGCGCTCTCCACGAACGGCCGCTTTCTCTGGGCCCTCTCCACCGGCCGGGGACGTAACGACGTTCGTATCGTCCAGGTGGCCGGCAGCAGCTGCCGCAAGCACGGCAAGCACGGCCGGGCCGGGGAATCCAAGAAGCGGAGCGCCGCCAGGCGATGCAAGAGGCGCGCCGCCCGCCAGGTCGGCCGCGTGGTGCAGACGATCCCGTTCCCGGCCTCAGTGGAGGGATCGCCATGTCGCCGGACGGCCGCACGGCCTACGTCTCCGGGCTGAAGGACTCCTCGCATACGGATGAGCAGGTCGATTCCTCGGTCCCGGGGCGGGAGGGGGACGTGATCCATGTCCTGCGCTACGACCCCAAGTCCGGGGTCGCCAGCCGCGCCGGGGTCATCCCGGTGCCTCCGCCGAGCGGTGCTCCGGACGTGCAGGACTTCCCACCGAGTGCGGGGGTGCACCGTTCCTGGCCGAGGGACCTCGCGGTAAGCCCCAACGGTCGCACCCTGATCGCCTCGCTCAATCTCGCTGACTCGGCCGCCCTGATCGACACGACGACGGGGAACGTTCGCTACGTCGGCGTCGGGCACTACCCCTACGGAGCCGGCATCACGAATGACGGCAAATACGGACTGGTCACCAGCGAGACCGGAGGGACGGTGTCGGTGATCGACCTCGCCTCGGGGAGCGTCGTCAAGACGATCCAAGTCGCGCCCCGCCTCTCCCACCCGGAGGGGATCGCCGTCGATCCGAAGTCGCACTACGCCTTCGTCGCCAATGCGAATCAGGACACGATCACCGTGATCGACACGAAGACGCTGAGCGTTGCCCGGACGCTCTCGGTCGAGCGCACACAGGGAATCGGCAGCTCGCCCACCTACCTGAGCGTCACTCCGGACGGCTGCGATCTGCTCTCCGCCGACTCGGGGGAGGACGCGGTCGCGATCTTCGCGATCTCGCCCGCGAAGCCGTGCGGCCAGACCGGCAAGAAGCAGAAGAAGGGTCACCGCGGCGGTAAGAAGGCCGCAGCCGCGAACGCCCCCGCGGGCGAGGCTTCCGCAAAGCACAAGAAGAAACACGGAAGGGGGCCAGCAGGCGCTCGTTCCAGCTGGTCGGCCGAATCCCGACGGGCTCCTATCCGACAGCGGTGGCCGCCAGCCCCAAGCGGCGCCAGCTCGTCTGGGTCTCCGCCCGTGGTCTGGGGGTCGGCCCGAACCCCAACGGGCCCAACCCGAAGTCACCGGCGAACAACGACAACCAGATCAACACCTATCAGTACCTCCCCTCGATCGTGACCGGGGACTCTGGCGTGCTCCCCTATCCCAGCGACCGGAAGATCCGCAAGCTCACACCCGTCGGGGATCGCCAGGTGATCCCGGCCGACGCGCGGTCAGCGCCGCCGGACACCCCCATTCGGGCCAACGGCCCGATCAAGCACGTCTTCTACATCGTCCGTGAGAACCGGACTTACGACCAGGTCCCGGGCGACGACGCGAGGGGGGACGGCGATCCCTCCTGACCCTCTTCGCAAATCGATCACCCGAACCTGCACGCGCTGGTCCAGCGATTCCCGCTGCTCGACCATGTCTATGCAACTCCGAGGCCTCGATCGACGGTCACTATTGACGGCGGCAGAGCAGTCTCCGACTACGTGACGAAGAGTTGGCGTCGGAGCTCTGGAGGACGCAACAGGCCCTATGACTTCGGCTCGTACGTGGTCGGCGCCCCGCCAAGGCTACGTCTTCCAGCGGATGCTGGAGGAGAATGTCTCCTTCACAACTCCGGAGAGGCGCTGGCGGGTACTCTCGCCGTTCCGGACAGGACCGCACCACTGCGAGACCGCCGAAATGCACAGGTCCTCAATCTGGCCGGACCGACGTTACGAGTCCCCGGCGGCTGCTACGACAGCGACGTCTCCATCTCGACGCTCCGGCCATCGGCGCGAGGACCGGGAATGTCTACGACTCGAGCCTACCTCCGGCGGCGATGCCGGGACCCGTCGAGGTCCGACTACTTCAAGTCGAGATTCGACGCGCAGGTGGCGGCCAACACGGTTCCGACCTCAACTACATCTCCCTGCCCTGGAGCGCACAAGGGGTGCAACCCGGAAGGCGACGCCGGACGCCGACGTCGCCAGCAACGACTGGGCCTTCGGCCAGATCGTCGACGAGATCTCACACTCGTCGATTTGGAACAACTCCCTGATCCGGTCGTCGAGACGATTCCCAGGATGGTGCCGACCATGTCGACGCCCACCAGATACCAGCGCTCATGATCAGCCCCTGCGCCCAGCAGGGACGGTGATCCGCCGCGACGAGCAGCTCTCCTTCCTGCGAACCCTGGAGATCATCTCCGGCATGCGGTCGCTCAATCTGGCTCGGCGCTGGCGGTGCCCCTCTACGACGCCCTCACGCCGAACCCGGGCAACTCGGCGCCGTACAACGCCATCGTCCCCGGCGTCACGATGACCGGCGCCGACCCGCCCGCCCACCAACGTCGCTGCGACCAAGGCCTCAACCTGGAGGGCACCAGCAGGTCTCTCAGCGCACGCTCGACGGGCTGCTCTGGCACTACCGTCACGGATACAAGTCCACGCTTCCGCCGGCGGGCCCGAACGCCCGTACAGGACAGCGAGGCAGGCGACGCCGACTCGATCAACCCGAGGATGATCGTCCGCCAGCTACACCGCGCGCAATCGGGCAACTGAGCGCGGCGTTCCGAGCTCGCCAGTGCCGCCCCGGCTAGGCCGCCCGCTGTCGCGCGATCCGACGATCACGATGACCTCGCCGACCGGGTTCAGCTCGGACCCGGCGAGGAACATGCGGCCTATGCCCCGCCGCTCGGACTCGGTTCTGGCGAGGGCGCACGCGTCGCCGTGATCGAGACCGCTCGCCAGCACCTTCTCCCCATGTCCGCGGTCCAGAAAAAGTACGTCGTACACCGCGTTGCCTCCTCTCGCGATTCCCCTATTCACCCTATGTCCCATTCTCGTCTCGGTCTACCGATCTGAAAACCGTAGAAACTTCCTGTTCGACTACGGTTAACGCGCAACCGAGCCGTCGCATCACCTGAATAGTGCCGACCGAGCACGCCAGAAAAATCAGGATCGTCGTCGCGAAGCCCGGTCTAGACGGTCACGACCGGGGAGCGAAGATCATCGCGCGCGCCCTGCGCGACGCCGGCATGGAGGTGATCTACACCGGGCTCCACCAGACGCCCGAGCAGATCGCCGAGACGGCGAATTCAGAGGATGCCGACGCAGTCGGCCTCTCGATCCTCTCGGGCGCACACATGACCCTTGTCCCCCGCGTCGTGCAGCTGCTCGCCGATCAGGGCGCCGAGGACGTGGTGGTCACCGTCGGCGGGACGATCCCGGCCGACGACATACCCGAGCTGAAGAAGCTCGGGGTCGCAGAGGTCTTCACGCCCGGTGCCCCCACCGACGAGATCGTCGAGTTCGTCGAGAGAGCGGTAGAGGGGCGTCAGGCCGCGGCATCTTGACGCGGCGGCATAGCCTCCGCGCCGTACTAGTGGCCGTTGCGGCCCCGACCGATGACGAAGCCGTCGCTAGTACGCGTACCCGCCGCCGGAGCTGTTGCTCCCGCCGACCGAGGTCCCACCGGTCGTGGCGGACGCTCCTGCGGCCGTGCCGCTGGATGCCGATCCGCTCGCCGCGGGTGAGCTCGAGCTGCTCGAGTTGTCGCTGCTGCCGCCGCAAGCCGCCAGCCCGATCGCGAGGGCGAGCGCGCAGGTGCCGGCGAGGATCAAACGATGTATGCGCTTCACGTTGCTCCTTTACCGTGCAAGGTCATGTTCGGTCCCTCCTTGCAGGTACTACGCTCGCCGCGACCGTGGGGATTGCCTCAATCTCGGAGGGCGATTTGAACGTAGGAATGGGTGTGGACCCTTCTGATGAGGCATTGCTCGCCGGCTACGCAACCGGCGATCCGCGAACCGCAGCCGCCTTCGTTCGTCGGTTCCAGGGACGGGTCTACGGGCTGGCGCTGACCATCGTGCGCCAGCCCGCGCTCGCGGAGGAGGTCGCCCAGGAGACCTTCACGCGGGTGTACCGGCACGCCGGCAACTTCGACGCGCGCAAGGGCCGGGTCTCGACCTGGCTGCTCTCCATCGCTCGCAACCTCGCCATCGACGTGACCCGGATGAAGCGGCTCGACCCCGTCGACCCGGAGGTGATCGAGGCTGAGCTCACGATCGACGTCGCAAGGACCGGCGGACGAGGCCGGCCTGCAGCCGGACGAGCGCGACCACCTGCGCGCGGCGATCACCGACTTGCCCGACGATCAGCGACGCGCCATCGTCCTCTCGGCCTACATGGGTCGGACCGCCCGCGAGATCAGCGACCTGGACGACGTGCCTCTGGGCACCGTCAAGACACGCATCCGGACGGCGATGCTGAAGCTCCGCTCGGAGCTGGAGGTGTACGAGTGATGGACCCGCGCTGCGAGGAAACCAGCGCGCTGGCCCCGGAGCTCGCCCTCGGCATCGTCGAGGGTGAGGAGCGCGGCCGCGCTCTCCACCACCTGGCCGACTGTCCCGAGTGCCGCCTCCGAGTGGAGGAGTTCTCCGAGGTCGCCGACGAGCTGCTCCTGCTCGCCCCGCACCGCGAGCCGCCGGTGGGCTTCGAGTCGCGCGTGCTGGCCGAGGTGCTGCCCCGCCCGGAGCCCAAGCGCCGGCGGCGACTGCGCCTGGTTCTCGCTCCGGCCGCCACGGCCGTCGCCGCTGCCGCGATCGTCCTCGCCATCGTCGCGCCGGATCTGCGTCTCGCCTCGCACTACAAGCACACCCTCGATCAGGCGAACGGCAAGGAGTTCGAGTCCTACGCACTGCGGGCCGGTGATTCCCATATCGGAACCGTCTTCAGCTACGAGGGATCGCCCTCGTGGGTCCACATCGACGTCGACCCGGGCCACCGCGCCGGGCTGACCACCGCCAGCCTGGTCACGGACGACGGCAGCCAGCTGCCGCTGCGCTGGTTCCACCTCGACCCCGCAGGGGGCGCGGGCGGCTCCATCCCGGTCGACCCGAACAAGGTCTCGGTCCTGCGACTCACCGGCGGGCCGGGGACCGAGCCCCTGGTGGCCAGGTTCGGCGGCTAGCCCTGGGGGCGCCTCGACGGGCGTGGTTGGAATGCGGCGGGGTGGGTATGCCTCCCGAGCTGATTGACTGGTCAGTCAGCCAGTCCAGCTAGGCGCTAACATCCCGCGCCGCCCACTGTGCGAGCGGGCCCCTCGGGCGAAGCCGGCGGGGCCCCATCCGATTGACAGAGAGGACCCGAACTTGAAGATCTGCGTGCTCGTCAAAGAGGTCCCGGACGCCGCCGTCGACAAGCGGATCGACCCCGAGACCAAGCGCCTGGACCGCTCAGGCGAGAAGAACCTCAATCCCTTCGACACCCACGCCCTCGAGGCCGCGATGCAGGTCAAGGAGGGAGGCGCCGACGTCGAGGAGATCGTCGCCGTCACGATGGGCCCGGAGAGCGCCGTCCGCGCCCTCCACAAGGCTGTCGCCCTCGGGGCCGATCGCTCCGTGCACCTGACCGATGGGGCGCTGGAGGGATCGGATGTGTGTGCCACCGGCTACGCCCTCGCAAAGGTGCTGGAGGCCGAGAACCCCGACCTCGTCCTCCTCGGCCAGCAGTCGGACGACGGCGAGTGCTACACGATCGGCGCGGTCGTGGCCGACCACCTGAAGATGCCGTCGCTGACCCAGGTGATCAAGATGGACGTCGCCGAGGGCAAGCTCACCTGCGAGCGCCAGGCCGAATACGGATACGACACGGTGGAGGTCGAGATGCCGGCCGTGATCAGCGTCGGGGACGCGATCAACGAGCCCCGCTATCCGAGCCTGAAGGCGATCATGGGTGCGAAGAAGAAGCCGCTCGACACCAAGGCGATCGGTGACGTCGGCATCGAGGGCGACCGTGTGGGCGAGGGCGGCTCGCGCACCGCAGTGCTCGAGCTGAAGCCGCCGCCCGCGAAGGAGTCCGGCGAGATCATCGAGGACGAGGACACGAACGAGACGGTCGAGAAGATCGTCGCCTGGCTCGACGAAAGGAAGCTGATCTAAATGGGAGGCATCCTGGTCTACGCCCTCCACGATGACGAGGGCAACTTCAACAAGAACTCACTGGGTGCACTCTCCGAGGCGAGCAAGCTCGCCGGCGAGCTCGGCACCGAGGCCGCGGCCGTGGTGGTCGGCGATGTCGCCGACGACGCCGCCGCAGGACTGGGCGCCTACGGCGTCACCAAGGTCTATCGCTGCAAGGAGGCCCCCGAGGGCCTGGCGCCGCCGATCGTCGACGTGATGGCGAAGGTCATGACCGACAACGACTTCTCCTACGCGCTCTTCGGCGGAGGTCTGCTGGGCTTCGAGATCGGCGCCGGCCTGACCGCGCGCCTGAACGCCGGCGTGACGATGGAGGTCACCCAGGTGAACGTGAAGGACGGCAAGCTCGTCGCCGAGCGGCCGATCCTCCAGGACTCCCAGATCGCGGACGTCGGCTACGTCGAGGAACCCGGCATCATCATCGGGCGGCTCAACGCATTCGACGAGAACGAGACCGGCGGCACGGCCGAGGTCGAGGACGCCCAGGTCGAGCTCTCGGAGTGGTCCACCAAGGCGAAGATGGTGACCCGCGGTGAGCAGCGCGGCGCCGACGTCAACATCGAGGACGCCGACATCCTGGTCGGCGGCGGCCGCGGGCTCGGCAAGAAGGAGAACTTCGAGCTCGCCGAGCAGCTCGCCGAGTCGATGGGCGGCGCGGTTGCCGCGACCCGCGCGGTGGTCGACGCGGGCTGGTATCCGTACGCAGCTCAGATCGGGCAGACGGGCAAGACCGTCGCGCCGAATCTGTACCTGGCGCTCGGGATCTCCGGCGCGATCCAGCACAAGGTCGGGATGCAGAGCTCCGAGAACATCCTTGCCATCAACAAGGACCAGAACGCGCCGATCTTCGAGTTCGCCGACCTCGGCGTCGTGGGCGACCTGCACAAGATCGTCCCCAAGCTGACCGAGGCGATCAAGGCCAAGAAGGGCGGCTGATGGCCGTCGAGCCCGCCGAGTTTCCGCCGCCGATCAACGCGGCGGAGGAGTTCGTCGCGCCGATCACCGATCCCGAGGAGGAGCGGATCGAGGTCGGCGTCGCGATCGTGGGGGGCGGGCCCGCCGGGCTCGCCTGCGCGATCAAGGTGATGCAGCTGCTCGAGGACGAGCCCGAGCTGACCGAGAAGCTCGGGGAGGTCCCGGTCGCGGTCATCGAGAAGGGCAAGACGCCCGGAGCCCACCTGCTCTCCGGGGCCAACATGCGCCCATCGGCGATGAAGGAGCTCTTCCCAGACCTCGATCCGTCCGACTGGCCCGTCTACCAGGAGGTCACCAAGGACGCGGTCTACCTGCTCACCAAGCGGATGGCGCTGCCGCTGAAGCCGATGCCGCCCAACTTCCGCAACCACGGCAACTACGTCACCTCGGTCGCGAAGCTCGGCCGGTTCCTCGCCGAGAAGGCGGAGGAGGCCGGTGTCTACATCCTCAGCGAGACCGCGGCGGACAAGCTCCTGGTCGAGGATCGCATCGTTCGCGGAGTGCGCTCCGGCGACAAGGGCCGGGGCAAGGAAGGGGAGGAGCTCTCCAACTTCGAGCCCGGCTCGGACGTGGTCGCCAAGGCGACAGTGCTGGCAGAAGGGACCCTTGGCCATCTCACCGGGGCCGCCCTCGACTACTTCGACCTGCGCGGCCCCAACCCCCAGCGCTGGGAGATCGGCGTGAAGGAGGTCTGGGAGGTGGAGAACCCGCTCGATCGCGTGATCCACACGATGGGCTGGCCGCTTCGCAAGCGCGCCAAGTGGAACGAGTTCGGGGGCAGCTTCATCTACCCGATGGGCGAGGACAAGGTCTGCATCGGCCTGGTGGTCGGCCTCGACACCACCGACGCCACCTTCTCCTGCCACGACGCGCTGCAGGAGCTGAAGACGCATCCGTTCGTCAAGAAGATCCTCGACGGGGGCAAGCGGATCGGGTGGGGCGCAAAGACGATCCCCTCCGGCGGCTACTGGTCGATGCCGAAGCGGCTCTCGAGTCCCGGCATGATGATCACCGGCGACGCGGCCGGCATGGTCAACGTGCCGACGCTGAAGGGCATCCATTACGCGATGCACTCCGGCATGTACGCGGCAGAGGCGATCGTAGAGTCGCTCAAGCAGGACTCGGTCAACTTCGAGAACTACGAGCGCAAGGTGAAGCATTCGGTCATCGAGGAGGACCTCTACGAGTCGCGCAACATGCGCCAGGTCTTCTCCAAGGGCTTCTTCGTCGGTGGCGCGCTGGCGAGCGCGATGACGATCACCAAGGGCCACTTCCCCGGCGGCCACTGGAAGGCCGAGCCGGATGCGGAGATCCCGGTGGAGATCGACGGCGGCGCCAAGAACTACCCGAAGCCGGACAACAAGTACCTATTCGACAAGCTCAACTCGGTGTTCCTGTCCGGGAACGCAACCCGCGACGATGCGCCCAACCACATCCGGATCCAGGAGCGGGTGCCGCGGGAGATCGCGCAGACCTGGGTCTCGATGTGTCCGGCGCAGGTCTACGAGATCCCGGAGGAGGAGCTCGAGAGCGGCGCCGAGACCGTCGATGTTCACGTGACGCCGTCGAACTGCGTGCAGTGCGGCGCCATCACCGCCAAGGGCGGCCGCCTGACGCTGCCCGAGGGCGGCGACGGGCCGCTCTACCAGGAAGTCTGATCTCTACGGCGTAGAGCTTCCCGAGGCGTTCGCGCCGACGAAGGCCGCCACGTCCTGTGCGTCCTTGCCGGTGACGAGGTTCCGCGGCATGTTGCCCGTCCTTCCGCCCGCGCCATGGCTGTGCTGCCCGCCACCGATCCTGATGGCGTGCAGGACGTCCGCCTCGTTGACGGCGATGTCGTCCAGGTTCGGCCCGATCTGACCGACGGTCCCGGCGGCGTCGAAGGTGTGGCACGAGCCGCAGTGCTGCACGAAGAGATCGCGCCCCTGCTGCTCGGCGGCGCTCAGGGGCTGCTCGGTCCCGCCGGGCTCCGGCGCGCCGCTCTGCGAGGTCCTCTGGTTGACGGTCGCGGAGTCGCTTCCTCCGCCGCAGCCGATGGCCAGCACGGCGCAGACGGCACCCGTGGCAAGGCTGGCGAGCGCTGAGGGGATCCGGTTGCGCACGACGACCAACGGCTACCCGCTACACCCTCAACTATGCTCGCCGCGTGTCCGACCACACGAGCGAGAAGCTCGAGCGCGAGTTCCTCGAATTCGCCCCCGACGCGGTCATCGGGGTCGACGAGAGTGGGGAGATCAAGCTGGCGAACTCACGCACGCAGGCGGTCTTCGGCTACACGCGTGGCGAGCTGATCGGGGAGCGCGTGGAGAAGCTGGTGCCCAACCGGGTCAGCTCGAGTCACATCGAACATCGGGATCGATACTTCGAAGCGCCGCGCACGCGGCCGATGGGCGCCGGCCTCGACCTCTACGCACGGCGCAAGGACGGCAGCGAGTTTCCCTGCGAGATCTCGCTCTCGGCGGTCGCCACCGATCAGGGGATGATGGCCCTGGCCGCGATCCGCGACATCACCGATCAGAGGCGCGACCGGGATGAGCTTCGCCGAGCGGTCCGCAGGCTGCAGGCGGCGGCCGATGTTGCGATCGCCGTCGGCGGCGAGACCGATCTGGACCGCGTCCTGAAGGCGATCGTCGAGCGCGGACGGGCGCTGGTAGAGGCCCGGGCGCTGATCATCATGTTGAAGGAGGGCGAGGAGCTCGTGGTGGGAGCCACCGCCGCGGTGGCGGGCGGGCTCGACCCGAAGGTCTCACAACTCAGGATTCCCGCCTCGGAGGCCTCCGAGCGCGTGCTGCTCGGGCGATTCACGGGCCCGGACCCGGGCAGCGGGGAGATCGGGCGAGCGTTGATCGCGCCCCTCGTCTTCCGGGGTGACGCGCTCGGGGTGGTCGTGGCCCTCGACCGGATGGGCGAGCCCGGGCGCTTCGACGACGAGCACCAGCGGCTGCTCGAGGCCTTCGCGGCGAGTGCGGCAACGGGCGTCGCGACCGCCCGGTCGATGGCGGAGGAGCGGCTGCAGAACACGATCGACGCAGCCGAGCAGGAGCGCAGCCGCTGGGCTCGCGAGCTGCACGACGAGACGCTGCAGGCGCTGGCTGTTCTGCGCATGCGGCTCTCGTCCGCGCTGCGGGAGGAGACCGATGTGGAGCTGCACGCCACGAGTCAGGCGGCCGTCGAGCAGATCGACGATGAGATCGTGAAGCTGCGGCGTCTGATCACCGAGCTGCGGCCGGCCTCGCTCGACACAATCGGCCTCGAGGCTGCTCTGCAGGCGCTGGCGGAGCAGCATCAGCACGGCACCAACCTGGAGGTCGGCTGCGAACTCGAGCTGCCGCGCGAGGAGGACGCCCGCCCGACGCCGGTCCTCGAGACTGCGGTCTACCGCTTGGTCCAGGAGGCGCTCAACAACGTCGCAAAGCATTCGCTGGCGCGGCGCGCCGATCTCACCGTCCGGTCGTCGCAAAACGCCATTGAGATCGAGGTCAAGGACAACGGTGTCGGCTTCGAGCCGTCGCTCGTCCGCGAAGGATTCGGCCTGGTGGGCATGCGAGAGCGCGCGGCGCTGCTCGGCGGCACTCTCGAAGTTCGCTCCACCAGGGGGACCGGCACGCGGGTGCGGGCGGAGATCCCGCTCACGACGCGGGCGGAAGACCTGCCCTGAACGGGTTCACCCTCACACGTCTATGAGCCCGCGCTCGATCGCGTAGCGGACGAGCTCGGAGCGGCTGGTCATCGCCAGCTTCTGCTGGATGTGGGCGCGGTGGGACTCGACGGTGCGGACGCTCAGATAGAGCTGCTCCGCGATCTCGTTGTTGGTGTGGCCCAGGGCGATCAGCCGCAGGACCTCGAGCTCTCGCTCCGAGAGGTCATCGGGCGTCGCCGCGTCGGGCTCGGCCGCCAGCCGGGCGCCCAGCTCGGGCTGCAGGTAGGTCCGTCCCTCGGCCGCCATCCGCACGGCCTTTACCAGCTCCTCGCTCGCCGCCTCCTTGAGGATGTAGCCGAGGACCCCTGCCTGGAGGGCCTCGCGCGCGAACGCCGTCTCGTCCTGCATCGTGAGCACGACGATCTCGGTGTCGGGGGACTGCTCCCTGATCGACGGGATCGCCGCCAAACCGGAGCCGCCGGGCATGTTGATGTCGAGGATCAGCACCTTGGGGTGGTGCCCGTTGACGTAGCGGCCGGCGGAGTCGGCGTCACCGGCCTCGGCGACGACCTCGATGTCGGGCTCACGCTCCAACATCAGACGCAGAGCGCTGCGGACGACGGCATGGTCATCCGCGAGAACTACTGAGATCTTTTCTGACGCCACCTCCCCTGTATTCGGCACGACTCGTAATTTAACCCCGCCCGCGAGCACAGGAGGCATACCTAGAAGACCGCAACTCCATGCCCGCCGCGCGGTTTATGCCGGCGTGGGGATGGGGGCTGCAAGGGACATAGCGGTAACTGCGTCGAGGGGCCGCCGGCGGCTTGCCCTGGCGCTGCTGTTCGGCGCACTGATCTGTGCGGCGGTCGCGATGACGCCGAGCGGCTCCGAGGCGAAGAAGAAGCACGCCGCGAAGCAGAAGAGACCGAACATCGTCCTGATCATGGACGACGACCAGTCGGTCAACCTGCAGCAGTTCCTGACCAAGACGAATGCCGACATCGGAGCTCGCGGGGTCACGTTCGACAACTCCTTCGTCAACTACTCGCTCTGCTGCCCCTCGCGCTCGACGATGCTGACCGGCCAGTACGCGCACAACCACGGGGTGCGGGGCAACCAGCTCCCGACTGGCGGCTACAGCAAGCTGGCGCCGACCCTCGGCAACACGCTGCCGGTCTGGTTGCAGCGCGCCGGGTACTACACGGCGCACATCGGCAAGTTCCTGAACGGCTACGGCGCGACCGGGCCCGACACTGACGTGCCGCCGGGCTGGAACGAGTGGTACGGCTCGATCGACAACCCCGACCAGTTCACGGGCGGGACCTACACCGCGTACGGCTACACGCTCAACGAGAACGGGCGGATCGTTCACTACGGCACGACGCCGAACGTCGTCGATCCCGCCACCTACCAGACCGACGTCTACTCGGCGAAGGCCGCCGACTTCATCAGGCGGCGGGCACCGAGCAACAAGCCGTTCTATTTGTCCGTTGCCCCCCGCGACCCGCACTCCGAGGCGGCAGCGTGCGACTGCGCCGGGGACAACCCGCGCGCCGCCCCCCGCTACGAGGGCCACTTCGCCGGCCTCGACGCGCCTCGGAACCCGGACTTCAACGAGGCCGACGTCTCGGACAAGCCATCCAACATCAAGAACCTGCCGCTTCTCAACCAGGCCGGCATCAACGGGGTCGACGCTCGCTATCGCGCCCGCGCGGAGGCGGTGCTGGGCGTTGACGATCTCGTCCAGAACGTGGTCAGCACGCTGAAGCAGCAGGGCGAGCTGAAGAACACCGTGCTCATGTTCACATCCGACAACGGCTTCTTCCACGGCGAGCACCGGGTGCCGCAGGGCAAGGTGCGCCTCTATGAGCCGTCGATCAGGGTCCCGCTCTTGATTCGCGGTCCCGGAGTGCCGAAGGGCGTCCACCGCCGCCAGCCTGTCGGAAACGTGGACCTGGCGGAGACGATTCTCGACTTCGCCCACGCCCAGGCGGGGCGCAAGGAGGACGGCATGTCGCTGATGCCGATCATGCGCAAGAAGCGGTACTGGCCCGGCCGCGCGCTCGACCTGGAGACCTACTTCACCCCGGACACCACCGAGGATCCCGAGGATCCCCCGCTCAACTATCAGGGGGTGCGCACGGACCGCTACCTCTATGCCATCTACGGATCCGGCGAGCAGGAGCTCTATGACCTGCGCAACGACCCGTTCGAGTTGCAGAACGCGGTCAACGACCCGGCGTATGCGCAGGTCAAGGGCGCCCTGCAGCAGCTGCTGGGTGGCGTGGCCAATTGCGCCGGAAGGCAATGCCGGGCGCGGCCGGCCTTGAAGCTGAAGGCCCAGGACTGCTCGGTGGGCCTCCTCGCCGGCATGGGAGACGCCCAGGAGGCGACCTTCTACCTGCGCGGCAAGAAGATTGGGCGCGACGCGAAGCCGCCGATCCGCATCAAGCTCCACCACGCCTCATCGGGGGATCGCCTGGAAGCGGTGGCGAGCTCGCTCGACGGCCGGACCGTCAGCCTGAAGCGCAAGCTGCGCGGCTGCTGACCTACGCGCCGGCGGGCGCTCCCTGCCGGGCGAAGGCCTGGATCAGCTCCGCGAGCCGCTCGGGTTGATCCTCAGAGACGAATGTGTAGGAGTCTTCGATCTTCTCGAGGGTCGCGCCACGGATCGTGGCGGCCAGCCGCTCTGCGTAGGAGAGCTTGAAGAAGCGATCCTCCACCGCCCAGGCGAGCAGTGCCGGGCGCTCGAAGTCACGCAGCTTCTCGGCGGCCTCGATCGTGTAGCGGGGATCTATCCCACGCAGGACCTTGACGGTGTCGCGGCGGATGGCGCGGTCCGCCAGAAACGGGTCGACCCATTCACGGGTCGGGGCTGCGTCGAAGTCGCGCTTGATCAGCCAGCCGTACGCGATCGGCAGTCGCCGCATCGGGGCGAGCCGCATGCCCTGGAGGGTTGCGGTGAGCATGCCAGGGACACGTGCCGCATATTGCAGCGGGCGGAACGCCGGCGGCAGAAAGTTCTCGAACGCGTCGCAGTTGGTCAGCACCAGGCGCCCGATCCGCTCCGGGTGGTTCGCGGCCGTGATCTGGGAGATCGCTCCGCCGGTGTCATTGGCGACCAGCGTGACGTCCTGGAGCTCGAGCGCCTGCATGAACCCAGCGACGACCCGGGCCAGGCCGGGGGGAGAGAGGTCGGCGTCGGGATTCATCGGAGTCGCGTGAGAGCCGAGCGGCAGGTCGGGGACGATGCAGCGAAAGCGGTCCTCCAGCAGGGGCGTCACCTTTCGCCAGAGCCGGCCATCGACCAGCAGGCCGTGGACGAAGACGATCGGCGGGCCGTCGCCCGACTCGCGGTAGCGGATCGCTCCCTGCGGGAGCTTGACCTCGTTCATGCGGGCCTCCTCAGGTTGCGGATTTGGCTGCGGATGAAGCCGGGCCAGGAGCGCGGGCTCGCCGCCACAGCCTTGATCAGGGGCGTCGAATCGAGATAGGCGAGGCGCTCGATCGCCCTGCCGTCGCGGAGCTTGATCCGGTCACAGGTGCGCATCTCAAAGCGGCGGCCACGAGCGGCGCCGCCGGACCGGTGCCGGCCGACCGTCCCCTCGAGGCGGAGCTCGATGTAGAGCACGCCGGGGGTCGCGGACCAGTTCTCGACGGTGCCATGCAGGTCCGGGACGAGCTCGAACAGCGGGCGGGCAAACTCTTCGCGGAAGGCCCGTTTGCCGATCACCGGCCGGAGCGAGGGCTGGATCATCCGCACCTCCTCGCCGAGCCAGGGATCGAAGTGGTCGCAGAAGCTGTCGGCATCGACCGGGTGCGCCCAGCCCTCGGCGAACATCTCGACCCATGCCTCCGCCGCCGCGTCGGCGGCGGTGGTCGATACGGCGGCGGTGCTTGTGGCCGCATTTGACGGCGAAGCCGTGGCGACGCTTTCTCCGTCCGTCGCCAATTCACTCACCCCCGATCTGGCGCTGGAGCTCCCTCGAGTCCAGATAGGTCTGCTTGCTGGCGACCAGGCCATCGCGGACTTCGATCACATCGACGCAGTCGACCGCGACACAGGCCCCCCGAGCGCCGAGCGACTCGCCGTCGACCTCGATCGCTCCCTCCACCGTGCCATTCATGCTCGACTCCAGCACCCAGAAGTCCTGGCCGAGGTGCAGGGCGCGCTCGGCGAAGTTGATGTCGGGCAGGAGCGCGAGGTAGCCCGCAAAGGCCTCCCGGACCGCCTCCTTGCCCTCGGCCGGGATGGATCCGGCGGCGTGAGCGACGAAGACGCAGTCGTCGGCGTGCAGTTCCATGATCGCGTCGAGGTCCTGGCGGTTCCAGGCCTCGCCGTAGCGCTCCGCCAGCATGCGGATCGCCGTCGTTGAGGTGTCGGTCGCGGTCGGTGTCATTCTAGGGCCTCCGGTTCGTTCGCATACAGTCTGTATGTATAACACCTACAGGTTGTACGTCAACGAGTGCATGCGGGAGCGATCCTTCTCCCGGGGGATGTGTTCTTGAGCCTGGCTAGACTTGAACACACGATGAAGGCAGATATCCACCCCGAGTACGTCCTCTCGCACGTCCACTGCTCGTGCGGGAACGACTTCTATACGCGCTCCACGAAGCCCGAGCTGCACGTGGAGCTCTGCTCGCAGTGCCATCCCTTCTATACGGGCAAGCAGAAGCTGGTTGACACCGGCGGCCGAGTCGAGCGATTCCGCCGTCGGGCCGCCAAGCGCGCCCGTTGAGCTCCGAACCCGACCCGCGATCAAACGGGGCGCGTCCGGCCAGCGCCCAGTCCGAGCGGATGCCGGACGGAAAGCCGGTCGCCGTTGGCGACGCGCCCGTCGGTGGCCAGGCGGTGCTCGAGGGGGTGATGATGCGAGGCGTTTCGACCTGGTCGGTCGCCTGCCGCACCCCGGAGGGCGACATACAGGTCACCTCCGAGCCGATCGTCTCCTGGGCAAAGCGCAGCCGGATCCTCCGTCTGCCGGTGATCCGTGGCGTCGTCGCCCTCGGCGAGTCCCTGAAGATCGGCTTCAAGGCGCTCGCCATCTCCGCCAACGCGCAGCTGGCCGATGGTGAGGAGGAGGAGGAGATCGGCGGCTTCACCTGGGGCCTGACGATTTTCTTCTCCCTGCTGCTCGCGGTGGGGCTCTTCTTCGTCATCCCCGTCGGCGCGACCAGCCTGATCAAGGACTGGCTCGGTTCCGCGCTTCTCTTCTGGCTGGTGGAGGGCGTCCTGCGGACGGCGATCTTCATCGGGTACCTCGCCGCGATCAGCCGCCTGCCCGACCTGCGGCGGGTCTTCCAGTACCACGGCGCCGAGCACAAGACGATCTCCTGCTTCGAGGCGGGCGACGAGCTGGTGCCGGCCCGGGCCAAGGAGTACTCGCGGCTTCATCCGCGCTGCGGCACCAGCTTCCTGCTGATCGTGATGGTGCTGGCGATCTTCGTCTTCGCGCCGATCGGACTGCCCGCCTGGTACTGGCTGGTCGCCTCGCGGATCCTCGGCATCCCGCTGATCGCGGGCCTCTCCTACGAGGTCATCAAGTGGGCGGGTAAGCACCGCAACAAGAGCTGGGTACGCGCCGTCATGTGGCCGGGTCTGATGCTCCAGAACCTGACCACACGGGAGCCGGACCTGGATCAGCTCGAGGTCGCGATTCGCTCCCTCCAGGCCGTGCTCGCCGTCGAGGATCCCTACGAGGCGAAGCGCGACCAGGCGATCGAGATCGTCGCCTAGCGGCGACCAGGCGGCTCCACTTTGGAGCGGAGGGCGAAGCCCGGAGCGACTTATGCCGGGCGGCCGCAGTCGCCGCGATCTGATGACGGCGACCAGGCATCTGGTGGCGAAGTCGGGTAAGAACACTCTCACGCCGCGCTAACCGTGCGTTCAGCCACTCCGGGCACACTCGCCGGCGATGAAGCTCAAGGTCCATATAGAGCAGAGCGAATGTCTCGCCTATGGCGACTGCGCGGAGCTGGCGCCGGAGGCCTTCGAGGTCGATGACGTCGCCCACCTCGTCGGGCCGGCGCCGCTGCGCAAGCTGGTCGATGCGGCTCGTGCCTGCCCATCCGGGGCGATCACGTTGATCGACGCCGAGACTGGCGAGCAGATCGCTCCCTAGCTCGAGCTGTAGCCTGGGATCCGAACGCTGAACGTCGAGCCTCGCCCGGGCGTCGACGTGACCGAGATGTCGCCGCCATGCGCCTCGACGATGGCGCGTGCGATCGCGAGCCCGAGCCCGCTCCCTCCCTCGGAGCGGCTCCGGCCCTCGTCGGTGCGATGGAAGCGATCGAAGACCCGGCCGAGCTGATCCGGTTCAATCCCAGTCCCATCGTCGCTGACCGCAAAGACCGCCGAGCCGTTGTCTGAGCTGATCGCGATGTCGACGTGACCATCGGGTGAGGTGTGCCGCACCGCATTCGTGACCAGGTTGCGCAGGACCTGTGCGAGCCGGTCCGGGTCCGCCTCCAGATCTCCATTTAGGATCGACTCGACGCTGTAGTGCCGTGGTCCGAGCAGAGGCAAGTCGCGACGCAGATCCTCCACGAAGTCGTCGATCGGGACTCGCCGTCGCTGGACGAGGCCGCCACGCTCGGCCTTGGCGAGCGTGAGCATGTCATCGGTCAGCCGCTCCATCCGGCGGACCTCTCTCATCAGCTCCTCAGCCTCGGCGGCGACGGCCTCGAGGTCGCCCGCATGATCGACGAGCTGCTCGATTCTGCCTCGGAGCACGGTGAGCGGGCTCCGCAGCTCGTGCGAAGCGTCCGAGACGAAGTCTCGTTGCAGCCGGAAGCCCTCCTCCAGGCGATCCAGCATGTGATTGAAGGACTCAGCGAGCACCCCGACCTCGTCTTCTCCGCTGTAGTCGATGCGGTGGGAGAGGTCGCCCGAGTCGACGGCGGAGGCCACCCCGGCCATCCGCCGCAGCGGGCGCGTGACCAGGTTCGCCAGCCAGATGGCGATGAGCACCGAGAGCGCGAGGGCGCCGAGACCCACGGCGATGAACCGGTTGCGGAGTGACTCCAGCGCCTGGTCGATCGAGGTGAGCGGGTCCGCGACCCGGAAGGTGCCGATTCTGCTTCCGCCCGCGACGATGTTCTCGGTGAGGACGCGGAGCCTGCCCGTTTCGTCCGTCGAGATGGTCGTCAACCCCTCACCCGACGTGACGATGCCTCCGGCTCCCTGTTCGCCGTTTTCGCTGTTGCCGGCGTGGGACTCGGCGAGCTCCTCGTTGACGATGCGCTGCTGGTTCGTAACCGGCGGCAGGCCGTCCGGCGAGATCAGGTAGATCCGCGCCTCGGGGTGGTAACGCTGTCCGGCCACGAAGCGCGCGCTCGCCGCGCGCAGGGTGGCCGGGTCGCGGGTCTTGCCGCCGTTCAGCACCCGTTGCTGGAACTCGGCGTACTGCTCGTTCAATTCCCTGTCGATCCTGCTGCGGAGGTTGGCCGCGGTCGTTGCGTGTAGCGCGAAGAAGCTCGCCGCAACGGTGGCGACGCTGACGGCGGAGATCGCGAGGACCAGGCGCAGCCGGATCCCGCGGGGCACGTATCTACGCACTGCCGCTCACCAGCCGGTACCCGGCCGAGCGCACCGTCTCGATCGGCGCATCCTCGTTGTTTCCGGCAAGCTTCCTGCGGAGGTAACCGATGTAGACGTCGAGCACGTTGGTGCCGGGGTCGTAGTCATAGCCCCAGACGGCATTCAGGATCTGTGCCCGGGAGAGCACCTGGTCGGGATGCCGCATCAAGTATGCGAGCAGTTCGAACTCGCGCGCGGTCAGCTTGACGCCACGACCTGCGCGGTTCACCTCGCGTGTGCGAAAGTCGAGATTGATCTCGCCGACCTCGAGGGAGCCGGCGTTCGCCTGCCCGGGCTGGCGGAGGTGGGCTCTGATGCGCGCCAAGAGCTCGGCGAAGGCGAACGGCTTGGTCAGATAGTCGCTCGCGCCCAGGTCCAGGCCTGTCACGACGTCGTCGGTCTCTGCCAGAGCCGTCAGCATGATCACTGGAAGTGCCTCGTCCATTTTCCGGATCCCCCTGATTACCTCGAGGCCACTCAACTTGGGGAGCAGAACGTCCAGGACGACCAGCGCGTAGTCGCCGGTTCGGGCCAGCGCCAGGCCCTCCTCACCGTCCCACGCGCAGGTGACCGAGTAGCCATCGGCCTCCAGACCGCGCTGAACGAACTCGGCGATGGGCCGCTCGTCCTCCACGACCAGGATGCGCATGCCGGCCATGCTAGGTGGGCGTCCGCCGAGGCGTCGCAACCTTCTAAGAGAACTCTCATCAGTGCCTTACGGGATGTTCATGGCTGCGGCCGAATATCTGGATCGTGATCTCGACCCCCGATCGGCCGGCGATCGAGAACGACCGGCGCTTCAAGCTCTTCGGTTCGCATGTCCGTGTGCTGATCGGCGCTCCCGTCCGTCCCGGCCTGCCCTCACCAGAGGCGATGGGCATTCAGATCGAGTTCTTCCTCAGGCTTCTGCACCGCAAGCTGACCCGTTTCGACCGAGGCAGCGAGCTCTGCGCCCTCAACGACGAGCCGGGTGAGAAATGCTCGGTGAGCCCCACGCTGGCGGTCGCGGTCGACGCCGCCATCTGGGCCGCCTGCCGCTCGGAGGGCTTGGTCGACCCGACGCTGGTGGGCGAGCTCGAAGAGGCCGGCTATGCGACGTCTCGAGCCGACCGGCCGCCCGAGGCCATTGGCGACGCGCTCGCAGTCGCCCCGGATCGAGAGCCCGCTGCTGCACGATCCGACTCTGGCTGGCGTGCGATCAGCGTCAACGCGGCCGCAGGGACCATCGAGAGGCCGGCCGGAGTGCGAATCGACACGGGTGGCAGCGGCAAGGGGCTCGCAGCCGACCTCGCTGCCGACCGGTTAGGCGCCTATTCCACCTTCGTGGTCGACGTCGGCGGCGACCTGCGCCTCGGTGGGGAGCGCCCGCTCGCGCGACAGGTCCGGATCGATCACCCACTCGAGGAGGGCACTGCTCACGAGTTCATGCTCGACAACGGTGCCGTGGCCACGAGCGGCATCAAGACCCGCCTCTGGCGAACCGAATCCGGGTTCGCGCATCACCTTCTCGACCCCTCGACCGGCAAGCCCGCCTGGACCGGGGTGATCCAGGCATCTTCCCTGGGCGCCACGGCCCTGGAGGCGGAGACGCTCGCCAAGATGGCCTTCCTCTCCGGGCCCGGCGGCGCGCGGGAGATCCTGGCCTCGCAGGGCGGTGTGATCGTGCTTGACGACGGCACCGTCGAGATGATCGGACCGCTCGCCGAAAGTTCCAGAGCGGCCGGGGTGATGGCCGCGTGAACTCCTACTCGGATCCCGGCCAGCACATCTTCTGGATTGCGAGCCGCGCCTTCGGCGTCGTTGCCCTGGTGCTCGTCGCCGTCTCCGTCGGTATGGGTCTGGCGATGGCGATGCGCTCGGCCAAGGGCCCTGGCGCGATGGCGAGGCTCAAGCAGATGCACGAGGCCACCGCCCTCACCGCGCTGCTCGCGATCGGCGCTCACGGCGTGACGCTCTTGGGGGACAGCTACCTGCGCCCCGGCCTCGCCGGAATCGCGATCCCCTTCGTGATGCAGCACCGGCCGCTCTGGACCGGACTGGGTGTGGTCGGCGGCTGGCTGGCCGCGATCCTCGGACTGACTTTCTATGCGCGGAAGTGGATCGGGCCCAAGCTCTGGCGACAGATGCATCGCTGGACGCTCGCCGTTTACGTGCTCGCCGTGGCCCACACGCTCGGCGCGGGAACTGACGCACGTTCGTTCTGGCTCATCGTGATCCTGGCTGCGACGGCTGCCCCCCTCGCGGCGATGACCGCTGTTCGCTTCCTGCCCAGCAACGAACCTGCGCGGGGCCAGCGCCGCCGGCGGATCCCACTCCCGTCGGAGCAGCTCGTCCAGCCAGCGCCGGCGAGAAGCTACGACTATCAGGGGGCCATCCGATGAGCCGCGATCCGCGCCACCCCGACCGGGTCGCCACCGGGCACCCGGACCGGAGGATCCCAGGCTCGGCGATGCGGGCATCAAGGCGGCGTACCTACTCCCGCGTGCCGATCCAGTCGACCAAGGCGTTGACGATGAAGTTGGCCTTGTTCGCCGTCGTCGCGACACTGGCGATCGGCGGCATGATCGCCGCTCAGATGGCCGCCGGAAACGATCCGGCGCTCGGACCGAAGGCCGTCGCGCGGGCGAAGAAGGCTTCCAAGAGGTCGGCGACGACCGGCTCCTCGACGGGGTCTTCGGCAGGCATCAGCTCGGGCACCGATCCGTACACGCAGGCGTACGGCGATGATGGGTACTCCTCCGGCTCTTCCAGCGGCTACTCCTCCGGCTCGAGCGGCTACTCAGGCTCGAGCGGTTCGACCCAGCAGTACTCGCCACCCCCGGTCACCAGCAGCACGTCCTAGCCTGCGACCGTAAGGCCGTGGCTTGGTCGGGTCGGTGCGCGACAATCGGGAGCATGATCGATGACCTCGTCGACCAGATCGAGGGCCGCTTCGCCGAGCTGGAGCGGCAGATGGCGGACCCGGAGCTTCACTCCGACCGGGAGCGCGCCGCCGACGTCGGGCGCGAGTACCGCGAGCTTCAGTCTGCCCACGAGCTGGCTCGAGAGTGGCTGAAGCTCAAGGACGACCTCGAGGGTGCCCGGGAGCTGCTCGCCGAGGACGGCGACGACCCAGAGCTCAGAAAGGTGGTCGCCGACGCCCCGTCGCGGCTGGAGGAGCTCGCCGAGGAGATCCGCCTCGCGATGGTCGAGCGCGACCCCAACGACGACAAGAACGTGATCGTCGAGATCAGGGCGGGGACCGGGGGAGACGAGGCTGCCCTGTTCGCTGGCGACCTCTTCAAGATGCTGACGCGCTACGCGGAGCGGCGCGGCTACTCCGTGGAAGCGCTTTCGGCGTCACCGTCGGAGGTCGGCGGCTTCAAGGAGGTCACGTTCTCGATCAAGGGCGACGCGGCGTACTCGGTCTTCAAGTACGAAGGGGGCACGCATCGCGTACAGCGTGTCCCGAAGACCGAGTCCCAGGGCCGGATTCACACCTCCACCGCGACGGTGGCGGTGTTGCCGGAGGCGGAGGAGGTCGATGTCCAGGTCGACCCGAACGACCTCCAGATCGACGTCTACCGCTCTTCGGGGCCAGGTGGCCAGTCCGTCAACACGACCGACTCGGCCGTCCGCATCACGCACGAGCCGACCGGGATCGTGGTCGCGATGCAGGACGAGAAGTCGCAGCATCAGAACCGCGACAAGGCGATGCGCGTGCTTCGGGCCCGACTGCTCGAGCGCGAGATCGAGGAGCAGCAGAAGGAGATCGCGTCTGAACGCCGCGCGCAGGTGGGCTCCGGTGAGCGCTCCGAGAAGATCCGCACCTACAACTTCCCGCAGGACCGGGTCACCGACCACCGCGTCAAGCTGACCGCGAGCGGCGTGGACCGGGTCCTGAACGGTGAACTCGACGAGTTCACCGAAGCCCTGGCCTCGGAGGAGAAGCGCCGCCGGCTGGAGGCTCAGACCACGGAGACGACCTGAGTCCCCCGACCTCGGCAGCCCGGGATGCCCTGCAGGCGGCTGTGGGGGCGCTCGATGCCGCCGGTTGCGAGACCGCCCGCCTCGACGCCGAGGTATTGCTCGTCCAGGCGACCGGCTGGGAGCGCGCGCAGATCGCGGCTGAGCCGGAGATGAGGCTGCCGGTCGGAGCCTCGCGCGAGTTCGCCGAGATGGTCCGGCGGCGCGTGCGGCGCGAGCCGGTCGCCTACATCATCGGCCGCAAGGGGTTCAGGCGGATCGAGCTGCTGGTCGACCGGCGTGTGCTGATCCCACGACCGGAGACCGAGCTGCTCGTCGAGGTGGCGCTGGAGCTCGAGCCGGATTCGGTCCTTGAGGTCGGCACGGGGAGCGGCGCCGTCGCTCTCGCCGTCGCCGACGAGGTGCCCCGAGCTCGCGTGGTCGCGATCGACACCGCATTCGACGCGGTACGCGTTGCGCAGAGCAACACTGAGCGGCTCGGCCTGGCTGACCGGGTGGACGTCGTCTTGCGTGGTGTCGATTCGCTGGGCGGAGCCGAGCCTGACGAAAATCCCTTCGATCTGCTGCTCGCCAACCTTCCCTACGTGAGTGAAGAGGAATGGGACGGTCTGCAGCCGGAGATCCGCGAGTACGAGCCCCGAGAGGCGCTCGTCGCCGGCACGACCGGCCTCGAGATCATCGTCGCGCTGCTCGAGGAGCTGACGGCATTGGCGAAACGACCGACAGCGGTCGCCCTGGAGGTCGGCGACGGGCAAGCCGTCGAGGTCTCCGAGCTGGTCCGTGCAGCCGGCTACGAGCAGGTGGATATCCGCCCCGATCTCGCCGGCATCGATCGGGTCGTCCTGGGTCGATGACGAAGGTGCTTTCGGTGGAGCGCGACGGGGCCGGTGCCGCGCGCGCCGCCCTCGAGCGGGTGGTGGGGGAGGGAGGTGTCGCGACCTTCCCGGCCGACACGCTCTATGGCCTCGCCTGCGATCCGCTCAATGCCGGCGCGGTCGAGCGCATCAACTCGATCAAGGGGCGTGACGACGGCAAGCCCTCGGCGGTCATGTACTTCTCGCCACTCGCGATGCGCGAGCTGGTCTCGGGGCTCGGCTCCAAAACGCGGGAGGCGGTCGGCGCCGTTCTGCCCGGGCCGGTGACCCTGATCGTCGCCAACCCCGAGCGCCGCTATCCGCTCGCCTGTCGCGATCACCCCGAGCGGCTGGGCGTCCGCCTGATCGAGGGCCCCCTCGCCGGAACGATGACTCCGATCTTCCAGACCAGCGCCAACCCGAGCGGCGAGCCCGCGCCCACCCGGTTCGATCAGATCGACGACGACATCCTCGGGACCGTGGACCTTGCGATCGACGCCGGCGAGCTGATCGGCGAGCCCTCGACCGTTGTGGACATCACCGGGATCGAGGCAGAGGGAGGTTTCCGGATCCTGCGGGAGGGAGCGCTTCCGGCCGCCGAGGTGGAGCGGCGCCTCGCCCCGATCGCAATCGGTTAGCGGGCCGCCTCCTCCGCCGCGCGCTCGGCCTCCTGGTGGCTCATGTAGGCCCAGCCGCGCTGAAATCTGTCTCCCCGCGGCTCCACCACCCAACCGACCTCGGAGGTCACCTGAGCTCCGCTGCCGCGCCCCGTCGCCTTCATCTGACCGAGGACGAGCAGCCGGTCGCCGACCTCCCGGAATTGCTCCAGCTCGACGTCGATCTCCGAGAACATCTCGTCGACGTCCTCGAACCAGGCGCGGATTCCGTTGTGACCGTGATAGCCCGGATCGCCTTCGACGCGAGCCGTCAGAAAGGGGTGCCACTCACAGTCCGGGTTCCAGGCGGCCGCGAAGGCGTCCGGATCCCGGTCGTTGTATGAGTCGCGCAGCTGCTCGAGCAGGTCGCCGTAGGAGCTCTCCGTCACCGGCCGGATCCTCCCTCAGCCGCCGCCAGCGCCTCATCGAGCGTCTGGAAGAGCTCGAGCCTGCTCGCCTTGCGGTCCTGGATCTCCCAGACCATCGCGGCGCCCTGCCCGAAGTCCAGGCCGGTGGTCTTGCCGCGGGCCCGGAGGGTGAACTCCACGACGACCAGATCCCCCACCTCGTGGAAGCCGTGGGGCTCCCAGCGGATCTCCTCCATGACCTCATCGAAGGAGTCGAACCAGCGGCGGATGCCGTCGGGGCCGTGGTAGGTGTCGGGCTCCGAGGCGAGGCTCGGTGGTGTGGTCGCCTCGAAGCCGGGGTGGACGAGAGGGATGATCCCCTCGACACCTCTCTCGTTGAATGCATCGAAGCCCCGCTTGACGATCTCGAGGTTGTCGCTAGACACGGTTCCTCGCAGGCTACGCCCGGCGGCTACCGGCGGGTGTGAGATGTGGCCGCCACCGCGCTGCGCACGAAGAGCTCGCGGGCCCGCTTCCACTCCGGAGTTGCCCCACGCTCGATCCGCTCGAGCGTCAGGCCCTGAATCCCGGCGATCACCATCACCGTCAGCACCCGCGCTCGAGCGGGCGGCAGGCCGTCGCTGGCCTCGTTCAGCAACCGCATCAGGACGACGCGCCACCGCTCGTTCACCTCGGCGATCGTCCGCCGGATCTCCGGGTCCACGACCGAGACGGCGGCCAGGTCGAAGTACAGGCGGGCGACGCGCTCGTCGCGGTCGAGTACCCGCTCCACGCCCGTGGCGACTCCCCTGATCACCGCCTCCACGGTCAGCGCGCCGTCGATGGCGCTGAGCACCTCCTCGGTGATCAGCTCCGCGATCGTCCGGCCGGCCGCCTGCACCAGGCCCTGTTTCGAGCCGTAGTGATAGGTGACCAGGGGCTTCGACTCGCCCGCGCCCGCCGCGACCTTGGCGATCGTCAGCCCGGCGTAGCCGTCGGCCTTCAGCACCTCGATCGCAGCCTCGAGGATCCGCTCGCGTGCTCCAGTCGACGGCCGGCCGCGGCGCGCGGGCGTTGCGGCTGCCGTGGCGTCGGTCATGCCGTGGCGAGCATCGCCGGATCGAGACCCATTGCCGCCAGCTTCTTCGAGAGCGACTTCGCCGCGTACTCGTAGATCTCACTCGAGTGGTAGAAGGGCGTCTGGAAGTTGTAGGGGTCGTCGACCCACGGCGGGACGAAGACGAGCGGCGCCACAGGCAGGCACTCCTTCAGCGTGTCCTCGACGATCCTGGCATTGGCCTTGTCGGCCTTGATCGCATCGGCCAGGAACTTGACGCCGAAGCCGACATGCCGCGACTCGTCGCGGTTGACGGCCGTGAAGCCCGCTGTGAAGCCTGGGAACCAACCCCGCTCCTTGAGCGACTTGATCATGAACCGGGCGGCGGTCAGCGCCAGCATCCCCTCGATCACGATCATGTAGACGGTCACTCCCCGAACCAGCGACGGAAAGTCGCTCGGGTCCTTGCGCAGGTCCTCGGCGCACTCGTGGAGGATGCCGTTGAAGAGCTTCTCCCAGTCGTCGTTCACGACGTAGCGCTGCTTGTCGATCATCTCGCCGAGCCCGTTCGCGTCGACCTTGAGGACCTCGCGGTAGAAGCGGTCCCAGAAGACGGTGTGCTTGGCCTCGTCGGATATCTGCGTGGTGAGGAAGACCTGTGCCTCATGGTTCGGCGCGGCGATCGCGAAGGGGAGGAGCTCGACAGTCACCCGCTCCTCACCGAGGAAGAACTCGGAGAACCCGAACTCGATGAAACGACGCTCGTCGTCCGTGAACATGTCCTTGTTGGCCCACTGCTCGGCGTCCACGCTGAAGTCGAAATCCTCCGTCGACCAGTGCTGGCGCTGCCAGCGCGCGAAGAGCTTCTCGTAGGAGGGGGCGGCCTCCACGATCTTGTCCAGTCCCGACATGACCTTGTCGATGTCGGCGTCCATCAGGACCGAGAGTGCCTCGTCGTCGGTGTGCAGCTCTCCGTTGGTGGTTGCGGTCGCGTCGGTCATCGCTGATCCTCCTGTCCGTGGGCGAGCGGATTATTTACCAAGCGGTCAGTAAATGTCAAGGCCGGCGACCTCTCGATCGGTCCATCGTCCAAAGGCCATAACCTTGATCGGGTGAGCGAGTTGCCAGACGACTTTCAGGACGCGCCCCTCGCCGAGGTCGACCCCGAGATCGCGCGGGTCATCGACGGCGAGCTTGGCCGCCAACAGGGGACGCTCGAGATGATCGCCTCCGAGAACTTCGTGCCGCAGGCGGTACTCGACGCCGCGGGCTCGGTGCTGACCAACAAGTACGCGGAGGGCTATCCCGGCAAGCGCTACTACGGCGGCTGCGAATGGGTCGACATCGCCGAGCAACTGGCCATCGACCGGGCCAAGGAGGTGTTCGGCGCGGAGCATGTGAACGTCCAGCCCCACGCCGGCGCCCAGGCCAACAACGCTGCCTACATGGCGCTGATCGACCCCGGCGACACGATCATGGGGATGGCTCTGGACCACGGGGGCCACCTCACCCACGGGATGAAGCTGAACGTCTCGGGAAAGCTCTACGACGTCGTCGCCTACCACGTCCGCCGCGAGGACAAGCTCGTCGACATGGACGAGGTCGCCAGGCTCGCGGAGGAGCACAGGCCGAAGGTGATCGTCGCCGGCTGGTCGGCCTACCCGCGGCAGCTGGACTTCCCCGCCTTTCGCGAGATCGCCGACTCGGTGGGCGCCAAGCTGATGGTCGACATGGCGCACTTCGCCGGGCTGGTCGCCGCTGGCGAGCATCCGAGTCCCGTGCCGCACGCCGACGTCGTCACCACCACGATCCACAAGACGATCGGCGGTCCCCGCAGCGGCATGATCCTCTGCAAGGAGGAGCTCGCCGCCGACATCAACCGCTCGGTGTTCCCGGGCCAGCAGGGCGGCCCGCTGATGCACATCATCGCCGCGAAGGCCGTGGCCCTTCGGATCGCCCAGAGTGACCAGTTCAAGCAGCGCCAGCGTCAGACGATCGCCAACGCCCAGGCCTTCGCCGACGAGCTGATCGCCGGCGGCATTGACGTTCTCACGGGCGGGACGGACGTCCATCTCGTCCTCGTCGATCTCACCAACACGGGTTTCGACGGCAAGACCGCCGAGGACCGCCTCGAGGAGGTCGGGATCACGGTCAACCGCAACGCGATCCCCTTTGACGAGCGCCCCCCGATGAATCCGTCGGGACTGCGCATCGGGACCCCGGCGCTGACCACGCGGGGCCTGGTCGAAGATGATCTGCGCGAGGTGGCCAAGGTGATCGTCGCGGCCCTCGGCGAGGACTTCGACTCCCAGAAGGACTCGCTGCTGGAGCGCTCGCGCTCCCTCATGGAGCGCTACCCGCTCTACCCAGAGCTCTCCGCGGCGACGGTCTGACCCAGACAGCGGTGAGGATCTGGGCCGACATGAGCGCGCCCGCGCACGTCCTGGTGCTGCGGCCGATCATTGAGCGGCTCAGGGCGCAGGGCCACGAGGTGTTGATCACATCCCGCGACTACGCCCAGACCCAGGAGCTGCTCGCGCTCCACAAGATGGAGCACACCAAGATCGGCAAGCACGGCGGGGCCTCGCGCGCCATCAAGCTGGTCAGGCTGATCCAGCGCACGGCGGGGATGCGCCGCTACGGCAAGGGCAAGGGATTCGACCTGGCGATCGCCCACGGTTCCAACGACATCGCCATCGCCTCGCGGGTGCTCGGCATCCCCGAGGCGAACATGCACGACTACGAGTTCGCCGTCCTCCAGCATCACGTCGGCTGCCGGCTGGCGAAGCGGGTGATCTTCCCGGACTCAGTGCCCCCGGAGCGGCTGACGAGGTTCGGCGTCGGGCCGCAGAAGCTGTTTCGATATCCGGGCTTCAAGGAGGAGTACTATCTCGCCGATTTCGAGGTCGATCCCGGCGCGCTCGAGCAGGTCGGCGTCGACACGGAGCGCGTCGTGGTCATCGTGCGACCGCCGCCTGATGTCTCCCTCTACCACCGCAAGTCGAATCCGCTGTTCCCTCAGGTGCTCGCGAGGGTCGGGTCGGATCCGGGCGTCCACGCCGTGGTGCTCCCCCGTACCGAGGAGCAGCGCGCGTACGTCAGGAGCCTCGCGCTGCCGTCGCTGCTCGTGCCGGACCACGCCGTCGAGGCGCAGAGTCTCGTCGCCCTCGCCGACCTGGTCGTCTCGGCGGGTGGGACCATGAACCGCGAGGCGGTGGCACTGGGCACGCCCGTCTACACCACCTACGGCGGCCGGCTCGGCGGCGTCGACGAGGCGCTGATCCGATCCAATCGCCTTCGTCCCCTGACCGATCCGCGCGCCCTCGAACTGGAGAAGAAGAGCGGCCAGGGCGAGCGCATCCGCCGGGACCCTGGCCTGCTGGTCGATGAGATGCTCGGGGCGGCCGAGCCGGATGGCCACCCAGGCTGAGCCCCGTCCCTCCTCGGTCGCCGAGCAGTACTCGGACATGGCCGCGGAGGTCTACGCCCCTCGGCGAGTGGACGTCGCGCTGCGGGGCCTGGATCTGATCATCGCCGGTTTAGCGCTGGTCGCTCTCTCGCCGCTGCTCGGCCTGCTCGCGCTGGCGACGCTCCTCACCTCGGGCAGGCCGGTGCTCTACCGTGGGCAGCGAGTGGGCCGGGCCGGTCAGGTTTTCACGATGTACAAGCTGCGGACACTTCGGCCGGGGGCGGAGAGCCGGCTCGGGCCCTACTACGGCGAGGAGCTCAGCCGCCGGACCGAGCAAGAGGTCACGATGGTCGGACGGGCGGCACGGCTCACTCACATCGATGAGGTCCCCCAGCTCTTCAACGTGCTGCACGGCGACATGAGCATGGTCGGCCCCCGCCCGGTCCGGCCCGCCTTCTTCAATCGCCTCTGCGAGGAGATTCCGCAGTACTGGCAGCGCCTCGTCGTTCGGCCCGGCGTCACCGGCTTCGCCCAGACCAGGATCACCCGTGAGGACTCCTGGGAGGACAAGCTGATCCACGACCTGGAGTACATCGCGGACCGCTCGATCCGGCTGTACCTGCGGGTCCTCGGTGCGACGATCACGCGGATCGCCAGTCTCACCGTCCGCGGCAGGGACCGCTAGCGCGGCGAAACATCGCCGGCGACATGTCTCAATCGAGTATAGGCTGTCGGGCGATGGAGGAGCGGAGCGGGACGCTGCGCAGGTTTGTGGTGGCAATCGGGTTCGTACTCGCGCTCGGTTGCCTGCTGGTGCCGGCCGCCCTCGCGAAGAAGCCCAAGAAGCAGGTGAGGGATACGACCACCTGGCTCTGCAAGCCGGGGATCCCGGACAACCCCTGCGAGCCCGGCTTTGACACAACCTTGCTCTCGCCGACCGGCCAGGTCGTCGGCACCACGACGCCGAAGGCGGATCCCAAGCGGAAGTTCGATTGCTTCTACGTCTATCCGACCGTCAGCGACGACAAGAGCGCCAACTCCGATCTCTCGATCGATCCGGAGGAGCGCTCGATCGCCCTCTACCAGGCCGCCCGCTACAGCCTGCACTGCCGCGTCTTCGCACCGATGTACCGCCAGGTGACGCTGCAGGGAATTCTCGGCGGCGGTTCCATCCCCGCCGACGCGCAGCAGATCGCGTATGGAGACGTGCTCAACGCTTGGAAGACCTACCTGCGCAGGTACAACCAGGGCCGGGGCGTGGTCCTGATCGGCCACTCCCAGGGCACCTTCGTCCTCCGCGAGTTGATCCACCAGGCGATCGACTCGAAGAAGAAGGTGCGGAAACGCCTGGTCTCGGCGATTTTGCTGGGCGGCAACGTGACCGTGCGGGAGGGCGGGAACGTCGGCGGCGACTTCAAGCACATCCCGGGCTGCACCAAGGCGAAGCAGTTCGGCTGCGTGATCGCCTTCTCCACCTTCGACGGCCCCGTCCCGAACAACTCGTTGTTCGGACGGCCCTCCACTCTCGCGGAGCCGGGACTGCCGACCACGGGGGATGTGCTCTGCACGAATCCGGCCGCGCTCCGCGGTGGCTCGGCCCTGCTCACGTCAGTCTTCCCGGCGCAGCCATTCGCGCCCGGCACGACCATCGGCCTCGCCACCGGGCTCGTCGGCGTGCCCCAGCCCGCCGGGGTGACCACGCCGTGGATACAGAGCGAAGGCTACGTCGGTGCATGCTCCTCGGACAACGACGCCCACGTGCTGCAGATCAGCCCGGTCGGCGGCGCCCCGCTTCTGCGCGCGGTGCCTGATGCGACCTGGGGTCTCCATCTGACCGATGCGAACATCGCCCTCGGCAACCTGACCGACGACGTCGCTCGTCAGGCCAAGGCCTGGTTGAAGCAGAACGCGAAGCCAGGCAAGAAGCAGTAGGCAGCGATTGCTCGCGCTCGCGCGAGTGATCCCAGGCGCTCTCTAGACTCGCGGCCATGTGCGGGATATGCGGCCTCGTGAGCCTGGACGGGGCCACCGCCCCCGACCCAGCGGTGCTCGCCGCGATGAACGAGACGCTGGTCCACCGCGGCCCCGACTCGGATGGAAGCATGATCGACGGGCCCTGCGGGCTGGCAATGCGGCGCCTCTCGATCATCGACCTGGCCGGCGGCGACCAGCCGATCGCCAACGAGGATGGCCGCATTCACGTGATCCAGAACGGCGAGATCTACAACTACCGGGAGCTCCGGGACGAGCTCCGCGGCCGCGGGCACACCTTCCGCACCCACAGCGACACCGAGGTGCTGGTGCACCTCTACGAGGAGAGGGGGCCGGCATTCGTCGAGGCCCTCCGCGGCATGTTCGCGTTCGCGCATCTGGGACGCGCGCGAGCGCAGGCTCCTCCTGGCCCGCGACCGCTTCGGCATCAAGCCGCTCTACTACCGCGTCGGCGGCGGGATGGTCTCCTTCGCCTCCGAGCTCAAGGCGCTGCTCGCGCCAGCCCGGCTTCGTCTCGGCGAGATCGATCCGCGAGGCGCTCGACGCTTCCTCGCCTTCAACTCGATTCCGGCCCCGCTGACCATCTTCACGGAGTGCGCGCAAGCTGCCGGCCGGCCACATGCTGGTGGCGGAGCGGGGAGAGGCGGCGATTTCGCGCTTCGCGCGACTGACGCCCGCCACGGCGGAGCAGGTCGCGGACCGAGGGCGACGGCGCCCTGGCGGCCGAGCTGCGCGACCGGCTCCGTCGATTCGGTCAGGGCGCACCTGGTCGCGACGTGCCGGTCGGCGTGCTTTCTCTCCGGTGGCATCGACTCGGCCGCCCTCACCGCGCTGGCGGCGGGGGAGAGCGGCTACCGGGTGAGACCTTCTCGATCGGCTTCGAGGACGAGCTCCTTCGACGAGCTCGGCCAGGCGCGCCTGGTCGCCGAGCGCTACGGCACCGACCACCACGAGCTGATCCTGCGGCCCGACGCCGTCGACCTGCTGCCCCGCCTGGTGGAGGCCTTCGACGAGCCCTTCGGCGACTCGTCGGCGCTCCCCACGTATCTGGTCTCGCAGCTGGCGGCGGACACCGTCAAGGTCGTGCTCTCGGGCGACGGGGGCGACGAGCTCTTCGGCGGCTACTACACCTACGTGGCGGACCGGCTCGCGCCCCGGGTGGGCAGGGCGGCGCCGTTCCTGCGGCCGCTGGTGGATCTGCTGCCGAGCTCCTCCGAGAAGGTGAGCTTCGACTACAAGGCCAAGCGCTTCATGCGCGGCGCGCACCTGCCGCCGGTCGAGCGCCACCACGCCTGGAAGGAGATCTTCTCGCCCGAGGCGCAGGACGAGCTCCTCTCCGGCGACCGGGTGTCCGACCCGGTCGACGCATACCGCGCCCGCTACGCCGAGACCGAGGGCGCCCCGGAGCTTGCTCGCCTCCAGGACCTGGATCTCGGCATCTATCTGGTCGACGACCTGCTGGTGAAGACTGACCGGGCGAGCATGGCCCACTCGCTGGAGGCGCGGGTCCCGTTCCTCGACACCGAGGTGGCCGAGCTCGCCCTCGCCCTCGAGACGAGGCAGAAGGTCCGCGGCTTCTCCAAGAAGCGGCTGCTTCGCCAGGCGGTGGAGCCGCTCCTGCCGAGGGAGATCCTCCGCGGGCGCAAACAGGGGTTCTCCATCCCGGTCGCCGCCTGGCTCCGCGGCGATCTCGAGCACTTTGCCCGCGACGTACTTTCTGCCGAGACCATCGAGCGACAGGGCTGCCTGCGGCCGGGGGCGGTCACCCGCGTCCTCGACGAGCACGTCTCGGGCAGGGAGGACCTGAGCCGTCAGATCTGGGGCCTGCTCTCCTTCACGCTCTGGTTCGACCGCTACGCGCGCGAGCCGGCGGCCGCGACCGGCGCAGCGGCCGAAGGCGCGGAATAGATGCCCGACACGATCGACGCCCTCTTCGCCTTCATCTTCGCCGGTGCCGCCGTCTGGACACTCGTGCCCGCAACGGAGTCGCTCGCCCGCCAGATCGGCGACCGGGCGATCGACTTCCCGAACGAGCGCAGCCTGCACGAGTTCCCGACACCCAAGCTCGGGGGCCTCGCGGTGCTGGTGGCGGTTCTGATCGGGGGCTCGATCTTCCTGCCCTGGGACCAGGAGACCCGCTCGATCCTCGCCGGCGCGATCGTGATCACCGCGGTCGGCGTGATCGACGACCTCGTCGACCTGCCGGCCGGAGTCAAGCTCCTCGGCCAGACCGCCGCGGCGATCATCCCGGTCGCCTCCGGCGTGGACGTCAACAGCTTCACGCTGCCATTCCTGGGACGCATCGATCCCGGCTCGGTCGAGCTCTTCAACCCGCCGGGGATCGGAGCAATCGATCTCGGCCAGGTACTGACCGTGATCGGCATCGTCGCCGTCGCCAATGTGATCAACCTGATCGACGGCGTTGATGGGCTGGCGGCGGGCGTCTGCCTGATCTCGGCGGCGGCGCTGGCCGTGATCGCGCTCTCGCTCGACCGCAACGCCGCCGGCGTGCTGGCGGCGGTCACGGCCGGGGCGTCGCTCGGCTTCCTGCGCCACGGCTTCCCTCCGGCATCCAGCTTCATGGGGGACACCGGCAGCAACCTGCTCGGCTACCTGATGGCGGTGGTCACCGTCCAGGGGGCCCTGAAGACCAACGCGGTCGTCGCCCTCTTCTTCCCGCTCGCGGTGCTCGCCGTCCCAATCCTCGACACGGGCTTCGTGGTCGCCAAGCGCCTCAAGTACAACCGGCCGATCTACCGCGCCGACACCGAGCACTTCCACCATCGGATGGCGCGCATCGGTTTCAGCCAGCGGCGGACGATCGCCTACCTCTACAGCTGGACTCTCGTGCTCGCCGGCGTGGCCCTCGCCCTGCGATTCGTCCCCTACAGCGACAACCACGGCCACTTCGACCCGGTCTGGACCACCTTCATGGCGCTCTGCCTGGTGGGCGCGCTGGCCGCGAGCATCTACGTCATCCACGTGCTTGAGATCCTCAAGCTCCGCCGCTTCCGGCTCCGCCAGCTCGTCGGGCTCCGCGGGCCGTCCGCCGCTCCGGACGCGGCCGAGGTCGACGCGGCGGTCAAGGACGAGCTCGACACAGGGACGTTCAAGGCGGTCGATCCGGAGACGGGAGAGATGGCTCCGATCGATCCCGGCACAGGGGAGATCGAAGCCGTCAGTCCGGGTTCAGCGCCAGGGCCACCTGCTCCCGTCCCCGATAGAGACGGCTCATCACGGTCCCCTGGCGAACGCCGAGGGCGCGAGCGGCCTCGGCGTAGCTGAGACCGGCGACGTCGACAGCCGTCACCACCTCGCGGTACTGGACCGGGAGTCTCGAGACCGCGTCGAGAACGGTTGTCGCCTCGAGAGCGGCCTCCGGGTTGCCATGGCTCGTCCGCGAGCCGAGTTCCTCGGGTGCCTCACCCTTGGGCGCGGTCGCCGCCCGCCGGGTCCGCTCGCTCCGCAGATGGCTGTACCAGGTATTTCTCAGTGCCTTGATCAGGTAGCCGAGGTCGTCGTCCTTCCGCAACAGCCGAGGGCGTGCCAGGACCTTGACGTAGGTCTCCTGCACCAGGTCCTCGGCGAGCTGGCGGGAGCCGCACATCGCGCACGCCGCTCGAAAGAGCGCATCGATGTGATCCCCGGACCGCTCCGGGTCGAGCCGCCGGACCTCCCCCTTGACGAGCAGAGCGGTCAGAACGGCACCGCCCCATCGCCCTTCCAGGAGGCCACCTCGCGCAGGTCCTTCGCGCTCACTCCCTGGCCGGAGAGCACGCAGGTGTGTCCGCCGCGCCGCCAGGTGACGATCGCTCGGCCGCCCTCGGTCGCGGTGCTGAGGCGAACCTCGTTCTGGACGCTCGGACGAGCCCCGGCAGGGGGGCCGATCGGATCGCCGGCAAGAATCGTGTAGCCGATCCGCTGCCCGTCGCGCCTGTAGTAGACGGTCCTCGTGCCGCGACCGTCCAGCTCGTCCGACCGCTCGCCAGCCTGCCTCCAGACGAAGTCGGCGTGCAGGTTCGGGAACGGGACCCCGTCGACCGCGGCGGCGAGCAGCTTTCGGTTCGCCCCGTCCACCGGCACCGAGGCGCGCGTCGCCGGCAGATTCGCAAGCTGCGCGGCCTCGGTCACGGTCGGGCCGTCCCGGCCGGACGTGACCAGCAACAGAGCGAACACGATTGCGGCCGCTGCGCCGGCCAGTGCGCCGCCGAGCGCCAGGCGCCGGCCGCGCCGGGCTGTCCACAACCGCGACTGCGGCCGCTTCGCTTCGATGCGGCGCCTGAGGCTTTCCGGAGCCGGGATGTCCACCCCCCGCATCGCGGCCACCGCCGAGCGCTGGCGCTCGAGTGCATCCCGCAGCGTTGGCGAGGAGGCTAGGCGGGCTTCGAGCTCCGCTCGCTCGGACCCCTGCAGCGAGCCGTCGGCGAGGGAGGCGAGCTCCCGACGGGTCCGCTCGCCGAGCTCATTGTGTGCGCTATCTCCGCTCATGCGTGATCTATGCGTGAAAGACGCGCGAGCGGCGGATCTATTCCGGGGCTCGCGGAATAAATACGGGGCAAACCCGTCCTTGGGCTTGCAATCGACCCAAGGAGTTCCAAATGAGACAACACGCACCCCAAGTCCCGTCGCACACGGCGCCTTCGGCCCACGCCGGCGCTGGTCGTGGCGTTCGTCGCCCTCTTCGCGGCGATGGGCGGCTTCGGCTACGCGGCTGTGAAGATGAAGCCGAACAGCGTCAAGACGAAGAACATCAAGGCCGGCGCTGTGACCACCGACAAGATCGCGGACGGTGCCGTGACGACGCCGAAGCTGGCGCCGGACGCGGTCGCGCCGAACGCTGTGTACGCCATGAACGCGGCCAAGCTGGGCGGCGTCGCGCCGGGCGGCTGTCAGACGGGTTGGCTCAAGGCCTCCCTCGTCGTCGATACAGATGTCGTTACACCGGCCGGGCCCTACCGCTGCCGTTCCCGGCTTCAACTGCGCCAGCAACGCTCAGGACGCGGTGCAGATAGAGAGAACGGACGTCGGACGGTATATCGTCAGCTTCTCCGGGAATGACGCGGCGAATGCGGTCGTGACCAGCGCCGGAGACAACGCGGTCACCGCCGTGACCAAGACCGCCGACGGCTTCCTGGTCAAGGTCTGGAACAACAGCGATGCCGCGTTCGTCGACGGTAAGTCGTTCTCGCTGATCGCGTTCTGATCAACGTGCGGCGAAAAAGGATGCGGTCCTAGGACCGCGCCCCGGGGTCACTCGTCTCAAAAGGAGGGGCGGCGCTCATCCTCTCGCGTCGCCCCTCCGCCCGGGGACAGGCACCGCTCGATCTCAGGTCGCTAGGATTCGCCGCCCCTCCGGGTTGGACGGGAGGGCGACTTTGCCAGGTGGGGGGCAAGGATTTCATGCGCTCGTTCGACATCCACAAATCAGATGGGGATCGCCGTTGTCCACGCTCGCCATAGATGAATCTGGCGGCGTCGCCGGCTCGTCCCGCATGGCCAACGTCCTCCGCTACCTCGACCTGCTTCTCCTCGCGGCGGCCCTCCCCATCTTCATCGCGGCTGACCTGCCCATGTCCGGGTACCTCGTCGTCGCGGGCACCTGGCTCGTGCTCTACGGAATCGAGATCGGCGCGAATCGCGCCATCGCCGGCGCGGTCGAACGCCGCGATCGCCGAGCCGCGATGGGATGGCTGGGCGCGACCGGTCTCGCTAGGGCCTGGATCGTCGCGCTGGCGGTGCTGATCGTCGGCCTGGCAGCTGGCAAGCACGCCGGCCTCGCCGCCGCGGTTCTCGCCGCGATCCTGTTCACGGTGCATCTCAGCACGCGCGTGCTGCTCCGGTTCCTCTCCCAGGCCGACGACACGGAGGCCGGTTGATTGCCTGGCTCGACAAGCTCTCGACCAAGAAGAAGGTCCTGCTCGGCCTGGGCCTTTACTTCGGGACCGCGATCCTGCTGCTGGCCATTGCGGGCAGCCAGGGCAAGAACGAGGAGTTCAAGCCCCAGAACGAGTTCAAGCTCGACAACTGGATCCCGATCCACCTCGGCCCCGCGGACCTCTCGATCAACAAGGCGGTCCTCTACCTGTTCCTGGCCAGCGGCCTGACCATCTTCACGATGGTCTTCATCGCGCGGCGCATGCAGATGAAGCCGAACCGCGTCCAGGCCGCGATCGAGGTGGCCTACGACATGACCAAGAACAACATCACCGGCGGCAACCTGTCAGGCGCCTATGCGACCAGATGGTTCCCCTTCCTCGCCACTCTCTTCTTCTTCATTGCCTTCACCAACATCATCGGCTACCTGCCGCTGCCCACCAACACGGAGCACGAGGTCGGGATCTTCGGCCTGTCCATCCCCTCGTTCGCGATCTATGCGGCCTCGGCGAACATCTCGTTCTCGCTCGCGCTGACCCTGGTCGTCTGGTTCTCGTACCACATCGAGGGAGTCAAGGCGAAGGGCTTCTTCGGATACCTGAAGAGCTTCCTCCCCGCCGGGCTCGAGGACATGAACCCGGTCGGGAAGGCGCTGATCTTCGTGATCGAGCTGCTCTCCCAGTTCATGCGGCTCGTCTCGCTCTCCGTCCGACTGTTCGCGAACATCCTCGCCGGGCACCTGCTGCTTCTCTTCATGGGCGGTGGCCTGGCCGTGCTGCTCGGCCTCGCGGCGCTCGGCGTCCTTACCTTCCCTCTTGCATTCGTGTTCTTCGTGCTGGAGGTCGGCCTGATCGCAACGCTTCAGGCGTTCATCTTCGCCACCCTCTCAGCCATCTACATCGGCGGCGCAGTCGCCGAGACTCACTAGAAAGGAGCAGTGTCAATGGACCTCATTGCCCCGATCGCGCAGGCGGCGAGCGGCGTCACCGACACCGGCGTGAAGGACGCCGGCAAGGCGATCGCGCTGGGCGTCGGTGCCGGGCTCGGTTCAATCGGAGCAGGCATCGGGATCGGCTTCATCTTCGGTAAGGAGATCGAGTCGGTCGCCCGCCAGCCGGAGATGAAGGACGACCTTCAGTCGATCCGCTGGCTGGGGTTCGCGCTCACCGAGGCCGTCGCCTTCTACACGTTCATCTTCGGCCTGATCGCCTTCTTCCTCTAGGCCGCTGCATTGGACCCGGCAACGCACATAGTCGCCTCCAGCGGCAGCTTCCTGGTCAGCCCCGGCCTCGGGCTGATGATCTGGACCCTGATCGTCTTCCTGTTCACGATGTACGTGCTCAGCAAGGTCGCATTCCCGCGCATCCAGGAGGCGCTCGACAAGCGCGCCAACGCGATCCGCGAATCGATCGAGCACGCGGAGCAGACCCGCGAGGAGGCTGACAAGATCCTGGCGGAGTACCGCGAGCGGCTGAAGGAGGCCCGCGAGCAGGCCGACGACATCGTCGGCCGGGCCCGGAAGGCGGCGGAGACGACGATGGCGCAGGCCGCCAACGAGGGCCGCGAGAAGCGCGAGGAGTTGCTCGCCGCCGCTCGCCGCGACATCGAGGCGGAGACGCGACGCTCCCTGGACCGGATTCGCAAGGAGGTCGCCGACCTGACGGTGCTGACCACCGAGAAGGTCACCCGCAAGTCGCTCACCGGCGACGACCAGAAGCGGCTGATCGACGAGGCCCTGGCCGAGGTCGACTTCTCCAGCCTGGGCGAAGGGGCGCCCGCATAGATGGAGGAGATCGCCCGCGTATACGCCGAAGCCCTGTTCGGGGCGGCCAAGGACAGGGGAAAGCTCGACGTGATCCGCGAGCAGCTCGGCCAGTTCGCCGACGCTCTCGCTTCCACCCGGGATCTGCAGCTCTTCTTCTTCAGCCCCTATTTCTCATCGGCCGAGAAGGAGGAGGGCCTCGAGAAGTCGATTGCGGACGCCGAGCCGGAGCTGGTCAACTTCCTCGAGCTCTTGATCGAGAAGCACCGGATGCCGGTGCTGTTCAGGATCCGCCGGCAATTCGATGCGCTCTGGGCGAAGGAGAACAAGCGGCTCGGCGTCACGGTGACGAGCGCCGTCGAGCTCGATCCCGAGATCGCGGAGCGGATCGGCTCGGAGATCGAGGAGCAGACCGGCAACACGGTCGAGCTGCAGAGCCGCGTCGACCCCGACATCCTCGGGGGGCTCGTCGTGCAGGTAGGCAACATGGTCTTGGACACGAGCATCCGGAACAGGCTCGAGAAACTGAGAAAGAGCGTCGCCCGAGCGGCGTAGGAAAGGACTAAAGCCGCAATGGAAATCAAGCCAGACGAGATCGCAAGCATCCTTCGCGAGCGGATCGAGGGCCTGGACGTGGAGTCCGCCGACCTCTCGGAGGTCGGGACGGTGCTCGAGATCGGCGATGGGATCGCCCGGATCCACGGAGTCGACAACTGCATGTCCCTCGAGATGCTCGAGCTGCCTCACGACGTGGTCGGGCTGGCGCTCAACCTCGAGCAGGACAACGTCGGCGCCGTGCTCTTCGGCGATTGGGACAAGGTCTCCGAGGGCGACACCGTGAAGCGCACCGGAAAGCTGCTCGAGATCCCGGTCGGAGAGGAACTGTTGGGCCGCCTGGTCGATCCACTCGGGCGACCGCTGGACGACAAGGGCGACATCAACACGACCGAGACGCGCGCAGCCGAGCACAAGGCGCCGGGCGTCGTCCACCGCCAGCCGGTGGCGGAGCCGATGCAGACCGGGCTGAAGGCAATCGACTCGATGATCCCGATCGGCCGGGGCCAGCGCGAGCTGATCATCGGCGATCGGCAGACCGGCAAGACCGCGATCGCGATCGACACGATCATCAACAACCGCGATTCCGACCTCGTCTGCGTCTACGTGGCAATCGGCCAGCGGATGTCGACCGTCGTCCAGGTGATGGAGACACTGGAGGAGAACGGCGCGATGGAGAACACGATCATCGTCGCCGCGCCCGCCGACGAGGCCGCGCCGATCAAGTACATGGCTCCGTACGCCGGCTGCGCGATGGGCGAGCACTTCCTCTACCAGGGTAAGCACGCCCTCTGCATCTACGACGACCTCTCCAAGCACGCTGCCGCCTACCGGCAGATGTCGTTGCTGCTGCGGCGCCCGCCGGGCCGCGAGGCCTATCCGGGCGACGTCTTCTACCTCCACTCGAGGCTGCTCGAGCGGGCGGTGAAGCTCTCCGACGAGCAGGGCGGCGGTTCCCTCACGGCCCTGCCGGTGATCGAAACCCAGGCCGGCGACATCTCGGCCTACATCCCGACCAACGTCATCTCGATCACCGATGGGCAGATCTTCCTGGAGACCGACCTCTTCTACTCGGGCGTCCGCCCGGCGATCAACGTCGGCACCTCGGTTTCCCGGGTGGGCGGCAACGCGCAGACGAAGGCGATGAAGAAGGTCGCCAGCCAGCTGCGCCTGGACCTCTCCCAGTACCGAGAGCTCGAGGCCTTCGCACAGTTCGGCTCCGAGCTCGACCCGGAGACCCAGAAGCAGCTCGCCCGAGGCGAGCGGATGGTCGAGGCGCTCAACCAGACTGAGCGCCACCCGATGCCTGTCGCCGAGCAGGTCGTCTCGATCTACGCCGGGACAGGCGGCTACCTCGACCGGATCAAGACCGAGCGGGTCACGGAGTTCCTCGCCAACCTGATCGACCGGCTCCACGCCGACAGCAAGGACCTGCTCGACCGAATCAACGAGACCGGCGAGCTCTCCGACGACGACGAGGAGGCCCTGGGGAAGGGGATCGCGCAGGCGATCGACGACTTCGGCCCGGACTTCGATCAGGAGGGCAACCCGCTCGAGGAGGGAGAGTCCGATCGGGTCCGCGACGAGGAGCAGCGCGAGCGGCCGTCGTCCACGGACGGCGCCGGCGTGGACGAGACCGAGGCCCCGACCGAAGCTGAGCAGGAGGAGGCCGGCGCCGCCGCGTAGCCGGTATCCATGGCCACCCGCAAGGAAGTCAAGAACCGGATCTCCTCCGTGAAGAACGTGCAGAAGATCACGCGCGCGATGGAGATGGTCGCCGCGGCGAGGCTGCGCCGCGCGGAGCAGCGGATCGACGCGCTGCGCCCGTACGCGAGGGAGCTCCGCAAGATGACCCGCCAGGTCGCCGAAGCGGCCGGGGCGGAGGCGAGGAACCTGCCGGTCCTCCAAGAGCACGACGAGGAGCGCAACGTCGGCGTCCTGCTGATCACCGGCGATCGCGGTCTCGCCGGCTCGTTCAACTCGCAGATCATCCGGGCCGGCGTCCAGCTGCAGCGAGAGCTGAAGGGCCACGGCACCGAGGTCGTCTTTTCCGTGGTCGGGCGCCGGGGCGCCTCCACGATGCGATTCCGCGGCGAGGAGCTTCACGGCGAGTACGTGGGCTTCACCGACCGCCCAGCGTTCGCGAACGCGCGCGAGATCGCCGAGAAGCTGGTCGCCTCATACGTCGACCGAGAGCTCGACAGGGTCGAGCTGATCTTCAACCGCTACGTCTCCCCGCTCACCCAGTACGTCTGGCGGCAGACGCTGCTCCCGATCCAGCAGGCGGAGGTCCTGGGGGAGGGGGCAGAGGACGAGGCTGACGAGACCGAGGAGGGGGACGCCGACTTGATCGAGGCGCACCGCAAGGCGCTCTGGGACTACGAGCCGGAGCCGGAGGAACTGCTCGCCGATTTGCTCCCCGAGTACGCGCAGCTCTCCGTCTATCGCGCGCTGCTCGAGTCGACCGCTTCCGAGCACGGGGCCCGCATGACCGCGATGCGGAACGCGGCCGACAACGCCAAGGAGGTGATCTCCGACCTCACCCTCGAGATGAACCGGGTGCGGCAGGCTGAGATCACCCAGGAGATCCTCGAGGTCGTGGCGGGCGCCGAGGGCCTCTCGTAATCAGAGACTTGGAAGGAACGAAGGAGACGAATGGCTGACAACGGCAACACGGCAAGCGAACACGTGGGAACGGTCGAGCAGGTGACCGGCGTCGTCCTCGACGTCGTCTTCCCGGGTCACATCCCGGAGATCTTCCACGCGCTGACGATCGAAATCCAGCCCGAGGGCGGGCGCACCGAGGGATTCTTGACACTCGAGGTGCAGCAGCATCTCGGCGACGACCGCGTCCGGGCGATCGCGATGGACGCCACCGACGGCGTCAAGCGCGGCGACAAGGTGACCGACACCGGGGCGCCGATCACGGTGCCGGTCGGCAACGGGACGTTGGGAAGGATCTTCAACCTGCTCGGTGAGCCGATCGATGAGGGCGGCGATGTGCAAGCCGATGAGCGCTGGCCCATCCATCGTCCCGCGCCGGAGGTCGAGGACCTGGCGCCGTCTCAGGAGATGCTGGAGACCGGGATCAAGGTCGTCGACCTGCTCGCGCCCTACGCGAAGGGCGGCAAGGTCGGCCTGTTCGGCGGCGCCGGCGTCGGCAAGACCGTCCTGATCCAGGAGCTGATCCGATCCATCGCCGAGGAGCACGAGGGCCTGTCGGCCTTCTGCGGCGTCGGCGAGCGCTCCCGCGAGGGCAACGACCTCTGGCTCGAGATGAAGGAGTCCGGCGTCATCGACAAGACGATGCTGGTCTTCGGCCAGATGAACGAGCCCCCTGGCGCCCGTCTGCGAGTGGCGCTCTCCGGGCTGACGATGGCGGAGTACTTCCGCCAGGGCGGCCAGGACGTGCTGCTCTTCATCGACAACATCTTCCGGTTCGTCCAGGCCGGGTCCGAGGTTTCGGCGCTGCTCGGCCGCATGCCCTCCGCGGTCGGTTACCAGCCGACCCTGGAGACCGAGATGGGCGGCCTGCAGGAGCGGATCACGTCGACCCGTGAGGGGTCGGTGACCTCGATCCAGGCGATCTACGTGCCGGCGGACGACCTGACGGACCCGGCGCCGGCGTCGGTGTTCGCCCACCTGAACGCGACGACCACCCTGACCCGTTCCCTGGTGGAGCAGGGCATCTACCCGGCGGTCGATCCCCTGGACTCCACCTCGACGATCCTCAAGCCGGACATCCTCGGGGAGGAGCACTACAACACGGCGACGCGGGTCCAGGAGACGCTGCAGCGCTACCGCGAGCTTCAGGACATCATCGCGATCCTCGGTATCGACGAGCTCTCGGACGCCGACAAGCAGACGGTGTCCAGGGCGCGGAAGATCCAGCGCTTCCTCTCTCAGCCGTTCTTCGTCGCGTCGCAGTTCACGGGACGCGACGGCGAGTACGTGCCGGTCGCCGAGACGGTCCGCGGCTTCAAGGAGATCGTCGACGGCGAGCATGACGACATCCCAGAGCGCGCCTTCTACATGCAGGGCCCGATCGAACAGGTCCTCGAGACGGCCAAGGGGATGAGCGCAGAGGAGCCATCCGAGTCGGCCGAGGCGGAGGCCTCCGAGCAGGAGGCCAAACAGGAGGAAAGCGCCGAGGACCAGGATCAGGGCGAGGAGGAGGCCGCCTAGATGGCGGATCACAACGTCGAGGTCCGCGTCCTCACCCCCGAGGGCGAGGTGTTCACCGGCGAGGTCGAGCAGCTCTCGACCCGGACGGCGGTGGGCGAGATCGGGATCCTCGCGAACCACGTTCCGGTGCTCGCGCGCCTGCGTCCGACCGAGCTCCGGTTGCACATGCCGGACGGCGAGGAGCGGCGCTGGGCTCAGGCTGAGGGCTGGCTCCAGGTGTTCGCCAACCGCGCCACGGTGCTTGTCGGCGAGGCCATCCCGCCCGAGAGCCTCGATGAGAGCGAGCTGCGCAGCCGGATCGAGGACGCGGACGCCAGGCTGAGCGAGTCCGAGGAGGGATCCGGGGCTCACCAGCAGGCGCAGCGTGAGAAGGAGCGCGCCGAGGCGTTCCTGCAGGTGGCCGGCGCTGAGAACTAGCGTCGCGGGCCACCCCCTTCACCGCTCCTTAGCCCCGCTACCTACGATTGCCGCATGGACGAGCTCGCCCTCGCTCAGCGCCTGATCGCCTTCGACACCTCCAATGCGGAGGGGCTGCGGCGCGCCGCGGAGTTCGTCGGCGGGTGGCTCGAGTCGAACGACATCAAGGCCGCGCAGACCGAGTCGCGCGGGCTGCCGGTGACGACTGCCGAGGTCGGCCCGGCCGGCGCCCCGACCCTGGTGCTCCACGGCCACATGGACGTCGTGCCCGGCGGACGCGACCAGTTCGAGCCGCAGATCGATGGCGACCAGCTGCTCGGACGTGGCGCCTACGACATGAAGGGCGCGCTGGCCGTGATGCTGGTCGTGATGCACGACCTCCGCGACCAGGAGGACGTGCGCCTCCGCCTCGGGATCGTCTCGGACGAGGAGTCCGAGGAGGAGGAGAACCGAGGTTCCGACGCGCTCGTGCGGAGCGGATTCGTCGGCGACTTCGCGATCACCGGAGAGCCCACGAACCTCCAGGTGGGCGTGCAGGCCAAGGGCGTGCTGGCCGTGAGGCTGGCGGTCCAGGGGCGCTCGGCGCACGGAGCCACGCCGTGGCTGGGCGACAACGCGGTCGTCAAGGCGGTTGAGGTGTTCAGGGGTATCGAGTCGCTACCGTTTGCACGCCACAGCTCCGCCCTGTTCGACCGGCCCTCCATCAATCTCGGTCGGATCATGGGCGGCGACGCCCTGAACAAAGTGCCCGATACCTGCGTCATAGACGTCGATATCCGCTTCCTGCCCGACCAGGACCCCGACGAGATCCTGGACCAGGTGAGCGGGCTGTCCGACACCCGCGTGGTGGCCACCTTCCGGCGTCCGCCGGCAGTGGTCGAGCCCGATTCCCCCTTCGTGCGGGGGCTCTGCGAAGCGGCTTCCCCGCACCATCCCGAACGGGTGATGAGCGTGGGTCGTGATGGCGCCTCCGACGCAGTCTCGTTCCTGGCGGTCGGCGTTCCGGCGGTCGAGTTCGGCCCGATCGGCGACGGGCACCACGGCCCACGTGAATGGGTTTCGATCAACTCGCTGCGGAGCTACCGGCAGGCCCTCGAGGGCTTCGTCAAGACCTTCCCGGGGATGGCGGCGGCATGAGCCCGGCCGACGAGAGCGGGGGCCGCGGTGGCAAGGACGAGGGCGAAGAGCGGCCCCGCGCCGACGACACCCAGGAGTACGAGCTCGGCGACGAGGTGGGGGAGGACGTCGACGATGAGCAGCAGGCCGACGAGGAGCTTGACGACGAGGAACTCGGCGACGAGGACCTCGAGGAGGATGAGGATTACAACGACGCGGACGAGCCCGACGAGCACGAGGAGGAGCTCGAGCACGTCGTCTCGGCCGAGACCCAGGAGTGGGATGGACTCGAGGCCGCAGAGGCCGAGGGCGAGGCGGAGAAGACCCTGGTGTCCTCGGCGGGCGACCGGGTCAAGCAGGCTGGTTCGAGCATCACCTCGAGCTTCGAGAAGGTCGGCCACGCGGCCGGTCCCAAGATCACCTCGGGCTTCAAGGCCGTTCGCAGGCACGTCGGGTTCCCGATGTGGCTGCGCTTCCTCACCGCCTCGCTGGTGATCATCGCCGCGATCGCCGGCGCCACCTCGGCGAGCCTGATCCTCTACCTGTCGGACATCGCGAACGCCCTCAGGCACGGCAGCATCCTCAACGGGGTGCAGCCGTTCTTGAAGACGCCCGGCAGCGGCCCGCAGACGATCCTCATCCTGGGTTCGGACAAGCGGAACAACGAGATCAGCGGCAAGTACGGGCTCTCCGACACGACCATGCTGCTCCGCCTCGATCCGGACCGGAATGCGATCGCGCTGCTCTCGCTGCCGCGAGACCTGAAGGTGGACATCCCCGGCGTCGGGACAGACAAGCTCAACGCGGCGTACTCGCTCGGTGGTCCGAAGCTGACCTTGCAGACCGTCAAGCAGCTCACCGGCCTGGACGTCAACCATCTCGTCAACGTCGACTTCACCGGTTTCGCCCGGGCCGTGAACGCGATCGGCTGCGTCTACGTCGACGTCGACCACCGCTACTACCACAAGAACTCGCCCTTTGCGCCCGCCGTGGACGACTACGCCGAGATCAATCTCCAACCCGGCTACCAGGCGCTCTGCGGGTTCGATGCGCTCGCCTTCGCGCGCTACCGGCACACGGACAACGACATCGTCCGCGCGGCCCGGCAGCAGGCCTTCCTGCGGGAGGCCCGCGCGAAGGTGCCGCCTGAGAAGCTGTTCGAGGACCGCAGCAAGCTGGTCAAGATCTTCACGCACTACACGTCTTCGGACATCAACTCCGCCGAGCAGATGCTCCAGGTGCTGAGGCTTTTCTTCGACCTGCGCGGAGCGCAGATCAAGGAGATCCATTTCAACGGCACCCTTGGTCCGTCGTATGTGACGGCCACCCCGGATGAGATCCACACCGCCGTCAACCAGTTCCTTGGCATCCAGAGCACGCCAGGCCCTGTCGGATCCAGCGCCAAGCCGAGCAAGCAGGTTGCGCCCGAGCAGGCGCCGGACGCAACGAAGCCGAAACCCGCCTCCAAGACGCACAGCTCGACGACCTCGGCGACCTTGACCCACACGAGCTATGGCAAGCAGCTCGCGGTCGGCATCAGGCAGCGCAAGGAGAAGGTCCCAGTCTTCTACCCGACGCTGCTCGAGACGGGCAGCGACTACGCTCAGAAACCGCGCGTCTACAAGATCAACGGGAAGGGCGACCAGTCACCGCCGCATGACGAGCGTGCGGCCTACAAGTGGGTCTTCTCGCTGCCGACCATCGGCGATTACTACGGCTTCGAGGGGACCCGCTGGAAGGACCCGCCGATCCTCGACAACCCGAGCGACGAGAAGACGATCGGCGGCCGGGACTACAAGCTCTACTACGACGGCGACCGCCTCAGGATGGTCGCTTGGCAGACCGACCAGGGCTCGTTCTGGGTCTCCAACTCCTTCATCGAGACAGTTCCGAACGAGGACATGCTCAAGGTCGCCGAGGGCTTCCGCCAGCTCCCGGGGACCTGAGCCGAGCGGGAGGGCGAAACGTGAGCGAGAGGGAGCCGATCGGGGTAGTCGGAGCCGGGTGGGTCGGCCTGGTCACGGCCGCCTGCTTCGCCGATCTGGGCCATCGCGTGGTGGTCCGCGAGATCGTCCCCGAGAAGGTGGAGGCCCTGGAGCGCGGCGAGATCCCGATCCACGAGCCGGGGCTCGGGGAGTTGATCGAGCGAAACCGCGAGCGGCTCACCTTCACCACCGAGATGGCCCAGCTGCTCGACGGGCCGCGGCTGCTGTTCGTATGCGTGCAGACCCCCCCCACCTATTCGGGCGACGCGGATCTCTCGGCGGTACAGCGCGCAGTGGAGGAGATCGGCGAGCCGGACGGCAAGGCCCTGGTGATGAAGAGCACCGTCCCGGTCGGGACCGGTCGGACGATTCATCGCGACGCCCCGGACCTGGCGTATGTCTCCTGCCCCGAGTTCCTGAAGGAGGGGACTGCCGTCAAGGACTTCCTCGAGCCCGACCGGGTCGTCGTCGGCTTCGACCCCGGCGATGAGTGGGCCGCCGACGCCGTCGCCTCAGCCTACGAGCCGCTCGGCGCCCCGATCGTCAGGACCGATCTCTCCAGCGCCGAGATGATCAAGCTCGCCTCGAACGCCTATCTCGCGACCAAGATCAGCTTCATCAACGAGATCGCGAACGTCTGTGACGAAGTGGGCGCGGACGTGACCGAGGTGGCGCGGGGGATGGGGATGGACCCGCGGATCGGCGATCGTTTCCTGAACGCGGGCCTGGGCTTCGGCGGAAGCTGTTTCCCCAAGGATACACAGGCCCTGAAAATCCTCGCGGGCAACAGCGGCTATCACTTCCAGCTTCTCAACGCGGTGATCGAGGTGAACGAGCTGCAGAAGCGCCGCGTGATGGCGAAGCTCTCGAAGCACCTGGACTCGCTCGTCGGCAAGCGCGTCGCGCTGCTCGGACTGGCCTTCAAGCCGGACACCGACGACATGCGCGAGGCATCAAGCCTGGTGCTTGCGTCGCGTCTGGAGGGGGAGGGGGCCTCGGTGATCGCTTTCGACCCCGTCGCAGAGCAGCGCGCGCATGAGCTCCTGCCCAGCGTGGAGATGGCTGGATCGTCGCTGGACGCCCTCGATGGTGCGGACGCCGCCGTGCTGGTCACCGAGTGGCCCGAGTTCGCAGAGCTCGACTGGGCCGATGTCGCGAAGCGGATGGCGCACCCGCTGCTGGTCGATGGACGGAATTTCCTGGACCCAGACGCCGTGCGGGCAGCGGGCATCACCTACGAGGCGATCGGGCGCCCGAGCATCGCGGACCGCTCGGCGGTGAGGTAGATGTGCAGGCGCTGATCCTGGCCGGAGGCGAGGGCACTCGGCTGCGCCCTCTCACGTACACGGTCCCGAAACCGGTGCTGCCCCTGGCGGGCCGGCCCCACATGGCCTACGTGATCGACTGGCTCACCGGCCACGGCATCGATGACGTGATCATCTCCTGCGGCCACCTCGCCGAGGGGGTCCGCAACGCGCTCGAGGCCCTCGAGCCTGATGTCAGGATCCGCTACGCCGAGGAGCCCGACGCACGCGGCACCGCCGGCGCGATCCGCTTCGCCGAGCAGATGCTCGCCGAGCGGTTCTTCGTCCTGAACGGCGACGTCCTCTGCGACCTCGACCTGACCGCGCAGATCGAACAGCACGACCGGACCGGTGCGCGCGCGACCCTCGCCCTCCATCCGGTCGCCGATCCAAGTGGATACGGGCTGATCCACCGGAACGAGGACGGCGAGATCACCGAGTTCCTCGAGAAGCCCGAGGCGCACGAGATCGACACGGACGAAATCAACGCCGGGGCCTATCTGCTGGAGCAATCCGTCCTCGACGAGATCTCGCCCGACCGGGCGGTGTCGATCGAGCGCGAGGTCTTCCCGCGCCTGGTCGGCAGTGGCCTCTACGGGATCCGCCTGGACGGCTACTGGATCGACATCGGGACCCCCGAGCGCTACCTGGAGGCGAACTGGGACATCCTCGAGGGCCGGATCGAGACCGTGACTCGCGTCGACGATCCCGCGATGGTCGCGGCGGGTTGCGAGGTCTCCTCCTCCGCGGAGCTGCGGGCCCCCTGCGTGATCGGCGCTGACGGCACGATCGGCGCGGGGGCCGTGATCGAGCGCTCGGTGCTGCTGGACAACTGCGCCGTCGAGGACGAGGCAAAGGTCGTCAACAGCATCCTCGGCGCCGGCGTCACGGTGGAGCGTGGAGCGGAGCTCGACGGCGCGGTGATTGGCGCCGACGAGCGCGTCCCCGCCGAGGTCGGTGCCGCGGAATGACCGTGGCGGGGGGCGACATGCTAGATGCCGTCAAGGCGATCCCGGACCACCTCCGGGACGCACTCTGGCGGATCGAGAGCGCCCGCGCGGCGACCATGGAGGCGCCGGCCGCCTTCGTCTGCGGGATGGGCGGCTCGGCGATCGGCGGCGATCTGGCGGTCGCGGCGCTCTCGGACCGCCTCACCAAGCCGATGCTCACGACTCGCGGATACGAGCTGCCTTCCTGGGCTCCGGCCGGATCGGCGGTCCTCTGCTCGAGCTATTCCGGCAACACGGAGGAGACCCTGGCGTGCTACGCCGCGGCGGAAGCGCTCGGCGCTCACCGCCTGGTTGCCACCACCGGCGGCGAGCTCGCCGACCTGGCCCGCGCCGACGACGTTCCCGTCATCGGCCTGCCGGCTGGGCTACAGCCGCGCGCGGCGGTCGGCTACATGTTCTGCGTCGCCGCCGAGCTCGCGGCTCTCGCCCTGGCCGGGCCCCGGATCCACACAGAGATCGACGGGGCCGCCTCCCGGCTGGGTCGTGCGTTCGAGGCGGCCGAGGCTCGCGCCAGGGAATTGGCCGCCGAGATCGGCGACGCAACTCCGGTGATCTACGGCAGCGACCTGACCGCCCCCGTGGCCTATCGCTGGGGAACGCAGATCAACGAGAACGCCAAGATCCCCGCCTTCTCGGGCGCGTTGCCCGAGGCCGACCACAACCAGATCGAGGGCTGGTCCGGCGCGGAAGCACGCTTCGCCGCGATCTTCCTCGGAGACCGCGACCAGCACCCCCGGGAGCGCAAGCGCTTCGAGCTCACCGCGAAGGCGATCGATCCGCACGCCGCTGCGGTGATCGGCGTCGAAACCGAGGGGGAGAGCCGCACCGAGCGGGTGCTCCACACGGTGATGCTAGGCGACCTGCTCGCGATCGAGCTGGCCGATTCCCGCGGCGTCGATCCGCTCGCCGTCGACCTGCTCGAGGGCTTCAAGAAGGAGATGGGCCGCCCCGACGGGTCCTAGCCGAGGCGCTCCTCAAGTCGCACGACCACCGCTTCACCCTCCTCCTTGCCCTTGCGGATCGCCTTCCGCACGTCGGCCTTGACCGGCAGCTTGTGTGTGCCGTCGCCCATCGCCATGAACGAGGAGCGGAAGTCATGCCCGTCGATCGTGCCACGGACCTTGACCAGCCCTCGTGTCCCGAAGAACTCGGCAGAGTCGGGCATGACTACGTAGGTCCAGCCGCCCTTCTCCGGGCTCGTCTGGAGCGTCGCCTCGAATTGCCTGTCGAGCTTCGTCACCTGGACCTCCGTTGGTTGCTCGGTCGTTGAGACCGCTGTCCGAAGCCAGATTCATCGCTCCTCGAGCCCGTCTCAGGTGTGATGTCAAGCACACTTGACATTCCCTTTATGTCAAGCTAGCTTTACACAAGATGAAAAACGAGATCCGAAGACTGCGGACCGAGATGGAGCTCTCCCAGGAGCGACTGGCGGGGGAGATGGATGTCTCCCGCCAGACGATCAATTCGATCGAGACGGAGCGCTATACGCCCTCGCTGCCCCTGGCGATCGCCCTGGCGCGCTACTTCGGCAAACCTGTTGAGGAGGTATTTCATGGAGATGGTCATTCCTGAATCCAAATACACGAGGCATTCGCTGTTCCGTGGCCGCTGGCTGCCGGTATGGAGCCTGTCGCTAGGAGTCGTCGTCTCCGCGGCGATTGCGATCGGTGGCAATCTCACGGTCGGACTGATCACGTGCGGCCTGTTCCTGGCGTTCTCGGCGCTCTTCTACTTCGGCGCCGGCAACGAGACGATCGGCGGGATAGCCGCCCCTCGCCGCGACGAGCGCTGGGCGATGATCAACCAGCGGCGATGGCGTTCGCCGGGACGGTCGTGGTCCTGGCCTTGATCGGCGGCTGGGTGGTCGAGCTGGCGAACGGACATGACGGCAGGCCCCTACAGCGAGGTGTTTGCCGCCGGCACGATCGCCTACTTCGCGGCGGCCCTGTGGCTGCGATCCCGGTCCTAGTCCTCGTGCGGTGGCCTGCGTTGCGCCTTGCGCTCAGAACGTTGTCGCTTCTGCCGCAATCGGCGCTCGCGGGCTGCTCGCGAGGGCTTGGTCGGCCGGCGCGGCTTCGGCCGGCGCAGGCCGGCGGCGAGCTTCTCACGCAACCGCTCGAGGGCCAGCTCGCGGTTGCGCGCCTGTCTGCGGGCGTCCTGGGCGACGGCCGAGACGCGATTCCCGAGTTTCCGCAGTAGGAGCTCGCGCTGGTGGTCGCTGAGCGTCTCAGAGGCATCCACGTCGAAGATCGCCTCGATGCGCGAGGCGGTCACATTCGCGTGCTGGCCGCCTGGCCCCGACGAGCGGCTGGCGCGAAGCTCAATCTCCTCAAGCGGAATGACCGTATCGTCAGCGACCCGGATGCCCTCATCCATGCGGGCAAGGTATCCCCGTTAGCCTTGAGCATCTTCAACCCTCGACCCAGGAGACCGACCACCGCATGAGCACCGCCACCAGCGCACCCAGCACCGAAGGCCTCGATTTCCGCGTGGCCGATCTCTCCCTGGCCGAGTTCGGCCGCAAGGAGATCCGCCTCGCCGAGCACGAGATGCCCGGTCTGATGGCGACGCGCGAGGAGTTCTCCGAGTCCAAGCCGCTCACCGGCGCCCGGATCACCGGATCCCTCCACATGACGGTGCAGACGGCCGTCCTGATCGAGACCCTGGTCGCGCTCGGCGCCGAGGTTCGTTGGGCGAGTTGCAACATCTTCTCGACGCAGGACCACGCCGCCGCGGCGGTGGCCGTCGGCCCCGACGGAACGCCGGAGGATCCGAAGGGGGTCGCCGTCTTCGCCTGGAAGGGCGAGACACTGGAGGAGTACTGGGAGTGTGCGCTGCGGGCCCTCACCTGGCCCGAACCCGGCCCCAACGGCGAGACCGACGCGAACATGCTGCTCGACGACGGCGGCGACGCCACCCTCCTCGTCCACAAGGGCGCGGAGTTCGAGTCCGCGGGTGCGGTCCCGGGCGATGAGACCGCGGGCTCAGAGGAGGAGAAGGTGATCCTCGAGCTGCTCCGGAAGAGCCTCGCGGAGGAGCCCCAGCGGTTCACAAAGATGGTTGAGGGCATCAAGGGCGTCACCGAGGAAACGACGACCGGCGTGATCCGCCTCTACGAGCGCCAGGCGAACGGCACGCTGCTGTTCCCGGCGATCAACGTGAACGACTCGGTCACCAAGTCGAAGTTCGACAACATCTACGGCTGCCGCCACTCGCTGGTCGACGGGATCAACCGCGCCACCGACGTGATGATCGGCGGCAAGACGGCCGTGATCTGCGGCTTCGGCGACGTCGGCAAGGGCTGCGCGGAGTCACTGCGAGGCCAGGGTGCCCGGGTGATCGTCACCGAGATCGACCCGATCTGCGCCCTCCAGGCCGCGATGCAGGGCTACGAGGTCCGCGCGCTGGAGAGCGTGATCACCGAGGGCGACATCTTCGTCACCGCGACCGGCAACCGCGACGTGATCACCGTCGACCACATGGCGGCGATGAAGCACCAGGCGATCGTCGGCAACATCGGCCACTTCGACGACGAGATCCAGATGGCCGCGCTCGAGAACTTCGAAGGCATCGAGCGGATCAACATCAAGCCGCAGGTCGACGAGTGGCGCTTCCCCGATGGCCACTCGATCATCGTGCTCTCGGAAGGACGCCTGCTCAACCTCGGCAACGCCACCGGCCACCCGAGCTTCGTGATGTCGAACTCGTTCACGAACCAGGTGATCGCCCAGATCGAGCTCTTCGGCAAGGCGGATGCCTACGGCAAGGAGGTCCACGTGCTGCCCAAGCACCTGGACGAGAAGGTCGCCCGGCTCCATCTCGATGCGCTCGGTGTGGAGCTCACCGAGCTTGCGCCCGAGCAGGCCGCCTACCTCGGCGTTCCTGTCGAGGGCCCCTACAAGGGCGACCATTACCGCTACTAATACCGGCGGATGAGAGCGCGGATCTGGATCGCCCTCGCGGCGGGATGCCTGGCGGCCCTCTTCTCGACGGCGCAGGGAGCCGGGGCGGCGACCCTGCAGCCGGTCGGGACCTTCAGCAACCCGATCTACGTGACCTCTCCGCCCGGCGACCCGCGGCTGTTCGTCGTGGAGCGCGGCGGCACCATCGAAGTCGTCCACGACGGCGTGCAGAGCCAGTTCCTCGACATCCACGACCTGACCACCGAGGACGGCGAACGCGGCCTGCTCTCGATGGCGTTCGACCCCAACTACGCCAAGAACGGCCTCTTCTACGTCTTCTATACGGGAACCGCGGCCGCCGATGGTCAGACCGGGCTCGGCCACGTCGACGAGTTCCACGTCAGCTCGAATCCCAACATCGCGAACCGGGCCAGCCTCCGGCATGTCTTGACGATCACGCGCCCGAGCTCCGGAGCCAGCAATCACAACGGAGGCCAGCTCCAGTTCGGCAGAGACGGCCTCCTCTACATCTCCGTCGGGGACGGCGGCACGGGCGGCTCGACCGCCCCCAATCTGGGGCTCCTGAACGGCAAGATCCTGCGCATCGACCCGCACGGCACCACCCCGGGCGCCTACTCGATCCCGGCGGGCAACCCGTACGCGACGTCCGGCTCCGCGCGCCACGAGATCTGGGCCGCGGGCTTCCGGAACCCGTGGCGGTTCTCATTCGATGCCGCGACCGGTGACCTGACCATCGGCGACGTCGGCGAGGGCGCCTGGGAGGAGATCGACCTGGCACCGGCGCCCGCCATAGGGCGCGGCGCCAACTTCGGCTGGCCCGCTTGTGAGGGCTTCGTGGGGAGCTGTCCGGGAACCACTCCCCCCGTCTTCGTCTACCCCCACAGCGACCCGGGCGGAGATGCAGCGCACGGCTGCGCGATCATGGGCGGCTATGTCTACCGCGGGACCGAGATCCCTGCGCTGGCCGGGCGCTACCTCTACGCCGATCTCTGCACGGGCGAGCTGCGCTCGATCAAGCTGGGCATTCCATTCGCCGGTGGCGACCGGGCCGAGAGCGCTCCCGGGGCCCTCAGCAGCCCCCAGTCCTTCGGCGAGGACGCGAGCTGCAACCTCTACGTCACGGACGGCAACGTGATGGACAGGATCGTCGGCTCCTCGCCCGGTGCCTCTGCTTGCCCAGCGGCCGCCAAGAAGTGCAAGAAGAAGAAGCACAAGAAGAAGCACCATGCAGCCGCTGCGAAGAAGCACAAGAAGCACAAGAAGAAATGCCAGAAGAAGCACAAGAAGAAGAAAAAGCGCAAGTAGGACCGTGATGTTCGGCCCCAGGCTGTGTCCCAAGGTCGCGCTCCGGGGCATCGCCGGCTCGGGATTCGTCGGGACGATCGTCCTCGGCGTGAACCCCAAGGCAACTCCCGCCGCGGTCTGAGAACCTGTCGCCCCGATGAGGGCGATGATCCTGGCGGCCGGGCTGGGCACGCGGCTGCGGCCGCTCACCTACGTGATGCCGAAGCCGGTCGCCCCGGTGCTGAACCGGCCGATCGTCGCCTGGATCGCCGAGCTTCTTGCACAGCACGGTTTCGAGGACGTGGTCACGAACCTCTCCTACCTGCCGGAGCAGATCCGCGAGGTGCTCGGCGACGGCTCCCGCTTCGGATTGCGGATCACCTACAGCGAGGAGCCCGAGCCGCTCGGCACGGCCGGCGGGGTCGGCAAGGTCCGAGGCTTCCTGGGGGAGACGGACTCGTTCCTGATCATCTCCGGCGATGCGCTCACGAACATCGACCTGAGCGCGATGCGCGAGGCGCACGAGGCGAACGTGGAGCGCGGGGCGATCCTCACCATCGCCACGAAGCGGGTCGACGACACCACCCAGTTCGGGGTCGTGGTCACCGACGAGGAGGGGCGGATCCATGGCTTCCAGGAGAAGCCCGAGCCGGCTGAGGCGCTCTCCGACCTCGCGAACTGCGGTATCTACATGTTCGGCAGGGAGATCTTCGACCACTTCCCGCCACCGGACTTCAAGAGCCCGGCCGGCGACGAGGACCAGCCGCCGGGATTCGTGGACTGGGCGATGGACGTGTTCCCGGCCCTGCTCGACGGCGACGTCCCCTTCTACTCGCACGAGATCGACGAATACTGGAACGACATCGGCTCGGTCGGCGAGTTCGTGCAGGGGAACCTCGAGGCGCTGGCGGGGAACGTGGGCATCGAGCCCCGGGCCCCGGAGGTCTCCTCCGGCATCTACGCTGGGGCCGGATCCGACCTCGACGGGGTGAAGGTGAAGCCACCGGTCCTGATCGGTCCCGATTGCCAGATGGGAAGGGGGGCCGACGTCCACGGCCCTGTGGTGATCGGCGACGGCTGCCGGATCGGCGTGGACGCGATGCTCCGCGACTGTGTGGTGTTGCCCGGCGCCGAGGTGCCGGCGGGCGCGCTCGTCGTCGGCGGCCTCTACGGCGTCAGTTCACGTATTCGATGAAGCGGCCCTCATCCCGGAACGGCGGAGCTAGGCACTCAACTCCCGGATCACGTCGTCGGCCCACGGGTTGTCGCCGAGGCCCTCCTGATCGCAGACGAGCTTCTCCCCATCGGGGAACTCGAGCGTCAGCCGGTAGTCGTTTGCAAGCGCTCGGTGCCGACCTTGATGCCCGTGCGATCCCAGACCGCGGACTGCTCCTTGATCTTGACCCCGCTGCGACCGGGCTTGTACTTGAATGCGTAGAGCCGCTCAGGCGTGACGGCGAGCATGAACTGCCCCGGGAGGCCGCCCGCCTTCTTCTTGCCGATCATGTGTGCGGCGCCGTAGGCGAGCGCGCCGACCTGCGTCTTGCTGATCGCCATCTTCGTGCCGGCTCCGGTCGGACGGAAGGCGCCGACCGCAAGGACCGCTCCGTCCACGTGAGGCTCGACGGACGAGCGGTACTTCCCGCGCCACTCCTCGGCAGCCTCGGGGCTGATGTCGAACCGTCCCATCGTTCTCCCTCTCTGAAGCCCCCTGTATCACGGCCGACCCTACTGCTTGGCAGTGAGCGCATCTCTCGTTACGGACGGGTGGACAGGGTCGGTGAATCGGCTCGCGTCTGTTCGACCAACTCGCCTCGCTGGTGGCGCCGCCGCTCTGCGCGGCCTGCGGCTCCGCCCGGGCGCTGGAGGCCGTCATCTGCGGGCGCTGCGAGGCGGGTCTGGAGGCGGCCCCACGGGTGATCGAGCCGGGCCCGCCGGGCGTCGATCTCGCCATCGCCGCGGCGCCGTTCGACGGCGTGGCCAGGGAGGTGGTTCATGGACTCAAATATGCCCGCAGGCTGGCGCTGGCGCAGGTCGCGGCCGCCGCCATGCTCAGGGCGCTGCCGGACCACGAGCACGCCGGCGTCCTGGTCCCAGTGCCCGCCGGTCCCTGGAGATGGCGCTGGCGCGGGTTTGACCCTGCCGAGGAGATCGCGATCGCAATCGCCGTCGCGAACGGACTCGCCCTGACCAAGTGCCTAAGCCGTGACGGCGGCCGGCGTCAGGTTGGGCGGCATCGCTCGGAGCGGCTGGCGGATCCGCCGTCGATCCGGGTAACGGCGGCGGCGCCGCGCGAGGTTTTGCTCGTCGATGACGTCTGGACCACCGGCGCCACCCTGTCGGCCTGCGCGAGGGCGCTGCGCCAGGGCGGCTGCCGCCGCGTGGTCGCCGTCACGCTCGCCCGGACCGTCTGATGGCAATAGGATTCGCGAGGTGGGACGCAGGTGCATCCTCGCGACGTGCGTCGCGATCTTGGCAGCGGTTTCTATCGGCCCCTCGCCGGCGATGGCGAGCGGGCCCGGGCTGACCGTGCCCCAGGCCGATCTCGCGGCCGGGTTGAAGTGTCCGATCGATCCGACCAACGCGGCGACGACACCGATCATGTTCGTCACCGGGACCGGCGCGAGCGGGGACGAGGGCTATCTGATCGGTCAGGACGCGTTCAAGGCCTATGGCCATCCCGTCTGTTATGTCAACTTCCCGGACTTCACCACGGCGGACATTCAGGTCTCCGTGCAGTACCTCGTCTACGGCCTCCGTGCCGAGTTCGCCATGTCCCACCGAAAGGTCGCCGTGATCGGCATCAGCCAAGGGGGCCTGCTGCCGCGCTTCGCGCTCACCTACTGGCCGGACCTGCAGCGAAAGGTGAGCGACGTGCTCGCTGCGGCCGGAACCCAGCACGGGACGACTGTCTTCGGCGGCTGCTCGGCGAGCTCTCCTTGCCCGCCCGCGGACTGGCAGCAGGGCGCGGGCTCGCACCTGCTTCGGGTTCTCAACTCGCAGCCCGATGAGACGCCCGGCGACGTCTCCTACACGACGGTCAGGTCGCTGACCGACGAAACCGTTCAGCCACAGAGCGGCAGGCATCCGACCTCAGCCCTGAAGGGCGCCAGCAACATCGTGATCCAGAACGTCTGTCCAGGGCGGACGACGACCCACATCGGCACCGCCGTCGATTCCGTGACCTTCGCCGCCTTCACGGACGCCATCGCGCACAAGGGAAAGGGAAAGCGGGGAGCGGCACGGGTCTCGCGCTTCCCCCCGGAGACCTGCAGCCATCCGTACGCGCCTGGGCTGAATGAGGCCCAGACGACGCTCTTCCTGAACGGCTCCGGTGGCCTGATCGGCGCTCAGACAGCCCAGGTTCCAAAGGTGCCCGCGGAGCCCACCGTGCGGAAGGTCTTCAAGAAAATCCCCCACAAACGGCGCTGATCGTCGGTCCCTTGCCGCCGCAGGGTCGCGGGCGTAGCATCAGGTTCCCAACCCAGCGGAAGGAGGCCGGCCGATGAGGATCGAGGTCCGTGGCAAGAACGTTGAGGTGACCGATGAGCTGCGAGAGGCGGTCAGCCAGCGGTTCGCGAGGGTCGGGAAGCAGGTCTCGGAGCTGGCGACGCTCGAGGTGGAGCTCTGCGAGGAGAAGAACCCCCGGATCGCCGATCGGATGGTCGCCGAGGCGACGCTCGGGCTCAAGCGGGTCACCCTGCGGGCCAAGGAGGCGTCGCCCGACATGCTCCACTCGATCCACGAGCTGGCCGAGGACATCCGCCGTCAGGTGAAGAAGCACCGCGACAAGCGTCGCAAGCGCCAGACGACGCGCAAGCTGATGCAGCGCCTCAAGGGCGAGCAGGCCTACAGCTAACCTAGGGGCCAATGGCCAGAGGAATCATCGACCGCGCCCTGCGGATGGGCGAGGCGAAGCAATTCAAGGAATACGAGGGGCGGGTTGAGTCGATCAACCGGATCGAGCCCGAGATGGAGCTGCTCGACGACTCGGACCTCCGCTCCGAAGCCGACGAGCTCCGCAAGCGAGCGCGCGATGGAGAGTCTCTGGACGACCTGCTTCCCGAGGCCTTCGCGCTGGTGCGTGAGGCCGGCCGCCGTACCCTGGGGCAGCGCCATTTCGACGTTCAGCTGATCGGGGGCATGGTGCTCCACTCGGGGGCGATCGCCGAGATGAAGACCGGTGAGGGCAAGACCCTGACCGCCACGCTTCCCGTCTTCCTCAACACGCTCGCCGGCGATGCGGTCCACCTGGTCACCGTCAACGACTACCTGGCGCGACGCGACGCCGAGTGGATGCGCCCGATCTACGAGGCGCTCGGGGTTACCGTCGCCGCGATCCAGGAGGGCGATGACCCTCCCGCTCGGCGCGAGACGTACGCCTGCGACGTCGTCTACGGCACGAACTCCGAGTTCGGCTTCGACTACCTGCGCGACAACATGGCCGGCTCACTCGAGGAGTGCGTCCAGCGCGGATACGACTTCGCAATCGTCGACGAGGTGGACAACATCCTGATCGACGAGGCGCGAACGCCACTGATCATCTCCGGTCGCCCCGAGCAGGCAGCTGACCTCTACTACACGTTCGCCCGCCTCGCCAAGCAGATGAAGGGCGAGGAGTTCAAGGAGAAGCTCAAGTCACTGGGAGAGTCGAAGGACACCCGCGACGCCGACTACGACTACGAGTACGACGAGAAGCACAAGACCGTGGCGCCCACGGAGCGTGGGATCACCAAGGCCGAGGAGTTCCTCGGGGTCGAGAACCTCTATCTCGGGGAGCACGGCACGCTGGTCAACCATCTGATCCAGGCGCTCAAGGCCGAGTCCCTCTACAAGCGCGGCGTCGAGTACGAGATCGTCGAGGGTGAGGTCATGATCATCGACGAGTTCACAGGCCGCATCCTCGAGGGCAGGCGCTGGTCGGAGGGCCTCCATCAGGCGATCGAGGCGAAGGAGGGCGTCCAGATCAAGGAGGAGAACCAGACCCTCGCCACCATCACCCTGCAGAACTACTTCCGGCTCTACGACAAGCTCTCCGGCATGACGGGCACGGCGCTCACCGAGGCCCAGGAGTTCATGAAGATCTACAAGACGCCCACGGTCGAGATCCCGACCAACGTGGATATGGTCAGGGCCGACCGGAACGACCAGATCTACAAGACCAAGGGCGGCAAGTGGAATGCCGTGATCAACGAGATCCAGGCGCGCCATGAGGCCGGCCAGCCGATCCTCGTGGGCACGATCTCCGTCGAGGTCTCGGAGATGATCTCCGACCAGCTCAAGCGCCGCGGGGTCGAGCACGTCGTCCTCAACGCGAAGCCCGAGCACGCCCAGCGGGAGGGCGAGACGATCGCCCAGGCCGGCCGCAAGGGCGCGGTCACCATCGCCACCAACATGGCGGGGCGTGGAGTGGACATCAAGCTCGGCGGCAGCCCGGAGGGGATGGCGGTCGGCGAGTTGCGCAAGCTCGGCCTGACTCCCGGCGACGAGAGCTACGAGGAGGAGGAGAAGGCGATGATCGAGCAGCTCAAGGTGAGCTGCGACGTCGAGGCCGATGAGGTCCGCGAGCTCGGCGGCCTCTTCATCTGCGGCACCGAGCGCCACGAGTCGCGGCGCATCGATAATCAGCTGCGCGGACGCTCAGGCCGTCAGGGTGACCCGGGCGAGTCCCGCTTCTTCCTCTCTGCCGAGGACGACCTGATCCGCCTCTTCGCCGGCGAGCGCATCTACAAGATCCTCGACCGCCTCGGCCCCGTGAACGACCAGGGCGAGGAGGAGCCGCTCGAGGCGAAGATGCTGACTCGGACCATCGAGAACGCCCAGAAGAAGGTCGAGGAGCAGAACTTCCTGATCCGCAAGCGCGTCCTCGAGTACGACGATGTCATGAACGAGCAGCGGCGCGTCGTCTACAAGTATCGCCGCGAGATCCTGGAGGGCAAGGACATGTCCGACGCCGCCCGCGAGGGCGTTGGCGAGATCGTCAGCAGCCTGGTCGACGACTACACGCCTGGCGACGTGATCGAGGACTGGGACCTGGCCGAGCTCCAGACCCAGGTCCAGCAGCTCTGGCCCTCGACCGTGGACATTTCGGCGATGCTCCCGGAGCAGACGGACCGTGAGGACCTGCGCGAGCAGCTCCTGGCGGATGCGCTCGCCTCCTACGACCGCCGCGAGCAGGAGTTCGGTGACGAGATCATGCGCCAGCTCGAACGGGCGATCCTGCTGCAGATCATCGACAACCGCTGGCGCGAGCACCTCTACGAGATGGACTACCTGCGCGAGGGGATCCACCTCCGCGGCTTCGCCCAGATCGACCCGCTGGTCGCCTACAAGAACGAGGGCTTCTCGATGTTCGAAGCGCTCATGCACTCCATCTGGGAGGAGTTCGCCCGCCTGATCTTCCACGTTGAGGTGGAGGTCGCCCCGCGCGCCCAGGAGCAGTTCGCCCCGCAGGTGCAGGCCGGCGGCTTCGACTACTCGGGCGGGACCGCCGAGCAGCCCTCGGCGCTGGGCCAGGCCGCGCTCGCGACCGCCGCCGGGCCGGACGCGGCCGCCGAGCAGGACATGGAGGCCAACCCGCAGCCGGGCAACGGGGCGCCGGTCGAGCAGGAGACGGTCGTCAAGGACGACAAGGACAAGATCGGCCGTAACGATCCCTGCTGGTGCGGGTCGGGCAAGAAGTACAAGAAGTGCCATGGGGCCTGATCTGCTGATCCTCTGACGTGCCGCGCGCAGGCCAGGAGATCGAGAGCCCCGGCGGCATGAAGCTCAGGTTCGTCCGGACCGGGGACGAGACGGGCGGCGAGCTCCTCGAGATGGAGGCCCACTACAGCGACGAGGCGGCCATGCCGCCGATGCACCTACACCCGAGCCAGTCCGAGCACTTCGAGGTACTCGAGGGCGCGATGCGGGCCTTGGTCGGCGGCGAGGAAAACCTCTATGAGGAGCGGCAGTCCTTCGACGTGCCCGCTGGGACGCCTCATCAGATGGGACACCCCGCAGGAGGGCGAAGCCCCGACGCCAACAATCGCGACTACGCGCACTCCGGAGCGCTGGTACTCCCGGATGTCCTTGACGACCGCGCGCGCCAGGCGCCAATAGGCCAGGCGGGTGTACCAGACGAAGAGGCGGAGCAGAGGAGCCCGGAACCGGTAGAGGACCGTGCCGTTTGAACCGTAAGCCGGAATCATGAGGCGCTTCACCGTGCCGCCCCAAGCCTGGCGCTCGGGACACCTCATCTGGTGGATCCCGATGCCGAGGCGCTGAAGCTCGGCGATCTCCGGCACGGCCCCGGAGTGAAAGGCGCCGCCCAGGTAGCGCGTGTTCTCGTTGAGCAGGCAATGGGAGACGAACACGACGCGCCTGCCGCGCTCGTCGCGGAGACGCTCGAAGAGCAACGTCTCCCTCCTCTCGCTCACAGGACCGACCCTACCGCGGTCCGATTCTCCGCACCAGGCGGTCGCTCGGGGCGCTGCGATACTCGCCCGGTGGACCGGGAGGGAAGCCCGAACAGCCTCGTCTTCTTCAACCTGCCGGCCTCGGGGCATGTCAACCCAACCCTGCCGCTGGTAGCCGAGCTCAGCCGCCGCGGTGACAGGGTCCTCTACTACACCGGCGATCAGTTCCGGGACCAGGTGGAGCGACAGGGCGCCGAGTTCCGGAGCTACGGTCGGCATCTCACCTACGACCACTCACCGGGCTACCTGCGCTTTCGGCGCGCCGCACGGCGGCTTCGCCGGACCTATCACGTCGAGGTGGGAGGGCTCTTTGACCTGTTCCTGTTTCGCGACCGCTTGACCATCGCCTACACGTCACCTTCATTCCTCCCGGACGCGGAGCGCTTCGACGAGTCGGTGCGCTTCGTCGGCCCGCTCTTGCGCGACACGGAGGATCCCGATCCGGCGCTCATGCGGAGCCTCGATGACAATCCACTCGCCTACGTCTCGATGGGGACTGTCGCAGCGCCAAGCGTTCGATTTCTCCGTGCCTGCATCGAGGCGTTCGCCGACGGGGACGAAATCTTGCTCCTCTCGGTCGGCGTCAACGTCGATCCCGCCTCGCTCGGTCCGCTGCCGCGCAACTGCATCGTCAGGGAGACCGTTCCCCAGCTCGCGGTCCTGCACCGGGCACGTCTGTTCATCACCCACGGAGGAATGAACAGTGTGAGCGAGGGACTGGCGCTCGGTGTTCCGCTGCTCCTCTATCCGCAGTCGCCCGAGCAGGGGATCATCGCGGCACGGGTCGCGGAGCTGGGCGCGGGCCGCACGATCGAGGCTCGTGACGCGACGCCGGCGGGGATCCGGGCGGCGGCCGACGCGGTGATCTCCGGTCCATACCGGGAAGCGGCACGCTCAGTCGGGCGGGACCTCCGGAGCGCTGGGGGCGCTCCGGCCGCCGCCGACGCGATCGAAGAGCTGATCGCCGCCACCGGCGCCTGAGGTGCTCACTTCTGTCCTGCGCCCGCGACCCAGCGCAACTTCGCCGAGTCGTCCGACAGACTCCTTGAACTCCCGCTAAAGCCTTCCTCCGTCCTGCGGGTTGCGGCCCGCCGCGCCGCGCGGGCGTGAGGTCGGCTCCACGCCTCCGGCATCGGTCCGCGGTGACTCCCAAGGAAACTGCTCAGGATGTCTGCTTTTCGTCTCTATGAAGAAGGACCGTCTGTCAACTAGGGGTGGTCTCGTCCCGGCACCGCCTCTCTGATCTCGGGTTTGGAGCGGTGCTCACGTCTCTATGGCCTCCTCGTCGGGGAGGACCAGGTCATTGGATGTTCGCTCCCGGTGCAAGTCCAAAAGGGCGGTCAGGCCGCCAGACGAAAAGCGGCGCCTTTGGGAGCGAATGGCTCGTTGCGGGTGAGCATGTGCCAGATCGCCACCGTCAGCTTTCGGGCGATGTCGACCTGGGCGACCTTGGCCCCGCGTTGTTTGCCGAGCCGGCGCTTGTTGCGCTGGTAGCGCTCGGCGTAGGCGGGGTGGCGCAGGGCGTGCATGGTCGCCTCGAGCAGCGCCCAGCGCAGATAGCGCGGCCCCTGCTTGGTGAGCGGCCCGCGGCGGTCTGACTCCCCCGATTGCACCACCCGCGGGCAAAGGCCCGTGTAGCCGGTGAGCTTGGTCGGGGAGGCAAAGCGGGAGATGTTGCCGATCTCGGCGGCGATCGTGAAGGCCAAGACCGAGCCGATCCCCGGCACCGTCAAGAGCTTCGGAACGTAGGGGTGATCGGCGCCGCCCCGCTCAAGCCGGGCGTTGATCTCTGCGATCTGGGCCTCGAGGCAGTCGATCAGCTCGAGGCTCGCGAGGACGTTGCCGAGCCAGGGCTCCGGCAGCTCGAGCCTTGCGAGCAGCTCGCGGCCGGCCACCCCGAAGAGATCTGAGACCGGGCAGGGACGCCCGAAGCTCATCAGGGTGGAGTGGATGCGGTGCTTCAGCTGCGAGCGGTGCTTGACCAGGTGGAGGCGAAAGCGCGCGAGCTCTCGCTCCTCGCGAACCCTCGGGTCGGGCAGCCAGATCGCCGGCACCAGGTCGCGCTGGGAGAGCAGCGCCAGGACCCGGGCGTCGATCCGGTCGGTCTTCGCGGCCAGCGGCGCCAGCCCCTTGACCTTGGCGGCGTCTGCGATCTCGACCGCCCAGCCCAAAGACTCGAGGGTGTCGTGGACGAAGCGCGCTCCGGTCATCGACTCGATCACCCCGACCACCGGCTCGCCGTGGGCCTCGAACCGGCGTGCCAGCCCTCTCAGGCTGTCGCGGTCAGGTGGGCAGGCGAGCTCCTCGACGAGCTCGCCCTGGTCGGAGAGCAGGCAGACGTCGATCCTCTTGCGACTGAGATCCAGCCCAGCGTGCAACATGTGTTGGGGCCTCCTTGGTGCTCGTTTTTCGGTTGCACGTCAAGCGTGGCAACCGGGGAGGTCCTTCTTCATGTCAGTCCAAAGCAGCTACGAGGAGTCCTATCCCTTCTTGCACTTCCCCTTCGCGCATGGTGGTGGCCCGGCCCTCCACAGCTCCCTGCCGTGTCTGCGGTCCTTGGCGGAGAAGAAGAGGGTGCGATTGACTGCGGTGAGGTACATCGGCATGCTGCTGGCACTGCCGCGGCGGATGTTGCCGACCATCCTCGTCCCCTTGCGGGTGCCGTTGCTTTGCCAGAGTTCTGCCCCGTACTTCTTGTCGCTGCCCACGAGGTAGAGCGTGCCATTGGCGCCGGTAGCAGTTAGGTCGTAGAAGCATCTCGTGCGTGCTCCCGCTTTGGGCGAGCAGTTGCCTTTGATGATGGTCGTTCCTCGCGGGGTCCCGTCGCTGCGCCACAGTGCCCCTCCGGCGGTGAAGTAGAGGTTGCCCCTAAAGGCGGTGAGGTCGTGGTCGATGCCGAGCCCGCCTTGGACGTTGATCTGCTTGACCTCGGTCGTCCCCGCCTCGGTGCCATCGCTACGCCACAGCTCGCGGGTTTCGGAAAAGTTGATGCCGGACGACGCGAGGAAATACAGAGTGCCGTGACGTCCGTGAGGTCCTGGGGAAGGTCTCTGCCGTCGGGGCCGGCGGGATCGATGATGGCCTTGACCATCTCCGTGCCGGCCTCAGTGCCATCGCTGCGCCAAAGCCCCGTCAGGGCGCCGTCGGCGACCGCGAAGTAGAGGGTGCCGTTGACGTCGGTGATCTCGGTGGGGACGACGCCCTCCTTGATGTTGGTGGTTCCCGCCGTCGTGCCGTCGCTTCGCCACAGCCCGATCTTGAAGGTGGGATCGTCGCCGGCGCCGCCGAAGTAGAGGATGCCGTGGACATCGGTGAGGTTCCGCGGGCCAATGATCTGCTTGACCAGGACAGTGCCCGCCTCGGTGCCATCGCTGCGCCAGAGCCCTTGGCTTGGAGGGCCCGGGACACCAAAGTAGAGGGTGCCGTCGACGTTGGTGAGCCCGTAGATGCCGTAGAAACCGGCGCCGGGGTAGAGGTCCTTGACCATCATGGCCCCCGCCTCGGTGCCGTCACTGCGCCAGAGCTCGAAGCCATGGGTGCCGTCGTCGGCGGCGAAGTAGAAGGGTGTGCCAGACGACAACGAAGTGGTTTGGAAGAGGCTGCCGGCGGAGCCGGGGTTGATGTCCTTGACCATTCTGGTCCCCTTGCGGGTGCCGTCGCTGCGCCAGAGTTCGTGGCCGTGCCTGCCGTCGTCGGCGCTGAAGTAGAGGGTGCCGCTGATGTTGGCGAGCTGGGGTCCGGGGCCTCCGCCCCGGAAGGCTCCTTGGATGCTGCCAGAGCGGCCCGGCCTGATGTCCTTGACCAGGATCACCCCGCGCTTCGAGGCTGCTTACGCGCCTGGCGGCAACATGAGCATCGCGGCGGCGGTGAGCAGCAGCGCGACCCCCCACGCGAGTATTGGTGGACGGTGGAGGGAGGGCTTCACTGCCCTAGTATCCATAGGCCTCTATCACGCTGACCCTGCGAATCCCCATCCGGATCGGTATTGCCGACCGATCCCGCATCGTGGGGGACCACCGATCAACAGCAATCGCCTTGGGTGCCGAGACCGCTGCTTTCCATGCAAAGCAGTGGTCCGCTTTGGCAACGAAATTCGGCTTATCGATATCGCGCTATCCGCATTCCGATAGCCCTTTCAACGCCTAATTCACTGAATTCCCCCGGATTGGGTGTTCGGTTTCAAAGCGCCTGATCGCCTATCCCCTCACCAGATGGGAGCCGAGGGACCGACCCGCATGAGCTGGGAGGTGCGGCCGGCGATGCGGACGGCGGAGTTCTTCGAGCGCCTCTACGGCAGCGGCCCGGACAGCGCGCAGGAGATGGGCGAGAACTTCTTCACCGAGTTCTCCGACGAGTTCCAGCTCGCCGAATCCTGAGCACCTTTCCCGGCTATCGGCCGGGAAAACGAGCGAGATCCAGCCGGCCTAGACGCCCTTCACGACCTCCTCGGCGATAGCGAGGACCCGCTTCATTGCCGGTTTCTCGAGCAGCCGGGCGCGGTCGCAGGCCAGGTGGTGGCAGGCGAACTCGCCCTTCCAGACCTCCAGGTTGGCGCCGGGAAGCCCCGCGAGCTCGAATTCGCGGTGGTCCGAGTTGCCCGTGCCGGAGTCCCGCGCCCAGCGGGCGGTGACGCCGGCGCGGCGCGCCGCGGCGAGGATCTCGCCCTCGACGCCCCTCCGCGGGCTCGCCACGGGCGAGCGCAGGTAGAAGCGGCGGCCGAAGCCGACCTCGTCGAGCGAGAGCGCGAAGCGAAGGTCGCCGGCACGGTCCTCGGCCTTCACCAGCTTGACGAGGGCCGCCGCTCCGGCGTGATACGGGAGGCCGGTCACCTGTCGCTCCTCCGATCCGGTAGCCACGAGCCAGACGTCGCAGGCCGGTTTCAGCCTCGCCAGCTCGGGAGCCAGCCCGACGAGCACGCCGACGCCGGAGGCATTGTCGATGGCGCCGTGGCCGGGCGGGACGCTGTCGGTGTGCGCCATCAGGATCGTCAGGCAGCTGGCCGGGGTATCGAGACTGCCGATCACGTTCCGGGAGCCCTTGCGACCCGGCACCCGGAACGGGTTCACGCTCACGTCCAGGCCGGCCGCGCGGAAGCGACCCGCCACGTAGGCGTGGGCCCTGCGCTCGTTCGAGCTGCCCTCGGGCCGCGAGCCAATCTTCGCTGAGAGGTGAACCGCCGCCTGGTGTGGGCTGGTCGCCTCGGAGCGGCTCGTCTGCGAGCTGCCGAGCAGAGCGGCGATCGCCAGCACGGCGATGGAGGTCCGGATCACTCCCCGATTCCTAACAGCTGTGCGGTTCCCCGTACCATGGCCCCGTGGAGAAGGTCACCGTCCCGCGCGCGGGCGAGGTCGCTGCTGAGAACGAGGAAGCCACCGAGGCCTGGAGCGGGGTGCTCTTCGACCGTTTCGTCCAATACCGCGGCCTGATCGTCCTCGGCCTGCAGAACTTCGGCAAGGCCGCGATGGAGGTCAACCCGCCCAACCCCGGAGACCGGGTCCTAGACATCGGCTGCGGCTTCGGCGACGCGACCCAGCAGCTCGCCGCTCTGGTCGGTCCGGAGGGCGAGGTCGTCGGCGTCGACGTCTCGGAGCCGTTCATCAGGGCCTCAATCGAGGAGGCGCGCAAGGCCGGGGTCGAGAACATCGAGTTCCTCGCCGGCGATGTCCAGGTGATGGAGCTGTCCGGGTCCTTTGACTACGCATTCTCGCGGATGGGCGTCATGTTCTTCGCGAACCCGGTGCAGGCCCTGCGGAACATTCGCGGCGCGCTTCGCCCCGGGGGCCGGCTCTGCGCAGTGGTCTGGCGGCGCAAGCTCGATAACGACTGGGTCAACCGCACCGAGGCGGTCGTCGAGCGGTATCTCGAGGAGCCCGAGGAGACCGACGAGCCGACCTGCGGCCCCGGGCCCTTCTCGATGGCCAACGCCGACACGGTCAGCGAGCAGCTGCAGATAGCCGGCTTCGAGAACCCGAGCTTCACCCGCCTCGACCAGGAGATGAAGATCGGGGAGGACCTCGACCACGCCGTCGCCTTCAACATGGCCCTCGGCCCGGCCGCCGAGCTGATCCGGCTCTCCGGGGAGGAGGCCGAGAAGATCCGCCCGACGCTCGAGCGCGAGATCGCCGAGACGCTGGAGGACCTTCAGGGGGAAAACGGCGTCTACGCGCCGGCCTCCACCTGGATCGTCGCGGCGACGGTCCCCGAATAGGCGTCCCGCGCCCGACTACGCTTAGCGCATGGCCGAACTGATCCAGAAGGAGGGAATCTCCGCGCGTCTCGCCGAGATCCGGGGGCAGCTGAAGCTGCTCTCGGATTACCTTTGACCCGGAGGCGCTGAGCGGAGAGGTCGATCGGCTCGAGGGGGAGATGCAGAAGCCCGGGTTCTGGGACGATCAGGCCAGAGCGGCGGACATCTCGGCGGAGCACGCCAGGGCGCAGAGGCGGTTGGACGGATTCCGGTCACTCTCCAGCGACGTGGATGACCTCGGCGAGCTGGCGGAGCTGGCGACGGAGGATGACGAGATGGCCGGTGAGCTGGCCGGACAGCTTCCCTCCGTTGAGAATCGCCTTGCCGAGCTCGAGGAGGAACGGCTCTTCTCCGGTCGCTTCGACGCGGGCGACGCCGTCGTCACGGTCAACGCCGGCGCCGGCGGCACCGATTCGCAGGACTGGGCCGAGATGCTGGTCCGCATGTACCTGCGCTGGGCGGAGCGGCGCGGCTTCAAGGTCGAGATGAAGGAGGCCTCGCCGGGGGAGGAGGCCGGGCTCAAGTCCGCGACCTTCGTGGTCCGGGGCGAGAACGCCTACGGGCTCTTCGCCGCCGAGCGCGGCGTCCACAGGCTGATCCGGATTTCGCCGTTCGACTCCTCCGCGCGCCGGCATACGAGCTTCGCCCAGGTCGACGTTGCCCCTCTCGTCGAGGACCATGTCGAGGTGGAGATCGACGACGGGGACATCCGGGTCGACACTTACCGGGCCTCGGGGGCGGGGGGCCAGCACGTCAACAAGACCGACTCGGCCGTCCGCATCACCCACGTCCCGACCGGGATCGTCGCGCAGTCCCAGAACGAGCGCTCCCAGATCCAGAACCGCTCCACGGCGATGCAGATCCTGCGCTCCCGCCTGCTCGAGCGCAGGGAGCTCGAACGCGCTGAGGAGCTCGCCAGGGAGCGCGGCGAGCAGAAGTCGGCGGAGTGGGGGTCCCAGATCCGCAGCTATTTCCTTCACCCCGACCAGCGGGTGAAGGACCACCGCACCGGCTTCGAGGTCGGTGACACCCAGCGGGTGCTCGACGGCGACCTCGACGGCTTCGTTCGCGAGTACCTCAACTTCGCGGCGGCGAACTCCTCCAAGACGGAGGCGTCCGGCTAGCGTGGCCCCGACGAAGACCTCGACGGTGCGGACCTCGGTCGGTGCCTCCGAGAGCTTCGACACGGTCGAGGCCGCTGCGGAGGCCGCCGACCGCGCCCGATCCGGCCTCGATCCGGCCTGCGACCTGGCCGTCGTCTTCGCCTCCGGTCATCACCTCGGCATGGCGAAGTGGCTGCTCTCCGAGGTGCACGAGCGCCTCGAGCCACGGGCCCTGGTCGGCTGCGGCGCCGGCGGCACAGTCGCCGGGGGCCATGAGCTCGAGGAGACGCCCGGAATCGTGGTCTGGGCCGCCTCGCTGCCAGGGGCCGAGCTCGAGACCATCCACGTGACGGCCGAGCGGGATGCGGAGGGCTTCCGCCTGCTCGGTCTGCCCGAAACCCTCTCGGAGACCGCCACCGCCGATGAGTCCGCTGCCGACGACTCCCTGATCGCGCTCTGCGACCCATTCAGCTTCCCGGCGGAGGAGCTCCTGGCGGCGATGGAACGGTCCCGGCCGCACGTGCCGGTGCTCGGCGGGCTGGCGAGCGCCTCCTTCGCCGGCGGCGCTGTCCTCCTCCGCGACGGCGAGGTCCACTCCGATGGGGCGGTGGCCGTCCGGCTGCGTGGGGTGGACGTGTTGCCCTGCGTCTCGCAGGGCGCCGGTCCCGTGGGCCCGGAGATGACCATCACGAGGGCCGAGGCCAACGTGATCGGCCACCTCGCAGGCAAGCCTGCGATGGAGCGGCTCGGCGAGGTGATCTCGGCGCTGCCCGAGCACGAGCGTGAGCTTGCTGGCGCGGGTGTCCTCGTCGGCCTGGTGATCGACGAGAACCGCCCCGAGTACGAGCGCGGCGACTTTCTTGTCCGACCGATCATCGGGGTCGACCGGCAGTCGGGCGCGATTGCCATCGGCGAGTCCGTGCGCGTCGGCCAGACGGTGCGGCTTCAGGTGCGAGACGCGGCCTCCGCCGACGAAGACCTCCGCGAGGCTCTCCGCGCTCAGGCGCAGGCGCTTGGTCCCGACGGAGCCGCCGGCGCGCTTCTCTTCACCTGCAACGGTCGCGGCTCGCACATGTTCGAGGTGCCGGACCACGATGCGGGCGCGATCGAGGACTCTCTGGGCGCTCCGACCGCCGGCTTCTTCTGTGCCGGGGAGATCGGCCCGGTCGGTGGCCGCAACTTCCTGCACGGCTTCACGGCGACGATGGCGGTCTTCCCGGCGTAAGCCCCAGTGGCGAGATCGTGGGCAGCATCTCATCGTGCCCCTGACCGCAGCGGTGTGGGGGCGATAAGCGGGATCGTCGCGGAGGTCGAGATCACGCACGTCTGGCGCCTGGACGACGAACTGGTGACGGAGCTCAGCGTCTACGAGACGAAGGACGCAGCGCTGCGGGCAATCGAGCTCAGAGAGCCCGAGACCGGCTAGAGCGCGTCCTCGAGGTCGAGCAGGGCCCGCTTCATCTCCGGGCCGCCGCCGTAGTTGCCGATCCCACCGCCGGTCTGGACGACCCGGTGGCAGGGCACGATCAGTGGGATCGGGTTGCGGCCGCAGGCGGTGCCGGCGGCCCGGAAGGCGCGCGAGTTGCCGGCCTGCTTGGCGATCTGGCCGTAGGTGCGGGTCTCCCCGTAGGGGATGCGGGCAACGGCGTGCAGCGCGCGATTCCGAAATCCAGCCGGGGTGAGCTTCCAGTCGACCGGTACGTCGAAGTGGTTGCGCCTGCCCTCGAAGTAGTCATCGAGCTCGCGGCGCTCCTCATCGAGACGGGCCGGCGACTCGAGCACCCTGGGCGAGACGAACCTCGCCAGGTCCTCGAGCACCTCGTCCTCGGACTGCTGGGCCCCCCGATGCTTGGGGAGCGCCAGGCGCACGACGCCGCGATCGGTGCGGGCGACCAGGAGCCTGCCGAATGGGGAGTCCACCGAGGCATAGGCCACGTCGATCAGGCCGTCCTGTTCGGCGCGGGCGAGCACGCCCTGAACCGCGCGGTCGAGGTCGCCGCCGGAGGGCGCCTGGCGGAGCAGCTTCTCGAGCTTCTTCTCACTCATCGGGTTCATGCGAATTCACCTCTCAGCTTCTGGAGTCCTTCGTGGACGTTGCGGCGCGCGGCGTCCTGCGAGCAGTGCAGCGCCCGCGCGATGCCTGCGTAGGACATGTCGGTCGCGAAGCGCAGGACCACGGCGCTGCGCTGCTTGGGCGGCAGACCGCTGACCGCAGTCCAGAGCTCCGGATCGCCGCCGCCGACGACCGTGTCGGGACGGCTGTTGGAGCTCGGCTTTCCTCCTGCCACCTCTTCCGGGCTCCCGGCCGGAACGGCGCGGCGCCCACGGGCGCGGTGGTGGTCGATCGCCTTGCGGTGCGCGATCGTGAGCAGCCAGGAGCGCAGATTGCTCGCATGCTCAAGGCGGGGGTAGGCCCGCAGAGCGGCAATGAACGTCTCCTGGAAGCAGTCCTCGGCATCGTGGGGGCCGACGGACGCCACCAGGAAGCCGAGCACGTCGGAGCCGTGCTCGTCCATCAGGGCCTGGAAGGGTGGAAGGGACTCATCTGGCATCGCCCACAAAACGTCTCACACCCGGCCTTCGTGAGGTCGGAATGCGAGGGTGCCCCGAGGCGAAGCTGAGGGGCAACCCGTTTAATGGTGGAAATGGACAGCGACACGCGCAATCTCGTCGCCGGGGCGCTGCTCGAGGACCTGGGTTCGGGCGACGTAACGGCGGAGGCGGTCGTCCCGGAGGCTGCTCAGGGGAGCGCGACGATCGCCCAGAAAGCGCCCGGGGTGATCTTCGGCCTGGAGGTCGCTGGTGAGGTCTTCCGCCAGGCAGGCGATGGCGAGCTCGAGATGGACGTCGTGGAGGGCGAGTGGCGCGACGACGTCCCAGTCGCCGTGGCGCGCGCGGCGGGCACCGCGAGGGGCCTGCTGGCTGCCGAGCGGACCGCGCTCAACTTCCTCTGCCATCTATCGGGCGTCGCCACGCTCACGGCCAGGTTCGTGAGGGCGATCGAGGGCACGGGGGCCCGCATCCTCGACACTCGCAAGACGACGCCGGGGCTACGAGCGCTCGAGAAGGCCGCGGTGGCCGCGGGCGGTGGGGTCAACCACCGGATGGGCCTCTATGACGCGATCCTGATCAAGGAGAACCATGCCGCGCTCGCGGGCGGGGTGGGGGAGGCGGTGCGTCGGGCACGGGAGGCGCAGCCGGACCTCGCGGTCGAGGTCGAGTGCCGAAGCCTCGGTGAGGTGCGCCAGGGTGCCGACGCGGGAGCGAATCGACTTCTCCTCGACAACATGGGCCCGGCCGAGCTGCGCGACGCGGTCGCGGTGGCGCACGAGGCAAACGGCGGCCCCGAGCTCGAGGCCTCGGGCGGCATCAGGCTCGACAACGTCGCCGAGGTGGCCGCCACGGGCGTCGACTTCGTCTCGGTCGGAGCGCTCACCCACTCCGCGCCGGCGCTGGACCTGAGCATGACCGTGGACATATAGTCGCTCGATGGCGATCCTCGAAAGCGCTGCAACCAGGCGCGAAGAGCTCGTTCGCAAGCACGTCGAGGCCGAGAACGCGGCGGACTACGAGGCCGCCCTGGCGACCTTTCAGCACCCCCGCTACGAGTACGTCGCCACCGACGAGGTCTACGACGGTGCGGAGGAGGTGCGGGCCCATTGGGAGGAGCTCAACCGAGCCTTCCCGGACCAGGAGATCGACATCGTCGCGCTCCACAACGCCGACGAGGCGGTCCTGATGGAGGCGATCGCACGGGGAACGCACGCGGGCCCGCTCCGCGGACTGCCGCCGACCGGTCGCCGCTTCGAGCAGCAGTTCCTCGCGATCTTCATCTTCGAGGGCGACGCCCTGGTCGGCGAGCGCGTCTACTACGACACGGCCACCGTCCTGCAGCAGCTCGGCATCGCCCGGGAACCAGCCAGTATCACCGGGCGCCTGGAGACGGCTGCGAGCCATCCGCTCACCATCTCGCGCGGCCTCGTCCGGCGCGTGATCGGGAGGTAGCGCGGTGGCACCGAGCCCGCTGCTCAAGAAGAGGCGGGAGGAGATCGTCCGGGAGCACATGGACTCGGAGAACCGGCACGAGTTCGACGCGACCCTCGACACCTTCGAGCACCCCCGCTACGAGCTGATCGCGACTGGCGAGGTCTACGACGGCACCGAGGAAGTCGCCAGCTACTACGAGGAGAGCCGCCGCGCCTTCCCGGACCAGCGCAACGAGCTGCTGGCATTGCACCACGCTCAGGACGCGGTTCTCGTCGAGGCTGTCGTTCGCGGCACCCACAAGGGCCCGCTTCGCAATCTGCCGCCGACCGGCCGCGAGTTCGAGCTCCCGATCCTCGCGATCTTCGTGTTCGACGGCGACAAGCTGACCTGCGAGCGCGTCTACTTCGATCAGACCACCGTCCTGCGCCAGCTCGGCATCGCCCGCGATCCCCTCAGCCTCACCGGTCGCCTCCAGACCCTGGTGGGCCACCCGTGGACGATCGGGCGTGGCCTGGTGCGCCAGCTGACCGGACGTTAGCCCGGTTCGACCTCTTCGAGGTCGCCCAGCTCCTTCAACCCGTCGTCGACGTCGAGCGAGGCGGCGAGCTCGGCAACCTTCTCGCCGTCCATCCGCCAGGAGTAGAGGATCTCCGTGACGAATGGCCTGTCCTCCGCGCGGGTGATGGTGATCCGAGCCACGGAGACGACGGCGCCATCGTCCCCGCGATCGACGTAGAAGCGAAGCGGCTCGACCGCCACATCCTCCCCAAATGAGGCGAACAGGTCCGCGAGCTCGCCGAATCCCACCCTGACGTCGTCGATCCCACGGTATTCCTCCCGCCCGGCGATCAGCGTCGAGGGGCGGAGCACGACGTCGTCGGTCAGGTGCGAGACGAACCCCTCCACATCGCGGTCGCTGAAGGTCCTGTGCAGGCTCGCCACGACCGCGACCTGTCCCGGGGATGCCATGCGGGCCCTACTTCAGCAGTTTCGAGAGGCGCCTGTCCTTGAGGACCCGGCCGCCGGTCTGCTCCTTCGGGCAGTAGTTCATCTGGTGCTCGGCGAAGAAGACCGCCTCGATGGTGGTGCCGCAGCGCGGGCAGGGCTCGCCCTCGCGACGGTGGACCCGAAGGGGCATCGGCATCTTGTCCGGGATGCTCTCCCCGATCACTCCCTCATAGTGCTTGACCACGTTGCCGAGGATCGGCAGGGCGTCGTGCAGGGCCTCGACCTCCTCCTCGGAGAGCTCGGATCCCTTCTTGAAGGGCGAGAGCCTTGCTTCCCAGAGGATCTCGTCGACCCAGGAGCGGCCGATCCCGGCGATCACCCTCTGGTCGCGAAGCAGCGGGTGGAGGTGGCGCGGCTGATCGATCAGCTCGGCGAACTCCTCCAGGGGCGGAGCTGGCCAGGCCTCCGGCCCCAGGGTCGCGACCATCTCATCCTCGGCGACCTCGTCGCGCGGCAGCAGCTTCGCCCAGGCCGATTGCTTGGTGCCGAACTCGCGCAACCGCAACTCACGCCCGTCGGCGATCCGCACCAGGATCCGCGATCGACGATCCCGGAGCGAGGCTCGCTTGTCGAAGAGCTGCAGCCGGCCGGCGGACATGAGGTGAACCAACAGGGTCAGCGGCCCGGCGCCGTCCGCGGTTGCGAAGTCGACGGTGAGCATCTTGCCGATCCGCCGCACGTCCTCGATCCGCGCTCCGGGGAGCGAATCGAGGCTCGGCTCGAAGGTCTTCAGCGTGGCGACGCCGGTGGCCAGGGCCGACTCGACCTCTGCTTCATCCAATGCGGAGCTGAGGCGGCGCGCCGTGATCTCGACTTCTGGTAACTCGGGCACGAAGCCAAGGGTAGGGCCGCGCTAATCTTTGGTGAGTTCATTCGCCCGCCTCGAGGGCCCAGGTTCAGAGGGCGCCGGGGCAGCGAACATCCAAAACGTAAGGAGCGGCCCGCCGTGCTGGAGCTTCCTACCGTCAACGAGCTTCCCGCCAAGCTGAGCGAGGCGGAGATTGCGACCCTGAGCGAGGAGGTCAAGGCGCTCGCCACGGAGCGCGACGCCGTCATCCTCGCCCACAACTATCAGCTGCCGGAGCTGCAGGACGTGGCTGACTTCGTCGGCGACTCCCTCGGCCTCTCCCGGCAGGCGGCGAAGACCGACTCCGAGGTGATCGAGTTCTGCGGGGTCCACTTCATGGCCGAGACGGCCTCGGTGCTCTGTCCCGACAAGACCGTGCTGATCGCCGACCTCGGGGCGGGCTGCTCGCTGTCGGAGTCGATCAACGCCGACCAGCTCCGCGCCTGGAAGGCCGAGCACCCCGGCGCCGTGGTCGTCATGTACGTCAACACCTCGGCGGAGGTCAAGGCAGAGACCGACTATTGCTGCACCTCGGGCAACGCCGTCCAGGTCGTCGAGCACATCCTGCGCGAGCACGGCCCCGACACGGAGATCCTCTTCGGGCCGGACATGTGGCTCGGCGCCTTCGTCGAGCGCGAGACCGGGATCAGGGACGACCCCGACCGGCGGGCGCGCTTCCATATCTGGGACGGCGAGTGCCACGTCCACGCGGGTATCCGCCCGGCGGACATCAAGACGGTCCGCGACGAGCACCCCAACGCCGAGTTCCTGATCCACCCCGAGTGTGGCTGCGCCACCCAGGCGATGGAGTACGTCGCCTCCGGCGACATCGATCCGGACGGCGTCCAGATGCTCTCCACCGGCGGGATGCTCAACTACATGGAGAAGCACCCCGAGGGCGAGTACATCGTGGCGACTGAGAACGGGATGCTCTACCCGCTGCAGAAGGAGGCGCCGAGGGCGAAGCTGATCGAAGCCAACCGGATGGCGTTCTGCAAGTACATGAAGGCGATCACGCTGCCGAAGGTCCGCGACTCGCTGCGGGACTTCAAGTTCGAGGTGAAGGTCCCGCCGGAGATCGCGGAGCGGGCCACGCTGCCGATCGAGCGCATGGTTGCGATCGGCTGAGTCACGCACCCGCAAGAAGCGGCGGCGCTGCCTGAAGCGGGCCAGGTCCCGCGGCCGGGCACATCACTGAGCTTGGCGGCAGCGGCCCGCTCTGGTGGTAGGTTGGGAGTGGAGGGATGGTGGAGATCATTTTGCGGGTCGCGCTTGGGATCGTGCTCGCGAGCGCAGCGCTCGCGAAGCTGGTTTCGCCACGCGCCAGCATCGCCTCGATGGCGAGCTTCGGATTCGAGGGCGGGGCGCTCCGTCCGATCGCCTGGGCGGGGCTGATCGCCATCGAGCTCGCGCTGGCAGTTTCGGTGGCGCTGGGCTCAGACGGCGCCGCCTACGCGGCCGCCGCGCTGATGCTGCTGTTCGCGGCGCTCACCGCCGGCGCCATGATCCGCGGCCGAGCCGGCGCGCCGTGCGCCTGCTTCGGCCCGCGCTCCCGGGTTTCGTGGCTCGGCGTGCTGCGCAACCTCGTGCTGGCGGTGGGCTTTGCCCTGATCCCCCAGATCGACTCGATCTCACTCGGCACCGATGCCTGGCTCGGCGTCGCCGTCGGGGTGGCGCTCGCTGCCTGCGCCGGCCTCGCGATCGCCATGCTGGCGCTCGCCCGTGAGGTCGGCATGCTGCGCCTGCAGCTCGGCACCCAGGGCGCGCTCGAGATCGCCGGAGAGGGCCCAGACGTTGGTTCGGTGGCCGATTCGCTCGCCTACCGCCTCTCGACGCCGAATCCGAGTGGGCACGACCGACTCGCTCTCGCCGTCTTCAGCTCCGAGGGCTGTCATCTCTGCCAGACGCTCTCACCGGCGATCGAGAACGTCGCCAAGGACCCGCAGGTCACCGTGGGCGTCTTCGACGAGGTCGCCGATGCCGCCCTCTGGCGCGACCTCGGGATTCCCGGCAGTCCCTTCGCGATCGCCCTCGACGATCGTGGCACCGTCCTCGCCAAGGGGACGTTCAACAATCTTGCGCAGCTCGACAGCGTGCTGGCCACCGCGGCGCGGCGGCGGGCAGAGGGGATCCCGCAGGAGGGCGCCGACGCGGCGGAGGCGACGCTGAGAAGGCTCCCGATCGGTGCCTGAGCATCTGGACCGGCTCACCGACTCGCTCGCCCGCGATACCTCCCGGCGGGGCTTCCTGGCGCGGGTGGGAGGGGCGCTGGTTGCGCTCACCGCCGCCCGCACGGTCGGGAGCTTGATCGAGCCCGGCGACTCCGAGGCCTTTCACTTCTGCGGCCATACGTTCACGACCGGGTCGTGCCCGCATCCGACTGGGCTTCCCAGGATCGACTCCCGCGGCTTTCCCCTTCGTGCCAGCGACGGACAGCCGATCGACGACATCGGACGGCCGGTCAACGGGGAGGGACAGCCGGTCGACGACGACGACCAGCTCCTGCGCGACGCCGACGGCAGGCCCCTGCCCCCGGCACCCAGGACGCAGCTCTGTGCAAGGGCGGGGGAGATCTACGGCTTCAACTCCCACATCGACGGCTCCTGGTACCGCTGCTGCGGTGGCAAGGTGCGGCAGCTGCGCGACTGCTGTGCCTACCGCAACACCCGGATCAACGGCGACGCCGCGCTGACGGGCTATTGCTACCGCGGCCGCAAGGTCTTCTGTGTCCAGTACTACGACACCAAGGTCCCCTGTTGATGGGAGCCGTCGAGATCGTGCTGATGGTGGCGGCGCTGCTGATCGGCGCCACAGGCACCTTCTCGCCGTGCGGGCTCTCGGCGATCGACACGATCGGTCCGACGGGCCACACCGGCGGCCGTCGGATCATCGCCGCCGCCTGCGCGACCTTTCTGCCGGGGGCGGTCATCGGTGGGGTGCTCACGTTCGGTTCACTCGCCCTGCTGGGTGAGCTGCTCCACGGCGCCGGCGGCCGCGCTGCCTACGTGGTGGCCGCCGCGATCGCGCTGCTCGCCGCCGTACTCGAGGTCCGCGGGACCCGGATCGTGCCGCAGATCCGCCGGCAGCTGCCGGAGCACTGGCGGCGGGTCATGCCGATGCCGCTGGCGGCCGCTCTCTACGGAGTGCTGCTCGGCCTCGGCTTCACGACGTTCGTCCTCTCCTTCGGTGTCTGGGCGCTCGCCGGTGTCAGTCTGGCGGTCGGCGACCCCTCGATCGGCCTATTGCTCGGTCTCGCGTTCGGGATTGGTCGGGCGATCCCGATCGTGGTGCTCGCTCCGCTGGCCGGCAGTTCCACCGGCATCCGGGCGACGGAGCTGATGTGCGAGCGCGACAGCCTCTATCTCGGACTCCGTCGTGGTGATGCGGCGGCCCTGCTGATCGCCGCGATCGCCCTCGTCGCCGCGCCCGGCAGCGCGGGCGCCGCGGGCACCGAGATAAAGCACGCCACCGATCCGGCCGCCACGGCGGACGCGCTGCTCTTCCAGCGGCTTGGCGGCCCAGCGGTGATCATCCGCGGCGGCCCCGAGCTCGGTCTGCCCGGGCGCCACCCCGCGATCGGCGGTCGCTACGTCGCGACGGTGATCGGCGCCAGGGTCCAGCTGCTCGACCGAAATACGCTCGCCCCGGTCGCCCAGGTCGACGCACCCGGGGCGGACGCGATCGCCATCTCGGATTCGTGGCTCGCCTACCGCGCCCCGCTCGGCGGCGGCGAAGGGATCTACATCCGCTACATCGCCAACCCGGCGGCCCCCGCTGCACCCCTCCTGCTGGCGAGCGAGGGGGGCGCCTCGCAGCTCAGCCCGCCGGCCGTCGACGGCAGCACCCTTCTTTACGCGATCGCCACGCCGCGCGGCAGCCGCGTCGTCCAGTGGGTGATGGGAACCCACAAGCACCGGACGCTGGTGCGCTCCCCGCGGCTCCTCCTCTTCAATCCCTCCGTCGACGGCAACTCCTTCGCCTACGTCCGCAGCGATGCGCTCCGCAGCCGGCTGATGGTTCGCGGCCGCCATCGTCACGGGGCCGGGCGCATTCTCTTCACCCTGAGGCGCCCGGGGGGTGACCTCTTCTCGGACGCGCTCACCGATTCCGTCGCCTACGTGACCATCCTGGAGCCGAGCGCGACGAACGCGGACGCGACCATCGTCGGGGTCAGCCGCCGGCACCCGAGGCGTCTGCACGAGCGCGGACCGCGCGGCGGCGGAAACCACCGCTTCTGATTACGCGCCTCGACGGGAGGCGCCATCGACGTTGGCAGAGGCCGCCCAGAAGTCCAACAAGGTGCAGAGAAGCCGACCCCCGGTTTCCGTAGTTATTCCCGATTGACGCTGGACGAAGGATCTACATAGGGTTTTTCCTGCAAGCAGGCCCGTTCAGGGGGCGGGCGAGGACTCGACAAGAGGGAGTCGGAATGAAGAGCCACCAGGCCCCGGGGCTGTCGCTATTTCTGATCGCCGGCGTGACGACGGTGGCGGTGCTCGCCATGACGAGCAGTGCGTTCGCAGCGCCCGCGAACGACAACGTCGCGAACGCCCAGGCGATCCCGACGGCCGGCGGAACTGTCAGCGGAACGAACGTCGGGGCGAGTGCGGAGACCGGCGAACCACGCGGAGTGGACTTCCTCGATCGTCCCGCTTCGACCGTGTGGTACGTCTGGACGTCCCCGTCCCAGCCTGCACCGCTGACCGTCGACGGGTGCCAGGGGGCCACGTATCACATGAAGCTCGCCATCTACAAGAAGACGGCTGACCCGGTGCCGCCGTTCGGCAACCTCGAGGACCACGGGGCCGTTGGCGAGGATCCCACCGCCAACGACGGCTGCCCCACGGAATACGGCGCCGCTGGAGTGATCACGCCGGAATCGTGCTCGACCTACTACATCCAGATCTCCGGCTTCGCAGCCACTGACCCGCCGAACGGTGACCGCGGCCCGTTCACGCTCGCGCTCTCAGGCGGCGGATCAGGCGCCTGTGGCGGTGCGACTCCGCCCCCGGCGCCCAAGAAGAACAAGAAGAAGGAGTGCAAGAAGGCGAAGAAGGGCGTCGCCTCGGCTGCCAAGAAGAAGAAGTGCAAGAAGTAGTGATCCAACCCACCCGCAACCAGGGAGACCAAAGTGAAAAAGCTCATCGTCCCGCTCGTCCTCGGGGCGGCCCTCCTGATCCCGGGGCAGGCCGTCGCGAAGAAGGCCAAGCACTACACCGGGACGGTCACCCCCAGTGGATCGATCGGCTTCAAGGTGACCCAGAAGAAGCATTCTAAGAAGAAGAGCGTCAGCGGGCTCAGCTTCTCCGGCATTCCGGTCACCTGCGATGACGGCGCGCAGAGCACGCACGGCTTCGTCAGCTTCCCGGTAAAGCTGCGCGGAGGGAGCTTCAGCATCAACGCCTCGAGCTCAGCGACGGGAGCCACCTTGCAGGTGAACGGCACGCTGTCGGCGGGGACGATTCACGTCTCCGGCAACCTGCCGCTCGATCAGGGTGGTGACGGCAGCAACTGCGATTCCGGCGTTCTCAGCTGGACGGCCCATCGGGGCTGATCGGCCCGCCCGCTCGTCGCCGGCCGGGCTACCAGCCGGCCGGCGGCGAGAATGCCCGCAGCGGCGGCTGGGCGTAGCCGACCGCCCGATAGAAAGTGGCGCTCGGCTTGGCGAGCAGCCAGCGCCCGCCGACGCGCTGCAGATAGATCACGTCGTCCTCCACCGAGACGTACTTGCGATCGGAGAAATGGTGAGTGACGGTGGCCGTAACCCGGGCCCGGCCATCCCCGAGGTCCTCCGGCTTCAGCTCGGCGATCTCCGTGCGGCGCCAGGCCGGGCCGCCGTCCCTCGGCCGCGAGCCGATCGACGTCCGCAGCGAAGAGCGACAGCCGCCGCGCCGCTTCGGCAGGTCGCCGAGGGGTAGAGAGCCCGGCACGAGCAGCCCGCAGACGCGCGCCGCGTCGTGGCGGTCGAGCGCGAGGATGTAGTTCGAGACGAGGGCCGTCACCGCGCTCCGGTCTGCATCGGGGAGATCCCCGGTGGACTGTGGGCCGACAGCGGGAGACTCCGGGCTCGCCTCCGTCGCGGCAGGCCCCTCGGCCGCCTCCTCGGCCGTGTCCACCGGACCGACCGCACCCGGCGGCAGCTTGCCTTCGACCTTCGCGGTCCCGGTCGGCTCGCGCCCGGTGGAGGCGGGGGTCGTGGCGCCGGTCGTACCGTGATCGGCGCCGCCCCCGCCGCAGCCGGCGAGGCCCAGCGCCGCGGCCGCGAGTGCGATCCCGACGAACTTCATGGACGGCAGCCTAAGGATCAGCGGTTCCGTCGGCCTGGGTTTCTAGGGTCCCGCTGGTGCTGCCCGCTGCTACCCTCGCCGCCCGGTCTTGAGCAAGCCGCAACCCAAGGCCATCCCGTACGACCAGGCGCAAGACCGCTCCCCGATGGCGCACCTGAAGCCAGTCCCAGATCCCACGCCGGAGCCGCCCAGCAAGGCCGGGGGAAAGCCCTCGATCGCCGAGCTCGAGCGGTACGCGACGGTGCTGCGGATCCACTGCGCCCGGATGGTTGCCGTTGCGAAGTCCGGGCACCTCGACAGCTCGCTGTCCGCCGCGGACATCGTCGCCGCCCTTTACTACCGGGTCCTGCGCCACGACCCCTCGATGCCGAGGTGGCCGGAGCGCGACCGGTTCGTCCTCTCCAAGGGCCACGCCGCCCCGATCCAGTACGCGGCGCTCGCCGAGCACGGCTACTTCCCCGCCGACGACCTGATGGGCCTCCGCCAGATCGGGTCCCATCTCCAGGGTCATCCCGATATGACGCGGACTCCCGGCATCGAGGTCTCCACCGGTTCGCTCGGCCAGGGCCTCTCGATGAGCGTCGGGATCTGCCTCGCGCTCCGGCTCGACGGCCTCGATGAAGAGGCCCAGGTCTTCACGCTGATGTCCGACGGCGACTGCCAGGAGGGTGAGAGCTGGGAGGGCGCCATGTCAGCGGCCCACTTCGACCTTCCCAACCTGACCGCGATCGTCGACTACAACCACCTGCAGACGGACGGCACCACCGAGGAGGTCATGGACACCGGCGACGTCCGGGCCAAGTTCGAGTCCTTCGGCTGGGACGCGGTGGAGATCGACGGCCACGACATGGGGGCGATCGTCGAGTCTCTGGAGCGCAGCCGCACTCTCGGTCGTCCCGCCGCCATCGTCTGCCAGACGAAGAAGGGTCGCGGCGTCTCCTTCATGGAGGATCGCTTCGGGTTCCACGGCAAGCCGCCGAGCCAGGAGCAGGCGGAGCAGGCGCTCGAGGAGCTCGAGGCAACGTACAGGCAGCAGACCAAGGCGCTCGAGGGCGGGGCCTGATGGCGAGCGCCCTGATCGACGCCGCCGAGCCGCAGACCGAGTCGATCGCGACTCGGCAGGCCTACGGCGATGCGCTCGTCGCGCTGGGTGAGACCTATCCCGAGGTCGTCGCACTCGACGCCGACCTCGCGGTCTCCACCCAATCGATGAAGTTCGGCAAGCAGTTCCCCGAGCGCTTCTTCAACATCGGGGCGGCCGAAGCGAACATGATGTCGATCTCCTGCGGCCTCGCAGCCACCGGCAAGGTGCCGTACGCCTCGACCTTCGCGATCTTCGCCACCTCGCGCTCCTACGACCAGGTCCGTCTCGGCATCGCCCACAACGGGCTCAAGGTCCGGATCGGCGCCTCGCATGGCGGGGTCTCACTCGGCGAGGACGGCGCCTCGCACCAGATGATCGAGGACATCGCCCTGATGCGCGCGATGCCGAAGATGCAGGTGATCGTCCCCGCGGACTACAACCAGGCCTACACGGCGGTGATCGAGTCCTACGAGCGCTTCGACGGCCCGATGTACATGCGCTTCGGCCGCCCCAAGACCCCGGTCGTCTACGACGAGATACCGGAGACCCTGGGAACCGGCGTCGATGTGCTTCGTGAGGGCAAGGACATCTCGATCTTCACCTGCGGCCACATGGTATGGCGCGGGCTGGAGGCCGCCGAGACGCTCGAGCGGGAGGACGGGGTGGAGGCCGAGGTGGTCAACGTCTCGGTCATCAAGCCGATCGACTCGCAGAGCGTCCTGCGCTCCCTCGCCAAGACCGGGGTGGCGGTGACCGCCGAGGAGCATCGTGTGGTCGGTGGCCTCGCCGACGCGATCCGTCAGGTCGCCTGCGAGCAGCATCCCGTCCCGGTCTTCGCACTTGGAATGCAGGACGAGTTCGGCGTCTCCGGCACCGCCGAGGCGTGCATGGAGCACTTCGGCCTCACCGCCAGTGGCATCGCCGACCTCTCCCGTGAGGCCCTGCTCAAGAAGCCGATCGTGCAGCATCCGCCCATCCAGGGCGGCCCCTGGTCCTAGATCGCTAAGGGCATCCGGCGACGCCGGAGGGCTCGCAGCGGAAGCTGATCCCGTCCAGGGTCAGGTAGCCGTTCGCCCCGGGGTTGGACCCGGTTCCCTGCCAGATCACCGCGCCGCCGCTGGTCACCTGGATCTCGGTCGGACCGACCGCGCCGGCAGCACTGAAGATCTCCGCCAGCGGCGGGGCGTAGCCCGCCGGGAGGTTGAGGAGAGTGGACGCGGCGTTGGGGGGCATCCCGGGACAGCTGACGGCGCCCCGCAGGTGGACGACTCCGAGCGGATCACGGAAGTACCCCACCTTCGGGAAGTTCGGATTGACGTCGTTCTCGTTCTGCCAGTGCGTGCTGCTGTTGCACGTGCCGAAGGCGGTCACCTCGTGAGTCTGCTCCGCCGGGGCGAGGCGCGGGTTCGGGTAGCTGCCGGCCAGCGCGCCGCCCGCCGGCCCGGAGCGCAGCGCCGACTGCGCGCCGGGGCTGAGCTTCGATTGGCTGACGGCGCCGTCGCCGATCTTCGTTTCCGTCACTGCGCCGTTCTTGAGCTGCTTGGTGCCGACGCTGTTCTTGGCGAGGTGGGTCGCCGCGTAGGTCCCGCCGCCGAGTGCGAGGAAGACGGCGATGGTGGCCATCACGTTCGCGTAGGTCAGCCGGGCTCGGATCGGCGGAGCCTATGTCCCGACCCTAAAGTCGCGGCCGCCAATCGAACAACTCGTCGAGTATATGAGCTCGATCAACGTGGATCCGGACCTCGCGGTGGAGATCTTCGTTCTGGAACCCGCCGATGACTCCGAGCCGGCCCCCTCGAAACCCTTCGCGGCGGGCTTGTCAAGCGAGGACGAGCAGGCTTAACCGGGCCGGTCGTCGTTGCGGGTGGTCGGCCCCTGAACGGCCGCCACTGCCGCCTCCTGGTCCAGGTAGATGGCCAGCGCCCGGTCGATGCCGGCGAGCCGGAAGACGCGCTCGACCTGTGAGCCGGGGGCGATTACCGTGTGCAGCGCCCCTTCACCGTCCCGGTCGCACAGCCTGTGCGCCTGAATCAGCAGCCCGATGCCAGAGGAGTCGATGAAGCTCAGGTGGCTGAGGTCGATCATCACCGCACGGTGTGAGCGGAGCTCCCCACGCAGGCGGTTCTCGACCCTGGGGATGGTGCTGAGGTCGAGCTCTCCCGCGAGGGAGACGATGGATGTGTCCGAGTCCATCGGCTCGATCTGAACCGTCAGAATCTCACCGTTCCTGGTTTCGATTCCGTCGCTCGCCCCGGGTTGGCGGGGCGGAGCGGCCCCGCTAGACCGCTCCACCCGCTCGCCTCAACGCGCCATCCCCTCGTGATGCGCTGCTCCCATGGGGCAGGGAGCCTTGAAGTCCTCGATCCAGCTTGGAGTCCGATCCGTTCACGCAGCTCTCCCCGGTTGCTCATCCCGTGCTACCGAGGAAGCCCGACCCTGCCCCGTGCAGGGCGTGCCTCCAGGTCCTATGTCTTGAGTCGCAGCCGGCGCCCGTCGACGCCGATATTTGCTCCTCCAGTACGTTCGGCTATTCTAGTTCGGCAGTCGCTGAATTAGAAGCATCGGGCAAATGCGAGGTGGCTGGTCCGAATCGTGTTTTCCCGCTAATTCCGCAGGAACAAGTCGCCGGGGGCGACGCGGGCCGGCGCGAGACATACCGACCTGATGAATCTCCCCAACTCTGAGCTTCAGCCCATCCCGTCGACAAGGCGCCGCGACGGTGCCGTGCGACGCCCAACGGGGGATTCGAGGGGCGATGACGTATCTCCGGTGTCATCGGACGCCACCGGAGTGCGAGAGAACGGCGGCGAGCGGGGCCGAGAAGACGCCACTCGGCCCCGCCGCCGCTACATCACCCACTGACGCTGCGCGTTTCGCTGCTGGTGCCCGGGCCGTCTCCGACTCAAGGGCGGCCGCGCGACTAACCACCGGGAGGCGTGTTGCAGGCCGAACGAGATGTTGCGTTGCGCTTTAGGGCGTTCCCTACCCTGTGCAGCGCAGTGAGGTGGCTCGCCCGGGAATCTCCGCGCGATGCGCCTCGCGGCTCCACGCTCGAAATGGCCAGGCGACAGACATCTGATCTTCTCCGGACCCGCGGCTCTCGCACCCAGCGCCGCCCCGAGCACCTCACCGAGCAGCGGGCCGGCCCGCCGATCGTCGAGATGCGCAGGGTCACCAAGGTCTATCCGGGCGGCCACGTTGGCCTCGAGCACGTCAGCCTCCGCGTCGACCGCGGTGAGTTCGTCTTCCTCGTCGGCCCCACGGGCTGCGGCAAGACCACCCTGATCAAGACCCTGATCCGCGAGCTGCGGCCCACCGAGGGCGAGGTGCTGATCGCCGGCCGCGACATCTCTTCGCTTCCAGACAAGAGGGTGCCGCAGCTGCGCCGCCGCATCGGCACCGTCTTCCAGGACTACAAGCTGCTGCCGACGCGCAACGTCTACGACAACGTCGCCTACGCCCTGCAGGTGATCGGCGCCTCGCGCTCCGAGATCCGCCGCAAGGTGCCCGACGCTCTCCGCCTCGTCGGCCTCGCCGACAAGGTCAAGAGCTTCCCCGACCAGCTCTCCGGCGGTGAGCAGCAGCGGCTCTCCGTCGCACGCGCCTTCGTCAACCACCCACCGCTCCTGCTGGCGGACGAGCCGACCGGGAACCTCGATCCCAACACCTCCGTCGGGATCATGCAGGTGCTCTACCGGATCAACCGCACCGGAACGACCGTCGTTGTCGTCACCCATGACCGCGAGATGGTGGACAAGATGCGCCGCCGTGTGATCGCTCTCGACTCTGGCCGAGTCGTACGCGACCAGGCGGCCGGCACATACACCCCCGACGATGAGTCGACCCGAGAGTTCGCTCTGCGGCTCCGCGAGGAGATGGGCCTCGAGGGCGAGGGGCCCAGCTACTAGGCGACACCGATGGGGCGAGTCTTCTTCTTCATCCACGAGGGGTTCAGGGCGCTACGCCGCAGTGCCGCGCCGAGCCTGGCGGCGATCGTCACGGTCGGGATCACGGTGCTCCTGCTGGGCGTGCTGATCCCGGTTCTGCAGACCGCCAACGGCAAGACGAACGAGGTCCGGAATCAGGTCGGCTTGCGGGTGTTCCTGAACGACGAGTACAACGCGCCGGCGATTCCGCAGCAGCAGATCGACGACCTGAAGTCGAAGCTCGCAGCCATCCCTCATGTTCAGTCGGTTCAGTTCGTGGACAAGCAGCAGGCGCTCAAGGAGCTCGGCGGCCAGTTCGACGCCAGAAATCAGGCAAACCTGATCACCGAGCTGCCCGGAAACCACAATCCGCTGCCGTCCTCGTTCAACGTGAAGCCCGACGATCTCTCGAACCTGCCAGGGATTCGAGCGGCGATCACCCCACCCGGGGCAAACGGTCAACCCACCCCGATCAGCCCGATCATCAGCGAGGTCAACGACTCCCGCGATGAGGCGAACAAGATCACCGGGGCGACCAGCGCGGTGCGATGGATCCTCGCGGTGCTCTCGGGACTGCTGCTGGTCGCGTCGTTGCTTTTGGTCGCCAACACGATCCGCCTCTCGATCTACGCGCGCCGTCGTGAGGTCGAGGTGATGCGACTGGTGGGCGCCACCAACTGGTTCATCCGCTGGCCCTTCATGGTGGAGGGCCTGGTCTGCGGCCTGCTCGGCGCTGTAGCGGCCATCGGCTTCCTCTTCCTCGGTAAGCAGGTGATCGTGGATCCGCTCGCCAACGACTTCCACCTGATCTCCTCGGGGCACACGATCGGCTTCGCCAGCCTCGCTCTCGTCCTTCTGTGCGTGGCCATGGCGGTTTCGGCGATGGGCAGCGGCCTGACGCTGCGTCGCTTCCTCCGGATTTGAGCCGCCGAACACTTGCCATCGTGGCGGCGGTCGCGATCGCCTTCGCGGTGGGCATCGTCGCCGGGGGGCAGGTCGGTGCGATCCGTGAGGCGGTTGACGAGGTCTTCGGCAACTCGAGCCAGGACGCGACCGCCCAGGCGATCGACCTGATCCACGACGACTACTTCCACACGGTCAACGACAAGGACCTCGAGAACGCCTCCATCGGCTCGATCATCGATCACATCAAGAAGCGGTACGGCGATCGCTTCTCCCACTACTTCACCCCGACCGAGTACGATCGCTTCAAGCAGGGCTCGAGCCTCTCCGGGGTGGGCATCGCCGTCACCCAGATTTCCCGCGGCCTGCGAGTGGCGACCGTCTACAAGCAAACGCCGGCCAGGGCCGCCGGGATCCAGCCGGGCGACGTGATCACGGCGGTGAATGGCAGCCCGATCGCCGGGAAGGATGTCGACACGGTCACCAATCAGATCCGTGGGCCGGCGGGGACGGAGGTCACGTTGACCGTGGCGAGCCGCGAGGGCACCAGTCGCGACCTCACCCTGACTCGGCGCGAGGTGAACATCCCGCAGGTCGTCGGCCACATCGAGACGGTCAACGGCGTGAAGCTGGGCTACGTGCGGCTCGCCGGGTTCTTCCCCGGCGCGCACGCGGAGCTGCGCAAGGAGGTCGAGAACCTCTACTCGCAGGGGGCCCAGGGGCTGGTGCTCGACCTGCGTGGCAACGGCGGGGGTCTGCTGACCGAGGCGGTGCTCGTCTCGAGCATCTTCGTTCCCAACGGTGAGATCGTCTCCACCCACGGGCGCACCCAGAGCACCAAGACCTTCGAGGCGACCGGGAACGCGCTGCCGCGTCATCCGATGGTCGTCCTGATCAACGGGGACACCGCGTCCGCTTCGGAGATCGTCACGGCGGCGCTGGAGGAGTCGGGGCTGGCGAAGGTGGTCGGGACCACTTCGTTCGGCAAGGGGACCTTCCAGGAGGTCATGCCGCTGAAGAACGGCGGCGCGCTCGACCTGACGGTCGGGGAGTATCTGACCCGCAATGGGACATCGATCAACCGCATCGGGATCACGCCCCAGGTGAAGGCGAAGGACAACCCCTCGACCAAGCCGGATGAGGGACGTCAGCGCGCCCTCCAGGTGCTGGGCTCCGAACTCTGAGGCGCGTCGTCCTCGTCTCCAAGCGTGGCCGGTTTCTGGTCGGCGAGCTGCTCTTCGAGCGCGGCGGCCAGATCGAGCTCGGCGGCGGTCGGCGTGCCGCGGCGCCCGGCCGAATGGCGCTGGTCGAGCTCGGCCAAGGCCGCGGACGGGCGCGCGTGGTGCACCAGCTCGGAGATCCCCGGGTCGCGGCCGATGTGCTCGATGCGATGCTCGAGGACAGGCAGGTGCGGGTCGGCTTCTCGCGGCGAATCGAGGAGGAGGCGGGCGAGGCAGCGGAACAGGCGGCTGCCCTCGACCTCGACCGGCGGGACCTGCGCGAGCTGCCGACCTTCACCGTCGACCCGGCTAGCGCTCACGACTTCGATGATGCCGTCTCCGCATCACGTACCGAGCGCGGCGTGCGCCTCTGGATCCACATCGCCGATGTGAGCGCCCATGTTCGCCCGGGAAGTCCGCTGGAGAAGGAGGCATATCGGCGGGCGAACTCCACCTATGTCCCCGGCCGGGTCGCGCCGATGCTCCCCCATGCGCTCTCCAGCGACGCCTGCAGCCTCGCTCCCGACCGGGATCGACTGGCCGTCACCTCGGAGGTGGAGCTATCGGAGACCGGCGAGCCGCTCTCCGCGAGCTTCTACCGCAGCCTGATCCGCTCAGGTGTCCGGCTCAACTACGAAGAGCTCGACGAGATCTTCGCCGGCCGCAGCCGGCCGCCGGGGACGATCGCTGAGCAGCTGGGTCTGGCGCGTCAGGCGGCGGCGGCCCTCGCCGGTCGCCGTCCGACCTCCTCGCTCGAGGTGGAGAGCTTCGAGCCGGAGTTCAGCTTCGAGGATGGTCAGGTGACGGGCGCGCACTCGGTCCCGCAGACCGAGGCCCACCGCCTCATCGAGCACCTGATGATCCTCACCAACGAGCGTGTCGCGGAGCTGCTCGAACGCCGTCGCGTCCCGACGATCTATCGGGTCCACGAGCAGCCGGACCCGGAGCGGATCCGCCGGATGATCGAGCAGCTCGCCGCGCTCGACATCCCGACGCCGGCGCTGCCGGAGTCGATCACGCCCCAGCAGGCCGGCGAGCTCGCCGGAGAGGCGAGCCGGCTGGTCGCCCGCGAGGCCGAGCGCCGGGGCCACGGCCGCGAGGCGTATACATCGCTTGTGCTGCGCTCTCTGCAACAGGCCCACTACGCGGATCACAACCTCGGCCATGCCGGCCTGGGGAGTCACGCGTACTCGCACTTCACCTCTCCGATCCGCCGCTACCCGGACCTGATCGCCCATCGCTCGCTGCTCTCTGCGATCGGGGCTGGGGAGGAGGCACCGCGGGCGGAAGGGCTCGCCGAGGTCGCCGCCGACTGCTCGCAGCGGGAGCGCGACGCCACGCGCACCGAGCGCGACGCGGACTCGGTCTGTGCCTCCTTTCTGCTCGAGCGCGAGCTCTTCGAGCGCGGCCCAGACGCCCGATTCGACGGGGAGGTCTCGGGTGTGGTCGGGGCCGGCGCCTTCGTCCGCTTCGGTGGCGCGCTCGCCGACGTCTATGAGGGCTTTCTTCCCGCCCGTCGGATCGGTGGCCGCGAGCGCTACGAGCTCGACACGACCGAGACGATGCTGGTCGGAGGCCGCGGCGGTGGGGCGATTCGGACCGGGGACCCGGTCAAGGTCACGGTCGATCGGGTGGAAGCTCCGCGGGGGCGGGTCGACCTGCTACCTGTCGAGAGCTGATGGCCAAGAAGCCGAAAGGACCGAGAACCCCGGTGAGCGGGGACGTCGCCACCAACCGGCGGGCTCGGCACAAGTTCCAGATGCTGGAGAGGATGGAGGCCGGCATCGAGTTGCAGGGAAGCGAGGTGAAGTCGCTGCGCGATGGCAGGGCGCAGATCAACGAGGCCTACGCGGTGATCGATCGGGGCGAGGTCTGGTTGCGCGGCGCCCACATCCCGCCGTACCTCCCTGCGTCGGACCAGAATCACGATCCCGACCGGCCCCGCAAGCTGCTCCTGCACCGACGGGAGATAGAGCGCCTGATCGGCAAGACTGCCGAGCGCGGCCTCACGCTGGTTCCGACCCGCATCTACTTCAAGGGTCCCAGGGCGAAGGTCGAGCTGGCGCTGGCGAAAGGCAAGGAGGGCCAGGACCGCCGTCGCGAGATCGCCGACCGCGACCTGCGCCGTGAAGTCGAGCGCGATTTCAAGCAGCGCTTAGGCTGAGCAACCTTTCGCCCGATGGGAGGGCAAAGGTCGCTGCACGAGAACGAAAGTCGCGTGCAACGATGGGCACCACGATGCTTGCCGCAATCGACACCAGCACCATCTCCGACGTCTTCCAGGACCATCCGGCCGAGGCCTACGGCATCGCCGGCGCCGTGATCCTGCTGCTCATCCTCCTGCTGCTGGTGAGCCGGCGGCGTCGCAAGGAGGGCGATCCCGGGAAGGGGCTTTCGAGCCAGGACACGAAGCAGACGAAGGCGGAGGCAAGGGCCGAGAAAAAGCAGGCGAAGGCGGATGCCAAGGCCGGGGAGAAGCAGGCGAAGGCTGACGCCAAGGCCGAGGAGAAGCAGGCAAAGGTAGACGCCAAGGCCGAGAAGAAGCAGGCGAAGGTGGACGACAAGGCGAAGGCCGATGGGGCCAAGGACGAGGCCGAGGCGGCCAAGGGCAAGGCGGCCAAGGGCAAGGCGGCCAAGGATGAGGCGGCCAAGGATGAGGTGGAGGATGAGGCCGCGGAGGTGAAGGCCGAGGCGGAGGGCAAGCCGAGTCGTAAGCAGCGTCGGGAGGAGCGCAAGGCGAAGCGCCAGCAGGTCGCCGACGAGAAGCGCCGGGCCGAGGAGCAGGATCGCCGCGCCTGGGAGGACGAGCGCAAGCGCCGGCGCGAGGAACGTCGCAGCCGCAAGGAGGACCGCGCCCGCCGCAAGGCGGAGCGCAAGGGGCAGGCCCCGCCCGCGCCTGCTCCGGAGACTGATGAAAAGGAGCCGGAGCAGCCGGACGAGGGGCTTGTGAAGACGGAGCAATCGGACGAGGGCGCCGAGGTGAAGACGGCCGGAGACGGCGGCGAGGAGAAGTCCACGATGCTCGCCGCCGCCCTCGGGCTCGGCGCCGCCGAGGCTGCGAAGAAAGCTGGAGGGGACGGAGACGAGCAGGGCGGCGAGGAAGAGGAAGGCACGAAGCGACTCGAGGAGGTGCCGATCGGGGCAGAGGGCGATTCCGGCGAGGATGCCTCGAAGGAAGAAGAATCCCCGACACCGACCGTCACCGAGAAGACGGCTGGCACCGAGCAGGAGGCGGCCGAGACGGAGCAAGTGGTTGCCCATACCCCCGCAGACGAACCGGCACTGACTCCGATCGCCCCCGAGCCGTCGAGCGCTCCCGGTGGCTTTTCGTCGACCTCATCGGACGAGTCCGACGGCAAGGATGAACCCGCGAGCGAGCCGCAAGAGCCCCGAACCTCGACGCCGGAGCCCGTCGCCGGGACCGAGGAGTCTGCCACAGACGTTCCCGAGCCTGACGCCACAGGCGCCGAGTTGGCGGCGTCGGCCGAGCCCCAACCGAAGCCGAGCACTCCCGCGGGTGGTCACGAACCGATCACTCCCGCATCCAGGTGGGCCGGATCGCTTCAGGATGAGATCGACCGCCTTGCCAGCGAGAAGGAGGCCGCCGAGGAGCCAACCGTCGTCAGCCCTCCGCCCTCAGCCGAGCCAGCAGGGCCGCCGAGGCCCGAGTGGGCGTCCAGGTCCGAGGAGGCTGCGGTGCTGCCTCCCGATGAGTCACCCTCGGCCGAGGCCCGCCCCGCGGCCGGGCTCGACGACGAGGAGGAGAGGGTCCGCAATGCGGCGGAGGAGCGGATGCGCCGGGCGGAGGAGCTCGAGCGAGATGCCGAACAGCGTGTTCGGCGGGCCGAGGATGAGACCGAGCAGCTGATCAAGATGGCGGCTGACCAGGCGAGGCGGCAGGCCGAGGAGGAGGCGCGCGTGACCTCGGAAGCGAAGCTCCGCGAGGAGGCCGAGAACATGCGCCGCGAGAGCGAGCGGCGCGCGCAGGAGGAATCCGAGCGCGTGCGTCGCGAGGTCGAGGACCGGACCAAGCAGGCGATCGAGGAGGCCCGCCGCGACGCGGATGCTCGCGTGGCGCAGGCGTCCGAGCAGGCCCGAAGAGAGGCCGAGGAGCGGGCCCGCGCGGAGGCGGAGGAGCGCATGGGAGTGGAGGCGAGCCGGCTTCAGGAGGACGCCGAGCGCCGAGCTCGAGCCAAGTTCGAGCAGGAGGAGCACAGGCTGGTGGCCGAGCGCGAGGAGCGCGAGCGGGCGATGGAGGACGCTTTCAAGCGGCTCGAGGAAGTCGAGAGGAGGGCAACCGAGGCCGAGCAGCGGGCGGCGGATGCCGAGCGGCTGGCACAGCTCAAGGTCGAGGAGGCCGAGCGCGAGAGAAGGCTCCGCGAGGTGCTGGAGAGGGTCGCCGCCGCCGAGGAACGTGCAAAGGAGGCCGAACGAAAGGCCCGCGCTGCGGAGACCGCCGCTGCCACCAGCATCCGGACGGCGCAGGAGCTGGGTGCCTCGCCCGTCTCGCCGCCCGCGCCGGAGCCGCCCGCGCCGGAGCCGCCCGCGCCGGAGCCGCCCGCGCCGGAGCCGCCCGCGCCGGAGCCGCCCGCGGCAGCCGTCCCCCCGCCGCCACCGCCCCGGACCGAGCCACCCGAAGCGGAGCAGGCTTCAGAGGCCGCTCCTGATGAGGCCGATGACTCGGAGGAGCGCGAGGAGTGGGTGGTCTCCACCGGTCCAGGCGAGGCGGGCACCGTTACGGGGCCCGCCGCACCCGAGGCCGGGGCCGAGGAGCAGAATGAGGCGCCGGACGAGGCTGGAGAGACCAGGGCGCCGGAGGAGGATGAAGAAACCAAGGCCGATGAGGAGGATCCGGGAGGAGGCGGCATCCTCGGCCGGACCGTGGGAGCGATTCTCGGAGTCGGAACCGCACGCGACGTGGGCGAGCGGGAGGAGGGAGACGGGGACATGGTGGGGGAGCCCAAGGGCCAAGAGCCCAAGGGGGAGGGCCCCGAGGGGGACCCGGGGGAGGAGGAAGAAGCCGCGGATGAGCCACTGGAGACTGCCCCGGCCGAGGACGCCGGCGATCGAATCAACCTCAACCGCGCCAGCTTCGAAGAGCTTCGCGATGTCGGCTTCTCGGTCACGCAGGCCACCCGCGTCATCACCTACCGGGAGCGGCAGGACGGCTTCGAGTCACTCGACGATCTCGCCGACGTCCCGGGAATGCCCGGGACGTTCCTGAGCGAGGTCAAGCAGAAGCTGACCGTCTAGAGGCTGCGCGGGAGGTGGGTCGCCGAGACACCGGCGGCAAGCGCGGCGATGAGCAGCAGGTAGGTGACGGCCACCACCACGCGGGTGCGCGTCGGCACCCGGTGATAGGCGCGGCCCTCGGGGGTGTTGCGAGCGCGCCAGCGCCGCCAGCTCTCCAGTCCTCCGAGGACGAGGATGAGCACCAGGATCGGGCTCGGGAAGACGAAGGCCATTGCCACCAGACCGGCGAATCCGACGAGCCAGACCCATGGGGAGAGGGCCGCCATCGCCCGTCCGCCGTCGAGCGGCAAAACCGGGACGAGGTTGAAGAGATTGATGAAGAACCCGATGAAGGCGAGGGCCTGCCAGAAGTGCGCGCCGGTCGCCAGCCAGATCCCGAGCGGCACCAGGGTTGCGATCGATCCGAGGATCGGCCCGGCCAGGCCGACCCGCGCTTCGGCGGCCGCGTCGTCGCCCATCGACCTGGCCGAGATCACGGCTCCCAGGAAGGGGATGAACATGGGCGCCGAGGCCTTCACCCCCTCGCGGCGGAGCTGGAAGACGTGCCCGAGCTCGTGCAGCAGCAGGAGCAGCACGAAGCCGATCGAGAAGAGCCAGCCGAAGATCAGCTGATACGCGGCGATCGAGACGAGCATCGAGGCCGAGGTCGTGAACAGCTTCAGCTTCGGCAACGCGACCAGGAGCAGTTTCGCCTTGGCTCCGATGTTCGCGATCAGGACGCCGAGGGCGGCGAGGGCGCTCCCGATCCGCTTGAGCAGCCCCTGCCGACGACCTGAGCCGGGGTGGATGGGTTCGAGATCGGTGTGCTGATGGGCCTCCATCTCCGTTCAATCTAGCGTCGCGGCTTCACCGGCCCTAAGTCCTGAGACAGCTCCGAAGGTGTCTCGCGTATACCCAGGACTTGGTACTGTCGCCGGCGTGAGGAGAGGGATCCTGGGCAGCGGGCTTATCGGCGCGATCGCGGCCGTGTCGCTGCTCGTCCCGGCCTCCGCCGCGGCGATCACCTACGCGCCGGTGGACCGGCCCGGGCCGCCGCTGAACGTCTCGCAGGACAAGCTCAACGCGAGCCTCAACTGTCCGAGCAGCCTGACGGGAGCGAGCCGCGCCCCGGTTCTCCTCGTGCCGGGCACCGGCAGCAACCCGGAGCACAACTTCTCCTGGAACTGGGAGCCGGCGCTCGATGCACTCGGCATCAAGTGGTGCGCCGTGACCCTCCCCGGCAATGCGCTCGGCGACATCCAGGTTGCGGCCGAGTACGTCGTCAACGCGATCCGCGTCATGCACCAGCAGGCGGGCCGCCAGATCTCGATCATCGGGCACAGCCAGGGCGGCATGATCCCGCGCTGGGTGCTCCGCTTCTGGCCGGACACGCGGGCGATGGTCGACGACCAGATCGGGTTCGCGCCCAGCAATCACGGGACGACCGGTGCCGACACCCTCTGTGCGCTGCCCTGCGCGGCGGCCGACTGGCAGCAGCGCGACATTGCAGCCTTCACCAAGGCGCTCAACTCCTACCAGGAGACCTTCCCGAGGATCTCCTACACCGAGGTCTACACGCACAACGACGAGATCGTCACCCCCAACTCCGACGACGCCGGCAGCTCCTCGCTCCACGGCGGCGGTGGCGCGATCACCAACGAGGCGGTTCAGGACGTCTGCCCACTCGATCCCTCCGAGCACCTGGCGGTCGGCACCCACGACAACGTTGCCTATGACCTGGCAATCGACGCTCTCGAGCATCCCGGGCCCGCCGATCCGACGCGAGCCAAGGCGAGCGATCCGGGGATCTGCACGACTCCCCTGATGCCGGGGATCAATCCGGCGACGTACCCGACCGATCTAGCCTCCGCCGCCGCCGACCTGGCGACCAACACGGCGGCTGCCAAGCAGATCAGCGCCGAGCCGCCGCTTGCCTGCTACGTGACTGCCGCCTGCCCGCAGGGCGACCCGGTGTCGGCAAGTGGGACGTCCCCGGCGATCGGGACACCCCCCAAGTGCAAGAAGGCGAAGAAGCGCCATCGTCGCGCCGCAGCAAGCGATCAAAGCCGGCACTGCAAGAAGCGTCATAAGCGTCGTTAGCGGGTAATCCGCTGGCATGCACACGAGCGCAAAGGGTCGCCATCCTCGGTGCCGGCTGCACGATGGGCCTCCCGATGGCGAGGAACATCGCCAAGGCGGGGATCGAGGTGCGTGCCTGGAACCGATCGCGCGACAAGGCCGAGCCGCTGACGGAGGACGGGATCGAGATCTTCGACACCGCGGGCGGAGGCGGTATCGGGCGCCGGGACGATCCTGACCATCCTCACCGAGACCGACGCGATGGTGGCGACCATGGAGGGATCCGGCGGAGCGCTCGCCGGGGTCGATCAGGATGCCATCTGGCTACAGATGACGACCGTCGGGATCGAGGGGATCGAGCGCTGCGCCACCCTCGCCGAGCAGCATGGCGTGACCCTGGTGGATGCCCCGGTGGTAGGCACGAAACAGCCGGCCGAGCAGGGCAAGCTCACGGTCCTCGCCTCGGGGCCCGACGAGGCTCGCGACGCCTGCGGGCCGATCTTCGATGCGATCGGGCAGAAGACGATCTGGCTCGGTGAGGTCGGCAACGGCAGCAGGATGAAGTTGGTGATCAACTCGTGGCTGCTCTCGCTCGTGGAGGGCCTGGGGGAGACGATCTCCTTCGCCGAGGGGATCGGTATCGATCCGGCCCAGTTTCTCGAGACGATCTCGGGGGGTCCGATCGACAACGCCTACACCCAGATGAAGGGCAAGATGATGGTGGAGCGGAGCTTCGACCCGGCCTTCAAGCTCGGGCTGGCGGCGAAGGACGCCCGGCTGGTGGTCGAGGCGATGGAGCGCCACGACCTGCACCTGCCGATGCTCGAGGCGATCCGCGACCAGCTCGAGAGCGCTGCCGCGGAGCACGGCGAGAAGGACATGGCAGCGACCTACCTGGCCAGCGCGCCGAGGCAGCCAGCGCACTGAGTCGCGGCTACCATTGCTCCACATAGCACGGGGCCGAATTGGATTCGACTTGGTCATCCGTGCGATCAGGTTGCAGGTCGAGGTTCCAGGAGGCCTCGTTAAACACCTGGACCAACCAATACGTGCGGACCATGAGTTCGCCCTCGCCGCTTAGCTAGAACCTAAGCAGTGAGCGTCGGCCCACCCGAGCCCGAGGGGTGGGGGCCCGGCGTCAGAATCGGGCTCACCCGGTCGGCCCGTCCCGACCGTCCGGGGACATCGAAGGGACTTGGCCCTCCGGCGTCTCCCGCCGGCAGCGGAGGTCGAAGGGCGAGAACAAAGCGCCGGCTATACCTGTAGACACCGATCGTTTCGTGACCGAGGACGCGGCTTCGATGCCGCCGGCTCCATCTGTGAAGCCGTTCAGATTTCGGTGGTCTCCCCGATGGGGAGCCACCGGAAGCTGCGCCGTATCTCTTCCGGCGCCGATGCGAGCCGGTGCTCGATCTCCTCGCGGCCCTCCCTGAAGTGCTTCCAGCCCTCGTAGTGGATCGGGATCACCGTGCGCGGTCGAATCAGACCGCAGAGCTCCACAGCCTGGCTTGCGGTCATCGTGTAGTGGAGAGGGCCGGTCACCGGGAACTGGACGCCACCGAGATGGAGAAGAGCGGTGTCGACCTGGAATCGGTTGGCGACCTGCTTCACGCCGTCGTAGAGGACGGTGTCGCCCGATATCCAGAGGACACCATACCTCTGGCCCTCCCAGCCGAGCACGAAGCCGACCACCTCGCCGACGATCGGGTGGCTCAGCGGGGGTCCGTGGCGACATGGGGTCGCGGTGACTTCGATCGTGAGCCGATCCGGGTGCTCGAGCCTCGTCGTCTCCCACGACTCGAGCCCGCGCGCCTCGCCCCCGAGGCGCTGCGCCCCGGCGACGGTGGTGATGACTGTGCCGACGGATGGCAGCAGCTCCCGGCCGGCGGCGTCGAGGTTGTTCTCGTGTTGGTCGTGACTGAGCAGCACGGCGTCGATCGCTCCGAGCTGCTCGGCCGCGAGTGCCGGCGCCGACGTCTTGGTCGATCCCGTGCCCCAGCCGAACCGGTATTTCCCGCCCGCGGGGTCGAAGGTGGGATCCGTGAGCAGACGCCAGCCCTCCACCTCGATCAGCAGCGTCGGGCCGCCTATGTGCGTAAGTCGGATGGTTATCGCATGCAGTCATACTCACTTGAGCGATTTTGCGTCCGGACGGCGCCGGTCCCGCCCCTCCGTAGGGGCGTGCTTCTCCCAGACAACTCGAGAAAGGGAAGGACAGCATGGCGGAGATCACCGAGCGGGAAGCCCAGGAGATCGAGAAGGCCAACGCGTCCGGGAAGACTCCGATCGTCCTCATTCACGGCCTCTGGCTGCTTCCGAGCAGCTGGAACAACTGGGTCGACCTCTACGAGCAGGAGGGGTTCGCCGGCCTGACCCCGAGCTGGCCGGACGACCCGGAGACCGTCGAGGAGGCGAGGGCGAACCCCGGTGTCTTCGCGAAGAAGACGCTGAAGCAGATTGCTGACCACACCGCGGAGGTGATCGGCATGCTCACCAAGAAGCCCGCCGTGATGGGCCACTCGACCGGCGGATTGCTCGCCCAGATGATCGCCGACCGTGGCATCTCCGCCGCGACCGTAGGGATCGATCCCGGGCCCTTCCGCGGAGTGCTGCCGTTGCCGATCTCCGCACTCCGGTCAGCCGGCCCGGTACTCAAGAACCCGTTCAATAGGGGCCGCGCGATCACGCTCACTCTCGACCAGTTCAAGTACGGCTGGGCCAATGCGCTGGATGACGATGAGGCGAAGCGGATCTACGACACCTACCACGTGGCGGCGCCCGGGGTCGCGCTGATGCAGATGGCGAACGCCAACGTGAACCCCTTCACCGAGGCCAAGCTCGACCCGAAGAACCCGGACCGGGGACCGCTTCTGATCATCGACGGCGAGAAGGACCACACCGTTCCGTGGGCGATCGCGAACGCGTCGTACAAGCGGCAGAAGGGGAACTCCGCGGTGACCGAGATCAAGCAGATCCCGAACCGCGGACACTCCCTGACGATCGATAGCGGCTGGCGGGAGGTCGCCCAGACGGCGATCGACTTCGTCAAGCGGTTCGTCTAGCGGTCAGCCGGCGGCGGCCCAGAGCTTCGTCAGCGGGCCGTTCGGGCCGTTGACCGGGTCGGCGTGGGGCATGGGCACGGCGCGGATGTTGGCGACAGCCTCATCGTGCTCGGCTGGATCTCCGCGCCGGATGTCCCAGGGCATCCCGTCCGGGTAGGCGCCGACCACGAGCAGGTCGGAGCTCGAGCCCTCGTTGCAGTGTCCGGTGCCGGCGGGGAGCACCAGGACGTGCCCCTTTCCAATCTCGAAGCTGCGCCCGCTCGGGCCACCGAGCTTCACGGTGGCAGTTCCGCCGACGATCCCGAGCACCTCGTGGGCGATCGAGTGGAAGTGGTGGAACGAGAAGATCCCATTCAACCCCGACCATCCGCACGGGGACCAGGTGCTCGACGCCGCTCGGTGCGAGGAGCTGTTCGCCGCCCATGGCTGGGTCCCCGACTGGCGCGGCCAGGGCCCTGCCGGTGCTCGAAGGCCCGGCCGGCGGCGAGGTCAACGGCCGCGTCGCGAGCAGCCCGAACGCCTACGACGACATCGTGGAGGAGCTCGACGGCGCGGGCTACGACGAGATCATCCTCGAGACTCCGCCGAGCCACGTCTCGCACTGGCTTCATGTCGATCTACCCGAGCGGATCAAGCATCTCGGCGTGCCGCTGAGAACGGTGACCGCGACGCATTAACGGACCTTTCACGTGGGATTTACCCGAGACGTCCAGGCTGGTCCCGCCGTGGAGGAGACGGGTTAGAGGGCAATCCATGCACGGACAGCCAATCTGGGGCGTGAGTGCGTTCGGGGGATTGATCTGCGCCCTCCTTGCCGTCGATTGGCTGTTCCAGGGCTTGGTCCAGGCGAGCGGAATGATGGCGCTCGGAGCGCTCGCCCTCTTCGGCTGGGCCGTCTGGCTCGACGACCACGAGCACTGACGCGACTGCCTGAATGATTCCTGACGGTCGCTTTCAGGAGGTTTTCAGCCGACTCGGCGCAAGCTGGGGCACATGTCCAACAGGCTCGCTCTGCTTCACCCGCACCCATTGGCAATTGCCACAGCGGTCATCGCCACTGCAGTTCTCCTGATCGGCTGCGGGTCAAGTGGTCACGGGACGAGCCAGATGAATTCGGCGACCTCCACCTCAACCACGACCCTGACAACGGCCGCCGCGGCGCCGGCTTGCGGATCAAGCACCTCGTCGGCCGCTGCATCCGAGGCGGCCTCGACCGCCCAGGGGGACATCCCGGACAACCAGCAGTTCCTGACGTTCAAGAACCGAAGCGGCGGCTACTCGATCTCCTATCCGGAGGGTTGGGCCCGGTCGGGGAACGGCTCCGACGTCACCTTCCTGGACAAGAGCAACACGGTGACGATCAGGGTCGCGCCGGGTGCCCAGCCGACTCCGCCCTCGGTCGCCGCGGAGCTCAAGCAGGAGACGACCACGGACCCGTGTCTGAATCCCGGACACCCGCAGACCACCACCGCCGGGCCGAATCAGGTGGTGAAGGCGACCTACACGACCGAGGGCCAGAAGAGCCCGGTGACGGGACAGCGTCCCAAGATCACCGTCGACCGATACGTGTACTTCAAGGGCGGCAAGGTCGCCACCATCGATCTCGCGACCCCCGTCGGTGTCGACAACGTCGACGCTTACCGGATGATCAGCGAGAGCTTCCGCTGGAGTTGAGCCGGTGGAGGCGACTGCGCGCCTCAGCAGTCTCTACGTCGAGCCCGATCGTCCGCCTCAGGACACCCAGCCGCCGGCGCTCGAGCTGATCGACGTCTTCAAGATCTTCCGCGCCGGATCGAGCGAGACGGTCGCTCTGCGTGGCCTCGACCTGAAGGTGGAGCCGCGCGAGATGGTCGCGGTCGTCGGGCCATCGGGAAGCGGCAAGAGCACCATGCTCTCGATCGCCGCCGCCATGGACGTCCCATCGGCGGGGGAGGTGAGGGTCGACGGGCGATCGCTGGCCCGGCTCGATGAGGCCGGGCTCGCCCGGATCAGGGGTGGGCAGATGGCCGTGGTCTTCCAGTCGGACAACCTCTGGCCGACTCTCTCTGCGCGTGAGAACGTCGCGATCTCGGTAAGTCTGTCGGGATCCGACCGGGACCCGAGCGAGGCCGCTGATGAGACCCTGGCCATCTTCGGCCTCGAGCGGCGCGCCGGGAACACGCCCGACCGGCTGTCGGGCGGGGAGCAGCAGAGGGTTGCGATCGCCGCCGCCGCAGCGCGGCGACCGCACATCGTGCTCGCCGACGAGCCGACCGGCGAGCTTGATGCTCGAAACGAGTCGATCGTCCTCGACGCCCTGAGAAGGCTTCAGGACACCTACCAGTCGGCCGTCGTGCTGATCACTCATTCCCCTGCGGTCGCCGCGGGAAGCGACCGGGTGGTCGAGCTCGCCGACGGCAGGGTCGCGCGATGAGGCGGTTCCAATGAGTGCCCCGCTCATCGCGTGCAAGGGCGTGACGGTGGTGCACGGTTCGGGGGAGTCCGCCGTGCGCGCGCTCGCCGGGATCGATTTCAGGGTCGATGAGGGCGAGCACTGCGGGCTGCTCGGCCCCTCCGGCTCCGGCAAGACGACGCTCCTTCACGTTCTCGGAGGGCTGGTCTCCCCGGCATCCGGGACGGTCGCTTGGCACGGCGAGCAGGCGGGGAGCCTCGACCAGACCGCGCGCCGGCGGGGCCCGACGAAGGGGATCGCATACGTGTTCCAGGGGGCGAACCTGCTGCCGAACCTGGACGCCCGCGAGAACATCGCGTTCGCGACGCTGGCGGCTCGGCACCCCGATCCGGATGGCCGGTCGAGCCGCAACGGGCCCGGTGCTCCAGAATCGCCCGACGACTTCCTGGCCCTGGTCGGACTCCAGGACAGGGCCGGAGCGTTGCCGTCGGAACTCTCGGGCGGGGAGCAGCAGCGCGTGGCGATCGCCCGCGCACTGGCCCAGCGGCCGGAGCTCCTGCTCTGCGATGAGCCCACCGGCCATCTGGACTCGGACACCGGGCGCCGGGTGCTGGACCTGATCGATGCGGTCCGGGGGATGTTCGGATTCGCGATCGTGACCGCGACTCACGATCCGAGCGTGGCGCGGCGAGCCGATCGCGCCATCGAGCTCGCCGATGGGTCCCTCCGAGTCGGGGAGCCCGTGTGAGGCCGGCAATCCACCTCGCGATTTCCGGCCTGCGGCGGATGCCCGCCAGGACGGCGCTCCGAATCGGCGTCGTGGCGCTCGCGGTCGCTCTGCTCGCCGGAATGATCCTGTTCATCGGCAACTCGCTGCGGACGGCCTCAGCGACCGCCCTGCGTCAGGTGCCCCTGGACCTGCAGGCGCCGGTGACCTCCTTCCAGAAGGACCAGCAGGCGGCGGCCGCGCTCTTGCGGCAGCCGGGAGTCGCCTACGCCGCCGCCGCGGCAACCGCTCCGTTTGTTTCGGCAGAGCACAGCGCCGGCGGCCAGTCGACACAGACTTCGAGCGGCGCGGTGCTCGCCGTGCCGCGTGGCTATCAGGCGAACGTCCACACGTTTCGCATGCTGCAGGGTTCCCTGCGCGGAGGTGCGCTCGTCCTGGATCAGCAAATGGCGGCCACCCTGCAGGCGAGGATCGGAGACGTCATCCGGCTCAGGCCACGGCCGGGTGCTCCGCCTCAGAGCTATCCGGTGAGCGGGGTCGGGCTGATCACCGCTCCGGATTCCATCTTCCAGCCACTCAACCCTCTGCTCGGCCCCGCTCCGGCGCAGCCGCCCGAGAACGCGGCGATCATGTTCACCGGCACGTTCGAGAGGACGCTGGCGCCACTGCTGCCGACGATCGCAACCGGTGCATCCGGCGCCAGCGCTCAGCCGGGCGCCCAGACCGGGACCCAGTGGCAGGTCCAGGCCCAGCTGGACAGAGGTCCGCTCGCGTCCGGTAGTCCCTCGAGCGCCTTGAAGCGGGCGACACAGACCGTCAACAGGCTGCAGAGCGTCCTGCCCGGCCAGGTCCAATTCGTCGACAATCTCTCGGACTCCCTGAACAGCGCGGCCGGCGACGCCCTCTATGCCGAGACGCTCTTCCTGCTGCTCGCTGTTCCCGGCGCACTGGTCGCGTTGGGCGTCGCCTACCTCGCCGCCCTCGGGGCCAGCGAAAGCGACCGTCGCGACCTGGCGTTGCTCCGGGCGCGCGGTGGCCGCCCGCGCGACCTGCTCTTGGTCGCGACCGTGGAGAGCATCGTGATCGGAGTAGTCGCCGGCATCGGGGGCGCGGCGCTCGGCTTCGCGGCGGTGCAGCTACTGGTCAGCGGCGGGGCACAGCTCACCTTCTCGCGCGGCGCGGCCACGCTGCTCGCCGCGGTCGGTATTGCGATCGCGGGCTCGGCGGCGGCGAGGCTGGCCAGCACCCGAGGGGCACTTGCAGCCGAGGTGAGCGAGGGGCGCAGCGCGTCGGTCCGGCAGCCACCGCCGGCCTGGCGGCGCTTCTACCTTGATTTTCTGGCCCTCGCACTGAGCGGGCTGATCTACTGGCTGACGATCCGCACGGGCTTCTCGGCGGTGCTCAGCCCCGATTCGAATCCGACGCTGTCGCTATCGGTGTACATGTTCTTCGGCCCGGCGTTGCTTTGGATTGGTGCGACGCTCCTGCTCGTTCGGCTGAGGGGCCGTTTCATGGGTGCCCTTGCCGGCCGGGCGGCGCGGCGACCGGGAAGCTTTGTCTCGCTGGTGGTCTCGAGCCTCGGGCGCAGAGCGTCCGCGGTCAATCGCGGCTTGGTCGTGATCGGCCTGCTCCTGGCCTTCGCCGTCAGCCTGGGCGTCTTCACCGCCACCTATGACCAGCAGGCCAAGGTGGACGCGCAGCTCACCCTCGGCGCCGACGTCACGGTCGATTCGCCGCCGGGCGTCGCCGCCTCCAGCGACCTTCCCGCCAAAGTGACCGCCGTCCCGGGAGTGAGCGCGACGACGGCGGTCAATCACTCATATGCGTACGTCGGCCCCGATCTGCAGGACACCTTCGGAATCGACCCGAGCCATTTCCGCGAGGCCACCAGCCTGCGGAACTCCTACTTCCTCGGCGGTGGTGCGGATCAGATGATGAGCCGCCTCGCCTCGACGCCCGACGGGATCCTGGTTTCGCTGGAGACGATCAACGACTACTCGCTTCATCCGGGCGATCTCCTCCGCCTTCGGGTTCTCGACCAGCGAACCGGGCGATTCCGGGTCGCGCCATTTCACGTGATCGGCACGGTTCAGGAGTTTCCCTCCGCGCCACGGGACTCGTTCATGGTCACGAACCGGAGCTACCTGGACCAGCTCACCCATTCAGGGTCCAACGTGGTCTTCGCCAAGACCAGCGACAGCCCGCCGGCCGTGGCCTCCCGGGTCGCGGCCGCGACCGCGCCGCTCGGAACCGAGGTGAAGAACATCGACCAGCAGACCGCCCAGGCGGTCACCTCGATCACCACCGTGGACCTGGCTGGGATCAGCCACCTCGAGGAGGCCTTTTCGCTCGTCCTGGTCGCCGCCGCGACCGCCATCTTCGTGCTCGGCGCTGTCGCCGAGCGCCGGCATGAGTTCGCGACCATGACCGCCGTTGGGGCTTCGCTGCGGGAGGTGGGTGCCTTCGTCTGGAGCGAGGTGGGAATGGTTCTTGCCGCCGGGGCCCTGCTCGCCGCGGGGCTCGGCTGGCTCCTCGCCAAGATGCTCGTCGCGATGCTGACCCATGTCTTCGATCCGCCGCCCGATCATCTGGCGTTCCCTTGGGGCTTTCTCGGCCTGCTGTTCGGCGTAGCGCTGTTGGCCGGCGTCGGCGGGTCGGTAGTCGCGGGCAGGGCGATCGCCCGGCTTCCCCTAGGCCGCGTGCTGCGAGAACGTTGAGGCCACGAGGGGATACTGGATCGATGCTGCCTCGCGTACTGGTGGTCGAAGACGACGGCGATTTGCGCCGACTCCTGCGCCGCGGATTGGAGGAGGAGGGATTCGACGTCGTCCAGGCGAGCCTCGGGAAGGACGCCGTCGCGCTGGCTGAATCCGATCCGCCCGAGCTCCTGGTGGTCGACATCGGCCTGCCCGATGCCGACGGTCGCGACGTCTGCCAGGCGATCCGATCCCGTGGCGTCGAGGCGCCAGTGCTGTTCCTGACCGCGCGCGACCAGATGGTCGATCGGCTTGCCGGCTTCAGCGCCGGTGGCGACGACTACCTGACCAAGCCGTTCGAGTTCGCGGAGCTGATCGCCCGGCTGCGGGCGCTGCTGCGGCGCTCGGCGGGCTCGAGGCCTGCGGTGGTGGCTGGCGATCTCCGACTGGACCCCGCGGTTCACGCCGTCGTCTCGGGCGAGACCACCATCGCGCTGACGCCGACGGAGTTCAGGTTGCTCGGGGCGCTGGCTGGCAGGCATGGCGAGACGGTTCGGCGGCGGGAGCTCGTCGCGACCGGTTGGCCCGACGGCGCGATCGTCCACGACAACACGCTCGACGTCTACCTCGGCAGGCTTCGAAAGAAGCTCGCCAAGCTGCCCACCGAGGCGAAGATCGGGACCGTGCACGGCGTCGGATACAAGCTCGAATGAGCCGCTTCAGCCTCAGAACGCGGCTGACGATCCTGGTTACCCTCGCGGCCGCGATCTCTCTGGCGGTGCTGACCGCAGGCTTCAACCTTCTGTTGCGATCGAACCTCGACGCGGACGCAAATCGCGTCCTGCAGGCTCGCGCCTCGGCCGCACTCGAGGGGATCACCGTCCGGAATGGCTCCCTCCAAGTGAAGGAGAGCCCCGACCGGGCAGCCCCCGACACCCAGGTCTGGGTCTACAGCGGTGCAACCGCGGTAGAGCGACCACCGGGCCAGCGCTCGGTCCAGCGGCTCGCGGATTCCCTGGCCGGCGGGCCCAGGGTCCATGCGGAGGACTCGGCAACGGATGTGCGGCTGTTCGCTGTCCCAGTGGTCCAAGGGAATGCGCGGGTGGGGACCGCCGTCTCCGCAATCTCGCTCGAGCCATACGAGCACTCCGCCTCGAAGGCCCTGGGCGCCTCGCTTCTCTATGCGGTCGCGGCGCTGCTCCTGGTGGTGATCGCCACCCGGCTGGTCGTTAACCGGGCTCTGCGTCCAGTCGCCCAGATGACGACCGAGGCAGCCGAGTGGAGCGAGCACGACCTCGAGCACCGCTTCAACGTAGGGGAGCCGTACGACGAGCTCACTCAGCTCGCGGCGACCTTCGACAGCATGCTCGCCCGGATCGCATCGAGCCTGCGTCACGAGCAGCTCTTCTCGGCCGAGCTATCGCACGAGCTCAGGACGCCACTGGCCGCCATCGTGACCGAGGTGGAGCTTGCCCTTCGTCGTCAGCGTGACGACGACGAGTACCGGGAAGCGCTCCGCGAGATCGAATCGCGCGCCTCCCAGATGCAGAGCACCCTCAAGACGCTGATGGCGGCGGCCAGGGCGGAGTCGCTCGCGGATCTGGGGACCGCGCCCGCGTCCTCGGTCGGGGAGCAGGCGATCGCGTCCTGCGAGCGAGTCGCCCGCGACGCCGGAATCGACCTGATGCTGAGCGCACCTGCCGATTCGATCAGGGTCGACGTCGACGCCGACACCGCGGAGCGCATCCTCGTCCCGCTGATCGAGAACGGCGTTCGGTACGGGCGCAGCCGCGTCGATGTGCGAGTGCAGCCGAACGGGGATTGGGTCGAGTTCCTCGTCCGGGACGATGGGCCCGGAGTGGACGCAGCCGATTGCGAGCGGATCTTCGAGCCGGGGTGCGCGGCGGTGCCGGGGTCTGGGGGGGCCATCAGGGCGCGGGCCTCGGCCTCTCCCTGGCTCGCCGGCTGGCGCGGGCGGTCGGTGGCGATGTCGAGGCGCTCAAGAACGGCGACGGCGGCAGCTTCAGAGCGCGCATTCCGGTGGCCCACTGACACTGAGCTAGCGCATGTTGTCCGTGTGCCCCAGCGAGTAGCGCCCTGGTAGGGGGTAGACGCAGACGCCGTGGGGACCGTTGCCGACCGGGACACGCGCGAGCAGGTGGCCATTCGTCGTGCTGATCGCGTAGACGACGCCGTTGTAGCGGCCGGAGATCCAGAGCACCTTGCCGTCGGCCGAGACGCCGCCCATATCGGGGCTGCCTCCACCGGGGATCTGCCACTTGTGGACGACTTTGTGGGTCGCGAAGGAGATGACCGAGATCGACCCCTCGCCCCGGTTCGAGACGAATAGGTAGCGGGAGTCGCGACTCGGGTACAGGCCGTGCGCCGCGAGCCCGGTGTGGATGAAGCCCATCCGCCTGAACGTCCGGGCGTCGACCATCCAGACGCCATTCATATGCAGATCTGCGACGTAGAAGGTGCGGCCGTCGGGCGAGATCCTCACGTCCTGCGGGCTCGCGCCCTGAGGGAGCCGGAGCGTGCCAACCACCTTCTGGCGGCGAACGTCCACCTTGATCAGGTTTTCTCCGAACTCGCAGCTCGCCACCAGGTAGCGGCCATCGGCGGTGAAATCCATGTGGTTCACCCCCGCGCATGGAACGTGGAGTGTGTGGTGGAGCCGCATCGTGTGGGCGTCGCGAAAGGCGAGTGACTGCATGCGCTCCTCGACGACGATCGCGTAGTGACCGTCGGGAGTGAAGTAGAGGTTGTAGGGGTCAGTCACCTGGACGGTTCGCCCGGGCCGGCCGGTCGCCGGGTTGATCTGGGTGAGGCTGTTCCCCATGTCGTTGTTGACCCACAGGGTCTTCAGGTCGTAGGAGGGGACCACGTGCTGAGGGTTCGCCCCGACGGGGAACTGGTCGATCACCTTGTAGGTGCTCGGGTTGATGACGCTGACCGTGTTGCTGTCGCTGTTCGGCACGTAGACCCTGCTCGGGAATTTCCGCACGGCTGGCGCGAGCCGCCCGGGGCGATCTGCGGCGTAGACGTCGTGAGGGTCGAGCAGCGGCGGCACGGCGAATGGCCGGCCGGCGCTTGACGGATCGCGGGATGCCGGCGCGCTGGACGAGGTCGGCTTGCCGGATCCACCGACGAGCGAGAGAACCACGGCCGTGGCGATCCCGATTGCGGCGAGCAGAGCGACCAGCCGCATCAGCCCACGGCGCCGCGTTCGAGAGATTGCCGCCCTTCGCCGCCGCTCGCGTCGCGAGCGCTCCCCGGGGTCCCGGGTTGGTGAGGGGTCCGATGTCACGCCATCTGGCTGCTTTTCCGGGATTCCTTGCTCCCCTAAGTTCTCACGCGGGACCTGACAAGAACCTGAATGCCTCGGCCACATCGACGCTGAGGGTGTGAATTTGGCGGGATAGTCCAGTCCTTGCCGGAAGCGCGTCCAGATTCTGCGCGTCGAGCGCGCCCGCGTCGGCGAATCAGCGGCGCCCGCCAACGTGGGCTGCTTCGGCTCGGAGTTCTCCTCCTGGTCGTCGGCTGGCTGGTCGTGCTGGTGGCGAGGGGGCTTTTCACAGGTGGCTCGAATGGGCACTCCGCGTCGACGACCGCCTCCGGCGGTCGCGCTCGGGCCGTGGCCCCGAGGGCAACGGTTTCGTCGTTGCGTCTGCCCGGTCCTCTCCATGGGGCGACCGCCGCCGTCAGCGGCGACCGCCTGCTGGTCATCGGCGGCGCGGACCGTGCAGACGTCTCCACAAACAAGGTGCTCGCCCTGGACCCGCGCACCGGGAGGGTCTCACCGGTGGGAACCCTGGTCCAGCCGCTCCACGATGCGGCCGCTGTCTCGCTCGGGGGCCGCACCCTGGTCTTCGGCGGCGGCGCAACCACCAGCTATGACACCGTTCAGGAGCTTTCCCCTGGCGGGTCAGCTCGCCAGGTGGGTCATCTTCCGACGGGGCTTTCCGACCTCTCCGCGGTCAGCACGGGCGGGACGACCTACGTGCTCGGCGGCTATGACGGCCAGCGCCCGTCCGCGTCGGTGTTTGGCACGACCGACGGGCGGAGCTTCACGACGGCTGCCAGGCTTCCGACGGCGGTTCGGTACACGGCGGCCGCGGCGCTCGGCAGCCGGATCTATGCCTTCGGCGGGGAGCTCTCCACCGGGGGGGACACGGACCAGATCCAGGCGTACGACACCGGAACCGGGAGAGCATCCGTCATCGGACACCTTCCGCAGGGCGTCGACCACGCCTCGGCGGTGGTGCTGAACGGCGTCATCTACCTGCTCGGTGGCCGCCGAAGCGGTGCGCCGAGTGACCGGATCCTTCGTTTTGACCCTTCGAGAGGGGCAACGCGACCCGCGGGGCGATTGCCGGTGCCCGTGTACGACGCCGCCGCCGGCAGCGCGGCGGGCGTCGGCTATCTGGCCGGCGGGATCGGCTCCCAAGGAACCAGCGTGGACTCAGTCGTGGCGTTGTCAGAAAATCCTTAGGGACTGGGCGTAGCCTTTGAGTGGATGAAGTACCTCCGCCGCATCTCGACCCGCAGGCTCCTCGCGCTCTGCGCGGCCACAGTGGTGTTTGGCGTTGGCGCCGTGGCCCTGGCCATGGCCGCGACGGGCGGCGGTCCGAAGCCCCCGGCGGAGCCCCTGCCGGTCGCGGTGCACGACGCCGTCACGGCGCCTACGGTCCAGGGTGTCTCGGCGCGGATCCAGTTCACCAACCACCTGATCGGCGGCTCAGCCGTCCAGGGGGCGGACCCGATCCTGAGCGGGGCCTCGGGTCGGCTCTGGGCGACCTCCGACGGACATCTCCGACTCGAGCTCCAGGCGGATTCGAACTCCGAGGGCGCCACCAGCGACAGCCAGGTGCTCTCGGACGGCCATCGGGCCTGGGTCTATGACTCCGGATCCAACACCGTCTTCGAGGGCACCCTCCCCGCCGGCCACGACGGCAAGGACGCGAACGGCTCGGCGCACGAGCAGCCGCCTTCGCTCGCTCAGATCAAGAAGGACATCGCGAAGCTGGCCGAGCACGCCCTGGTGAGCGGCGCGCAGCCGACCGACGTCGCGGGCCACTCGGCCTACACGGTCCGCGTGGAGCCAAGGCGGAACGGAGGCCTTCTCGGCGCGGCCGAGCTCGCCTGGGACGCCGTGCACGGGACGCCGCTGCGCGCCGCGGTCTACGCGAAGGGCGACAGCTCGCCGGTACTCGAGCTCAAGGTCAGCGACATCTCCTACGGCTCCGTTCCGTCTTCGGTCTTCGACATCAGCCCGCCCCCGGGTGCGCAGGTCACCGACCTCAGCCCGCCCGCCGAGCAAGGGGGCGCCAAGAACGAGGCCGGCCCGGTCACCGGCCTGCAGGCGGTTCAGCAGCAGACTTCCTTCCCGATTGCCGCCCCGGACGCCCTGGCGGGCCTGCCCCGGAACGAGATTCGTCTCATCCAAAGCGGCAAGGACGCCGGTGCGCTGGTCACCTACGGCCGCGGCCTCGGCGGTATCGCCGTGATCGAGCGGCCCGCCGATCCGTCGCGGAGCTCATCCACGTCCAGCACTGATCAGGGCCAGCTGTCGCTCCCGAAGGTATCGGTCAACGGAGCCCAGGGCCAGGAGCTGGATACGGCCCTCGGGACCATGGTGAGGTTCCAGCGGAACGGGGTGGAGTACACGGTGGTCGCGTCGGCGCCCCCAGCAACGGTGCAGACGGCAGCGCGAGCGCTTTAGTCGATGGCGGAGTCTCCGCCGATTGAGGTCCGGGGGCTGGTCAAGCGCTACGGGGACATCACCGCAGTCGACGACGTCGACCTGACGGTCAATCCTGGCGACGTCTTCGGTTATCTGGGGCCGAACGGAGCCGGGAAGACCACGTCGCTGCGAATGATGCTGGGGCTGATCCGGCCCACCGCGGGGTCGGTGCGGCTCTTCGGCCGCGATCCCCAGATCAGCGTCGTCGCCCTGCAGGGCGTTGCGGGCTTCGTGGAGGCGCCGTCCTTCTACCCCTATCTGAGCGGGCTCGACAATCTAAGGCTCTGCGCCGCGCTCGATGGCCAGGGCTCGGCGTCGAGGATCGACGAGGTCCTGGAGATCGTCGAGCTTCGCGATCGCGCGAAGGACAAGGTCAAGGGCTACTCCCACGGCATGCGCCAGCGACTCGGCATCGCGTCGGCGCTGCTGCGGAATCCTCGCCTGCTCCTGCTGGACGAGCCGGCCACCGGCCTCGATCCCGCCGGGATGCGCGACATGCGGGTGCTGATCCGGGACCTCGGGGAGCGCGGGATCACCGTCCTGCTCTCGAGCCATCAGATGATGGAGGTGGAGGAGCTGTGCAACCGCGTGGCAATCATCCGCAGCGGCCGGGTCGCATATGAGGGCTCCCTCGCGGAGCTTCGGGCCAAGGCCGGCGTCAGCTACCGGCTGCGCACCACCGACGATGGGAGGGCGAGGGACGTGTGCTCCGCCCAGCCGGGCATCGAGGAGGTCGTGACCTCCGAGGCCGGGCTGGCGTTCAAGGCTTCGGACGAGAGCGCCGTCGCGGCTCTCTCCGTCGCCCTGGCGGAATCGGGCGCGCCGGTACTCGAGCTGACGCCGCATCAGGCGACGCTCGAGGACCTCTTCTTCCAGCTCACGGAGGGCGATGGCCCGCAGCGGGCGACGAGGACGAAGCAGCTGATCGAGGAGATGGCCTGATGCGCGGGGTGATGACGGTCTACCGCTGGGAGCTGCGAAAGCTCCGCGCCCAGAAGCGGACCTACCTGGGTCTCGGGGCGGCGGCCGCGGTCCCGATCATCTTCGTGATCGCCCTGGTGACCGGCGGCGGGCGCCCGAACGACGTGGCCTTCGGCCGCTACGTGCACGACACTGGGCTGGCGGTGCCCCTCGTCCTGCTGCTGTTCGGGTCGATCTGGCTGTTCCCGCTGATCACGGCCCTGGTCGCAGGCGACATCGTCGCCTCCGAGGACCGCAACGCGACGCTGAAGATGATCCTGACCCGCTCGGTGGAGCGTCACCAGGTGTTCGCCGGCAAGGCCCTGGCGGCCGCGACCTATGCGGTGCTCGCGATCGCGATCGCGGGGGCGGTCGCGCTGGGCGCCGGGATACTCGCCTCGGGCTTCAACCCGGTGACCACTCTCTCGGGAACGGTGGTCTCAGCGCCGAAGGGCCTTGAGTTGGTCGGTGCCAGCCTGCTCGTCTATCTGCTCCCCATCCTGGCGATCGCTTGCATCGGGCTGCTGCTCTCGACCGTCTTCCGCAACAGCGGCGCCGCGATCGTCGGGACGCTGATGTTCTCCCTCCTGGTTCAGCTCGTCGGGATCCTGCCCGGGCTGAGCGGCCTACACCCCTATCTGCTCAGCACCCAGTTCAACGCCTGGCAGGGGCTGCTTCGCACTCCCGCGGACTGGGATCCGATCGTCCGCTCCCTGTGGGTCTGTGCCCTGTACGGGCTCCCGGCGCTGGCGGCGGCCGCGCTCGTCTTTCTGCGCCGCGACGTCGCCGAAAGCTAGCCGCCGCCCCGCTTTCATCCAGCCTTCATCTTCACGGGACAATCTGGGTGTGAGCTGAGATGCGGGTGCTGATCGTCGAGGACGAGGCCAAGATGGCCGGCCTCCTGCGCAAGGGTTTGAAGCAGGAGGGAATCGCCGCGGATCTCGCGGGGAAGGGAGAGGACGCCCTCTGGATGGCCGGCTCAACCGAGTACGACGCGATCGTGCTCGACCTGATGCTGCCCGACATCGACGGCTTCGAGGTCTGCCGTCGTCTGCGGGATGACGGGGTCTGGTCGCCGATCCTGATGCTCACGGCCCGGGATGGTGTGCCCGACCGGGTCGCGGGGCTGGACGCCGGCGCGGACGACTACCTGGTCAAGCCCTTTTCCTACGCGGAGCTGCTGGCGCGCCTGCGGGCGCTGGCGAGACGGGGCAGCGGCGAGCGCTCCCCGGAGCTTCGGATCGGCGACCTCCGCATGGATCCCGCCAGGCGCCAGGTGTGGCGGAGAGATGAGGAGATCGAGCTCTCCGCCAAGGAGTTCGCGGTGCTCGAGGTCTTCATGCGGCGACCGGGCGAGGTCCTCTCCCGGTTCCAGCTCCTCGAGCACGCCTGGGACTATGAGTACGAGAATCGCTCGAACATCGTCGACTCGTACGTGCGGCTCCTGCGCAAGAAGATCGACAAGCCCTTCGGCGCTGAGTCGATCCAAACCGTGCGAGGCGCGGGCTACCGCCTCAGAGACGGCGCACCCGGATGAGGCGGCTCTCGATCCGGCTGCGGATCACGCTGGCGTTCGCCGGCGTGATGGCGATCCTGCTGGCGGGGCTGGGCTCGTTCATCTATCTGCGCTTTCAGGCTCAGCTCAACGAGACGATCAACAACGGCCTGATCTCGCGCGCGAAGGACGTGGGGACGCTCGTCGGCCGCTCCGGCGGGAATCTGAAGGGAGGTGGGGACGTGCCGGGGGAGGACACCTTCGCCCAGGTGCTTACCCCGACCGGCCACGTCTTCGGCGCCACCGCTGCCCCGCTGTCTCACAGCCCTCTCCTCAGCCCACGGGAGCTACAGGAGGCCACGACTATGCCGATCCGCGTGGATCGCGCCGACGTCGGGGCGTTCGATGCGCCGGCCCGGCTCTTCGCAAGGCCGCAGGCGACAGCGCGCGGAACCTTGGTGGTCCTGGTGGGCGCATCGCTCGACGACCGCAACGAGGCGCTCGGGAACCTTCGAACGATTCTGCTGATCGGCGGCCCGGTCGCCCTGCTGCTCGCCTCCCTGGCTGGATACGCGATGGCCGTAGGCGCTCTTCGCCCCGTGGAGGCGATGCGCCGTAGGGCGGCCGCGATCTCCGCCGCGGAGCCCGACCAGCGGCTTCCGGTACCCGAGACCGAGGACGAGATCGCGCGCTTGGGGGAGACCCTGAATGCCATGCTCGGCCGCCTGGAAGCCGCGCTCGAGCGGGAGCGCACCTTCGTCGATGACGCGAGCCATGAGCTCCGTACGCCACTCGCAATGCACAAGACCGAACTCGAGCTGGCGCTGCGCTACGCAAAGACCCCTGAGGAGATGCGTGCGGCGATCGCCTCGGCGATCGTCGAAGTCGATCGCCTCAGCGCGCTCGCCGAGGACCTGCTGGTCCTGGCGCGCTCCGAGCAGGGCAAGCTGGCCCTACACCTCCGCAGGGTCCGGGTCGCCGACCTGCTCGGCGACGTACGGGAGCGGTTCGCCGCCCGCATCGACGGGTCGGGTCGCGCCCTGGTGGTGGAGCCGACGAACGGGTTGACGATCGACGCGGATCCGGTCCGCCTCGAGCAGGCACTCACCAACCTGGTCGAGAACGCCATCGAGCACGGCGGCGGCGAGATAACCGTGCGGGCCGGTGAGGCCGATGGCGAGCTCGAGATCCACGTGGAGGATCGCGGCCCCGGATTCCCGCCCGGGTTCCTTGACCGTGCCTTCGAGCGCTTCAGCCGTGCCGATCAGTCGCGTGGCGGCCAGGGGACCGGGCTGGGTCTGGCGATCGTTGACGCAATCGCGCGCGCCCACCGGGGAACCGCCCACGCCGCCAACCGGGACGACAGCGGCGCGGACGTCTGGATCGAGCTGCCCGCTCAGCCGAGCTGACTCGCTCTCACGGCCGATTCATTCCCGCTCCGTACAACAGGTCGACAGAGCGGATTGCGCAGACGCGCACCCTCGCATCTACGAAAGGAGTCAACGACCCGATCCGACTCTACCCGGCGGATGCCCCGCTCACCCGTTCGGCAGCGAGGAGCCGGCGAAGAAGAAGAACCAGCCCTCGAAGGCGAGCACCCCCGCGACCGCGCAGATCACGACCATCCGCTCGATCGCGCTGATCCCGTACTTCTGACGGGCGTCGTGCTCTCGCTCGTCGCGCATGCTGCGCAGCCAGGGCGAGGTCTGTCGGGCGCCAGCCGGGCGTCCGGTGAGATCGTCGTACTTTGCGTTGAGCCAGGTCAGTGCCATCGCCAGCAGGAAGACGACCGCGGCGAGAACCACGATCACGGAGAAGACCGCGGTCATGCTCAGGTTGTTGAGGGTGCCCTGCACCTTGGATCCCACCCAGACCGCGAACAGCGGCGCTCCGGTCCAGAGGTTGATGGAGCAGAGGGCCGACGCGGTGACGAGCCCGATCTTCTTCAGCGCCATCTCGGCCTGAGCCTAGCTCCGCCCGAAGAGACGGGCCAGCAGTCCCGGCGGTCGGGGCTCGACCTCCTCGCGCAGCGGCAGTCGCCCCTGCTTCCGGGCGGCCGTGACGCAGGCGGAGTGCGCGTGCCGGCGCCGCGATGGGTTCGCCTCGGGCGTCACCAGCATGTGCTCACTGAGGGCGGGGAGCAGGCCGCCGCACAGTGGGCAGCGATAGGTCGCCGGTTTGCGATTGGCGGCAGGGCGAATCGCATACCAGCGCGCCCTGCGGAACTCGCCCACGCTCATCGCCGGGACTTCGGGCGACCGCCGTCCCGCAGCAGCTCGGCGCAGGTGATGTCGCCGAGCCAGCGCTCGTAGTCCTCGGGTGTCCAGCCCCGCGACTCGAGCAGGAGCCAATACACCCTGGGATGGTTGAGGGTCCAGAGGATGTCGGCGGCTCGGTCCACCGTTAGGCCCGGCTTGAGGCCCTTGCGGCGATGAATCGACTCCACCACGTCGCGCTGGTTGTCGTAGAACTGCGACCAGATCCTCTTCGAAAGCGCGTCGATCTCCGGGTCCGCGGCGGCGGCGCTCAGAATCACATTCCCAAGGGGGGCGACCCGCGTCTTCTGCTTCCTCGCGTTGTGTGCGTTCAGGCGCAGCGCCTTGGCGGGATCGGGCTCCTCGAGCACCGCCTTGAACCATTGTTGGTCCTTGACGGGGACCTCTTCCGCGCCCCGCCGGAGATTGCGGTTCCAGAGCGCCTGCAGGAGACCGCTCTTCGTCTCGAAGGCGACGTAGACGGTCTTCAACGCCACGCCGGCCTCCTTCGCGATCATCGCCATCGAGGTGGCGACATATCCATCCCGGATGAAGAGCCGCTCGGCCGCGTCGAGGATCTGCCTGCGGGTCGCCTCGGCCTGCTCCTTGCGGCGCGGGGAGTGGTAGCGGCGTGTCTTCTGTGGTGACCCTGCGGCCTTTTCCATAATCCGCTAGTCTAGCGCTGAATTCATTACTCACCAAGAGTATCTAAGCCGATGCCAAAGGAGATTTGATCGTGACCAGCGGACAGCAGACAGAGGAACGGCCGAGCACAGGCCCTGACGAGCTCCGCGTCGGCCTCCACATGATGTGGGGGGCGGTGGCCCCGGGTTGGGAGCAGAACGCCGAGTTCGTCGACGCACGCGGGACGGATCTGACTGCCTCGATGCTCGACGCGGTCGACCCGAAGCCGGGGGAGCGGGTACTCGAGCTCGCCTGCGGCCCGGGTGGCATCGGCATCGCAGCGGCGGAGCTGGTCGCACCCGATGGGGAGGTCGTCCTCACGGACGTCGCGCCCCAGATGACGGCGATCGCGGCCGACCGCGCCAAAGCGCGCGGCCTGCGCAACGTCACCACGCGGGAGCTGGACCTCGAAAGCATCGACGAGCCCGATCGGTCCTACGACGTGGTTCTCTGCCGCGAGGGCCTGATGCTCGTCCCGGAGCCGGCCCTTGCCGCGGCGGAGATCCGGCGGGTCCTGCGGCCGGGAGGGCGCGCGTCGATCTCGGTCTGGGGTCCGCGAGAGCGCAATCCCTGGCTCGGGGCCATGCTCGACGCCGTCGGCACGCAACTCGGCGGGACGTTCCCACCGCCAGGCGTGCCGGGTCCACTGTCGCTGGGGGACGGTGGCAAGCTGCTCGAAGCCCTCTCGGACGGCGGCTTCGCCGACGTGGAGGTCAAGGAGGTCGAGCTGCCCTGGCGCGGTGCTTCCTTCGATGAGTGGTGGCAGCGCACGACGGCCTTGGCCGGCCCGGTGGCGAAGCTGCTCGAGGCGCAGCCGTCTGAGGCCGTCGAGGCGATCCGGGCTCACGCCCGGGAGGCGCTCAGCGAATACGAGACGGCCGAGGGGCTCGAGATCTCCGGGCTGACACTGGTGGGGACCGCGCGGCGCGACTAGCGCCGTGCAGGTCGGCTCAGAGCGGCAACTTGAAGTCGTTGAAGTACCAGAGCGCGCTCGTGTACCAGAGCACCGCCACGATGGCGACCAACGTCCCGCCGAGCAGTGGCAGCGCCCATCCGGGGACCCGCCAGTTTGGGGAGCGGACGAGCACGACCTTCGCGACGAAGGCGCCGTAGAGGAAGCAGCCGGCCACAGAGTGGACCGCGACCCTGGTATCAACCTTGGTCTGCACTCCGTACGCGAAGGCGCAGTGGTAGGCGATCGGGATCGTCAGCAGGATGGCGGTGGCACCGATCGCACGGTGGACAGGGCCGATCGGCGGCGGGGCGATGGGGGCGAAGGGAAGGCGCCCGTAGATCCAGAGCGCGAGCCCGAGCTGGATCGCCGCGAAGGCGAGCACCCCGGTGGCCAGCCAGGACTTGAGCGATAGCGTGCCCTGGCCGCTCTGCCCGAACAACGAGGTCGTGTAGTCGGGTGTGTGCTGCGTGCCGAAGACGTAGAGGGCGACCGCGACGATGGCGGCCGCCAGCCCCGCCAGGGTGAGGGATCTGAGGGCAGGGCTGGCAGCCACACCCCGGATACGTCGCGAGCCCGCGCCGAGATTGGTCAAGAGTCGCCCGTCCGCCGAAAGCGGTCGGGATCGATGACGAGGTCCATCGTGACGATCCGGCCGTTCCTGACGGTGCACGCCATGGCGCCGAGAATCCTGCCGTCGCGCTCCGCGACCGTACCCGGCGCGCCGTTGACGATGGCCGGGCGCACGAATCGAGCGAACGGACGGCCCCGGGTGACGATCCGCTCAGCGACCTGCTCGGCGCCCTGCGTGGGGAGCTCGGCGTTCGGGTCGCCCTCGGCGGTGTGTACCCGGAAGACGACATCGGGGTCGAGCAGCGCGAGCAGCGCCTCGAAGTCGCCGGCGCGGGCGGCGGCCAGGAAAGCGTCGATCACGCAGCGCTGCTCGGCCGTGTCGGCGTCACTCGGCGGGACGGAGCCGCGCACCCGCCGCCGGGCCCGGCTGGCGAGCTGACGCGCCGCGTCGGGGCTGCGGCCCGAGATCTCACCGATCTCGCTGAACGGCACCCCGAACATGTCGTGGAGGACGAACGCGACCCGCTCGGCGGGGGAGAGGTTCTCGAGCACCACGAGCATCGCGAGGCCCACGGAGTCGGCCAGTTCGGCTTCCTCGGCGGGCTGCTCGTCCGTGATCTCGCTGACGATCGGCTCGAGGTGCTCGTCGGGATCCTCGCGGCGCGCCTTGCGGGCGCGGAGCATGTCGAGCGAGACGCGGCCGACCACCGTGGTGAGCCAAGCGCGGAGGTTGTCGACGCTTTCGGAGTCGGAGCGGCTCAGCCGCAGCCACGCCTCCTGGACCGCATCGTCGGCGTCGCCGGTCGATCCCAGCATCCGGTAGGCGACCGAGTGCAGATAGGTGCGGTGGTCCTCGAAGCGCTTTGCAAGCAGTTCCTGGTCGTTCACGTCACATCCTCTCGTCGCGGTCCGTCATCCGGATGACGAACCAAACGCGGCCGTTGTGACGATCGCCCGACCTCAATGCGCTACCTGACTCGCGTATAGACCAGGTCGAAGTCGGTCTTCCAGCCGTCGCCCTCGTTGACCTGCCAGCGGCCATCGATGCGGTTGCCATCCTCCGAGATCGTCGCGTTGAAGCGCTGGTCGAAGGGCGGCCCCTCACGCCAGAGCCTCCACTCGCCGTTGCCGATGCTCATCTGGTAGACGCGGCAGACGTTTCGGTCGTCCGTGTAGAGCTGGTAGTAGCTGCCGTTGGCCGCATCGCACCCGATCACGCATACGCCGTCGGGCGCCTCGGGCATCTCGATGGTCGAGCGCTCCACCAGCAGCTGGTTCCCCTCCAGCCACTCGAAGGTGGCTCCGGCCTCGCCCGGCCAGGGCGGGCCGCCCGGAGGCGTCGCCTCCATCGTCCACGTCCCGACCAGGAGCTCGAGCTCCTTGAGCGCCTGTTCGGCGGTTGGCTGATCGATCATCGTCGGACCTCCTTCCGTCTTTCCACTACGACCGCGGCGACACAGAGAACTAATCGGCGTCGAGCATCTGGGCGTCGTGCGAGCAGATCAGCGTGACCTCGTCGCCGTGCTCCCGATTGAGCATCCGCAGACGCTCCTGGTTGTGATGGCGCGCCTTGCCGTCGTGCTGGTTCAAGTTCTGAAAGAACCGCAGTCCGGGCGGGCAGCGTGACGGCGTCTCGATCTCGCCTGCGTAGAAGAAGGCGTCGCCGCAATGGAGCAGCCACCCGTCCGGACCGTTGATCGCGACGCCACAGTGCCCGATGGTGTGCCCTGGGAGCGGGATCAGGGCGATCTCGGCGTCGAGATCCGGGAGCAGACGGATGCTCTCGAAGCCGAACCACGAATCGCCGCCGGAGCCGTACTCGACCCAGTTCGGCCCGTGGGCCCACTGGGCCTTGATGTAGCGGCTGCCCTCGATCAGGGAGGGGTGCTGCGCGAATGCCAGTTCGGCTTCGAGAACGTGGACCTCCGCCTCCGGAAAATCACCGAGGCCACCGGCGTGGTCGAGGTCCAGGTGGGTGGTGATGATGTGCCTGACCTCGGTGGGGTCGCGACCGAGCGCCTCGATCTGGCGAATTGCCGACTCGCTCTCGTTGCAGACCGGTCTGACCAGGGATCGGAACCGCATGCCCAGCCGACGTGGGTCGGAGCAGTCGTCGAGCCCGAAGCCGGTGTCCACCAAAACCAGCTCGTCGTCGGCCTCGATCAACAGACAGTGGGCGACGACCTTGGTCGGCTCGAGGAGGCCGCCGCGGCCGGAAAGCAGACGCGCTCCCCTCGGGCACATCGTGCCGCAGTTGAGGTGCTGGACCTCGATAGCGGCGGAGCCTATGTCACGGATCAGGTTGAGGTGGCCCTTAGGGCCGAGTGGCGATACTTCGGTCGTGGAGCAGAAAGCGGTGGTTGACACCGAGTGGGTCGCCTCGCATCTCGACGATCCCGATGTTCGCGTGGTCGAGGTCGACGTGAGCGGCGCCAACTACCACAAGGGGCACCTTCCCGGCGCGATCCTCTGGGACGCCTACAAGGACCTCCGCCACCCGGACTACACGCCGGCCGATCCCGACGAGCTCGACGAGCTCCTGGGTCGCTCCGGCGCCACCGCCGACAGCACTCTCGTCCTCTACGGGTATGCAGCGCACCTCGGACACTGGCTGCTGGATGCCCACGGCCATGAGCGGGTCTTGCTGATGGAGGGCGGCAGCGAGGCCTGGAAGGGAGCGGGCCGGGAGCTGAGCACCGAGACCTCCGAGCCCACCCCGTCGACCTACGAGCGCGGGGCGGGGAACTCAGGGCTGGTCGTCTCGCGCGAGGAGCTCGAGAAGCTGATCTCCTCTGAGGACACCATGATCCTGGACGTCCGATCGCCGGAGGAATTCAGCGGCGAGCGATTCTGGCCCTCGGGAGCAACCGAGGACGTCGGCCGCGCCGGCCACGTGCCCGGTGCCGTGCACGTGCCGGTGGACGTGATCCGCGACCAGGGCGAGGGGCCGCCGGATCCAGAGGAGGTTCGGCGCGCCTTCACCGACGCCGGGATGACCCCCGAGCGCCGGGTGGTCGCCTACTGCACGATCGGCAACCGGGCCGCCCAGGTGACCTTCTTCCTCAAGCATGTCCTGGGCTATCCGGACGTGGCCATCTACCACGGCTCGTGGTCCGAGTGGGGCCACCAGCCAGACACGCCCGTCGAGGCCTGAGCTAGTTAGCCGAGAACGGGGATACTGCCCGCCATGAACGACGGGCACGACCTCGCCGCTGTCGCTCGGCAGATCGTCGACGAGCGTCTCTACATGGTGCTTGGGACTTCCGACCGCACCGGCCAGCCCTGGGCCTCCCCGGTGTATTTCGCGCACCAGGACTACCGTGACTTCTTCTGGGTCTCTCAGCCGGACGCGACCCATTCCGTCAACCTGCGCGACCGGCGCGAGGTCGGCATCGTCATCTTCGATTCCACGGTGCCGATCGACACCGGACAGGGCGTCTACATCCTCGGCGTCGCCCGGGAGCTGCCCGCTCACGAAACCGATGTGGGCATCGAGATCTTCTCCAAGCGCTGCGTTGGGCACGGTGGCAACCCGTGGACCGTCGATGACGTGAGCCCACCCGCCCGCCACCGCCTCTACCAGGCGACCGCCGAGGCCCACTTCGTGCTCGACGAGCACGACCACCGGGTCGAGGTCAGGCCCTAGCCGGCGCCGCCTAGTCCGCGCGCTGGTAGACCTGGACCCGGACGCCGTCCGGGCCGACGCCGCGGTCCTCGACCAGGTTCGAGCTTGATGCGGCCGATCCCGTCGGGGAAGAGCCTCTTGCCCGCTGCCCAGAATGGTGGGGAAGACCATCAGCCGCAGCTCGTCCACCAGGTCGTTCTCGAGCAGCGTGTTGACGAGGGTGCCGCTGCCGGCGACCAGGATGTTCCCGTCGGTCTCGTCGCGGAGCTTGCGGAGCTCGTCGGGCACGTTCTCGGAGATCACGGCCGTGTTCTCCCAACTCGGGTCGGTGAGCGTGGTCGAGACCAGGACCTTGCGGCCCTTGTTGATCTTGTCGGCGAAGTCGCCCTCGCGCGACGGCCACGCCTCGGCGAAGCCCTCGTACGTCACCCGTCCGAGGAGCTGGACCTCCGCGTCCATCAGCTCCTCCATCTTGAACTTGTCGCCGTCGTCGCCGCGGTCGTACTCGAAGCTCCAACCGCCGTGCTCGAAGTCCTCGGATCCGCCGGGATCCTCGATGACTCCGTCGACCGAGATGAACTCCGTAACCACGATCCTCCCACTCATTCGATTTCCTCCTGTTCGATTTGAAGTCGTCTCTAAGACGGTTCGCCCGCGCCAGACTAATCGCCCGCGAGGCGCTCGGCGATCCGCTCGAAGAAGCCGGACCAGCCTTGCTCGGCCCGGCGGTAGGCCTCGGCCGGCATGTGGCCGCCGGATTGGGTGAAGCGCATCTCGGTGCGCGTGCCGCCGAGGTCGGTCAGGTCGACCGTGCAGAGGTCGTAGACGTCCTCGCCTGGCTGATCGGAGACGGTGAAGGAGAGCCTCTCGGGCTCCCGGACCTCGATGTACTCGCCGTCCCAATGGATCACGTGGTCCTTCGGCCCGCGCATCACGGCGGTCCACCTGCCGCCCTCGCGCACGTCCATCGCGATCTCGTCGAGTGGCGATGCGTAGTACTCGGGCCGCCGTACCAGTCGGCGAAGCGCTCGGGCTCGGTCCACTCGCGCCAGACCTCGTCGCGCGGCGCCTCGAAGGTCCAGTATCATCTCGATGTCCGGCTTGCTCAGCCACGCGCCAGACGGCGCTCCATTCGCTCGAAGCCGCGCTCCCAGAAGCTGCTGTAGCCGTCGATCCACTCGGCGGCCTCCTTGAGCGGCGCGCCGTCGATGCGCGACGGGCGGAGCTGGCCGTCTGCGCCGCGGGTGATCAGCCCGGCGCCCTCCAGCACCTTGAGGTGCTTGGAGACCGCCTGGACGCTGACCGGGAAGGGCTCGGCGAGCTCGCTGACGGTCGCCTCGCCCGTCGGCGAGCCGCTCGAGGATCGCCCGCCGGGTCGGGTCGGCGAGTGCGGCGAAGGTGCGGTCGAGCTGGTCCGTCGGTCATCGGCCGGGTATTAAACCAGACGGTTGAATTAGGATGTTCGCCGAACTATTTGAGCGCGAAGCGATACGTCTTGGGCCTGGCGCACGTCTCGATCTACAGACGGCGTTTGTCCATTTCAGCCCGCGCCATTCGTCGTCTGGGTGAGATGACCAACACGGAGAAAGGAGTCGCAAATGGCATCAGCACAGGAAGTCTCGATCCCCGACCTGCAGGATGAGCTCCAGGGTGAAGTCGTCGGACCCGATGACTCCGCCTACGACGAGGCGCGCCAGGTCTTCTTCAAGGGAATCGATCGCCGGCCCGCGGCGGTCGTCCGGCCGACGAGCGCCGAGGAGGTGGCGCGCGCCGTGTCGCTTGCCCGGGACACGGGCCTCGAGCTCGCCGTCCGCAGCGGCGGCCACAGCCGCGCCGGCTACGGGACCAGCGACGGCGGTCTCGTCATCGACCTCTCGGCGATGAAGGCGCTCGACATCGACGCTGACTCGAAGACGGCCTGGGTCCAGACCGGGATCACGGCAGCCGAGTACACGGTCGCCACCGGTGAGCGTGGGCTCGTCACCGGCTTCGGCGATGCAGGCTCGGTCGGACTCGGCGGCATCACCCTTGCCGGCGGCATCGGCTTTCTGATCCGCAAGCACGGCCTGACGATCGACGATCTGCTCGCGGCCGAGATCGTCACCGCCGACGGCGAGGTGGTTGAGGCCAGCGAGGACTCGGAGCCGGATCTCTTCTGGGCGATCCGCGGCGGCGAGGGCAACTTCGGTGTCGCCACCCGCCTCAAGCTGCGACTGCACGAGATCTCGGAGATCGTCGGCGGCATGATGATGCTGCCGGCGTCGCCTGAGGTGATCAACGGTTTCCTCGAAGCCGCGGAGGCGGCCCCGGAGGAGCTCTCGACGATCGGCAACGTGACGCTGGCGCCGCCGATGCCCTTCATCCCGGAGGAGGCGCACGGCCAGCCGATCATCATCGGGCTGATGGCCTACGTCGGCCCGGTGGACCGGGGCGAGGAGGCGATCGCGCCATTCCGCGCGCTCGCCGATCCCTACGCCGACATGGTGCGGCCGATGCGCTACCCGGAGCTCTACGAGGGCCCGGAGCAGGAGGCCCGCTTCGCGTCGGGAAACAACTTCTTCGCGGACTCGCTCGACGGCTCGGCCGCCGAGGCGATCCTCGAGGAGCTGCCCAAGTCCACGGCGATGATGAAGGCCGTCCAGCTCCGCGTGCTCGGCGGCGCGGTCGCGAACGTCCCGAACGACGCCACGGCGTATCGGCCACCGCGACCGGAGGCTGTTCGTCAACGTCGCGGCGATGTACGCGGACTCCGCCGAGAAGGAGACGCACGACTCGTGGGTCGACGGCCTCGGCGAGATCCTCGGCAAGAACGGAGCGGGCGGCTACGTCGGCTTCCTCGGCGAGGAGGACGAGGCGACGATCCGCGCGGCCTATCCGGGCAAGACCTGGGACCGGCTCCGCGAGCTGAAGCGCCGCTACGACCCGGACAACGTCTTCCGGCTCAACCACAACATCCCGCCGGCCCAGGGCTGAGGCAATCCTCGAGGCGCGCTAGCCGGCGTGCCAGTTGCCGATCGTGGTGAGGAGCAACAGGGCGAGCGCGGCGCCGGCTCCCACCGACGCGGCGACGAGCGCCGCGCGCAGCCCTGAGCCGGGCACGCCGCGGCGGCGAGCCGTGCTCCAGTCCGTGCGGAGCGAGCGCAGCACCCGCGGTGCGTAGACGAGAAAGTGAATCGCGAAGACCGCACCCCAGACGATGAAGGTGACCTTGTGGAGCAGCAGCAGCTGATCCGACTTGTGGCCGAGCAGCATGAGCCAGACGCCGGTGACGAAGACGCCCAGGGTCATCGCCACCAGGACGGGCGCGAGCAGCCGCATCGGCAGTGCCGGCGGGCCCTTCTGCAGGTAGGGCCGTGAGTTCGTGTAGTAGCGCGCGAAGCGGTAACCGGTGCTGCCCAGTTTCAACAGGATCGGCGGCACCAGCACGAGGCCGATGAACATGTGGACGCTCACCAACCCGCCCATCCGGATGATCGTCACGCCCTCCGCGATCAGCAGGACGGTGAGGATGGCGCCGATCGCCGCGGTGAGAGTCTCGTTACCGGCCGTGCCACCGAGGCGGTCGTGATCCGTCCGCCTGGCGGCCTGGGCGGCGTCGGCGAAGGTCTCCATCCACTCAATCGTTGCGCCCCGGCATCAGCCTCGCCTAAGTATTCGATTAGAGGGCTCTTATCCGCCGGCCGCGGCCGGGTCGTAGGGGAGAGGAGCGAACCGCAACAGCCGCTCGACGATCTCGGAGAGCTCGCCCTGGTGTGTTTGGATCAGCTGATCGGCGATGGCGGGCAGCGTCTCGGTCAGGGTCGTGTGGCTGGCGTCGTCCAGCGCGACGGATTTGCTGAGCGGTACCTGGAGGCGGAAGTAGCGCGGGCCGTGGCCGAGGTCGGCCGCCTGGATGTGCGGGTCGCCTGGATGGTTCAGAAGGGTGTGGGCCCAATGGTCGGCGCCGTCGGCCGCGCCGCCGAGTGTCGCACCGAGGATCGGCGGCTCGCCCTTCTGGGGCAACACCCAGCCGAGCTTGCCCCAGCGGCGGACCTGCTCCTGCTGATAGCCGTCCTCGTGCAGGCCGGTGCCGATCGAAACGACCAGCAGGTCGTCCTGGTCGAGGTGGTGGGGGTCGTCGCCGAAGCGCTTCAGGGCCTCGACGATCGCGACGATGACCGGGTTGGCGGCGAAGACCCCGCCGTCGACGAGGGCGCGGTCGTCCACCTCGTGCGAGGGGAAGTAGGTCGGGGCGGCGGAGGTGGCGAGCCCGGCGTCGGCGAGCTGCCGATTGCGGTCGCTCTCGGGATCCTCGCGGGCGCGCCAGCGCTTGAAGAAGTAGGGCTGGCGGTTGGTCATGTCATAGGAGGTGACGACCAGCTCTCGCAGGGCGTGCTGGATGTGCGTCGTCCCGAGCCGGTTCTCGATCGCCGTCTCGAGCGGGCCGAGCGTGTACTTCGGCCCGAGCCATCCCCACAAGGTCCGAAGCTTGTAGAGCAGGCTGCGGTGGAAGATCTTGGGCCCATCCTCGGTGTAGAAGCGGGCGAGCCGGTCGGCACTGACCGCCGGCCGCTCTGGGTTGTGCGAGTCCGGCGCCGTCAGGCTGAGGGCGACCAGCCCGCCCGTCGAGGTCCCGGCGAACATGTGGAAGTAGTCGGAGATGCGAGCCTGCGGCGTCGTCTCGGCTTGGATCCGGCGCTCGAGGTCGGCGATGACGAGCGCCGGGATCAGCCCGCGGACACCGCCACCGTCCACGCAGAGGATCCGGAACTTGTCGGTCGGCTGATGAGACTCCACCTACGGAGATCATGGGCGAAGCTGCGGATCGATGAGTTTTCAGGCCTCAGAACGTCGTAACTACAAACGGAGGGAGCCCGAATGCAGATCCGAACCCGAATGTGCACAAGCCTCGACGGCTACATCTCCAACGCGGACGGCCTGCCGGTCCAGCTCTCCGACCCGGAGTTCGACCCGGAGGCCTACGGGTTCGTGGAGCTCCAGTCCGGGTGCGACGCGGTGCTGATGGGCATCACCACCCTCGGGCCGGCAATCGGTGCCGACCGCTGGCTGTGGTCCGACGTCAACGTCTTCGTTCTCGGCTCGGAGCGCCCACACGGGTCCCGGATGAGGTGGTCATCGACGGGGATCCGAAGCGGCTGCTCGATCAGCTCCGCGAGGCCAACCGTGGCGGCGACGTCCACCTGATCGGCGGGCCCACCACCATCGAGACCTACCGAGAGCTGGGCGCGATCGACGAGTTCGGGTTCGTGGTCCTTCCCATCCTCGTCGGCGAGGGAATGCAGATCACTCCTGCGGTTCAAACCGACGCGCGCCTCGAGCTGACAAGCGTACGTGAGCTCCCCAAGGGCGCCATCGAGATCCTGTACAAAGGCCTCTGAGGTGGCCGAGGCCATGGACACCCTCCGCGACTCGCTGACGGGCGACGTGCTCACGCCCGCTGACCGCGAGTACGAGAGCGCGCGCGTTTCCTTCAACCTGCTGATCGACCGACGGCCGGCGCTGATCGCGCGCTGCGTGGACGCCGACGACGTGGTGGCCGCGCTGTCCTTCGCTCAGGCGAACGACGCTCGAGGTGGCGGTGCGGGGCGGGGGGCATAACCCCGCGGGCCACTGCTCGGTCGACGATGGCCTGGTCATCGATTTGACCCGGATGCGGGCGGTGGAGGTCGATTCCGAGTCGCGCCTCGCGATCTCTCAGGGCGGGGCCACCTGGTCGGATTTCGACGCGGCGACTCAGGCCCACGGCTTGGTCACCCCGGGCGGCGTTGTCGGCTCCACCGGCGTGACCGGCCTCACCCTGGGCGGCGGCATCGGCCACCTGACCGCCCAGTTCGGCCTCACCTGCGACAACCTGATCGCTGCCGAGCTCGTCACCCCCGTAGGAGATGTGGTGCGGGCCAACGGGGACGAAGCGCCCGAGCTTCTCTGGGGGCTCCGCGGCGGCGGCGGCAACTTCGGTGTCGTCACGCGGGCCAAGTTACGGCTCCATCCGCTCGAGCGCGTCGTCGGTGGGCGGTTCGACTACGAGGGCGAGGGCATCCGCGACGCGCTCCGCGCCTTCCGCGACGCCGATGGGCGGGCGGGCAACGAGATCAGCATCCAGTGCCAGATCGGCGCAACAGAGGAGCTGGTGCCGGAGCTGACCGTCGTTCCCTGCTACACCGGCGACGCCGAGGACGCCGAGGAGCTGCGCGCCCTGCGAGCGGCACCGGGGCTCGTCAACGACGCCGTTCGCACACAGAGCTTTCTCGATCAGCAGCTCGTCTTCGACCCCGGCTACGGCGTCGATCGCAATTACTGGAAGGGCCATTTCGTCCGTGAGCTGCCGGACGAGCTGATCGACATCCTCGTGGACAGCATGAGCGCTCTGGACCGCCGACCCGGCGCGATCCTGATCGAATCGTTGCGCGGCGCGCCCAAGGATGTCGACCCCGGCAGCGCCGCTCTCGGCTACCGCGACGCCGCCTTCAATGTCAGCGTGATGGCCGACTGGATCGATCCCGCGCTCGACGATGAGTCGATCGCCTGGGCGCGCGAGACGGCCGCGGCGATCGAGCCCTGGTCGGTCAGCGGCGGCTACGCCAATTACATGCAGGCGGACGAGCCGCTCGAGCGCGTTCGCGCCGCCTTTGGGGCGGAGTCCTTCGACCGCCTGCGCGCGCTGAAGACGCAGTACGACCCCGAGAACGTGCTGCACCGGAACCAGAACATCCCGCCGGCCACGCGCTAGCGTTTGCCGCAATGGCGGCAGAGCGGATGACGGCGCTGGTCATCGAGGCCGACGACCCGCTGGACAGTCGGCTCAAGTTCGGCAGGAGCGGCAAGGGACAGGTGCGCATCCTGATCGACGCGAAGCCGGACCCGATCTACGTCGCGCGTGACCTCAAGCTCGACAAGGATCACTGGCCCGTGGTGGGCATGGAGCTTCCGGTGACGATCGATCCCGACGAGCCGGAGAAATTCGAGGTTCGCTGGGACGAGGTCCCGAGCATGGAGCAGCGGGCCGCGGCCAACGATCCGACCCTCGCTGACCCGGTGGGCACGCGAAAGAGGGCGCAGCAGGCGCTGATCGCATCGGGCGCGGCCGGGTCGGCTGGGCCGTATCGGCCCGATGAGGATGTCCGCGAAGCCATCGTCAAGGCGCAGGCCGAGGCTGCAAAGGAGGATGACGGCCGACCCGACCATTTCCAGGAGTCGCTCGACCAAGCCGCGCAGGCTGAGGCGCCGCCTGGCAAGACGCGCGCCATGGTCGTGTTCGCGGCGAGCGAGGCGAGCCTCCGCACCGAGGGCGGGCAGGCCGACGGGACCGGCGGCCACCAATTCAGGGACCGTCACGGCAAGCACGACGCCGTGCTCGCGGTCACGATCCCGGGGCAGGAGCCGTACGCGGTCTACGTCTCGAAGTTCAACCACAGGGGCGGCAAGGTCGTCGCGCTGGGGGCCGGCATCCCTGCGCTCGTCTCATCGAGCGACCCGTCAGACGTGGAGGTGCGCTGGGATGAGCTTCCCTCCGTCAGAGAGCAGCTCTCGCAGACGGTCGCCGAGGCGACGCAGCTGACGCAGGACCGCATGGCCTCCGCCGCGGGGCAGATGGACGAGGCCACCAGGGAGATCAGCGCATCACCACCTCCGGGCGCGGCCAACACCCCGCAGGCGCCGGCCGAAACAACGGGGATCAGCCCCGAGATGAAGGAGATGATGCTGAAGAACGCAAAGATGGCCATCTCTGCGGCCCCGAATGCGCAGATTCGTCAGATGATCATCGAGCAGTACCGCCTCGCCGGGATCCCGATCGACGAGAAGGGCAACCCGATGAAGTAGTCGCGGGGTACATTGAGTCCTTGCCCGACTCGCCCCCTGAGAGTCCCGCGTCATCGAAGGGCCCCGCCTCGTCGAAGCCGCAGCAGGAGCACCCGGCCGGCTTTCGCGTAGACCCTGCACCCGACGGCCGCGGCGCGCCGCCACAGCACAAGCCGCCGTTCATCCCGCGCAACCGGGCCTTCATCGCGTTCCTGCTCGGGCTGCTGGCGGTGAACGTCCTGATCGCGGTCCTCACCAGCGGGCCCGCGAGCAGCGCCGCAGGTCCCCTACCAGCCCTTCTTCGTCGAACCAGGTGACGGCCGAACAACGTGCGAGGAGATCAGCTCGACCGAGTGACTCGATCGAGGGGAGCTGAAGAAGGAAGCGACCTACACCCGCCCGGTGGCGGCGAGCCGGTGAAGGTGAGCGAAGCTTCAAGACCGAGGTCCCGTCCTTCATCGACCCGGCGTCCATCACCGAACTGCTCGACCGAGCACCACGTCGTGATCAACGCGGAGCCGCCCGACTGCGGCCGCTCGCCTTCGGGACGATCCTCCTCGGCTTCCTGCCGACCCTGCTGATCATCGGCTTCTTCATCTGGCTGATCCGCAAACAGACCGGCGGAGGAGGGGGCGGCGTCCTCGGCGGCTTCGGGCGCTCCACCGCGCGCCGCGTGCAGCCCGACGAGCAGAGACCGGGTCACCTTCAAGGACGTCGCCGGGATCGACGAGGCCGAGGACGAGCTGGTCGAGATCGTCGACTTCCTCAAGAACCCGCAGCGCTACACCAAGCTCGGGGCGCGGATCCCGCACGGCGTCCTGCTCTACGGGCCGCCGGGGACCGGCAAGACGCTGCTCGCGCGCGCCGTCGCGGGGGAGGCGCACGCCGCCTACTTCCACATCTCGGCCTCGGAGTTCGTCGAGGCGATCGTCGGCGTCGGCGCCTCGCGGGTCCGCGATCTCTTCAAACAGGCGAAAGAGGCGGCCCCGGCGATCATCTTCATCGACGAGCTCGACGCGATCGGCCGGTCGCGCTCGGGCAACGTCGGCGGGATCTCCGGCGGCAACGACGAGCGCGAGCAGACGCTCAACCAGATCCTCACCGAGATGGACGGCTTCGAGCCCGGCACCAACGTGATCGTGCTCGGCGCGACCAACCGTCCCGAGGTCCTCGATCCGGCGCTGCTGCGCCCTGGCCGCTTCGACCGGCGCATCGCGGTCAACCCGCCGGACCGCAACGGGCGGGTCGCGATCCTCAAGATCCACACCCGCGACGTGCCGCTGGCCGACGACGTGGACCTGGAGCGGATCGCGGCCTCGATTCCGGGCTCGACCGGCGCCGACATCGCGCTGCTGGTCAACGAGGCCGCGCTCTTCGCCGCTCGCCGTGAACACGCCAAGGTGGAGCAGCGCGACTTCACCGAGGCGATCGAGAAGATCCTCCTCGGCGCCGAGCGCCAGGTGGTGATGACCGACGCGGACCGCAAGCGCACCGCCTACCACGAGTCCGGCCACGCCCTGGTCGGCATGCTCACGCCGGGCGCCGACCCGGTGCGGAAGATCTCGATCATCCCGCGCGGCCAGGCGCTCGGCGTCACGCTCTCGACCCCCGACAGCGACCGCTACAACTACCGCCCGCGACGAGCTCCTCGCCCAGATCAAGGTCGCACTCGGCGGCCGCGCCGCTGAGAAGGTCGATCTTCGACGAGATCTCGACCGGCGCCGAGTCCGACATCCAGAACCTCACCCAGGTGGCCCGCGGGATGGTCGGCCGCTGGGGGATGAGCGATGCGGTCGGCCCGATCGCCGTCACCGACGGCCGCCAGGACGGCCCGCTGCTGCCCGGCGCGGAGCCGGCCTCCGAGACGACGCAGGAGCTCGTCGACAAGGAGGTCCACCGAATCGTCGACGAGTCCGAGCGCGAAGTGATCGAACTCCTCGAGCGCGAGCGTGACCGCCTCGAGGCCCTGGCCACCGCCTGCTCGACCGCGAGACGCTCGACCAGCCGGAGGCCTACGAGGTGGCCGGCGTGCGGCTGGCGGAGACCGACCCGGCGGAGCAGGCGAAGGCCGCGGCAACTCCGAGCTAGAGCTCAGCCCCAGGACGCCTCGGCCATCGGGCGGAAGCTGGTGGTCAATCCCCCTCGCCCGATTTGATCAGGTTGGGCAGGGTCGCCGCAGCCGTATACAGGGTGCCCTTCAGGTTGACGTCGATCATCGCCTCGAGCTGATCCAGGTCGAGATCGCGAAACGGCCCGTACGCCCCGACCCCGGCGTTCGCGACGACGATGTCGAGGTGCCCGAACCGCACGACCACCGCCTCAGTTGCCTCAGCGACGGCATCGCGATCGCGCACGTCGCAGATCACCCCGAGCGCGCGCTCGAGGCCCAGATCGTCACCAGCACGCGAGAGCAACCCGATCGACGCCCCGGCCTCGTGCAGCTTCCGGGCCCACCGCCGCACCTATGCCACCGCTGGCGCCCGTGACCAGCGCAACCTTCCCTTCGAGTTCCATTGGGGCCTCCTCCGTTCGTCCGTTGCGGCCGAGGCTACGCCGCTTCTCCGATCCAGCTAGGGCTTGAGCTTCCGCCCGCTCGTGAACAGCCACTGGCTCCAGGCCAGCAGCGCCAGGCACATCGCCGCCACCACCCCGAAGGCGATCCAGGGGCTGACGTCGGAGACGCCCAGGAAGCCGTAGCGGATCGTCTCCACGACGTAGAAGAGCGGGTTGACGTGGGAGAGCTGCTCCCACGGCGCGCCCAGGCGCGAGACCGAGTAGAAGACGCCGCCCAGGAAGGTGAGGGGGAGGATGACGATGTTGTTGATGAAGCTCGTGTGGTCGAAGGTCTCGGCGTAGATGCCGACGATCGTGCCGAGGGCGCCGAAGCCGGTCACCAGCATCAGTACCCCGAAGAGGAGCAGGGCGGGGTTGTTGACCGGAATGCCGGTGATCGGGATTGCGCAGGCGGCGAGGCCGATGCCGATGATCAGCGCCCGGAACGCGCCGCCGACCAGGTAGCCGACGTTGACCTGCCAGTTGTGGATCGGGGCGGCGAGGACGTCGTCGATGTAGCGGTCGGAGCGGCCCTGGAAGATCGTCGAGGCGTTGTTCGAGTAGGCGGCCTGGGCCATCGCCATCGCGACCAGACCGGGGACGATGAACTGGTCGTAGTCGAAGCCGTCGACCTGCTTGATCCGGCCGCCGAGGCTGAGGCCGAAGACGACGATGAAGAGCAGGGAGGAGACGACCGGCGCCAGCGTCGTCTGGGTCCAGAGGCGAAGGACGCGGTGGCACTCGCGCCGCGAGAGCCAGAGGAATCCCTGCCAGGGATTGGCGGCAACTTCATGGTTCATTCCCGAGAAGGTAGACAGGCGGCTACCCGGGCGTCTCGATGGCGCTTCGCGCGTCATCGAGCGTTTCGTACTGAAGGATCCGCGTTATCCGCAGGTCCTTCACCTCGCATGCGTAGGCGAGATCGAGCTCGACCCTCGCTCCGCTCCCCGCGCCAGTGCCCCACTGGCTGGTCGGCACCAGGACGAAGTCACCCGCCCCGACGAAGTCCAGCCAATCGGTCCGGTATTCGCCGAATGGCTCCAGCCAGTCCTGGAGATAGCGCACGAGGCCGGCGATGCCGCGATAGATGGGGTCCACGCCCGTTCCCGTCCCGGACTCCAGGGTCCTGACCTCGACGTCCGGCGAGCAGGCCGCCTCGAGCACCTCCCGGATCGCATCCGCGGTCCAGTCGATCTCAGCCACGTTCAGCCCCTCGAACGGCCCCAGAAGCGAGCGGACGATCTCGACGTTCTCCCGCTCGCCGCTCACCGTGCCGGACAGAGTAGTCAGGGCGGCGCCGGGTAGGATCGGCCAATGAACCGGGAGGACCTGGATCGCTGGCTCGCTGACTATGTCGAGGCCTGGACGACATACGACTCGGCCCAGATCGCTGCGCTCTTCGCCGAGGACATCACCTACCGCTACCACCCGGAGGACGACCCGATAAAGGGGCGTGACGCGGTGATCGAGGCGTGGCTGGGCGACGGCGATCACCCGGAGGCCGGCGAGCGGGACCAGCCCGGCACCTTCGAGGCCGCCTATCGTGCCGTCGCCGTGGATGGGGATCGGGCGGTCGCCACCGGAATCAGCTCCTATCGCGACTCGCCGGGCGGCCCGATCGCGCGTGTCTACGACAACTGCTTCGTCATGCAGTTCGACTCGGAGGGGCGCTGCCGCGAGTTCACCGAGTGGTTCATGCAGCGCAAGAAGAACCCCCTGGCGGCCCTAGGCCGGTGACTCCTCCACGGCGCGCCGCCCGGCGGCGACGGTCTTCATGTAGACGTCCTCCAGGGTGGCGGCGTCGAAGCGCTCCTTGAGGCCGGCAGCGGTGTCGCGCGCCATGATCCGGCCCGCGCCGATCAGCGCGATCTCCTCGCAGAGCGCCTCCGCCTCCTCGAGGTAGTGGGTGGTGAGCAGGATCGTCGTGCCGCGCTCGTGCAGGCGGCGGATGTAGCGCCAGAGCTCGTGGCGGAGCTCGAGGTCGACGCCGGCGGTCGGCTCGTCGAGGATGACGAGGCGCGGCTCGTGGAGGAGAGCGCGCGCCAGAAGCAGGCGGCGGCGCATCCCGCCCGAGAGCTTGGGGGCGCGCACATCGCGCTTGGCGCGGAGGTCGAAGACGTCGATCATCTCCTCCGCGCGCTCGGAGGCGGCGTCGCCGCTCATCCCGTAGTAGCCGCCGTGGTAGACGAGCGTTTCGTGGACGGTCAGGAAACGGTCGAGGTTGGGCTCCTGCTCGGCGATCCCGATCAGCCGCCGCGCCTCCATCGAGCCGCCCGGCTCGCCGAAGACCGAGATCTCGCCGTCGGTCAGGCGGATCAGGTTGCAGACGGCGCTGATCAGCGTGGTCTTGCCCGCGCCATTCGGGCCGAGCAGGCCGAAGAAGCTGCCGGAGGGCACGTCGAGGTCGAGGGCGTCGAGGGCTAGGGTGCCGTCGTCGTAGCGCTTGGTGAGCCTGCGGAGCTCGAGGGCGTTCGGCATTCCATCTATTGATAGCGACTGCGGCCCAGCGGCCGAGGAGGAGCGATGATCGAGAGGATCGACGACGACGTGCCCGCCGGCGTCATCGGCCAGCGGGCCTCGGGGAAGCTCACGAAAGACGACTACCGGAACGTCCTGGAGCCGGCGCTCAAGGAGGCGACCGACTCGGGCGAGGGCCCGGTTCTCTTCATGCTCCCGGACTTCGACGGCCTCGAGCCCGGAGCCTGGATCCAGGACGTGAAGACCGGGTTCCAGGCCGAGATCGCGGAGCGCTCCGCCTGGAAGAAGCTCGCGTTCGTCAGCGGTGTCGAATGGGTATCGAAGGCGACGCGCCTGTTCGCCTGGGCGATGCCTGGCGAGCTCGGTGTCTATGAGATGGATCAGCTCGACGAGGCGAAATCCTGGGTCGCCTCTTGAGGGTCGCGGAGTAATGTGCCGCGGCATGAGGCGGCTGGGAGGGGCCCATCTTTGGCTGGCGATCGCGCTCGTTCTGCTGGTGCTGCCGGCGAGTGCCAGCGCGGCGACCATCCCGTTCCTCCCGACCGGCTCGATGCACACCACCCGTTACGCGCTTTTCGCCGCGTCGCTGCCGGGCGGGAGGGTCCTGGTCGGCGGTGGCTACGACGGCTCCTCCAACGTGAAGAGCACGGAGATCTACGACCCGGTCACGGGGACGTTCAGCCCCGGCCCTGACATGGGCGTGGCGCGCTACGCCGCCGTCGCGGCGCCGCTGCCTGACGGGCGGGTGCTCGTCGCCGGCGGGCAGAACCAAGCGAGCGCGGAGGTCTTCAACCCAATGACCAACGCCTTCACCACGGTGGGGTCCATGAGCACGATTCGCGACGACGCGGTGGCCGCGGCCCTTCCGGACGGTCGTGTTCTCGTCGCGGGCGGGTCGAACGTCAGCTCGGTCTTGGACACGGCGGAGATTTTCGACCCGAAGACGAACAGCTTCAGCGCCGTCGGGATTGGCCACATGACCACGCCTCGCGGGGGCGCCGCGGCCGCGCCGCTCGGAGATGGTCGCGTTCTGATCGCTGGCGGGTACAACGGCCTGGACGACGAACAGGGCGCCGAGACCTTCGATCCGAAGACGAATTCGTTCACCCGGGAATCGAACATGCCGCAGACCCGCAGCGAGTTCGCGGGCGCTTCCCTTCCCGACGGGCGAGCGGCGGTGTTCGCCGGCCAGAATCCGGGAGGGGACCTGAACACGGCTCTGACCTTCGATCCGGCGTCCAACCTCTTCAGCTCCGCAGGGCTCGGCACAATGGCCACCGAGCGCAAGGTGCTCGCCGCCGCGCCCGTGACCAGCACGGGCCAGGTGCTGGTGGTGGGCGGCTACTACGCCGGCAACCCGATCGCGCGGGCCGAGCTCTTCGGGACCTCCGATGCGTTCACCGCCGCGGTCAAGGGGAAGAAGCTCGTCGTGACCGTGTCGTCGTCCGGGACAGTGTCAGTGGCCGGCGCCGGTGCCGCGGCCATGAGTGGGGTCGCCACCGCTGCCAAGAAGCGGAAGGTTCTCCTCAGGCCCTCCTCCGGAGCGGGCGGCCCCGGCCAGATCAGGGTGAAGCTGAAGCTGACCAAAAGGGCAGCCGCGAAGCTCGCCCGCAAGGGCAAGCTGAAGGCCCGGGCGGCCATCACCTTCAGCCCGGATGCGGGCTTCCCGCACACCGAGACGCTGAAGCTGAAGCTGAAGCGCCACTAGCCCTTAGGCTGGACCGATGGAGGTCTCAAGCGTGATCGGCCGGGTCGGGCTGCCGGCACCGATTGCGGAGCTGGCCGCCCGTGACTGGGACGCCGTGGTGGTCGGCGGTGGCCACAACGGCCTCACCGCGGCGGCCTACCTGGCGCGGGCTAGCGAGTCCGTGTTGGTGCTGGAGCGGCGCGAGCGGCTGGGCGGCGCCTGCACGCTGGAGCAGCCCTTCTCCGACGACCGTTATCTGGTCAGTCCCTGCGCGTACGTCGTCGGGCTGCTCGACCAGCTGGTGATCGACGAGCTCGATCTTCCCGCCTACGGCTACCGAGTCACCCCAGCCGACCCCAACCTCTGGTGCCCATTCCCGGATGGCACCTCGTTCGCCCAGTTCCTGGACGACGATCGCACTGCTGCTCACATGCGGGAGAACGGCTTCTCGGAGGCCGCCGTCCGGGGGGCCCTCGCCTACGAGGCGACCTTCGACCGGATCCGGCGCCTACTCCGGGCCGGGCCGGCCGGCGATCTCTGGCGCGGACCCTCACCGAGCCGCGAGCGGATCGAGGAGGTCCTCGGCGACGACGAGCTGATCTCGATCGTCTTCGAGGAGCCGATCGCCGAGACGCTCGCCCGCTACGTCGCCGACGAGCGCCTCGTCCACGCCCTTTTCGGCCAGGGCGTGATCGGGGAGTGGGCGGGGCCGAAGGACCCCGGCACCGCCTCGGTCCACCTCATGCACGGGATGGGGGAGGTCAAGGGGCACGGCGGCAGCTGGGGCTACGTCGATGGCGGCATGGGCCGGGTCTCCTTCGCGATCGCCGAGGCCGCACAGGAGGCCGGAGCAACGCTCGCCGCTGGGGTGCCGGTGGCGCGGATCCTGCCCGGCGAGGGAGTCGAGCTCGAGAGCGGTGAGCTGATCAGGGCGCGAGCAGTCCTCAGCAACGCCGACCCGAAGCGGGTGCTGGACATGGTCCCGGCCGATGCAATGCCCGATGACTACCGCGAGCGCCTGGAGGGCTGGGAGGTGCGCTCGCCGGTCGTCAAGGTGAACGCCGCGCTCAGCAGGCTCCCGGACTTCACCGCCGCCGGCTCGGTCGAGCCGCACCGGGCGATGGTCACCGTCACTCACGGGCTCGACGCAGCCCAGGAGGGCTTCGAGGCCGCCAAGCGCGGCGAGCCCACAGTCGCCTGGGCCGAGCTCTACTTCCAGACCGCCTACGACCCGGGCGTGGCGCCGCCGGGTTCCCACGTGATGAGCGCCTTCGCGCAATACGCGCCCTACGAGCTGGCCGAGGGCGACTGGGATTCGCGCCGGGATGAGATCGGCGAGCAGGCACTCGACCTGATCGAGACCTACGCACCCGACCTCCGCGAGTGCGTCACGGAGCTGCAGGTACTTGGCCCGCCGGACATCGAGGAGCGAATCGGACTCACCGGGGGCAACATCTTCCAGGGCGAGACCCTGCCTGACCAGATGTGGGACCGGCGGCTCGAATCGCGCACTCCGGTCGAGGGTCTCTACCTCTGCGGCGCGGCGACCCACCCGGCGGGGTCGGTGATCGCGCTCAACGGGCGCAACGCGGCGATGGCGGCGCTGCAGGACGCCGGCGTCGCGACGCCGGCCGCCGGCTAGCCGAGCTCCCGGGCGCCGCCCGGCTCGTTCTCGAACGAGGCCGTGATGATTCGCGCCCCCCGCCCGCGGGTGAAGAAGCTGAACGCCCAGCGGATGAAGACCAGCAGCCGGTTCTGGAAGCCGATCAGGTACCAGAGGTGGACGCCGAGCCAGGTGATCCAGGCGAGGAAGCCGCTCAGCTTGACCAGATGCAGGTCGGCGACCGCCCGCGAGCGCCCGATCGTGGCCAGGTTGCCCTTGTCGCGATACTGGAAGGCGCGCACCTTCTTGTCGTTCAGCCGCGCGCGAATCGCTTTCGCGGCGTATCGCCCCTCCTGCATCGCCACCGGCGCGAGCCCGGGCAGGGTCTGCACCCCTCCGTCTTCCCCGCGGACCCGGACCATGTCGCCGATCGCAAAAACCTCGGGATGTCCCGGCAGGGTGAGATCCGGCTCGACGGTCACCCTTCCGGCCCGGTCCACCTCGGCGCCCGTCTTGTCCCCGAGTCGCTTGGCGAGGCTGGAAGCGGTGACTCCGGCGGCCCATATGACCGTGCTGGCGCGGATCCGCTCGGTTCCCCCGTCCGCCGCCCTGACGGTCACCGACTGCTTGTCGATGTCCACAACCTGGTGCTCCAGCATCGGTGTGACACCGAGATTCTCGAGCGAGCGGATGGCTTTCCGAGAGAGTGACTCGGGGAAGGTGCCCAAGACCCGGTCGGCCATCTCGAGCAGAAGGACGCGACCCTCCCGGGGATCGATCGAGCGGAAGTCGCGGCGGAGCGTGTCGCCCGAGAGCTCTGCGATCTGGCCGGCCATCTCGACGCCGGTCGGGCCCGCGCCGACGACCACGAAGGTGAGGAGGCCCCGACGGCGCTCCTCGGCGGGCTCGAGCTCGGCGGCCTCGAAGGCGCTGAGCAGGCGACGGCGGACGGCAAGTGCGCTCTCAAGCGACTTGACCTCCGGCGCCACCTCCTGCCATTCGTCGTGGCCGAAGTAGGAGTAGTGGGAGCCGCCGCCGGCGATCAGCGTGTCGTAGGGAATGGTCACGGGCTCCGAGCTCCCGGCGCTTGGCTCGAGGCGCACCTCCCGCCTTTCGAGGTCGATATCCCGGACCTCGCCCATCAGCACCCGCACGTTCCGGCGCCGCTTGAAGATCGCGCGCAGCGGATAACAGACCTCTGCGGGGGAGAGCGCTCCGGTCGCGATCTGGTACGTGAGGGGCTGGAAGAGGTGAAAGTTCCGCCTGTCGATCAGAGTGATCTCGACCGGCGCCCGGGCGAGATGTTTGACGGCCAGCAGGCCTCCGAACCCGCCGCCGATGACCACCACTCGGTGTGGAGGCTCAGCCACGGCTAGTCGAGCTTCAGGGTGAGGTAGCGCTGCACGTTCGGTCCCACCCAGCGAATCACATCGGCGGACTTCGCCGAGGCGAGCGGCTCGGCACGCAGCACGTAGCGGGTGATACCGAGCCCCATCAGCTGGCTGGAGAGGAGGTCGGCTCGCATCTCGGGGTGGTCCGAGCCGAGCTCGGTGAGCAGCGGAGCGAAGAGACGCTCTCGCACGAACCCCGCCAGCATCTCCGCCGCCTCGGGCTCGACCGTCGCGGCCGCAAGCAGGGTGAGCACCGGGCTCCGCGTTCCCTCCTTGTCCCAGATCCGAATGAGCAGACGCACGAGGTTTCTCCCGACGTTGCGCCGACCATCGGCCAGGATCTTCGGCATCTCGACCTCCGGGTCGAACGGCCACTCCACCGACTCGGCGAAGAGATTCAGCTTGTTGCCGAAGAAGTGGACGATCAGGGAGGCATCGACCTTGGCTTCCTTGGCGATCGCTCGCATCGTCGCCCCCTGATAGCCGCGTTCGACGAAGAGCTTGGCGGCGGCTTGGCGGATCTTCTCCTGCGTCTCATTGGAGCCGGGACGGCGTCCGGTGCGGGGAGTCCGGGTCTTCGGTTTCGGCGTTTGCGGATCCATTGGAAAAGAGCCTTGACAGAAGAATTCAACGATGTAAAGTCATCGCCGTTAAGTCAACGCCGTTCAACTATAGCCGCCCCGGGAGGATCGCAAAATGAGAGGCCAAGCTCAGGACGCAAATCGCAATCTGGTTCTAGCGGCGATGTGTGTCGCTCTCGCCACCGTCGTCAGCGCGGTCTCCTCCCTCAACGTCGCTCTTCCGGACCTGGCTCGCAACCTGCACGCGACTCAGACCCAGCTTCAGTGGATCGTCGATGCCTACGCCGTCGTCTTCGCCGGACTTCTGCTCCTGGCCGGCGCGATCGGGGACGCGTTCGGGCGGCGGCACATCCTCCTGGTCGGGCTCGCGATCTTCTCGGTCGCGGCCGCCTGCGCGCTGCTGGTCGATAGTCCGAGCGCCCTTATCGCGGTGCGCGCGGTGATGGGCCTGGGCGCCGCGGCGATCATGCCCGCCACCCTCTCGATCATCACGAACGTCTTCCCGCCGGAGGAACGCGACCGCGCGGTCTCGATCTGGGCCGGGGTTGCGGGCGGAAGCGCGCTGCTCGGTCTGCTGGTCTCCGGCGCGCTGCTCGAGGCCTTCTCCTGGGACTCGATCTTCGCCTTCAGCGCCCTGCTCGGCCTGGGCGCGCTGGCGTTCGCCGCCCGGATGGCGCCGAACTCGACTCAGGAGGGGACGCGCCTCGACGTCATGGGCGGGCTGATCTCCGCCGGGGGGCTCGCGACCCTGGTCTACGCGATCATCGAGGGGCCGGAGCGCGGCTGGACTGACTCCGTCACCCTCGGCGCCTTCGCGATCGCGGTGGTGCTGCTGGCCGCGTTCGTGATCTGGGAGCTTCGCCGCGAGCAGCCGCTGCTCGACCCGCGGCTCTTCCGGCTGCGCGGCTTCGGAGCCGGCACGGCCTCGATCGCGGTCCAGTTCTTCGCCTTCTTCGGCTTCATCTTCGTGATCCTGCAGTACGTCCAGTTCGTGCTCGGCTACTCGCCCTTCCTTGCCGGTCTGGCCCTGGCGCCCCTTGCGGTGCTGATGATGGCCCTCTCGCCGCGCGTCCCGAAGCTGCTCGAGCGGTTCGGCCCGGCACACGTCGCTCCGATCGGCCTGCTGCTGATGGCTGGCGGCTTCGCGGTCCTGTCGACCGCCGGCCGGGACTCGAGCTATTGGCTGCTGCTCGCCGGGCTCGTCCCGCTGGGCGTGGGGATGGCGCTGGCGACGACTCCCGCGACCACAGCGATCGTCTCCTCGCTCCCCCAGGCCAAGCAGGGCGTCGCCTCGGCGGTGAACGACCTGGCACGCGAGGTCGGCGGCGCCCTCGGCATCGCGGTGCTCGGCAGCGCGCTGACCGGCCGTTACCGATCGGGCGTCGCCGACGCCACGGCCCACCTGCCCGCGCAGCTCGCCGGCCGCGCCGATGACGCGCTGCCCGCCGCCCTGGCGATCGCCGACCGGATCGGGCCCCAGGGCGCCGGCCTCGCCTCGGCCGCCCAGGCCGCCTTCGTCGACGGCCTCGGTCTGGCGATGGTCATCGCGGCCGCCTCCGTGGCCGTCGCGGCGGTCTTCGTCCTCTGGCGCGCGCCACGTACGGCCGTTGTCACAAACAGAGGGACCGTCCCGTCTCTAGGGCGCAGTTGGAAGCCGACTATCCCAATGAGAAGGAGCAACGGATGAAGCCCGCGATTCACCCAAGAAAGGAGTCACCATGAAGGTCCTCGTCGCAGGAGCCAGCGGGGCGATCGGAACCCGGCTCGTCCCCCAGCTGATCGACGCAGGGCACGAGGTGATCGGCACGTTCAGATCGCCCAGCAGCGCCGATCGCCTCCGAGCGCTCGGCGCCGAGCCGGTCGCGCTCGACCTGCTCGACCGTGAGGCGGTGCGCAAGGCGGTCCTGGAAGCGAAGCCCGACGCGATCGTCAACGAGGCGACCGCGCTGGCGGATGTGAAGTTCTCCAGAAATCTCGATCGCAGTTTCGTTGAGACGAACCGTCTTCGCACCGAGGGCACCGACGCGCTTCTCGCTGCCGCCCACGGGGCGGGCGTACGCCGGTTCGTCGCTCAGAGCGGCGCTAGCTACGGGCGTTACGCGCGCCAGGGCGGCCCGGTCAAGACCGAGGACGATCCGCTCGACGCCACCCCGGTGAGGGGGATGCGCGAGACGATCACCGCAATGCGCTATCTGGACGAGAAGGTCGTCGGCGCGGGCGGGATCGCGCTTCGCTACGGCGGCTTCTACGGCGCCGCGAACGACGGGCTGGTCGAGCCGGTGAGCAAGCGCCAGTTTCCGATGGTCGGCGACGGTGGCGGCATGTTCTCGTGGATCCACCTTGACGACGCAGCGGCGGCGACCGTGCTCGCACTCGAACACGAGGGTCCGGCGATCTACAACATCGTCGACGACGAGCCGGCGCCGGTACGCGAGTGGCTGCCGGTGGTCGCGGACGCGCTCGGCGCCAAGCCGCCGCGCCACGTCCCGGTCTGGCTCGCGCGCCTGATCGGCGGCGACACCGCGGTCATGGTGGGAACAGAGGCCCGCGGCGCCTCGAACGCGAAGGCGAAGCGCGAGCTCGGCTGGACGCTCCGTTACCCCAGCTGGCGAGAAGGGTTTGTGGCCGCCTACGCATCAGCACCCCAAGAAGGAGGTTCGGATGAAGCCGGTCAGCGTCTCAGTCGAAGTCCCGCAGCCGCGCGAGGAGGTCTATGACTTCCTCGACGCCATCGGCAACCACGAGCAGTTCACCGACCACTTCCTGCTCGATTGGCAGGTCTCCGGACCGGCCAGCGGCGTCGGGGCCAAGGCGCGGATGCGTGTGAAGAGCCCGGGGCCGGACGGCTGGCTCGACATGGAGGTGATCGAGGCCGTGGCCCCGCGGACGACGACCGAGGAATCGGTGAGCGCGAAGGGGCGGCGCCGGACCCGTGGGACCTACGTGCTCGACGAGCTCCCTGACGGCGGAACCCGGATCAGCTTCGAACTCGCCTGGCTCCAGGCGCCGTTGAGGGAGCGGCTCACCGCTCCGCTGACGCGTGCAGTAGTCCGCCGCGCCAACGCCAGATCGCTGCAGCGACTCGCTCAGACCCTTGCCGCGAACCGAGGAGAGGAGAAGTCATGAAGGTCTACGTCGCAGGTGGAAGCGGAGTGATCGGACGGCGGCTGATTCCGCAGCTGATCTCAGCCGGCCACGAGGTGGTCGCGACCACGAGCTCGCACCGTGGCATCGAGGACCTCGAGATGCTTCGGGGCCCACCCCTGCAGGACGACGGCGCCGATGTGCTCCTCAACTGGCACCTCTACGCGCTGCTCGTGGTCGGCTTCGCCGGGATGACCATCACCCAGCTCTCCTTGCAGACCGGGATCCTGCCGCCGGCCGTCGCGACCAGTTCGATCTTCAATCCGGCCGCCAGCGTGCTCCTCGGCCTCACCCTGTTCGAGGAGCAGGTCCATCACTCGACCTGGGGGCGGATCGGCGCAGTGCTCGCACTGCTCGCGATGTTCGGCGGAATCGCCGCCCTCGCCCTCGGGCGGCGCGAGTAGCCTGAGGGCCGATGACCGACCGAAAGCAGATCACCCGGGAGCTCTACCGAGCCTTTTCCGCGGGAGACCGCGACTTCTTCGAGAGGCACCTCGCGCCCGAGCTGACCTTCTCGAGCCCGCCCGACCCGAAGCTCGACCGGGTGGGCTTCTTCGAGAGGTGCTGGCCGGGGGCCGGGCAGGGGCAGGGGATCGACATCGTCCGCCTGGTCGAGTCGGGGAACGAGGTGATCCTCACCTACGAGCTGAAGCGGCCCGACGGCAGCGGGGGCCGGAACACCGAGGTCCTCACCTTCGAGGGAGACCAGGTCAGGCGGATCGAGGTCTACTTCGGCTGGGACACCTAGGAGCCAGGAGGCGCAGGCCTTGATCTATCGGAGTCCCGAACCCGACATCGAGATCCCGGAGCTGGCGATGCCCGAGTACGTGCTCGGCGGCGCCGCGGCGCGCGGCGATCATCCGGCGATCATCGAGGGCGACACCGGCGAGACGACGACCTACGCCGATTTCGCCGCCAAGGTGAATGCCGTCGCCGCCCTACTGCAGGCCAGGGGAATCGGCAGGGGCGACGTGGTTGGGCTGATCGGGCCGAACACCGCCGGATGGGGGATCGCCTACCACGCGATCCTCCGCGCGGGAGCGGTCGTCACCCCGATGTACGCGCTGCTGACGCAAGAGGAGATCGAGCGCCAGATGGCCAACTCCGAGGCCAAGCTGCTGATCGACGACCCAACGGGATTCGTCGCGGAGGCCGAGCCGGGCGCGACACCCGAAGCGGTGGCTGTGGGGCCCGAGGACCTTGCGGTCCTGCCCTACTCGAGCGGCACGACTGGCCTGATGAAGGGCGTGATGCTGACGCATCGCAACCTGGTGGCGAACATCGAGCAGGCCTGGAACTCGATGCCGCTGACCGACGAGGACGTCCTGGTCGGGCTGATGCCCTTCTTCCACATCTACGGCCAGACGGTCGTGCTCAACATGGGCCTCGCGAAGGGCTCGACGATCGTGACGATGCCGCGCTTCGACCTCGGTGAGCTACTCGACATAGTCGAGAAGCACGGCGTCACCTGGCTTCACATCGCCCCGCCGATCGTGCTCGCCTTCGCCACCGCACCGCAGGTCGAGGAGCGCGACACCTCCGCTTTGAAGATGGTGATCTCGGGTGCGGCGCCACTTGGCGCAGACCTCGCCCAGCGCGCTGAGGCGCGGATTGGCGCCCCGATCCGCCAGGGCTACGGGATGACCGAGCTCAGCCCGGTGAGCCACAAGAGCCGACTGGCCAGAGTGGAGCAGACGCCGCCGGGCAGCATCGGCGCCCTGATCCCGAACACCGAGGCCCGCTTGGTCCATCCCGAGACGGGCGAGGACGTCGCCGAGGGGGAGGAGGGCGAGATCTGGATCCGCGGCCCTCAGGTGATGAGCGGCTACCTCAACAACGACGAGGCGACGGCTGAGACGCTGGTCGGCGACGGTTGGCTTCGCACGGGCGACATCGGCCGCGTCGACGAGAACGGTTTCTTCTACATCGTCGACCGGCTCAAGGAGCTGATCAAGTACAAGGGTCACCAGGTCCCGCCCGCCGAGCTCGAGGCCGTCCTGGTCTCGCACCCGAGGGTGAAGGAGGCCGGCGTGATCGGCGTGCCGATGGAGGATGGCGGTGAGTCGCCGAAGGCTTTCGTGGTCTCGGATGATGGTCTCGACCCCGAGGAGCTGATGGCCTACGTCGCCGAGCGGGTGGCGCCGTACAAGCGGGTACGCGAGGTCGAGTTCGTCGAGGAGGTGCCGAAGTCGGCCTCCGGCAAGATCCTCCGCCGGCTGCTCCGCGAACAGCAGGCCAGTGGGAAGATCTCCGCCCAGTAGCCAGCTCGACTCAGAGAAAGGAATCGCCCATGTCAGGGGTCTACAGCCAGCAGCAGCTGGAGCTCAAGTTCGGTGCCATCAACGAGCGGCTGAGCGCGATCGAGAAGCAGCTCAAGGTCCTCTCCGACAACGCCGGCGTCCGGTACGAGGAGCCGCTCGCTGAAATTCCTGAAGACGTGGTCGAGCTCGTTCGCGCTGGGAAGGGGCTGGAAGCCGCCAAGCGCTACCGGGAGCTGACCGGTGCCGATGGGAAAGAGGCGATGAGGGTCGTCGGCAGTATCTGAGCGCTCGCTCTCGGCGCCCCTGACTCGTAAGAATTCGGCTCATGGGGGACGTTCAGATCCTTCTCGCCGCGCTCTTCGTATCGGCCGCCGGCCTGAACGCGCTGGCCAACCGCATCAGCCTGCCCTACCCGATCCCGCTCGTGATCGGGGGGCTGATCCTCGGCCTGATCCCGGGGATTCCCAACATCACGCTCAACCCGGACCTTGTCCTGCTCGTCTTCCTACCGCCGCTGCTCTACTCGTCCTCCTTCTTCGCCGACCTGCGCAGCCTCCGCAACGACGCGCGGGTCATCGTCCTCAATTCAATCGGGCTTACCGTCTTCACCGCCGGCTGCGTCGGGGTGATCGCGCACGAGGTGATCGACCTGCCCTGGGCGATGTCCTTCGCCCTCGGCGCGATCGTCTCACCGACCGACCCCGCGGCCGCTACCGCGATCATGCGGCGGGTCGGCGCCCCCCGGCGCATGATCAATGTGCTCGAGGGGGAGAGCATGATCAACGACGCGGCGGCGCTGGTCATGTACAAGGTCGCGGTTGCAGCCGCGATCGGCGAAAGCGTCTCCGCCGGGCACACGGTCCTGACCTTCTTCGGCGACGTCGTCGGCGGGATCGCGATCGGACTGGTCGTGGGCTACGTGATCGCCGAGGTCCGCAAGCGCGTCAACGACGTCAACACCGAGCTCACCATCTCACTCTTCAGCGCCTACGGCGCCTTCATCCCTGCGGACCAGATCGGGGTCTCGGGGGTGCTGGCGGTCGTCGCCTGCGGCCTCTATCTCGGCTGGCGCGCGCCCGAGATCGCCTCGCCGGAGAGCCGCATGCAGGGCTACGCGATGTGGTCGATCCTCACCTTCCTGCTCAACGCGACGCTGTTCATCCTGATCGGGTTGCAGCTGCCCACGATCGTGGACGGGCTCGCGGGACGCTCTGCGAGCGAGGTGGTCGGCTATGCGGCACTGGTCTGCGCCGCGGTGATCGCCCTGCGCTACATCTGGCAGTTCACGCTGACGGTGGTCATCCGCACGCTTGACAGGCGTCCATCGCAGCGGGCGAGGCGCTCGAGCTGGCGCTTCCGGATAGTCGGCGGCTGGTCCGGTATGCGCGGCGCGGTTTCACTGGCCGCAGCCCTGGCGTTGCCGCTGCAAACGGACGCCGGCGCGGCCCTGCCCGGCCGCGACCTGATCCAGTTCATCACCTTTTCCCTCATCCTGGTCACCGTGGTGGGACAGGGCCTGACGCTCCCCTGGCTGATCCGCAAGCTCGGGGTGGTCGAGGACAGCGCCGACGAGGAAAACGAGGAGCTCAAGGCCAGGCTGGTGATCGCCCGCGCGGCGCTGGATCGCGTGGAGGAGCTCGAGGAGGAGGAGTGGACCCAGGACGGCACGATTGAGCGGGTCCGAGCTCTCTATCGATTCCGGAAGCGGCGTTTCGCCGCCCAGGCCGGGGCGATCGACGGTTCCGACGGCATCGAGGAGCGCTCGCTCGCCTATCAACGGCTCATGCACGAGATCTACGCGTCGCAGCGGGCCGCGCTGGTCGGGCTGCGGAACGATCGTCGGATCAGCGTCGAGGTGATGCGCCGGGTTGAGCGCGAGCTCGATCTCGAGGAGCAGCGGCTCGAGGTCTAGGTCTAGTAGCCGGGCGGCTTGACCGGCGGCCCAAGGTAGACGTGCGCCAGATCAACGGCCAGAGGCTTGCGCTCAGCGGGATTGCCCGTATGCCAGATCACCTTGATGGTGTCCAGCCGCACGCCGTCCGTGGTCAGCAGACGGCTCTGTAGCGGGAACCAGTACCCGCCGAGGCCCAGGCTCGTTATCGGCGCCGGCGCGGCGCGAGCAGCCTGGTGGGACCACTCGACGTTCTGCCAGAACTCGACCTGCTCGCGGTCCATCCGGACGTAGGCCTGGGGCGCGCTGTCGAGCATGACGACCACCTCTCGGTTGCCGGCGTGCAGCCGGCAGCCGGCCGCACCGTTCGAGGCCTTGAATGGAGAGCCCGTCACAGCGTTCGGCTGAACGGACGCCGCGTTCGCGAGCACCGCTCGTGCCCGCCGGGAGCAGGGCGGCGCCAGGTGGTGCGCGGACACCGGGGCCGGGGCCGACGCTTGCGAAGGCGTAGGAGCAGTCGACGCTGCCGTCGTCCCCCCGCTTGACGAGGAGCCGCACCCAGCGAGCAGGACTGCCGCGATCAGGGCTGTTGTCGTGAGCCTCACAGAGCCGTAGTCACCGTCGTTCACCCATCCGCTGGTTGCGTTACCACCGTATAGCATGACGCTGGTGACTGGAAACCGGAGCGAACTGCAGCCCGGCGACAGGCCACAGGCCCCAGGAGACCTGTGGCTGGTGCAGGCCTTCGTCAACGCGCGCTGGGATCTCGAGCGCGACCTTCAGGACCAGTTCGGCGACAGCGAGGGGTTGGCGACGTGGCTGGTCGAACGAGATCTCGTTCCCGGCGGCACGCCGGTGAGCGAGGCCGACCTCCGCCGAGCCCTGGAAGCCAGGGATGGCCTGCAGGCACTGCTGTTCGCAAACAACGGAGCCGAGCTCGACCTCGAGGCAGTCAAGAGGCTGGATCGTGCCCTTCGCGGCTCCGGCCTCTTCGTGCAGCTACACGCCGATTCGCCCCCGGACTTCGTTCCCAGGCGCCCCGACTTCGATGGCGCTCTGGCGCGGATCGGAACGATCGCCGCCCTCGCCCAACTCGACGGCAGCTGGATCCGGCTCAAAGCCTGTCCCGGGAAGGACTGCGGCTGGGCGTTCTACGACCACAGCCGCAACCAGGCCGGCAGCTGGTGCTCGATGTCAGTCTGCGGCTCGCGTGCCAAGGCGAGGGACTACCGGCGCAGGAAGAGACGATCGCAAACGGGAGCGAGGCGGAGGGACTAGTCGCTGGGCCGCAGGACGTGTCCGACCGCCGGGTCGGACTTGCCGTCGAGCAGCTCTCGGTAGATGCGCTCGACGTCCTCCGGGCCGGAGCCGTGCTCTACCTGAAGCCAGTCGCGGGTCCACTCCACGTAGGGGGACCAGGACTCGGCAATCCGCTCGTTGACGCCGTCGGGACCCCAGTCCTCGGTGCGCTTACGGAGCCGGTCAGGGGCGAAGAAGAAGACCGGCTTCGGGCCGGCGAGCTCCGAGCCGCCGCCCAGGTCCTCGCGGTGAGTGATGCCTACCGCGGCGCTGTGTTTGAGCTCCTCGCCGTAGTGGCCATGGACCGCGCTGCGCACCTTCGCGTCGCCTGACATGTCGACGTAGACGGCAGGTTCGCGATCCAGCGAGTCGATCTCCTCGTACGGGACGACCCGGTCGTAGACCTCGAGCGACTCGGTGAACTCGACGTTCCGCGGCGACGTGAGGCCGATCACCTCGATCCCTTCGCGCCGCGACAGCAGGTAGGCGAGGGCGGATGATGTGCGGCTGGAGGCGCTCGAGAGGACCGCCGTCTTGGCGCCGAAGAGCGACTCGTCACCGAGGAAGTCGTCGATCAGGAACGAGGTGAAGTAGAGGGGCCAGAGCAGCATCTGCTGGTCTTCGTTGCGCTCCTGGTAGAAAGGCAGGCCGTCCACCCGGATGTAGCGGTTGTAGGCGGCCGGCAGCTTCGCCCGATGCGGGCTCGAGTCGACGAAGTCGAGTGGGTCGGAGCGGTCCGGTTGGACGACCAGGTGGGAGGCGGGGGGCAGGTACCCGAAGATTCTCGTCCCCTCGGGCACCGCCTCGGCCTCGCTGGCGATCACGTCCGCGAAGCCCCAGACCGGCATCCGTGCCCAGCCGTCCTCGGCGGGGAAGAACTCCCAGTAGCTCATCGCCTCGCCCATCACCGCGTAGGTGATGTTGTTGGTGGTGAGCCCGAATGCGTCCACGCCGAGCAGCACCTGGCCCGGCTCGAGCTGGGGCGCCTCGGCATCCCGGAAGCGCGTCTCGTGGAGGTCGTCCTTGCGAACCTGAAAGTCGATGTGAGGCAGCCTATTTGGCCGCCGAGGCTCGCAGCCGGCCCTTCGCCGCCAGCAGCGCCCGATCGGCCGCCTCATGCAGGCTGAGGGCGTCCCCGGTGGTGGCCGCGACGCCGTAGGAGGCGGTCACGTCCCCGCCGCCGAGGTGGGCGTCGGCCAGCGCATCGATCAGCCTCTCCGCCGCGATCTTCGCTCCCTCGAGCTCAGTCTCCGGCATCAGTACCGCGAACTCGTCGCCGCCGATCCGGAAGGCGTCGTCGGTGAGACGGGAGGAGTCGATCACCCTGGCGATGCCCTGAAGCACCTCGTCGCCGGCCGGGTGGCCGAGACGGTCGTTGACGGCCTTGAAGCCGTCCAGGTCGAACAGGCAGAGGCCGAGCGAGTGGCCGTATCGGGAGCTCCTTGCCGCCTCGATCACGCGCCGCTCCTCATAGGCCCTGCGGTTCAGCAGGCCCGTGAGCGCGTCTGTTCTGCTCTCCTTGGCCTTGAGCTCGTAGAGCTCGGCGTGGGCCATCTGGGCGGACATCGCCTCGCTGAGCAGGTTCAGGGTCTCGATGTCCGCCTTCCCGAAGTGGCGAGGCTCCGGCGAGTAGACCTTGAGGACACCGATCGGCTTCCTGCTGTGCTTGAGCGGGACGCAGATCATCGACCTCGCGTTGACCCCCTTCGAGGCCTTGCGGTCCGATGCGTGGATCGATCTCGGTGTCCTCGCAGTAGAGGACCTTGCCCTGGTCAAGTGACAGCCCGGAGAGACTCGACTGCCGGTTCAGCCGGATCCCCTGATACGGGGTCGCCTCGCCGGAGGTGACCGCATAGATCATCTCCTCGCCGTCTGGGACCTCGATCACGGCTGACGTCGCCCCGGTGATCTCCTGCGCCCGTCTGGCGACGAGATGCATCACCTGGTTCGTGTCGAGATCCGATGCGGCGATCTCACTCTGTGCCCTGATGACCGCCATCAGGCGGTCGCGGCTTGCGTCCATGCACCCTAGTTATCGGCATGCGTGCGTACTGACTTTTAGCCATTGGACGAAAGTCCACTTCGAGCTAAATAACCCTGCTCAGAGCCGCTTTCGGTCGGGCCAAAGCGGGTAGACGACGAACATGCGCGCCTGGAAGACGCTCGTGCCCGCCTGCGTTGCACCCGCTCCTGATCTCGGGTCGCTCGTGCCCATCGACGAGGGACGCTAGAGGTCCAGCCAGAGCTCCTGGCCCACGGTGCGCTCCGGGAAAACGGGATGGGGCTCCTCCTTCGTCTGTTCAAAGCCGGCGGCGTCGTAGATCCGACGGGCGCTGGCGAGCGAGCTGTTCGTCCAAAGCACCATCCGCTTATAGCCCTGGTCGCGGGCGAAGGCGATGCAGCGCTCCACCAGCTTGCTCCCGATCCCCTGGCCGCGCGCCTCGGAATCGACGAAGAGCAGGCGAAGCTGTGCGACCTCGTCGGAGTTGCGGACGCAGTAGACCGCTCCCGCTCGCCGACCGTCCAGCTCAGCGACCCAGGCGGACTCGCGCTCAGGATCGTGTTGCTCGAGGTAGTCGGCGATCACGCGCGCCACCAGCCCCGCGAACGGCTCGCCCCAGCCCTCCTCATCCTCGTAGAGGTGGGCGTGCCGCTCGAGCACCCAGCCGTGGTCGCCGAGCGCAGCCTCGCGGATCTCGACGTGATTGCCGATCCGGCGTGTCTAGCGGATGAAGAGCATCTCGGCATACTTCGGCAGTGGCCAGAGGTCGTCGGGGACGATCTTCTCCAGCTGGTCCGCCGCCTCGCGCACCCGCGCCATTCCGGCGACCTGCTTGTCGCGTGCGTGGACGGCCAGGTCCATGCCCTCGAGGCCGTCCGGATACTGATTGGCGTCATCGAGCTCCTTGATCGCCGCGACGAGCTCGTCCACCAGCGGGGTCGTCTCCTCGCTGACCGCGCCGATCCCGGCGTCGCCGCCGAGCGCGAGATAGCGAAGCGCGGCCGGCAGGATCATCGTGCGGGCCATCGTGTCGGCGGTCTCGGCCTCGATGTTGGCTCGGATGATGTACTGCTCCAGCCAGACCTCGTAGCGGGATTCGAGCTCGCGCTTGTTGAGCACCTTGTACTTCTCCATCATCGAGACGGTGGGCTCGGCGAGCACCTCGGGCAGGGCGTCGGGCGTGGTGCGCAGGTTCTTCAGACCGCGCTCCTCCTCGGCCTCCTTGTGCCAGGCCTCGTCGTAGTTGTCGCCGTCGAAGATGATCTGCTTGTTGCCGTCGTAGGCTTCCTTGACCACCGCGGTCACGGCGGCCGGCAGGTCATCGGCGCCCTTGGCCTCGAGCTTGTCGGAGAGATCGTCCATGGCCTCCGCGACGATCGTGTTCAGGACCGTGTTCGGGAAGGCCAGCGACTGGCTCGACCCCAGGGCGCGGAACTCGAACTTGTTGCCGGTGAAGGCGAAGGGCGAGGTCCGGTTGCGGTCGCCGCCGTGCATCGGCAGGGGGGGCAGCACCTCGGCCCCAAGCTCGAGGAAGGAGCCCGGGGTGTGCGGGTCGCCGCTGCCCGAGGAGATCGCCTCGAAGACCTTCGTCAGCTCTGCTCCGAGGAAGATCGAGATGATCGCCGGCGGCGCCTCGTTGGCGCCCAGGCGGTGATCCTGGCCGATGCCGGCCACAGAGGCCCGCAGCAGGCCCTGGTGCTTGTTGACGGCCTGGATGACGGCCGCGCAGAAGAACAGGAAATTGATGTTGTCCGCCGGGGTGTCGCCCGGGTCCAGCAGGTTGCTGCCAATGTCGGTGCTCATCGACCAGTTGTTGTGCTTGCCCGAGCCGTTGACGCCGGCGAAGGGCTTCTCGTGCAGCAGGCAGACCAGCCCGTACTTGCGGGCGACCTTCTGCATGATCTGCATGGTCAGCTGCTGATGGTCCGAGCCGACGTTCGAGTTCTCGAAGATCGGTGCGATCTCGTGCTGAGCAGGGGCGACCTCGTTGTGGCGGGTCTTGATCGGCACGCCGAGCTTCGCCAGCTCGTTCTCGAAGTCCAGGATGCAGGCGAGGACGCGCTCTGGGATCACGCCGAAGTAGTGGTCGTCCAGCTCGTGGCCCTTGGCGGGCTTGGCGCCGAACATCGTCCGGCCCGTGATCACCAGATCCGTGCGGGCGTAGAAGTAGTTCTCATCGATGAGGAAGTACTCCTGCTCGGGCCCGACGGTGGTGAAGACCCGCTGCGCGTCGTCGTCACCGAGGAGCTTGAGCGCTCGGATGGCGGCCTTCGAGAGCGCGTCCATCGAGCGGAGCAGCGGGGTCTTGGCGTCGAGCGCCTCGCCCGTCCAGGAGACGAACGCGGTCGGGATGCAGAGCAGGGCGCCGTTCGGGTTCTCGAGGATGAACGCCGGGCTGGTGGGGTCCCAGGCCGTGTAGCCGCGGGCCTCGAAGGTGTCCCGGATCCCCCCGGTGGGGAAGGAGGATGCGTCCGGCTCGCCCTGGATCAGCTCCTTACCGGAGAACTTGGCGATCCACTGGCCCTCGCGGTTCGGCTCGAAGAAGGAGTCGTGCTTCTCGGCCGTGAGACCGGTCAGTGGCTGGAAGACATGCGTGAAGTGCGTCGCCCCCCGCTCGAGTGCCCACTCCTTCATCGCCTCCGCGACCGCGTCCGCCAGCGAGATGTCGAGTGCCTCGCCGTGCTCGAGCGTGGCCTGGAGCTTCTCGTAGACGTCCTTCGGCAGCACGTCCTTCTGGACTGCCGGTGAGAAGACGTTGACGCCGAACGGGTTGTTGTCGGCCTTGGTCAGGTCGACGGTGCCCAGGGCCTCGCCGTTCGGGCTCCAGGTGGCGGATGTGACGTTCTGCGAGCGGGTCTTGACCATCGTCGGTGCAGCCTCCTCACACGTTCGGCGCGCCTGCGGGCGCGCCGAGGTTGATTCACACGTAAGCGACGCGCGGAGATTAGACGCCCAGGCAGGGCGCGGGCATTATCCGCTCGTATAAAAATCGCAATACGCGGTTCGACACCCGGTCGGGCGGCGTTAGGGTGGGGTCCTATGGCCCGACCCGCGCCGAGCGAGGGGTTCATCGTGACCCACTTCATCGTCAGCGAGGACGTGCCGCGCTCCGCCGCGTTCTATTCCGAGGTGCTCGGCGGCGAGATCGTTCAAGAGGGGGAGCCGACCTACGTACGGCTCGCCAACAGCTGGGTGATCATCAACGTCGGCGGCGGCCCGACCGAGGACAAGCCGGAGGTCGTGCTCGAGACCCCGCCCGACCCGAATCGGGTGAGCGCATTCCTGAACCTCCGGGTCGCCGACATCAAGGCCTGTTACGAGGAGTGGAGCTCCAAGGGCGCAGAGTTCCTGACGCCGCCGCAGGAGCGCAAGACCGAGTTCCGCTGCTATATGCGCGACCCCGACGGGCACCTGATCGAGGTCGGGGAGTCGAAGTCAGCCTGAAGAGCGGAGCACGAGGCGGTTGCCGGCCGGGTCGGTGACCCGCACGCCGCCCTCCTCGTGGGCCGGCTCGAAGCCCGCCGCGCGCAGGCGGTCCTCCTCCGCGGCGACCGACTCGCCACGGGGCAGCACGATCTCGAACTCCCGCAGGCCGCGGCTGCCCGCGGGCGGCGGAGGGGCGCCCTCTCCCGCCCAGGTGTTGAGCCCGAGGTGATGGTGGTAGCCGCCGGCCGAGACGAACAGGGCTCCGGGGTAGCCGCGGACCGTCACGTCGAAACCGAGCGCTCCCGAGTAGAAGGCCTCGGCCGCCGCCAGGTCGCCGACGTTGAGGTGGACGTGTCCCATGCGGGTGCCCTCCGGCATGGGCGCGTTCGCGTCCTCGCGGCGTAGCTCGCCGAGGACGCCGTCGAGGTCGAGCGGCAGCGTGTCCATCTGCAGCTGGCCGTCGCGAACCGGCCACTCCTCGCGAGGGCGGTCGCGGTAGAGCTCGATCCCGTTGCCCTCCGGGTCGCTCAAATAGAGCGCCTCGCTGACCAGGTGATCGGAGGCGCCGCTCAGCCGCCAGCCGGCCTCGGCGACGCGCTGCAGCGCCCGGGCCAGGTCCGCCCGGGTTGGCACCAGAATGGCGAGGTGAAAGAGCCCGCTGGTGCCGCGCGGCCTGGGCGGCGCATCCGGGTCACCGACGAGCTCGACGATCGCCCGCGAATCGGCCCCCAACCGGACCACCTCGTCTTCGCCGGCGAGCTCCGTCAGTCCGATCGCTTCGCGGTAGAAATCGCGCACTCCCTCGAGGTCGGCGACGGTGAGGCGCACGGCGCCCATCGAGGTGGCGCGATCGATGGAACCGTTCTCGCTCATCGGGCTCAGGGTATCCGGGCGTATTCGGGTCTAGCCCCGCAGCAGCTCGTCTGCGCCATCGGGCTTCCAGCGCTCGGCGATGGCCGCGAGCGGGATGCCGAGGAACCAGCAGCAGACCGCGAGCGGGGTCGAGACGAAGGCGACCGGGATCGAGACGATGAAGAAGATGACAGGGGCGAGCGACATCGCGGCGCCGTAGCGATAGACATCGCGGGGGAGTGTCTTCTGCAGAAGGCCATGATTCTGCGCTCGGCTGAAGAGGACGACCTCCATGCCGCTCACGATCGCCACGGTGACCGCATAGATCACGATCGATAAGGGGTTCGAGAAGTACTCCCCGAGCAGTGCGGTCGGAAAGGGCAGGAAGGCGATGAACGCGAGGTAGACCAGGTTGAGCCCGACCAGCCCCCGGTCGATACGCGCCAGCTGGGAAAAGAAGATGTGGTGAGCGATCCAGTAGCGGCCGATCACCGCGAAGCTGATGAAGAAGCTGATGAATTTCTCTTTTTCATCGTTGAGCCGGTCGGCCAGCTCGTGGATGCTGCTGTGGTGGTGGAGGACCGGGACCGCGAGGTCGATGACGAGGAGCGTGATCGCGATCGCGAACAGTCCATCGGTGAACGAGAGCGTCCGGGCGAACTCGACGCTGTCGCGGTCGTAGGTGGGACTGGCCACCGGTGGGTCAGAGACCGAGGTCCCGCAGGAAGCCCGGCTTCAGGGCGCTCAGGTTCACGAAGGAGGGCAGGGGCATGTCGTCAGGATTGCCCCGGACGCCGATCCGGCTGCCCTCAGGCGCCTCGCCCTCGAGCCGCTCGCCGAGCTCGACGGCCTTGTCCTCGCTGGGAGCGCCGACCAGCAGGTAGCGGAAGTGGCGCTTCACGGGCAGCCCCTCGTCACGGAGCTTCTTGGCCACCGCCTGACCGTCCCTGATGTGCGGAAGGTCGATGACGACCTCCCATGGGTACTCGCCGTAGCGGTGGGCCTCCTCGGATCCCTCCTGCTCGGCCTCGTGCATCTCCTGGGCACGGGCCGCCTCGTCGTCCGGGAGCGGCTCCTCGGCGGGTTTCCACTCCTCGGCGAGCGGATGCCAGCGCATCAGGTGCACCTGGCCGACGAGCTTTTCGTCCTCCATGATGTGCTTGACGACCCGATCGGCCTCCTGAGCGCTCTCCTCGTGCCAGGCGTACAGAAAGATGAAGGGCCCGTCCCGGGTAACGATCACGCTGCCGCCGAGCAGCTTGCGGGCCTCATCGTCCAGCCGCAGATCGTGCAGCGCGCCGGAGAGAGTGACGGCGTGCTCGTCGCGGTCGAGAGCGACCTCGACGCGCCACTCGTCGCGGCTGCGGGGCGGTTCGTCGTTCACAGCGGCAACTCTATTGCGGTGCCGGCCGGGCCGAGGTTCATGACCCGGGTGGGGCCGATCTCGTCCTGGGCGCCCCAGGACTCGTGGATGTGCCCGCAGACCGCGAGCTGCGGCCGCTTGGCCTCGATCGCCTCGAGGATCGCCTCGCTGCCGAGGTGGTCACCCGCGCTCGACTGGTCGCAGTGGCCCTTGGGCGGGGAGTGCACGACCAGGACGACGCCGTCCGGGCACACGGCCAGCCGCTCTGCTGCCTGCTCCTCGTCGAGATCGAAGCTCCAGTCCCACGGAGTCACCGGGATCCCCGCGCCGAGGCCGTAGAACTGCGTGCCGTCCACCTCGGTGCCCTGGCCGTGGAGGACCGTCGCGGATTCCCAGCCCTCGCAGGCAGCGCGCAGAGCGTCCTCGGTCTCGTTGTTGCCAGGGACGAGGATCGTCGGCACAGAGATTGGCCGCAGAGTGTCGATGGTCTCCTCGAGTCCCTCGTGAATCGAGGCGAAGTCACCGGCCGCGATCACGACGTCGGCCTCCGAGGAGCGTTCGACCAGCTGCACCGGCCTGGTCGAGGTCGCGATGAAGGTCGCTGAACGCGAGCAGCCTCACGGTCGGCAGTCTGGCATCGTCGGTCGTCGGCGGAGGTTCCGGAGTCGGCGGAGGTTCCGGATATAGTGCTCGGCCATGCGTGGGGTACGGGGTAGGGCTTCGATAGCCGCGACGGCAGCATTGCTGCTGGGGCTCTTGGTGCCCCAGCTGGCCTCCGCAGCCGGCTCGGGCTCGTTCACTAGCACGGGCTCGCTTGCCACCGGGCGCTTCGGTGCCGCGGCCGCCTCACTCCCGGACGGACGCGTGCTGGTGGTGGGTGGTACACCCAACAACGCCACCGACCTGAAGAGCGCGGGAAGATCTACAACCCGGCTACCGGCACGTTCTCGGCCACCACCGACATGGGCACCGGCCGCGAGTTCCCCGCCGCCGCGCCCCTCGGCGACGGCCGAGTGCTCGTGGCCGGCGGCCTGAGCAGTGGATCTGCGACCAACACGGCCGAGATCTACGACCCGGCGACCGGAACCTGGACCGCAACGACCAACATGGGGACATTCCGAAGGGATGCCGTGGCGGCGACGCTGCCTGATGGGCGCGTGCTCGTCGCGGGCGGCCTCGATCTCGGCAACACCTTCCTGAAGAGCGCCGAGATCTACAACGCGGGCAACAACACGTGGACGCCGACGACGGACATGGGAACGACGCGCATTGGCGCCGCCGTGTCCAAGCTCCCCGACGGCCGGGTGCTGGTGGCCGGGGGGTCGCCCTCCCTGCTGGTCACGACGGATACTGCCGAGGTCTACAACCCGACCGCGGCCACCTGGACCTCCACCGGGATCGGCGCGATGACCACCAAGCGGGCATTCACCGCCGGCGCCCTGTTCGGCGATGGCCGGGCACTGATCATGGGCGGCAACCCTGACCTGAACACCGCCAACTACCTGGCGAGCGCCGAGGCCTTCGATCCAACCGCCAAGACCTTCAGCTCGACCGGGATCGGCTCGATGGGGACCGCGCGCAACGCTCCCGCTGCCGCCGCCCTGGGCGACGGTCGGGTGCTCGTGGCCGGCGGCTCGACTACCGGGGCCCCGACCACTGGACTGAAGAGCGCCGAGATCTACTCGGCTACCAACACCTTCACCTTCGCCGTCCAGGGGAAGCAGCTCCTCGCGACCGTGCAGGCGAGCGGCAAGGTCAGCGTGGCCGATGCCGCCACGCCACTGAGCGCGACGCAGGCGAAGAAGAAGAAGAAGAAGGGTGGGCCGCTGCTGAATCCCTCGAGCGCATCTGGCGATCCGCCCACGATCACGGTGCCGCTCAGCCTGACGAAGACTGCCAAGAGCATCTTGAAGAAGACCGGGAAGGTGATCGTGAACGCCCGGATCACCTTCGCGCCCGAGGGCGGACTGGCGAAGAGCCAGACCGCCATGTTCAAGATCAAGGGCAAGAAGAAAAAGAAGAAGTAGGGGCTAGGCGGCCCGGCGCCCCGGGATGTCCCCGGGCTTCAGGTAACCGAGCTCGTCGAGCTTGTCGCCGATGATCTCGTGCATGGCGAGGATCTCCTCGCGCGACATGTGATTTGCCCACCCACCCGGCTCGGCGCGCCGGATCTCCTGCCCCTGGCCCTTGCGGGATTCCGGCACGCGTGAGAACTCGTTCGCCTTGGCGATCGCCTCGAGTTGATCACCGCCCGCCTCGATGCCGAGCAGACCGCAGATCCTCTCGAGCGCCTGCGTGGGGTCGTCGCGCATCTCCTCGTAGCGGATCAGCACGCGCCGGGCCGGGTCGGTGCGCGCGTAGGTCTCCTGCACGACCTCGGTGCGGTGCAGCCAGACGCTCGCCTGCCAGCGGATCAGGGCGGGGCGGCCGGTCTCATCGAGGCCGTAGGCGCCCTCATCGGTGGCCCAGCTGCCATCGCGATAGGCATCCAGCCAGGAGTCGACCACGTCGCGGCCGTCCCGCAGCAGGAAGATCAACGCCGAGTCGGGGAAGAGGTCCATGATCGTGTCGGCCGCATGCGAGCCGGGCTCCTTGACCACGACGACCGGATCGTCGATGCCGCCGGCCGCCTCGATGTCCTGGACGGCCTGCGCCTCGAAGCGGGCGCTGATCAGCTCGCGAAGCTGCGGCATCCAGGTCTCCCGGTAGCGGTCCGAGAAGAGGTAGTCGCGCTTCTGGCGCTTGTAGTCGGCGAGGGTGCCGAGCTTGGGGGGCTCCTTGGCGGTTGCCCATGCCAGGGGGATCGGGCGCCAGACGCCCAGATGGTGGCCGATGTGGGGGTCGTCGATCGGGACGATCCGCTCGAGCTCGGAGAGCATCCGCAGCAGCCAGGTGCTGCCACTCCGCGACGAGCCGAAGATCCAGGACAGCCGTCCCGGCGCCCTCAGGGAGATTTCCGGTCTCGCTCTCGCTCCCTCTGGCACTTTGCCCCTTTTCAGACGGGAATGGTTACATGGAGCGCGTCGTCCTGTGCGCGGGCAGCTTCCAGCTCCCGTCAGACGGAAGCGGCCGCCGCGCTCAGACCCTTGTACGCGAGGCGCGCAGCCGGGGCCAGATGAGGAGGACGAGACCGACCAGGATGCAGACGATGCCAATCGCGTAGTTGACGAGAATGGCAACGACGATCCCGATGATGATCAGCAATAGCGATAGTTCCATGCCGCCTTCGATACCCGGCCGGGCGATGCTGAAACCGTTGCTGACGGGGTAGGCGTTATCAATGCCCATCGTCGCGATCCTCGACGTCGACGGCACGCTCGTCGACACCAACTACCACCACGCCATCGCCTGGTTCCGGGCGTTCCGGCGACATGACCTGACGCTGCAGGTCTGGCGGATTCACCGTCACATCGGCATGGGGGGCGACCAGCTCGTCGCGGCGCTCGCCGGTGACGAGGTCGAGACGAAGCTCGGCGACGACATCCGGGACGCGGAGTCCGAGGAGTACAAGAAGCTGATCGGCGAGGTGCAGACGATGGAGGGCGCTCGCGAGCTGATCGAGGACCTGCGCAAGAGGGGCGACGCGGTGGTGCTTGCCAGCTCGGCGAAGGAGTGGGAGATCGAGCACTACATCGAGCTGCTCGACGCCAAGGAGATCGTCGACGCCTGGACGACGTCCGCCGATGTCGAGAGCACGAAGCCCGAGCCGGATCTAATCCATGCGGCCCTCGACAAGGTCGAAGGCCGGCCGCAGGAAGCGATGTTGATCGGGGACACCGTCTGGGACGTTGAGGCGGCGCACCGCGCGGGGGTCGAGACCCTCGCCGTGCGGACCGGAGGGTTCTCCGAACAGGAGCTGCGCGACGCCGGCGCGCGCGACGTCTTCACCTCGGTCGAGGAGCTTCGCCAGTGGCTGAGGCAGAGCCCGCCCGGCTAGTCGTCCTGCTTGTTCGGCTCCGCCGCGGCGAGCCGCCCGCCGGTGCGCGTCACCAGCCCTCGGCGCTGAGCGAGCCAAAGGGCGCTGCCGAAGCGGCCTGGTCCCCAGTACTTCGACTCAACGGCCCGGCGCAGGTCCCGCCGGCTCATCGGGCCGTGCTGCTTCAGGGTGCCGACGAGTTCGCCGACCTCGCGCTCCACATCGCGATCCTCGCCCAGCTCGGAGGAGACGGTCGCGGGCGCCCAGCCGTAGCGCGGGTTGCGGGGCTTGGCACCCGGGTCGGGCGGCCGCCGCCGTGAGAAACGCGGGCTCATGTGCTTTCCACCGATTCGGCCGACAACGGCTCTGCGATTTCCTCGAGGTGTTTTTTCTCGGCCGGCAGCCCGAACATCCATTCGACGGCTGCCGCGATGCACATCAGAGCGGCTGTGATCGCAAAGGCGACGAAGACGGCGTCCGGGTTGCCGCCGTCGACGACCTTGCCGTAGTACAAAGGCCCGATCGCGCCGCCGATCCCGGTCGCGATCGCATAGAAGAGCGCGATCGCCATCGCCCTCGTCTCCAACGGGAAGATCTCGCTGACGGTGAGATAGGCGGAGGAGGCGGCGGCGGAGGCGAAGAAGAAGGTAAGACAGATGACGCCGACGAAGACGCCGACAGAAGCGCCGGTGTTGGCGATGAGATAGCCGTCGACCAGCATGCCGATGCCGCCTATGAAATAGGTGGCGGTGATCATCGGGCGACGCCCGAAGGTGTCGAAGAGCCGGCCGAGCATCAGGGCGCCGAGGAAGTTCGCTATGCCGAACGGGACCAGGTAGAGGCCGGCGACGCTGTCGCCGACCCCGAAGAAGCCGGTGAGCAGGCCTGAGAAGTTGAAGAGCACGGCGTTGTAGAGGAACGCCTGGGTGCCCATCAGTGCCAGGCCCAGGAAGAAGCGCCGCGGGTACTTCTTGAACAGTGTCCGGCCGATGTCGATGAACCCGGTGCTCTCGCGCTGGTGGATCTCGATCTCCTGGTCAGGCTCCCGCAGGTCCCGCCGCCCCGTCTGCTCCTGGACCGTCTCCTCTATCTCTGAAACCAGGGCTTCAGCCTCATCGGCCTTGCCGTGCACCATCAGCCAGCGCGGGCTCTCGGGCAGGTAGCGCCGGATCAGCATGATCCCGATGGCGAGCAGAGCGCCGAGGCCGAAGCCGAAGCGCCAGCCGAGGTCCGTGCTGAAGATCGAGGTGTCGAGCAGAATTCCCGTCAAGGCGGCGCCGAAGGCTGCGCCGACCCAGAAGCTTCCGTTGACTGCCAGGTCGACCCAGCCGCGGACCCTGGCCGGGATCAGCTCGTCGATTGCGGAGTTGATCGCCGCGTACTCACCGCCAATGCCAAGCCCGGTGAGGAAGCGGAACGCTGCGAACCAGGCGAAGCTGCCGGCGAACGCTGTCCCGACGGTGGCGAGGAGATAGACGACCAGGGTCACCATGAAGAGCCGCTTGCGGCCCAGGCGGTCGGTCAGGTAGCCGAAAAAGATCGCGCCACAGCAGGCGCCCAGGACGTAGGCGGTTCCCGCCTGGCCGAGCTGAGAGGCCGAGAGCCCGAGGGCTCCGCCCTCCTGCAGCCGGGCGCCGATCGCGCCGACGATGGTGACCTCGAGGCCATCGAGGATCCAAACGGTCCCCAGTCCGATCAGGACCAGCCAATGCCACCTGGCCCACGGCAGCCGGTCCAGGCGGGCCGGGACCCTCGTCCTGATCGTGTCCTCGCTCCCTCCGGTGGATGCCGTGGCTGCTCCATCAGCCATGGACTCCGTTATCCCCCTGAGGGCGCCTCCTCCAAACTCCTGTTTCGCTCATCCCGGACCGGCGTCGCCGCTTTCTCGATCGCTCAGGTGGACGGTCCCTACAGGCTGTTGGTCGCGAGCAGCATCGTCTCCGCGTCGATCTCCGAGCCAACCAGTTCGTAGCTCTTCTCCAGCTCGCCTATCACGGCTTCCTCGAGCTCACCCGGGTCGACCTCGCGGCCGAGTTCCTCGGAGACGCTTCCCGAGGTGGCCGGGTCCCACTCGAGCCCGAGAGCCTTGTACACCGGCACGAGCACCCGTGCGACCTCCTCCCCGCCAGAGGCCACGATGACGCCGCCCATGTGGGCGCCGCCGCGGATCATCCGCTGCCCGATCCCGGCGAGCTTTGTTGCGCCGCGGGCATTGACGCTGTACGCACCGGGGCAGTACTCGCCCGGCACCTCCCCGACGCGGGCGTCGACGCCCAGGCCGCGAAGCGCGGCGGCGATCAGGTCCGCCATCTCCTCGAAGCGGGCATAGGTCCGCCTCGGGGGTTGGGGATCGCTGTATGCGCGGGCGATCGCGATCGTGCCCTCGTGGAAGACGGCGGCCCGGCCGCCCGCGAGACGCTCGACCGCCGCGAAGCCCGCTGCGCGGGTCGCCCGCGCGGCCTCCTCATATCCCGGGTTCGCCAGGTCCTGGCGGCCAAAGGCGACCTCCCTGCCAGGGCGGTGGATCCGCACGGTGGGCGGCAGCTCGCCGGCGGCCACCCCGCGGAGGATGATTCGCGAGATCGCCGTACTCAGCTCGGGTTGGTCGGGAAATGAGTGGCGGATCAGGCGCAGGCGGTCCATCTACGCCGCGTCGTCGGGCGAGTCGCCGAGCAGCGCCTCACGGAGCAGCCGCTCCTCCTCGTCGAAGAGATGGCCGATGGTCCGGTCGCGGTCGAGCACGATGCGCCGCTTGGTCTCCGCGATCGCCTGGCGCGGCCCAGACGCGATCCGGCCCGCGAGCTCGATCGCGCGCGGCATCAGCTCCTCCTCAGGATAGACGGCGCCGACGATCCCCATCTCCAGAGCGTGGTCGGCGTCGAGGAGGCGGCCGGTCAGGGTGAGCTCGGCGGCGAGCGGGCGCGGGAGTGCCGCGCGCGCCGCGGCATAGCTGGGAGGGATGCCCCGCGGCAGCTCGGGAAAGCCGAAGCTCGCGGCCTCCGCCGCCAGCCGCAGGTCGCAGAGCAGCGCCAGGGCGAAGCCGCCGGCGACCGCGGCTCCGTTGACCGCGGCGATCACCGGCCGGGCGCAGTGACCGACCGCCCGGAAGCAGCTGATGCTGGTCTCGACAAGTCGTTGCTCGTGTTCGCGGTCGCCGCCGAACTGGCTGGTGTCCATGCCCGAGCAGAAGGCCGGCGGCGCCCCGGTCAGCACCACCGCGCCGACCCCGGGGTCTTCGCCGAGCGCAGCGAAGGCCTCGGTCAGCTCCACCCGCAGGTCGATGGAGAGCGCGTTCCGTTTCTCGGGGCGCTGCAGCGTGACCACCGCGACGTCCTCTCGGCGCTCCAATGAGAGCAGGCCGGCCATGAAAGGCATCATCTCCCAAACTCAAAAAGGAGGAGAGGTGAAGGCGCACACCGAGTACATGACCTTCAACACCGAGAGCCGACGGGAGTTCGTCCGGATCACCGAGAACGTGCAGGGCGCAGTCGACGCCTCGGGCGTCGCGGAGGGGATGGCTCTCGTCTCCGCGATGCACATCACCGCCGCGGTCTGGGTGAACGACGACGAGCCGGGGCTACAGGAGGACACGCTCGAGTGGCTCGACAAGGTGGCGCCGCCGAGCTGGAAGGATCCGGCCAACGAGGTCGCCCGCGAGCTGCTCCCCGACCCCGGCGACTATCGCCACCACCGCGGCGGCGAGGACAACGGCGACGCCCATCTGAAGAACCTCCTCGTCCATCACCAGGTGGTCCTGCCGATCACCGAGGGGCGCCTCGACCTGGGTCCCTGGCAGGCGGTCTTCTACTGCGAGTTCGACGGTCGGCGCGCCAAGCGCCTGGTGATCAAGGTGATCGGCGATTAGTTCGCGGGCCACCACGGAGCGCCGCGGCGCCGCGGTAGCTCCGGCGATGGTCATCGGGGCGGTGGTCTCGGTCCAGTGCGGGTCGGCCGCCGCAACCACCCTGTTCGACCGCGTCGGGCCGGCCGGCGCGGTGCTGTACCGGCTGCTCTCGGCGGCGATCCTGTTGCTCGCGATCTGGCGGCCGCGCCCGCTCGAGGCGAGTCGCGATGGATTGCTGCTCGCCGCCGCGTTCGGAGTCGTCCTGGCCGGAATGAACCTCTGTTTCTACGAGGCCCTGGACCGGATCCCACTCGGGATCGCCGTCACCTTCGAGTTCGTCGGCCCGCTCCTGGTCGGGCTGTTCGGCTCACGGCGGGCGCTCGACCTGGTCTGGGTCGCCTGTGCGGCGATCGGCGTCCTGCTCCTCACGAGGCCCTCCGGATCGGCGAGCGCGACGGGCATTGGGTTCGCGCTGCTGGCCGGGGCTTTCTGGGCCGCCTACATCCTGCTCAGCGCACGGATCGGGCGAGTCTTCTCCGGCGGGCGCGGCCTCGCGCTGGCGATGGGAGTCGCCGCTGTGCTGATGGTGGTTCCCGGCACCCTGGCAGCCGGCGGCGATTTGATCGACCCGGGGGCGGCCGCCGTCGGTGCGGCGACGGGCGTGCTCAGCTCGGTGATCCCCTACTCGCTCGAGCTCGAGGCGCTGCGGCGGATCGCGGTCGGGACCTTCGGCGTGCTGATGAGCATGGAGCCGGCGGTGGCCGCCCTGATCGGGTTGATCGCGCTCGGGCAGGGGCTCGCCACCTTCGACGTGATCGGCATCGGTCTCGTCGTAGTGGCCAGCGCCGGCGTGCTCGGATCGTCGGTGGCCGAGGCGCCGACTGAGGCGTGAGTCGAGCTACGCCGCTCTGCGGTGGCGGCGCAACCGGGCGAATCGCAGGCGCGAGAAGCGCGCGACCGCCGGCATTTCCACGGTGGGCGAGGTGTTGACCGCGTCGGCGTTCAGCAACGACGGCTGGTGGCGCTCGATCTGGGCCTGCAGGCAGGCGCGACACGAGCACTCAGGAACGGATATGCCTGTGGTCGAACAGACTGTCATCCGGATTCCTTAGGCCGAAGCGAGGGGAAGGTAACCGCAGCGGCGGTCGGAATTCCCGCAAATAGCCCAAAACCGCGTAGTTGGCCTTCCCGCACCACGACCCCGCGTTCGCCCCCTGAAAGGATCAAGCGGATGGAAGCACAGGGCCCAGACGTGCGCGCCGGTTCCATCGGGGAGGCGGTCGCCAAGGCGCAGGTGCACGCGCCCACCCGAGGCAACCGTAAGCTCGAGGGCTTCCTGGCCGCGGTCAACGCCGACGAGCGGGTGCGCGCCTGGTGGTACATGGCGCAGATCACCTCGGAGCGCCTTGGGATGTCCGACCACTCCTGGGTGCACGTGCAGGTGGTCCTCAACATCGCGCTGCGCCTGCTTCGCCTGCTGGTGAAGGGGGGGATCGAGCCCGCGATGGTCACCGACCACGGCATGCGCGACCGCGACGCCGAGGTGGTCGTGGCGGGCGGCGCGCTCCTTCACGACGTCGGCATGTCGATCCACCGCGCCGACCACGAGGCCTACAGCCTCTTCATGGTCGAGGAGCGGCTCCAGTCGCTCCTCGCCGAGAGCTACGAGGAGCCAGAGCGGACGGTGGTGATCGCGGAGATCCTGCACGCGATCATCGGGCACCGCCGCCGGGGCGAGCCCTACACCGTCGAGGCCGGCGTGGTGCGCGTCGCCGACGCCCTCGACATGGCGGAGGGACGCTCGCGCCTCCCGGTCGAGGGCGGCCAATACGGCATCCACGCGCTCTCGGCGGCCGCGATCGACGAGGTCCGGATCGAGGCGGGGGAGGAGCGGCCCGTGAAGATCGAGATCGAGATGAACAACTCCGCCGGAGTGTTCCAGGTCGACGACCTGCTCGCCACCAAGCTGCGCGGCACGCCGCTCGAGGGCCACGTCGAGGTCATCGCTCAGGTCCAGGGCGAGACCGAGAAGCGCCTGCTGCCGTCTTTCCGGCTGTAGAGACGACGTCGTCGTCCGCTGACTGGGGCCGGGCGACACCGATCCCTTTCGTCCCGGCCGGGGGCGAAATCAGGGCTTCGAAAGCCTTTGCGCACCGTGGCCCCGCAAACTCTGCAAAACACGGAGCTAGACGCCGGCGCCCTCGCCGCCTCGGCCCTCTCCGGCGGCGAAGCGGGCGGCCCCCTGGACGCCGACCCCGCTGACGGCGCTGCCGATCTCGGCCTCGCGCGCAAGGCCCTCCTCCAGCGAGAGGCCGAAGCCCTCCAGGGCCGAGCGGCGATCCGCGAGCATCGTCTCCTGGGGAAACTGAGCCAGGCCGTCGGCCATCTCGAGGGCACGCTCCAGGTGCTGCCCGGGCGCGACCACCTCGGTGAGCAGACCCATCGCCAGCGCCTCATCCGCCTCGACGATGCGGCCGGTGAGGATCATGTCGAGGGCGCGGCCCATCCCGACCACACGCGGCAGTCGCTGTGTGCCTCCGTCGATCAGCGGGACGCCCCAGCGCCGTTCGGGGAAGCCGAGCTTCGCGGTCTCGGTCCCGATGCGGAGGTCGCACCACAGCGCCAGCTCTAGGCCGCCGGCAAGTGCGTACCCGGAGATCGCCGCGATCGTCGGCTTCGGTGAGGTGATGCGCGTGAAGCCGAGCGGACCGTGCGGCCGCGGCTTCAGCCACTGCTGCGCGATTCCCTCGTCGTCCATCGCCGCGGCCACCGACTTGAGGTCGGCCCCGGCGCAGAAGGCTGCCTCGCCGGCGCCGGTGAGGATCAGGACCCGCGCCTCATCGTTGCCCTCGAACTCTCGATACGCCTCGAGAAGCTGGTCGGCTGTCTCCGGATCGACCGCGTTCCGCCGCTCCGGCCGGTCGATGGTCATAACCCCGGCGGCTCCTCGCCGCTGATAGGTGACCTCGGGCATGGCGCGATCCTAGTGGCCCCTCGCGGCCACGATCTGGTGGTGAAGCCGTCTGGCAGGCGATCAGCCGGTCGGCTGGGGCCACTGCCGCAGGTACGGCAGCGGATCGACCGCCTTGGTCTCGGCGCCAAGGGACGCCTTGCCGATCCGCACCTCGAAGTGCAGATGCGGGCCGTCGCAGCTGCCGGTGCAGCCGAGCAGCCCGACCACCTCGCCGGCATGCACCGACTGGCCAAGCTGCACCCGCGGCGGCCTCAGCATGTGCATGTAGACGAAGCTGTGGTTGTCGGCCGGGCTGTAGATGGCGAGGAAGTTGCCCCGCCCGCCCGAGTCCGGGTCCGAGTTCTTGCCGCGGTCGACCACAACACCGTCGTGCACCGCGACCTCCGGCGTCCCGACCTTGCCGAAGATGTCCTGGCCCTGGTGGACGTGGCCGTAGCGGGCGGCGCCGAAGCGGGCGTCCTTCTGGCCGAAGTTGTGAGAGCCCTCGAGCGGGAAGACGTATCCCGCTGCGAGTCCCTGCGGGGTCCCCTGGTCGACCCCGAAGAGGGACGCGCTGTTGACCAGTGACCCCTGGCCGGTCCCAGCGTCTGGGCCGGGCACCGGCAGGCCAAGCGCCGAGCCGAGGGCCGCGCTCAGCCCGAGCGCGAGCGTGACCGCGAACCCCGCCTTTGCCGTCGGCCAGACGAGACCCCGTCGCCTGGTCGCAGCCCGACGCCGGTTCTCCGCGGCCCGGGCTCGCTTCCTGACGGGACCCTTGACCCCGGGCTGTACCCGAGCGCGCGCCCCGGGCCCTACCCGAGCGGGTGCGGGGGCGGGTACCGCCTGTGGAGCAGTGGCCCGACGCCGCGGCGCGGCGGCCCGTCGCTTGGGCGCGGTCCTTGGCTTTGGTCGCCCGGTCTCCCGCGCACGGCGGCGCAGCGCCTGGCGCTCCCGATGCAGCTTCTCGGCTCGTTCGCGGCGGCGTCGCTCCCGCCGCTCACGCTCGGCGGTCTCGCGTGCCGCCCGCTCCCTTTCGATCTGGGCGCGCCGCACGAGTTCCTCCCGCTCCCGCTCGACGCGCAGCCGCTCGAGGCGGTCGGCCATCGGTTCGCGGCGACGCAGGGACGGCACCTCGGTTTCTGGCACCGGGGCCCTGCGCGTCTCCAACGTCGTGCGGCTCGGGTAGCCGGTATCCACCCCCGGGTCGAAGGGGCCGGAGCCGGCGGAAGCCTCATCCGGGTGCGCTCGTGGATCGACGACGCGATCGTCCCCTGCGGATCCCATCCGGCGGGGGGTCTACCGGCTTCCGAGGCGCTCGAGGTCCTCCTTGCGCCTCTCTTTGCGGTTATCGAGGCGGATCTGAATCAGGGAAGCGACCGTCACGAAGAGCGCGAAGAAGGCGATCGCGCCAAAGGCGAAGAAGGTGACGACCTTGTCGTTGGTGCGGCCGTAGATGCCGACTCCGTCGGCTGCCACCGCGGCGGGAGCGATCACGAGCAGCCCGACCAGCGCGAACAGCGGGGGCAGCACGCGACGAGCCGATGCGAGGGTGCGCGACAATGCGACGCGTTTCGTTCTGGCACGCATCCCGGGCAATCTAACGCACGCTCCAGAGAGTAAGAGCCGCCTTAAGCGAAATATGGCCGGCGTCACCTAGGATGCGCGGCGCTCGGCCCGGCGCCGAGACTCCCCGGCATGGACCCGATCTCCTATTTCCAGGCAATCGTCCTCGGCCTGCTCCAGGGCGTCTCAGAGCTCTTCCCGATCTCGAGCCTCGGGCACAGCGTCGTCCTCCCACGCGTCTTCGGCTGGAACATCCACCAGAACGACGACTACTTCCTGAGCTTCCTGGTCGCGACGCACTGCGCGACCGCCTTCGTCCTTCTCCTCTTCTTCCTCAAGGACTGGGCCCGGATCATCCGCGGCCTGGGGCGTTCGCTTCGGGACCGCTACATCGCCCCCGAGGACACCGACGCGAAGCTGGGTTGGCTGCTGGTGATCGGCACGATCCCCGCTGGCCTGCTCGGCCTCCTGCTGGAGCACCCGCTGCGAACCCTCTTCGCCTCGACCCAGACCGCCGCGATCTTCCTCTTCGTCAACGGCCTGATGCTGTTCGGCGCCGAGGCGCTGCGCCGCCGCGCGCCGGTTCGTTCCGAGCAGGGGATCCGCTCCGACGAGGTGATCGCCCGCAGCCTGAGCTTCCGTGACGCGATCGGAATCGGCACCGCCCAGGCGCTCGCCCTGATCCCCGGGCTGTCGCGCTCCGGCGCCAGCATGGGCGGGGGGCTGCTCGCCGGCCTGTCCAATGAGGAGGCGGCCCGCTTCGCCTTCCTGCTCGCCACGCCGATCATCGGGGCCGCAGGCGTCCTCAAGCTTCCTGAGCTGTTCGGCTCGCAGGGCGACCACGTGCGCGGCCAGGCCCTGGTCGGCGCCATCGGCGCGGCGATCACCGCCTACTTCTCGGTCAAGTTCCTGCTGCGGTTCTTCGAGACCAACCGTCTCACCCCCTTCGCCGTCTACTGCTGCGCGGTCGGCGCTGTACTTTCAATCGCCTTCGCCCTGAGTTGAGGAGGTCCCATGACCAAGCGTCCCCAATTGATCATCCCCGCCGTGATCCTCGGCATCGTCTTCCTGGCGATCGCAATCGTCTACTGGACGACTGACGCCGGCTCGCTGCCGTCGTTCTTCCCCGGGCACGAGGCCGGCTCCAGCCACATCCATTTCAAGCACGGCCTGGCGGCGGCCGTCGTGGCCATCGCCTGCTTCGTCTTCGCCTGGTTCCAGACCGGGGAAGAGAGGCCTCGCCCGACCGCGCGGGGCGGCGGCCCTAGTGAGGGCTGATCTGCAGTAGCTCGTCCCCTGGCTCGTGCTCGACCTGGAGGGTGGAGTGCTCGACCCCGAAGCGGTCCGCCAGCAGTCGCGCCGCTTGCCAGCGCGCCTGGTGGCAGTCGGTCTCGCTGCCCACGATGATGTGGGCCGAGATCGCCGGCATCCCGGTGGTCACCTCCCAGACATGCAGGTCATGCACCTCCACGACGCCCTCAGCGGCCGCCAGCGTCTTTCCGATCTGCTGCGGATCGAGCCCAGGAGGGGCGGCCTCCATGAAGACCCGGCCGGAGTCCCGCAGCAGACCGTAGGACGCCCAGAGCATCAGCCCGGCGATCAGCAGGGAGGCGATGCCGTCGGCGCGGTCGAACCCCGAGATCAGGATCACCGCCCCCGCGATCGCGGTGGCGACGAACGCGAAGAGGTCGGTGAGCACGTGCCTGAAGGCGCCTTCGACATTGAGGCTGCGCCGCTCGGCGCCGCCGATCAGGCGGGCCGCGGCGAGGTTCACGGCGATGCCGACGACCGCGACGATCAGGACGAGCGCGCCCTCGACACCCGGCGGCTCGATCAGGCGCCGGATGCCCTCGTAGATGATCCAGATGCCGAGCAGCAGCAGGGTGAGCCCGTTGACCTGCGCCGAGAGGATCTCCGCCCGCCGCAGCCCGTAGGTGAAGCTGCCGGTGGGCGGCCGCTGCGCCAGTCGCAGTGCGAGCAGCGCCAGCCCCAGGGCCACGGCGTCGGTGAGCATGTGACCGGCATCGGAGAGCAGCGCCAGTGAGGACCCGACGATGCCGGCGACGACCTCGACCACCATGAAGGCGACGATCAGCCCGAACGCCGCGCCCAGCCGGCGCGCGTCGGCGTCAGTCGCCGGTAGGTGACCGTGGTCGTGGGCGTGCATGGCGCCAATTACACACGGCTTCGCCGTCAGATCGGGGCCACAAGCAGCCACCCCGCCCGTCACCAAACGTGTCGCGCTGTCGCGCGCCCTCGCATTTCGGGCTTCGCCGATCGCTCCGACAGAGAGTGGCCTGGTCGCCGTAGGCACAAAAAAAGCGCGCGACCCGGGGCAGGGAGGGGCCGCGCGCGCTGACGAGAGAGGAATCTCGAAAGTGAGCGAGAGTCTGTCCTCGACGAACCCCTCCGGTGTGAAGATCCGGATAGGGCTCAGGACGCATTTCTGCGGGATTTGCTTGTGAAAAACCCGTAAACGACCCGCACGACACCCCTCGGCACGCCGCTCGCGCCCGTATCATCCGGCCCCAGGGGAATCTATGAGCAATGAAGGGGCAATCAAGCTTGCGGTCATCGACACCGACAGCGCCTTCCTGACGGTCCTCGGGAAGCGTCTCGACGGGTCGGGCTGGGACTACCGCGTGCTCGGCGGCGGCGTGCCGGTCGACGAGCTGGTGGCGATGAAGCTCAACGCGCTCGTGGTCGATATCTCAATCCTCGGCCCCCAGGGCTGGGAGTTCCTCGAGCAGGTTTGCAGCTCGATCCCCGGCCTCGGGGTGCTGGTCTGCACCAACCAATCGACCGTCGCCCAGCGAGTGAGAGGACTCCGCTTCGGTGCGGATGACTGGATCGCAAAACCATGCCATCCGGAGGAGGTCATGGCCCGGATCGAGGCGGTCGTCCGGCGCCGCAAACGGGCACAGGTCCGGCTCGAGATCTGGCCGGTCGTCCATGCGGAGCTCGAGATCCGGGGGGATCAGTACCAGGCGTTCGTCGGCGGTCAGAGCCTCGGCCTGACCCGTCGCGAGTTCGAGCTCCTGCAGCTGCTCTCGGAGGCTCCTGGGCAGGTGGTGGAGCGCGAGGAGATTTACCAGCGGGTCTGGGGCTACGCGATGGCCCACGGCGATCGCTCCGTAGACGTCTTCGTCCGGAAGCTTCGCCAGAAGCTCCAGGAGCACTCGCCCGACTGGCGCTACATCCACACGCATTTCGGGATCGGCTACCGGTTCGATCCGGAGCCGGTCGGCGGCGCAGCGGAACCGATCGGGGTGGATCCGGCGGGCGAGGAGCCGATGCCCGCCGGCCGGCCGCTCGCGGCGGAGGAGATCGCCGCCGCCGAGCGCGGCTAGCCTCGCCCGCACGCCCCGTTTACATCCCGTTCACGCGAAGTTCACTCGAAGGTAACTACTTGCGCTGACTGAGCGGCAAAGCTTCGGCGCCATGGAGAGTGAGAACGGTGGCGGCCGCCCGCACTCGGCGACTGAGCTCGCGGACCTGGACCAGGCTCCCGTCTATGCCGGGCGCCTGGAAATCAGGCCCGCCGATCACGCCGCACTGGTCGATGGCCGGCCGCTGCTCCTCACCGTCCGCGAGCTCGAGCTCCTCGGCGAGCTCGCCCAGAACGCCGAGCGCGTCATGACGCGCGAGGAGCTCTTCGAGTCGGTCTGGGGCCGGTCCTATGAGAAGAGCGATCGTTCCGTCGACGTCTACGTCGGTCGGCTGCGCTCGAAACTCGACAGAGCGCTGCCGGGCCGGCGCTTCATTCACACGCACACGGGCATCGGCTACCGGTTCTCCCCTCAGGCGTGATCCGGGTGGCGCCTGCCTCGCTCGGCGGAATTCACATCCTTTTTACAAGCGAGCCACACGAACGTAACAAGGTTCGCGGTGCCCGCTGACAGGGTCGTGACTGCAAAGACTCGAGGGAGGCGAGCCGTTGAGCCGCCGTCCCTTTTCGAAACGAAAAAGGAGCGACTCAATGAACAGGAAGTGGTGGCTCGTTTCAGCTGCCTCCGTCCTTCTGGCGCTCGCCGTCGCGGCGTGCGGCTCGAGCAACAGCAGTTCTTCCGGCCTCTCCGGCACCATCGCCGGCGCCGGGTCGAGCGCCCAGCAGGCCGCGCAGGAGGCGTGGACCGCCAAGTTCGAGAGCAATAACTCCGGCGCGACCGTCTCCTACGACGCGATCGGCTCGGGTGGCGGCCGCGATCAGTTCATCGCCGGCGGCAACACCGCCTTCGCCGGCAGCGACGCGGCGTTCGACACGACGGAGCTGCCGAAGGCGACGCAGCGCTGCTCGAAGGAGGGTGGCCAGTTGGTCGAGATCCCGAACTACATCTCGCCGCTCGCCGTCGTCTACAACCTGAGCGGGGTCAACAACCTGCAGCTCGATCCCGACACGATCGCGAAGATCTTCAAGGGCGAGATCACGACCTGGGACGATCCGGCCATCAAGGCCACGAACCCGGGCGTCAACCTGCCCAGCACGAAGATCACGCCGGTGCACCGCTCCGACGATTCCGGGACCACGGCGAATTTCACGGACTACCTGCATTCGGCCGCCCCGAGCGTCTGGACGTTCCAGCCAGATGGAACCTGGCCGCTGAATAGCGGGGAGTCGGGCGCGCAGACGTCGGGCCTCATTCAGGCCGTCAAGGCCGGTGACGGCACGATTGGCTACGCGGACGACAGCCAGGCCGGTGGCCTCGGCGTCGCCAAGATCAAGGTCGGGAACACCTACGTTGCCCCGAGCGCACAGGGTGCCGCCAGCGACTTCGACAAGTCGCAGAAGGACCCGCAGCTCAGCCAGGGCAAGTACGTGACCGCCTACAAGGTCGACCGTACGCCGACCAGCGCGAGCGACTACCCGCTGCTGCTCGTCTCGTACCTGATGGGGTGCACGAAGTACAGCTCCGACACGACCACGAAGCTCGTGAAGGCGTACTTCAACTACGTCATCAGCTCCGACGGCCAGCAGGTGGCGGCGCAGAACGCCGGCTCCGCTCCACTGCCCTCGGGCGTGACGAGTTCGGACCAGTCCACGGTCAACGCGATCGCCGGCTGATCTGGCACTGAACGGAAGGGGCCCCGCGCCGACAGGCGCGGGGCCCCAACCGTCTGAACATCAAGACTTGGAAGCCCACACAGAAACCACAACACAGGCGGGCCAAATCCTGGCCTCGGCAAGCGGCGGCAAGCGGCGGCCGGGGGACAGGATCTTCTCCAACGCCGCCGTGATCGCAGGGGTCACGGTCCTGGCGCTGCTCGCTGGAGTCGCGATCTTTCTGATCGTCGACTCCATCCCGGCGGTCACGGCCAACTCCGCGGACCTGCCGCAGGGCAAGAACCTCGTCGACTACATCGCGCCCCTCGCATTCGGCACGGTGCTGGCCGCGCTCGTCGCCGTGGTGATCGCCATTCCGCTTGCCGTCGCGGTCGCGCTCCTCATCAGCCACATCGCCCCGCGCCGCATCGCGACGACGCTCGCCTACGTCGTCGACCTGCTCGCCGCGATACCCAGCCTCATCTACGGCCTCTGGGGCATCTTCGTCCTGGGCCCGGCCATGGTCCCGATCCTCGACTGGCTGGTCGCGCACCTCAGCTTCATCCCCTTCTTCAAGGGCCCTGCTTCGGTCACTGGACGAACCATGCTCACTGTCGGGCTCGTTCTGGCGCTGATGATCCTGCCGATCGTCTCGGCGATCGCGCGCGAGGTCTTCTCCCAGACGCCCCGGCGCCTCGAGGAGGGCGCCCTGGCTCTGGGCGCTACGCGCTGGGAGATGATCCGGATGTCGGTCCTGCCCTTCGGCAAGTCCGCGGTGATCAGCGGCTCCATGCTCGGGCTCGGCAGGGCCCTGGGGGAGACCATGGCGGTGACGATCATCCTCTCGGTCTCCGGGATCGTCACCTTCAACCTCGTCAGCCAGAGCAACCCGACCCCGATCGCCGCCAACATCGCGCTCAACTTCCCCGAGTCCTCCGGCGTCGACGTCAACGCGCTGGTCGCCTCGGGGCTCGTCCTCTTCGGGATCACGCTGGTCGTCAACGTGATCGCCCGTCTGATCATCTCCCGCTCCGACGTCCAATAGGAACCTGATGGCCGATCCACCCAGAGGAGAAGAAGCAGCAGCCCCGTTCGAGCCCGTGCAGGATGTCGGCACGCTGGGCGGCGCGGCCGCGTCGAGCGGGACGCTCCCTCCATGGTTCCTGCGGGCGGTCGTCGGCGGAGCGGCCCTGATCTCGGTGGCGATCCTGCTCGCGACCGGCAGCTTCACGATCGTGTTGCTGCTCATCCTCACGGCGGTGATCGCGCTCCCGACGGCCTACATCTGGTCGCGCGCCGTGGAGGGACAGCGGCAGGCGATGGACCGGCTGGTCACGCTCGGCATCGTCACGGGCTTCGGCATCGCGGTGGCTCCGCTCTTCTCGCTGCTCTACGAGGTGTTCAAGCGCGGACTCGCCGGATTCAACGCCGACTTCTTTACGCAGTCGCAGCGCGGCGTGATCGGCGCCGGCGGCGGCGCGGAGCACGCGATCATCGGGACGCTGTTGATCACCGGCGTCGCGACGTTGATCTCGGTCCCGATCGGGATCATGGCCGCGGTCTACCTGAACGAGTATGGGAGCGGGCGCCTGCGCCGCGCGCTTACCTTCTTCGTCGACGTGATGACGGGCATCCCGTCGATCGTCGCGGGCCTCTTCGCGTACGCGCTGTTCGCAGCGTTCCTCGGCCCGGGGATCCGGCTCGGGGTCATCGGCTCCGTCGCCCTCTGCGTCCTGATGATCCCGATCGTGATCCGCTCGGCGGAAGAGATCCTGAAGATCGTCCCCAACCATCTGAGGGAGGCGGCCTACGCTCTGGGCACCCCGAAGTGGAAGGTCGTCACGCGGATCGTGCTCCCGACGGCGCTGGCGGGGCTGGTGACGGGAGTCATGCTCGCCGTCGCCCGGGTGATCGGCGAGACCGCGCCGTTGCTGGTCACCACGGGGGTGATCGATTCCGTCAACACCAACCCGCTCAGCGGGCGAATGCAGAACCTCGCGGTGTACGCGTACAGCGAGTACAAGGACCCCGGTGTGGACGTGCAGGCCTCCTATGACAAGGCCTGGGCGGCCGCCCTGACGCTGATCCTGATCGTGATGATCCTCAGCCTGCTCGCGCGCTGGGTCTATCGCCGGTACGGAACCGACATCAAGTGAGACTGAGAATGCCCAGGGACAGGAGGAAGATGCCCGAGACAGCCGACATCACCAGGAAGGAGCGGAGCTCCGCGTTGGCCACCGACCTCGCGAAGACCGCCAAGGCCAAGAAGCGCGGTGCCGATAAGGTCGAGCGCGTGGCGAAGCGCTTCAGCGTCAAGGACGTGAACCTCTTCTACGGGGACTTCCAAGCCGTCAAGGACGTGACGATGATGATCGAGCCGAATCAGGTCACGGCGCTGATCGGGTCCTCGGGTTGCGGCAAGACCACCATGCTCCGCTCGCTCAATCGCATGCACGAGCTCACAGCCGGCGCCCGCGTCGAGGGTGAGGTCGTGCTCGACGATCAGGACATCTACTCACGCGACGTCGATCCGGTCGAGGTCCGCCGTCTGGTCGGCATGGTGTTCCAGGCCCCGAACCCCTTCCCGACGATGTCCGTCTATGAGAACGTCGCGGCCGGCCTGACCCTCAACCGGAGGGGGATCTCGAAGTCCGAGAAGGATGAGGTCGTCGAGAGCTCGCTCCGCGGGGCGCATCTCTGGGACGAGGTCAAGGACCGGCTGGATCGGAAGGGATCGGACCTCTCCGGCGGCCAGCAACAGCGGCTCTGCATCGCGCGGGCGATCGCGGTCGAGCCGGAGGTGCTGTTGATGGACGAGCCGTGCTCGGCGCTCGACCCCGTCGCCACCCTGGCGGTAGAGGACCTGATCGAGGACCTGAAGAGCCGCTACACGATCGTGATCGTCACCCACAACATGCAGCAGGCCGCGCGCACCAGCGATGTCACCGCCTTCTTCAACCTCGAGTCGAGCGGCACGCCCGGCCGTCTGGTGGAAATGGACGCGACCAACAAGATCTTCACGACGCCGTCAATGAAGGAGACCGAGGACTACGTCAGCGGGAGGTTCGGCTGATGCCGGAGGCACGACTCCACTACCAGGACCACCTCGACGCGCTCGAGAAGAATGCTCTCGGCGGGCTCGACCTGGTGGTCGCCTCGCTTGATCGGACCATGGAAGCGGTGGAGCACCAGGACATGGAGCTGGCGGAACTGGTGATCGCCGACGACGATCGCATCGATGGCCGGTACCTCGAGGTTCACCAGGAGATCCTCACCATGCTGGCAACGCAGGCCCCGGTCGCGACCGACCTGAGGCTGATCTCCGCGCTGCTGCACGTCATGCACTCGATCGAGCGGATGGGCGATCAGTGCGTGAACATCTCCAAGGTCATTCCGCTCACCGGCCACGACGCGCCGGTCCACGATGAGATGATCGACCGGATCCTCCTGATGGGAAAGCAGGGCCGGTCCATGCTCTCCCAGGCGAAGAAGGCGTTCGAGGGCCGCGACGTCGAGCTGGCTCGCGACCTCGTGCGCCAGGACGACCTGATCGACAACCTGAACAAGGAGTGCTTCCAGATCGCGGTCCAGGTGGGGGAGGACAAGGACACGCGCGAGTGGGCGATGACGATGATGCTGGTGGCCCGCGCACTCGAGCGGATCGGCGACAACGCCGTCGACATCGGCGAGCAGGTCGCCTTCGTGGTGACCGGCCTCTTCCGCGAGTTCGAGGACGCCTCGCACCCCGGCCAGGCGCCGCTGCCCGCGAGCTAGCTACGCTGCCTCTGAGACCCGCTCAGGCGGGACCATGATCTCGGCCGCCTCCTCGGGCGTGATGTCCGGATAGAGGACTCGCAGCGCCCCGATCGCGAGACCTCCTCCCACCAGCTGAGCAAGCACGAAGGCGGGTACGGAAGCTGGCGCGATCCCGGCGAAGGTGTCGGAGAACGTTCGTCCGACGCTGATCGCCGGATTGGCGAAGCTCGTGGAGCTTGTGAAGAAGTAGGCGGCACCGATGTAGGCGCCCACTGCAGCCGGCGCGATTGAGCCGCGCCGGGTGCGGGCCAAGGAGAAGATCACCAGGATGAGGCCGAGCGTCGCAACGACTTCGGCGAGCAGGTGCGCCTCCGAGGCTCGGTGCTTGGTCGAGATGCTGATAGCCGAGAGCGCGAACATCGCGTTTGCCGTGATCGCCCCGGCGATGCAGCCGCAGATCTGGGCAGGGATGTAGGCAAGTGCATCGCGCCACCCGAGCCCTCCGAAGCTCGCATCGACGAGGGAGACGACCGGGTTGAAATGGGCGCCGGAGACGGGACCGAACATGAGGATGATCGCGAACAGCCCCGCCGCCGTCGCGGCAGCGTTCTCGAAGAGCTGCAGGCCGATGTCTCCCGGAGAGAGCCGGGCGGCCGCAATCCCCGAGCCGATCACGATGGCGGCGAGGAAAGCCGAGCCGAGGAATTCGGCGAACAGGCGCCGGGACAGCGGCGGATCCGATCGCATCAGGCGGCGACGAGCAGTTTCTCGCCGTACTCCCCAGGCAACCCGGAGGCGCCGACTTGGCTCGCAGCGTACTCCGTGTCGTACTCGAAGCGCTCGATCCGCGCTCCGACCCCGTCGCCTGTGGCCTCGAGGATGGCGAAGCCCCCGCGCGGATCGCGGTCCTTGGGCTTGCCCACGGAGCCGCAGTTGACGAAGAGCGTGTCGCCGTAGGAGTGGATCCAAGGGTTGTGGGTGTGGCCGAAGACCATTACGTCGCAGTCCGCGCCCGCCGCGATCCGCTCGAATGTCTTGGCGGGTTTGTCCTCGAAGAGGTACTCGTTCACCTTGCGCGGGGAGCCGTGGACGAGCAGCACCCGCTTGCCGCTGAGCTCGAAGCGAAGCTCGAAGGGCAGCCCGCGCATGAAGTCCTTGGATGCCCGGGTGGTGTTCTCGAGGGTCCAGTTGACCGAGAGCTGGCCAAGCTCCCGATCGTGCTGGTTCGGATAGGCGCACATGCAGTCCTCCTCATCCCGCCCGATCGCGTAGTCGTAGTTGCCGTAGATCGTCGAGATGTCGCGCTCCTGGATCAGCTCGCAGACCTCGTTTGGCCAGGGGCCGTAGCCCACCAGGTCGCCCCCGCAACAGATCTGCTTGATCCCGAGTTGATCGATCCGAGCGAGTCCCGCCCGGAGCGCCGGCAGATTGCCGTGGATGTCCGTGATCACGGCAACCCGACGGCTCATTCGGGCGGCGCCTCCACTCGATCGGAGGCGGTCACGGTGGCGATCAGCTGCTCGAGGCGCTCGCGAATCTCGTCGCGGATCCGCCGGACGGTCTCCAGGTCCTTGCCCGCTGGATCCTCCAGCTCCCAGTCCTCATAGCGCTTGCCAGGGTAGATCGGGCAGGCATCGCCGCACCCCATGGTGATCACCGAGTCCGCGGCTCGCACGACCTCGTCGGTCAGCGGCTTCGGGAACTCCTTGGAGATGTCCACCCCGACCTCCGCCATCGCCCTGACCGCGTTCGGGTTGAGCTCGTCGGCGGGATCGGAGCCCGCGGATCGGACGTGGACGCGTCCCTCGGCGAGCTTGTCGAGCAGGGCGGCGGCCATCTGGCTACGGCCGGAGTTGTGCACGCACACGAAGAGGACCTCGGGGACCTCTTTGGTCACCTTGCCCTCCGCCTGTGCCAGTGCACGCAATCTCTGTCGTGAGAATCGCTCGACCATGAGGGGCACGTACTCCTCGACCCTCGCCTCGGAGAACTGACTGAGGCTCTGCTCAACATACGCATCGATTGTCTCGCGGGAGAACACTCCGGCGAACTCCTTGGCGAGCACATCGACTGAACGCTGGATGTGGTTTCGCGTCGCCTGCTCAAATTGAACGGACATCCTCTTACCTCCTCGGACCGCCAGGGTTGCTCAATCGTAAAGGTTGACAATTGTCTATTCAATCGATATACGTATATTGATGGCTGTCGATCTGGAGATGGTTCCCAAGCAGAAGCGCCCCGCCGGCGAGCCCTGTTGCGAGCCGGTCGTCTATCCGGACATTGAGCGCGAGCAGGCCGGGCGCATTGCGACCGTGGCCAAGGCGCTCGGCGACCCGATTCGGATGCAGCTCGTCGACGTCTTGCGCAAGCATGCGGGGAAGGTTTGCGTCTGCGAGTTGGTGCCGCTCTTCGACCTTTCTCAACCGACGGTCTCACATCACCTCAAGGTGCTCCGGGAGGCCGGCATCGTCGGCTCGGAGCGCCAGGGCCTCTGGGCCTACTACTACGTCAACCCCGACTCACTGGAGGAGCTGAGCGCATGGCTGAGCAGCTGACCGGCAAGGACCAGATCCGGGAGGCGGTCCGTGAGCGCTATGCCGCCGCGGCCACCTCGGTGGATGAGGGGCGCGCTGCCTGTTGCGGGCCCTCGACGGCCGCCAACTCGGGCCAGGCCTCATGCGGCTGCGGCGTCGACGTGCCGGATGCAGGTGGTGGAGAGGAGTTCGGTGTCGGCCTGTATCTGGAGGCTGACCGGGACGCGCTGCCCGACGAGGCGAAGCTCGCCTCGCTCGGTTGTGGAAATCCGACGGTGGTCGCCGAGCTGCACGAAGGCGAGACCGTCCTTGACCTGGGCTCGGGCGGCGGCATCGACGTGCTGCTCTCCGCCCGCCGCGTCGGGCCGAGTGGAATGGCCTACGGCGTCGACATGACCGACGAGATGCTCGAGCTGGCGCGCCGCAACCAGCGGGAAGCGGGTCTGGAGAACGTCGAGTTCCTGAAGGGGACGATCGAGGATGTGCCGCTGCCCGACGACTCGGTGGACGTGGTGATCTCGAACTGCGTGATCAACCTTTCCGGCGACAAAGCTTCGGTGTTCCGCGAGGCCGCGCGTGTGCTGCGGCCGGGCGGCCGTTTCGCGGTCAGCGACATCGTCGCCGACGAGGGGATGGATGAGGCCACCAGGCGCGACATGGCCGAGTGGACGGGTTGCATCGCCGGGGCACTGACTGAAGAGGAATTCCGGTGTGAGCTCGAGCGGGCGGGATTCGGGGACGTCGAGTTGCGCGAGACGCATCGCGTCCACGACCAGGCAGGCTCGGCGATCATTCGCGCGAGAATCCCCGCATGAGCTCGGCCGACGCGCTCGCCCTCAAGGATCCGGAAGCGCTCTATCTCGACTGGGAGCGGGCCCACTGGACCTCCCAGGACATCGACCTGAGCCGGGATCCCACCGACTGGGCCGGGCTGGAGGACGGTGTGCGGGATCTCCTCTACTTCGCGCTCAGCTCGCTGATGGTTGCGGAGGAGCGCATCTCGACCCAGTTCTGTGGCCTGGTGCTGGCGCAGGACGACGAGGAGGAGGGGAGCTATCTCTCGACCCAGCTTGTCGACGAGGTCCGGCACATGCAGTTCTACGCGCGCTTCCAGAACGAGGTGATCGCCGACCCGGCCGCGATCGCGGCGCACGTCGCTCGGGCAAGGGAGGTACTCGGTGACGCCTTCGAGCGGGTCTTCGACCAGGCGCTGGTGCAGGCCCACGACCGGCTGCGCCTTGATCCGACCGACCGCGAGGCGAAGGTCCGCTTCGTGACCATCTACCACATGGTCATTGAGGGGACGCTCGGTCTGACCGCGTCCCACTTCATCCTCGACTTTCTCAGCGAGCGCGATCTGCTCCCAGGCTTCGTTGAGGGATACGGACGGATTTCCTCGGACGAGCAGCGCCACATCGCCTACGGGACCTGGTTCCTGCGGGAAGCGGTCGCGTCCGACCCGGCGACGGCCAATGTGATTCGCGAGCAGATCAGGGAGCTGCTGCCCGCCGTCGCGGAGTCGATCTCGCCGCCCAACGAGGGCGCCTGGGATGTGTTGGGCGTCGAGGACGGCGCGTTCGGCGAGTTCGCCCTCGGTGCGCTCGGCCGTCGCCTGGCGCTGATCGGCGCCCCGCTGGACGGGTAGCGCCGCAGCCGGCAGCAAGACGAGGAGCTTGATCCGGCGGCCCTGAGAGAATTGGAGATGGATGCTCTGCGGGGCGATTGATATCGGCTCGAACACGACGCGCCTGCTCGTCGCCGAGCCGGAGGAGGGACAGCTCCGCAAGGTGATGGAGCAGCGCGCCTACACGCGGATCGGCAGGGACGCCTCCAAGAACGGGAAGATCACCGCCGAGAAGGTCGCCGAGGTGGCCGAGGTGGTCACCACCCAGGTGCGACTCGCCCACGAAATGGGCGCGGAGGAAATCAAGACGGTGGCTACAGCAGCGATCCGCGAGGCCAAGAACCGCGACAAGGTGGTCAAGGAGATCGAGGAGGTCGCGGGGGTCGAGGTCGACGTCCTGGACGAGGAGGAGGAGGGCCGCTTCGCCTTCATCGGAGCAACCAAGTCGCTCGGCCACCCGGTGGATGGCACGGTGGCCGTGGTCGACGTCGGCGGCGGCTCGTCGGAGGTGATCTACGGGACGGTCCCCGACGGCGTCAGCGAAGTGAAGTCCTTCAAGATCGGCTCAGGGTTGCTCACCGAGGACCACCTGGAGTCCGATCCGCCGTCGGCCGGCGAGATCCGCGGACTCCGCGACCACATCTCCGACTTCTTCGAGGACGTCGAGCTGGAGCACCCAGATCAGGCGGTGGCGGTGGGAGGCAGTGCCACCTCCCTGCGCACGCTCGTCGGTGCGGTCCTCGAGTACGAGACGCTGGAGCGGGCGGTTCGCGTCCTCTCCAGCGACGAGATCTACGAGGTCGCCAAGCGCTTCGAGCTCGACTCGCGCAGGGTCAAGCTGCTCCCTGCCGGCGTGCTGTTGCTGGAGCGCTTTTCCCAGATGCTCGGCCAGCCGCTCCAGATCGGCAAGGGCGGCCTGCGGGAGGGGATCATCCTGACGCTGCTGAACGGGAACGAAAACGGGTCGGCCGAGAAGCTCGCAGCCTGAGCAGAACCCAGAGGATCGCCAGGGCGCCGATCGCGAGGCCGACCCCGCCGACGCTGCCGGAGATCTCCCGCCAGGCGCTGCCGGTGGCGTAGCCGGCCATGATGAACGCCGCGCTCCAGATGGCGCACCCGGCCACGGTCAGCGCCACGAAGCGGCCGAGCGAGACCCCGGCCTGGCCGGCCGGAAGGGATACGAACGTCCGTACCAGTGGCAGGAGGCGGCCGACGAACACCGCGCCCGATCCGTAGCGCTCGAAGATCGCGTCGCAGCGAGAGGCGATCGAGCTACCCAGGCGGGGGAGCCGCTGCAGCCACCCCCTGCGGCCGATGACGTAGGCGATCAGCGAACCGATCAGATTGCCGGCGGTCGCGGCCGCGACCGCCGCAGGAAATCCCAAGACGCCATGGTGTACGCCAAAGCCCGTCGCCATCAGCGTCACCTCGCTGGGAACGGGGATACAGGCGCTCTCGGGAATCATCAGCAGCAGAACCCCGAGCGGCCCGGCGCTCGCTGCCCAGCTCATTGATCCACCGATACGCTCGGTTGGTTCAGCATGCTTAATAGTGAAGCACACTAAACTAGATAGGAGAGATGCCTCCACGTCGAAGAACGACCCGGGGTCCCAGCGCTTCCTCCGTCCTGGCACGAGTCGCCCCTCAGGTGAGCCGCTGGGTCGAGCGTCTGCTCGCCGAGCACGATCCGCCGCTGACCGTAGCTCAGTACCTCGCGCTCGAGGAGCTTGACGCGGGCCGGGGTGCGGCCGGCGAGCTCGCACGAGGGGCCGGCGTCTCGCGCTCCGCCGTCTCCCAGCTGGTCGCCTTCCTGGAGAAGTCCGGGCTGCTGGAGCGTGCCGAGGCCGGTACCGATCGCCGTCAGCAGGCTCTTCGTCTCAGCGAGCAAGGGGAGCAAGTGCTCCGTTCCGCCCGAGCGCATCTGCGGAAGCGACTAGACCCCCTGCTGGTCGAGCTGCCCGGTCCGGAGGCGGACGCGCTGGCCCGCTCGCTGACGCATGTAGAAGAGCTTCTCGGCGGAAGTGCTCCGCCCAGGAGGCGGCCCCCGCATCCACCTCCGCCTCATCGGCGCCGATAGCCTTCGCCCGCAGTGGCCAAGGCGAAGCCGATCCGCGACCTGACTGCCGACCGGCCCTACGCCGAGGCCGCGGCGAAGATCGTCTCGGTGCGCGGAGCGGAGTTGGCCGAGCAGGCTCAGGGAGTCCTCGAGACGGGCGACATCGAGCGGGTGCATGACATGCGGGTGGCGACACGCCGGCTCAGGGCCACGCTCGAGATCTTCGAGCCGTGCTTCCCAGCTAAGCCCTATCGCCAGGCCCTGACCAAGGTGAAGCGGCTGGCCGACGCCCTCGGCGAGCGGCGCGACCGCGATGTGGCGATCGCCGCCCTGCACAACTTCAACGACCAGATGTCCGCTGCCGACCGGCGCGGCGTCGCCTCGCTGATCGAGCAGCTCCGCGGCGAGCAGCAGCAGGCGAACGAGGACTTGGCGCCGCTGGTCTCCGAGGACAACCTGAGCGCACTGCGGGAAAGCGTGGACGAGCTGGTGCGCGGCGCGCAGGCGGGGGCGTGAAGGCCCAACCGATCAAGAAGCTCGACCCGGCGCGCCCCCTGGGGGAGAACGCCGCCCGTATCATTCAGGTGAGGCTCGACGAGATGCTGGCCTTCGCCCCGCGGGCGCTCAATGGCAAGACGAAGGCACAGCACGACATGCGCATCGCCGCCAAGCGCCTTCGATACATCCTCGAGGCGACCGGATTCGCCTTCGGTCGTCCCGCCGACACCGCCCGTCGCCGCGCGCGCGACCTCCAGGACATCCTCGGCGAGATCCACGACTGCGACGTGATGCTGCCGCGGGTGCACGGGCACCTCGAGGAGCTGCAACAAGCAGACGCTAAGGGGGTGAGGGAGAGGGCCGGTCACGCGCTCGACCTCGACCCGCGGCTGGCGGCGCAGGCGCAGCACCGCACCGCCTACCGGGGGCTCGACGTCCTGGCGGTCTACCTCGAGGCGCGCCGCGAGCTGCTCAGCGATCGCTTCGCCGCCTTCTGGCGCCGTCAGGAGGAAACGGGGACCTGGCTGCGGCTACAGCGCGCCGTCGACGGCTATCTGCGCCGGGCCCGAGAGGCTCGCCGAACCGCCAAGGCCGCGGAGCGCGCCCGCAGGCAGGCGGAGGCCGCGGATCGCGCCGCGCGCCAGGCGGAGGCGCAGGCGAAGCAGGCCCGCCTTGACCGCCAGCGGGCCGACCAGCAGGCGAAGCGCCACGAGGAGCGCCACGAGCAGGTTCAGCGTCGCACCGGTACGGCACCGCGCCGGCCGTCCTAACCGGCAGGCTCCGGCCGGGACGCGACTCTGTAGTCGAGGTAGGCGAATCCACTGCCGAAGCTGCGTTCGTCGATCAGCTCGAGGTCGAGTCGTATCTCGCCCGGGAGCCAGTGGTGGCCGCCGCCAACGATCACCGGCGCCACGAACAGGCGGCACTCATCGACCAAGCCGGCTCGGAGGGCGTGGGCCGCGAGCTCGGGGCCTCCCACCGTGAGGTCGCTCTCGGCCGACGTCTTCATTTGCCTGACGGTGTCGGGGTCGAATTCCCGTTCGATCGCAGTCCTCGCGGTGGCCGGCTCCCTCAGGGTTCTCGAGTAGACGACCTTCTGCGCCGCCCGCCAGATCTCGGCGTAGTCCCCCATGATCTCCGACGTGGCGGCGAGGCTCGGGTCCGTCTCCCAGCTGGCCATGGTCTCGTACATCCGGCGCCCGTAGAGGTAGGTACCCACCCTCCGCTCGAGGTCGTTGACGAAGGCGTGCACCTCATCGTCCGGTTCCGCCCAGTCGAAGTTGCCCTGCTCGTCCGAGATATAGCCGTCCAGGGAGGCGATCGCTGAATAGATGAGTTTGTTCACGACCTCTTCACGTGGCAGACACGGTCTCGTAACGGGATTGTCCCTGCAAACCGCCACCCTGCGCGTGAAACAGAGAACGAGAGAAAGGGTCACCGATGAACCCGATTGCCACCACCCGGGTGGATCTGCACTGTCACTCGACCGCTTCTGAGGTCTCCAAGCTCGGCATCCAGCGCAGCCTCGGACTGCCCGAATGCGCCACTGCGCCGGAGGAGGTCCATGAGCTCGCCAAGCGACGGGGCATGGACCTCGTGACGATCACCGATCACGACACCATCGACGGCTGCCTCGCGATTGCGGACCGGGACGACGTCTTCATCTCCGAGGAGCTCACCGCCTGGTTCTGGGATGAGCCGCAGGCGGTCCACCTGCTCTGCTTCGGGCTTACACCGGACGATCACGCACATTTGCAGGAGCGCAGCCGCGACCTCGAGTCATGCGCCGAGTATCTGCACTCGCACGAGATCGCCTGTTCCCTCGCCCATCCCTTCTACGCGGTCGAGGCGCCGTTGACGGCGGCGCACCGCAGACAGCTCGCGCAGCTGTTCCCGGTCTGGGAGACCCGCAACGGCTCCCGTGCGCGCGAGCTCAACATGCCGGCCGCGATCTACATCGAGACGCACGGTGGCACCGGCACCGGCGGCTCCGATGACCACGCCGGCGTGGACATCGGGCGGACGTTCACCGAGACGCCCCCCGCGGCCACCCCGGAAGAGTTTCTGCTCCACCTCCGCGAGGGCCGCGCCGAGGCTCGCGGCGAGCAGGGCAGCGCCGCCAAGTGGGCGCACGCGGCGGTCGCACTCGCCACTCGGGCGCTGGTGCTCACCGAATCCGCCGAGGCGACCCCATCGACCTACCTGCCTGGGGGTCTCGACAACACCCCTGATAAGGAAGGTCCAGGTACTGAGCCGGATCCGGACGCGATTCTCAGGATCGCCGAACGCGTGCTGAGCGAGGGAGAGCGGCGCCGCGGCGACACCGGCAGCGATCTCGGCCCCGAGGACGCGCGGGCGCTGCTCAACGCCTTCGTCGTCGCAGTGGGGATCGACCCCGGCCGCGAGCTGATCTCCCATCTTCAGGCCGATGACTTCAGCCACGCCGAGCTGGCCCGGCGGGCGCGCCGCATCCACGAGCGCCGCATGCGTGAGGTGATCGAGCGGACGGTGGAGGAGCTGGGAGGTGCAACAGCGCCGAACGAGCTCGCCGCCAGGGCCGTGAAAACCGGCAGGGATCTCTTCCAGGCCGCCATGCCGGTGGTTCCGTACGCGCCGGCGGCCGCATTCCTCGGCAAGGAGAAGGCGAAGCTCGCCCCGCGGGAGGGCCCGAAGCGGATCGCGTTGATCGCCGACGGGATCGAGGCGATGCACGGAGTGACTCACACGATCGATCGCATCCGGGAGCTCGGGGTACCCGGCTACGAGGTCGAGGTGATCGGGACGGACCGGAACGTGGACCGTCGACTGCCCGCGGTGGCCGAGGTCGAGCTTCCCTTCTATGCCGGTCTCGAGCTCGGCGTCCCGAGTCTGCCGGCGATGGTCGATCTGTTGGCGGAGGGCCGATTTGACGGCGTCCACCCGACCGCGCCCGGGCCCGTCGGAATCATGTCCGTCCTGATCGCCCGGGGGATGGCTCTCCCCCTGGTGGGGAGCTGGCACACCGAATTCGGGGCATACGCCGATTTGCGCACCGGGTCGGCTCAGCTGCGGTCATGGACAGATGCCGCGCTGTCGGTGCTCTACCGTCAGTGCCGACGGGTCCTCTCGCCCAGCCCGGCGGGCGACGAGTCGCTGGTCCGTCTCGGCATCGAGGCAGCCGCCATCGGCCGCTGGGGACGTGGGGTCGACACCTCTCGCTTCGACCCCGCACTGCGGGCCGCGGACTCCTATCCCGGCGAGATCAAGGTCCTGTATGCAGGGAGGCTGACCAGCGAGAAGGGCGTCGATCTGCTCGCCGACTCCTTCATCCGCGCCCACAGCGCCGACCCGAGGCTCCACCTGTTGCTGGCGGGGGGCGGCCCAGAAGAGGGGGAGCTTCGCGAGCGCCTCGGTGAACGCGCCACCTTCCTCGGCTGGCTGGGTGACGACGATCTCCCGCGCGCCTACGCGAGCGCCGACATCTTCCTGTTCTGCAGCCGAACCGACACCTTCGGTCAGGTCCTCGTCGAGGCGGGGGCCAGCGGGCTTCCGTGCGTGGCGGTCGACGAGGGTGGGCCCTCCTCCATAGTGGTCGACGGCGAGACCGGGCGGCTCTGCGATGCCGACGCCGGCATACTGGCCGCCGCGATCCGTCAGCTCGCCGATTCCCCGGCGTGGCGGGCGAAGCTCGGCCGTCAGGGTCTCGCCGCAGCCCGCTCGCGCACCTGGGAGTCCTCGCTGAGGGAGCTCGCCGACGGCTACGACAGGGTCACCGAGCCAGCCGATCAGCCGCGCATCAAGCTCGTCAGGGCTGCTTAAGAGAACCTCTAAAGTCGTTGTGTGACCGACGAGCTCGCGCAGCAGATCAGCGAATCCAGCGGGCCGGCCGCCGGTGGCGGTGCGACGGTCATCCCCGAGACGGTGCGCGCCACGGCCTCGGATCCGGACCTCACCGACCCCTCGCTCTACTTCAATCGCGAGCTCTCCTGGCTCGACTTCAACGATCGGGTGCTTCAGTTGGCCGAGGACCCGCGGGTTCCGCTGCTCGAGCGGGTCAACTTCGCCTCCATCTACGAGGACAACCTGGACGAGTTCTTCATGGTGCGTGTCGCCGGCCTCCAGAACCAGGTCGAGTCGAAGATCGACAAGCGGGGCGCGGACGCGATGGCCGCCGGCGACATCATCGACCTGATCCGGCAGCGGACGATCGAGCTGCGCTCGCGCCTCTGTCGCTGCTTCGCCGAGGAGATCCGCCCTGCCCTGGCCGAGCATGGGATCCGGATCATCTCACTGGACGACGCCAACGCACGGGAGCGCGAGGAGGTCGAGCATCTCTTCACGAGCCAGGTCTTCCCGGCTCTGACGCCGCTTGTGATCGGGCGCGGCCGGCCCTTCCCCTACATCTCGAACATGTCCCTGAACTGGGGCGTGCTGCTCCGCAACCCTGAGAAGGACGAGGAGGTCGCCGCCCGGGTCAAGGTGCCGAAGGAGCTGCTGCGTCGGTTCCTCTCGATCGGCGACGGGCTCACCTTCGTACCGCTCGAGGACGTCGTCGCCGCCAACCTCGATGACCTCTTCCCGGGGATGGAGATCGTCCACCAGTCCCTCTTCCGGGTGACCCGGGACACCGACTACGACGTCTCCGACGAGGCGGACGACCTCCTGCTCGCAGTCGAGGAGGAGGTGCGCCGCCGCCGCTTCGGAGAGGTGGTGCGCCTCGAGGTCACTCCGGACATGGACCCGGGCCTGCGGGACCAGCTCGTCGAGGGGATGAAGATCGAGCCCGACGCGGTCTACGAGACGCCCGGGCTCCTCGGCCTCGACGACCTCTCCGACATCAACTCGGTGCGCGGGTTCCGCGAGCTGCGCTACCCGCCATTCCAGGGTGTGACGCCCGCGGCGCTCCAGCAGGGGAGTCGCACGCAGCGCGAGGTGGACGTCTTCGCCGCGATCCGCCAGGGCGACATCCTGGTCCATCATCCCTACGACTCATTCACCGGATCGGTGGAGCGCTTCGTCCGCCAAGCTGTGGAGGATCCGAACGTTCTCGCGATCAAGCAGACGGTCTACCGGACGAGCGCCGACTCCCCGCTGGTCCCGGCCCTGATCGAGGCTTCCGAGCGCGGCAAGCAGGCGGTCTGCCTGGTGGAGCTCAAGGCACGGTTCGATGAGAGCGCGAACATTCGCTGGGCGAGGGCGCTGGAGGAAGCGGGCGTGCACGTCGTCTACGGCATTCCCGGCCTGAAGACGCACGTCAAGTGCATCCTGGTCGCGCGTCGCGAGGGCGACGGCGTCCGCAACTACGTCCACATCGGGACCGGCAACTACAACCCGAAGACCGCCAACCTCTACACAGACTTCGGCCTCTTCACGACGAACGCCGAGATCGGTGACGACATCGCCGAGATGTTCAACTACCTGACCGGCTACGCCCGCCCGAGCGGATACCGAGAGGTCTGGGTCGCTCCCTTCAACCTCAAGGAGGGGATCGTCCGGGAGATCGAGCGGACGATCGAGGCGCACTCCCCCGAGCACACGGCCCGGATCCGGATGAAGATGAACTCGCTGCTCGATCCTCCCTGCATCCAGGCGCTCTACCGGGCCTCGCAGGCGGGGGTGAAGGTGGACCTGAACATCAGGGGCATCTGCGCGCTTCGGCCCGGGGTCCGCGGAGTCTCCGAGAACATCCGGGTCGTGTCCATCGTCGGCCGCTTCCTCGAGCACTCCAGGATCTACTCCTTCGAGCGCCCGGATGAGACCCGGATCTACATCGGCTCCGCAGATCTGATGCCGCGCAACCTCTACAACCGCGTCGAGTTGGTCACGCCGGTCCACGACGACGCCAACCGCGATCAGCTCACCGACGCGCTCGACCGGGGCTTCGCCGACAACACCAATGCCTGGGAGCTGGGCTCCGACGGGGTCTGGTCGCGGCGAACCGTGAACGGCGATCCGCCGCGCAGCATGCAGGCGGAGCTCATCGAGCGCCACACGAAGCACGCCGAGGAGGCGGCCGGAACCACCGTCTAGGCGGAGTCGGCCACCCTCTGAGGCGCCTGCTAGGTTGGCCGCTCCGTGGCCCGGTTCTCACTAGTCCCGAAGGACCGCGTCTTCTTCGATCTCTTCGCCGAGGGCGGCCAAAACACCGTGCGGACGGCGAAGCTGCTTCGCGACATGCTCGAGAAGTGGCCCGATGACGAGGGATTGGGGCGCGACATCCTCAAGGCCGAGCAGGAGGGCGATCGGATCACGCACGACGTCATCCGGCGGCTCAACACGACCTTCGTCACGCCCATCGACCGGGAGGACATCTACGCGCTGGCCACCCAGATGGACGACATCGTCGACCACATCGAGGAGGTCGCGGACTTCATGGGCCTCTACCAGATCGAGGCGGCGATGGACCAGTCGCTGGCGCTCGCCGAGGTCCTGGTCCGCTGCTGCGAGCAGCTCTACGGCCTGCTCCAGAACCTGCGGGGCTTCAAGGACCTGGACCACTACTGGATCGAGATCCACCGCCTCGAGAACGACGGTGACCGGATCTACCGTGACGCGGTGGCCTCGCTGTTCGCCGGGCGGATCGACCCGATGGTCGTGATCCGCTGGCGGGACGTATTCCTGAGGCTCGAGCGGGCGATCGACGCGACCGAGACCTCGGCCTCGATCATCGAGGGAATCGTCATGAAGAACGCGTGAGCAACGACGTAATCCTCGTAATCGTCGTGGGCACGGCACTCGTGTTCGACTTCACAAATGGCTTCCACGACACCGCGAACGTCGTCGCCACGTCGATTTCCACGCACGCGATGCCGCCGCGGATCGCAGTCGCATATGCGTCCATATTCAACTTCGCGGGCGCGTTCATCTCTTTGGCGGTCGCGGCGACCGTCGCCAAGGACGTCGTAGACGGGAACGTGATCACACCCACGGTCGTCTTCGCCGGCCTGGTGGGGGCTATTTTCTGGAACCTCGCCACCTGGTACTTCGGCCTGCCGTCAAGCTCCTCCCACGCTCTGATCGGCGGGGTCGTCGGCGCCGCGTTCGCGTCCGCCGGCTCGGAAGCCGTGTTCGCGGCCGGGCTGATCGGGAAGGTGCTGATCCCGGCCGTCCTCGCGCCCGTCGTCGCCTTCGTAGTCGGGGTGGTCGCGATCAACATCGTCTACGGCGTGGTCGGCAGGGAGCGACCCGGCCCGGTGAATCGAGGCTTCAGATGGGGGCAGGTGATCTCCGGGGGGATGCTCGCGCTGGCGCACGGGACCAATGACGCGCAGAAGACCATGGGCGTGATCACGCTTGCGCTGATCGCAAACGGGTCCATCTCGGAGTCCTCGAGCGTTCCCTTCTGGGTGGTGGTCTCGGCCGCGACAGCGATTTCGCTCGGGACCTACATCGGCGGCTGGAGAATCATTCGCACGATGGGAACGCGGATAATCAAGATGGATGCGGCGCAGGGCTTCTCCGCCCAGGGCGCCGGCGCGGCCGTGATTCTCGCTTCTTCCCACTTCGGCTTCCCACTCTCGACGACCCAGGTGATCAGCGGCGGCATCATGGGCGCCGGGGCGGGCAAGCGGGTCTCCGCGGTGCGCTGGGGGGTCGCCGGCAACATCGTCGTGGCCTGGCTGCTGACGCTGCCCGCGGCGGCGGCCGTCGGCGCGGCGACCTACTGGTTCAGCACCCTCTTCGGCAATGGTGCGGCGGGCCCGGTCATCATCACGCTCCTGGGCATCGGCGCCGTGGGCCTCATGTTCACTAGGCGTCTGAGGGAAGAGCCGCTCCCGGCGACCGGGTAGAGGCGCGAGATGATTGCGACGGTCGTCGAAACGAAGAACCTCCTGGAGACGGTTGCCGTGTCGCTGATTGCCGGCATCGGGGTCACAGCGGTCTTCTCCTTGGTGATCTTCGGAATCACGCGGTCCGCTGACATGGTTCGCGACGAGCGCCCGCTCCTGGCAACGGCCGCGGGCGGCCTCGCTGTGCTCGCCGGGTTGGCGGTGGCTGCGGCCATCGTCTTTGGCATCGTCGTGATGACGAAGAAGTAGCGATGACGCCTCCCGCCGCCAACCCCTCACCTCCCCGCCATGATGAAAGCGGGAGGGTGGAGACGGAGGAGGAGCGCGCGGACCGCAACCTCTCGGATCTCCTCCAGGAGCTACGGGTGGCGCTCCCCGGGGTGCAGGTGCTGTTCGCGTTCCTGCTCACCGTTCCCTTCTCCCAGCGATTCGACACCCTCAGCGACTTCGACAAGAGGCTCTACTACGGGGTGCTGATCTGCGTGGCGCTGGCGACCGTCCTGCTCGTGGCTCCCACCGCCGGTCACCGGATCCTCTTCCGGCGACAGGAGAAGGAGTTCATCGTCACGATCGCGAACAGACTTTCGCTCGTGGGGCTGCTGCTGCTGGCGGTCTCGATGTGCGGCGCGATCGCGCTGATCAGCGACTTCCTCTTCGGGGCGGCAACCGCCGTGATCGCAACCGTCGTGATGGCTGCCGCCTTCGTGGGCTTCTGGTTCCTGGGGCCGATCGTGCGAAGGCAGAAGCTGCCGCCGCGCTGAGCGGGCCGGCAGGTCAAATGAAGTTGAAGGTCCTGATCTTCAGTGCTTCGATCGGCGAAGGCCACGACCTGCCCGCCCGTGTGCTGGCCAATGGGATCAACGCGGAGGCCCCCGATGCCCAGATCGAGATCGTGGACTCGCTTGCGGTCGTCGGCTGGCTCACGCGCCGGCTCGTCATGGACAGCTCCCGCTTTCACTCCAAGTGGGGGAGCCGGCTGTTCGATCTCTCCTACAGGCTGATCACCGACGTGCGCCCGACGCGCCGGTTCGCCGCGAGGCTGACCCAGTGGCTGGCCGCCAGGCCGATCCGGAAAGCCGTGCTGGAGCGGGATCCCGACATCGTCGTCTCGACCTATCCGGGAACCACCGAGGTGCTCGGCGACCTCAGAAAGAAGGGAAGGATCGACGCCCCGGTCGTCTCAGCGATCACGGACTTGGCGGCTCTGCGGTATTGGGCGCATCCCGGAGTCGACCTTCACCTGATCACGCACCCCGAGTCGGCCGAGGAGGTGCTCGAGATCGCGCCCGGGACGGACGTGCGCTGCGTTCGCGGGCTCACCGATGAGCGCTTCTACCGACCGCGGAGCCAGGCCGAGGCACGGAGCGAGCTGGGCCTGCCGGCCGAGGGACCGGTGGTGCTCGTCTCGGGTGGCGGCTGGGCCGTCGGGGACCTGGAGGGGGCCGCCGAGGAGGCCCTCGGGTTGCCCGGCTCCATGGTCGTCGCCCTCTGCGGCCGAAACGACCAGCTGCAGGCCGAGCTTGCGCGGCATTTCGCCAACGAGCCGCGTGTGAGGGTCGAGGGGTTCACGCACGGGATGCCCGATTGGTTTGCCGCCGCCGATGTCCTCGTGCACTCCACCGCGGGCCTGACAGTGCTCGAGGCGATCATGGAGGGGTGCGGGGTCGTTTCGTACGGTTGGGGACTCGGCCATGTGCGTGTCAACAACGCCGCCTTCACGCGCTTCGGCCTGGCTGAGGTCGCCGGGTCGCGTGAGGAGCTGGGCGACGCCCTGGTGCGGGCCCTGGCGACGAGCGGTGCGCCCGACGAGTCCTTCGCCCGGCTGCCGACCGCGGCCTCAGCTGTCCTCGGCCTCGCCGACGGCGAGCTGGGCGACCGCGGGAGAGCTGGCGAGAAGGCCGGCGCCCAGGGCAACCGCCAGTAGCGCGGCGACCAGCACCGCACCGCCGAGGGGAGTGTTGCTCCAGCTCTCGCCCCCGACCAAGGGCGCCATCACGACCGGGATCACGATCTGCATCACCAGGACGGTGGGGGCCACACGAGTGGCGGCGAAGGTCTGCAGCGCGGTCGACTCACTGATCACCCCGACGATCACCACCGAGGCGACCAGGGCCGCCCAGGCGAGGACGGCGAGCAGGGCGCCCTCCGTGGCGTCCTGGGCGACGATCTTGGCGACGAAGGCCGCCATGCCGTCAGCGGCGCCGGCGCTGGCGACCAGCAGAAGCATCGGGAAATGCCGGTGCCGTGCGAGCGCAACGGCGTATGGAGCCACCGTCACGGTGGCGAGGATGGCGAGGGCCACGACCAATCCGGCGCTGCGCTCGACCACGCCGGGATTCCGTGGGGCGGCCCAGGCGAACACTCCGACTGAGGCGATGATCAGGACCACCGCGGCGATCTCCCTGCGGCCGACGTGCTCGCCGAGAACGCGGACCCCCAGCACCAGCAGGAGAAGGAGGCCGAGCGCGAGCGTGGGCTGGACCAGCGTGAGGGGAGCGTGTGCCAGGGCGATGATCTGGAGTGGCCAGCCGACGAGGGAGAGAGCGGTGGCGCCCACCCAGAGCGGTCTCCGGACCAGGTGCGTCATCAACGACGCCTTCAGGGCCCGGTCGGCCGGGGCGCGGCGCGCCTCGATCGCCTGCAGGGCGTAGCCGGTCTCGTAGCAGCAGGCTGCGCCGAGGGCCAGGGCGAAGCCGAGAGCGATCTCCCCGTCCATCAGTGGCACCATCCTGCCATCCGCAAGGCTCTCCTCATCGGCTCGGCGGCCGCGGCGGCCGCGTGGTGGACTCCGGCGCTGGCGCCCATCGTCCCGGCGGTCGCCGGCGTGCTCGGGCTACCGCGGCGCATCGACGATCCGGTTGGGGTAGCGCTCACCTTCGACGACGGCCCCCATTCGGAGGGGACACCAGCCGTCCTCGAGGCGCTGGAGAAGGCCGACGCTCAGGCGACCTTCTTCCTCTGCGGCGAGCAGGTGGAGCGGGATCCGGCGCTGGCTCGTGAGATCGCCGCGGCCGGCCACACGGCGGCACTGCACGGCCATCGGCACCGGAACATGCTGCGCCTGTCGCCGCGGACCTTCGTGGAGGATCTGGAGCGGGGGATCGCCACGATCGAGGACGCGGTCGGGCAGCGCCCGGCTCTCTACCGTCCGCCGTACGGGATCTTCAGCTACCCGGGGATGGTGGAGGTGAGCGCCCGGGGTCTGCGGCCGCTGCTCTGGTCGCGCTGGGGGCACGACTGGCGGGCGAACACCTCGCCCGCGAGCATCGCCGCCGAGGTCACGGAGGAGCTCGAGGGTGGCGACGTCCTCCTGCTTCACGATGCCGACCACTACAGCGAGCCTGGCTGCTGGCGCGGGACGGTGGAGGCGCTGCCCGCGGTGGTCGAGAGGATCAGGGCGCGCGGCCTGCGGCCGGTGGCAGCTAGCTGACGGTATCCGCCGCGGTTTCCTCGTCGCTGACCCAGCGGGTCGCAGCAGTGGCTACGACCATCGCGATCGCGACCCCGATCACACTGAGGACGATGGTGCCCCGGTGCGGCATCCCGAGGTTGAAGACGTTGCGCGTCCACGGGAGTGTCTCGAGCACGACGTAGGCGGCGATCAGCCAGCCTGCGATCACGCCGCCCCGCGCAGGCCGGCGGGCTCCCGGTCCGAGCGGCACGAGGGAGAGGGTGGCGAGGATCGCGATCAGGCAGGTGATCGCCACATAGCCGACCTGGCCCGTGCCGAAGTCATCCGACTTGAACGCCAGGGCGGAGGGGATCAACGTCCCAGCCACGCAGGCCAGGGCGACGATCCAGGCGCTGGGCCAGGATGAGGCCGTGGCGCTTGGCCAGCCGGAGAGCTCGGTGAACTTCGCCACCGGTGCGGCGGCGGCGACAGATGCCGGGGTGGCCTCAGCCGCCACGACGGGCTCCGGCCGGGAAACGGGGACGCGGTCGGGCTCGAGCCAAGCGAGGTAGCGGCGGACGCCCTCGCGGAGCGGGGTGGAGGCGCGCCAGCCGAGCTCCTTCGCGGCGCGCTCATTCGAGATCACCGCGCCGCCGAAGTCCCCGTTGCGCCCCGGGGTATGGACGATCTCGGTGTCGTCGATCAAATCGGAAACGACGCCGGCGAGCTCGCGGATCGTCACGGTCTCGTCGCCGGCGAGGTTGTAGACGCGGTTCTCGCCGCCGTGCTGGAGGCCGGCGACGACTCCTTCGGCCAGGTCCTCCACGTAGACGAAGCGGCGGGTCTGCAGGCCGTCGCCGGCAATGGTCAGGGGCTCGCCCTTGAGCGCCTTGGAGACGAAGATCGGGATCACGGCCGCCGGGCGGGCGCGCGGACCGTAGGGGATGCCGAAGCGGAGGATGGTGCAGGGGACGTCGTAGAGCTCGGCGTAGGAGCTGCAATACATCTCGCCGGCCAATTTGCTCGCCGTGTAGAGATGGTCCGGAAGGCCGAGCGGCGCCTCCTCGTCGATCAGCCCCTCCCCCGAGGCGCCGTAGACCCAGATCGTGCTGCCGTAGACGACGCGGGTGCCGGTGGCACGGGCTGCTTCGAGCACCGCCAGGGTTCCGCGCGCGTTGCACTCCTCCGCGTCCGCGGGCTGATCGGCGACGATGCCGACGTCCGCGTAGGCGGCCAGGTGGACGACGGCGTCGCAGTCCTCCATCGCCTCGCGCAGCGCGTCGCAGTCGAAGAGATCGCCGATCACCGTGTCGACCGAGCCCGGCTCGTGATGGGAGGAGGGCTGCAGGTCGTAGATCCGCGGCTCGAAGCCGGCGTCGGCGAGCTTGTCGACCACGTGCGAGCCGATGAACCCCGAGCCGCCGGTGACCAGCACGCGAATCATGCCGTCTCCTCGACAGCCACATCACGGGTTGCCCCTCGCTTCACTCGGGTCACCCCCGAACTATCCGACTCAAGCGCGGGCGCGTAGTAGAGCGGCACACACCAGTGGTTCTGGGCGACCCAGTCGGTGTTCGGAAGCTCGTCCCCAGTTCCCATGATGTGGTGACAGGGATCGTCGTAGACCTTGCCGGTGGAGCGCTCGATCGGCTCGAAGACGATGTACTTGTAGAGCCCGGAGGTCATTCCCTCGGGCAGCTCGAGGCGGGCGCCGTAGAGCGGGTCGAGCCGCTCCCTGGCGATCGCGTTCTTGCGGGCGACGATCTCCTCGAGGCGCCGGGTCTGCACGAGGCCGATCGCTGCGGTGAACTCGCTCATCCGGAGGTTGAGCCCCTCGACCATGTGATCGGGCTTGCCGTAGTTCCGGAAGAGGCGGGCGTGCTCGAGGAGGTCCTCATTCCTGGAGACGATCATGCCGCCCTCCCCGGTCGAGATCGTCTTGGTCGCGTAGAAGGAGTAGGCGCCGGCGTCGCCCCAGGATCCGGGGCGCCGGTCTTGCCAGCTCGCGCCGTGCGCGTGCGCGCAGTCCTCCAACAGGAAGATCCCCTCGGCGCGGCAGTAGTCGGCGATCCGCTCGACGTCGAAGGCGATGTGGCCGCCGATGTGGACGAGCACGGCGGCGCGCGGCCGGTGCTCATCGGCCTTCCGCTGGAAGTCCTCGAATGACATGCAGAGGTCCTCGCGGTTGCAGTCGACGAACACGGGCTCGCCGCCCGAGCGGATGATCGCGAGCGGCGTCGCCATGAAGGTGTTGGAGGGGCAGAGGACCTTTTCACCCTTGATGCCGGCGTAGTCCAGGGCCGCCAGGGCGGCGCCGCTCCAGCCGCCAGTCGCGACCGAGCCGAGGCCATGCAAATCCGCCCAGGCGGACTCGAAGCGCGAGGTCATCTCGCCCTCGGACCAGCGCTCGGAGAGCACGATCTCGTCCCAGAGCTCATGGAGCCTGGGAAGGTCGCGACGGTCGAAGCCGATCGCGAATTGGCTGTGGTCAGCAGAGGTCAGAGGAGTCGGGGTGAGGCGTCGGACGCCAGGGCCGCCTACTGTGCAGCGAGGGCAGGATAGTCCGTCCGGCGGAGCGATGAATCCGGAGAAACCCGAATCTAAGGGGAGATGTGAATTGGGCGTTACCGGGCCTTCCGAGGGTGCGCTTCGGCCCGCAGAGTGACCAGCTCTGACTCGATCTCCTCGAGGAACGGGGTCTCGGGGTCGCGGTGGTGGAGTTCCTCGAGGTCCTCGGACCAGAGCTCGAGCCGCTCCTCGAGGGTGGTGCCGAGCCGCTCACCGCACGCGGGGCGGTTCTCCGGCGCCACCCGGTGCCAGTCGCGCATGTTGGCCACCCGGTCCGCCGCGTAGATGACGACCGGATCGCCGCCTGATTCCAGGATTCCCCTGCGCAGGGCGCGCTTGCGCTCGGCGTAACCCTCGATCCCGGGGTCCTCGCTCAGGCAGTCGACCAAGGCGGCGACACCGGGCCCGAAACGCTCGCGAATCTCATCGAGGCGGACGTCGGTCTTCTCGACGACGTCGTGCAGGTAGGCGGCCGCGATCAGCGAGCCGTCGCAGCCCGACTCCTCGAGCAGGCGGGCGACGGCGATCGGATGCTCGACGAACTGCTCTCCGGTCTGCTTGCGGTATTGACCCAGGTGGACCCGGCGGGCGAAGCGCAGGGCTGATCTGGCCAGATCCGATTCCGTCCGAGTCTGAGGAGGAGTCGAGACTTCGGTCATTCCCCTAGGACGCTAACGACGCCATCTCCGATTCTCAATCCGGCGTATCCGGATTTCCGCAAATTCCAAAGAAACTGGTTGACAGTTCTTTCACAATCGCGGTCGGATTGCAAGCACGTGTCTTGATGGACAGCTGACCTAGAATCGCCGGAGTGCTGCAGACGGCCCGGAACATCGCGATCATCCTGGCGCTGGCCGCGGGGGTCGACTTCCTACCGGGCGGCGGAGCGGCCGCGGCCACGGTGCTCTCCGTCCTGATGATGATCTTCCTGGCAGCGATCGCCTGGCTGCTCTACCGGGTCTATCGCGAGCAGCAGCTCACCCTGGCGACCTTGACCGATGCGCGGAGGGCCGGCCTGTTCGGCGCGGTCGGGGCGATGGCGCTGCTGGTGGTCGCCTACGACGACTTCCGCGCGTGGTCGGGCGGGATCGTCCTCTGGGTGGCCCTGATGGCTGGGTGCGTGGGGATCATCTTCCTGATCTGGCGGCAGGCGACGACCTACTAGATCGGCCGTCTCAGACCAGGCGCCGATCAGTCACTGATTCGGGACGGGCTCCGCGCGTTCGGTGACGGGGCTGGACCTAGCGTCGGCCCATGTGGTTGGGACGTCGGCTGGAATCCTCATCGGGGAACGCCCAGGCCTCGGTGGAGCTGGTCGCGGTGCTGCCCGCGATGGCGGTCTGCCTGGTGATCGCCGCGCAGACCGTCGTGGTCGGCTGGGCCCTGTGGTCCGCCGGGAACGCCGCTCGGGCGGGCGCCCGGGCCGAGAAGGTCGGCAGCGACGCCGAGTCCGCGGCCCGGCGGACGCTCCCAGCATCCCTTCGCGATGGCGCCGTGATCCGCGATGGGGACGGCGTCCAGGTGGAGGTGCGGATCCCGGCCCTGATCCCCGGAACGTCGCTGCCCCCGGTGACCGCCGCCTCGACGCTGGACGGGGATGCGGCTCGGTAGAGGCGGGCCGGGCCAGGCGTCGATCGAGCTGCTCGCCGCCCTGCCGGCGCTGGCTCTGGCCACCGCCCTCGCCCTCCAGCTGCTGCTGGTCGGCTACACGCTCTCCATCGCCGACGGGGCCGCCGAGGCGGGAGCGCTCGCCGGCGCTTCTGGCCACGATGAAGGGCGGGCCGCGCGGGAAGCGCTGCCGCGCTGGGCACGTGGAGGCTCGCGGGTGACCGCTGAGGGCGGCAGGGTGACGGTCGAGCTGCGACCGCCCGCCCCCTTCCCCGCCGTCGCGGACGCCCTCACGGTCAGCTCGGAGGCGTGGTCTCGCTCTCCGAGCGGAGGACACCCGTGATCCCCGTGATCCTGGCGAGCGGCACCGATCGGAGGCCGAGTCTCGGTCTGGCCGCCGCGGTCGCAGTCGAAGCGGCCGCGCTGACCGGCGCCGGGACACTGTTCATCGAGATCGGCGAGGGCGCCCGGGGGCGGGGGCCGACGCTGCTCGCTGCGCCGGCCGCCCGCAGCATCGAGGGGGCGCTGCGGGGGGAGGATCACCGGGCCTCGGCGCGCGGTCACCTCTGCCACCTCGCTGTGCCGAGCGAGGCAGAGCCGATCGAGAAGGTGGCGGGCGCCCTCGCTGTCTCTGAGGCCGAGCTCGCGGTCGTGCACGTTCCGGGCCGGCTCTGGGTCCCGGCGCTCGGAGCGGAGGACCTTGCGGTGAGCGGCGGATGCCTGCTGATCTCGCTGCCGGCAGAGCGGTCGCTGGCGGCGCTGGCGGTCGACGAGCTGGCACGGCGGCGGATCTCGGCCCGCATCGCCACCCAGGCGCCCTCGCCTTTTGCCGCCCGGCGGGCACTGGCAGGAGTCCGCCCGGGAGGCCGGGTCTCGGAGGTGGCCGGGCGCATCGCACGACGCTTGCTCGGTCTCGGCCACTCGCGCGGCAACCGGGCCCAGGCGCTCCCGGCGCTGCTCGGCGCGGGATTGATTCTGATCCTGGCCGCCCTCGCCCTTGCTGCGATCGACGGCGCCGCGACTGGCAAGGGCAGAGTGCAACGCGCGGCGGACCTGGCCGCCCTCTCGGCGGCGCGCAGCATGCGCGACGACGTGCCGCGGCTGCTGGCGGCGCCGCGCCTCCCCGATGGGAGCCTGAACCCGCGCCACCTCTCCAAGTCCGACTACCTCTCCCGCGCCCGGCTCGCCGCGGTCGACGCCGCACGGCGGAACCGCGTCGACCCGGATCGACTGCGCGTCTCCTTCCCGGACGTCGCCGCCGACCCGCCTCTGCGGGCCCGTGCCACGGTGACGGCCGAGATCGATCCCGATCGGCTCACCGGCGGCGAGCGCGCGGGCGTCCGCCGGCCGATCCCGGTGGTCGTCGCGGCTGTCGCGGAGGCCTCGGCACCGGTGTCATCCTGGACCGGGATGCCCGCCCAGGCGGAGGGGGGCGGCTACTCGGGACCGCTCGTCTATCGCGACGGGGAGGGGATGCGTCCCGACGTCGCGGCCGCCTTCGACCGGATGGCGGCGACGGCGCGACGTGCCGGGCTCGATCTGGTGGTGGTCTCGGGCTTCCGCTCCGATGCGGAGCAGGCCGAGCTCTTCGCACGCCATCCCGACCCGCGCTGGGTCGCGCCGCCGGGCCACTCGCTGCACCGCTGCGCGACCGAGCTCGACCTCGGGCCTTCGTCTGCGTACGGCTGGCTGGCCGCGAATGCAGGGCGCTTCGGCTTCGTTCGCAGGTATAGCTGGGAAGCCTGGCATTTCGGATATTCGGCCGGCCCATCTCCCTGCTCGCAGGCGGGCAACACGGTGCTGGGGGTTGGGCCGCTCGGTGACGGAGAGGGCCTGGGCCGCAGCTCGGGGCTCCCGGACTTCGTTCCCCCTCAGTACCGCGCGCCGCTGCTGCGCTCGGCGGCGCGCTGGAACGTCTCGCCGGGACTGCTCGCCGCGCAGCTCGAGGCGGAGTCGGGCTTCAACCCGCGCGCGGTCTCGCCTGCCGGCGCGCTCGGCGTCGCCCAGTTCATGCCGGCGACCGGACGCTCATACGGGCTCCGCGATCCCTTCGACCCGATCGCCTCGATCGACGCGCAGGCCCACCTGATGTCGGACCTGCTGCGCCGCTTCCACTCGGTCCCGCTGGCGCTCGCGGCCTACAACGCGGGCTCGGGCGCGGTCGCCGCCTGCACCTGCGTGCCGCCCTACCCGGAGACCCAGGCCTATGTGGCGCGGATCCTCGCCTTGGCGAACGGCGCCGGTGTGCTGCTCTCGCCGCCGCTGGAGGTGAGGCTGGTTCGCTGATCCGATTTCGTCAGGCCCGGTGGCCGCTAGGGGATGGCGGGGTTCGGCTTCGATACCGGGACCTCGCCGACGGACTCGAGGTCCGGGGTGTAGCGGTAGACGTCGAAGATGCCGGCGGTGGGGTCGCCGTGCACGTCCATGTCGATCGGGCCCGAGGCGCCGGTGTAGTTGATGTCCTTGCCGTCCTCGAGGGCCTTGATCGCGTCGGGGAGCTGCTGCCAGCTGAACTCATCCCCGCCCGGGGCAGTGATGTCGACCAGCTCGTCCGCCATCCGCTGCCCGTCGGTCGAGCCGGCCGCGACCGCCGCGAGATAGCAGAGCACGGTGGCGTCGAACTCCTGAGCCGCGAACGGCGCCAGCTTGACGTTATGCGGTTGGGCCTGCGTGAAGCCCTGCACGAAGGCGGAGGTGGCGTCCTCACCCCGCGGCGCGCCCGCGGCCACAGCACGCATCCCGGTGATGGCGTCCGTGCCGACCAGGCCGGGCAGGCCGGGGTTCACGAGCTGGTCACTGCCCCAGCTGATGTTCGGGTCCCAGGAGGAGCTCGAGCTGAGCGCGGGAGCGAGCTGGGAGAAGCCATTGAGATCGTCGATGACCAGCACCGCGTCCGGACTCCCGGTGGTGACCTGGGAGGCCTGTCCCAAGTACGCCGACGAGCTGGAGGTGCCGGTGCCGGCGGATGAGCTGAGCGGCGGCGGAGCCAGGGCGACCTGGCCGCCCACCTTCCCGTCCTGTCCCTGCCACGCCCCGACGAAGTCCTGAGTGATCGTGTCGCCGTAGGTGTCGCTGCTGGCGGCGACGTTGACGGTGTGACCCTGCTCGCCGCCGAGAGCTCGCCCGATCGCCATGGAGATGGCCGATCCCTCCAGGGACTGGGGCAGGGCCGTGCTGTCGATCAGGTCGTGGTCGCTGAGCTCGGCGACGTCGTCTCCGACCGAGACCGGCGAGATCTCGAGCGTCTTGGCGGGGATGGCGACGTCCTTGGCGACCTGCATGACGGCGTCGGGCGACCAGGGTCCCGTCAGGCAGCTCGCGCCGTCGTCGTTGACGAGCTTCTTCGCGGAGTCGACGGCCGCGTTCGAATCCGAGCCCTGGTCCTCGTTGACGATGCGGATCGTGTGTTCGGAGCCCGCCTGGTCGATCGCCTGCCTGATCTGGCCTACCGCGAGCTGCGAGGCCTTCTCACCCGCCGCCCCCATGTCCTTGGAGGTGCCGCTCAGGGGCAACGAGTTGCCGATCACCAGGTTGAGCGGCTTCGAACCGGGTCCGTTGCCGCCTCCGCCTCCGCAGGCCGCCAGGCCGAGCGCGAGGGCCGAACAGGCGGCCGCCGTGAGCGCGACACGGGTGTTGGGCCACCTTCTCAGAAGCCTATTCATACCCGGTGCGCTAGTAGGGTGCCCCGCATGGCGACGGTTCAGGTCGAGGGAATCGAGGGCCTAAAGGCCCTGCAAGGAAAGACGATCGGTCCCAGCGATTGGCGCGAGGTGACCCAGCAGGACATCGACGCCTTCGCCGACCTGACCGGAGACCATCAGTGGATCCACACCGACGTCGAGCGCGCCAAGAAGGAGAGCCCGTTCGGGACGACCGTGGCCCACGGCAACCTCACCCTCTCCCTGATCGACGGCCTGCGAACCGAGCTGCTCCAATCGACGGGCTTCAAGCTCGGCGTCAACTACGGCTGGAACAAGGTCCGCTTCCCTGCCCCCGTCCCGTCCGGCTCGCGAATCCGGGCGACCGCCGAGGTCGTGGACCTGGAGGACGTCGGAGGAGGCTGGTGGCAAATCGTCACCCGCTTCGTGGTCGAGGTGGAGGGCAACGACAAGCCCGCGTGCGTGGCCGACTCCGTAGGCCGAGCCCTGCCTGAATAGCTGACCGCCCCGGCTGGGGAAGTCGGTCATCAACTGCGTACGCGACTCGGGCGGGTGGCGCCGAATTTCACCCTCGACATGCGCTCTCGCGCGTGTCGATGAAAATTTCGGCGACAGGGCCCGCCCGCCAGTCGCGTCCGTCACTTAACGGTGAGAGTCCCTTGCATCCCGGCCTCGCGATGCCCCGGCACGGTGCAGTAGAACGTGTACGTGCCTGGCTGCAGATTCACGGTCGCGTTCGCCGTCCCCGACGAGACCAGGTTCGGTCTGACCGAGGATCTTCCCCGACGAGTCAGCCACGGCCACGTCGTGCTGGAGCGGCTGCTTGTTGTCGAAGTCGACGGTCACGTTGCCGGCCTTGGCGCTGACGCTCTTCTGATCGAAGGCCAGGTCGCTGCTGGACGGGGTCGAGATGTCGACCGTCGAGCCACCCCCGGCCCCACCGCCGCCTCCGGCAGGGGTCGTCGACGCGGGAGTCGAGGCCGCAGTCGTCGTGTTGTCATTGCTGCTGCTGCCGCCACAGGCCGCAAGGCCGACAACGGCCAGCGCGGCCACGATCAGCACTGCTGAAGCTCGTCTCATCCGCTCACCTTTCTCTTGACGCCAGGTAGCGCACTCTAGTACGGGCCGAGGGGTTCGACGGATTGCTCAGTCGCCCTCGAAGGTGGGCTGCTCGCCGGCGAAGAAGGCGGTGACGCCGCGCCTCAGGTCGTTCGTGCCCATGCTGTCGGCGATCCCATGGCGTTCGAGCTGCAGGTGGTCGTTGAGGGAGTGCTCGATGCTCTCGTGCAGCAGCCGCTTGGCCGTGCGCACGTAGTACGGGGCCTTGGCGGCGAGCTTCTCGGCCTTCTCCTTGGCACGGTCGAGCAGCTGGTCGGCGGGGACCACCTCCGTGACGAGCCCCGCCTGCAGCGCCGCATTCGCGTCCAGGTTGGGGTCGTTGAGCGCCAGCTCGAGTGCCTTGGCGGGCCCGACAACCCTGGGCAGGAAGTAGGTCATGCCGCCGTCCGGGGCGGCTCCGATCCGCCCGTATGCGATCGCCAGGAACGCCTCATCGGAGGCGATCCGGAGGTCGGCCGAGAGCGCCAGAGACATGCCCGCGCCGGCGGCCGGCCCGTTGATCGCCGCGATCACCGGATAGGGGATCCGGCGGATGTCGATGATTGCGTTGTGCAGAGCCTCGGCGCCGCGGCGCACCTCGGAGGGCAGGTCGACCGATTCGTCCGTTACGCCCCGCTTGAACCAATTGACGTCCCCGCCCGAGCAGAACGCGCGGCCGGCGCCGGTGATGATCAGGGCGCGGATGGAAGCCCGGTCGGCCAGCCAGGCGGCGGCCGTCGTCAGCTCGCCGATCAGCTCAGGGCTCATCGCGTTGAGCGCGTCGGGTCGGTTGAGGGTCAGTGTCCCGACCCGACCGTCCACCTCCAGCTCGAGCGTCTCCAGCTCGGGCGGGTCGGCGCCCAGCGGCTTGATCTCGGTGGCTGCGGATTCCGTCATCTCTTCTCCTGGTCAAGGGGTCCTGGCCGGCCAGCCAGGAGCCTACCCTTGTTGTGATGGCCAGGACCAGACGAACCGAGAGGGCCAAGAACCTCGATGAGCAGCGCAGGGAGCTCCCCGACGCGCCCGGCGTCTACGTGTTCCGAGACCGGGCGGGCGACGCGCTCTACGTCGGCAAGGCCAACTCGATCCGCAAGCGCGTCGCCTCCCACTTCGCCGGCAAGGGGGGTGGCCGCGGATCCGGCATGGGCGGCACCGCCGAGCTGATCGACCGCACCGACTCGATCGAGTTCCTCGTCACCGAGAACGAGCCGGAGGCCCTGATCGCCGAGCAGAGCTTCATCAAGCGCTACCGGCCGCGATTCAACATCCGGCTGCGGGACGACAAGTCGTATCCGTACGTGGGAGTCAGCCTCGACGAGGACTTCCCGCGCGTCTACTTCACCCGCGAGCGGCATCGGGCGAACCGCGCCTACTTCGGGCCCTTCTCGAGCGCCAAGCGCGTCCGCGAGACGCTCGACCTGCTCGGCAAGCTCTTCCAGTACCGGACCTGCGAGGGGCCGGAGCCCGGCCGCCGCTCGGGCGTGCCCTGTCTCGACTACTACATCAAGCGCTGCCAGGCCCCCTGCGTCGGCTACATCGACAAGGACGAGTACCGGCGGAACATCGACCGGATCGTCGGCTTTCTCTCCGGCCGCTACAAGGAGATCGCCGGCGACCTCGAGGAGAAGATGCAGGAGGCCGCCGAGGCGCGGGACTTCGAGCGGGCAGCGCTCTTCCGCGACCGGCTGAACGCGGTTCGCTCGATGATGGAGCGCCAGCAGGTCGCGGGCGGCTCCCTTGGCAGCGCGGACCTGATCGGCATCGCGGTGGAGGCAGGCGACGCCAACGCGCAGGTCTTCCAGGTCCGCGACGGGGTGCTGGCCGAGCGCCAGGGCTTCTACCTCGCGGGCGAGGACGGTGAGAGCGCCGAGGGCGATCGCGATCCGGCCGAGGTCGCCGAGACCTTCCTGCTCCAGTACTACGGCGCCGCGCCGAGCGTTCCCGGCCGTGTGATCGTGGGCCCGGAGCTCCAGCGGTCGAACCGGCGTGCTCGCCGAGGCCCTCTCGGGCCAGCGGGACGCGCAGGTCGAGGTCAGGGTCGCCTCACGTGGCGACCTGCGCCGCCTCCGGGAGCTCGCCGAGAAGAACGCGAAGCTCGCCCTCGCCCAGGACAAGCTTCGCCGGGAGCACCGCCGCCAACAGCGGGTCGAGACGCTCTCCTCACTGCAGGAGGCCCTCGGCCTGGAAAGGGTCCCGGTCCGGATGGAGGGCTTCGACATCTCGAATCTTGGGGAGACCCACACGGTCGCCTCGATGGTGGTCTTCGAGGGTGGAGCGCCCAAGAAGTCCGACTACCGCAAGTTCGGCGATCCGGGGGGATTTCGACGGGACCAACGGCGATGCGCCGAAGGGTGGGGGAGGCCGCCGGGGGCGCCCTGATGACTTCGCCGCGATGCAGGAAGTGCTGTCGCGGCGGCTGAGCCGCTACGTGCAGCAGGCGGACCTCTCGCCCCACGACGCCGAGCGCGACGCCAGCTTCGCTGCGCTGCCCGACCTGATCGTGATCGACGGCGGCAAGGGACAGCTCTCCGCGGGGATGAAGGCGCTCGAGCCGTTCACCGAGCGTGGGGTGGCCGTGGTCAGCCTCGCGAAGCGGATCGAGGAGGTTTTCGTTCCCGGCCGCTCCGACCCGATCTTGCTCGAGAAGGGCTCGGACGCCCTGCGGATCCTGCAGCGGGTGCGCGACGAGGCCCACCGCTTCGCGATCACCTTCCACCGCGGCCGCCGCGACAAGGCAATGACCGCTTCGGTGCTCGATGGAGTCCGCGGTGTCGGGCCGGCGCGGAAACGAGCGCTCCTGCGCCACTTCGGCTCACCCGACCGCCTGCTCACCGCGAGCCGCGACGAGCTGGAGGCGGTGCCCGGGGTCCCCGGTAAGCTCGCGCGCGAGATCCACCGGCAACTCCACAGAGCGGGCTGATGGCCGCCGACGCCACGACCGACGGAGACGGCGCCGGGCCAAGCGAGAAGCGGGTCGAGCTCGTGGTCATCACCGGGTACTCGGGCGCCGGCAAGTCGGAGGCGATCGCCGCCTTCGAGGACGGCGGTTACTTCTGCGTCGACAACCTGCCCCCACGGATGATCGGTGGCCTCGGTGAGCTCTTCAGGCACGAGGGCAGCGGGGTGCAGCGGGCCGCGGTCGTCACGGACGTGCGGGGAGGCGAGTACTTCGACGACCTGCAGGCGGTGCTCAGCGAGCTCGCCGCCGGCGGGCTCGACCTGAAGGTCGTCTTTCTGGAGGCCGACGAGGAGGCTCTTCTCCATCGCTACAAGGAGACCCGCCGGCGGCATCCCCTGGCGCGGAGTGGCCGCATCGTCGACGGGATCCGCGAGGAGCGCGAGCTGCTCGCACCCCTGCGGGAGCTCGCCGACGTGGTGATCGACACCACCTCGCTCACCGGCGGCGCGCTGCGCCGGCGAATCGCGACGGAGCTGATCGGCCGTGACGCGCGGGAGAACCAGCTCGCACTGACCATTCTCACCTTCGGCTTCAAGAACGGGCCGCCGTCCGATGCCGACCTGACCCTGGATGTCCGCTTCCTGCCCAATCCCCACTACGTCGACGAGCTCCGCCCGCTGACGGGGCTGGACGAGCCGGTCCGCGAGTTCGTCGAGTCGGGCACGCAGGCAGGCGAGTTCTACGGCCGGCTGATGCCGCTGCTCGAATTCCTGCTGCCCGCCTACGTCGCCGAGGGCAAGCAGCACCTGACGATCGCGATCGGCTGCACCGGCGGTCGCCATCGGTCCGTCACCGTCGCCGACCGGATCTCGCGCGAGCTGCGCAAGCGCAACGACGTCAAGCTGCAACTCGTCCACCGGGACGTCGAGCTTGCGCCGCGCCCCGCGGCTCGTTAGCTCAGCCCGAGTGCCTCGAGCGCCTGCTCGCGCGAGTCGTACATGTGCCACTCGATGACGCTCTCTCCGTCGAGGGTGAAGGAATGGCTGAAAGACTCGTCGAGGGTGATTCCGGTTCGCTTCAGGTGGCCGCGCTCCGCCATCTCGACGAGCACCCTGTTCGCGTCGGCTTCCTGGAAGGAGATGGGCTCGGTCTCGTAATCGTCCCACTGGCCGAGCCAGTTGCCCAGGTACTCGAACAGCCCGTCGTGCCCGTCGTAGACCTCCTTCGCGCCGGGTTCCTCGGATCGCGGATACACCCGGACTCCGGGGTCGAGCAATCCCAACGCCGTCGGGAAGTCGCTCTGTTGGAAGGCGAGCAGCAGTCGCTTGACCAGCTCCACATTCGACTCCGGCATCGGTCCAGTATCCGTCATTCGCAGGGGCGTCCATAACATCCGCTTGATGCCCGACTCCGTGATCAGCGTCAGGGGCCTGCGCAAGTCATACGGCGAGCTGGAGGCCGTCAAGGGCATCGACCTGGAGGTCGGCGCGGGAGAGATCTTCGCCTTCCTGGGACCTAATGGCGCGGGCAAGACCACCACCGTCGAGATCCTGGAGGGTTACCGGGACCGGAGCGGTGGCGAGGTCAGCGTCCTCGGCAGGGATCCGCAGGACGCGGACCGCGGGTGGCACCAGCACGTCGGCTTCGTGTTGCAGGAGAGCCGGCTGGTCGGGGAACTGACGCCGCGGGAGACCGTCGAGCAGTACGCCGGCTACTACGCCTCCCCGCGCGACGTGGACGAGACGGTCGAGCTCGTCGGCCTGGCCGAGAAGGCCGATGCGCGGACCTCGACCCTCTCCGGCGGCCAGAAGCGCCGGCTCGACGTCGCCCTCGCGCTGATCGGCGATCCCGAGCTGCTCTTCCTCGATGAGCCGACCACGGGCTTCGACCCCTCGGCCCGTCGCCAGGCCTGGGACGTGATCGGCGGGCTGCGCAACCTCGGCAAGACCGTCTTCCTTACCACGCACTACATGGACGAGGCGCAGGCGCTGGCGGACCGGGTCGCGATCATCTCGGCCGGGCGCATCGTCGCGACCGGCTCGCCCGAGGACCTCGGCGGCGACCGCAAGGCCCGCACCGAGATCAGCTTCCGCCTGCCGGCGGGCGTCGGGGCGACCGAGCTGCCGGAGGGCGTACGCGCCGCCGCCCGCATTGACGCCGAGGCCGTCTCGATCAGCGCAGATGACCCAGTTCCCGTCCTGCGCGAGCTGACCAACTGGGCGGCGGATCGCGGCGTGGGTCTGCCGGGTCTCCTGGTCCGACGCCCGAGCCTCGAGGACGTCTACCTGGAGCTCACCGACGGGACAGGTCGCCCCGGGGAGGGAGCCGAATGAGCGGGGCGGCGATCGTCCTCCATCAGTTCCGCTTCGACCAGAAGGTGTTCTGGCGAAATCCGGCGGCCGTCTTCTTCACCGCGGCGCTCCCGCTGATCTTCCTGTTCATCCTCGCGACGGTGTTCAAGAACAACCAGATCTCGGGATTGGGCGTCAAGGGCGCCACTTACTACGTGCCGGCGATCATCTCCCTTGCAGTGATCTCCGCCACGACGGTGAAGCTGGCGACGAACCTGCCGACCGAGCGGGAGGCCGGCCAGCTCAAGCGGGTACGCGGCACGCCCCTGCCGCCGGCCGCGTTCGTCGCCGGCCGGGTCGGCAACTCGCTGGTGATCTCGGTGATCATGGTCGCCCTGGTCAGTGTGATCGGCGCCCTCCTCTACGGCGTCACGATCCCGACGCACACGATGCCCGCGATGCTGGTCACCCTCGCAGTCGGGGCGTTCTCCTTCTCCTGTCTCGGCTTCGCCCTGGCGGCGGCGATTCCGACGGCGGAGGCCGCGCCGGCCGTGACCAACGCGACCGTGCTGCCGCTCTATTTCCTCTCCGGCGTCTTCATTCCCCAGGATGAGCTTCCCAACGGCGTCATCAACTTCTCCAATGCGTTCCCCATCCGCCACTTCTTTGAGGCGATGTTCACCGCCTGGGACCCCCATACGACCGGCGCGGGCTTCGAGTGGGGACACCTGGCCGTGGTCGCGGCCTGGGGCCTGGTCGGCCTCGTCATCGCGGTTCGCTTCTTCCGCTGGGAGCCGCGACGTTGACGCCGGTCCGGGCCTCCCGTGTAAGGTGAGTCCGCAGGGACCGTCTCGTCTTGCCATTCAATCTTGATGCTCCATTACGCCGCCGTCAAAGTCTCCGACCTTGAACGCAGTGGTGCGTTCTACGACTCGATCCTGGCGCCGCTCGGGTGGCGCCGCCAGGAGGCGCCCGCGGACTCCGTGAGCTGGGGCCTGATCAAGGCCGAGTTCTACATCGAGCTCTCCGACACTCAACGGCCCGGCTACGGGCAGATCTCGTTCCCGGCGAAGAGCATCCCGGCCGTCAAGGCGTCGTTCGAGTCGGGCTCTGCGCACGGCGGCGAGCCGGTCGCCGAGCCGGGCAGCGCCCCTTCGTTCGGTGCCGGGAAGTATGCGTGCCGCCTCAATGACCCCGACGGCTATCTGGTCGAGGTCTGCGTCGCACACGACCGCTGAACCGATCTCCGTGCTCCACACGGGGACGACCAAGCTCGTGGCTCGATAATTTGAGTAGGCAGACCAACTCGTAGGAGGACTTCAAAATGGCAGTCAAGGTGGGCATCAACGGCTTCGGGCGCATCGGCCGGAACCTCTTCCGCGCGGCCCTCGAGGCCGAGTCGGACCTCGAGTTCGTCGCCGTCAACGACCTCGTCGACGCCGAGACCATGGCCCACCTCCTCAAGTACGACACCGTCTTGGGCCGCTTCCCGGGTGAGGTCGAGCTCTCCAGCGGTGGAATCAGCATCGACGGCAAGGAGCTCAAGGTCCTCAATGAGAAGGACCCCGCCGCGCTCCCCTGGGGCGATCTCGGCGTGGAGGTCGTGATCGAGTCCACGGGCCTCTTCACCGGCCGAGACGATGCCGCCAAGCACCTGGAGGCGGGCGCGAAGAAGGTGATCATCTCGGCCCCGGCCAAGGAGCCGGACATCACCGTCGTCCTCGGAGTGAACTTCGAGTCCGACTACGACGCCGACAAGCACAACATCATCTCCAACGCCTCCTGCACGACCAACTGCCTGGCGCCCGTGGCCAAGGTGCTGAACGACATGGTCGGCATCGAGCGCGGCCTGATGACCACGATCCACGCCTACACGGCCGATCAGCGCCTCCAGGACATGCCCCACAGGGACCTGCGCCGCGCCCGCGCCGCGGCGATGAACCTGATCCCGACCAGCACCGGGGCGGCCAAGGCGGTCGGCCTCGTGCTGCCGGATCTGGAGGGCAAGCTCAGCGGCATCTCCGTCCGCGCGCCGGTGATCACCGGATCGCTGGTCGATCTGACCTGCGACGTCTCGAAGGCGACCAGCGACGAGGAGATCAACGCGGCGATGAAGGAGGCCGCGTCGGGCCCATTCTCGGGGATCCTCAAGTACACCGAGGACCCGATCGTCTCCTCGGACATCGTCACCGATCCTCACTCGTCGATCTTCGACGCCGAGCAGACCAAGGTGGTCGACGGGACGTTCGTCAAGCTCCTCGCCTGGTACGACAACGAGTGGGGTTACGCCAATCGCTGCGTCGATCTGGCGGAGAAGGTGCTTCAGCCGGCCGCGGTCAGTGCCTGACGATCCGGGGTCACGCTCGTTCGGCAAGGCGAGCGTCAGGGATGCGGATGTCGAAGGCAAGCGCGTGCTGCTGCGGGCGGATCTGAACGTCCCACTCGATCAGGGTGAGGTCGCCGACGACACCCGGATCCGCTCTTCGCTGCCGACCATCGAGCTGCTGCGTGAGCGAGGCGCGAGCATCGTGCTGGTCTCGCACCTGGGCAGACCGAAGGGCCCCGACCCGAGCCTGTCGATTGCGCCGGTCGCAAGGCGGCTCGGCGAGCTGCTCGGCACCCAGGTCAAGCTGGCGCCCGCCGTGGTGGGTGACGAGGTCAGAAAGATGGCCGATGACCTCGCACCCGGAGAGATCCTGCTCCTGGAGAACAGCCGCTTCGAGAAGGGGGAGACCAAGAACGACCAGAAGCTGGCTGAGGCCCTCGCCGAGCTTGCCGACGTCTACGTCAACGACGCCTTCGGTACCGCTCACCGAGCGCACGCGACCACGGAGGGGGTCGCGCACCACCTGCCCGGCTACGCCGGCCTGTTGCTCGAGCAGGAGGTCGTGCAGCTCACCGCTGTCCGCGACGATCCCAAGCGGCCGCTGATCATCGTCCTGGGCGGCGCGAAGGTGACCGACAAGCTCGGCGTGATCGACCGCTTCCTGGGCTTCGCGGAGGAGATCCTGATCGGCGGGGCGATGTGCTTCAGCTTCTTCAAGGCCGAGGGCCGCGACACCGGTAACTCGCTGGTCGAGGACGAGGGAGTCGAGGCGGCGAAGCGCGTGCTCGCCGAGGCCGAGGAGAGCGACACGATTCTCGAGCTGCCGGAGGACCTCGTACTCGGCAAGGAGCTCGACGCCGGCACCGAGACCCGGGAGCTGAACGGCGTGGACGTGCCCGAGGGCTGGATGGGCCTCGATGTCGGGTCGAACACGACCGCGAACTTCGCGAAGCGGATCGGCCGGGCCGGGACCGTCTTCTGGAACGGGCCGATGGGCGCGTTCGAGGTGCCGCCGTTCGACGCAGGCACCCGCGCCGTCGCCGAGGCGGTCGCGGAGGCGCCGGCCCACACCGTGGTCGGCGGCGGCGACTCCGTCGCCGCCCTGCACAAGTTCGGTCTCGCCGATTCCGTCGACTGGATCTCGACCGGCGGCGGCGCCTCGCTGGAGCTGATGGAGGGGCGCGAACTGCCAGGAGTGGAGGCTCTCCAAGATGGCTGACCCTGGTACCCGCTCAATGCTGCTGGCCGCCAACTGGAAGATGAACAAGACGATCGAGGAGACCGAGCGCTTCCTCGCCGATTTTCTGCCGCGGGTGCCCGAGTCGGGTCCCGAGGTGGTGATCTGCCCGCCGTTCCTCTCGCTGAAAGCCGCCGTCGAGCGCTGCGCCGAGAGCCGGGCCCGAGTCGCCGCCCAGAACATGCACGAGGAGGGGGATGGCGCGTTCACCGGGGAGGTTTCGGCCTCCATGCTGCTCGAGATCGGCGTGGGCGGCGTGGTCCTCGGCCACTCCGAGCGGCGCCAGTACTTCGGCGAGAGCGACGAGGCCCTGGCCCGCAAGGTGCCGGCGGCTCTGCGCGCCGGCCTGGAGCCGATCCTCTGCGTCGGCGAGAACGAGGCCCAGCGCGACTCGGATGAGACCGAGGGCATCCTCACCCGCCAGATCGAGGCCGACCTTTCCGACGTCCCAGACGACCGGCTCGGCGAAGTCGTGATCGCCTACGAGCCGATCTGGGCGATCGGGACCGGCCGCACGGCGACGCCCGAGCAGGCGCAGGAGGCGTGTGCGCTGATCCGCGGCCTGATCGACGCACGGTCGAGCGAGGCGGCCGCAGCGACTCGCGTCCTTTACGGCGGCTCGGTGAAGCCGGGCAACGCGGCCGAGCTGGTCGCCCTCCCCGACGTCGACGGCGCGCTGGTGGGCGGGGCGAGCCTCGATCCCGACGACTTCGCCGCGATCGTGGAAGCGGCCGTCTGATGCCCCTTCCGCCCGGCCCGGCGAGCGTGCCGGTGCCCTCCCTGACGCTCGTGGTCCTGGACGGCTTCGGCCTGGCACCGGATGGCCCCGGCAATGCCGTGTCGCAGGCGAACACGCCGAACTTCGACGAGCTCTGGGCCAACTATCCGCACACGACTCTCTCCACCTCGGGACGGGACGTTGGCCTGCCCGACGGGCAGATGGGCAACTCGGAGGTCGGTCACCTCAACCTGGGCGCCGGCGCGGTGGTCAAGCAGGACCTGGCGCGGATCGACGACGCGATCGCCGACGGCAGCTTCTTCGAGAACGAGGCCCTGCGCGCGGCCTGCGGCTCGGCGCGCGAGTCCCGGCGTGGGCGCCTGCACGCGATCGGGCTGATCTCGGACGGCGGGGTCCACTCCGGCTGGGAGCACATCGAGGCGATCATCGAGCTGGCGGGGGAGGAGGGCGTCTCGGACCTCGTGATCCACGCCCTCACGGACGGACGCGACACCCTCCCGCACAACGGCGCCGGATACGTCGAGGAGGTCGAGCGCTGGCTTCGGCGCACAGGCCGGATCGGGACGGTCGGCGGCCGCTACTGGGGGATGGACCGCGACCGGCGCTGGAACCGGACGAAGAAGGCCTACGACGCGGTCGTGCACGCGGAGGCGCCGCGAGCCGACACTGCCATCGGCGCGATCAGGGCCTCATACGAGCGGGACGTCACCGACGAGTTCATCGAGCCGGTCGTGATCGGCGACTACGACGGCGCCGAGGCCGACGAGCCGTTCATCTTCATCAACTTCCGCCCCGACCGGGCCCGCCAGATGACCAGGGCACTCGGCGAGCCGAACTTCGGCGATTTCGATCGCGGTGGCGCCGAGCCCTTCGAGGTGACGACGATGACCGAGTACCACCACGGCTGGCCCTACCCGGTCGCCTTCCCGCCGCACGAGCCCGAGACCACGATCGCGCAGGTGATCTCCGAGCAGGGCGAGCGCCAGCTGCACGTCGCCGAAACCGAGAAGTACGCGCACGTCACCTACTTCTTCGACGGAGGCAAGGAGGGGGAGCTGCCGGGCGAGGAGCAGCTGCTCGCCGAGTCGCCGCGCGACGTGCCGACGTACGACCACAAGCCGGAGATGAGCGCCGCCGCGGCCGCGCGCCTCTTCACCGAGGCTTGGAGCGCGGACGGCTACCGCTTCGGGATCATCAACTTCGCCAACCCCGACATGGTCGGCCACACCGGCGTGATCCCGGCCGCCGTCGCGGCCTGCGAGGAGGCCGATCGCCGGCTCGGCGAGGTCGTCTCGGCCGTCCACGAGAAGGGGGGGGCCGTGATCATCACCGCCGACCATGGGAACTGCGAGCACATGCTGGAGCCGGACGGGTCACCCAACACGGCCCACTCGACGAACCCGGTGCCGGCGATCGTCACGGTCCCGGGAATCGAGCTCCGTGAAGGCGGGATCCTGGCCGACGTCGCCCCGACCGCCCTCGACCTGCTCGAGATCCCCCAGCCCGAGGCGATGACCGGCAAGAGCCTGCGCATCACCTGAGCCAGGGACGGACGAACCGTAGGCTTGGCCGGTGAGAGTCGATCCGGCCAGGCTCAGCTTCCAGATCCAGGCCCGCGATGGCGATGCCCGCGCGGGCCTGATCCATCTCGGACACGGGACGGTGGCGACGCCCGCGTTCATCCCGCTCGCAACCAAGGGCAGCGTTCGCGGTCTCTCCTCCGCCGAGGTCGCCGAGCTCGGCTACGAGATGGTGCTCGGCAACACCTTCCACCTCCACCTGGCCCCGGGCGAGGAGCTGATCGCCCGGCGGGGTGGGTTGCACCGCTTCATGGGCTGGGACCGCGGGATCATCACCGACTCCGGCGGCTTCCAGGTCTTCTCCCTCGCCCACGGCGGGGTCGCCGATGAGATCAAGGGGCGGCGGGGGAACATCACGGGAGAGGCGAAGGTCGAGATCTCGGAGAACGGGGTCGCCTTCCAATCGCTCCTCGACGGCTCGAACCGCTTCCTCGGGCCGGAGGACTCGATGCGAATCCAGGCGGCGCTCGGCTCCGACATCGCCCTGACGTTCGACGAGTGCACTCCGGCCCATGCCGACCGCGACTACACGGCGCGCTCCACCGAGCGCACACAGCGCTGGCTGGGCCGTTGCCTCGAGTGGCATGAGCGCGAGGGTCCGGTCGCCCAGGCCGTCTTCGGCATCGTCCAGGGCGGGGTCCATGAGGATCTGCGCCGCCAATCGGCCGACGGGACCGCCGCGGCGGCGATCGACGGCATCGCGATCGGAGGGACCCTCGGGCGTGTGAAGGAGGAGATGCACGACGTGCTCGGCTTCACGACGCCGCTGCTGCCGGACGAGGCGCCCCGCCACCTGCTCGGCATCGGGGAGATCGACGACCTCCTCTTCGGGATCGGCATCGGCATCGACCTGTTCGATTGCGCAATCCCCACCCGGCTGGCACGACACGGCACGGCGCTGGCTCCTGATCCAGGCGGTCGCTTTCGCGTCGACCTGATCAAGGCCGCGCGCGCCGAAGACGACCTGCCGGTCGTCGAAGGTTGTCCCTGTGAGGCCTGCCGGCGCCACTCCCGCGCCTACATCCACCACCTGGCGCGCAACCAGGACCTGACCGGCGCGCGGCTGCTCACCCTGCACAACCTGACCTACATGCGCGAACTCGTCGACGGTGCCCGGCGGGCGATCGAGCGAGGCGGCTACACGTCCTACGCAAAGGCGGTTCTGGGGGGCTCGACCCCGTGGGGTGCGCCCCAAGTGGCGGGGTGACCGGGACTGCCCAGGGGTCGGCGGCACGCCTGGGCAATCAGCGCCCCGCAGCCTCCATGGCGTCCCGACGCTCGGTGAAATCGCGGATCAGCGTGATCTGCTCATTCCGGACGGTGACGAGCGTGAAGATGCGCTGGTGTACGTCCACGCCGCTGTCCGTTCCGCGGATCGAATTCCGCGAGACGCAGAGCACCTGATCTCCACCGAGATCCGAGACATCCTCGATTGAGATTCGCCAGTCGTCCGCCGCCTCCAACCAGCCGGAAACCAGGTCCAACCACGCATCCCTGCCCCGGACGGCCTCCCTCATGAATGGTGGCTTCCATTCCGCGTCTGCTGAGATCGCGCCGAACGCCTCGTCTAGCTGAGGATATTCGGTGATGGGTACGGGATTCACCCAGTACTGAGCCAGCAGCCGATCGAGGTGCTCGAAGTAGTTCCGGACGATCTGAACGTTCTCGCTCGTCATCCGCGAATCAGTATCTCGCCATTGACGACCTAGACTCGATGCGATGAAGGGGGTCGTCAAGCCAAAGCCGGCCTGCCGCCACTGCGGCGCGACTCTCGAGCACTCGTTCTCGAGGTGCCCGAAGTGCGGGCGGCGCTCGCTTTTGTCGCTGATCCTGCCGCGAGGCAGGCGGGTCTGAGTCCTACTTGGTGTTGTCGTCGACGACCTGCTTGAGGGCGTCGATCTGGTCGTTGACGTTGTGCTTGACGACCTGATCCAGGTTGATCTTGCCGCTGTTGCTTCCTGAGGCGAGCACGACGATCGCCGCCACGACCGCGGCGAGCAGCAGAATCGCGATCAGCGCGAGCAGGTTGCGGGCGACCGTCGGCGCGCGGCGTCGCTTGGGAGCCGGGACGGGCTGGCGCTGACGCGGAGGCGCCGAGCGGCGCTGTGGCCGTCGTTGCGTCCGAGTCCGCGGCATGTGGCGCGTGGCGGCCGTCGGCGTGTCGCTTCCCAACACCCGCGTCTGCGCGGTGCCGGCGGGCGACTCGCCCATCAGCCCCCGCCGCAGGGCGTCGGCGAGCTCCCCCGCCGAGGCGAAGCGGCGGGAGGCGTCGGACTCGAGGGCGACCAGGACCGCATCGCCCACCGCCTGCGGGACGTCCTCGTTGTACGAGCTGGGGTGGAGGGGCTGCTCGGACTGCTGGCGGACCGCCAGCTCGGCGAGAGAGGCGCCCTCATAGGGGAGCCTCCCGGCGAGGAACTGGTAGAGCACGACGCCGAGCGAGTAGACGTCGGAGGAGGGGTTCGCCTCGTCGCCGCGCGCCTGTTCCGGAGCGAGGTAGGCGGCCGTCCCGACGACGGATCCCACCTGCGTTATCCGGGTCTGCTCGCTGGCGCGGGCGATGCCGAAGTCGGCGAGCTTCACCGTCATCTCGCCGCCCCCCGCGGGCCCGCCGATGATCATCAGGTTTCCGGGCTTCACGTCGCGGTGGATGATCCCGTGGCGATGCGCGTAGTCGAGGCCGGCGCAGGCCTGCACGCCGATCTCCACAGCCGTCTCCGGATCGAGCCTGCCCTCAGCCTGCAGCAGTTGGGCGCCGGAGCGGCCGCGCACGTACTCCATGACGATGTAGTACTGGCCTCCGTCATTGCCGGTGTCGTAGACCTGGACGATGTTCGGATGGACGAGCTTCGCCACCGCCAGGGCCTCGCGCCGAAACCGTGCCACGAAGCGCTCGTCATCGGAGAGGTGCTCCGCGAGGATCTTGACCGCCACCGTGCGCTCCAGGATCGTGTCGGTCGCGCGGAAGACGCTCGACATGCCGCCTGATCCGAGGCGGTCCTCGATCCGGTAGCGGTCGGAGATCAGCTCGCCCTTGGGGCTGCGCGGGCTCATAGGCCTCCGGGTCCGATCCCGCCGGAGCCGCCGGTGGTGGGCGGCGGCGTGGTCTGGGTCTGAGTGGTCGTCGTGGCCTGCGTCTGTGTCCGCGTGGTCGTGGTCGGCCTGGTGTTCGTGGTGGTCGTCGACTCGGTCGTTGGCGGCGCGCTGGTGGTGGTGTCGGAGGTCGTCGTCCGGCCCTGGCACTGGTTCGGGTCCTCGAGCAGGCCCTTCAGGTTGTTCGCGCCACTGACCAGAGCGTTCCTGACGCTCTGGTTGACGCTGCCGGGCAGGTCGTTGATGTCGGCGAGCAGGTCGTCGGTCTTGGAGGCGGCCACCAGGCAGCTGCCGACCTGGACGTTGGCCCGGATCTCGACGATCTTGGAGTCCAGTACGGCGGCCTCCTGAGAGGAGATCGACGGGTCGGGACCGCTGGCGCCACCGCAACCCAGAACGCCCCCGGCGGCGGCCGCCAGGAAGAGGGCAAGCAGTATCGGCCGCAGTTTGTTCGGCATCGCGGCGATACTAGCCATGCCGCTGAAGACTCCCCTCCTCATGGAAACGGGCGAGATCATTGGCCCACGTAGAGCCGGTCGGCGAGCAGTTCGGGCAGTTCCGTGTCCCGAATCGCCTCCGCGGCGCGGTCGATGTCATATGGGACGCGGTGGTAGGTCGCCTTCCACTCTTCGGTGTCGAGCTCGAGCCAGGCGCCCCGCGGATCGCCGTCGCGCGGCTGGCCCACGCTGCCGGGGTTGAGCAGCCAGCGGTGCTCGGAGATGTCCATCTCCCTGCCGTCCTCGGCCTGACCGCCGCCGTCCGCACCGGGCGGGCCGTCGTCGTCGGAGAACCAGAGGGCGACATGTGAGTGGCCGATGAAGCTCACCCGCGAGGCCTGCTGCTCGATGCACTCGCGCGCCTGGTCCACCGCCAGCACGTACTCCCAGACCGGATCCCGGGGCGAGGCGTGGTAGAGCGCCACCGCGTGGTCGGTGTTCTCTGGTTTCAATCGCCTCAGGAATTCGATCGTCTCCGGATCGCAGTTGACTCGGGTCCATTCGACGGCCGCAGCCGCGGAGGCCGAGAACACCTCCGTGCTGATCTCCCCGGTCACCGCCAGGTCGTGGTTCCCCACCAGGCTGAGCTCGCAGCCCTCCGAGACGAGCCTGGCGCACTCGTCGGGCTGCGCCCCGTAGCCGACGATGTCGCCGAGGCACCAACGCCTCTCGATACCGGCCTCATCGATCGCGGCGAGAACGGCTTCGAGCGCCGGCAGGTTGCTGTGGATGTCGGTGAGAATGGCGACTTTCACACGGATTCCGCGAACTCGAACGGACCGGACCTCCCAGAGGGGCCGTTTATCGTAGGGCGGTGCCTGCCCGATCGTCGTCCAAATGGGTGCGTCTCAGCGTCACCGCCGTCGCCGCCGTGGTGGTTGCGGAGGCCGCCGCCTGGCTGCTCCGCCCGCGCGACATCGAGCAGCCCGTCCATGCGGACGAGAACACGTACTTCTCACACGCGGAGCTGACCAAGGCACAGCACTTCGCGTCCGGCCAGCGCCTCCTCCTGGTCGGCGCCCTGGTGGCCGAGGGCGTCGTGCTCGTCCTGCTCGCCACCGGCCGCCCGGCCGTCACCCGGCGGACGCTCGAGCGCCTCGGGGCTCGGCCGGTGCTCGGTGGTGCTGCTGCGGCAGCCGGGCTCTCGGTGGTCGTCGCCATTGTCACCCTCCCGTTCGGCATCTGGGGGCACGAACGCTCGGTGGACGTCGGGCTCTCGACCCAGTCACTTGACGGCTTTCTGAGTGACTGGGCCAAGGGCACCGCGATCGGCGCGATCCTGGCGGGCCTGGTCGGGACATTCGCCCTCTGGCTGATCCGGCGCTTCGGCTCGCGCTGGTGGATCCCGGGCAGCGTCGCCGTGGTGATCGGCGCGGCGATCGTCACCTGGCTGGCGCCCGTCGTGATCGCGCCGCTCTTCAACAAGTTCGACGAGCTCCCGCCCGGACAGGCGCGCAGCGACGTCCTCGAACTGGCCCAAAAGGCTGGGGTGGACGTCGGGCACGTCTACGAGGTCGACGCGAGCAAGCGCACCACCGCGATCAACGCCTATGTCAATGGCCTCGGCTCCTCGAAGCAGGTGGTCCTCTACGACACACTGATCCACGACCTGAACCAGGGCGAGCGCCGAGCCGTCGTGGCGCACGAGCTCGGCCACGTGCACGGCAATGACATCCAGCGTGGCCTGCTGTTCGTCGCGATCATCACGCCGCTTTCCTTGATCTTCATCTCCGGCATGTCGCGGGCGATCGCCCGGCGAGAGGGGGTGGAGCCCGGCAGGCCCGCCTACCTGCCGGCCCTTGCCCTCGCGATTGCGGTGACCTCGCTCGTTATCGGAATCCCCGGGAACCAGCTCTCCCGCGCCGTCGAGGCCCGCGCCGACACCTTTTCGCTGCAGCTCACCGATGACCCGCGGGGCATGATCGAGCTTCAGCAGCAGCTCGCCGACCGCAACCTCGCCGATCCCGATCCACCGGCGGCCTTCTCGTTCATCTTCGGAACGCACCCGCCGACGATCGATCGGATCGGCACCGCCCTCGCGTGGGAGCAGGGCAAGCGCCCGTGAAGGTCACGGTCGTGGCCGTGGGCAAGATCAAGGCGCCGTTTGCCGAGGCCGACGCCCACTACCGCAAGATGCTCCAGCGCCACCAGCCCGTCGAGATCGTGGAGGTGCGGCACGAGGTCAATCTCGAGAACCGCATCCCGGCGCGCTCGAACGCGATCGCGCTCGATCGCGGCGGCCGCGCCCTGAGCTCGAGGGCCTGGGCGAGCTGGCTCTCCGAGCGGCGGATAGACGCACAGGACATCAGCTTTCTGATCGGCGGTCCCGGGGGGCTTTCGGCGCGGACCATGGCCCTCGCCGGCGAGCGGATCTCGCTCGGGCCGCAGACCATGGCCCACCAGCTCGCCCGCGTCGTCCTACTGGAGCAGCTCTTCAGGGCCACCAAGATCCTCGCCGGCGAGCCGTACCACCTCTAACGAAATCGGTATTTCGCCCAGCGCAGCAGGTGAAAGGGGCGAGCCGCCCTCGCCCAGGGAGCCAGCCGGCCCCAGCCACTGCGCGAGGTCGCCTGCCCGTCGAGCTCGAGAGCCCACTCGACCGTCCGGTGGAACTGCGTCTGGGGCCCGAACCAGTCAAGCCATGCCGTTCTGGCCTCGGAGCCCATCTCGCTCGCCTGTGAGCGAAGGCCCTCGAGCAGCTCCGGTATGCGCTGCACATCGCGTTCAGCGACCCGGACCGAGAACTGCTTCCAGCTCGGTCCGGTCGGTGGGCACCAGGCATCGGAGATGATCACCGGGGCACGCCCCATCATCATCGTCTCCATCAGCCGGAACGTCGATGGACCTCCTCCTCTCGGGCAGAGCACGAACGCGCTATCGAGGAGCGCGTCGCGGTAACGATCGTCCGGGTCCGCCGATGTCGCGCTCGCTCCTGGCGCCTTGTCCGTGTCGACGATCAGTGCGTCCGGGTGCGAGAGGCGGAGGAGCTCACCGCGGACCCGGTGGTTGGCGCTCGAGCCGACGAACGAGAAGAGGCGAGCGGGCCGGCGTTCCGGGTCGAATTTCAGCCGCTCGCCTTCGCGAACGCCGATGTAGCCGCCCGCCCGCGTCCACGCTGGAAGGTAGTTCTCCCGAGCGATGCTCGGGAACACCCCGGGCACGAGCGGCACGATCTCATCCGTTGCGCAGTAGACGTAGCACTTGCGCCGATGCTCTCTGTAGGCGGGGTGCGTCCTGACGGACTCGAAGTACTGGCCGGCGCAGATGCTCGTCTCGACGAAGAGCACGACGTCGGCTTCGCGCGGATCCTCGACGAGCGCATGCACCCCGAATCGATCGGCAGCGGCAGCCTGGCGCATCGCCTCCAGGTCCCAGTGCGCGCGGGAATCCCAGTATCTGTCGCCGGGGGCGGCGGCGCAGAGTAGGTGGACGCGAGCCACGTTGCGCCTAGGCGACGTCCACCTCGGTCAGGCGGTGTCGTCTTGCCCGCGCCCCGAGTACACGCCGTCATGCTACCCCGGCCGGTACCACCTCCAACGCGATCCGTAGGCTCTGAATCCATGGGCGATCCGGTCGCAGAGCTCCGCTCGGCCGTCGAGGCGGCAACCTCGACGCTGCGCGACGGAGCGGAGGCGAGCGGCTCCACTCCGACTCTCGAGCGGCCTCCGAAGCCCGAGTTCGGCGACTACTCGACCAACGCCGCCATGCTGCTGGCGCCGGCGCTCGGCGAGCAACCACGGGGCACGGCGGAGAAGCTGGCGGATGAGCTGGGCCGCAGCCTCCAGGGGAGCCTCGAGAAGGTCGAGGTCGCCGGGCCGGGCTTCCTCAATCTCTTCCTCTCGGACGCCTGGTACAGGGCGGCTGCGGAAGAGCTCGCCGCCCAGGGAAGGCGGCTCGGTCGGCCGCCGGACGTCGACGCTGTCACGGAGAGGATCAACGTCGAGTTCGTCTCGGCCAATCCCACCGGGCCCGTGACCGCCGCGGGAGGGCGGGGGGCGGCGCTCGGCGACTCGATCGCCCGGGTCCTGGAGTTCGCCGGGCATCCCGTGACGCGCGAGTACTACATCAACGACCGCGGCGGCCAGATAGACCGCTTCGCGGCTTCGATCGCCGCGCGGATGAAGGGCGAGCCGCTGCCGGAGGACGGGTACGAGGGGGACTACGTCGCGGACCTGGGCGAGAGCCTCGATCACGATGGCATCGACCCGGACAATCTCGACGCCGTCGGGCGCCGCGGGATCGCGCTGATGGTGGCCGCGGCCGAGGAGACGCTGGGCCGCTACGGCGTCACTTTCGACGTCTGGTCCTCGGAGCGCTCTCTGCACGAGTCCGCCGCCGTCGAGCGCGCCCTGGCGCAGGCGCGGGAGGCGGGCCACGTCTACGAGAGCGAGGGCGCCACCTGGCTGCGGACCACCACCTTCGGGGACGACAAGGACCGCGTCCTGATCCGCTCGGACGGCGAGTCCACCTACTTCCTCTCCGACATCGCCTATCACCGCGACAAGCTCGACCGGGGCGCCGACAAGCTGATCGACGTGCTCGGTGCCGACCACCACGGCTATGTCGAGCGCCTCCGGGCGGGCCTGGTCGCGCTCGGCTACGACCCGGGCGCCCTCGAGGTGGCGATCATGCAGCTGGTCCACGTGGTCGAGGGCGGCGAGAGGGCGCAGATGTCCAAGCGCAGCGGCGATTTCGTCACTCTCGACGAGCTGATCGACGACATCGGCGCCGATGCCGCGCGCTTCTTCATGTTGCAGCGCAGTCACGACACCACAGTGGACCTGGACCTGGACCTGGCCCGCAAGACCTCGAACGAGAACCCCGTCTACTACGTCCAGTACGCGCACGCACGGATCGCGAGCATCCTTCGGAAGGCCGAGGAGGAGACGGGGGAGAGCGCCGAGAAGCGGGCAACCGGCGACTTCGCCGCGCTGCCTGTCGAGCCGACCGAGCGGGCGCTGATCAAGCGGCTCTGCGAGCTCACCGACGAGGTCGCCGAGACCGCCGAGCGCCGCGCCCCACACCGTCTCTGTGCCTACGCGATGGAGGTGGCTCGCGACTTCCACGCCTTCTACCGGGACTGTCAGGTCGTTGGGGCCTCCGGCGAAGGCGTCGAGGACGCTCGGCTTGGCCTCTGCCTGCTCACCAAGGAGACGATTGCGAGGACCCTGGGACTGCTCGGGATCTCAGCCCCGGAGCGGATGTAGAAGCTAGACGCCCTTCCTGCGAACCACGTGCAGGAAGGTCAGGCCGACCATTTTCAGGTCGAGCCACATCGACCAGTTGGTCAGGTACGCGTTGTCCATCTCCACCATCTGGGAGAGCGGGATGCGCCACGAGCCGGCGACCTGCCACGGGCCGGTGAGCCCCGGGCGCGCCTCGTTTCGCACGCCTGGCGAGACGATCAGCGCGTCCTCTTCGGGAGGCAGAGGCCGAGGACCGACCAGGCTCATGGTTCCCGAGAGGACCTGGAAGAGCTGGGGGAGCTCGTCGAGTGAGGTCGCCCGGATGTACCGGCCGAAACGAGTCAGTCGAGGGTCATTCTGGATCTTGAAGAGCCCGTCGGGAGCCTCACTGAGATGCCGAAGGTCATCCCGCTGGCTGTCCGCGTCCAAAACCATCGTCCGAAACTTGAGCATCCTGAAGGGCTCACGATGCCGCCCGATCCGCCGGGAGCTGAAGAGGACAGGCCCGGGGGTGTCGAGCTTGACCAGGATCGCAATCAACGAGCATCACGGGAGCCAGCAGGACGATGGCGAACAGCGAGACGACTATGTCGGCGGCCCGCTTCAGGAACCCCGAGAAGCCCGTCGTGGACGCGACTCGCGCCGTCTCGGCTGGTTCGAGCGACAGACCGGCAGGTCTGGGCGATACCCCTATCCCTTCCGAGCCGGCGGGTCCCGCAGGCTCAGCCGTGCGTCTGACGTCGCGTTTCAGGCTGACCGGACTCAAGGCTCCTCGTATGCCTCCTTGCTTGACCCTCCAGATTCGGCAGCCGCAATCTATCCGATCTGCGCGCGGCGCGAACCTGGATCGAGCGGGCTAAAAGACGCGGCGTGGCCGTCGTCTCCGCAGGAGCACGTACACGAGAAGCCCTGCCAGGAAGATCGCGATCACGATGATCACGAACGTCGTCAGCGGGAAGCCGGTCCCCGGCGCGTTCCCGCCGCTGCTCGAGCCGCCTCCCACCGGGTCGGAGAAGCTCGACAGCCCGGCGACCCCGGCGCCCGCGGCTGCCTCCTTCTGGGCCTTGCCACTGCTGCCGTTGGCGCTGACGCTGCCTCCGGTGCCTCCGCTGCTTCCCGAGCCGGTCGACGGCGAGACGGTTGCGGAACCCGAGCTGCCGGAGCCGCCTCCGATTCCCGGATGCGCCGTTGTGGTGCCCCGTCGGGTTGATATCGGGGATGTACTGCTCGACCGCAGCCTGCCCGAATGAACTCGACGCTGCGACTAGCATCCCGACGATGGCCAGGACCAGTGCGGGCAAGATTGCCCTTCTCGCGACTCTTGATTTTTCCGCGAACATCGCGCTCATGTTAGCCACATTGCTCGGTTCCGAGAGATCGAATTAGGTTGCTCGCCGTCCGAATCGCACTGCCCTCGAGGAAGGTTTTCACCTCGAAACGGGGGGAGCCGGACCCGGGGGTGGCCCGCGTCCTCCTGCTTCGTCAAGTTGTCGGATTCGCGGTCACGTTCGGGCTGACCGTCTTCCTTGCGCTTGATGGCGGGGGCTTCGACGTGGTGGTTCGTGACGAGGTCGGCCTCGTCGTCTGGGCCGTGATCGCCTTCGGCTTCCTGACGGGCATCTTCCCCCGCGGTCGTCTCAGCACCGGGGCATGGGTCGCGCTGGGCGGCTTGGGCGTGCTCACCGGACTGACCGCAGTGGCACATGCCTGGGCAGGAAGCGACGAGGCGACCACGCTTGAGCTGGCCCGGGTCGTTCAGTACCTGGGGATCGTCACGTTGGCCTACCTCGCCCTCAATCGATACACCTGGCACGGCGCGGCGGCCGGGTTCGCCAGCGCGGCGCTGGTGATCCCCTTCTTCGCGGTCGGCGCCAGGCTCTTCCCGCACCTGCTGGTGGACGACGTCGCCCGGGCCTTCCACTTCGACCGTCTCAGCTATCCGCTCAACTACTGGAACGCGGTGTCGTGCTGGGGCGCGATGGCGATAGCCATCGGACTGTGCGCCAGCGCCCACGGTCCGCGGATCCTGCGAGCGGCGGCCCTGGCGGCGATTCCGGTGGCGAGCCTGTCCATCTACCTGACCTTCTCCCGGTTCGGTGTCGTCGCGACGGCCACGGCGTTCCTGGCCGCTCTCGCCGTGAGCCGCAACAGGTGGACGCTGACGGTCAACGCCCTGGTCGCGGCGGCAATGTCGGCCGGCGCGATCCTGATCGCCAACCAGCAAAGCGAGATCCAGCACGCGACCGGCAACGCCGGCGCCGGAATCGTCATTCTGATCCTCGTGCTCGGGGGTGCCGCCTGTGCGGCGGCGACCCTCCTCACCGGCGACGCCGACCGCGTTCGACTGTCACCGAAGAGAGCACGGACCGCCCTCGGCGCCACCGCCCTCGTGGCGGTGCTCGCCGCCGCCGCCCTGCACGGGCCGATCTCGCGCGGATGGGATCAGTTCACCCACAGCGGAAACCCCGCGAGCGGCTCCACCGCTCGCTTCACCTCGCTCGGCGGCGACCGGTACGCCTACTGGCGGGCTGCCTACCACGCGTTCGAATCCGACCCCGCCCGGGGTATCGGGCCCGGCAGCTTCGAGTTCTACTGGAGCCGCAACGGGACGACGGAACCACCTGATTCGCAATCCGCACTCGCTCTACCTGCAGAAGCTCTCCGAGCTCGGGCTGGCCGGCTTCGTCGCGATCGTCATCGCCATCGCCGGGCTCCTTTGGGGGGCGATCGAGGCCCGGCGAAGATGGATCGGGGAGGCCGACCTGGCTGCGGGAGCCGGCTTGATCGCCGCCTTCGTCGTCTTCGTCGTCTACGCCGGCGTGGATTGGATGTGGGAGATGGGAGCGATCGGCACGCTGGCTCTCGGCGGCGCTGCGGTGGTGGGTGCCGCGCGGTTCCGCCGGGCTGCCCCGCTCGGCGGATGGGCGCGAGCAGGGCTCACCCTGGCTGCGCTCGTAGCAGCGGCATCCATGGTGCCCTCGCTCGTCTCAACCCAGAGAACCCGGGCCAGCGGTACCGCTCTCGCGCGGGGCGATCTCGCGCAGGCGGTCCAACTCGCAGACGACGCTATCCGGGCGGAGCCATGGGCGGCTTCTCCGTATGCCCAGAAAGCGCTGGCGCTCCAGGCGGAGGGCAGGCTGGCGGAGGCGCGCGACGAGATCAACAGGGCGGTCGATCATGAGAGAGCCAACTGGAGGTACCTCCTGATTCGGGCCCAGATCGATTCCCGCGCCGGCGACGAAGCGCTCGGTTCACCTCGACCTGGTCGACGCGAAGTCTCTCGCCCCGCGCTCTCCCTACCTGCTCCCGGACTCGTCCTTCCTCCGGAGCGTCCTCGGTGCTCAGCCCAGCGCACAATCCCAGCTCGGTCGTTGATCTGCCTTAATGACCCGCTGGTACTGTTCGACCGCCCGGGGGCCAGGGTGACATGGAGCGATCTCCCGAGACCAGAAGCCTGAGGGACTACCTGCGGGCAATCAGGGCCCGCCGCTGGCTGGTGATCGCCACGACCCTGGCGGCGATTGCGGCCTCCATTCTCATCTCCGTCGCACGGACGCCGGTCTACGAGGCGACCGCCACCGATCAGTGTCCGCTCCGACTTCAACCAGTCCCAGGGCCAGTCGACAACACAGGGCAACCGCCGGCAAGGAGGCCGCGCTCGTGGCAACCCGCCCGGACGTGCTCGCTGTGGCGAGCTTCCTGCTTCACGGCCAGCGAACGCCGCAGCAGCTCCATGACGGATGTGAGCGCGGCGCCCGTCGCGCACGTCAATGCGGCGGACATCAAGGCGAAGGCCGACACCGCGGACGAGGCCGCGCAAATCGCGAATGCGGTGGCGTCGGCCGTCGTCCAGGTCATGTTCAACGAGACCGTCAAGGATCTCCATGCGTACCAGGCCACGCTGACGAATCCCAGTCCGGCACTGGTCCGGAGCCTGCGCGCTCGAGCCAAGACCTCACAGCCGATTCGAATCGCGAGCGCAGCGGTCCCCCCGGGCAGCCCCACCTCGCCTAGGCCGCTGCGTGATGCGGCATTCGCGGCGCTGCTCGGACTACTGCTCGGCATCGGCATTGCTCTGGTTCGAGATGCCCTCGACCGCTCAGTCACCGACCCGGACGAATTGGAGTCGACCCTCGGCTTCCGGCTACTCGGCTACGTGCGGTCGGACCTCCTCGGAACCGCCCCCGGTTCGCGGAACGGGAACATCGACGCGGCCGGGAATCTCGATTCCTTCAGGATCCTGAGAACGAACACGCAGTTTCTCGCCGGGGGCCGTCCCGTCGGAACCCTCGCCATCACGAGCCCTCTGCCCGATGAGGGCAAGTCGACGGTTGCCGCCTGGTACGCATACGCGAACGCCCTCGTCGGCAAGCGGACGATCCTGATCGACTGCGATCTCCACCGGCCCGTAGTCGCCAACGGCTTCGAGGTGGATCCTTCGCCGGGCCTGGCCGAGCACCTCACCGGAGACGCCACGGCATCCGATGTTCGCCGCTCGGTCATGGTGGAGGGTCCGACCGCTCAGCCCCTCTCGATCGTGCCCGCCGGCGCGCCGGCTCCGCAGCCGGCCGAGCTGCTCGCTTCCCCTCGCTTCGAGAAGTTCCTGGACGAAATCGCGAAGGAGTACGAGTTGGTCATCCTGGACTGCCCACCGCTCCTGCCCCTGGGCGACACGCTCTCGATCGTGCCCCGGGTGGAGGGGATCATCATGTGCATCCGGCTCGGGCAGACCACTCGGGAGCAGGCGATCGCGGCGAAGGATGCCCTGCGGCGCCTCCCGGAGCGGCCGGTCGGGCTCGTCTTCACGGATTCGAAGCCGGGGAGCGAGTACGACTACTCGGGCTACCGAGCACCCCGAGGGGAGAGGACCGAGGCTCCGGCCTAATCCCGCGCCGAGGGTTCGGCGACCTGGCTGAGAACCTGGTCGAAGCTCGAGCCGAAGCGCTCCGGGGAGAAGTGCTCGACCGCATAGCGGTGGCCGGCGAGGCCACGCGCGCTCATCTCGTCGGGATGATCGAGGGCGTCGGCTATCGCCTTCGGAAGTAGCTCGGGGCGGGAGCTGTCGACGACCCAGCCGGCGCCGGCCTCCCGCACCAGCCTGGCCGCCTCGCTGGCGGGGTTGACGGCCGCGATCACGGGCAGCCCGTGTCCCATGTAGTTCATGAGCTTTGACGGGAGGTTGAACTCCGTTCCCTCGTAGCCTCTGGGTGACCAGCGCGAGATCGCAGCTCCGGAGCTCGTGGGCAAGCGCGTCATGGTCGAGGAGGCCGGGCATCTGCGTCCTCGTCGAGCGGATCTCCGCCCTCACCCCGTCCGCCGCTACGCCCGCACCTCTGATCACGAGGCGGACGCCGCGGCGCTCCATCTCCTTCGAGGCCTCGAACGCCCTGACGAGCGCGGCGAGGCCCTGGCTGAGACCGATGTTTCCCATGCAGATCACCGTGGGCGGATCGCCGAGGGCCCTTGCCGGGGGCTCTGCCGGGATCGGCATGGTGGCCGGGTAATAGATCAGGTCGATCTTCTCGGCCGGGCACACCCTTCGCCAGCAGGTTCTTCTCGAAGGAGCGGGAGAGCACCACGATTCGCTCGGCTGTGCGGTACGCGGCCCGCTCCAGCCGCCGCGAAGCCCGCACGGCGGCGCTGTCCTCATCGAGGATCCCGGTGGCTGCGGCGCCGTCGGGCAGCAGGTCGTGTAGCCAGAGGACCATCGGGATGCGCCTAGCCCGGGAGTTGGCGATCGCCGGCGCCAGGGCGGGAAAGCTCGGCGAGCCGACGAGCATCAGGTCGGGCCGCGGCAAGAGCGGGCGGCCCAGGAAGGGCGCCGCCGCCGCCAGGGAGGCCGTGAAGCTGAGCTCTTGGCGCAGGCGCGCCGCCCTGGTGTCGCGGCCGGGCAGAAGCGGCACCCGGGTGATACGGATCCCGTTGATCGTCTCCCTCGAGGGGAGCAGCCGCCGGCCCCAGGCCGGCTCCGGGTAGTGCGGGTGGGCCGCAACCACCTCGATCTGCCACCCGCGCGCCGAGAGTTGCCTGGCAAGGAGAGTGGTCGCCGGGGCGATACCCGTCAGCTCCGGGTGGTAGTAGATCGACCAGATCTGCAGGCGCCGCCCGGAGCCGTGTTCGCGCGGACCGCTCACCGCGGGCCAGCGTAGCGAGGCCAGCTTTGTCACCATGCGGCGATGGAACGGGTCGCACCCAGCGTCGGCCCAATCTCCATGCCGGAGGCGATTCGAGGAGCGTTGCGCTGCCCGGCCTGCGGCGGCACGCTCGCCGAAGCGGATGGCTTCGAGTGCTCGCGGTGCCGGCGCACCTATGCGGTTGAGGACGGCATCCCCGTGCTCCTTCCCGGCGCGGACGATGAAGGGTCAGCCGATATGGCCCACAAGCTCGGCCAGGCCGCATTCTTCGATGAAGAGGCCTCGCCGGAGTGGGAGATCACCCGGCCGCACGCGGCGCCCGCCTGGCACCGATGGCAGCTCGAGGAGAAGCATCGGCGTGCAATCGACGGGCTCGGCGCGATCGCGGGGATGAGCACGCTGGTCGTCTGCGGTGGCTCCGGGATGGACGCCGAGTTCCTCCGCCGGCAGGGTGCCGAGCCGGTGGTGAGCGCCGACATCTCCTTCGGCGCCGCGCGGCGCTCTGCGGAGCGCGGGCGGCGCTTCGGCGTCTCCCTGGTTCCCGTGGTGGCCGACGTCGAGCGACTGCCGTTCGCGGATCGCAGCTTCGACCTGGTGTTCGTCCACGACGGGCTTCACCATCTGGAGGACCCGATGGTGGGGCTGCGCGAGATGGCGCGGGTGGCCCGCCGCGCGGTCTCGGTGAATGAGCCGGCGCGGGCGAATGCCACGAGGATGGCCGTGAGGCTCGGACTGTCGGTCGAGCACGAGGAGGCAGGCAACCGGGTGGCGAGGATGTCGATGCCCCAGATCGAGGACGTCCTCCGCGAGGAACGGTTCGAGATAGTCCGGGCTGAGCGCTACGCGATGCTCTATCGACACGAGCCGGGTGCGCCGACCAGGTTCATTTCGCGGCCGGCCGTGAGTGCGCTCGCGCGCGGCGGCTGGCAGGCGGGCAACGCGGCGATCGGCCGTTTCGGCAACAAGCTCACTGTGCAGGCCCTCCGCCCGTCTGCCTGACCGGCTCGACGCCGGGGCGCACCGTGCTCGGCCTCCGCATGGCCGACCGAAAGGCCCGGTCGCATACCGACGCCGTTGCTTCCATCGAGTGGTGTTCGGCGACGTCTCGTCGGCCCGCCTCGCCGAGATGGCGACGCAGAGCCGGGTCGGCCGCCAACCGAAGAGTCTCGCGCGCCAGCGCCTCCGGTCGAGTCGGGCGGAACGAGAATGCCAGTGATCCCGTCCTTCACCACCTCGCGAACGGCCCCGACGTCGGTGGCGACGACCGGTACTTCGCAGGCGAGGGACTCGAGCGAGGTGGTGGTCGTGCCCTCCGATCGGGGACGCGAGGTCATCAGGGTGATGTCGAGGGCAGGGACCTGGTCGGCCGGCGGCCCATCGCTCCAGATGAAGCGCTCGGCGGGGACGGCCGAGGCGTCGATCTCGTCATGGAGGGACGCGGTGTAGGCGCGATGTGTCTCATAAGGTCGCGCCATTGATCAGAAACCAGGAATCCGGGCTTCTCGTTGAAGACCCTCGAGGCGGCGCGGATGAAGTACTCGATGCCCTTCATCGGGTTCACGTTCGCGACGACGCCCACGAACAGCGCATCGTCCGGAACGCCGAAGCGCCGTCTGGTCTCATGTCCGAAGCTCCGCGATCGGGCCGGAATCGCCTCAGGTCGACGCCCCCGGTGAACTGAAAGCTCGGAACCTTCAACGGCCGCCGGCCGACGTGGAGCTCCTCGACGGCGCGGCCCGTGAACATCACCGAGTCGGCCCAGCGGCGCACGAGGGCCATCGCCGCCCGCTCGTGGAATCGGCGGCGTTCGCGTGTCGAGGATCTGCCAGACGACGGGCACGCCCGCCCGTCGCGCCGCGATCGCCCCGTGAGGGTTCATCAGGCCGGTGAGCACGACGAGATCACAGCCGCGATCCCGGATGAGCTGCTCGAGCGCGCGCATCTCGCCGCGAAAGGCGGCCGCCGTCCGCAGGTTGTCGCGCGGGTGTCAGCTCGCGCGGAGGCGGTGCAGCGGCATGGTCACCGTCTCCAGCCCCCTCGGTCGAGACGTCGCTCGGCGTTGCCGGGCTCGTCCGTGAGCGCCGCGAGCGTCTCCCAGCCGAGGTCCGCCAGCGGTTCCCTGACCCCCACCGCAGTGTTGTGCGGCCCGCCGTAGACCGGGAAATGCAGGACCCAGAGCGCCCTCATCACGCCTGCTGAGGGACCCTCACCGGCTGACTCGGCGGGAGAGAGGATCTCGCCTCCGGCAGCCGTTCCGGCGGAGCGACCTCCGTCCCGGTCGAGCACAGCCAGCTTGAAGAGGATCCCAGTGAAGAGCCAGAAGTACAGGTTGAGGGGATCGAAGTCGAGGTACTGGGCCTTGACCGTGTACACGACCCCCCAGATCATCAGGCCGAGAATCGCGCTCGCCATCGCGATCAGACCAGGATCCCGAAGCCGGCGCCGGATCCGAAGGCCGCGCACGATGATGCTGCCGAAGACGGTCGCGACCAGCGCCAGGCCGACGATGCCGAGCTCCAGGATCGATTTCGCCAGATAGCTCTCCTGCCAACCTCCGGTCGCGGAGAAGGACCCCGACACATACCGTGCGGCGTTCGTGTCGGACCCCGTCCCGCTGCCGAGGAAGAGGTGATGCGAGGCATCACGGAGGCCCGTGATGAACACCGAGTGGATCTGGTTGCGTGCGTTCGTGACCAGGTCGGAGACCGTGCCGGTGGCGCTTGCACCGACGAGGCCGATCATCAAAGCCAGCCCTGCACCGAGCGCCGCGATGACCCCGATCGACGAAACGCCCAGGCGCCCATCGATCAGCAGGATCGCGATCAGCAGGAGGGGAACGAAGGCGAGCGCCCCGCGCGCCCCCGAGGTCAGGGCCGCCACGAGGAAGAGAAGCCAGACCACCAGGCGCAAGCGGCGGCTCCACGATCCGGTCGGAGCGCGGCGCCACCAGGCGTAGCCGAAGGCGACCATCGAGGTCATGAAGATGTAGTACTGGGCGACGAACGAGAAGGTGCTGGGCACCCGCCGAAACCCCGCGCCCCCGACGCTGATGGCCGCGAATCCCTGGGTGGCGGCCGACGCGGCCGAGCCGTACAGCGAATAGACGAAGCTGCTGTGACCCGTGTAGTAGAGGACCGCCTCGGCGATTCCCACGATCGCGGGGACGATCGCGATCAGGCACATGAACTTCAGCAGGCGATCCAGGTCGCTGCGATTCCTGATCAGGTGGTAACCGAGGAAGGCCATCGGGATGTAGAAGAGCCAGACCTTCGCCCCGACGAGGCCCACCAGCAGCGAGCTGAGCCGCGGGTTGAAGATCTCGACGACGACCAATCCCGCGAGCAGCACCACCGGCAGAAGCGGGAAGCCGGAAAAGACGAAGTTCCGCTTCGACTTCATGCACCAGTAGAAGAACCCGATGTAGGCGGGGATCACGAAGAGGAAGTCCTTCGCGAGCGCGGCCGGAGCGGTATGGGGGTAGAGGGCGACCCAGAGCAGGCCCTCCACGGGCAGGTAGGCGAGCGCCAGGAAGACCGAGAGCCGCCACGACTGCACGCCGATCACCGTGGCCACTCCCAGGACCAGGAGGGCAGCGACGGGCAGGGCCGCCCCGGCGGCGATGAGCAGGGCCAGGATGATTCCGCCGACCACGGCCGCAGCCAAGGCCCGCACGATCCGAGCGGCCGACTTCGACCAACGGCGGAGCCGCGGCGGTTTCGAGTCCCTGGCTCATCCGGACATTGTCTAACTAATCCCCGCCCGGAGCACTTCGGCGATCCGGAGCCCGTAAGCATCGCCGGAGAGCTCCTCGGCCTTGCGCCGGGCCTCCGCGCCCATCCTCCTCAACCGTTCCGGATGGTCATGCAGCTCCCGCAGCCGCTCGGCGATGGAGTCGGGATCGCGAATCGGGACGACGTACCCCTGCGTAGCCATCCCCGACGATCTCCGGGCCGGCCGTGTTCTCGGAGACGACCACGGGGAGCCCGCACGCCATCGCCTCGAGGAGGGTTTGCGGAAGGCCCTCGACGAGCGACGGGAGCAGGAACACGTCGCACTGCTGGAACTGCGACGGCAGGTCGTCGAACGGGACCCGGCCGACTTGGCGGACCCCGGGCAACCCCCTCCAGGGGCGGGCGGAACCCACGGTGGGCCCCACGAGGACGAATTCTGCACCGGGAATCGCAGCTTTCCGGAAGCCCTCCAGTGCGTAGGAGAGCCCCTTGCGCTGAGTGAGCTGTCCCGCGAACAGGACCCGAAAGGGGCGGTCCTCCTCGCGCGGCGCCGGCCGAAACGCATCGATCTGCACTCCGAGCGGAATCACGACGAGCTTCTGCTCCTCGACGCCGGACTCGATGAAGGTCTGGCGCTGAAAGCTCGTCAGGACCAGTATGCGATCCGCCCGCTCGATTTCGGCCTCCATCCGGCGTCGAGTTCTCGTGGGTAGCTCCGCGAGCTGGAGCGTGTCCGCGAGTTCCGGTTGCAGCCGTGCCTCCTCCGAGAGCAGGCGCTCGGCCCAGGCATGATGCGCAATCGGGTAATCGAGAAAGGCCCGCACGCCCAAATCAGTGGCGGCCCGCAGGGTCGCCAGAGCGGAGTTGCTGGCCGCGATCACAGCCAGGTCATCCTTCTGGAGAAGGGGGGCGACGCGCCTGTCGAAGACGACCGAGCGCAGGTGCAGAGCATCACGCTTGAGGCCCCAGGGCAGGGGTGACCGCCGAATTGCGACCTGCATCACCTCAGGGATCCTCGCCGCCGTGATCACCTGGCCCGGCGCCACGCCCGAGGGGAGGTCGCGCAGCGAGAGCTCCCGACCCAACCGGGAGAAGATCGGGCCCGGGAGTCGCTCGACGCGGCGTTGCGTCGACGGGGTCGTTGCCACGGGGGTCACGTAGGCCCGCAGCAGTCCCTTCCTTGCGAGGCCCGTGGCCATCCAGCGCATATGGCGCGGGCCGCCGGGGTTCGCGACGATCGCTCCGCCCATCAGACGGGAGGGCGACGTCGCGATCCCGGGCCGAGCAGCTCGGCGCCGGTGGTCCCGAGGGCGCGGTTCGTGAGGTGTAGAGCGACCCAGGCCGTGACCGAATACGCAGCGAGAGAGGTGATGGCGGCGCCCATCAAGCCCATGGTCGGCAGAAGGACGGCCAGGCCCGCCGCGGTAACGGTCAGGCCAGTGCCCTCGGCGAGCCCGGCGTGCAGCGGCCGATTGGCGCCCTTCAAGACCGCCTCCAGCACCCGGCCGGTCCCCAGGGCGATGCTGGCGACGAGAAGCACCCGCGTCACGTCGGTGGCCTGGACGAAGTCGCTGCCGAAGACGATCCGAAGGATCTCCGGCGCGAGCAGGAGGACCGGAACCGTGACCGCTACGGTCGTAGCGAAGGTCAGGAAGACGTACTGGTGTGCCCTCGCTCTGCGCTCCTGCGCCGACTCCGCCTGCGCCACCCTGGGAAGGGCCGCAAACGTCACCGAGAAGCCGATCATGCTGGACAGAGACGTCATGGTCCAGGCGACGACGTACAGCCCGAGACTGGCGGCGGCGAGCACGATCGAGATGACCAGCTGATCCACTCGTTCGTTGAGCACGTTCGAGATCGTGCTGAGCTGGCTTCGCCAGCCGTAGGCCAGCATCTCTCGCGTGAGCAGCCTCTCAGGACGGCTGGGCGGGCCGGTCGAGGGCAGGACGATGATCGCGGCGATCAGCACGGTCAACACCTGTGAGGCCAGATAGGCGAACATCGCCGAGGTCACCGTGAGCTCGGAGGCGATCGCGAGCGCCACCAGCCCGGCCGCGTTGCCGACGAATACGGTGGTCCGGACCACGTTGAAGGCGACGAACCGGTGCGTTCCGTTCAGGACCGAGCCGAGGTAGAGGGTTACCAGACTGGTTGGAACCGAGGCCAGGAAGATCAGGCAGTCCCGTACGACGGAGGCCTCCTGCTTGGCCAGCACGAGCGGGACGAGCACCAGCCCGATCGCAACGAGGACGGTGGACTGGACGAGGGCGATCGCCAGGCTCGTTGAGACGATCGACCTCTGCGGCGCGCTGCGGCGCGCGCTGTGGAAGGTGACCGAATCGACGACGCCCAGGTTCCCGACCGTCCAGAGCATCGTGGGCCAGAGGATGACGGCCGCGAGCTCTCCCCGCCCCGACGGCCCCAGCGTTCGCGCGAGAATGACCCCCGTCACCACGTTCAGCACCTGAATCAGCGCGGTGGCGACGAGGCTAGAGGTTGCCGCGCCGCTGGCCTGAGCTCGGAGGCGATCGGCGAATCCCGGGGCGGGCGCCGTGGTGGGTGAGCTCACGCGTCCGTGCGGGCCATGTTCGCGGCAGGGTAGCCGACGCGATGCCGGCCGCCTCGGCTTCAGCGCCGAGCCAGGCGCCGATACGCGTAGTAGGAGGGCTTGGGGGAGCCGTCCGCCCGCAGCAACCCCATGTGAAGGAAGGCGCTGCTGTCGGTGTCGCTGTCACGCCAGCTGAACCAGAAGATGCGCTGGATCCGCATCGCGCGTCGCGCCTTGATCAGAGCCTTGTAACTGCGCGTCAGGTAGCGCGCCTGGGTCGGCTCGGTGGCGCGGTACGGGGAAGTGCTCCAGTCCTTCCCACTGGTGCTCCAGCCGAGCTCGGTGATCCAGATCGCGATGCGGCGGCTGCCGTGCCGGTTGAGGAACTTGCGGAACGCCCTGCACGTCGAGAACAGATCTCCAGGCGAGATCGAATAGGGGTGCAGCGAGAGGACGTCGAACGTCTTTCGCGTGCCGCCGTTGGCGTAGAAGTCGCCCAGGAACTGGAGGGCGTGAACCCCGAACCCGGGGGCCGGGTAGGGAAAGAGCCCCGCGAGGACGATCCGCGCCGCCGGGTCGACAGCGCGGATGGCCTGACGGCTCGCCAGAACCAGTCCCAGGTAGTCGCGGGCGTTCGGAGGACCGCCCCAGTACGGAACGAGATTCGGCTCGTTCCAGATCTCCCAACTGGTGACCGGCCTGTAGGGCAGGTTCGGATGCTCCGCCCAGAAGCGGCCGCCGTGTCCGTACCTGCGCGCGAACGCGGAGAGAAAACTCTGCCACGCGGCTACCTGCGCGCTGCTGTAGATCGGAGGACGAGCCGGATCGCTCGAGATCCATCCCGGCGACGAGGCGAACTGCGTCGCGGGCGTGAGCCCGGCCGCTGCGATGTTCCCGATCACCGAGTCGTAGTAGCTCCAGTCGTAGGTGCCGGGGGAGGGTTCAACCGCCGCCCAGTAGACGAGTAGCCGAAGGGACTTCACTCCGGCGGTCGACATCGCCCGTGCCTCCCCCGCGCTCGGATCCTGCAGGGGCACGACGCCGAAGAAGTCGCGCGGAGCCTTGGCCTTCGCCGCCTTCGTCTGCTTCGCGGTCGCCGGGGCCGGGGTAGTCGCGCCCGCCGTTGCGAGCATCAGCCCCACGAGGATGCCGACCACCGCCCGTTTCATCTGCGCGACCTGCTCGGAGCTAGCGCTGCGCTTCGGCTTGATAGGCAGAGTAGGAGGGCTTTGGGGAGCCGTTGGCCCGCAGCAGCCCCATCTCAAGGAACCAGTTGGAATCCGTATCCGGATGATCCTGCCAGCAGTGCCAGAAGATCCGCTGCAGCCGCAGCTCGCCGCGAGCCTTGATCAGCTTGTTGAAGCTCTGGGTCAGGTACTGCGCCTGCTGAGGCTCGGTGGCTCTGAATGGCGAGATGGCCCAGTCGTGGCCGCTCGTGGCCCAGCCGAGCTCGGTTATCCAGATCGGCTTCTTGCCGGCGTGGTGGGCATCTAGGTTCTTGCGGAACAGCCGCAACGTCGGGACCAGCAGCTTGGGCCAGTACGAATAGGGGTGCAGCGAGAGCGCGTCGAACGACTTCTGGGCGCCCTTGTAGCGGAAGAACTTGTTGAGAAACTTCAGTGCCTTGACCCCGTACTGGGGCCTGGGGAAGGGGAAGAGCCCGCCGAAGATGACCTGGGCGCTCGGGTCGGCAGCCTTGATGACGGGCGTGCTGATCTTGAGAAGCCTCAGATAGTCGCGGGGGTTCGGGGTGCCACCCCAAAACAACTTCAGGTTGGGCTCGTTCCAGATCTCATAGCTGGTCACCGGGTGGTAGGGCAGGTTCGGATGCGCCGCCCAGAAGCTGCCGTGGGCGCCGTACCTGTGCACGAAGTTGGAGAGGAACTGCTGCCAGGCGGTGATCTGCGCGCTGCTGTAGATCGGAGGACTGTTCGGGTTGTTCGGCGCGACCCAGCCCGGCGAGTCGGCGAACTGCAGCGCGGGGGTGAGGCCGGCTTGCGCGACGTTCTGGATCACAGAGTCGGCGAGGCTCCAGTTGTACTGCCCGGGCTGCGGCTCCAGGATCCCCCAGTAGGAGAACAGCCGCACGCTCCTCACCCCGGCCTGCGACATGTGCTGCGCGTCGCTGGCAGTCGGCGCGAATATCGGGTTGACCCCGAAGAAGTCCGGCGGGATCGGCCCGGCCTTGACCTTCTTGTGCTTCTTCTGCTTCGCCTGCTTTGCCACCGCCGGCGCCTGCTTCGCCGCCGGAGCAGCAGCCACTCCCGTCACCGCGAGGGCGAGCGCCAGGAAGACGCCAATCACAACCGTGGTCTTGAAGCGTGATCTCATGCTGAGCTCCTCACAACTCAAGTGCGATGGCGAAGTTGCGGTCCCGCGTCTACGCCCTGGCTTCCAAAATCGAGGCTGCTGTATAGCACTTTCGGGTTAACGCCAGCGACGGTGTACTCAGGGGTCCTGCCGACTCATGTCGGCGTCGAGCCGAGCGACATCGGCCGGATCCAGGGGAGGCGATGCGGACGGGGGCGGGCGCCGCGTCAGCCGGTACGCGCCGACACCCAGGGCGGCGACAACGAGCGCGATCAGGAGACCCGGGACGATCCAAGCCGTCAGGTCAAAGCCGTGGCCGCTCGGCGTGGCGAGGACGTTCGGCCCGTATTGGGCGACGAGGGCGTCCTTGATCTGCTCCTTGGTCTCGCCCTCGGCGATCAGCTTGCGGATCAGGGTGCGTTCGCTGTCGGCCTGCGGCGAGTCGGATTCTTCGAGCAGGGTTCCGCAGATCGTGCACATCACCTCGTCCTCGATGTCGGGGAGGCTCGCGCGTGGTGTGGCCGCCGCGGCGGTGGCTGCTGTGCCGGCGGCCAGCAAAAGCACAACGAGGCCGGCGACGGCGCCTCCTTGAATCGCTCTCACGATCGAGACCGGATCAGTGGGGCGACGGCCTGATCGAGGTAGCTCGTGTCGACCGGGCCGCGCCGGATCAGCGCGATGTGCCCCTGCGGATCGACCAGGAAGTTCTCCGGGAAGCCGGTCATGCCGTAGGCCTCTTTGCGGTCGTCACCGCCGGACTCGTGCAGCTGCGGATAGGTGAGGCCGTAGCGGCGGACGAACTCCGTCGCCTTGTCGGTCGAGTCGTAGAGGTTGATCCCGAGCACCGTGAACCCGCGTGCCTGATTCGCCTGCTGGAAGCTCTCGAGTGCCGGCGCCTCGGACTTGCACGGCCCGCACCATGAGGCCCAGAAATTGACCAGCACCCAGCTGCCTCGGTAGTCCGCGATCTGGCCGGTGCCGGGGGAGCCGAGTCTTGCGAGCTGCTTGTCGGGAGCGGTCTCGCCGACCGACAGCGAGGCCTCGCCTTTGCTGAGCAGGCCGAAGCCGAGCAGGCCGATCACCGCGAGAACGGCGATCACCACGGCGAAGGACTTGGAGCTCACGGTGAAAAGGCTAGTGCCGCGGCTCAGCCGACCTAGAATGCCGGGCGTGCGGCGGTAGCTCACCTGGTAGAGCGCGAGCTTCCCAAGCTCGAGGTAGCGGGTTCAAGTCCCGTCCGCCGCTTTCAGACGCAGGACTGATCTCTCGCATTGGGGGTATTTGCGCTCGATGGGGTTCGCCGGATCAATGGGCAGACGATTCGTGCGCCGGAGTCGCTGGCTGGCCGAGCGCCTCTGGCTGATCGCGGTCGCCGAGGTCGCGTGGGCCTCCTGGGGGCACTGGCGCCGGTTGGAGCCCGACGAGCGAGATCGCCTGGTTCAGCTGGCGCGAAAATCCAAGGGACGCCCGGCGAGGAACCTGAGCGCGCGCGAGCGGCGGGAGGCTGGGGATCTCCTCGACAAGCTCGGCCACATCGAGCTGGCGGGCAGCGTCGCCCGCACCCTGCTGCCGTTCAGGCCGCTGAGCAGCAGCGCCCAGTGGGCGCTCGAGCACCGTCATCGCAGACACCGCAAGGCGCTCGAAGCTCAGCCTAAGTAGCGCTGGATCAGGCGGAGACGACGGGCCTGACCTCGGGGTGCTCGCCGTACCACTCGAGTGTCCGGCCGATTCCTTCGCGTAGTCCGACCTTCGGTTGCCACCCGATCCGCTCCCGGATCTTCGTCGAGTCGAGGTACTGGCGGTCGATTTCACCGCTCGGGTTCCCTGAGCCCTGGTAGTCGGGCTCGACCTCGCCGGGACCGAGTTCGCAGATCAGGTCGATCACCTCCCGGACCCGATGCGGCCGGCCCCAACCGGCATTGAATGCCTCGCCGCGGATCTGGCCGTCGGCAAGCGCCTCCGCGATCGCGAGGTAGGAGCTCACCGCGTCTTCGACATAGAGGAAATCACGCTCGAGGCTCCCATCGGAGCGAATGATCGGCCGGCGGCCGTCGAGCACGGCGGTGACGGTTTCCGGAATCAGCCTGGAGAAGTTGCGATCGCCGCCGCCGTAGAGGTTGGCGAACCGGGTCACGGCGACGGGCATGCCGTAGGTATGCCAGTAGCTGCGCGCGATCAGGTCGGTCGCGGCCTTCGAGACGTCGTACGGGTAGACGGGCTGCAGCGCGGAGTCCTCTCTATACGGCAGCTCGGAGTGCGGCCCGTAAGCCTTGTCCGAGGAGGCGACCACGACGCTCCCCACGCCCGCCTTCCGGCATGCCTCCATCACGACCCAGGTGCCCTCGATGTTGGTCTGGAAGGTCGGCACGGGCGAGGCGTTGGCGTCGCCGACGATCGCCTGGGCCGCCAGGTGGAAGACAGAGTCGATGGACCGCTCGTGCAGCAGTCCCGAGACGGCGTCGTGGTTGCGCAGATCGCCGACGACGTCGTTCACGTCATCCGCGATTTCATGCAGCTCGAGCCCGCTCGGCGAAGGCCCCTCGATGTCCAGTGAGCTCACCTCCGCGCCCAACTCGACCAGCGCCTTGGCGAGCCAGGAGCCCGCAAACCCGCGACCCCCTGTCACAAGCGCTCTCACAGCGCCGGTTCCTCGCTCCAGACCCGCCAGGGCGGATCGCCCGACGCCCAGAGGTCGTTGAGCATGGTGGCGTCCTTGTACGTGTCCATGCAGTCCCAGAAGCCCTCGTGTCGGAAGGCGCGCAGCTCGCCGTCGGCAGCCAGTCCCTGGAGCGGCTCGCGCTCGAGGACGCTGTCGTCGTCCAGATAGTCGAAGACGGCGGACTCGAAGCAGAAGAAGCCTCCGTTGATCCAGCTCTCGACCTGCGGTTTCTCGTGGAAGCCACGCACGAGGCCGCGGTCGTCGAGCTCGGCGATGCCGAACTGGAGCTCTGGGCGGACGACTGTCATCGTCGCCAGACGTCCGGCCTCGCGGTGCACGCCCGCGAGTGCCGCCAGATCGATGTCCGCGATACCGTCCGCATAGGTGACGGAGAAGGCTCGCTCGCCGATCCGTTCGCGAGCCGCGTTGATACGGCCGCCGGTCGGGGTGTCGAGACCCGTGTCGACGCAGCTGACCTCGACCCGATCGGGCCATGGGCTCGCCTCGACCCAGCTCCGAATCTGCTCGCCCTTGTATCCAGTGAGCAGCAGAAAGCGCGTGAAGCCCTGTGCGCTGTAGATCGAGATCACGTGCCAGAGGATCGGGCGAGCGCCGATCTCGACGAGCGCCTTCGGAATCGACTCGGTTCGTTCGCTCAGGCGGGTGCCCCGCCCCCCGCAGAGGATCACTACTGGGTCGAGCTTGGCCAAGGCCGCCGGAGCGTAGCGACGTGCCGGACCCAAGCGTTGATCCATTTAGGAATCCATTGCGATAATCCCGGGTGGCAGTGGATCCCTCCCGAAAGCGCAAGATCCGTCTGGTCGTGGCCCTCTCGGTGGCCGTGCTGCTCGCCGCGGGGCTCGTCTACACGTCGTTCAGCGCCTCGAGCGAGGCGAAGGAGCCCTCGCAGCTCGCCAATGCCGATCCGAGCAAAACCTATGAGCTGACCGGTGACGTGGTGCCGGGCTCGATCCATCACGGATCCGGCGACCAGCTCGACTTCCGGATCTCGGATCGCGACGGCAGCCATCCGGTCCCGGTCACCTACACCGGGACGGTGCCCGATCCGTTCCGGGACGGCCGCGAGGTGATAGTCACCGGCAAGCTCCAGGACGGGACCTTCGTCGGCCAGCGAGACAGCCTGATCACGAAGTGCCCCTCGAAGTTCACCACCACGACAGCGGGGCAGTCCAGCTGACGATCTTCGGCTCCGCATTGCTGGCCGCCGCCCTCTTGGGCGCGCTCTACGCGGTGGGGGCCGCCGTCCAAGGCGGCCGGACCGGTGACCGGCGCTGGGTCGACTCCTCCCGCCGGGCGGTCTATGCCGTTGCCGGCTTGCTCACCACCGCGGTGGTGCTGCTCGAGATCGCCTTCGTCAGCAACGACTTCCACTTCGCGCTGGTCGCCGACCACTCCTCGACCACCACGCCCACCTTCTACAAGCTGACCGCTATGTGGTCCAGCCAGGAGGGCTCGCTGCTGCTCTGGGCCTGGGTGCTGTCGCTGGCCTCCAGCGGCGTCCTCTACATGACGCGCCGCCGCCACCGCGAGATCGTCCCTTGGGCGACGGCGATCCTGGCCGCGCTCGGCTCGTTCTTCATCGGCCTGATGATCTTCAAGGCGCAGCCCTTCGCGCATCTCGATCCGGCGCCGGTGGAGGGCGCCGGACTGACGCCGCTGCTGCGCAATCCCTACATGGCGGTGCACCCGCCGATGCTCTACTCGGGCTACGTGCTGTGGTCGATCCCGTTCGCCTTCTGTATGGGTGCGCTGATCAGCCGCAAGGTCGACGCGAGCTGGATCCGGACGACGCGAAACTTCGCGCTGGTCGCCTGGACCTTCCTGGGGATCGGGCTGCTGCTCGGCTCTCGCTGGTCATATGAGGAGCTTGGCTGGGGCGGCTACTGGGGCTGGGACCCGGTGGAGAACGCGGCGCTGATGCCCTGGCTGGTCGGCACCGGATTCCTGCACTCGGTGATGGTGCAGGAGAAGCGGGGCATGCTCAAGGTCTGGAACGTCAGCCTGATCTCGGTGACCTTCTGCCTCTGCCTGCTCGGCACGTTCCTGGTGCGCTCGGGAGTTCTGCAGTCGATCCACGCCTTCGGCGCCTCGACCGTCGGCGGCCCGCTGCTCGTCCTGATCGGGGTAGCGGCGATCGGCGCCACGGTGCTGATCGTCACCCGCCTCGACGACCTGAAGCCCGAGCGGCGGATCGACTCCCTGCTTTCGCGTGAGTCGATCTTCCTCGTCAACAACGTGCTGCTTGTTGGCCTGGCGCTGGTGATCTTCTGGGGCACCTTCTTCCCGCTGATCTCCGAGTTCTTCACCGGGGACAAGCACTCGCTTGCGGCGCCCTGGTTCGACCGCTACGTCACCCCGATTGGCGTCCTGCTGGTCCTGTTCACAGGAATCGGGCCGCTCTTCGCCTGGGGCCGGCTGAGCGGCAGCGCAGCCCGTCGCCTGCTGCTCTGGCCAGGGATCGCGACGGTGGCGACGATCGTCGTGCTGCTCGCGGTCAGCGACGCCGGCCAACACATCTGGGCGCTGTTCGTCTTCGCCTTCGCGGCCTTCACGCTGGTCGCCCTTGCCGGCGAGTTCTGGCGAGCCGGGTCCACGCGCCACGCGCTCACGGGCGAGCCCTATCCGCGTGCCCTCGCTACCGCCGTTGGGCGCAACCGGCGGCGCTACGGCGGCTACGTCGTCCACGCCGGGATCGCATTGACGCTGATCGGGGTCGCCGCCTCCTCGAGCTTCCAGACCAACAGCGATCTGCGGCTCCAGGTCGGCCAGTCCGCCAAGGTGGGCGACTACACCGTCCACTACGAGCGGCTGACGACCGACCCGACCAACGAGCGCATCGCGTTCGCCGCCCGGCTCGACGTCACGCGTGACGGCAAGCAGGTCGCCACGCTCAACCCGGCGCGCAACTACTACCCGACCCAGGACCCGACGGCTGGTGCGATCGGCCGCTACTTCATGGGCGATTCGACCAGCGAGGTCGGCTTGAAGACCGGGGCCGGGGGAGACCTCTGGACTGCGTTCCAGCCTGACCTCTCCTCGCTCAACCCGGCGATCGTGCGCGGCAATCGCCAGCTCGCGAACCTGCCGCCGAACGCCCAGGGGATCGCGATCCTGGCGCTAGCCAGTCACTACGTCCAGGACCCGCCGCCCGCCACCTTCCGGGTGATCGTCAATCCGCTGGTGGGCTGGATCTGGATCGGGGCGCTGATCGCTGTCGCCGGGGCGGTGATGGCGGGTTGGCCGGCGCTCGAGTCGCGCCGCCGCATGGAGGCCGCCTACCGCGCCAGGCTTGGCCGGGAGCTCGGGACGGCGACCCCGCCCAACTAGGGCGCTCAGCCCTAGCCTCACCACCCCATGCTGGAGTTCCTGCTCGCCGTCGCAGTCGTCGTGCTGGTCGCCTGGTTCGTGACCGCGCCGCTCCGCAATCGTGCCGCGACTGACGACGACGAGGATCCCGCGCTGGCCGAGCTCGCCGATCTCGAGGCCCGAAAGGAGGCGAAGTACCGGCAGATTCGCGACGCCGAGGCCGATCGGGCGGCCGGCAAGCTCACCGAGGAGGACTTCAAGCGATTGGATCGAGAGTTGCGGGGTGAGGCGGTCGACATCCTGAAGACGATCGACCGGCTGCGATCTTCCTAACGGGTCCCTTTTCGGCTTCGCCCGCCGACCGCCGTCGCGCTGCGCCTGTTCTACACTCCGGCCCATGGCAACCGTGCTCAGCGTGGTCGAGGTCATCATGTCGGTGATCCTGATCTTCCTGGTGCTCCTGCACTCCGGCAAGGACGCGGGCCTCTCCGGTGCGTTCGGCATCGGCGGGGGTGGCAGCGCGTTCGGAGGCGGCTCGCTCGTGGAGCGGAATCTGACCCGCTGGACCATCTTCTTCGGGATCCTCTGGGCCCTGAACGCGATCGTCATCCTCAAGCTGTAGCGGTTGCAAGGCCGCTCTCTATTGGAGCGGCGGCTTGCCGCCGCGACTTGTGTTTGCGGCGGCAGACAACCGCGACTGATGACGAAGTGGTCCCTCGTTGTCCTCGTTGCGCTGACGCTCGCCGGCTGCGGCGGTGGAGGCGGCGGGAGCTCCCTGGCGGGCGAGGACGGGCTGCCGCCGGCGGGTGGAGGGGGGACCCTGGAGTACGCGGTGCCATCGCTGCCGGCGACCATCGACCCGCTGGCCGCCCAGAGCCGTGTGGCGCAGACCGTCACGCGCCAGGTCTACGAGCCGCTGATCGAGCGGCTCTCGGGCCCATACGTGCAGGAGGCGACCCCGCAGGCGGGGCTGGCTCTGAGCGCGCGCCCGTCGCGAGACCGCACCACCTGGACGGTCGCGCTGCGCACGGACGTTCGCTTCCAGGACGGGATGCCGTTCAACGCAGCCGCCGTCGTCGCCAACTCACGGCGCTGGCAGAGCAGCGCCGCCGGGCGCAAGCTTCTGCCCCACCTGTTCGCGGTCGATGCCCCGCGACCCGATGAGGTCCGGTTTCTGCTGGACCGGCCGGTACCCGACCTGGTCACCCGCCTGTCGTCGCCGCGGCTCGCGATCGTCTCCCCGCTGGCGCTGGACCCGCAGAGCGGTCGCCACGCCCGGTTCCTTGAGGATGCGATCGGCTCAGGCAGCGGCGCCTTCCAGCTTGGTCCGCGCGGCCCCGGCCGGCTCAGCCTCTCTCGCTTCGCCGGCTGGTGGGGGAGCAGCCTCGGGCTGGGCCCGTCGCTCGACGGCGTCTCCTTCGTGCTCGCACCTCAGCCGGATCAAAGACTGCGGCTGCTGAAGGAGGGGACGGTCCAGGTAGCCGATCCCCTGGGAGTGCGCGGCCTGCGCGCCGCCGACACCGATCCCCTGCTGGACAGCGTGGGCGGGCCGCCCACGGGGCTTGGCCTGGAGGGCTCAGTCCGCGGAATCGACTCCGCCATCACGATCCCCGTCCTCTCCGGCGTCTGGCTCACCCGGCTCACCGGGTAGGCAGACTTCGCAGAAGTTGTGGCCGATGGAGTCAGGTGGATGCTCCGGCGGACGGTCCGAGTGCGCCCTGACGAATCGAGTGCGTCGGAGACTTGGGGCGCGGAAGGCCTGGGGCTCAAGTTCAGCCCCCAGCGGCCGATTTGGGCTCCATGAAACGAAATCACTCATTTCGCAGGACTTCCGGATGGTTGGCCGCTCTCGGCTCGCTGTGCGCAATTGCCGTGGGCGCGGCTCCCGCCGCGGCCGTGGCGCCTCCCTCAGCCACTCCCGTCCCCCCGGGGCAGTCGGCCGTGGCCGGCGTGCAATGCGGTGGACCTCACAGCCGTGCGCTCGGCGGAGGATTCATTGCACCTGACTTCTCCCCTGAAAACAACGTGGCGACCGTCCGCACCCGGCTTGTTCGAACCAGCAGACACGCCTGGGAGGTGGGCGCGACCAGCCTGGGCTCCGAGCAGGGCGGCATTCTGCCCCTGGCGTACTGCACCAAGCTGAAGGGCAAGCAGGTCACCGCCTCGGCAAGCACGACCGTCGCCGCCAACGCATCGGGGACCGCTACCGCGACGTGTCCCACGGGCTATCGCGCGGTCAGCGGAGGCTTCGATTCCCCGAACTTCGACCTGAACGGCGGCGGCCACGTGCTGACGCTGACCTCGATGCGCGTCGGCGACAACGCCTGGCAGGTGAGTGGCGTCAACCCGGATTTCGGGGGCGGCGTCACGCCCGGGCAGCTCGTCGCGTATGCGTACTGTCTCAAGGGCCGGCCCGCCATCACGACCGTGTCGATGGATGCGACCGTCACCTTGACCGATCTGGTCAATGTCGATGCGGTCTGCCCGGCGCGGACCCGGGCGCTCTCCGGTGGCTTCGACGGTCATATCACGGTCGATCAGAACGGGCTCAACGCCGCCGGGACGATCAACTCCTACCGGCTCTCTGCGCGCAGCGGCTGGCGGGCGACCGCGACGAACACCGGCTCTGACCAGCCGGCGAAGGTCACCTCCTACGCCTATTGCGAGCCAAAGCCACCGGTCCCCGTCAAGAAGCGCAAATGACGAAGGGGCGGCCTGTGGGCCGCCCCTTCGATCTCCACGCAAGGATTCGATTCGCGGTGAGGCTCACCGCCGAAGACCGCGGGCGATAGCTGCCGACCTTAGGATCCATCCCAATCACGAGGAGGTCGGGGTGCTGCTGGTCGTCGGTCGGGTGAGTTGTGATGCGGAGAAGCGCGAGGAGCTGGTCGCACTGCTCCGCCAAATGCAGGACGACTCCCGCCGTGAGGAGGGCTGCCTCCGCTACGGGTTCTTCGCCGCGGTCGATGACCCGCTGAGCTTCATCGCCGTCGAGGAGTGGGCGGACCGCGACGCCCTCGACCGCCATTTCGCCGAGCCCCACCTGCACGAGTTCACGGCGAGGCTGCTGCAGATCATCTCTGGTCGCCCCGAGGTGGCGATCCACGAGGTCGCGGGCACCAGCTCCTTTCCAGGTCGGCCGGCCTGAGGGGCGGCCGACCGCCCGCCGCGGGGCTTCCCGCTCGCGAGTTGCATCCTCATCCCCGATCCCTCCTCTTCCTTTCGATTGCATCGCGGAGCCGGCTGGGAAGCCGGTTCTCGCAATGCGGCTGAGAGGAGTCGAACCTCCACGGCCCGTTAGGGCCACAAGGCCCTCAACCTTGTCAAGGGGGATCAGCCGAGTTGCTTTTGTGCTTGTTTGCGGGGGTTCTGTGTTTCTGAGTTGCTTGCACTTTCGCTCAAATTGGTACCACGATTGGTACCACGGGCGAAAGCGCGCTCGGCCATCTCGGTCTCGTGGGCGGCCGGCGCGTAGTCGGCGTAGATCAGGGTGGTCTTGAAGTCGCGGTGGCCCATCCACTCCTGCAGCGTCCGCAGCGGGACACCGGCAGCTGCCATCTGAGTCCCGAAGGTATGTCGGAGGTCGTTGAAGCGCACCTCGCGCACCCCAGCGGCGCTCAGCGCCTTCTTGTAGCGCCGCACCATGGCGGAGTGGTCGAGAACCTCTCCGGTGTGTGGATGCGGGAAGACGAGCTCGTCATCGGCCTGGAACGCTGAGCGTTGGAAGTGGCGCTCCAGCTCTCCCGCCACCCGATCGACCATCGGAACCGATCGGGATCCGCGTCGGGACTTCGGCGTTCCCCAGTGGCCCCGGACGTAGTTCTGTCGGACCCTGAGGCGCGCCGCCGGCCAGTCGACGTCCCGCCAGCGCAGGGCGAGCAGCTCGCCCTGGCGGAGACCGGTCATCGCCGCCGTCATGTACAGGGCGCGATCGGTCGGGCCCAGGATCCCATCATCCGAGGCCGCCCCTAGCAGGGCCTCCAGTTCATCGATCGTCAGGAACCGAATGTCTTGGTGCTCCTCGACCTCGGGACGGTCTACTTGCTTGACCGGGTTGCGATCGCACCATCCCTTCCGTCGTCCGAACTCGAAAACCTGGAAGAGGAGCGTCAGCGCGTTTGATGTCAACTTGGCGCCGGCCCCGCCGTGCCTCATTGAGGCGACCAGGCGCTCGACGTGGATCGGCTCGACTCGATCTAGAGTCAGATCGCCGAGACCGGGAGAGAGGTGGGCCCGGAGAAGAGACCGATAGGTGTTGAGCGTCGAGGGCTTACGGCCAAGGGTGCTCAGGTGGGCGACCAGCTGCTCGCCGGCCTCCTCGACCGTTCGGCGCTCGCCTGCCGAGACCGCGGGGACGGTGGACTCGATCTTCCGGCGGAGCTCTCGCTCGGCCTGGGCGCGGGTTAGACCCTCACGCGTTCCGGTCTGGCGGACCGCCCCGATTCGGCGCTTGACCTGTCTTACTCCGACCCGCCACTTGCCGTACCAAGTCGCACGACCGCGGGCATCCCGTCGGACATAGAGCGCACCCGTTCCGTAGGACCGCCTCGCCATGTCGCCATCCTCCGACACTGCTCCGCGCATCTCCAGCGCAAGCTGTCGAACATCCCGCACGTTCCGCGCGCGAGTTCCCAACCGAGTCACCCCTGCCGAACCTCATCCCGACCCGACCTGGCTGCGACTGTAGCGGCGGCGGCGCGGCCGTCAAGGGGCTTCGCCCCGACCCCCTCCGGGGGTTGACGGTCCGCGCCTAGTCCGCCGCTAGGCTGGCTTTCAGGTCGGGCAAATGGGGAGTGGTCGAACCACAGTTCCTGAACCGAGACGCACCAGTCGGCCCCGGCTTTCTCCACGGCTCGCTCGACGACCGGAACGACCTTGGGCGCGGAGAGGTAGAGGATCCAGTGGGGAGTCTGCTTGCTGGGCTGGATCAGCTCGCGGCCCTCGGGGTTGCGCATCTTGTGGGACTGCCAGGCGTTGAGGATGCCCACCAGTCGCTCCGGTGCTTTCGCGGTCAGCTCTACCTCCACGACGTGCTCCTGAGGCTCGCCGTCTTCCAAGGTGAAGCGGTAGAGGTCCGGCCGGTGCCAGCCTCGGTCGGGATAGCTCCGCTGCGCCGAGTAGCAGCGCTCGCCGAAGCGGCGCTCCTCGGCCAACATCTCGCGCTCTGAGAGGACCTCGTCACCGGACCGCTCGAGGTGGGCGGCGAGCTGGGCGCAGACGATCGAGTGATTCGCCGACCAGACCGAGATCCTGGCCGGGCCGAGTTCGGTGCGGTCGGCGAGCCGCAGTCCGCGTGAGGTCACCGCGAGCAGCGGGCCACTTCGCCCGATCGGCGGATGGGCCGAGATCAGCCCGGCCTCTCGCAGACGACGCTCCCGGTCCAGGGTCACCGACCTCCCGGTCTCAGCCCACCACTGAACCGCAGTCCTGTTGACCACACCGAACCTGCAGATGAAATCCAGCACCTGCAGATCCCTGAAGCTGATCGTCTCTCGCTCTCCCTTGACTCTTCTCCTCGGCATCACCTCTTTTGACGCAAATCACCCCAAATCGTCCCGCCGCCCGCACCCGCGCTCTACCCACACAACCACCGGCCCGTAGCTAGCCGCCGACTCCCCGCACCCCACATCGTGGGGGAAGGGGAGTCGGCGGCGTACGAAGGGCCGGCTCGTGCCTGGAGAACTTCCGCGGGTGCGGGCGGCGGGTCCGTACCTGTGTCCGCACATTCGGACGCTTTGCGGACAGTTCAAAAGCGCCGCTTTGCATGGAAAGCAGCGCTTTCGGAATTGGCGCTCGCTTCTCGCGCAAAGGAGGCGCACCGAGCCGGGGCAGTCCCGCTCTCCTTTTTCGTCCAATGCGAGAGCGGGCTCTTGTTGGCAGCGGGCGAGTGCCAACACCGACGCCGCTGTCGCTCGCGTAGGCGAAGCACTCGTCCGGTCGGAGCGCTGGTGCCGACTCGCTGCGGGAAACCACACGTCGACCTGAGCTCTGGCCACTCGTGTTGGCTGGGGGACCGCGAGACTGCTCTGATTGGACTTGTGCTGGTTGGTGCTTTACAGCGTCGCCGGGGCAGCCGAGACGCCGTCGCTCGGTGGCTCCCTACCAGAACGCCGAAACGGCTGTGTTAGCGATCTTGGTGAAGTGCTTGACGACCGGTTTGTTCTGCGACTGTTGCAATCCGAGGAAGATGATCCGGTGCGAGTCATAGCGATCCCACACACCGCAGACGTTGAGCCCGATTTTTATGCCCTTGTAGCCGGCTGAGTTCTGGGCGCCGTCGTTTGGCAGCGAAACCGTGTGGCCTTTGAGTGCCTTTGCCACATTGGCACACGCCCCGACCGTGCCATTTAAGGTGTTTTGGAAGCCGGTGTCGTCCCACATAGACGCATCCGGACTACTGCTGTCGGTGATCCATGTTCGGATGTACGCCAATGCGGCCGTGCCGTTCTTGAACTTCGTGTCAAGCCCCTTCTGGGTCGTCGGCATGCTCCCGCTCCACGCGAGGATCGAGCAGTTGGAGGCGACTTGCCCGTCCTGCTCTTGCGGATAGTGCGGCCCGATCACGGTCTTCTCGTTGACGTGAGCAAGGCCTAGGTGCTTCTCGATCTGGGATTTGGAAATCAGCGAACACGGACTGGAGGAGACCTCAAAGGCGCCAACCGGCACCGCCCACAAGGCGAAAGCACAAACGGCCGCCAAGACAGTCGAAAACAAGAGCCGCTTCTGCGATCGCATCAACACCCTCCGTTCATTCCGCGTTTCTCGCGTACCGATCATAAGTCGCCGCCGGGTCTAGTCAAACGAACGGTGGCGACCGCGCTCGCCGTCCTCGCTCCCGCCTTCGCGTGCCACCGGATCCGCGCGGGAAGCTGAACTGAGGCGCGCGCGGTTCCGCTTCGGTCGGAAACGAGTGGCGGTTAGGAGCAGGTGCTGTGCGTCGCGTAAGGGAACTGGACGCAAGCGACTGGCGCGGTCGAGTAGGGCTGTCTGTGCCCATTCCGAAGAACCAAATGCGGCCGGAGGGTCGCGGCCGAGTAGCCTGTTCGGGGTGGCAAACGTGGGTCCGATGGAGATACTGGTCGTTCTGATCATCGCGCTGGTGGTGTTCGGCCCGAAGCGGATTCCCGAGCTGGGTCAATCGCTCGGCAAGGGGATCCGCGAGTTCAAGGCGTCGCTCGACGGGCACGACACCGAAGATGCAAAGGGCGGGGAGTCACAACAGCTTCCGAGCTCGACTGAAGCGATTCCGACACCCGTGGCATCGACCCCTCCCGCGGAGCAACAGGCTCCTGAGGCTCGTACTTAGCGACCCTTTCGCGCCACGGATCCCCACCTTCGGCGATTAGTGCTCCCCCGGCCCAGTCCGCGATGCTCGCGACCCTGATCAGCGTCCCGGCCAACCTGGGGTATGTCGCGCTCGCAGGCCTTGTCGGTGGCGAATCGATGGGTATTCCGATTCCGGGCGAGACGGCCCTAGTCGCGGCGGGCCTACTCGCACACCAGGGCAGACTGGAGCTCCCGGCCGTGATCGGCGTCGCGGCTGGCGCTGCAATCGTCGGCGACAACGTCGGATACATGATCGGTCGCAAGGGCGGTCGATGGCTGCTCGAGCGGCCCGGGCCGCTGCAACGCCACCGCCGCCAAGTCCTCGAGCGCGGTGAGCCCTTCTTCGAGCGTCATGGCCCCAAAGCCGTTTTCCTCGGCCGATGGGTTGCAGGTCTTCGAATCGCGGCCGCCTGGCTCGCGGGCATCAATCACATGCGTTGGCCGGTGTTCTTCTTTTGGAACGCGCTTGGTGGCATCGCTTGGGCCACGAGCGTCGGTCTGCTCGCCTACTTCGCCGGGCATGCGGCAGAGCAAGCGCTCAAGATCGGCGGAATCGCGGCGGTCGCCGGCCTCGCCCTACTGTTTGGAGCCGTGCTTGTGGCGCGCGGCGTGAGACGTCGTCGCGCGCAGCACGCGCAAGCGGGAGCACCTGGAGCCAAGGCGGAATGACAGATTTCCCCGGACCACGAAACGCTCTCCCGCTCCCCATCAGACGCCTGAGTAGCTGCGCCTCCTTCTCGCGCAAAGCAGTACTGCGAAATGCTGTGAGGGCTGGGCTAGACCGGAAGCTGATCAACCCTGCTCTTTAGACAAGCTCATACAGGTGCCGCGAGGTGCAAGGGGAGGCGAGACTGTTGCGTACGCGTCCTGCGGCTTGCTCGATCAGCCACCGGGTGTCGACACGCAGCGGTATGGCGTGAGGTTCGAAACCGTGCCCGCACTGCGGCCGCCGCCGGGGGCGACATCGATACTCGTGCTCGGGTCGGTGACGAAGTCGCCGCTTCGCTCAGTCGCGGGGATCCCCGACACATCCCGGGTGAATCCGATCAGCTGCTGAGCGCTTGGAAGCACACGTCCCGAGGCCGCACAGTTATCCACCGAAGATTGGTAGGTCGCTGCCGCCCGCTCGTGAGTCTCGATGCACGCTCCGAGAGCCTTCGTTGTACCCGCCGGGCATCCGGGAGGTGGCAGCTGCACCGTCGAGAGGTTGATCTTGGCGCCGGTGACCGCGTTGTCGTGGATCTTCGAGGTGGTTACTGCATTCTTCTTCAGCTGCTTGGTCCCGACCGAGTTACGGCCGAGGGCGAGAGCACTGCCGCCGAGCGCGATGAAAACCGCGATCGTTGACATCAGATTCGCGAAGGTAAGTCGCTGCTTCAGGTGGTCGAGCATTTCGCCTCCTAGGGCGCAAGGATCAGCGGCGATCGCGGTTTTTGGTGGAAGTCGAAGTCTGAGGTCAGGGTGCCGAGCTGACTGGCTGCCTCGCGGACGCTGGGGCGTGGATCGGGGCGCCCGTCGGTGGCCGGGTTCAGTCGCTGGGCCGACAGGAAGTCGTCTTCGATGAACTTGTTGTAGGCGTCGTGGCTCAGCACCTGGTGGTCGATCAGCCCACTCTTTGCGTACGGGCTGATCACGATGCCCGGCACGCGGAAGCCGTAGCCGTTCTGATCGATCACTGGGGGTACGACGTGGTCATAGAAGCCCCCCCAGTCATCCCAGGAGAGAAAGATCGCGGTGCTCGACCACTGCGGGCTGCTCATGATCGAGTTGACGAGGTTGGTGACGTAGGTCTGGCCGTCGCTAACCAGGGCGGGTGGATGCTCGCTCACCTTGCTATTGGGCACCACCCAGGAAACGGCCGGCAGCTTGCCATTCTGCACGGCGTCGTAGAACGCCGAGAGGTCCTGGATGTTTCCGAGCTGACCGCTCTGCCTGACGGTGTCGAACTCCGGTAGTGGGTTCCAGATCCCCGGCGTCCCCGGCCCTTGCTGGGGCGGGCTGCAGGTGGCGCCGCCGTTCTCGCAGTCGGGCTCGAGGCCCCGAGTCACGTAGTAACCCCAGCTGACTCCCTGGCGGTGCAGCAGGTAGGTGAGATCGGTCCAGGCGTAGTCGGGGGGCGGCGAGTTGTTCGGGTTGCCCGGGTTCTGAAGAGCATTGACGCAGCTCGAGGCCTGGCCTGGCACGCTGCAGAAGGCGGACCACCCCGAGACCAGGAAAAGATGTTCGGGCAAGCTCCAGGATGCATTGGGTTCGTACATGTGGTCTTGGAGTGCGAAGTGGCTGGCGTAGGCCCAGTAGTTGGGAATCTCGCGCGCGTCGTGGTAGCCCATGACGTCGGTTTGACAGTTGGTCCCGTCCGGCATGCAGTGCTGGGCCTGCTCGGCCTGGCCGACGAACCCGTTCATCTGGCCCCCGTTCAGATCGGCAACGGCCGAGCTGGCGCCGTGCGGGCCGCCCCTATTGAGGTCGTTGGGGTCGTGGTAGGGCGCAATGCACCCTCCGCTGTGAGGGTCGGGAACGCACACTCCCGCAGGGATCCCGTCGGCCCCGGGGTAGGTGCCGAAGTAGGAGTCAAAGGAGCGGTTCTCCTGCATGATCACCACGACGTGCTTGATCTTGTGAATCCCAACCGGCACGTTGAGGATCGTCAGCTTGACGCGGCGCGAGACCCCCGTACCCGGCACGAGGGCGCGGATCGTCAGATCGGCGGGCTTTTGGAAATGACGGGAGAGCTTGAACTTCGAGCCACTGTTCAGCCTCGCTCGCCCGATCCGGCGCCAGCGGTGGTGGTTTGCGCGCTTCTGCAAGATCACTGTGGCGCCGGGCTGGCCTGAGCTCGCCCTTCCTTTGAACTTCACCTTCTGGCCGAGGTCGGCTGCGTGTGTCGAGAGCTTCAGTCCGACGGATGGGTGACCCGATGCCGGTGGCGCAATAACAACGAGAAGGCTGAGGGCCAGTGCTCCGATGCCACACGATCGTCCCCGCATAGACAGGCCTCCCCGGCACTTGTCTTTGCCCTCCGGCGTGTGCTCCGCATGCCGTGAGGTCTCAACCTCTGCTCACTAGAACCCGGTACGCGGTCAGGAGTTTCGGTGAAATGGAGGGCACCGCCTTCCATGCCCAGGAGGCGCTCGGATCACGAAATTGTGTCGTGCCTCCCTTCGCGTGTCGCCGGCTTCACCCAGGTGTCCTGAGCGAGCTCCGCTCGCTTCCCCTCCTCGCCCAAACGAGCAGTTGAAGAAAACCCAGACATGAGGGGTCCGACTCGTGGGCTGGCGAAGGTAACGTTCGCTGGGATGGATGAAGGCCTTCCGATCGCCTACGAGGTGCTGGACAAGGGTGTTCCCGTCTACTGCTCGAGTGGCGAGCAGGTGGGAACGGTCGACCACGTCATCGCCGCACCCGACGAAGACATCTTCCACGGAATCGTGATGCGGGCCGAGGCGGGCCGCTGTTTCGTGCCCGCCGACCAGGTCGCCTCCCTGCATGAGCACGGGGTGGACCTGCGTATCGATGCCGCGGCGGCTGCGGCGCTGCCCGAACCGAGCGGCGGGGCACCGGCCCTGCGCTTACGTGAGCCAGGCGTCAAGCCAAGCCGCTGGACGCACCTCCTGGACCGGGTGAGCGGTAAGGATTCGCGCCAGCGGGACTGGACGGAGGAGGACTAAGACAACCACGGCGGCCGCCACCGGTTCATGCTCGCAGGCAAACGACCGGCGCACCGCGCCGGTGATTCGACGGTCGGGGCAACGACGTCGTTTCGCACTCGCTCCTCGCGCGAAGGGGCGTGTGCGGATCGTTTTTTGACCCCGCTCCTCCACATGGAAAGCGATAGGGGGATGTCTACGGCCCAACTCGTGGCAGCGATGCACACGTAGATCGGGACAGGGCGACGGTCTACGAAACCGAACGTCACAGGTTCGAATCCTGTCGGGCGCGCTCAGCCGACCCTCACCCCTCACCGTCGCGCGTGTATGTCGCTCCGGATTCGGCCTATGAGCCCGTCGAGGTGGTTGCGCAGGTGATCGGACGGCATGGGTCCGAAACCGCCTACCGAGGCGTCCAGTCTGAGTGTGGTCCGATCGACCCCCGCGGCAACGATCCGGGCCTCGATTCGCGCCGGCCGCGTCAGGCAGTTGATTCTCCACGGCCATTCGTAGGCGACGAGCCGATCGGCGCCATCCTCCTCGAGCTCCCAAACGGCAGTCGACAATGCGCGCCGGCATATCGCTTTCGCCTCGGCCGGCGGAACCGCAAGCTGCAGGGTCTCGCTGCGTTCGGGCATAGCGGTTACCCGGAAGGTAGTCCGGGCGCCACGGTCCAATCGAAGCGGGCGTAGCTGAGCTTGACGGCCTGGCCCGCGGTCTCCAGACATTCGCGGACAGCGGGCAGATAGCGAGCGGCAAAGTCGAGTTGATCCCGGCGCTTCCCGAAGTCCGCGGCGTACAGCCGCATCAGGCCCGGCAGAGTGACTTCGCACTTCTCGGGATCAACCGTTGTCTCCAGCTCCAGATAGCCGCGCGTGCTCGCGTCGAGCTGGGCGCCGAGCTCGTCCCTGCGGTAGCGGCGGACTGGCGGGCACGAGCGCGCCCCACAGTTGAGCGCGAAGTGAATGCGTGGATCGGGATTGGTTACCGCCGCAGCCAATCGCGGGTCGCCGCCGTGCAACGGCTTTCTCGGGCGGAGCGGAGGTCGACGGTTCCCGCGCAACATGCCGTGCTCGATCAGGTTGAGCGTGTATCGGTGCGAGCCGATTTCGTAGCCGAAGCTCCCAAAGAGACGCAGATGCCTCAGCAGGTTCCCGCGCACCCGCCTCAGCAGGAGGCAGTGCAAAAGCAGGGCGTTGTAGAGGTTGGTCCAGAACGCGATTCTCGCCGCATCGCCGTCGATAGTCGACGGGTCGACTGCGCACAGCCGGGCGGCGACGGCGTGGAGGCGGGCGCGCTCGTCAGGCCGCTCAACCTTTCGCGCTTCGCTCAGGATCCGCTCCGAGAGCTCGGCTGCCTCCGTCGCCGGGTCGCCCACGGTTGGAATGGGATTGAGGACCCGCACGCGGATCGCCGACTCCCTAGCGCATCCCGAAGCCATCGCCGATGGCGAGAGCCTCGGCCGGCCGACGATCCCGACTGGGGGTCGAGCCGTCCGCCCGCGGCAGCGTGAAACGCACCTTGGTCCCGGTCTTCGTGTCGGCCAGCCAGATGCGGCCACCGTGGACCTCGATGATCGCCCGGCATATCGAGAGGCCGAGGCCGGAACCGCCGCTGGCACGCGAGGCGTCGCCGCGGAAGAAGGGCTCAAAGGCCCGCTCACGCTCCGCAGCCGGGATTCCGGTGCCGGTATCTGCCACCTCAACCTCGATCGCCCGGCCGGCTGGTTGGGCCGCGACCGTGACGCTGCCGTCCTCGGGGGTGTGGCGGATCGCGTTCTGGATCAGGTTAAAGAGAACGCGCTGGAGCTTCTCCGGGTTGGCATCAGCTGCGGGCAGATCGCTTCGCACCCGGGTCTCGACCGCGATTCCCTTTGCGGCTGCCTGCGCCTGCATCGCCTCGACGGTCTCGCCTACCAGCTCGTCCAGCCTGACCCGCTGGATCGACCATTGAATGTCGCCGGCCTCGAGACGGGTGAGCTCGAACAGGTCGTCCACCATCGCGCTCAAGGACCGGACGTGCAAGGTGATCTCCTGCGCATATCCCTGCTCGCCGGCAGCTGGGTCGATGATGCCATCGTCGATGCCTTGCGCCACTAGTTGTAATGAGGTCAGCGGGGTGCGGAGATCGTGAGAGATCGCCGCTATCAGGTCCTTGCGGGCGCGCTCCGAGGCGCTCCGCTGGCTCTCGTGATCCGCGAGGCGCAGGCTCATCTCCTCAGCAGCCCTGGCGAGCTCGGCGATCTCGTCTCGGCCGCCCGTCGCAATCGACTTCTGGACCCGCTCGCCCTCGCCGACGGCGCGTAGGAAGTCGCGAACCGTCTCGATATCGTCCCTGATTCCACGGGTGAGCAGCCAGGACGAGTAGACGGCGAGGGCACAGGCAAAGGCAAGCAAGGTCCCTAGCAGGTACGCGTCCTCGGACGAAATCAACATCAACACCGCCACCCCGCCCACCCCGACCAGCACTAGGCCGAAGACGAGCGCGACTCCGGCGCCGAACTGATTTGCGAGGGAGCCGAGCCGGCGCCGGTGTGGGGCGAGTAGGTGCGAGAGCGCCAGCACCGGCGCGCCGCAGGCCGCGAAAAAGGCGGCGGCAGCCAGAGCGTGGGACGCTCCATGGGTGAGCGCGGTGACCGCGGCGGCGGCCGCCGCGCCCGTCGCTAGCAGGAAGAGAGCCCAGCGCGCCTTCACGGCTGAAACCGGTAGCCGACGCCCCACACCGTCTGCAGCCAGCGCGGCTCCGACGGCTCGATCTCCACCTTGGCCCGGAGTCGCCGCATGTGGACGGTGACTGTGGAGGTGTCCGTGTAGAAGGCGTAGTTCCAGATTGCCTCCATCAGCTGGTCGCGAGAGAAGGCCTGTCCTGGGTGGCGCACGAGGAAGAGCAGGAGGTCGAACTCGCGCACTGTGAGCTGGACCTGCTGACCGCGAACCAGCACGGTCCTGGCGGCGGGGTCGATCTCCAGGCCGTCAAAGACGATCGGCTGCTCGCGCTCAGGCTCCGGCTCCCCCCGCCGAAGCACTGCGTCGACCCTGGCAACCAACTCGGCCGGTGAAAACGGCTTGACGACGTAGTCGTCCGCGCCGCGTTTAAGGCCGGTGATCCGGTCGCCCGCCTCCCCTTTCGCGGTCAGCAGGATGACGCGTGTGGGGCGCTGCTCCTGCAGCTCCCGCATCACCTCGAGACCGTCGAGACCGGGCAGCATCAGATCGAGCACCACCAGGTCGGGATCAAAGTCCCCGGCGATCTTGAGCGCCTCGAAGCCGTCGGCGGCCGCCTCGGTCGAGTACCCGGCCCGCTCCAGATAGCGCGAGACGACGTCTGTGATGACGGGCTCGTCGTCGACGACGAGGATCGATCCACGCATGCCTCTGGGGGTCACCTCTGGATTGTCCACCGCCGGATATCCCCGTTACAGAGCCGTAATGGAATCGTTATGCACGAAAACGACGAGGCGGCCCGGCCGAGCCAGGCCGGGCCGCCTCGCGTCGGGGCTACCGCGCCGCGAGCCCTGCGGCGCTCGCCGGCACGCCGCCGGCGTCATCGATCGGGGTCAGCCCGCCATCGGCGGCGACCCGATAGGCGGCCACCGAGCCAGTGCCGGGCAGCAGAGCGAACAGCACCCGGCTGCTGGCCGTCTGCGCCATGTCGGTGGGCGTGCTGCCCGCGCCCGTGCCGGCCGCAACCTGCTGGAGCAGGCCCAGCGATCCGTCTCGAGCGATTGCGTAGCTCGAGATCGAGCCACTGCCCGTGTTGGTCGTAAACGCGAAACGACCATTTCCGGTGATCGAGATCCAGCATGCCGCCGCCTGGTTGTCGGGGACGGAGGCGCTGATCGTGCTCAGGAGGCCACTCGGGTCGAGCGTGTAAGAGGACACGGCGCTCGCGCCGGCCGCGCCTCCAAACGCCTCAGAGACGATCAGGTGGTTGCGCTTGTCGAAGTCGAAGCCGAACGGGGTATCGCCCTCAGACGACTGTGACTGCGCTGGGCCTGGTGTCCCGTTGCCATTGACCGCGAACGTGTCGATGGTGCTGGTCGCCTTGTCGGTGACCACCAGCACATTGCCATCGTTGGAGAACTCGACCTGCGCAGGCCCGGCCCCGGCAATCGGCTCAGTAGAGCCGGAAAGGGGGGCGAGATGGCCCACTCGCGCACCCGTGAATCCACTGATCGTCCCGCTCCCGGCGTTGAGCGCGTAGAGCAGTCCGCGGTGGACCGTGAGGCTGATCGGCTGGTCGCCGCCGGACGGGGTGATTCCCCTGAACCGGAGGCCGCGGGGGCCCACCACGAACGTCGAGATGCTGTCGCTTCCCGCGTTGACCACGTAGAGCAAGTGAGTGCGCGTGAGCGCCAGTGCACCCTGGCTACCGAGGCCCGCCCCCGTTCCGTTTCCCCCCGTGGCGAAGGACCCCGCCGGTCTCAGGGACCCATTGCCCGCACGATCGAAGGCGAGGACCTGGTTGCCCGAGGCCCCGTTGGTGGACGTGTAGACCGCGTTCCTGCCGGACGCCGCGGCGGGCCCGGCGGCTACTGCGAGGGCGGCGAGCGCCAGACCGGCGCCCAGTGCCGCTCGTATCGTCGTTCTCATCGCTGAACCTCCAATTCCTAGTTGGCCAAAGCCAGCCCAACCTAGGAAGGAGAAACTGCAGAACCCTTACGGAAGGGCTACGGGTTGAGAACGCTCGGCTCCATCCCGCGCGATGGCGACATTCGCGCTACGTCGGCAGCAGACCTGATCGATTCCGCATTGGAATGGGAAATTTCGCATTGCCGAGGGAGGGCCAACGACAGTGAAGGTCACTGGTTCGAGAACACTCGCACGCTCTCGTCGACGCCCCAGGGGGTCAGTTTTCGGCTTTGACAAACGCTCGGAACCGAGCCTTTGAAGCGGGAGCCGCTTGCTCGCGGCTCCTTCCATGCGGAGGAGAAGCGGAAGACAATCGCGCGGCGCGCCTCCCTTCGCGTGAAGGCGGAAGTGTGAGTTGCAAAAACCGGTGCTGCCGAAACAGCCGCTTTGGACGAAAAGCAGCAGTCCGGTGTAGCCCGGATGCGCACGGTCTCGCGGATCCGCGTTGGGTGGTAGCAAGAAACGAATCGGGCGAACTATCCGACTTAAAGGAGACGCACGGAACTCGCAGTTCAGCTCAGCCCCGGCTTCGCCCCCTCGGCAAGCTTTAGCCGCGTCCACACGTTCATGTTCACGACGACGCCGATGATCTCGAGGATCTTCTCCGCATCGAAGTGCTTCGCGAGCCCTGCGTGGAAGCCCTGGAAGGCCCGGTCAGCATCCGTATCGGGGGCCCGGGTAAGCGCTTCGGTGTAGCGGAGGGCGGCCTGCTCTGCCTCGGAGTGCAGGTCGGTCTCCCACCACGCGGTCAGCGTGTCGATCTTCGCGCGCGGGATCCCAGCGTCGCGGGCGGCCTCGTAATGGAGGTTGAGGCAGTAGGTGCAGTTGTTGAGTTGTGAGACCCGCAACCGCAGGAGTTGCGCCAGGCCCCGGTCGATGCGCAGCTCCGCTGTGTACCCGAACGCGTCCGCGCCCATTCGTGCCATGCCGATCAGGGACTCGTTCTGCGTCGCATCGGCGCGGTGGTTGGTGATCAGGACCTCGTCGTTCATTTTGGTCTTCCCTTCGGTTGTCATCGCTCTCGCTGACTCGGCACCATCCTCTCGCTCATGGCTCAGGGACAAGTCGCTGGGCCAATGGCCCAGCATGCCGTTTCAGCCGCAGCTGGATAGCGGGATAGCCGCTTTGCCCCGAATGTGGTAGTTCCGTGCGCTGACCGGACCACGGCTGGGTCGCGGCGACCAAGGCCGGACTACGCCAGCCCGGCTACGGCGCGTAGCCCCCGTCCATCCACTGCTTGAACAGCTGGACCTTGTCTGCTGACCAGGGTTGCTCACCGCTGGCGCTTGGGGGCATGGTCCCGTTAGATACTTGGCGGTAGACACCGGCCGCGTTATCGGGCTGGCTCATGTACGCGTAATCGTCGAGTGGAACCTCGAGTCGGCTCATGTGCTCTATGTCCACGCTCGTGAACAGCGGCACGATGTCGGTCTTGAAGCTGCTGGCCATGGGCGATACCTCCTCTACGTTGTCCTGCGTCTCGCCCGCCCAGTATCTCGCGTGAGCATTCGCTCACCATGGAAAGCCGGGTCAAACTTCGAGCAGCACGGTCACCTGGCACCGCCGCCTGCTCGCCAACTCGCTGGGTGACCGCGCGGTCGAACTGGCGCCGCCGGAGATCCACACCCTCCGCGTGGCGACACGGCATCGGGGGTATGCCCACACTGTGCTCACCTTCTTCGCCGACGCGGTAGCGGATCTGATCCGACCATTCATCGCCGAGCCCGCCCACGCTCAGAGAGCGCCTCTTTGATGCGGGCCGCCGGTATCAGCGAGTTCGGCGGTGCTGTCGGGCGGATCGACCTCCCAGATCCGCGCCCCCTTGCGGACGACGAGGTCCTGATCGAAATGCGGGCCGCGGGCGTCGGCAACTACCAGGAGTTCGTCCGGACCGGTGACTGGGACGTAGGCCGCGCCCCTCCGATGGCGCTCGGCGTCGAGGCCGCCGGCGTCGTCACGGCGATCGGAGATTCCGTCAAGGATTGGGAGCCGGGCGATGAGGTGCTCAGCCACCCCCTCCCGCTGCGGGATCAGGGGACCTGGGCGCCCTTGCTGATCGCCCCGGCGACGCTGCTCGCGCGGAAGCCTGCGGCCCTCTCGTGGGACACCGCTGCAGCCTTCCCCGTTCCGGCCCTGACCGCCACGCAGGTGATCGACGGAGCGCTGGCGGTGCGCCCTGACGACCTGGTCCTTGTGAACGGGAGCGGCGTGACCGGCACGCTGCTCGTTGGACTGGCCGCGGCGCGGGGCGCCGAGGTGATCGCGACCGGAGGACCGGCCAGCCATGAGCGCCTGCGCCGGCAGGGAGCGGCTCACGTGCTCGACTATCACGAGGCCGACTGGCCGGAGCAGGCTCGCGCGATTGGCGGCGGCTTGGGCGTGAGCGCCGCCGCGAACGCCGTGCCTAATGGCTCGGCCGACGCGATCGGCACCGTGCGCGACGGCGGTCGCCTGGCGACGATCACCCAGGACCCACCGGACGAGCAGCGGGGCATCGAGATCTCGGACGTGATCGTGGAGCCGGACGGCCCCGCACTCGGTGAGCTCGCCGAGCTGCTTGCTGCCGGGAAGCTCGAGGTCTCGATCGCAGCGACGTTCCCGTTCGAGGAGGCCGCCGCGGCCTTCGCGGCAGGAACCGGGGGCAGCGCCGGCGGAGCGGTCGTGCTTCGCCCCTGACGGGCCGGGGATCTAGCTCTCCAGAGGCGCCGAGCTTTCCAAGACGGCCTCGAGATCGCCTGGCATGTCATCCCGCGCGCCGATGAAGCGCAGGTAGCGGGGGCGCGCATTATCGGCCGCTTCGCGGAAGCGCGCCTCGTCGAGCCCTGGGACGCGACCGCGCACCTCCAGATCGAGTGCGATGAGCTCGCGTTCGGGTCCGGGCCCAGCGAAGGTGCATTCCACCTCGACGATCAACTCATTCGCCGACGAGCCCCCCTCAACCAGCGCCTGAGAGAGCACCGTGGCCATGCACATCCCATGCGTTATGGCCAGCAGCTCACCCGGCGATGCCTCTCCGGGAATGGCATCGGCTTCCGGGACTGACACGCCGATGGCTCCAAAGGCGTGACTCTCGACGGTGACGCGCGCCACGCCGCCGGGCGGCTTCGTCAGCCACGAGACCCTCCCACGGCGAACGACCTGCTGATGCGGGTGGCTCGGGGGCTGGCTGGTGTCCATCAAGTCTGAAACCTTCCCAAAAATCCTAAGGCGACCGCGCCGGGGCGTCGCTGAGCGGTCGATGTCTGCGCTGAGGGCACGGCACAGCCCGCGCAGCATCTCGCGAGAGCCGCTGCTTTCCATGCAAAGCGCCGCTTTTCGTCCAAAGCACTCCTCCGACAGCCCGGCGGCTTCGAGGGCCGCTTCCCGGCTGTCGTAAGTCTGATGGCGGACGACCTTCCCGGGGATGACCGGTGCCACCGGCACCGATCCTACGTCGTGCGGTAGTGGAGGTGGACGGCTCCGTTGGAGAAGCGGCGCTCGTCCAGCAGCTCCAGGTCAAGGCTGAGGCCGTCGGGCAGCCAGCGCGTGCCGCCGCCGACGATCACCGGAACGAGCACCTGGTGGAGCTCGTCGACCAGCCCGGCGCGGAGCGCCTCGGCTGCGAGTTCCGCGCCGCCGACGCTGAGGTCGGCGTCGGCCCTCTCCTTCAGCTCCCGAACGGCCGCCGGGTCGAACTCCGACTCGATCCGGGTCCGCGGCGTCGACGGCTCATCGAGCGTCCGCGAGTAGACGATCTTGTCGGTGTCCTGCCAGATCGCGGCGTATTCGCGGATGTAGGCGTCCGCGGACTCCAGGTCCGGGGGGTCCTGCCAGTAGCGCATCGTCTGGTACAGGCGGCGGCCGTAGAGAGAGGTGCCGATCGTGCGCTCGAGCTCGTTGAAGAAGGTGTGCACCTCCTCGGTGGGCTCCGTCCAGTCGAAGTTGCCCTCCTCGTCCGTCATGTAGCCGTCGAGCGAGGTGTTGAAGGAATAGATCAGCTTGGCCATGTCATTTGAGACCGCCGAAACAGGAAGAACTCATCGGCAGCACTCGCGCACAGTAGGCTGCCGCGCTCACTTCGAGGACGGCGTTTTTGGCGGGCGCAGTGGCACAGTGAGCGGGAGCTGCTGCTTCAAAAACCGGCGCCGCGTCCACTTCTGCTTCTCGAGCATAGGAGGCGGCTTCGCGGGACCAGAGGAGTGCCGCCTTTGTTGCGAAGAAGTGCTCGACGATCGCCGGTTCGCAAGGCGCTGGAGTCAATGGCTCGCCACCACAAAGAGCCCGCAGATTCCTACGACGTACAGGACCAGCACGACCAGCGAAGCGATGCCCATGCGCGCTACCTGTCGGCGTGGACGCATGATCAGGCCCCACGCGTAGACAACGGTGAGCACGATCGCCAGTGCCGTCAGATAGATGTCGGTCGACTGCGCCTGGGGCAGGACGGCCGAGCCCGAGAGCAGGCTCGCCAGCAGAAAGAGCACCGGCAGGAACGCGTTGCCGCCGAAGATGTCGGAAACCGCAAGCTGGTAGTCGCCGAGCCTCACCGACCTGATCCCGGTCGAGAGCTCCGGCAGCGAAGTCGCCCCGGCCAGGAGTGTCGCGCCGAAGACAACGCCGGACAGGCCGACATGGGTCGCGATGCGCTCGCCGCTCCTCTCCAGCACAACACCGGCGCCAAGGGTCGCCGCTCCAGCCACGGCGAAGACAACGGCGGCGCGCGCCAAGCTCATCTTCTCGGCCATCGTCGACTTGGAGTGGCCCCGTGGCTTCTCCTGGGCGCCGGGTGCGTTACCCGATGCGTCATGCCACGGCAGACCGTGGCGGGCTCGGCTGATCAGCCAGACGCCGACCAGCCAGGTCAGCGCAATCAGGATGGCCGCCGGCTCCCATCGTCCCTGCGACCCTGGCAGCTGCGCGCCCATTACCGAGATCGCAAGCACGGTGACGACAAGCATGCTCTCGAGCACCAGCACGAGCGAGGCGGCCCGCGTGGTGAGCGCCGACTCGGGGCCCATCGCCACGTCAAGGGCTACGAGGACGACCGTCTGGATCGCGATCCCACCAAGAATGTTGCCGATCGCGATCCCGAGGTTGTGCGAGAGCGCCGCCGAGGAGGTGATCGCGATCTCAGGCAGATTGGTGGCGACCGCAAGCAGGACCACTCCCCCGAGTGCCTCGCCGAGACCGAGCCTGAAGTCGAGTGAATCCGTGGAATTCGAAAGCTGGATACCGGCGACCCAGACGAGGGCGGCTGCGGCCGCGAATATCAATATGAGCGCGGCGAGACCGAGATTCGCGAACACACACTGGTTTCTATCGAAGGGCTAGCTCTACCGGCGAGTTGACGCGCGCCGCGGAGTCACTCGCCAATGCGCGAGAAGCGCCAGTTCGAAAGCGCTCCTTTCCATGCAAAGCGGCGCTTTTGCAGTTGCGGAAGAAATTGGTACCTCATTGGTACCACGGGCCGAAATGCTGGTCGCTTGCTTTGGATTCTGAAAAGCAAAGAACCCGCTGATTACCAGCGGGTTCTTCATGCGGCTGAGAGGAGTCGAACCTCCACGGCCCGTTAGGGCCACAAGGCCCTCAACCTTGCGCGTCTACCAGTTCCGCCACAGCCGCGAGGGCCGCTGATGATAATGGCCGCGCGGAGGAGGTCGTGGCGCCCGGCGGGGAGAAGGTTCGGCTCAGAACGCTGGTTGAAACCGTCCGTGAGGGACGCTACTCTCCGAACATGTGTTCGCCCACCCCAAGCAGCGTCACCCGCCCAGCGCGGCTGAATGAGGAGGATTAAGTGGACCTCGTCAAGGACCTGACGAAGCGCCAGAAGGAGATCTTCGACTACATCGGCACCTACCTGAGCAAGCACGGTTACCCGCCGACGGTCCGCGAGATCGGCAAGGCGGTGGGCCTGCATTCCTCATCGACGGTGCACGCGCACCTCTCCAAGCTCGAAAGCCTCGGTGTGCTCAGGCGGGATCCCTCCAAGCCGCGCGCGCTCGAGGTGATGGTCCAGCGGGCGAAGAAGGCCGTCCGGCCATCCGGGCTGCCGCTGGTCGGGCAGGTCGCCGCCGGCACGCCCATCCTCGCCGAGGAGAACATCGAGGACTACCTCGAGGTGCCGGACGTGGTCGGCGGGGAGGACGGGGACTACATCCTGCGCGTGCGCGGCGAGAGCATGAAGGACGCCGGCATCCTGGAGGGGGACTTCGTCGTGGTGCGCCCCACGGAGCGCGCCCGCGATGGCGAGATCGTGGTCGCCCTGGTCGGAGAGGACGAGGCGACCGTCAAACGCTTCTTCCGTGAGAAGGATCGGGTCCGGCTCCAGCCGGAGAACAAGAGCATGAAGCCGATTCGCACCCGCGACGTGCGCCTGCTCGGCCGCGTGGTGGGAGTTTTTCGGAGGGTCCCGTGACCACCCTCGCGGTTGAAGAAGAGACGCACCTGTTCGAGCCGTCCGAGGTGACGCTTGAAGATCAGATCCTCGGCGCCTGGGAGGCCCTGACGGCTCGGGGCCGGGCGAAGTGCCCGGTGTGTCACGGAGAGCTGGAGCGCGGTGGCTGCGCCACCTGCGGCTCCTCGCTCTCCTGACACGTCCTCGAACGACGCGGAAAGTGGGCGAAACGGCTCCGCGGGGCCGCAATCCCGAGGTACCCTGACAGGGCGAGCAAGGCAGTCGCGGAGACAACGAAAGGAGTCTTCGAGGAAAGTCCGGACACCACAGGGCACGGCGGTGGGTAACGCCCACCCGGGGAAACCCGCGGGAAAGTGCAACAGAGAGCAGACCGCCGATGGCGCGGCCACACGTGAGTCGCGCACAGGCAAGGGTGAAACGGTGCGGTAAGAGCGCACCGGCGCCGCGGTGACGCGGGCGCGCATGGCAAACCCCGCCCGGTGCAAGGCCAAGCAGGACCGTCGACCCAGCCCGGCGAGGTCCAGGTGGGCCGCACAGATGGATGGCTGCCCCAGACAGAATCCGGCTTACCAGCTCGCTAAGGAGGAGGCCCCGCAAGGGGCCTCTTCTATTTCTCGGGGACCTTGCCGACTCTCGGTCCCTATACGAGCACTAGGCGGCAAGCTCGACGGGCCGCCGAAAGATTGTGGTCTCGCAGGCCTCGGGCCAGTCGTCCTTGACCCCGGAGAACCGCCGCTCCTTCCAGCCTGCCAGCAGCTTGTACGCCTCGGCATATCCCGGCCGGTCCGAGTCGTCGAGCAGCAGATAGCCGCCGGGTCGCACCCTCTGCATCGCCGGTTCGAGAACGTCGATCCGCGTCACAGCCGGGGCCTCGAGGAAGTCGACGACGACCAAGTCGAAGGAGGAGGGTGGGAGTGCCGCCACCTCCCTCGAAAACTCCTCGACCCCCCGCAACCTGAGCTCGACGCTCGCCAGCCCCAGCTGATCGAGCCGCTCGCGGGTGTGTCCGACCCAGAACCCGTTGTCCTCGAAACTGAGCACCCGGCCCGCCCGCTGCGCGAACCACGGCGTCGAGCGCCCCGCCCCGAATTCGAGGATCGACCAGTCGGAGCGGATCCGCCGCCGCAGCCAGCCAACGGCCGCCGGCACGATCCACGGACGCTCCGGCGTTCGGCCGTATCTCGCCCGAGACCAGGCCACCGGGTAGCGGAGCCAGCCGGAGGTCCCCATGGGCCCTCGCACGGTATGGAATCGCCCGGCCCTCCTCCCGGCCTCGTGCGGGCCCCGCTGAGGCAACGGCTCCTCCGCTCCGGGTCCGGGGTCGCCTAGGGGGACTTCGGAGGCCACTTGCCCGCCTCGACCTTCTTCTTGAAGGCACGCTGCCGTCGGAGGGCATCCCGCATCAGGAGCGGTGTCAGCCGCAGCGAGAGCTGGGGATGCCGGTCGAAGAAGCGCGCGAATCGCCCGCGCCAGCGCGGGATGGTGAGCACCGGCCTCGGTCGCTCCAGCAGACCCTCGACGTGCTCGGCGACCTTCTCCGGCATCAGCATCACGCCCGAGAAGGAGAGGGCGTCGTTGGGGTCGTCGAGCTTGTCGGCGATCATCGGCGTCCAGACCCCGTCGGGGCAGACGCAGGAGATCCGGATCCCGTCGAAACCAGCCCGCCGCAGGTCGGCGGCGGTGCCGAGGCTGAAGGCGATCGCCGCGTGCTTGCTCGCCGAGTAGCCGACGATCCCGGTGGCCGCCGCCAGTCCGGCGAGCGAGATCAGGTTGATGATGTGCCCTCGCCCCACCGGGCGCATCCGCTCGATCGCCGCCAGGGTCCCGTTCATGGTCCCGACGGCATTCACCTCGAGCATCCGGCGGTGCACGTCCATTTCCTGCTCGAAGGCGAGCCCGGTGTAGAGGATCCCCGCGTTGTTGACCCAGACGTCCAGGGAGCCCGATCGCTCGACCACCTGCGAGGCGGCCGACCGGCAGGCCTCCGTGTCGGTCACATCGAGGGGAAGGGCCCAGGCGCGCCCGCCGAGCCGATCGGCGGCGGCGGAGGTGTTTGTCTCGTCGACGTCGGTGACCGCCACGTCGTAGCCTCGGCCGACAAGCCGGCGGGCGATCTCGAGCCCCATCCCGCGACCCGCTCCGGTGACCAGCGCCGATGGCATCGGCCGCAGGATATGGAGAAGGGAGCCCGCCGGACGGTGGGCGATTCGTTTCGCGGCGAAGGTTCGGGGCTGAACGTCCGACTCATCAGTAGTGACGACTATCGAGGGGACCTTTGCTAGGCTGCGCCGCGCACTTCCGCTGAGTCTCCGACCACCGGAAAAGGTCAGAGAGCGGGGGACCCATCAGTTGGGGCGAGTCGCGGCCACCGAGCCGCGTAGCGCGATCTTTCAGCGCGAGCCCGTCAGCTAACCCCGTAAGCAACGAAAGAGGAAGGTTTGACGAGCAAGCGAACAATTCGTGCGATTGCGGGACTCGCCTGCGCCGCGATACTCCTGGTGGCTGCCCCGGCCGCGAGCGCGCAGACCGGCGGCGTGCCGGGCGGCACCGAGCCCACCCAGCCGACGGCTCAGCCCAGCTCCTCTCCGGGCAGCTGGACCACCTTCAAGGCGGCAACCTGGTACGGCCCAGGCTTCTGGGGCCGCTCGACCGCATGCGGGACGATCCTCACGCCGACGACGTTGGGCGTCGCCCATCGGAAGCTCCCCTGCGGCACGCAGGTGACCTTCGACTACGCCGGGCGCAGCGTGACGGCGAGCGTCATTGACCGGGGCCCATTCCACAAGGGCTATGCCTGGGACATGACCAAGAAGGTCGCCAAGCGGCTCGGCTTCCTCGCCCTCGGCGCGGGTCCTGTGCAGGCGACGGTCACGCCGCCGCCGTCGTAGGGCCCTGCTCCGCCGCTAGCTAAGCCGCGGCTTCCCGGAGAACCGCAGGGTCGCCCTCCTGCGGGAGCGCTGCGACCGAGGCGAACAGGCTCTCGAACTCCGCGAGAGCCGTCTCGGCGACAGCGTCGAGGATCTCCTCGTCGCTCCATCCGGCCTCACGGGCCTCCTCGACCAGGTGGTGCGGAGGGCGCTGGGAGGGATCGAGCGTCTCGCGGATCAGGGCCAGCAACGCCGCCTCCTTCTCATCGGAGGAGGTGAAGTTGCGGGCTCTGGCGACCTCGTCGAGGCCGAGTCCGGCGACGCGCGCGGTACGGGCGTACTGCGTCAGGGTGTAGGGGTCGTTGCGCCACTCAGCCACGGCGAGGCCGATCCGCTCACGGGTCGCCCTCGGCAGCTTGCTCTGACGGAGCTCAGTGCGAAGACGCGTGTACCCGCGCAGCGCGGCCGGCGACTCGGCGAGCACGCCGATGAACTTGGAGACCTGGCCGCCGGCAGTCTGGATGCTCTTGATCAAAGGAGCCGTGGCGTCCGGCGCGGTGAGCTCGTCGTGGATGTGGAAGCGGCTTACGTCTGTCTTGACTGTCATTTCTCTCGATACCGCCATTTCACAAGGGCTTTACTTTACTTTTAGCCGGTTACTTACGTGTCGTAAGTGTACAGGCATATTTGCGGTTCTGTCTGCTCATACGACGACCGGCGGCCCGCGGATGTGAGACGGGAGTAAGTTTCCGCGTCATGGCCGAGGGGACCACCACGGCGAAGGAGGCGCTGGCGTTCTGCGAGCAGAACGACGTGCGTTTCGTGCGGCTCTGGTTCACCGATCTCCTCGGTCAGCTGAAGAGCTTCTCGATCAATGCGGCGGAGCTCGAGGACGCCTTCGAGGGCGGCATGGGTTTCGACGGCTCCTCGATCAGCGGGTTCAATCCGATCGAGGAGTCCGACATGATCGCCATGCCGGATCCCTCCAGCATCCAGCTGATCCCCTGGCGCGAGGAGGAGCGCAACCGCACCGCGCGGATGTTCTGCGACATCCAGGTGCCCGGCGGCGATCCCTACGAAGGAGACCCGCGGTGGATCATGCGGCGCGCCATCGACCGAGCCGAGAAGATGGGCTTCGACGCCTACAACGTCGGACCCGAGCTCGAGTACTTCTACTTCCGCTCCGCCAAGCCCGAGTCCGGGACCCCGGAGATCCTCGACGAGGGCGGCTACTTCGACCTGACCACGCTCGACGCCGGGTCTGACGTGCGGCGCGAGACCGTGCTTGCGCTCGAGCAGCTCGGCATCCACGTCGAGTACACCCACCACGAGGTCGGCCCCTCACAGCACGAGGTCGACATGCGCTACAAGCCCGCGCTTGAGATGGCCGACGACTGCATGACCTACCGGATCACGGTCAAGGAGTACGCGATGAAGTACGGCTGGCACGCGACCTTCATGCCTAAGCCGCTGCAGGGAGAGAACGGCTCCGGCATGCACGTCCACCAGTCGCTCTCGAAGGACGGCAAGAACGCGTTCTTCAACCCCGACGACCAGTACTTCCTCTCGGACGTCGGCAAGGCATTCATCGCCGGCCAGCTCAAGCACGCGCGCGAGATCTCCCCGCTCTTCGCCCAGTGGGTCAACTCGTACAAGCGCCTGGTGCCCGGCTACGAGGCGCCGGTGTACCTGTCCTGGTCCCGTCGCAACCGCTCAGCCCTGATCAGGGTGCCGCTCTATCACCCCGGCAAGGAGCAGGCGACCCGCGCTGAGCTGCGCTGTCCCGACCCCGCCTGCAACCCGTACCTCTGCTTCGCGGGGATGCTGCACGCCGGGCTCGAGGGCATTGAGCACGGCTACGAGCTGCCCGAGCCGATGGAGCAGAACCTCTACCACCTGACCCCGGAGGAGCGCCATCGCCGCGGCATCGAGGAGCTCCCCGAGACGCTTGGCGAGGCGATCGAGCTCGCGGCGGAGTCGGAGCTGGTGCTGCGCGTCCTCGGCGAGCACGCGTTCAACCGTTTCATCGAGATCAAGCGCTCGGAGTGGGAGGACTACCGGGTCCAGGTCACCCCGCACGAGATCGAGCAGTTCCTGCCCATTCTCTGAGGAGTTCTGCCAGTTCGGCCGCTGTCGTCACCGGCGCCTTGCAGGCGAAGTGCTCGCAGACGTAGGCGGCCGCCTTGCCCTCGACGGCGGCGCGCTCTCGCAACAGCTCGGGGCGATCGCTTCCCTCGGGTCCGCCGGCGAGGACGACGTGCGGGCGATGGGCCGAGCGGACGACTGAGGCGAGCTCCTCCAGCCCGGTTGGTCCGTCGCCGTCACCCGGTGCCGCGAGGGCGACCTCGCGCACCGGGGAGAGGTGGAAGTCGACCGCCTGCAGCAGATGGCCGAAGGCGTCGGGGTGCTGCTTGGCCGCCGGCACGAAGAGCCGGATCGTGCCGAGCGCGCGGTCCTCGTAGAGGTGGTCGCCGGTGAGCGCCGCGAGCCGCAGCAGGCCGTAGGCCGCCGAGGAGTTACCTGAGGGGATCGGGTGGTCGCCCACGTCCTTGCGCCGGGCGATCAGTTCCTCGTGGTCGTCGGACGTGGTGAAGAATCCGCCGTTCTCGTCGTCGCCGAAGCGCTTGATCATCGCGTCGGCGGTCTCGCGAGCGGCGTCGAACCAGCGCACCTCGAGGGTGGCCTCGTAGAGCCGCAGCAGCGCCTCGACCAGGTAGGCGTGATCCTCGAGATACGCATTGAGCCGCGCCTGCCCCGCCTTCCAGGTGCGGAGCAGATGTCCGTCGGAGTCCCTCATCGACTCCCAGATGAAGCGGGCGCAGGCCGAGGCTGCGTCGAGGTACTCCTGGCGCCCGAGCGCCGCTCCGGCGTCGGCCAGCGCGGCGATCATCAGCGCGTTCCACGAGCAGATCCGCTTGTCATCGAGGCCGGGGCGGACGCGCCGATCCCGCCAGGCGTAGAGAGCGGTGCGGGCATCGGCGAGCTCCGGCGGCTGCTGGGCGCTCGCGCCGAGCGGGACGTGCAGGATGTTCCTGCCCTCGAAATTGCCGGCGGCGCTTACGCCCCAGTAGCCGAGGGCGCGCTCGATGGCGTCGGCGCCGATCCCGGCCTCGCCGAGGGCCTCGCGTATCTCGTCCTCGTCCCAGACGTAGAAGCGGCCCTCCTCGCCCTCCGAGTCGGCGTCCCGGGCGGAGTAGAAGCCGCCCTCGGGTCCCGACATTTCGCGCAGCGCCCAGTCGAGGGTCTCGACGCAAGCACGCATCCAGGGCTCCTCGCCCATCACCTGCCAGCCGTGAAGGTAGACGCGGGCCAGGAGCGCGTTGTCGTAAAGCATCTTCTCGAAGTGGGGGACGAGCCAGGTGGCGTCGACCGAGTAGCGGGCAAAGCCGCCGCCGAGCTGGTCGTAGATCCCGCCGTGCATCATCTTGTCGAGGGTCAGCGCGACCGGGGCGGTCTCGCCACGATCGAGCAGGAACTCGAGCGCGCTGGCCGGCGGGAACTTGGGCGCGCCGCCGAAGCCCCCGTTCGCCCTGTCGAGGCCGGACTGGAACGCGCTGACCGCGCCTTCCAGGAGGGACCGGTCGACGGGCTGGTCGGATTGCGCGACTCGGGCGGTCATCGCGAGCGACTCCCTGATCCGCACCGAGGCCTCGCGCAGCTCCTCTCGCTGGTTTTGGTACGCGCCGGCGGTCGCCTCCATCACCTGCCTGAAGCTCGGCAGGCCATGACGCGGCTCGGGCGGAAAGTAGGTGCCGCCGTAGAAGGGGACTGCGTCCGGAGTCGAGGAAGACGGTCAGCGGCCAGCCGCCCTGGCCGGTCATCCCCTGGACCGCCTCCATGTAGATGTCGTCGACGTCGGGGCGCTCCTCGCGGTCGACCTTGATCGGCACGAAGTGCTCGTTCATGTAGGCCGCGGTCTCGCGGTCCTCGAAGGACTCGCGCTCCATCACGTGGCACCAATGGCAGGTGGAGTAGCCGATCGAGAGAAAGATCGGCTTGTCCTCCCTCGCTGCCTGGCCGAGGGCCTCCGCCCCCACGGCCGCCAGTCCACCGGGTTGTCCTCGTGCTGGAGCAGGTAGGGGCTGGTTTCCTGGGCGAGCCGGTTCGCCATCTCAATCAGGCTACTCGCGGCCCGCGGTTTGACATCGCCGTCGCCGAAGTAAATGATGCGGCCACTCGATCAACGGAGGCCGCGATGAAGGACCTGACGGTGATCATGGAGGACCGGCCCGGAAAGCTGGCCGAGCTGGGGGAGGCGCACGGGCAAAGCGGGCGTGAACATAGAGGGGCTCTGCGCGATGGTCGGCGACGGCAAGGGCTTCATCCACATCCTTGTGCAGGACGAATCTGCGGCGAAGGGGGCACTCGCAGACGCGGGGATCGACGTCGCCGACGAGCGGGAGGCCGTGATCGTCGACCTGCACGACAAGCCGGGCGCCATGGGCGAGATCGCGAGGGACTTGGCCGAGGCGGGCGTCAGCGTCGACGTGGCCTACACGATCTTCAGCGGCGTCCGGCTGGTGATCGTCACCGAGGACACCGACAAAGCCCGCGCCGCCCTCGACCTGAACGGCGCTTCGGGCTAGGACGAGGGGAGCTCGCGCTCGACCGTCGAGCCAGTTCGAAAACGCGTCGAGTATTCGCCGGCCGCCTATGGCGTGCCGGCCGCGGAGGACCGGTTGCCCGATCCGAGCGAGCCGGACATCGATCGGCTCGAGACCCTCGCCGCCGAACACCGCATCGACATCCTGGGCCCACCCGGGGCGCTGCCGGCCTGAGGGCTAGGAGCCGCTGACGTCCGCGGCGAAGGCCTCGAAGGCGGCCACGTAGCGGTCGACGTGCTCGTCCTCGTGGGCGATCGAGAGGGTCCACTCCTCCTCGACGCCAGGGGTCATGAAGATGCCGTGATTCATGTGGTAGAGCCAGGCGAGCGTTGAGAGGTCGCCGTCGACCTTGGTCAGGTAGTCGCGGTACTCGTAGATCGGTTCGGGCGAGAAGATCACGCAGCCCTTGGCGCCGAGGCCCTGGGTGTAGGCGGGCAGCCCGAAGCGGTCGATGACCTCCTGGCAGCGGGCCTTGAGTGACTCGTTGGTCGCCTCGAGCTTCTCGTACGCGTCCGGGGTGAGGACCTTGGTGAGCGTGGCCTCGGCGGCCGCCATCACGAGCGGATTGCCGTTGAAGGTGCCGATCTGGTGGACCTTGTCGGTGGCGACCACCTCGCCGAGCTCGGCGGTCATCCCGATCGCTCCGCCCGGATAGCCGCCGCAGATCGCCTTCGCCAGGCAGATCATGTCCGGCTCGACGCCGAAGCGGCCGGTGGCGCCGCCATAGGAGATCGTGGCGCCCGTCTTCACCTCGTCGAAGATCAGCTTGACGCCGTGCTCGGTGCAGAGCTCGCGGACGCGCTCGAGATAGCCGTCCTTCGGCGGGATGATGTTGATGTTCATCATCGCCGGCTCCATGATCAGCCCGGCGACCTCGCCCTCGTACTTCTTCAGCACGCCCTCCAGGACATCCGGGTCGTTGAACGGGACCGGCCGCGTCAGCTCGACGACAACCTGCGGAAAGCCGTGGCCGAACGGGATCGGGTTGGGGCTCTCACGAGGCCCGAGCTCGTCCAGCTCCGGGTAGCAGGAGACCATCACCGCGTCATGGTGGCCGTCGTAGGAGCCCTCGATCTTGATGATCAGGTCTCGCTCGGTGGCGCCGCGGGCGAGGTGGATTGCGGACATCGTCGACTCCGTGCCGGAGTTCGAGAAGCGCCACTGGGGGAGACCAAAGCGCTCGACCAGGTTCTCCGCGGAGACGATCGACCCGTTCGTCGGCGCGGCGAAGTGCGTTCCCTCGTCGTGGCGGGCCTTGACCGCCTCCCCGATGACAGGATTGGCGTGGCCGACGCACATCACTCCGAAGCCGTTGTGGAAGTCGACGTACTCGGTGCCGTCGACGTCCCAGACCAACGCGCCCTTGCCCCGGTCGATGTAGACCGGCCACGGGTCGTTGAGCTGGAAGGAGGAGGGGACGCCGCCCGGCATCACCTTGCGCGCGCGGTCGAAGTACTCCGCCGAGGTCGGCGTGTGCTCACGGAAGCGCGCCATCTGCTCCTCCGTGAGCTTGTTGATCAGCTTCCGGTCGATCGACGACCCGGCTTCCGTTGCCCGCTGCGCCATCAGGCCCGGAGCGTATCGGGGAGAGGTTCCCGGCCAGCGCCCGGCGCGCCGATGAAGCCCGCGCTGGCGATGGCGCAGGCGAGGGCGGCCGCTGCGGCGACGTAGAACGCAGCGCTGTAGCCGGCGACCGCCGCGGCGCCGCCCACCAGCGGGGATCCGATCAGCATCCCGAGGTCGAAGTTTGCGGTGAAGGTTCCCATCGCCACGCCCCGGCGATCGGGACTGACCCGGTTGATCGCGACCAGCGAGAGCGACGGGAAGAGCAGCGAGAACGCCGCGCCCATCCCGATGGCGCCGACGATCACCACGGACAGGTTGTCGGCCGCTCCGAGCAGGATCAAGCCGACCGTCTCGGTCAGCGCGGCGCCCACGGCGCAGCGTGCCGCACCGATCCGGTCCGGCAGCCCTCCCGCGACGAGCCGGGTGGCGACCACGGTCGCGGCGAAGACGCTGAAGACCGCCGGTCCGTGCCCGATGCCCCGCTCATCGAGGCTGAGGATGATGAAGGCGGAGACCGCCGCGAAGCCGACCACGCTGAGCGCGAAGGTCACGCCGGGGCCCAGCGCCTCGCGCGAGATGAACGGCCCGCGGTTGACCCCTTCCCGCGGCGTGTAGGTCTCGGGAAGCCGGGATGCGATCACGGCCCCAAGCAACGGGGCACCCGCCGCGAACGCCCAGACGAGGTGAAACCCGCCGGCATGCTGCAGCAACACCCCGATTGGAGGGCCAAGGGTGAGGCCGGTCCAGATGGCCAGGCCGTAGAGACCGATCATTCGGCCGCGGTGCTCCTCGGGGGCCATGTCGACGTTCCAGGCGGATCCGGCGGTGAAGACGGTCCCCTCCCCGGCGCCGAGGAAGAACCGCGCGACGATCAGGCCCGGGATCCCCGCCGGGACGAAATAGAGCCCGCCCGCGATCGCGGCGAGCAGGGCGCCGACGATCACGGTCGGCTTGCGGCCGCGCCGATCCGCCAGGTTGCCGGCGATCGGCCGGCAGACGATTCCGGTGAAGGCGAAGGCGCCGGAGACGATCCCGACCTCGAGGTCGGAACCGTCGAGATGGTCCTTGACGTAGTGGGGGAGAACGGCGAGCGTCGCGCCGACGGCGAGCAGGCCGAGGTTGGTGACGATGAAGATGCCGGCGAAGCTCGCCCACTGGGGCCTCACGTAGGGCTCCGCAGCTCCGCCCGCTTGATCTTGCCGCTCGGCGTCTTCGGCAGCTCCTCGGTGAACTCCACGATGCGCGGATACTTGTAGGGGGCGGTGACGCTCTTGACGTGTTCCTGGAGCTCCTGGGCGAGCTTGTCTGACGGCTCGCCGTTGGCCAGCACCACGAGCGCGCGGACCACCGCTCCCCGCTCTTCGTCCGGCTCCGGCACGGCGGCGGCCTCGGCCACAGCGGGGTGGGAGACGAGGGCGGATTCGACCTCGAACGGCCCCACTCGGTAGCCGGCGGTGATGATGATGTCGTCGTCGCGGCCCTCGAACCAGAGGTAGCCGTCCTCGTCCTCGCTGACCTGGTCCCCGGTGGCCCACCACTCGCCGTCGAAGGGCGCCTCGCCGATGTAGTTGCTGAAGAACGTCGGCACGGTGTGCGGCCTGACCTGTAGCTCGCCGTCGGCCACTTGGGCCTCGATCCCGGGAAGTGGACGGCCCATCGAGCCGTCATGACGCGGGTCATCCTCGTCCGGATGCATGCCGGTCACCGGGCCTGTTTCCGTCTGCCCGTAGCCGTCGCCGATGCCCATGCCCAGCCGCTCCCTGAAGCGCCGGATCACCTCCGGATTGAGCGGCTCGCCTGCGGAGATCAGGCGGCGCAGCGTGGGGATCGGCCGCAGCTCGGCCCGCTTCGCCAGGATCCGGTACTCGGTGGGCGCCTGGCAGAGGACGTTGACGCCCTCCCGCTCGATCACGTCCAGGCGCTCGGCGGGGTCGAAGCGTGCGTCGTGGAGCAGGGCCGCCGCGCCCGCGAGCCAGGGGGCAATGAACGCGTTGCGGGTGGACTTCGACCAGCCCGGCGCAGCCGTGCACCAGGCCAGCTCGCCCTTGCGCGCGCCGACCCAGTGCTCGGCTTGCAGGCGCTGCCCGAGCAGATAGCGCTGCGGATAGACGACTCCCTTCGGGTCGCCCGTGGTTCCTGAGGTGAAGATGATCACCGCGGGATCGTCGGGGTCGAGATCGGCGACGCTCGCCGGGGTCTCCTGCGGCACGTCCTCGTCCAACACCTCGACGACCTCGGCGAGGGTCATCGCGGGCACGCGGTCGGGCAGTTCGCCGAGCAGTTCCTCCTGGCCGATGCAGAGCTTGGGATGCGCTGTGCCCACACGCACCTCGAGGTCCTTGCGTCGCAGCTGCGCGTTGCACGGCATCGCCACGGCGCCCATGCGGAAACAGGCCAGCATCGCGAGCACCCACTCAATCCGGCTGCCGATCAAGGTCATGACCGCGTCGCCCCGCTCGACGCCCCGAGCCGCCATGGCGCCCGAGAGGCCGGCGCTGCGCGCGATCAGCTCGCCGAAATGCCACTCGCGGCGGAAGCCCTCAGCGTCGATTGCGACGATCCCCAGCCGCGAGGACTTGGAGCGCTCCATGACGTCCTCGATGAAGTTCACCGGCGTAGTGTTGCGTGACTACTTGTTGCGCCCGAGGCCGAGCAGGCGTGGCCCGGTGGCCGCTGTGGCCCGCATCAGCGCGCTCACCGGCGCCCCGGCCGCCGTGAGAATCGCTCCACGTCCGGGGCCCCCACGCCTGCGCCCGAGCTTCGGGCCCATTGCGGTCAGAAATGCGGCGACGGCCGGGAAGGGGCGAAAGAAGACCGTGATCTCTCTGACCCGGCCCTCCTCGTCGAAGCGGAGCAGGTCGATGCCTTCGAGCTTCTTGCCCTTGATCTCGCCGGTGAAGTGCAGGATGTGCGGGTCGCCCGGAATCTCGTCGAGGTAGGTCAGTGGCCAGAGCTCCTCGAGCAGCACAGCAAAGAGGTCCCCGGCCTCGTCGATCCCCTCGAATGGAACCTCGAAGATCGGCGAGCGCAGGACGATGTCCGGAGCAAGGGCATCCAGGATCGCGTCGTGATTGCGAGCCTCGAATGCGGCACGGAGGGGCGTCGGGGTCGAGGTCGGCTGCACCGGTTCTCAGTCTGACCAGTTCAGCTGTCCCACGCCGCCTACCGGCGGAGTTCGGTGCCGTCGTAGAGCTTCTTGACGACTACCCCGCCGGGGGGCGCCGCCTCGACGCAGAGGTTGCAGAGGACGCATTCGTCGAGGTTCTCGCGGACGATCGCGACCTCGCCGTCCTCGCCGGCGAAGATGTCGACCGGGCACACTTCCTCGAGCTTCGCGGCCAGCTCGGGGTCGCCCGTGACAGCGTCGTCGACTTCCACGTCGATGAAGATGCTCTCGAGCTGCTCGGCCTCGGCCATCAGACCTTCGCTCCGAGCTTGTCCTTGACGGCGTTGGGTATCTCATCGATTCGCTCGACCACCGGGATGCCCGCGTCCTGGAGGCGGGCGATCTTCTGCGTCGCCGAGTCCTCGGCGCCCTCGACGATCGTCCCGGCGTGGCCGAAGCTCATGCCCTGCATCTCCTCGTCGTCCATGAACTTGCCGGCCATGAAGGCGATGATCGGGAGCTTCGCGTCGTTGGCCTCGCGCCAGTCGACCAGCTCGGCCTCCATGCGACCGCCCGGCTCCGTGTAGATCACGATCGCCTCGGTCTGCTGGTCCTCCTCGAAGAGGGGCATGAGCTCGGCGTAGGTAGAGCCGATGATCGCGTCGCCGCCAATCGACACGGCGGTGGAGACGCCGAGGCCGGCGGCGGTGAGAGTGGAGGAGATCTCGGTGGTCATCCCGCCCGAGCGCGACATCACTCCGATCGAGCCGGGCTCGTAGGCCTTGGCGGCGTCTTTCGCGGGCCCACCGATTCCGCCCATCTTGGAGACTCCTGGGGCGATGATCCCCAGGCAGTTGGGTCCGATGATCCGGGCGCCGTGCAGGTTGGCGAGCTCGACCATCTGGGCGACGTCGCGGCGGGGGATGCGCTCGGTGACGATCACGATCAGCCCGATGCCGTTCTCGATCGCCTCGAAGACCGCGTCCTTGGTGAAGGCCGGGGGGACGGTGACGACGGAGCCGTCGATGGGCTTCCCGTGGTCGGCCACCGCCTGCTCGACTGTGTCGAAGACGGGGACACCGTGGACGTCGCGGCCCTTGCGCCCGGGCGTGACGCCGCCGACGACCTTGGAGCCGTAGTCCAGGCACTCCCTGGTCAGGTTCACCGCCTCGCGCCCGGTGATGCCCTGGACGATGAAGGTGAAGTCCGCGCTGAGCAGGATGCTCAATGGATCTTCTCCACGGCCTCGCCCGCCGCGTCCCACATCGAGGTCGACCGGTCCTTGAACTCGATCCCGTACTTATCGAGGATCTTGGCGCCCTCCTCCTCCCACGCACCGGGAATGCGGAAGACGGTGATGGTCTCGGCGGGGTCCCTGCCGAGCTCGAGGCAGGCCTTGATCACGCCGCGGGCGACGATGTCGACTCGCGTGTTGGAGACGATCGACATCATCACCGCGATCTTCTCCACGCCATCCTTCTTCAGGACCTCCTTGGCGAGGCCGCAGGACTTGGCGACGGAGGGGTTACCGCCGATCTCCGCATAGTTGGCGGGCTTGCCGCCATGGCTGCGGACGGCGTCGGTCAGGGTCAGCGAGCCGCCGCCGGCGCCTATCACCAGGCCGAGGTTGCCGGTGAAGCCGTGGTCCTTGCCCTGGATCACGCCGCGGTGGTCAGCCTCGTCGATCGCCTTCACGTTGCGCTCGAACTCGGAGGGCTCATAGAGCTCACGCGGCTCCTCGAGCTCCACGCCGATCTCCTTGAGCACCTTCTGGTGGCGGCCCACGGCCTCATCCTCCATCTCCATGTGGGCGTCGAGGGCGACGAAGGACCCGTCCGAGAGGCGGGCGAGCGGATTGATCTCGGCGAGGGTCATGTCGTAGTCGCGCTGAAGCTGGGCGAGGCGGGCGAGCACCGGGGTGGCGCGCGTGAGCTCCCGGCCGGTCAGGCCGCCGGCGGCCGCAACGACCTCCTTGGCGCGGAAGTCGGGCACGGGGTGGAGGTTGGAGAGGTGGCCGCGGCCGACGTGATCGGGATGCTTCTCCGCGACCTCCTCGATGTCGATGCCGCCCATGTCCGAGAAGAGCATCATCGGCCGCTTGGCACGGCCGTCCCAGAGGACCGCCGCGTAGTACTCCTGTTCGACCTCTGCCTTGGGATCGACCAGGACGCCGACCGGCATGTGGCCGTTGATCTCGAGCTCGAGAATGTCGGCCGCGTGTGCCTCGGCCTCCTCCGGGGTGTCGGCGAACTTGACCCCGCCGGCCTTCATCCGCCCGCCGGTCAGGACCTGGGACTTGATCACCGTCGGGCCGCCGATCCGCTCGGCGGCCCCCCGGGCCTCGGCGGCGGTCTTGCAGAACCCGTATTCGGTGACCGGGATGCCGGCTCGTTCGACGATCCTGCGGCTCTCGAATTCGTAGAAGCGCATCGGGGCGGGAAATCTAGAGGACTGACCCTTGGCCCGTTCCTCGGGACGGACGCGCCACCAGGGTTGGGACTCCGGTCGGGTGACGACACCCAATAACGGCGAAGTTCGGCAGGAAGGGAGCTGAAATGCTGCGATCCGCTACTCGGGGGGACCACCAAGGGAGACGAATGCACCGCAAGACTCAAGTCGCGGGACTCGCGGCGATGGCTGCCGGCCTACTGGCCCTTTCGCCCGCGCTCGCGAGCGCGAACACATCCGTAACTCCGGGGGCCATTGCCTTCCGCGGGAACACGCAGGTTGGCAAGACGAGCGCACCGCAGTCGGTGGCAGCGCTGGTCGACTGCACTCAGGTCATTACGCCTCTTCCGGGGGTTACTGTCTGCAGCGTCCCTGGGCTCTTCCAGCCGAATCCGTCGACCACCGGGGATTTCGCCATAGCAAGCAACGGCTGCGGAACCAGCCTGGTCCCTGGGAACAATCCCTTCGCCCCCATCCCGTGCGTGATGACCGTCACCTTCAAGCCGAAGGCGCCCGGGCTACGAACCGGCACGCTGACAGTGGGAGACGACCAGACCGGTACCGATCCGGATGCCGTGAGCTTGACCGGCGCCGGAGTCCCGGCAAGCGGCACCGGCTCGGGTGGGAGCTCCGGAAAGAAGAAGTGCAAAGCGAAGAAGCGCTTCGCTCAGAGCGCCAAGAAGAAGTGCAAGAAGAAGTAGCGAGCTAGCGCGCCGCTAGGCGCTTTCGGCTTCGGCCACGGCCGGCGCGGTCTCCCGCTCGCGCTGTGGCCGAAGCAGGACCACTGCGGCGACGGCGCCCACCAGGCAGAAAACGGCTCCGACCCCGAACTGGAGCTGGAATCCGTCGGTGAGCGCCCTGGCGGCGGAGGTGCCGGAGGCGATCTCCGAGTGCGTGTGGTTGGCGGCGAGCGTGCTGAGTACGGCGAGGCCGAGGGCCGCGCCGATGAAGCGAGAGGTATTGAGGACCCCGGAGGCCAGGCCACTGAGGGCGCGAGGGACGCCCTGCACCGCCACGATCGTCGCCGGGACCAGGGCGAGGCCCAGTCCGAGCGCGCCCAGCACGCCTCCCGGGAACACGTTCGCGAGGTAGCTCCCGCCGGGATGGACGCTCGTCAGGAGGAACTCGCCGACGGTCGCCGAGAGCATGCCCGCAGCGAGCACCCACCGCGCTCCGATGACCTTCGCGAGGCGCGGCGCGAGGGTCGCGCCGGTGCCGACGGCGATGGTCATCGGGACGAAGGCGAGCCCGGTCTTGAGCGCGCTGTAGTGGAGAGTGCCCTGCATGTAGAGGGACTGGAAGAACCAGAAGCCGAAGATCGCGCCGTAGAGCAGGAAGATCACGAGGTTCGCGGCGCGGAGGTTTCGCAGCTTGAAGACGCTCAGGGGCATCAGCGCAGTTCGCTCCGGGCGCCTCGCCAGGCCGTTTTCGTAGAGGCCGAACGTCACCAGGAGCGCCACTCCCGCGGTGACCGGGCCGAGCACGCCGAGCGAGCCCCAGCCGAGCCGATCGGTGGTGACGATCCCATAGGTCAGTGCGGTCATCCCGAGCGTGACCAGGATGGCGCCGGGAAGGTCGAAGTGCCGGTTCTCGGATTCGCTGCGGCCCTCGGGGATCAGGCGGCTGCTGAACAGCACGATCCCGAGGCCGATCGGGACGTTGATGACAAAGATGGCCGGCCAGCTGAAGGCTTCGGTCAGGATCCCGCCGAGGAGTACTCCGGCGGTCGCACCGATCGCGCCCACCGCGCCCCAGGCGCCGAGGGCGCGGTTGCGAGGCGCACCTTCATCGAAGGACGTGGTGATGATCGCCAGGGTCGCGGGGGAGAGGATCGCGCCGCCGATGCCCTGGAGCGCCCGAGCGCCAACCAGCGTCCCCGAGGTGGGGGCGATCGCGCAGAGGAGGGAGGCCGCCGAGAAGAGCAGGGTGCCGGCGTAGAACATGCGTCGGCGGCCGAAGAGGTCGGCCGCGCGCCCGCCGAGCAGCAGGAAGCCTGCGAAGGTCAGCGTGTAGCCATTCAGGACCCACTGCAGGCCGTTGGTCGAGAAGCCGAGCGCGTCCTTGATCGACGGCAGCGCCACGTTCACGATCGAGACGTCCAGCACCACCATGAACTGGCCGAGACAGACGACCAATAGCAGTGCGTTGGAGTTGCGCCTCACGATCGCCCTCGCCGCGGTGACCGGGTTCACTTGCGAACGGCCTCCAGAATGTATGCCGCCTCGATCGCGGCGGCGCGCAGGGACGGGCTCGTCAGGCGCGCCTCACCGTCGCGCTCGTGTTTGGGGGCGACGGCGGTTGTGTCGGTGTTCTGTGTCTCAGGCATGCTTGCCTCCGCGCCGGTTTGATAGTACGATGAACATCGTACCAAAGAAGTTTGATGAGTGTCGAACAAGCTACGCTCACATCTATGGAGCTTCACCACCCAGATAGGAACGAAATCGAGCTGGCGGCTGTGATGCACGCGCTCAGCGACCCGCACCGGCTGGAGATCGTCCGCCGCCTCGCCGAGGACGCCGACCCACGGCCCTGCGGCACCTTCGGGCTCGAGATCACCAAGTCGACCATGACCCATCACTTCCGGACCCTTCGCGAGGCCGGTGTGATCGAGCAGGAGCGCCAGGGCACCACCAAGATGACCTGGCTGCGCCGCGATGATCTCGACGCCCGCTTCCCGGGACTGCTCGACGCGGTGCTGAGCGCCGCCAAGGTTCCGGCCTAGCCTCGATCCATCGTGTCGGATTGTGTGCTCGTTCGTCACCTCATCCCTGACGACGAACGCAGCCGCTGAAAATCGACAAAGGTGCCGGGCCAGCCTCCAATGCGCATGACGTATTCACCCCTCTATCCGAAGGTCGTGGTCGGCTACGAGGAGAACGAGCGGGGGGAGGACGCGCTCGTTCTCGCCAGGCGCGTGGTCGAGAGGGATGGCGGGGAGCTCAAGATCGTCCACGTCGAGAAGGGGTCACCCGCGGACACCTTCCAGGCGCTTGCCGAGAGCGGGGAGGCCGACCTGATCCTGCTCGGTTCGACCCACCGGGGGCACGTCGGATCGGTGTCGCCGGGCAGCGTCGCCGAGCACTTGCTCCAGGGCGCCCGCTGTCGCCTGGTGATCGCGCCCAAGGGATACGCGCGGGAGGACCACTCTCAGGACCGGCTGCGTGTCGTCGGCGTCGCCTACGACGGGATGGCGGAATCCCAGGCCGCGCTTGAGGAGGCCGCCAAGCTGGCAAGCAAGTTCGCCGGTGCGATGAAGGTGATCGGAGTGCTGACCCCGATTCCGCCGATGGGCGCCGCCGCAGCGGGCCAGGCCGGAGCCGAGGTGGGACCGGACTTCCAGTTCCGCCTCCACGACGCCGTGGCCCAGCTGCCATCGGAGCTGCGGGCCCTGCCCGTGCTGGAGCGGGGTGATCCCGTCGCGAAGCTCCTCGAGGCGGCCGAGGTCGGAATCGATCTCCTGGTGCTCGGTTCCCGCGGCTTCGGTCCCGTCATGCGGCTGCTGATCGGCAGCGTCTCGTCCCGCGTGATCAGGGCCGCACCGTGCCCGGTGATGGTTGTTCCACGTCCGGGTTAGGCTTGTTGCGATGTCCGGCTATGAACCGCTGGGCCGAACAAACCCCCTATAAACCGGGACGACGGCATGGTGTGAAAGCATGCCGCGCCTCGCAGGGGAGGGGGAATCAATCCATCGATCACCGATAAGGAGTTGAGCGCATCAGTGAGTGAGACGACCGCCGCAACTGAGGCACCGACCAAGCACGCCAAGCTCGTTTCGTGGGTGGAGGAGATCGCAGAGCTGACCCAGCCCGATTCGATCCATTGGTGCGACGGCTCTGCCGAGGAATACGACGCGCTCGCCCAGCAGCTGGTCGACGCAGGTACGTTCGAGAAGCTCTCCGACGCCAAGCGCCCCAACTCCTACCTGGCTCGGTCCAGCCCGTCTGACGTCGCCCGTGTCGAGGACCGCACGTTCATCTGCTCGCAGCGCGAGGAGGACGCCGGCCCGACCAACAACTGGCGTGAGCCCGCCGAGATGCGCGACGTCCTCAAGAAGCTCTTCAGCGGCTCGATGCGCGGCCGCACCATGTACGTGGTGCCTTTCTCGATGGGCCCGCTCGGCTCCCCGATTTCCCACATCGGCGTGCAGCTCACCGACTCGGCTTACGTCGCGGCCTCCATGCGGATCATGACCCGGATGGGCGCCGACGCGCTGGAGGTGCTCGGCGAGGACGGTGAGTTCGTCCCCTGTGTCCACTCGGTCGGCATGCCGCTCGCAGACGGGCAGGAAGACGTCTCCTGGCCCTGCAACGACACGAAGTACATCGTCCACTACCCCGACTCGCGCGAGATCTGGTCCTTCGGCTCGGGCTACGGAGGCAACGCGCTGCTCGGCAAGAAGTGCTTCGCCCTCCGCATCGCCTCGGTGATGGCCCGCGATGAGGGCTGGCTCGCCGAGCACATGCTGATCCTCAAGCTGACCTCGCCCGAGGGCAAGGTGAAATACGTCGGCGGAGCCTTCCCGTCGGCCTCCGGCAAGACCAACCTGGCCATGTTGATCCCGAAGCTCCAGGGCTGGACCGTCGAGACGGTCGGCGACGACATCGCCTGGATGAAGTTCGGCAAGGATGGGCGGCTCCACGCCGTCAATCCCGAGGCCGGGTTCTTCGGTGTCGCCCCGGGCACCGGCCACAAGACCAACCCGAACGCGATGGAGACGGTCGAGAAGAACACGATCCTCACCAACTGCGCCCGCACCGACGATGGGGATGTCTGGTGGGAGGGCATGACCGGCGAACCGCCGGAGCACGCGATCGACTGGAAGGGCAACGAGTGGACCCCCGACTCCGACGATCCGGCGGCGCACCCCAACGCCCGCTTCACCACGCCCGCCTCGCAGTGCCCCTGCATCGCTGAGGAGTGGGAGGACCCCGCCGGCGTGCCGATCGATGCCTTCCTGTTCGGCGGCCGGCGCGCGACGGTTGTGCCGCTGGTGACCGAGGCATTCGACTGGGAGCACGGCGTCTTCCTCGGCGCCACGATGTCGGTCGAGAAGACCGCCGCGGCCGACGGCAAGGTCGGCGAGCTCCGCTTCGACCCGATGGCCATGCTGCCGTTCTGCGGCTACAACATGGCCGACTACTTCGGGCACTGGCTCAAGGTGGCCGAGCGCGACGGGGCGAAGCTCCCGAAGGTGTTCCTCGTCAACTGGTTCCGCAAGGACGACGAGGGCAACTTCGTCTGGCCGGGCTTCGGCGACAACATCCGGGTCCTCGAATGGATTTTCCGCCGCTGTGACGGTGAGGGAGAGGCGGTCGACACGCCGATCGGCCGCGTCCCCGCCGAGGGCGAGATCGACGCCGATGGAATCGCGGTGAGCGGAGACGATTTGCGGCTGTTGCTCGAGGTCGATCCCGAGGCCGTCAAGGCGCAGCTGCCGCAGGTCGAGGAGCACCTGGCGCGCTTCGGCGATCGGCTCCCCGACCAGCTGCAGGCGCAGCTCGACGGGCTCAAAGAGCGCCTGACGTAGTCCTCGGGACATAGAATCGCTCGCCCATGGGCGATCAGGTGAAGTTCGAGCTCTCCGAGGAGCAGATCCCGACCAGCTGGGTCAACCTGCTCGCCGACCTCCCAGGCGAACCGCCACCACCACCGCTCAGCCCGGCTACAGGCGAGCCGGTCGGGCCGGACGACCTTTCCCCGATCTTCCCGATGGGCCTGATCGCGCAGGAGGTCTCAGCCGATCCCGATATCGAGATTCCCGATGAGGTTCGCGATATCTACCGGCTGTGGCGGCCGACGCCCCTGCTGCGAGCGCGTCGCCTGGAGCGCGAGCTCGATACCCCCGCTCACATCTACTACAAGTACGAGGGAGTCTCGCCGGCCGGCTCACACAAGCCGAACACGGCGGTCGCGCAGGCCTTCTACAACCGAGAGTCGGGGGTCACGAAGCTCGCGACCGAGACCGGGGCGGGGCAGTGGGGATCGGCACTGGCGCTTGCCTGCCAGCTCTTCGGGCTGGAGTGCGAGGTCTTCATGGTCGGCATCTCCTACGACCAGAAGCCATACCGCAAGGCGATGATCGAGACCTGGGGTGCGACGGTGCACCGCAGCCCCTCCGATTTGACCGAGGCCGGGCGCTCACAGGCGGCGCACGAGTCGGGCAGCCTGGGGATCGCGATCTCGGAGGCCGTCGAGGTCGCCGCCGGTGCCGACGACACGAACTACTCCCTCGGATCGGTGCTCAACCACGTCTGCCTGCATCAGACGGTGATCGGCCAGGAGTGCATCCAGCAGATGGAGATGGCCGGGGAGTCCCCGGACGTCGTCATCGGCTGTGTTGGCGGCGGCTCGAACTTCGCCGGCGTCGCCTACCCGTTCCTCCGCCAGCGCCTTCGCGACGGCATAGAGACGAGGTTCGTCGGCGCCGAGCCCGCCGCGTGCCCGACCCTGACCCGAGGCCGCTACGCCTACGACTTCGGCGACACCGTCGGGATGACGCCGATGATGCCGATGTACACCCTCGGCCACGACTTCGTTCCCCCGCCGGTACACGCCGGCGGCCTTCGCTACCACGGCGACGCGCCCAGCCTCTGCGCGCTCGTCAAGGAGGGCCTGGTCGAGGCCAAGGCGATCGCGCAGACGGCCGCGTTCGAGGCGGCTGTTCGCTTCGCCCGCTGCGAGGGGATCATCCCTGGGCCCGAGCCGGCTCATGCGATTCGCGCCGTCTTCGACGAGGCCGAGGAGGCCAAGCGGGCCGGGGAGGAGAGGGTGATCCTCTTCAACCTCTCGGGCCACGGTCACTTCGACATGTCCGCCTACTCCGCGTACTTCGCGGGCGAGCTCGAGGACCTGGAGATGCCCGAGGAGGAGCTCACGGCCGCACTCGAGAAGCTCCCGGAGGCGCCCGCGCTGGTTTGACTCACCGGATACCAGGGGTAGGGTTCCGGTCGGGGAGAGGTACACACAGGAGGGATGCGATGTTGAAGCGAAGTGGATTCGTAGTCCTCCTCAGCGTGCTCGCGATCGCTGCCTCGCCGGCGGTCGCATTTGCTGCGGAGGCACTGGTGACGAATGGGAGCCCGACGACCCCGTTCCCCCGGAACAAGCAGAACGAGCCGACGGTTGCCATCGACCCGACCAACCCGAGCGTGCTGGCCGCGGGCTCCAACGACGAGATCGACCTGGCTCCCTGTAACGGCGGGGATTGCCCGTTTACGCAGGGCGTCGGTGTTTCCGGGATCTATTTGTCGTTCAACGGCGGCTCGAGCTGGATGGAGCCCACCTACCAGGGCTGGAGCGCGAGGACAGGTACCCCAGGGGTGGGTCCGATCGGCACGCTCCCGCACTACTTCGAGGCCGGCCTGGTCTCCGATGGCGACCCGGTCACGGTCTTCGGACCGCGTCCGGATTCGAGCGGGCATTTCAGCTGGTCAAACGGCTCGCGCCTCTATTACGGGAACCTGACGTCCAACTTCGCGACGGAGCGGAAGGACCAGACCTTCAAGGGCTTCGAAGCGATCGCCGTCTCGCACGCCGATGACCTGGCCGCGGCCGCATCGGGCGATGCGAGCGCCTGGAGCGATCCGGCGATCGTCACGCACCGGCGGCAGAGCTCGACGACCTTCTCCGACAAGGACGCGATCTGGGCGGACAACGCCGCCACCAGCGCCCATTTCGGGACGGTTTACACCTGCTATACGCAGTTCAGGAGCCAGAAGGACATAGGTCCCGAGCAGATCTCGGTCAGCCACTCGACCGACGGCGGCGACACCTGGTCGCGGCCAATCACGCTCAGCTCAGCGTTCGCGAACAACAAGCGGCCGGGGCGCCAGGGCTGCGCGGTCCGGACGGACAGCCACGGCACCGTCTACGTCGGTCTGGGAGGACTTCTCCCAGAAGCAGACGGTCTTCAAGCTGGCCACGTCCACGGACGGCGGCGTTTCCTTCGGGAAGCCACGCGACGTCGCGAACGTGACCGACGTGGGAGCCGATGACGGCACAGCCCAGATCTCGTTCGACGGGATCGCCGGAGCCCGCACCAGCTCGTTCCCGAGCTTGGACATCGCGAACGGCGCACCGACCGGCACGGGGGCGAGCAACACGATGGCCATCGGCTGGTCGGATGGATCCGCCGGGCTCAACCATGAGCACGCGCTCGTGCAGCTGTCGGCCAACGGCGGTCAGGAGCTGGACGAACCCGATGCAGGTCGAGCAGTCGGGCGATCGGCCTGACTTCGCCTTCATCGGCCTGTCGCCGAACGGTCGGGACCTGTACGTGGTCTACGACGGGTTCAGCGACTCCGTTCCGCAACGACATGACGAGCACGCGCCAGTTCGTCGGGCGTAACCCGGCACGCGGACGTGTCGGGGACGACCGTGAGCGGGCTGGCGACACTGGACCGCGGAGTGGTCGGCGACTCTCGGGGCTCCAGCGCGAACGCGCTGTTCAACGGGTTCCTGGGCGACTACAACACCGTCGCCGCGACGAACGCGGGGGCCGTCTCGGTGTTCAACGACGCGCGCAATGCGGCCGTCTGTCCAGCAATTGACACATTCCGCCAGGCGACAGTCGACGGCACCGCCGGCGCTCCGCCGGCGCCGCTGACGGATTGCCCGGCGACGTTCGGCAACACGGACATATTCTCGGCGGCGGTCAGCGACCCGACCCCGTAGAGGTCAGCTCAACGCATATCGGCTCAGCCCATCCCGGATCCGATCCGGGATGGGCTGCGTTCGCGCCGCCGCCAGTCTCGATGAAGACGTGGCGCAGCGTCGCCCTCGGCCGCCGGCTCCCCTCCATCCTCAATCACGAGCTCCGTCGTCATCGAAGTCTCCCCGAGCCGAGTCGACCCGGGCCACCACCTCGACCTCGTCGTCGAAGCGAAGCGGTGCCAGGTAGCGGACGCGTCGCCTCGCGCCACGACCATGTCGACGCCCGCGTCGACCATCGCCTGGTAGCCGCCGAGCTCCCGCCAGAGCTCGCCCATCGTGAGGTCGAAATAGGTCAGGTAGTTGGCGTTGAAGACGACGCCCTGCGGATCGCACTCGTTGTAGCGCACGCGGAGACGGTGCCGAAAGGGCTCGCTCAACCTTGATCTCGTAGGCCTCGGCCAGCTCCGGGTCCTTCTTGGCGAGCATCTCGGCCAGGCTCACCATCACCTTGCACTGCTTCCAGGTGGCGTCGTCCTGCATCTTGCCGTCGATCATGTGGACGCCGGCGCCGTCCGGGATCGCCTCGAGCACCTTCTTGGCGAAGAGGACCTCGTCGGGCGGCGGCGAGAAGACCTTCTTCGCGATGTCGATCTGCGACCGGATGCAGCGACCAGGCCCCGACGCAGCCGAGCAGGAAGGCTGCGCGGAACTGCGTCTCGCAGCCGAGGACGTCCTTGATGTCGCCGTACGGCCCGTAGAAGGGCAGGAGTCCGGCGGATGTGCAGGCGTCGACCATGCGGGCGATCGAGTAGTGCCAGGGGTCCTGCTGGGCGGTCGCACGCGGTGCGTCGGGGTCGTCCGGATCCGGGTCCTCGACCACCCGGTAGCCGGGGTGGCCGCCGCCGACCCTCGTCGTCTTCATCCGCCGCGAGGCGGCGAGGTCGGCCGGTCCGAAGCTCATCCCCTGCATCCGGGGGCTCGCGGTCGCGATCTCCTCGAGGTTGACCACGCCGAGCGAGGTCTCCAGGATCGCGTGGATCAGCAGCGGTCGCTCGAGCTTCGCCTTCGCCTCGAGTTGGGCGAGCAGGCGGTCCACGTAGTGGATGTCCCAGGGCCCCTCGACCTTGGGGACCATGATCACCTCGAGCTTGTCGCCGATCTCGGTGACGAGCTGCGTGAGGTCGTCGAGCACCCAGGGGCTCTCCAGGGCGTTGACGCGAGTCCAGAGCTGGGTCTCGCCGAAGTCGATCTCCTTGCCGACCTCGATCAGGCCTTCGCGGGCCGGGACCTTCTTGTCGACGGGGACGGCGTCCTCGAGGTTGCCGAGCAGGATGTCCGCCTGCTTGGCCATGTCCGGAACCTTGGCGCGCATCTTCTCGTTCGATGCGTCGAAGAAGTGGATCATCCGCGAGGGCTTGAACGGGATCTCGTGCGGCGGATCGGGAGCGCCGATCGCGAGCGGCTTCGAAGAAGTCTCTTGGGTTTCTCATGGCCCGAACGCTATCTGGGCGCGTGCCCCGGGCGTCGCCACGGATAGCCTGATCGGCGTGGCGAAGGTCCGAGAGGCGGTGCCGGGCGAGGTCGAGCGGGTACTCGGCATGTACGAGTGGCTTTTCGCCTCGCCGGGCTCGGTGCCGCCGCACTGGGATCCCGAGCGGGCGCGCGCCGCGATTGCGGACGCGATCGCCGACCAGTCGGCGGCCGTATTGGTCGCCGAGCATCGCGCTGAGCTGCTCGGCCTCTGCACGGCCTACCTCGATCTGAATTCGGTCCGCTTCGGCCCTCGTTGCTGGGTCGAGGATCTGGCCGTCAGCCCCGGGCACCGCTCGCACGGGGTGGGGAAGGAGCTGCTCGACCACGCCAGGCGGTGGGCGCGCGAGCGCGGCGCGACCCATCTCGAGCTCGACAGCGCCGAGTCCCGCGAGGACGCCCACCGCTTCTACGAGCGCGAGGAGTCCCAGCCGGCGCTCGGTCTCTTACGCCTGGGAGCTGCTGTAGCCGCAAACCACCCGATCCACCTGCCTGTGGTCATCGGGGGACCCCGGGCAGGTAGGTCCCCGAAGGTGTCGAGCTGTTACGATATATCGCGTTAGCTCATGATTGATCGAAAGGAACAACGCAGATGCACAGACAGAGAAGCCGCCATGGATATGGGCGGCACGAGATGAGGGGCGGCCGGGGACACGGCCAGGGACGTCACCGCGTCCGTCGCGGCGACGTCCGCAGCGCCATCCTGGCCCTGCTCGACGACCGCTCCATGCACGGCTACGAGATGATCACCGAGCTGGAGGAGCGCACCGGCGGCCGCTGGCGCCCGAGCGCCGGCTCGATCTACCCGACGCTCCAGCTGCTCGAGGACGAGGGGCTGGTCACAGGCCGAGCAGGTGGACGACAAGCGCGTCTACTCGCTCACCGAGGCCGGCCAGGAGGCCGTCCCCGAGGCGACCGAGGGCCAGCGGCCCTGGGAGGAGGGCGACGAGGACTCGCCGCGCTTCGAGGCACGTCAAGGAGCTCTTCCGGCTGATCGGAGCGGCGAAGCAACTGGCCCGCGCCGACAACGACGAGCAGCTGACCAAGGCGGCCGAGATCCTCAAGGACGCCCGCCGCAAGCTCTACGGCATCCTCGCCGAGGAGTAGTCAGTCCGCCGGGTTGGCGGTCGGGATCGAGCCCGGCCGCCTTCAGGGCGGTTTGCCGGTCGAGATAGAAGACGACCTGCCTGACCTGGCCGTCCCGCAGCCACCAAACCGCCGCGCTCTGGGTCTCGATCTCGACGCTCTGGTAGTTGGTCCTGACCAGCTGCCGGACGAGGAACACCAGCTTGTCGTCCTTGACGAGCACCTCGTCGATGGCGATGCGAAAGCGCTCGTAGGGGCTCATCCAGTCGGTGAGCGCCTCGCGGAAGCCCGCCACTCCTTCATGCTCCTGCACGGCCGAGTCGCTGTGCATCACGGTGACGAAGTCCGGCGCGGCTCGCTCCGCCAGCAGGCTCTCGATCAGTCCGAACGTCTCGCGGCCGTCCATCACAGTGCCGGCGCTGAACAAGGCGCCCTGGCGAATCAGGTCGATGAGCTCCTCGGTGCTCTGGTCCGGCATCGTCGATGACTCGGCGCCGAGACTAACGTCCCCTCACTATCCTTTGGGCGAGCCTGGGAAGGGACTCAAACCACGACTTCAGAGGAGCCATGGCCGTAGCGACCGAGCAGCAAGCGAGCACCTATCAGGAGATGACCGACGAGCAGAAGGCCATCGTCGAGATGGTCCGGAATTTCGTCGACAACGAGATCATCCCCAACGCCGAGGAGTACGACCACGAGGACAAGTTCCCCGAGCCGATCGTCGAGCAGATGAAGGAGCTCGGCCTCTTCGGCGTGACGATTCCCGAGGAGTTCGGGGGCATGGGCCTCGACCTGACCACCTACGCGATGATCGTCGAGGAGCTCTCCCGCGGCTGGATCTCGATCTCCGGCGTCGTCAACACCCACTTCATCGGCTCCTACCTGCTGATGAAATTCGGCACCGACGACCAGCAGCAGTACTTCCTGCCGAAGATGGCCACCGGCGAGATCCGCGCCGCCTTCTCGCTCTCCGAGCCGGAGGTCGGCTCCGACGTCCAGGGGATCAAGGCGACGGCGTCCAAGGACGACGACGGCAACTGGGTGCTCGAGGGCCAGAAGATGTGGGTCACGAACGGGCTCGGATCGAGCGTCGTCTTCGTGCTGATGAAGAACGACCCCAAGGCGGACCCCCCTTACAAGGGGATGACCTGCTTCATCACCGAGAAGGAGCCCTGGAAGGAGAAGAACGAGGGCGAGTTCGCGGGCCTCGAGATCCCGCCGAAGATCAAGAAGATGGGCTACAAGGGTGTCGAGTCCACCGAGCTCGTCTACTCGGGCTATGTGTGTCCGCCGGAGCGGATCCTCGGCGGTGAGGAGGCCGGTCTCGGCAAGGGCTTCTCGCAGATGATGGACGCGCTCGAGGTGGGTCGGGTGAACGTCGCCGCCCGCGGCGTCGGCATCGCCCAGCGCGCGCTCGAGCTGGCGCTGAAGTACAGCCAGGAGCGCAAGACCTTCGGCAAGCCGATCGCCCAGCACCAGGCGATCCTCTTCAAGCTCGCCGACATGGCGACCAAGATCGAGGCCGCTCGGCTCGTCACCCGCAAGGCCGCCCGGATGAAGGACGCGGGCGAGCGCTCGGACCTGGAGGCCGGCATGGCCAAGCTGATCGCCTCCGAGACCGGCAAGGAGGTCGTCGAGGACGCCTTCCGGATCCATGGCGGCTACGGCTACTCGAAGGAGTACGAAATCGAGCGGCTCTATCGCGACGCGCCGCTGCTGCTGATCGGCGAGGGGACCTCCGAGATCCAGCGCATGGTCATCGGCAAGAAGCTCCTGGAGCGCAACAAGATCTGAGGGCGCCGCGCCCGACAACGTCGACATTGCGAAGCGGGGCCAAATGCCCGAGGCGGTGGAGGCCGCCGGTGTCCGATTTCTAGACTGAGCTGGTGTCTTCGGATCGAAGGGTTGCGCTGGTCAGCGGGGCGAGCCGGGGGATCGGCGCGGAAATCGTGCGCCAGCTTGTTGCCGACCACGGCTTCGTCGTGTTCGCGGGCGCACGGGACCCCGACGACGTCGAGGAGGGGGAGGGGATCGTCCCGGTCGAGCTCGACGTCACACAGCAGGACACTGTCGACGCGTTGCAGGAGCAGATCGGCTCAGATCCGGGCCACCTGGACGCGCTCGTCAACAACGCCGGCGTCCACGGCGATCCCGTCGGCGCCGCGGAGTACGACCTCGATCGCGCCCACGAAGTGCTCGAGGTCAACACGTTCGGTCCCTGGCGCCTGATCGAGGCGTTCCTGCCGTTGCTTCGTCGCAGCCCGCATGGCCGGATCGTGAACGTCTCGAGCGGCGCCGGCCAGCTCTCCGACATGAACGGCGGCCGCGGCGCCTATCGGGTCTCGAAGACGGCGCTCAACGCGCTTACACGCACCCTGGCGTGGGACGAACGCGACGTCAAGGTGAACGCGATGTGCCCGGGCTGGGTCCGCACCGACATGGGAGGCGCCGGTGCGCCGAAATCCATCGAGGACGGCGCCGACACGGCGGTCTGGCTTGCGACTTTGGCGGACGATGGCCCGACCGGCGGCTTCTTCCGCGACCGCGAGCCAATACCTTGGTGAGATGGCTTCCACGCAGGACCTGATCAAGACCGCGATCGAGCGCTTCCAGGCCGAGGTTCCGGCACTCGCGCCGCTGAAGCTGATCTTCGAGCTGGAGCTCCGCGGCAGGGGTGACGTCCAGATGTTCCGGGTGGAGCTGCCCGGTCCCAAGATCAGCAAGGCCGCCTCGACCGAGGACGCGCGGGTGACCGTCGAGTTCCAGCGCGCGGAGTTCAACCGCCTCGCTGAGGAGGGGACTGCGAGCGACTACCGGGAGGCGTTCGAGGCTGGTCACATAAGGGTGAGCGGCGACTCCGGCATCCAGAAGCTGATCGCGCAGGTCGTCGATCGCCACCAACAGCGGGCGCGGACCAAGAAGGTCCACTAGCGAGAGTGCCCGCAAGGCGGATCGATCCCGCCGGGCTCGCGAGGGTCCGTGCCGCAAGGCAGCTCCTGCACCGACCCACAACGGCCACCGACCCCGCCGAGATCGCCCGGTCGATCGCCGGCGCCCAGGCGCAGGACGTCTACGCCGGCCCCCTCACCTTCCGCTCGCGGAGCAGGAAGCTGGCCGCGGCCGACATAAGGCGGGCTCGCACCGAGGAGCGCTCGCTGCTCCGCACCTGGGTGATGCGTATGACCATCCACCTGATCCCGACCGACGACGCGGGCTGGTGCCTGCCGCTGTTCGAGCCCGGCATCGAGCGCTGGTCGCGGCGGCGGCTGGAGCAGCTCGGGATGCCGAAGGGCAAGCAGGACAAGGCGCTGCGGGTGGTGGCGCGGGCACTTGCAGAGGAGGGGCCGCTGACGCGCAGCGAGGTCCGCGAGCGGGTTGAGGGAGCGGGGATCAAGCTGAATACGCAGACCGGAATGCACCTTGCGCTGACCGCGGTGGTCGGAGGTATCGCCTGCCTCGGCCCCGACCGCGGTAAGACGACCTGCCTGATCAGGCGCGAGGACTGGCTCGGGAAGCCGCCGACGCTCGATCGCGACCGCGCGCTCGCGGAGCTCGCCCGCCGCTATCTCAGCGCCTTCGGACCCGCGACGGATCGCGACTTCGCGTACTGGGCAGGGCTGCCGCTCCGCGACGTGCGCGGCGGGCTTTCGGCGATCTCCCGCGAGACCGACCAGGTCCGGATCGGGGACGAGGAGATGCTGGTGATGCGCGGGGGGTTGCCCCGACGGCCGGCGAAGGGCCAGGTTCGGATGCTGGGCAACTTCGACACCTATCTGCTCGGCTGGAAAGACCGCGAGTTCTCGGTCACCGGCGAGCACGCTGCGCACGTGAAGGAGGGGGGAGGCGGCTGGATCCGGCCGGTGATCATCGAGGACGGCATCGTCATCGGTGGCTGGCGCTCCTCGCGCAACGGCGATCGACTGGAGATCTCCTTCAACCTGCCGAAGCGCGAGCGCAAGCGGCTCGGCACCAAGATCGACGTCGAGGTCGCGGACATCGCCAGGTTCGAGGGCTTGGACGCCGTGATCTCCGAGAACTGAACGGGTTGCTCCTCACACACCAATCGGGTCGCCCTGTCGCGCGCCCTCGATCAATCGGGGCGCCCTCCCATATACCATCCCGCGCCGCAGCATGGGAGGAGTCACGCCGACTCAAGGAGACCGACTCAAACGATGAGTGATGAGAACCATCAGCTGACCACGGACCAGGCCGAGCGAGAGGCCTCGGGCGCCCACGAGTACGGGCGATACCTGGAGGAGTTCGAGGTCGGCGCCGTCTACAAGCACTGGCCGGCGAAGACGATCACCGAGACCGAGGACCACCTCTTCTGCCTGCTGACGATGAATCACCACCCGCTGCACATCAACGACGTATACGCGTCGCAGTCACAGCAGGGCAAGAACGTTGTCGCGGGCCCCTACGTCTACGCCTTGATCTTCGGGATGACCGTGAACGACGTCTCCGGCAAGGCGATCGCCAACCTGGCGACGGACGAGCTCAGCCATCCGAACCCCGTCTTCCACGGCGACACACTCTTCGTGGAATCCGAGGTCCTCGAGGTGCGACCCTCCGAGTCAAAGCCCGATCGCGGCGTGGTCAAGGTCCATACCCGCGCCTACAACCAGGATGGGACACTGGTCGCGGAGTTCAAGCGGGCCGTGCTGGTGCCGCGGAAGAACCCCGGCTGATCAGCAGGGGTACTCCTGGATGTTGGAGGGGTTGTCGAAGCCGCCGTCGTAGCTCGCCTTCGTGCAGTTGAGGCTTGAGACAGTGCCGTGGAGAACGCCCTTCTTGGTGTTGCTGACGAGCTCCTTCCACTTCCAGTCGTACTCCCGGATCGCGGGGTTCGTCTCACCGGGGAACGGCGGCTGCCCTGGGCTCAGGTAGTCGATCATGAAGCCGTTGCCCTCCCGGACACCGGTGGAGACGCCGCCCTTGAGGTGGCGCGTGCCGACGTAGCGACAGGCTTCTCCCGGGCTCGTGCCGTCGATCGACCTCCCGCCGCCCGCGGCGACGTCCTGGGGGCTGCCGATGCTGAAACCCATCGCGTTGTATTGGGCCTCGAGCTGCAGCCCCGTTTGCGCGATCACATCCGTGTATCTCGGGTCGTCGCAGCGGACCGAGAGATACCTGTGCCTGTGCTTGTGACCGCTTGCCGTCGCCCGAGAGGCGCCTGAGGTGGCGCCGGAAGCGAATCCCACCGAAGAGACGAGGGCGACGGACAGGACCATCGTGCCAATCCGCCGAGGCAGCTTCTCCATTCGAACCCTCCTTGTCGGGTCCCCCTGCGGGAGACGATACTCCGGGATTCGAATTCGGCAACCTCGATCTGGGTAGTGTGGCCTGGCGAACGACAAGGAGAAGCGATGGTCAACTTCAGAAGGCTCACCGAACAGGCAAAGAAGATCGTCGACAAGCGCGGTGGCACAGATGCCCTCAAGGAGGACGCCGAGGAGCTCAAGGACATCGCCGGCGGCAAGGGCAGCCTGAAGGACAAGGCGAAAGCGGCCAGCGCGGCGGTCAAGGATCCGGGAGCGCCCGGCGAGGAAGTGAAGAGGCCGGGGAGCCCCTAGGCCATCAGCGGAGCAGCTAGTGCGCCTCGTCGGGCGCGTGGGCCGGGGGGCGTGACTCCTCCGCCAGCGAGGTGATCTCGAGCACGCCCCGTGAGGCCTCCTCGAGCACCTCGGTCGCCTCCTCCGCCGAGCGCGCGTAGAGCTCGACCAGGAGGTGGACGATGATCCGCTCCTCGTCGTGCTTGTGGAAGCGGACGTGGGTGAAGAACTCGCGCGTCCCCGCCTCGCCGAAGGCCCCATAGGTCAGCGACTCGGCGGCCTCGGGGCCTGAGCAGGTCTCGACCTGGTCCTGGTCGACGGTGACGGTGCAGGAGGCGACCCAAGGGGTGCCGGCGACCATTCGCTCCCAGCGGCCCTCGATCGGCACGACCTTGTCCTCCTGGATCGTCAGGTGGGGCTGGTCGTGCAGGCATCGCAGGCACTGGACGACCGCCTCCTGGACCTCGTCAAGGCGTTCGGTGGGCTCGCCGGTCTCTGGGTCGACCCGCAGGATCGCGTCGTAGTGGAGCTGCACCTCGAGGTCCGTGGCCCAGCAGCGATAGCAGCGAAGCCAGGAGCTGCGGTCGCCGTTCAGCTCCGGGTCGTTCATCAGGCCGGCTGGGCGGCGCGGTGGCGCTCGGCGACCAGCTCCGCGATCTCGCCCATGATCCGGTTGATCTCGAAGTCCTTGGGCGTGTAGACCCCGTCAACCCCAGCCGCGCGCATCGCGGCCGCGTCCGCCGCCGGGATGATCCCACCGACCACGACCGGGATGTCGGCCCGGTCGGCCCGCAGGAGCTCCACGACCCGGGGCACGAGCTCGCGGTGGGAGCCGGAGAGGATCGAAAGGCCGACCACGTCCACGTCCTCCTCGACTGCGGACTTGGCGATCTGCTCGGGGGTGAGACGGATGCCCTGATAGATGACCTCCATGCCGACGTCCCGGGCACGCACCGCGATCTGTTCGGCGCCGTTCGAGTGGCCGTCGAGGCCGGGTTTGCCGACCAGGATCCGGATCGGGTGCCCGATCTCCCCGGAGACCTTCGAGACTCTCGCACGGACTCCGGCGAGCAGGTCACCGTTGACCGAGCCGCCGGCCGCGGCCTCCGCTACGCCGGTGGGCGCGCGGTAGTCGCCGAAGACCTCGCGCAGGATGCCGGCCCACTCGCCGGTGGTGGCGCCGGCCTTCGCGGCCTTCATGGTCGCGGGAAGGATGTTCGCGCTCTCGTCGCGGGCGGCCTCGGCGAGCTGCTCGAGCGCCGCGTCGACGGCGCTCTGGTCGCGTTGCGATCGCCACTCCTCGAGGGCCGCGATCCGCTCGCGCTCGACCTCCGGATCGGGAGTGAGGATGCCGCCGTCCTCGCCGGTGGTGAGGGGGGAGTCCTCGGTCTCGGTGAACTTGTTCTGGCCGACGACGACGGTCTCGCCGCGCTCGATCTTCGCGATCCGCTCCCGGTTCGACTCGACCAGTCGGGCCTTCATGTACGTGACCGCCTCGACCGCCCCGCCGCGGTCGGCGACCTGCTTCATCTCGGCGTCGGCGCCCTGGGCGAGCTCGTCGACCAGTCCGTCCATCACCACAGAGCCCTCGAAGATGTCCGGGTAATCGAGCAGGTCGGTCTCGTTGGCCAGGATCTGCTGGATCCGGAGGCTCCACTGCTGGTCCCAGGGGCGGGGGAGGCCGAGGGCCTCGTTCCAGGCCGGCAGCTGGATCGCCCGCGCGCGGGCGTTGCGGCCGAGCGTCACGGCCAGCGCCTCCAGCGCGATCCTGGGCACGTTGTTCTCGGGCTGGGACTCGGTCAGGCCGAGCGAGTTGACCTGAACGCCGTAGCGGAGGCGGAGGAACTTCGGCTCGGTGACGCCGTAGCGATTGCGGCCGATCTCCTCCCAGAGCCGGCCCATGGCGCGGAGCTTGGCGTGCTCCTCGATGAAACGGACGCCCGCGTTGACGAAGAAGGAGATGCGGCCGAAGACCTTGGGGAAGTCCTCGTCGGCGACCTGGCCCCGCTCCTTCACCTCGTCGAGCACCGCGATCGCCGTGGAGAGGGCGTAGGCGGTCTCCTGGACCGGCGTCGCTCCCGCCTCCTGCAGGTGGTACGAGCAGACGTTGATCGGGTTCCAATTCGGGATCTCGTTGACCGTGAAGGCGACGGTGTCGGCGATCAGCCGCATCGAGGGCCCGGGCGGGAAGGCGTACGTGCCGCGAGAGAGGTACTCCTTGATGATGTCGTTCTGGGTCGTGCCCGCGAGGGCGGCTCGTTCGACGCCGTTCTCCTCGGCGACCGTCGCGTACAGGGCCAGCAGCCAGGCGGCCGTCGCGTTGATCGTCATCGAGGTGTTCATCTCCCCCAGGGGGATGCCGTCGAAGAGGGTGTGCATGTCGCCCTTGTGTGCGATCGAGACGCCGACCTTGCCGACCTCTCCCCGGGCGAGCTCCGCGTCGGGGTCGTAGCCGGTCTGCGTGGGCAGGTCGAAGGCGACCGAGAGGCCGGTCTGGCCCTTGGCGAGGTTCTTTCGGTAGAGCTCGTTCGATCGCCGGGCGTCCGAGTGGCCGGCGTACGTGCGCATGACCCAGGGGCGGTCCCGCTCGGGGAGGCGGTGCTCGCTCATGCCGTAATGGTAAGTCCCCGGTAAATGGAGTCGCGCATTGACCGCTCCATCGGGCCGTGAGTGGTGTTCTTGCAAGTTCCGGTACGCCTCACGGCTACATTCACGCCCGCATGCGCACGAAGCTGACAGCCCTGATCGTCCTTGGCGCGGCCCTCGCGGCCGGCGCCGTCGCTGAGGCTGCGCCGATCCCCGTGGCCAGCTATCAGTTCCAGACCCAGGACGATGTGAACGCCTTCCAGAAGGTCGCCGGGTCCGCCTGCAACCGCAAGTGGGTCGGCACGCAGGCGCTCGGGATCGGGGTGGGCCGCAATACGAATTCCTGCACCTACCGCTCCTCGGTGGTGGGGGACTCCAGCGCTTCGCACTCCGATCAGGGGATGGTCGGCGCCACGACCGTCGGCGGGGGGAGCAAGAAGCTGCAGAAGAAGTCCTTCGTGGGCGTCGGTGTTCGCTGGAGCAGCAGCGCCGGGTACATCCTGCGGATCCTCCCGAACGCCCACAAGTGGCAGTACTTCCGCGATCCGAAGGGCGCGGCCGGGCCCAAGCTCGAGGCGGCGGGCAGCGGCAAGTTCATCAAGGTGGGCAAGAAGCCCAACACGATCGCGATTCGCGCCTTCTCCTTCGGAGGGAACTCGACCAGCGTGATCGCATCGGTCAACGGCACGGGCGTGGTTTCGGTCACGGACGCCGCGGCCGACCAGCCGGACGGGCGTCAGACCGTCGTCACCGCGGGCGCGAAGGGCTCGGGTGCAGGCACCGGAATCACCGGCGTCTTCGACAACGTCATCGTTCAGGTTCCGAACCCCTTCTAGCTCGATCCAGGCACGATTTCGGGGCGGGATTTTCCCATCGCGTGCTCCCGGATCCTCTACCTTCCGCCGAGTGGCCACGACCACGGTTGAGCGCCCCAGATCCGCCGGTCCGGAGGAGGGATTGGGCGGGAATTGGCTGGTCATCGTCCTCAACGACGATCACAACACGTTCGACCACGTGGCCAAGACTCTCTCCAGCGTGATCCCGGGTATCTCCCTCGACGGTGGATACCGGTTCGCCGACGCGATCCACAGCCGCGGCCAGGCTGCGGTTTGGACCGGCCCCCGCGAACCGGCCGAGCTCTACTGGGAGCAGCTCAAGCAGGCCGGGCTCACGATGGCTCCACTCGAGCAGCACTAGCGGCCCTCGCAGTCCTTGACTTTCCCCACCGGGTCAATAGGGTTTGACTTTGGTGGCGTGGCGCCGATTGTCCCGTCTCCTACAACGAGCGCGGGCCTGGACTGGCCCCGAAAATCCAGGTTAGGAGCCTCAGATGGAAGCCTCGGCCTCGACTACACGGACCCCCGCTGGTCGGACGAAGGATGGCGACGGTGCAGTGCGCCCGTTCCAGATCGAAGTCTCCGACGAGGAGCTCAGCGACCTGCGCAGCCGGGTCGACGCGACGAAGTGGCCCGATCGGGAAACGGATGCCTCCCAGGGCGTGCAACTCGAGACGATCCAGGCACTCGCCGGCTATTGGGCCACGGATTACGACTGGCGCAAGTTCGAGGAGCGCTTCGCCGCCCTGCCGCACTTCATCACCGAGATCGACGGGGTGGACATCCACTTCATTCACGTTCGCTCCGATCACGAGCACGCGTTGCCGCTCATCGTCACGCACGGGTGGCCCGGCTCGACCATCGAGCAGATCAAGATCATCGAGCCGCTCACCAATCCCACGGCAAACGGAGGGAGCGCAGGGGACGCGTTCCATTTGGTGATCCCGTCAATGCCGGGCTATGGGTTCTCGGGCAGGCCCACGGAGACCGGCTGGGACCCCATTCGCATAGCGAAGGCGTTTGTCGTGCTGATGGAGCGCCTCGGATACACGGAGTACGTGGCGCAGGGCGGCGACTGGGGGAATGCGGTCTCCGAGCAGATGGCCCTGCTGAAGCCGCCGGGATTGCTGGGCATCCACACCAACATGCCGGCGACCGTACCGCCCGAGGTCTCGAAGGCGCTCGCCACCGGCGGTCCGGCGCCAGACGCTCTCTCGGGCGACGAGAAGAAGGCCTACGAGATCCTGGAGCACTTCTTTGCGACAGGCGTCGGGTACGCCAACGAGATGGCGAACCGCCCGCAGACGCTCTACGGCATCGCGGACTCGCCGGTAGGCCTGGCGGCGTGGATGCTCGATCACGACGAGCGCAGCTACCAGCTCATCGCACGCGCTTTCGCCGGAGAGCCAGGAGGACTCTCGCGAGACGACGTCCTCGACAACGTCACCCATTACTGGCTGACGAATACGGCGGTGTCCTCGGCTCGTCTCTACTGGGAGAGCAAGCTGGCCTTCTTCGACGTCAAGGGCGTCGCGATCCCGGTCGGAGTGACCGTCTTCCCGGACGAGCTCTACCCGGCTCCGCGGAGCTGGACGGAGAAGGCCTATCCCAAGCTCGTCCACTTCAACGTGGTCGACGAAGGCGGCCACTTCGCCGCCTGGGAGCTGCCGCAGGTCTTCTCTGAGGAGCTGCGCGCCAGCTTCAGATCGCTGCGATAGCCATGGCACGTGCGGCAGCCGCCCAACTACCCGTTGAGGGCGAGCTGCCGGATCTCGGCGGCGCGAACGCATGGCTCAACACAGAGCCGCTGACGCCGGCCGGGCTCCGCGGACGGGTCGTGCTGGTCGAGTTCTGCACCTACTCGTGCGTCAACTGGCTGCGGACCCTTCCCTACGTGCAGGCGTGGGCCGACCGCTATCGCGACCACGGGCTGGTCGTGATCGGCGCGCACTCTCCGGAGTTCGGGTTCGAGCACGACGTCGAGAAGGTCCGAGCCGCCCTTCGGGAGATGCGCGTCGACTTTCCGATCGCGATCGACAGCGACTTCGGCGTCTGGCGCGCCTTCGACAACGCCTACTGGCCCGCGCTCTACTTCGCCGATGTCGACGGGCGGATCCGGCATCACCACTTCGGCGAGGAGGACTACGAGCGGTCGGAGAGGGTCATCCAGCAGCTGCTGGATGACGCGGGCCGCGATGGTGTCCCGGAGGACCTCGTCTCGGTGCGGCCCGACGATGTCGAGCTCGCCGCCGATTGGAACACCTTGGAGTCGCCGGAGACCTACGTCGGCCATGCCCGGGCATCCGGCTTTGCGTCACCCGGAGGGCTGGTCCCCGATCGCAGTCACCTCTACGAGCAGCCTGAGACGCTCGACCTGAACCAATGGTCGCTCTCGGGGAATTGGACCGCCGGCGAACAGCTCACGGAGCTGAATCAGGCCGGTGGACGGATCACGCACCGCTTCCATGCCCGGGACGTGAACCTCGTGATGGGAGCCCGGGGGGGTGAGGAGTCCGTCGGTTTCCAGGTGCGGATCGATGGCGAGCCGCCTGGCGAAGCGAGCGGGCTCGACGTCGACGAGGAGGGCAACGGCACGGTCGCCGAGGAGCGGCTCTACCAGCTGGTCCGCCAGCCCGGCAGCGATTCGGACCGCACCTTCGAGATCACGTTCCTGAAGCCTGGGGTCCAGGCGTACGTGTTCACGTTCGGCTGAATCAGACGGCGGCGAGCAGCGAGAGATCGCTTCCCGGAGCGCCGATCAGGCTGAGGCCCACGGGGGCCTCGATGCGGAGGAGAGGCATCGAGATCGCCGGGGCGCCGGCGAGCGTCGCGATCGAGGTGAGCTGACCGGCCGAGGCGCGCGCCCTCTCCCGTTCGTCGGCTCCCGCCCGGCGGCCCGGAGCGGGCGTGCCCGTCGTCGGCAGAACGAGGGCTTCGTCCGGGGCAAGCAGTGCGACGGTGCCTGCGATGGCCCGCGCGACGGGCTCAGCGGCGGCGAGGTCCTCAGGGCCGAACCCGGCGGCGCGCTCGAGCCGGGCGGCGATGTCCGGCCCCAGTGAGGGGCTGGCGCTCTCGACCCAGTCCCCGTAGTTTCGCCAGACCTGGACGCCCTGGAGGACGTTGAAGGCGGACATCGCTTCCTCGGGCGAAGGGGCGTCGTCGAGGAGCTGCGTCTCCGAAAGCCCCGCGCCCAGCCGGTCTGCCAGCTCGCCCGCGACCGCCCTCGCGGCCCCCGCGACCTTGCCCTCGGCGGCGGCGAACAGCAGCGGCGAGATCAGCAGCCGGGAGGGGGAGGGGCGCCGGCGGTCTCTCCAAGGAGTACCTCGGCGGCACTGCGGAGCCGGTCCGGTTCGCTGGCGAGCAGGCCGACGGTGTCGAATCTCTGCGCGAGCGGCATGACCCCGTCGGTGGGGATCCGGCCGTGCGTGGGGCGAAAGCCGTAGGCGCCGCAATAGGAGGCGGGCACGCGGATCGAGCCGAGCGTGTCGGTGCCGAGGCCCACGTCGCAGAGGCCGCCCGCCACCGCTGAGGCAGGTCCGCTGGTGGAGCCACCGGGATCCCGGTCCGGCGCCGCCGGGTTGCTGGGCATGCCGAAGTGGATGTTGTCTCCGCTGAGGCTGAATGCGAGTTCCGCGCACTGTCCTTTGGCGACCAGCGATGCGCCGGCGGCAGTCAGGGCCGTGACCGCCGCGGCGTTCTGACGGGCGGGCTGGTGGGCGTCCGCCCAGTCGGGATTGCCGCCGCCCGTGACCGCGCCGGCGACGTCGATCACGTCCTTGACGACGACGCTCAGCCCCGCCAGCGGGCCATCCTCGTTCTCTGCATCGCCGGACGGCTGCCAGCCCGGCACCAGCGCGCCCAGAGGATCGGCGGTCACCCGCCCATTTTCTCTACTTCTTCGGCGAGTCCTGGACGAGTGTGTTGTTGCCTGGGCCGCCCTTGAGACGATCCTTTCCCGCGCCGCCGATCAGTCGGTCCGCGCCAGGCCCACCGAACAGGCGGTCCATGCCGGCGCCCCCGCCCAGGAGATCGGTCCCCGGGCCGCCGATGAGCACGTCGTTGCCGGCGTTCCCGCTGAGCAGGTCATCGTCGGCACCTCCGTCGAGCTTGTCGTTGCCCGAGTTGCCGAGCAGGATGTCGCGGCCCGCCCCCGCTGTTGCGATGTCGTCCCCGCTGCCGCCCTGGAGGCTGTCGCGAAGGCGCCCTCCGGTCAGATGATCGTTGCCGGCTCCCGCCAGGACCAGGTTGAAGGCCGACGCTCCGCCGATGTAGCGGTCGTTCCCGTCGCCGAGGTCGGCGGCCGCACCCGTCCCGTGACCGAACCCGCCGGGCAGGTCCCGCTGGCCGAAGCCGCTGCTGGGACCGACGCCGGAGAGATCGACGCGGTCGTTCCCCGCCCCGCTCATCACGTCGACCTCGGAGACCTTGGAGCACTCGATGGCACCGGTCCGCGGGTCCTTGCGGTTCACCGTGACCAGGCCGGCGGTGCAGGTGACTGCGATCCGGTCCGGTCCCCTGCCTCCGGTGACCGTCAGCAGCGATCCACTGACCGAGGAACCCACCTTGGCCTGCGCGATGCCGGCTTGGCCGGCGAACAGCGCCACCGCGAGCACGGCGGGCAGGGCGAAACGTGCGATTGAGCGACGTGATGACGCCATCAGGCTTATCGAGAACACGGCCGGCGCGGCTAAGTAGCTGAGCTCTGGCCGTCAGCGGCGGATGCCGACTGCTCGCCGCTTGCACTTCTTGGGTGCCGCCGCCCTGTGGTGCTTGTGCTTTTTCTTGCACTTGCGCTTGGTGGCTGGGGGGGCGGGCTCGGGCGCGATATCGGTGACCTCGCAGTTGACAACCATGTCCAGGCTGGGCCGGTCGGCCTGGACCGCATCGAGCCCGGGGCCGCAGTCCACCTGATCTGCGCTGTTGTTACGGGACGTGATGAGGTCATTCCCGTCCCCTCCGAAGACCAAGGGGGTACCCAGCCCGTGGAATCCTCCGGCCGGGGTGGCGCCGGAGAGGTCGACCTTGTCGTCGCCTCCCAAGCCCTCGACGATCATGGTCTGGACCGATCCGCAATCCACGCCCGGCGCGTAGGTTCCACCCAGGGTGCCGTCGGTGAAGCCGTACTCGATCTTGACCGAGCCTGTGTCGCAGAACGGCCGGAACGATTCGGACTCGTCAGCGCAGGCTCCCTGACCCCGGACGTCCAGGGCTCCGGCGGCGAAAGTGGCGGATTCGGTGCTGCACGAGGCGGCCTGGGCGAGCTGCGGTCGCGACGGCACAACGACGAGGGCGGCGGCTAGCGCCGTTGCCGCCGCAATTCCCGCGACGATCGCTGCTCGACTGATGCCGCACGCAACGCCCTTCACGAGGCCGACTCTATCCCCGATGGGGTGGCTGGAGGGGCTACTCCCCCGCGATCAGCGCATGCCAGACCGGGAGGAGGGGCTTGTTGTAGTAGTTGACGGCCTGTTCGCGCAGCGCGGCGACCTCGTCCGAGTACCAGTATCGCTCCCAGTCGTCGTGGCCCTCCCAGATCGACGCCTGTCGGAAGTGCAGGGGGTCCTCGATGTTGCGTGTCAGCGACCAGCCTTTGGCACCAAACGCCATCGCGCGGGCCGCCCCCGGCTCCCAGATCTCGTACCAGCGGTCCGCCCGGAAGGGGTTGATGTGCCAGTCGATGTAGACGATCTCCAGTACGCCGTTGGACGAGCCATCGGCCATCAGGCGCGCACCTCCAGGGCCAGAGCGAGCCCGCTCACGCGCCCACCTCGGCCCGGATCGCGCCCGGGCCCTCCTCGGTCTTGCCCTCCTCGTCGCTGGTGGCGCCGACGAGGATCGAAATCTTGCCGAGGTGCTTGTTCTCGTGGAGCAGCTGGTGCGCCTCGGCCACGCCGTCAAAGCCCATCACCCGCCAGAGAACCGGCTGGATCTTGCCCTCGGCCATCAGCTGATTCGCTCGCATGCACTCATAGGCGTTGGCGAAGTGGGAGCCGATGATCTGCTTCTGGCGCATCCACAGGTAGCGCACGTCGAAGTCCAGCGTGTAGCCGGAGGTCGCACCGCAGATCACCACCTTGCCGAAGGGCTTCACGACGAAGACCGAGGTGGGGAAGGTCGCCTGGCCGACATGCTCGAAGACGATGTCGGGTGAGTCGCCGAGGATCTCCTTGACGCGCTTGGCGAAGCCACGGGACTCCTTGAAGCGCGCCTTCTCCTCCTCGGGCGACTCGCCGCCCTTGCGCATCATCCCCGAGAACTCACTGCGGTTGATGCAGTCGACCGCGCCCAGGCGCTTGACCAGCTCGCCCTTCTCGTCGGACGAGACGACGCCGACGGCGTTGGCGCCGGCGGCCTTGCAGAGCTGGGTCGCGAAGACGCCGAGCCCGCCGGCCGCGCCCCAGATCAGCACGTTGTGACCGGCCTGGAGCTTGCACTGGTCGATCAGCATCCGGTACGCGGTGAAGTAGGTGAGGCCGTAGGCCGACGACTCCGCCCAGGAGAGATTCTTGGGCTTGGGCAGGAGCTGCTGTGCTTGGACCTTGGTGAACTGGGCGAAGGAGCCCCAGGTCGTCTCGTAGCCCCAGATCTGCTGGCTGGGCGCGGCGAGCGGGTCGAGGCCGTGCACCTCGACGTCCTCATAGGAGGCCTGGTTGCAGTGGATCACGACCTCGTCGCCCGGCTTCCATTTGGTGACGCCCTCGCCGACCTTCCAGACGACCCCCGAGGCGTCGGAGCCGCCGATGTGGTGGCCGTACTCCTCGTGGTCGCCGTAGCCGAAGACGGAGACGGGCTTGCCGAGGGCCGCCCAGACGTTGTTGAAGTTGACTCCCGCGGCCATCACGCGAACGATGACCTCGAAGGCTCCGGGCTCGGGAACCTCGATCTCCTCCACCTGGAAGGCGTCCTTGGGCTCACCCTCGCGCTCCGGGCGAATCACCCAGGCGGCCATCTTCTCGGGCAGCTCGCCCGGCTGTACATCGAGCTTGGAAACGTCGGCGATCTCTACGGCCAAGGTGACTCCCGCGTTCGTGGTCGTGGACGCCTGGATCGTATTCAACTCGATGCAACGGGTTCCGCTGACCCGGACGCTCGCGTGTCAGGTTCCCGTCCGGGGCCGCGACTACGTTCAAAGCTCTCATGGAAGCGTCCGGAAAGCCACAACTTCCCCTCGAGCCCGAAGGCTCCGGCTCCGTCCGCCTCGTCGAAGACCGGATCGTGATCGAGAACCTCACGATCGCGGACCAGGAGACCGCCCGCGTGGTCCGGGAACGGGCGGAGACCGGCGAGGAACCGGCCCGCTCGGTGCGCAGGGCGATCGAGATCGGAACCCGGGTGCTGGACCGGGAGGACACGGCGATCGAGGTGGACTATGTCCGGCGCGAGTTCGAGCGGCTGACCCGGGCTGCCAACGAGACCATCGAGGAGCGCAATCGCGAGGCTGTCGAGCAGATCGAGGACGGGCTTCGCCGCGCACTCGGCGGCGAGGAGAGTCCTGGCGCCCTCGGACAGGCCCTGGAGGCGCACAGCGATGAGCTCTCCGAGCGAATCGCATCCACCTTCGGCGAGGACCGGGAGGGCGCCGTGCAGGCCCAGATCAAGCGCATGCTGGAGGCGCGGGACGAGGAGTTCCTCGACCGCCTCTCGGCCGAGGACGCGCGCAACCCGCTCGCCCCGATCCTGGCCAACCTCCGGAACTGGACCAAGGAGCGCAGGGAGGACCAGGACAGTCGCGATCAGAAGCTCGAGGAGAAGCTCGATGAGCTGCTCAACCGGGCATCGGAGCTCGCCGGGCTCGACCAGGGGCGTGAGGCTCTCGACGAGGCCGAGGAGGCCGGCACCCGCAAGGGCCGAAGCTTCGAGGAACGCGTCGACCGAGCGCTCGAGGGAATCGCCTCGACGCGTGGCGATGCCTCGTCGCACACCGGCCGGGAGGGCGCTGAGGGCGGCGGCAAGAAGGGCGACACCCTGATCGAGCTTGGGGCGGCCAACGGCCCGGCCTCCGGCCGAATCGTCTTCGAGGCGAAGGACAAGCGGCTCTCCAAGAACGACGCGTGGCGCGAGCTGAACGAGGCGATGGATGCGCGGGCCGCATCGTTCGCGGTCCTGGTCGTAGCCGGCGAGGATCGCGTGCCCGCCGGAAGGGAGACGCTCGTCGAGTACGAGGGCAACAAGCTGATCGTGGCCGTCGATCGCGACGAACCCGACGGGCTCGCCCTCGAGGTCGCCTACCGACTCGCGGCGGCCCGCCTTGCGATGGCAAGGGAGCGTGACCTGACCGTCGATGCCCCTGCGGTGCGCGACGCCGCGGAGGAGGCGGTCAGCTGCCTCAAGCAGGCGCAGGCGATCCGCGCCACACTGACCGGCATCAAGACCAGCTCCGACAAGGCGCGAGCCACGCTCGACGAGATGGTGGAGGCAGTCCGCGCTCGACTCGAGCGCGTCGAGTCGCTGATCGACGTGGCGGAGCCGGAGGCCTAGCCATCGCGGGTCCGGAGCGGAAAACGTGTCCACCCGAAGAGTCCGGACTCAGGTCACCGGGCTTGGGGGGCGAAGTACCTCGTAGAGCCGAAATGGAAGCGTCCGAGAACAGGGGGCCGCCGCAGGGAAGCGGCGAACCCGGCCTACATCGAATTGATTCCAATGTCGTCGCGGAGATCCTGGCGGCGGAGCGTCCCACGGGTTTCGTCCGCCTCCAGGTGATGCTCGATTCCGTCATCGGCCGCCTCGTCGCGGTCGATCGGCCTCCCGCCGGCTAGGGAAGCAGCAATTGGTTCTGGCCGGAGGGGCGCTCCGGCCCGACGGTGAAGGCGAAGGGCGCGACCCTGAATCCGTCGACGCTGGCCTCATAGCTGCCCGACTTCATGTCGACCTTGACCGTGCCGGTGTCGCCGGCCGCGATGTCCGGAGTGGTGGCCTCGACCGGTCCGTGAATCGCAAGCCTGCCGGTCTCATTGGTCAGGTTCGCCACCGTGAAGTTGACCAATCCCGCGCCGAAATCCCTGGGCGAGACGGCGACGCCGTCGGGGGCGATCTTGACGCTCACCTCGTCCTGGATCGGAGGACGGGGATCGTTCTTGAAGTCCTTGCTGCCGCATCCGGCCACCACCAGGACTCCCAACAGGGCGGCTGCGACGAGCAACGCTCTGCCCCTCCTCCGCGGCATTCGCCGAGAATCTAGCCGAACGGAGGGACAAGCCGCTGCACTCGTCAGGTGGAGAAGGGCAGATCAACGATCTCGGCGGCCGCGCCGGCCTCGCCCACCGCGACCTGTTCGCCGTCGGCAGCCTCACGCCTGACGATCGCGAGCGCAATCGGCCCGAGCGCCGGGGAGAGACTGGCGGTCCCGATGGTGCCCACCTCGCGCTCGCCGAGGAAGAGGGGGTCGCCATGCGCCGCCGGGGCGCCGAGTCGCAGGCCGCGCAGCCTCCGGTTCGGCTTGCCGCGGTAGTGCAGGCGGGCGACGGGCTCCTGGCCGATGTAGCAGCCCTTTTCGAAGTCGACCGCCCGCTCGACGATGCCGGCCTCGGCGGGCATCGACTCGGGCCCCATGTCGAGGCCGAAGCGCGGGCGCCCGGCCTCGACCCGGACGATCTCCGCGGCCTCCTCGCTGACCGGCGCAGCACCCGCAGCGAGCAGCCGGTCGTGGAGCGCGTCCACGGCATCGGGCCGCGTGATCAAATCGAGGCCCTGGTCGGTGGCGACGGCGAGGAACTCGATCCCATCGTGCTGGGCGTGCTCGGGGGAGAGCGGGGGGACGCCCGCCACCTCAGCGGAGGCGGGGCCGATCAGCGAAGTGAGCGACCAATCACCGCCGGCGTCGGCGACCTCGACCTCGCGCCCGATCTTGTAGGTCTCGAGGTGCTTGCGCAGCGGCCCCGCGGCGACCGACTCGGTGTCGAGCCAAATCGACCCCGCGCGCATATGGCTCAGGTGTAGTGCTCGCATGTCGGCCACCAGATGGCCCTTGCGATCGAGGAGCGCCGCGTAGCACCCCTGGTCTGGTTCGAGGGCCTCGAAATCATTGGTCAGCTGGCTCTGCAGGTAGTCGATGGCGTCGGGGCCGCTGACGAGCAGTGCCACTCGGTCCCTGGTCAGGAAGCCGGCCTCCTCGCGCAGCGCCCTGTACTGCCCGTCGAGCTCGATCGTGGTCGCGGCCTCGGCCATCCGAAGCGATTGTAGGTCGCGGCCTCGATCGCCTTCCGCTGTCCGACGATCCCGATAAGTTAGCTGAGCCTAACTTATGAGTTAGCTTTTGCTTCAATGCGCGCGATGACCACCCAGGCCCACAACGCTCACCCAAAGCGCCGCACCAACGAGGGCGCCGAGAATTACGCGAAGGCGCTCTATGAGCTGCAGGGCCGCGATGGGCGGGCGGTCGGGACGACGGCGGTTGCGGAGCGGCTGGGCGTGACGTCGGCGTCGGCCTCGGGGATGCTCAAGCGCCTCGCGGACGAGGGCGTGGTGGAATACGAGCCCTACCACGGGGCACGCCTGACGCCGGAGGGAGAGCGGATCGCCCTCGAGGTGATCCGACATCACCGGCTGCTCGAGCTCTTCCTGGCGGAGGTCCTGGGGATGCCCTGGGACCGGGTGCACGCCGAGGCCGAGGTCCTCGAGCACCACATCTCGGAGGACCTGGAGGAGCTGATCGCTGCCAAGCTCGGCGAGCCGGCGCTCGATCCTCACGGCGACCCGATCCCCGATCGCGACCTGGCGATCAGCGACGACGACTCGGTCTCGCTGACCGAGCTGGACCCGGGTGAGCGCGCGATCTTCACTCGCGTCTCCGACAGCGATGCGGCGATGCTCCGCTATCTCAGTGAGCACGCGATCCAGCCAGGGGCGAGCCTGGAGGTCCGGAGCTGTGAGCCCTTCGGCGGTCCGGTGGTGATCGAGGCCGGCGGCCGCACGCACCCGCTGGGCCCCGAGCTGGCCCGCAGCATGCGGGTGCGCCGTCAGCGGGCAGGCGGGGAATGAGCGAGCGGGAGCTCGGCGAATTGGGTGAGGCAGGCGGGGTGGACCTCTCAGAGCCCGTCCCCGGCGAGTTCTCGCCGCCGCCGACGAGTGGCAACGGGCTTGGCGGAGTCGAGAACGTCCTCCCGGGCGAGGCCGCGGTCGCACGTGCGGCCCGCCGGTCACTCGACGGACACACCAAGGGCCTGACTCGCATCTGGCCCTTCCTGGGCCCGGCGTTCATCGCGGCCGTCGCCTACATCGATCCGGGCAACTTCGCCACCAACATCGCCGGAGGCGCGAAGTTCGGCTACCTGCTGCTCTGGGTCGTCCTCGGAGCCAACTTGATCGCGATGGTCGTCCAGACTCAGTCGGCGAAGCTGGGAATCGCCACGGGCAGGAACCTCGCCGAGGCCTGCCGGGAGGCCTTCTCCCGGCGAACCTCGATCGGGCTCTGGATCCAGGCGGAGATCGTCGCCGCGGCCTGCGACGTGGCCGAGGTCGTGGGGGCCGCGCTGGGGCTCAACCTGCTCTTCGGCATCCCGCTGTTCCCGGCCGGGTTGCTCGCTGGGGCGGGCGCGTTCGCGATCCTCGGTCTCCAGCAGAAGGGCTTTCGCCGCCTCGAGGCGGGGATCGTCGTGCTCGTCGGCGTCGTCGTGCTCGCCTTCGCCTTCGAGGTCATCGAGGCGCACCCCGACGGTGGTCAGATCGCCAAGCACCTGTTCGTGCCCGGTTTCGACGGGACCGAGAGCGTCCTGCTCGCCACCGGGATCATCGGCGCGACGGTCATGCCGCATGTCATCTATCTGCACTCCGCACTCACGCAGCGGCGGATCGTGGGGCGCGACGACCGCGAGAAGCGCCAGATCCTGCGCTTCGAGCGCATCGACGTGGTCATCGCCATGGCGATCGCCGGCGGGGTGAACCTCTCGATGATGATCATGGCCGCCGCCCTCTTCCACAACAGCGGCATGGTGGGGATCGACAGCATCGACGGCGCCTTCGAAGGCCTCAAGCAGCTCGTATCCCCGAGCGCCGCGACTATCTTCGGCATCGCGCTGCTCGCCTCCGGCTACGCCTCCTCGTCGGTGGGCACCATGGCCGGACAGGTGGTGATGCAGGGGTTCATCAGGCGGAGGATCCCGATCTTCCTGCGCCGCGCGATCACCTTGGCCCCGGCCCTGATCGTCCTGGCCGTGGGACTCGACCCGACCGACGCGCTGGTCGGCAGCCAGGTGGTCCTCTCCTTCGGCATCCCGTTCGCGCTCGTCCCGCTGGTCCTCCTGACCCGCCGCCGGGATCTGATGGGCACGCTGGCGAGTCCGACCTGGCTGACGGCGATCGCCGGAGCCCTCTCCGGTCTGATCATCGCCCTCAACGTCTTCCTGCTCGAGCAGGTCTTCATCGGCTAGCCGCAGTTAGGCTTCGTCCGTGGCGCTCGCAGAGGAGTTCGAGGCTGTTGTCGAGACCCTGCCCGACGACTGGACGGATCTGGAGTTCGATCTCCGGATCGCGGACGAGTCGCGCTACGTGGACGCCGCCGTGATGCTCTCGCAGGTGAACGCCCAGCCGTACTCTCGGGCGGACTGGCACTGGCGAATCAACGTCGCGCACCGATTCGGTCACGCGGCCGCGCCCGAGACCGTGCGCGGCATTCTCACCAAGCTCGATCGCGAGGGGATCGGCGGTGAGCTCCGTGTGCGCGACGCCCAGGAGGGCCGCGCCGAGGTCGTGCAGATGTGGGGGCGCCCGGAGAGCGTGCGCCGCGACTTCAGGCGCAGGCGCAGCCTCTAGACGAGGCGCTCCGGGTCGGGCACCCGGAAGAACGACTGGATCACCGACGCCAGCTGGTTTGCGACGATCCTGGCCCGGTTGATCTCGGTGCGGGTCCAGGGCCGCTCCTCGTGGCTCATCGCCTCGACGATGCCGAGACATTCGCCGCGGTGGATGACGGGCACCATCAGCAGCGAACGGAAGCCGAGCGAGAACATCAGCTCGATCTCCGCGCGATCGGCGAGCGGGTCGCCGACCATGACCTGGACCGCCTCCTGGCCCTCGAGCACGCGAGCCGTCGCCGGGTATTCGTCGACCGGGAACGATTCCTCCTCGGCCTGCTCGCCGCTTTCGGCGAGGGTCTCGATCATTCCGAGCTCCGGGCGCCATTGGGAGAGCGTGATCTTGTCGGCGTGCAGCTCCCCGGCGATCAGGTCGAGGGCGGCGTAGAGATCCATCTTCGAGCGGGCGTTCGCGAGCCGGGCGCTGAGGTGCTCCAGGCGGCGGTCGCCCGCCGCGATCGCCGGGGTCTCGCCGCCCGGGGTCGAGACGAGGGCCTTGGCGAGCGCCTCCCTGCAGGTGGCCGCCGCAGGCGGCGCAACGGGGCTCCATGGCGGTGCGGGTCGTCCGATCGCATAGCCCTGTCCCCAGGGGACGTCGAGGTTGGCCAGGACCTCGATGTCGTCGTGGTTCTCGATCCCCTCGGCGCAGACGGTGGCGCCCACGCGGCGCGCAAAGCGGACGAGCGACTCCACCAGAGCCATGCGGACGGGGTCGGAGTGAATCGCGCGGGTCAGGTCAAGGTCGAGTTTGACGATGTCCGGGCGCACCCACATGACCTGTTTCAGGCCGGCGTATCCGGCGCCGGCATCGTCGATTGCGATCCGTGCACCACGTTCCCGCAGGCTGGCGAGGGAGTCCGCAAGCAGGCTGTCGCCCACGTAGACCTCGTGCTCGGTCAACTCGATGATCACGTCGGAGAGGTCATCCGGGAGGACGCCGAGCACGGCGTCGGTGGAGAGCGCCGAGGGACTGACGTTGACCGCGATGTGGGTTCCGGGCGGGCGGCCGTCGCGTGACAGCGCGGCGCGAATCGCGGCCGCCTCCAGCTCGGGCCCGAGCCCGCAGGCGTTCGCCTGAGCAAACCAGGTCGAGGGGGGCCGATCCGGGGCGTCTGGGAAGCGAGCGAGGCCTTCATAGCCGATCAGGCGCCCCGTGGTGAGGGAGGCCACGGGCTGGAAGAGCGGCTCGATGGCCCCGTGCTCGAGGATGCGCTCGATCTCGGAGCGCTGGGGTGCGTCGCCCGAGAGCCGAACGTGGTCAGGGTCAAACCGGCGCGTTCTCGACTTCCCGGAGCGCTTGGCCCAGTAGAGCGCGCCTTCTGCCAACTGGAGGAGCGCTGGGGCGTTGTCGGCGTCGACCGGATAGACGGCGACCCCTGCCGAGCAGGTGAGCTCGGAGCCGGCGGGGGAGAGGCGGGCGATCTCGGTGCGCACCCGCTCGGCGATCTCGTGTGCGGTGTCCGCATCGGTACCGGGCAGGATCAGGGCGAATTCCTCGCCCCCTGTCCGCGCCGCGGTGTCGCCGCTGCGGACCGAGTCGCGAAGGTGGGCACCCACGCCCTGGAGCACCCCGTCGCCGAAGGGGTGCCCGTGACGCTCGTTGATCGTCTTGAAGTCGTCGAGATCGAGGGCGACGAGGGCGACCGGCTCTCGCTCAACCTGCGCCTTCTGCAGCTCGCTGCGAAGGATCTGCTGGAACCCGCGGTGGTTCGTGAGCTCAGTGAGCGTGTCTGTCTCGGCGAGGTCGCGGAGCCGTGACTGCTGACGGTATATGAGCACGGTCAGCGCCAGAGTCAGCACCATGCCGAGCCCGCTGAAGATCCCGAGTGTCAGGTCGTGACGGGCCACCGCAAGCCCGAATACGCCGCCCCAGAGCAGCGAAAAGCCGCTGGCTGCCCAGGGCACCACCCGACGATGGGAACTGCGGGGATGCGCGATGAGCCCCACGGGGGCATGTATCGGAACGCTCGTCCATGCCGACATCCCCGGTTTTTGGTCAAATTGCCCACTTGGACGCATGATTCGATTCACCTTCGACACCGGACGCCGATGGCCCGCATAGCCGCGCTCGTGCAAGACCTGATGCTCGCCAGCCGGGTGCGTACCTCCCTCGAGGCAGGCGGTCACGAGGTCGAACAGGACTCCTCGGTGCCGGACGAGCTCGACGGCATCGACCTGGTGGTCGCCGACCTCGATGCGGTGTCGCCCGAGCAGGTCGGTGATCTCGGTGTCCCGGTGATCGGCTTCTACCAGCACACCGATGTCGACACCAAGGCGCGCGCCGACGCGGCTGGGCTGGCGATGGCGGTTCCACGGAGCCGGATGGTCAGGGAGCTGCCGGAGCTGGTGGACCGGGCGTTGGGCTAGACGCAGCCGACGAACCCGTTTGCCACCCGGTGCCGGGACGATGCCGTGATCACCCCGTGGGCGATAGCCCACGTCAGCCAGTTCTGCGCACGGGGCACCGGTAACTGGGGGCTGTAGGCCTGAGGGCGTCCCGGGAGTGAGAAGGCATCGGTCGCTACAAGCGTGTGGAGCTGTACCTGCTGAGAGCCGCGATCGAGGCTGCTGACCTGGTTGAGCAGATCGCCGAGCGCGGCCTCAGGATTCGCGCCGAGTGAGCGATAGCCAGCAGCCAGACCGCTGGCGAAGCCCTTGGCTCGATCACATGATGGCCGCGCGGTGGCCACCACCAGCTCCGGATAGCGCGGCGCTCCGAACTCGTCCACCCGGAACTCGCGGATCGGGATGCCGCGCTGTTGCAGCTCGACACCCTCCGCGTTCCAGAAGCCGGTCGCCGCGTCGACCTTGCCGGCCGCCAGGTCGGCGACGGCGTTGAAGCCGATCGTCACCCGATGGACCGAGGAGGGATCGACGCCTCCGGAGCGCAGCACCGTGTCGAGGACGGCATCATCGGAGGGCACGCCCGTCACGCCGATCGTCTTTCCGGCGAGATCCGCCGGGGTTCGGATTTCATTGGGATCCCGAGCGATCACCGAGGCGAGGGGCCGCTGGACGATTGCGGCGAAGGCGTCCAGGTCCAGGCCGCGCTCACGCGCGATTCCGAAGTCGTTGATGTCCATCACCGCGAAGTCGGCGCGGCCGGCCTCGAGCAGCTTGGCGCTGTCGGCCGTGCTCGAGGGCTCCTGGATCTGAAGGTCGATGCCCTCGTCCTTGAAGTCGCCGTTCGCCTGCGCGGCATAGATGCCGGAGTGGACCGCGTTCGGCTGGAAGTCGAGGACCAGGGTCGCGCCCCTCGGCGCGCCCGGTTCAGCGCCGCCCCCTCCGCAGCCAGTCAGCGTGACGAGGAGGGCGGCCGCCAGCAGCGCGGCGACCCATTTCATCTGCGGCCGAGCCTATCCCTAAGGACTCGGTAAAGCTTTGCCCGGTGGCGTCGGGCCCCGCCGGGATTCCGGTTACACTGCGCGCCGCCGTCGGCCGTGGGCCGGCTTCGCCATAAGACGGGTTGCTCCTCGGCTTCGCCTGCGGAGCACCCTCGCACCTACGAGGAGGTCACTTCAAAGTGCAAGATCGAGGTCTAGCGGCGTACATCGCTGAGCTCATCGGGACGCTGCTCCTGGTCTTCTTCATCACCAGCGTGGTCGTCCTCTATGTCTCCACTGGTCAGAACGCACAGTTCGGATCCGACTTCGCTGTCGTCGGCCTGACGCATTTCCTCGTGCTCTTCGCGCTGATCATCAGCGTCGGCGTGGCGAGCGGCGGGCATTTCAACCCGCTGGTCGACCACGGCGTTCATCGTCATCCGGCGCATCGACCCGATCGACGAGCCTCGTCTACCTGCTCGCCCAGCTCTCGGGCGGCGGTGCTCGGAGCTTTGCTCGCCAAGGCCTTCCTCGTCGATGAGGGGCGCGCCTCGGACTACGGGACGCCAAAGATCAGCCCCCTCCTCGGCGGCGCCTTCCAGGGAGCCCTGATCGAGGGCATCGGCACCTTCGTGCTCGTGCTGACGGTGCTCGCGGTCGCGCTCAACCCCGAGATCCGGCGCTGGGCTGCGCTGGCGATCGGCGGCGCGCTGGGTCTGGGTGTGATGGTCTTCGGACCGCTCACCGGCGGCTCCTTCAACATCGCGCGCTGGTTCGGGCCGGCGCTGGTCGGCAACCACTTCACCGACGCCTGGGCCTACATCTTTGGCCCGCTCGTCGGCGCTCTGCTGGCGGCGGCGGTCTACAGGTTCATCATCGAGCCGAGCAGCGGACCGGTGCAGGAGATGGCCGACACCGTCGCACCGCGTGGCCCGGCCCCGCCGGCCGGCGAGGCGCCGCCGCTGCGGCAGTCGAGCGGCTCCGGCGGCCCGCCGCCGTCATCGCCGCCCGGCGGCATTGCGGGCTCGTAGGCATCGCAGGCACATAGGCGCACTTCGCTAGCGTCCCCTGCAATGCGCAGGGTCACCTTCTCGCGCAACTACACGCTCTCGCTGTCGAGGACGTGTCAGTGCTACTGCAAGTACTGCGCCTTCGCCACGCATCAGGCCCATATTCACGAGCCGGATGAGGTCGAGCGCCGCCTCGACGAGGCGGTGCGGCGAAACGCCAAGGAGCTCCTCGTCCTCACCGGTGAGCGCCCGGAGGTGAACCCCGAGCTCGCGCGGCGGCTGCGCGAGTGGGGGCACGAGGACTTCACCTCATACGTGGTCTGGGCTTGCCAGCGGGGGCTCGAGCGGGGACTGCTGCCGCACACCAACCTGGGCGTCCTGGGCCGTGAGGATTTCGCCCGCGTCCGCGAGGTGACGGCCTCCCAGGGCCTGATGCTCGAGTCGACGAATCCGGACCTGGTGGTCCACCAGGGGTCCCCGACCAAGCATCCTGCCAGGAGGCTCGAGACCATCCGCCTCGCCGGCGAGCTGCGGATCCCGTTCACCACCGGGATCCTGGTGGGTATCGGCGAGGGCCCGGATGAGCGGATCGCCGCCCTCGAGGCGATCGCCGGGGTGCACGCGGAGTACGGGCACATCCAGGAGGTGATCCTCCAGAACTTCGTTCCCCATCCGCGCTACTACGGCCAGGAGGTGGCGGAGATCGCGGACGAGGCGTCCAGGGAACGCTGGACCGGAGGCAGCACCATCGGATCCGAGCTGCCGCTGCCCGATTGGGCGACGCCCGTCTCCGTTGAGGACATGCATGCGCTGATCGCTGCGTCGAAGCGGCTGATGCCCGACGTCGGCGTACAGGTGCCGCCCAACCTGGCCGATTGGTGGCCGGAGCTCGTCGAGGCAGGCGCAACCGATCTCGGCGGCCTCTCCAGCAACGGCGATCACATCAGCCCGGAGGAGCCGTTCCCCAGCCCGCATCAGGTGCGCAAGGAGCTGGCGCCGCGCGGCTATGCCCTGACCGAACGGCTCTGCGCCTACCCGCAGTACCTCGATCCGGAGTGGATGGAGCAGGGGGTCCTCGACGTCGTGAAGCTCAAGTACTGGAGCTTCATCCCGCGCCGCGGCTCGGGGCGGCGCCAGGAGAAGCTGCCCTCCCCGGAGGTCGCGCCCCGCGCAATCGAGAAGGGGCGCCGCGGCGAGGCGCTCACGGAAGAGGAGCTCACTGCGCTCTTCTCGGAAACGCGCCCGGAGGTGATCGAGGAGATGCGGGCTGCCGCGGACGAGCTGCGGGCCGAGCTGGCGGGGGAGACGGCGACCTTCGTCGTCAACCGGAACATCAACTTCACCAACGTCTGCATCGTCGGCTGCGCCTTCTGCGGCTTCGGGCAGGGCAAGCGCTCGCCGGACGCCTACCACGTCCCGGAGGAGGACTTCGCGGCGCGGGTGCAGGAGGCGATCGACTTCGGCGCGACTGAGATCTGCATGCAGGGAGGGATCCATCCCGACTACACGCTCGAGGACTACGGGCGCTGGCTCAGCTTCGCCAAGCAGTGCGCGCCCGACATCCACCTGCACGCCTACTCGCCAATGGAGATCCACTACATGTGCGAGCGCTCCGGCCGCTCCCCGGACTCGGTGTTCGGGTACCTGATCGACTGCGGACTCGGGTCGACCCCCGGAACGGCAGCCGAGGTGCTCGACGACGGTGTGCGCCAGCGGATCTCACCGAACAAGCTGCCAGTCGCTCGCTGGATCGAGATCATCGAGGCCTCGCACCGCGCCGGGCTGCGCTCCACCTCGACAGTGATGTTCGGTCACATCGAGGAGCCGCGAGAGCTGGCGCGCCACATGCGGGTCGTGCGGCGGCTGCAGGAGCGGACGGGTGGGATCACCGAGTTCGTCCCGCTCAGCTTCATCCCGTACAACACGCTGCTCGGCCGGACGCACGGCGTGGAGGAGATCTCACGGGCGGACAACCTCAAGCACACCGCCGCCTTCCGCCTGGCGCTCGGCCGGACGATTCACAACCTCCAGGCGAGCTGGGTGAAGATGGGTCTGGACGCGGCGACCGAGAGCCTGCGCTGGGGCGTCAACGACCTGGGCGGAACGCTGATGGAGGAGAACATCTCCCGGATGGCCGGCTCGAAGCACGGCGTCAGGCTGGAGCCCGAGCAGCTGATCGAGGCCGCCCGCCGGGCCGGTCGGACTCCGGCCCAGCGGACGACGCTCTACGACATCGTCGAGACTTACTAGCGGCGCGTCGTCTCGACCGATGGCCGGCGGGCGCCCGCGGCAGCCCCCGTGGCGGCGCGGTGACCGCGCCCGGAAACCCCGGCCGCGGTGGTCCTATTCGGCACAATCCGCTCATGCGCGCGATGGTGCTGGAGCAGCAGGGCGACCCGCTCGTGGAACGCGAGGTGCCCGCACCGATGCCAGCCGGCGGCCAAGTCCTGATCGAGGTGTCGACGTGCGGGATTTGCCGCACCGACCTTCACATCTTCGACGGCGAGCTCAGCGAGCCCAAGCTCCCGCTGATCATGGGTCACCAGATCGTGGGCAGAGTGGTGGAGGCCGGCGACGGCGCCGATCGGTTCTCCGCGGGGGATCGGGTCGGTGTGCCCTGGCTCGGCTGGACGGATGGAACCTGCCGCTACTGCCGCTCGGGCAGGGAGAACCTCTGCGAGCACGCGAAGTTCACCGGGTACGACATCGACGGCGGCTACGCGGAGCGCGCTGTCGCCGACGAGCGCTTCTGTTTCCCAATTCCCGGGGACTATCCAGATGACCACGCAGCGCCGCTGCTCTGCGCGGGCTTGATCGGCTACCGGTCGCTGCGGCTGGCCGGGGAGGGAGAGCGGCTCGGGCTGTACGGGTTCGGGTCCTCGGCCCACATCGTCTGCCAGGTCGCCGTCGCTCAAGGCTGGCGCGTCTTCGCCCTCACCCGGGAGGGCGACACTGAGACGCAGGAGCTGGCCCGCTCGCTGGGGGCCGAATGGGCCGGCGCCGTGGGGGATTCCGGCGCGTCGGACCTGGACGCCGCGATCGTCTTCGCTCCGGTTGGAGACCTGATGGTTGAGGCGCTCCGCGCCATGGCGCCGGGAGGGACGGTGGTCTCCGCGGGAATTCACATGAGCGACATCCCGGCCTTCCCGTACGAGCTCCTCTGGCACGAGCGCACGCTCCGCTCGGTGGCCAACCTGACCCGCCGGGACGGGGAGGAGTTCATCCCGCTGGCGGCGAGCGTGCCCGTCGAGACACGCATCCAGGTCTATCCGCTCGCGGACGCCAACCGTGCGTTGGATGACATGCGTCACGGTAGGGTCCATGGCTCCGCCGTGCTTGCGATCGGCGGGTAGCCTCTCCATCATGATCATGCGAGGGTGCGCCGCAGGCGCAACCCGTTTGATGAGGGGAGAGGAAAGAGGGATATGCCAGATGTGACCGTCAAGCGCGTCGAGGATTTCGAGGCGATCTTCGGCGGGGGATTCCGGCGAGCGAGGGCCGGCCTGGGCGTGAGCTCGTTCGGCCTCGCCGTGATCGACCTGCCGCCGGACTTCTCCCACTACCCCGAGCACGACCAGACCCATGACGACCAGGAGGAGGTCTACACGGTCATCTCGGGCCGCGCGACCCTTCAGGTCGGAGGCGAGGAGCACGTACTGGAGCCGGGCGTCTTCGCCCGGGTTGGGGCGACCGAACGGCGCAAGCTGATCACCGGAGACGAGCCGGCGAGAATCCTCGCCATGGGCGGAAGCCCCGGCAAGGTCTACGAGCCGCCCGAGTTCTCCTACGAGGGCACCAAGCCGCCCTCGATGGACGAGCTCAAGTCCAAGAAGGTGACGCCCGCGTAGCTGGCGGCCGCTCGTGGCCGCCTACCGGAACAGGTCCTGATCCGCGGGCCGCTGTAGCGGTCCCGCGCCCGGACCGTCCTCGGCGGTCACCAGATCACCGCGCCCCGCAACGATCGCGCCGGGCACGCCTGAGTCCTTGTCGCGAGTGAGGTCGGCGGCGGAGGCGAGCTCGTCGGCGACGGCGATCACAGTCGCGGAGAGCTCGCGCCCGTGCGCGTCCAGCCTCCCGCGCCAGTCGGAGATCGGGGCCAGGCCCGCGCAGCCGATCGCGACGTCGGCCTGGCCCATCCGCCAGGGGCGGCCGAAGCTGTCGGCGATCACCACCGCCGGCGAGGCGCCCGTGGACTGCCGGATCTCGTCGCGGATCCGGCGAGCTGACTCGTCGCTGTCGGTGGGGAGGAGGGAGACAAGGCCCTCCTCGAGGTTGGAGGAGTCGATCCCCGCGTTGGCGGCGATCCAGCCACCAATCGTCTCGGTGATCAGGACTCCCCGATCGGCCCGCACCACCCTCGTGCTCTCGGAGAAAACGAGCTCGACCACTGCTGGGTCCTTGTCGAGCCGGTCGGCCAGGTCACGGGCACGCCCACCGGGCTCCACCTCGGCGAGCCTCCGCACGCGCCCTTCGACCTTCGAGACGGCCTTCTGGGAAATGACCACGATCTCATCGCCTGCCGGCGCTCCGGCCTCGGCGATCAGGAGACCGAGGGCGTCCCCCTCCTGCAGCTCGGGCAGTCCCATGAGCGGCCTGATTCGCAGCTCACGACTCATCTGGCGGCCCGGAGCCCGCCGCCGAGCAAACCTAGGCGGCGGCCCGCTCGGTGCGGTCGCCGAGCTCCCAGAGGACCTGAGCCGTTTTCGGCGCAGGCTGCGGATCGAGCAGCAGCCGGTCGCGGAGCAGCGAGTAGTCCTCAGGGGTGTCGAGATCGATACCCATCGACTCGATCTCCTCCAGCGCGAAGCTGATCCCGGACGCGCGCGCCCGGCTCACGTGACGGGCGCAGCTGTCCGGGCCGAAGGCCGGGGCGAAGACGTCTGGAGGCGCCAGGACGAGGGCGTTCGTGCCCGTGCCGTGATGGTCCGGGACGATCAGGACCGTGCGGGCGGAGCGGCCGATGCGGGCGTCGAGCTCATCGGTGTCGAGCATCGGACAGTCCACCGGCAACATCGCGACCCGCCGGGCGCCCTCGGCGAGGGCGGCGCGGGCACCGGCGGCGGCTGCCTCCGAGTGGCCCTCATCCCGCTCCTGGACGAGGACCTTGGCGCCGAACCAGCGCGCCTGGCGGGCGATCGACGCGTCGGCCGTCACGACCATGACGTCGTCGATGCAACGGCTGCGCGGCAGCTTGAGGATCAGGTCGAGGAAGAGAGCCTCGGCCACGCGGTTGCGCTCATCCTGGGAGAGCAGGCCGTCCAAGCGCCCGTTGGCGACCGAAAGTCCCTTCACCGGAACGATCGCGGTCGTGTGCAAGTTGTCGGACGCCGACCCCACGTGAATCAGCCTACCGGGTGGCGCAAGATTTACGCCGGTGGTTGCGGGTTTATTCGGCTTGACTCAGGCTCGACGCGAACTCGAGGGTTCTCTCTGCCAGCACGCGCCTGCCCTCTCGACCCTCCATCAGCGTCGGGCAGCTCATCACCGCCGTGCCTTCCGGGGCAGGATCAGGGTCCCTCGAGTCGCAGATCATGCCGTCGATCAGCCCCGCGTAGAGCGAGGCGACCCCCGCTGCGGTCGACGGTCGGCCAACGGCCCGCATGAAGAGATCAGTCGGTCCCTTCACGACCTGGCCGGCCACGTAGGGACTCACGGCCACCACCGGGGCGCGAGCGGACGCCACCGCCCGGCGGACGGCCGGCATCGAGATGATCGGCCCGATCGAGATCACCGGATTGGAGGGCCCGATCAAGATCGCGTCGGCCGACGAGATCGCCTCGAGCACCTCGGGCGTGGGCGCCGCCTCCGCGATGCCCTCGATCTGGATCTCCTGGACCTCGGCCTGGGCGTGCTCGGCGACCAGGTACTGCTGCAGGCCGCGCCAGCCATCGGCCGTCCTCACCTGTGTCGCCACCCGCTCCTCGCACATCGGCAGGACCGCGGCCCGGGCTCCAAGAGCGCGCGCGATCTGGGCCTGTGCGTCGGTGCGGCGCCCGCCCTCGCTCACGAACTCGCGACGGTAGAGGCAGGTGGCGAGGTCGCGGTCGGAGAGCCGGAACCAGTCGGGGATGCCGAGCTGGACCAGGCGGTCGAAGACCGTGAACGAATCGCCCTTGATGCCCCAGCCGCGCTCCTCGTCGATCTCGCCGGTCAGCCAGTGGGTGACCAGATCGGGGTCCGGCGAGACGTCGACCCCGGCGATCTCGACGTCGTCGGCGGTGTTCGCCACCACCGAGAGGGCGGCTCCGAGGAGGTCCTGCATGCCCGCGGCGAGCTTCGCACCGCCGGTGCCTCCCGCGAGCACGACGCAGCGCTCGATTCCGCTCACGGCCACAGTCGGCCTAGGCCCAGTGGTCGCCCTGGGGCAGGCCCGTGATCCGGATGCCCGCTCGGCTCTTGTAGCGGGCGTTGATCGCGATCAACAGCGGCGTGAGCGTCTCGGCGATTCGGGCCATGTCGAGCGCGCCGGCGTTGACCGCGCGCAGCCCCGGGATTCGCTCGACGAGCCTGGCCACCCGTGCCTTGTCCGCCTTGCGGTCGCCGCAGATCAGCACATCCTCCTCGACGGGGTCGTCCTCGGCGAGCGCCGCCGCACTCACGGTGTGGAGAGCCGAGATCACCGTGACGCCCTCGGGGACCATCTCCTCCGCCTGCTGTGCGGCGGAGCCCTGCCAGACGCCGATGGTCCTGGAGGCCTTGCCGCTGATCGCCGCCGCCGTGGGAACCGTGCAGTCCACCAGGATCTGACCGGGCTCGAGCGCCTCCTTCAGATTCGTGAGGGTCTCCGATTGAGCGCGGAACGGCACGGTGAGGAAGACGATCGGGCCCCTGGCGACCGCCTCGGCGTTCTCGAGTCCCTCTACCTCAGCGCCCGCAACAGCGGCACGGACGCGCTCGGCGGCCTCGACTGCCCGCTCGGCTTTGCGCGAGCCGATCACGATCCGTTCGCGCGCCTGCGCCCAGCGAATCGCCAGCCCGTAGCCGAGGGCGCCGGTGCCGCCGATGATCGGGATTGGCTCTGCCACCGGCGAGCAAGCTACAGGGCGCCCCGAATAGGCTGCTGACCGCCATGAGGCTGGAAGGCAAGAAGGCTCTCGTCACCGGTGGCGCCAGCGGCATCGGCGCCGCGATCGCGCGACGCCTGGCCGCCGAGGGCGCAGATGTGACCGTCGGGGACCTCAATCTCGAGGGAGCGACCGAGGTCGCCGGCGAGATCTCCGGGTTGGCCATCGAGCTGGACGTCACGGACCTGGGCTCAGCGCAGGCCGCGGTGGAGAGCGCCGGCGCGCCGATCGACATCCTCGTGAACAACGCGGGCACCGACGAGTTCGGCTTCTTCACGCAGACGACGCCCGAGCAGTGGGAGAAGGTGATCGGCGTGAATCTCCGCGGCGTCTTGAACTGCACCTATGCGGCCCTGCCAGGCATGCAGGAGGCTGGCTACGGGCGGATCGTCAGCATCGCCTCGGAGGCCGGCCGCGTCGGCTCGAAGGGGTCCGCCGTCTACTCCGCCGCCAAGGGCGGTGTGATCGCCTTCACCAAGGTGATGGCCCGCGAGGGTGCCCGCTTCGGCGTCACCGCCAACGCGATCGCGCCTGGCCCGATCGAGACGCCGCTCCTGATGGCGGCAAAGCAATTCGGCGAGATCGGGGAGAAGATCATCGAGACGATGAAGGCGGGCACGCAGCTGAAGCGACTCGGCCAGCCCGAGGAGGTGGCCGCCGTGGCCGCCTTCCTCGCCTCCGACGACTCCTCGTACGTAACCGGCGAGTGCATCGGCGCATCCGGCGGGATGGGTATGGTCGGCTGATGGCGCTCGAGGTCGGGGCCGAGCGCACGGACGAGTTCGTCGTCGACGGCCGGCTGATGACCGACGTCGGGGGAACGATCGGCGCCAGCGTCCTCTCGACGCCGGGCATGATCGGAATGATGGAGCGGACCGCTGCAGTGCTCTCCTTCGAGCAGCTGGGCGACGGCAAGGCGACCGTCGGCTTCGAGGTCTGCGTCAAGCATGTCGCCGCCGCGGCCGAAGGTCAGACCTGCACGGTCCACGCGAAGCTGCGCGAAGTCGTCGACGACCGCAAGCTGCGCTTCGACGTCGAGGTCAAGGAGGGCGAACGCACCATCGGGGTCGGCACGCATGAGCGCCGGGTGATCGAGACTGGCTCGGTCAGCGGCGAGCAGGGCTAGCACCGCTTCGGCCCGTCTAGGCTGAAAGGCATGGCCGAGGCGCTACCCGAGACCGTCCGCATCCGCGAGGTCGGCCCGCGCGACGGCTTCCAGAACGAGCCCGAGGTGATCCCGACCGAGGAGAAGATCCGCCTGATTCGGCTGCTGGGTGAGGCTGGTTTGCCGCGGATCGAGTTGACCTCGTTCGTCCGTCCCGACGTGATTCCCCAGCTCGCCGATGCCGGCGAGGTGCTGACCCGCTTCGAGCCTCGGGAGGGCATCGCCTACTCCGTCCTGATCCCGAACCGCAGGGGCCTCGACAACGCGCTGCCCTTCCGCGATCGCTTCCAGGAGGCGAACTTCTTCCTCTCCGCCTCCGAGACTCACAACCGGAAGAACGTCAACCGCTCGATCGCCGAGTCCCTTGCAGATCTGGAGGGCACGATCGCGGCGGCACGGGAGGCCAGCCTGCGCTGCGAGGGAGTGATCTCGACCAGCTTCGGCTGCCCCTATGAGGGAGCGGTGCGGCCGGAGCGCGTCTTCGAGATCGCCGAGCGGCTCGCCGCCTTCGGCTGCGAGGAGATCGCATTCGGCGACACCACGGGCATGGCCAACCCGCGGCAGGTGAGGGAGTTCTTCGCCGCCGCCCGCGACCGCCTCGACGGCTCGGAGCTCACCGCCCACTTCCACAACACCCGGGGCCAGGGTCTGGCGAACGTTCTCGCGGCGCTCGAGCAGGGCGTCGACTCGTTTGAGAGCTCGTTCGGCGAGCTCGGCGGGTGCCCGGTGCCTCCCGGCTCGACGGGGAACATCTCGACCGAGGACCTCGTCTCGATGCTGGAGGAGATGGGCGTCGGCACCGGGGTCGACCTGGCGAAGCTGATCACCGCCTCCGCCGAGGCACAGCGGGCGCTCGGCCGGCCTCTCGGCGCACATCTGCTCACGGCAGGGCCGATCGACTGGCACAGGTAGGGTGCGCCTATGAAGAGCGACCGATTTCGCGCCGCCGCGGAGGGAAAAGATTTCTCCGCGATCGACGACCTGTTCGCGGAGGACGTCGTCTTTCGGAGCCCGGTCGTCTTCAGGCCCTACGAGGGACGTGAGGCGATCGCGATGCTGCTCGGTGCCGTCACCCAGGTCTTCGAGGACTTCCGCTACACCGACCAGGTCGAGACCGGCGATGCGGCCGCCCTGGCGTTCAGCGCGCGGGTGGGCGACCGCGAGCTCGACGGGATCGACTTCCTGACATTCGACGACGAGGGCCGCATCAAGGGGATGACGGTATTCGTCCGGCCGATGAGCGGCGTGAACGCCCTGGCGGAGGCGATGCAGAAGAAGCTCGAGGAAGCGTCAGCCTAAGCGGCAGCTGGCGCCGTTGCAGGTCTTCAGCTTCGCCAGCTCGGCCGCGAGCTGACTCGCAACGGCAAGGTTCTGGGCAGAGGGTTCTGCCGGACCCGGCGGGTCGTACAGCAGATTCGTGAGCTCGTACGGATCGCTCTGCAGGTTGTAGAGCTCCTCGTCGCCGTTGTTCCACTGGTTGAACGCCCAGGGCCCCTGCCTGACGCCGAAGGCGCCGACGTCGTAAGTCTCGATCAGCAGCGCCCTATCGGTCTCGCTCGTCGGGTCCTTGGCCAAGGGCAGCAGCGGGATGCCGTCCATAGTCCGCCCGGGACGCGCTCCGGTGAGCGCGGTGATCGTCGGCGCCAGGTCGATGTTCGCGACGAGCTGATCGCGCGTCGTGTTCTGCGGAAAGCCGGGGCCGCGGATGATCAGCGGCACCCGCTCGGCCTCCTGGTACGGGTAGTCCTTGAACTCGATGCGATGCGCGCCCATCATCAGCCCGTTGTCGGAGGTGAAGATGAAGAAGGTCTTCCGCTTATCGCCGTACTTGCGGACCAGGCGGACGATGCGCTTGACCTCGTCGTCGACGGAGAGCAGGCTCTCCTGCCGGCCGCGATAGCGCCGGTCGATGTCGGCGAGCTCGGCGTCGGAGAGCCGCGGTATGTCGCGAACCGCCTCGGGCTTGTCCGAGACGTTGGGCTCGTCGAAGTCGGGCGGCCGCGGGGCCGTGATGTCGCCGAACACGCCGTTGTATTGCGGGGCCGGCTCGGGGTCACGTGTGGACCAGGCCGGGGTGCCGGACTCGCCATGGGGGTTATTCGGGTTGTAGTAGAGGAAGAAGGGCTTGGGGCTGATCGTCCACTTCTTGAGCAGGCCGTTGACCTTCGAGTCCAGGACGTAGTCGATGTAGTTCTTCGGCTTCCGCGGGTAGTGCCTGACCTTGCCGTTCTCGTTGAGCTTGAAGCCATATCGGTGCTGCTCGGTCCCGTCGGTGAGCGCGAACCACTTGCCCCACCCGGGTGGGATCTCGCGCGGGCGGACGACGCCGTAGCCGTTCAGGTACTTCCCGACCATGGCGGTCCGGTACTTCGCGCGGTGCAGCCAGACCGCGAGCGTGTTGGTGTTGTCGAGGTCCCCGTAGCGCTGGTCGGTGAGCACGTGGTGGTTGTGCGCGTATTGGCCCGTCAGGAAGGTCGCGCGGGAGGGGCAGCAGAGCGGATAGGACACGTAGCTGTTCCGGAAGCTCGTCCCGTGGGCGGCGAGCATTGAGAGCGTGTTGCGCATCACCGACAGGTCGGTGACGTTCATGTCGTCGGTGTCGATCACGACCACGTTCGGGCGCTTCTGCTGGGCATTCCGGGCCCGGAGCAGGGCGAGCTTCTGCCTCTTCGCCAGCATGCCGGCCTGGCAGGCGTGGTCGCACCTGGTGGAGGCATGCGCAGCCGTGGCGCCGCCCAGCGCCCAGGCGAGCGCAGCGGCGCAGATGATGGTGAGCGGGAGTCCCGCCCTCAGTGTTCTCCCGGGGACCATTCGGAGTTGAAACCCGCGAAAGATTAGGTGGTTGCGCTGGGCCGGGCGGCACCACCCCTGGAGGGGCGGGCCCGTATGCTCCCGCCGCCGGTCACCTCTCACACAACGGGTCGCGCTCTCGCGCGCCCTCGCATGAAGGGAGCAAGCGAATATGGCGATCAGCAAGGTCGGTGTCCTCGGCTGTGGCCTGATGGGCCACGGGATCTCTCAGATCTGCGCGCAGGCGGGCTGGGACGTGGTGGTGCGGGAGATCGATCAGGAACCGCTCGACAAGGGCATGGCCAAGGTCGAAAAGCAGCTCGCCCGCGCAGTCGACAAGGGCAAGATGGAGCAGGCGGACGCCGACGCGGTCCGCGGGCGCATCACGCCGACGCTCGACTACTCGGACCTCGCGGACAGCGACCTGGTGATCGAGGCGATCACCGAGGATCTTGACCGCAAGCTCGAGATGTGGCGCGAGCTCGACGAGCTGGTCAAGGACGACGCCTTCCTGGCGACGAACACGTCTTCGCTCCCGGTCGCGGCCCAGGCGGATGCGACGAAGCGTCCCGAGCGCATGATCGGGCTCCACTTCTTCAACCCCCCGCAGGTGATGCCTCTGCTCGAGGTCGTGCGGGCGGAGCGATCCGCGGACGAGGCCATCGCACTGGGCTTCGAGGTGGGCGAGAAGCTCGGAAAGACCACGGTAGCGGCGGGCGACAACCGCGGCTTCATCGTCAACAGGCTGCTTGTTCCCTACATGCTCGACGCGATTCGCGCCCACGAGCAGGGCGTCGGGTCGATCGAGGACATCGACACCGGGATGATGGCCGGAGCCAGCCATCCGATGGGCCCCCTGACGCTCGCCGACTTCGTCGGCCTCGACACGCTGGCGGCGATCGCCGGTGTGATGGTGGACGCCTACGGTGAGGAGCGCTTCGCCGCGCCCGACACGCTCAAGAAGATGGTCGATGCAGGGGACTATGGGCGCAAGTCGGGCAAGGGGTTCTACGATTACTCCGGTGAGCGGCCCGTCCCGGTGGACTCCGGGGGGTAGGCCGGCACAAGGAGAGGACCAGGAGCATGCCAGTCGACCAGACCAGTCTCGACCGCATCAGGAACGCGACCTTCCCGTCCGTGCGTCGCGGCTACGACAAGCACGAGGTCGAGAAGTTCCTGGCGCGCCTGGCGGACTGGCTGGAGACCGGTGGAGGGGACGAGTCGCGCTCCGACGCGGTGAAGAAGGAGCTGGAGAAGGTCGGCCAGCGGACGGGGGCGATCCTCGCCCAAGCCGAGGAGAGCGCACAGCAGATCCGGGCGGAGGCCGAGGAGGAGGCGCGCGGAACGATCAACACGGCGAACATGGAAGCCGTGGAGACCCGAACCGAAGTGGACACCTATGCAACGGAGACCCGGACCTCCGTTGATGCCTACGCCGAGGAAACGCGCAAGGCGGCGGAGGATGTCCTGGCCTCAGCTCAGGCGGAGGCAGACGCGAAGACCCGAGAGGCCATCCAGGCCGCCGAGGCGCAGGTCCGGCGCATCGTCGAGGAGGGGATGCAGCGCCGAGAGGACATCGAGGCGGTGATCGCCGATCTGGTGCGCCGCCGGGAGGACGTGCTGGCGGACACCGAGGAGCTCAGCGGCAAGCTCAACAGAGCCGTTTCCGAGCATCGCCCGGAGCCCGGGACCGACGAGTTCCGAAAGCCTGAGGAGTACGACCCGCTGGCGCGCGAGGGTGGCGAGGAGCTCGGCGACGAGTCGGAGACGGCGGTCGCGGACACCGAGGTCGCCGCCCCAGAGATCGCCGAGCCAGAGTCCGGGCACGAAGCGGACCTGAGACGCTGAGGAAGAAGTCGTGAGCGACTTCAGGGCGGCCCTCGACGCGGCGCTGGAGGGAGGGCCGGAGCGGCATCGGAAGAAGGTCGCCGAACAGCAGAAGCTGCCGGTTCGGGAGCGGGTGGCTCGGCTCCTGGATCCCGACTCCCTCGCCGAGGAGGGACTGCTCGCGAACTGGGAGCAGGAGGGACTCGGAGCGGACGGCGTGGTCACCGGGATGGGCACGGTGGGCGGCCGTCCCATCGCCCTGATGGCGAATGACCCGGCCGTCAAGGCGGGGTCGTGGGGCCCGAAGACAGTCGAGAAGATCCTGCGGATCCAGGAGAGAGCGCTCGCCCACCAGGTACCGATCGTCTACCTGGTCGACTCGGCGGGCGCGCGGATCACGGACCAGGTGCGCATGTTTCCCGGCCGCCGCGGCGCCGGCCACATCTTCCACACGCAGGTTCGCCTCTCGGGGCAGGTTCCGCAGGTCTGCCTGCTGTTCGGGCCGAGCGCCGCGGGAGGCGCCTATATCCCGGCGTTCTGCGATGTCGTGATCATGCTCGACGGGAACGCCTCGATGTACCTCGGCTCGCCGCGGATGGCGGAGATGGTGATCGGCGAGCACGTCACCCTCGAGGAGATGGGGGGAGCGCGGATGCACACCTCTGTCTCCGGATGTGGCCACTTCCTGAGCGAGTCCGACGAGGACGCGATCGACCTCGCCCGTCGCTACCTCTCCTACATGCCGGCCAACTGGAAAGAGGAGCCGCCGGCGGCGCCGCCCGCCGACCCGGTCGAGAGCCGGGCGGTCTCCGAGATCGTTCCTGCGAACGAGAAGGATCCGTTCGACGTCAAGGACCTGATCGCGGCGTTCGTCGACGCGGACTCGTTCTGTGAGGTGCACGCGCGCTGGGCGAAGGAGGTGGTGGTCGGCTACGCGCGGCTCGACGGCCGGGTGATCGGGATCGTGGCGAACCAGCCGAAGGTGAAGGGCGGCGTCCTCTTCGTCGACTCCGCCGACAAGGCCGCGCGCTTCATCATGACCTGCAACGCCTTCAACGTCCCATTGCTGTTCCTCGCGGATGTGCCCGGCTTCATGATCGGCAAGGACGTCGAGCGCCAGGGGATCATCCGCCACGGGGCGAAGATGATCAGCGCGGTGTCCGAGGCGACGGTCCCGAAGCTCTCGGTGATCGTCCGGAAGGCGTACGGCGCCGGGCTCTATGCGATGGCCGGTCCAGCCTTCGAGCCGGACGCCTGCCTGGCGTTCCCGCAGGCGCAGATCGCGGTGATGGGCCCCGAGGCGGCGATCAACGCCGTCTTCTTCAACCAGATCCAGGAGATCGAGGATCCCGCCGAGCGGGAACGTTTCGTCGCCGAGAAGCGTGAGGAGTACGCGGAGGACATCGACATCCTCCACCTCGCCTCGGAACTGGTCGTGGACGCCGTGATCCAGCCCGACGAGCTGCGCGCGGAGCTGGTCAGGCGCTACGCGCTGTCAGCCTCGAAGGAGCGTTTCTTCGCGAAACGGCGCAATCCGGTTACGCCCGCCTGAGGCTCCAGCTCGCCGGCCGGGGAACGGGACCAGGCACTCGTTCTCGGTATTCCAGAGCTTCAGCCGGAAGGTTTCGACGCTGCTGCGGAGCGTCACCACGGGCGTCCGCCGGAACATCGGATGGGACTCGTGGGCGGCGCGCAGGTGGTAGTTCGGGATCTTCGCGCTCAGGTGGTGGACGTGGTGGACGTTGGCGTTGCCGACGCACCATGCGAGCGGGCGCGGAAGGCTCAGATAGGAGCTGCCCTGCAACGCGGCGAGCTCGAACTGCCAGGCTCCGGGCGCCTGGTAGTAGGTGTCCTCGTACTGGTGCTGGACGTAGAGCATCCAGGCGCCGATCGCGCCGCCGGCCACCAGGGTCGTGACCTGGATCAGCAGGAAGGTCTGCCAGCCGACGAGCGCACTCCAACCCAGCACCCAGGCCACCAGCGCGAGGTTCGTCGCCACGACGCTCGCCAGGATCTTCCGGTTCATGCCGCGCTGCGGGAATCGCCGCTCGAACAGGAAGACGAGGCTGGGGCCCACCAGCAGCATGAGGAGCGGGTTCCGGTAGAGCCGGTATCCGAATCGCCGCAGGCGGGAGGCGCCCTCGTACTCGGCGAGGGTCATCGTGTTGATCTCGCCGACGCCGCGATGATCGAGGTCGCCGGTGTGCGCATGGTGGATGCGGTGCTGCCTCTGCCACCACCGGTAGGGGGTGAACAGAAGGTATCCGAGCAGGTGGCCCCAGCGGCTGTTCGCGTGCCGCGATTCGAACAGCGAGTTGTGAGTGAGGTCGTGGAAGAGCGAGTACATGCGGGTGAGAAAGACCGTCGCCACCAGGCCGAGGGCGATCGCGACGGGGGCGCTCGGCCGGATCATTGCGGCGAGCGCCCAGACGGCCAGGTAGGGCAGGACCACGCTCGCGATCTGCCCCAGGCTGCGCCGCCGGTCCACCTCGAGATAGGGGGCGAGATCCTGCTTCCAGCTCCGGCGGGATGGGATGTCCGCGGTGTCCATGTGCTCACTCATTACGGCGGACCGTCGGGAGCGGATCAACAGGGGTCTCAGAGGGTGGTGGCGAGCTCCGTGAAGTAGTCGAGGGAGGAGGGGTTTGCGAGGGAGTCGCGGCTGACGGCGCGCTCGGGCGGTTCGCCCATCAGGATGCGCTTCACGGGGACCTCGAGCACCTTGCCGCTCAACGTCCGGGGCACCTCGGCGATCTGGAAGATCTCGTTCGGGACGTGGCGTGGCGAGCACTGCTCGCGGATGCGGCGCTTGATCTCCCCCTCGAGCTCGCCATCCAGCTGGGCGTTCTCGCGCAGGACGACGAAGAGCGGCATCCAGCCCTCGGTCCCGGGCCTTGGGACGTCAACGACCAGGCAGTCGACCACGTCCGGCACGTCAGAGACGGCCCGGTAGATCTCGCTGGTGCCCATGCGGATGCCGCCGCGGTTGATCGTGGAGTCGGAGCGGCCGTAGATGATCGCGGTGCCGCGCGAGGAGATCTCGATCCAGTCGCCGTGGCGCCAGATTCCCGGATACATCTTGAAGTAGCTGGCGCGGTAGCGGGAGCCGTCGGGGTCGCCCCAGAAGAAGACTGGCATCGACGGCATCGGCTCGGTGATGACGAGCTCGCCGACCCGGTCGACCACGGAGTTGCCCTCCTCGTCGAACGCCTCGACCTTGGCGCCCAGGGCGCGGCCCTGGAGCTCGCCCTTGTAGACGGGCAGGATCGGAATGCCGCCGACGAAGGCAGTGCAGACGTCGGTGCCGCCGCTGGTCGAGAAAAGCCAGGTGTGCTCGCCCAGATGCTCATAGACCCACTCGAAGCCCTCGGGAGAGAGCGGCGAGCCGGTGGAGCCGACTGAGCGGAGGCGGGAGAGATCCCTGCCGCTCTCCGGCTTCACGCCGTCCTTCATGCAGGCGGCGATGTAGGCGGCGCTGGTGCCGAAGCAGGTCATGCCGGTGCGCTCGGCCAGGTCCCAGAGGACGCCCATGTCCGGGTAGCCGGGGTTGCCGTCGTAGAGGATGATCGAGGCGGGAGTGAGCAGGACGCCCACCAGGAAGTTCCACATCATCCAACCGGTCGTGCTGAACCAGAAGAAGCGGTCCCCGGTCTGCGCATCGAGATGGAGGAACCCCTTCTTGAGCTGCTCCATGAGGATTCCGCCGTGCCCGTGGACGATCGCCTTCGGAAGGCCGGTCGTGCCGGAGGAGTAGAGGACCCAGAGGGGGTGATCGAAGGGAACTCGCTCGAAGCTGAGCTCGGCGCCTTCGCCCAGGTCCGCGAGTTGGCCCCAGGTCATCGGCTCGGCGACCTTCGGATGCTCTTCGAGCGTGGAGAGATCCGGGGAAGCGCCGAGGTATGGGGCAACGATCACGCGCTCGAGGCTCGGGATCTGCGCGGCGACGTCGGCCACGACGCCGAGCCGCTCGAAGTCCTTACCGCCGTAGCGATAGCCGTCGACGGTGAACATCACCTTGGGCTCGATCTGGGCGAAGCGATCGACGATGCTGCCGGGGCCGAAGTCGGGTGAGCAGCTCGACCAGGTGGCGCCGAGGCTGGCGGTGGCGAGGAAGGCGATCAGGGCATGGGGGCCGTTGGGGAGGTAGGCGACGACGCGGTCGCCCGGCGACACGCCGATGGCTCGTAGGCCCTCTCGCACCGCGCCGACCTGTTCACGCAGCTCGCCCCAGCCCAGCTCGGTGAGCTGGTGCAGCTCCGACGCGTAGGAGACGGCGACCTCGTCATCGCCCTTGCCGCGGAAGATGTGTTCGGCATAGTTGAGCCGGGCCCCCTCGAACCAGCGGGCGCCGGGCATCACCCGCTCCCTGAGAACCTTCTCGTACGGCTCGTCGGAGATCACCTCGAAGTACTCCCAGAGGGTGCCCCAGAACACCTCGATCTCGGTGACCGACCAGCGCCAGAGCGCGTGGTAGTCCTCGAAGTGCAGGTCGCGGTTCTCCGCGAGCCAGCGGATGTAGCGGGTGAGCTGGGAGCGCTCGACCATCTCGGGCGTGGGAGCCCAGAGGACCTCCGCCTCGGCCGTGCTCTCCTTCACGACCTGATCCTTACACGCGCCCGGCGGCGGCCGGCGGCTGGGCGGCCGGGGCGGCGCCGACGCGGCGGCCCGCGTCGCGGTCGATCAGGCGGGCCAGCGCGATGAGGAAGTCGGTCGCCTGGGTCAGGGCCTCGGAATCGACCCGGTCTGGGACGTCATCGTTGGTGTGGTACCAGGGTGCGAGGTTGCCGTTTTCGTCGGTGGTGCGCAGGGTGATGGCACGCATGCGCCGCACCCGGGCCGGCAGGGCGTCGTCCAGGAGCGGATGGCGGATCGGGTGCGCGCCGCCCTCGGCCGCGCCCGAGGAGGCGAGCGCCTCGCAGAGCTCGATCAGTTGCGCGTCATGGGGGAGGCTGATCACCGGGCCTTGGCTGATCTCGTAGGCGACCTGCCCGTACGAGACGGAGTCGACGTTGACGAAGCTGGTGGTCGCGCGGTCGAACTCCTTCCGACGCGCGCGGACGAACGCCCGACTGCCCTCGCAGAAGGACTCCTCCGAGCCGGCGAGGACGACCCAGACGTCGAGGTTGGCGGGTGGGCTGGCGGTGAGGTCGTCCGCCGCCGAGAGGACCGCAGCAACGCCTGAGGCGTTGTCGTACGCGCCGGGGACGATCTCGGAGAGGGCGATGTCGATGAGCAGAAAGGCGCCGACGATCAGGACGATCGTGGGGATTGCCTGAAGCGCGTTGAGCCAGGTGGCGTCCAGTCCGGCCATGCGGGCGCCGAGGATGGGGAGGAGGGGAGCCAGTCCGAGCCAGAAGAAGAGGCGGAACGGTCCAAGGCCGACACGGGTGCGCTCGGGCAGCCTGCGGATGCGGTTCGATGCCTTCGAGAAGATGTAGCCCGTTCGCGCGGCGTCGTAGTGGGCCATCAGCACGAGACGGGCGGGGGCCTCGGGGCGGTTGCCGGGGGAGACGACGTTCTGGGAGACGCGGCGGAAGAGCAGCGAGCGGACCAGGTAGAGGCGGGTGTTGAGGTCGAGGTAGGTCGAGATCGCGGCGAGGAAGACCAGGGTGAAGCCGACCGCCGGCTGGATCGTGGCGACGATGCTTCCGGCGATCCCGATCGCCGCGTGGATCAGGTGCACGATCGCGTACTCGGGATGGGTGAAGAAGGGCTCGACCTGAGAGCGACGGCCGATGGAGCGAAGACGTCCGGCGAGCATGTCGGCCGCGCGCCTCTCGGCGTCGGTCCCCGGCCCCCGCCCCTTGAAGGAGCAGAGCTCGCGAATCACCTCGATGCGGCCCTCGGAGTCCACGGGCGGCGGATTATCGCGTTCAGCCAGCCGCCAGGGGCCGGGTTATCGTTGATTCGCACCGGCCGGAGTGACGGAATGGCAGACGTGCGGCACTCAAAATGCCGTGTCCGAAAGGGCGTGTGGGTTCGAATCCCACCTCCGGCACCTCCTCTACGCTCGCCAGATGTGCGGGCGGTACACGCTCACCGATCCTGACCCGAGGTTGCTGCGGTTTCGGTTCGGGCTGACCGAGTCCGTCGAGATCGACCGGGAACCGCGGTACAACGTGGCGCCGACCGACCCGGTCCTGGCGGTCAGGCTGAACGACCGAGGCGAGCGCGAGCCGGGGGTGCTGCGCTGGGGACTGATTCCCCACTACGCCGATCCCGACGGCTTCGATCGCCTGCTGATCAACGCTCGCGCCGAGACCGTGGCGGAGGCCGCGGCGTTTTGCGAGGCCTTCGCGACCCATCGCTGCCTGATCGTCGCCGACGGTTTCTATGAGTGGCGGGCGGAGGAGACCGGGAAGAAGCCGGTCTGGATCACGCGGCCCTCTCGGGAGCCGTTCGCGTTCGCCGGATTGTGGGCGGAGGCTCGCCGGACCGACGAGTCCACGGTCCACTCCTGCGCGATCGTCACCTGCGCGCCAGGTGAGGTCGTGGCGCCGATCCACGACCGCATGCCGGTGATCCTGGACCAGAAGGCCGAGCCGGAATGGCTGGACCCGGACGCCGATTCAGACGGACTGCAAGATCTGCTCGTGCCGACCGACGATCTGTCGGTCACCGAGGTCTCGGACGCCGTCAACGACGTCCGCCAGGACGGGCCGGCGCTGATCGAGCCGCCGCTCAGGCTTTTCTAGGTCGTCGCGGCGCGGCGGTGCTGCGGGGCTTCGAGCGGCTCATCTTCGAGGTCCGCGGGCTCTCGGTCCGGCCCCCGGTGCGGCGCGAGGACGTGTCCCGCGGTGGATTCACGGGGGGAAGCTCGTCGCCGATGGGTCTCTCCTCCTCGACGTGCCATTCCTGGTTGAAGGCGACCATCGCCACCGCGATCAGGATCACCTGGACGGGCACCAGCAGCAGGCAAAGGAGGCCCAGGAAATCCGGAGGTAGCGCGGGGTTGCTGAAACCGTCCTTGGCGCGGTCGAACCAGGCCGGGGCGGCGATGCCGGCGAAGATCGCGAGGATGATCGAGAGTGCCGACGCCACGGGCAGCACGCCTCGGTTCCAGCGCGCGACCAGAAAGGCGAAGAGGACGTAGAGGGCCGCGTAGATGACCGCCAGAGGTTTGACGCCCTCGAGGCGTGTCCAACCGCCGATGATGATCACGAACGAGATCACGGCTGTGACCAAGAGCAGGAAGACGACGAGAACGCGTGCGCTCTTCGCCTCGGGCTTCTCCCTGTTTGGTCGCCAGAGCTCGTATCCGGGACGGATCGCTCCCGCTTCCATGGCGAGCAAGTCTATGGGCTGGGCTGGATGTGCGCTACACCCAACCATGCGGGCGGAGGGACTCGAACCCCCACGCTCTTTCGAGCACCAGGACCTAAACCTGGACCGTCTACCAGTTCCGGCACGCCCGCCGGCGCTTGGATTCTAGGTTCGAAGGCTGGGCCGGCACGGGCGTAGCCGTGCCCGGCGCTCTGGAAGAATGTCGCGACTCGACGGGACTGGACCTGTCCGTCTGCCAACGACACGGAGGAGGATGCCTCTTTGGGGGGGGCGTACGACCGAGACCGCGCCGATCTCTCTGTATCTGGTCGACGACGTGCCCGAGTTGCGCGAGCTGATCAAGTTCGGCATGGAGGAGGATGCGGGTTTCGAGGTCGTCGGGGAGGCCGGCGACGGCAGGAGCGCGCTCGAGGGCATCGCCGAGACGCGCCCCGCCGCGGTCCTGCTCGACCTCTCGATGCCGGACATGGACGGGCTGGAGGCGATCCCGAAGATCCGCAGGGGCGATCCGGACGTGGCGATCATCGTCCTCTCCGGCTTCTCGGCCGACCGCATGAGCGGCGCTGCGATCGACCGCGGCGCCGACGGCTACGTCGAGAAGGGCACCCCGATGCAGGAGCTGCGCGACACAACCCGGACGGCGGTCGCGCGCCGACGCTCCGACTAGAACGAGCGAAAAGCGGGGCACCCAGGACTCGAACCTGGAGTCGCCGACTTTGGAGGCCGGTGCCTTATCCAATTTGGCCAGTGCCCCTGGCCGAGCAATCGTAACCCCGGCGTCTCGGCCTCTACGGCTTGACGGGCTTGCCCGACGCGGGGGTCCCCGGCTGATTCGGGCCCTGACCGGTTCCCTGCCCTTGCTTCTTCTTCAGCTTCCGGAGCGCCTGCTTCGAGAGCGGAGCGGGGTCGGGGCCGAGCTCGATGCGGCAGCTCGGTCCGGCGCAGGCTGAGAGCGGGACGAGCGCGTTGTAGAGCCACTTCCGCACATAGCGGTAGCGGGGATCGCGGGCGAGTGAGTGGAGCTGGGCCGGGTCGCGCTTCATGTCGTAGAGCTCGGTCTGGCCGTTCGCGTAGATCGTGTACTCGTAGCGGTCGGTGCGAATTGAGCGGTAGGCGGGAGCGGTGTCGGTGTTCGTGGCCGACTCGATCGCGTCGGGCTCCTGCTCGAGGTTGTTTACGCCGGCCTTGTCCGCCACGTGCACGCGCGCCTCCCGCGCCCGCGCGCTGCTCGACTGCGCCTGCTCGGCGCCGGTGCCGCTCGGGCCGGTGTCACCCTCCAGCAGGACGGGGCGCGTGGTGCGCAGCGCCGGATTCTGTGCGTAGGGGAGAAACGAGCGCCCGTCGAGCGAGTTGTCTTGCGAGCCCTGCGCGATCTGGAGAATCGTCTGCGGGATATCCCCGTTCCAGACGAGCTCGTTGCTGATACCGCCAGCCGGAATCCCCGGTCCGCGGATGATGAGCGGCACGCGGGACGCCGGGTCATACGGCAGGTACTTGCCGTTGACGATTCGGTGCTCTCCACGGAAGAAGCCGTTGTCGGAGGAGAAGATGATGTAGGTGTCGTTGAGGAGCCCCTTGTCCTTCAGCTCCTGAACGAGCTCGCCGACGGATTGATCGACCGAGATCAACTGCTCCTCCTGGCGTCGGCGCTCGTTGTCGATCAGCCTCGCCTGCTTCTTGCTGATCCGCTTTTTCGCCTGGCGCTGGAACCACTTCGGCTTGTCGCTGATGTCCTTCTCGTTGAAGGCCGGCAGCTTGGGTAGGGGGGTTCCAGCGTCCCTGAACAGGTCTCTGGGTGCAGGGTCGAAGGGGCCGTGGGGGGAGTTGAACCACAGATTCAGCCAGAAGGGCTGTTTGGCGATGCCCTTGTCCTCGATGAAGTTGAGCGCGCGATCGCTGAAGACGTCGGTCTGGTAATCGTCGGGCTGATCGCCGTAGAAGGTGATGTGGGGTGTGGCGAGCGGCCCGGTCTTCTCGATCAGCTGATAGTTGAAGTAGAGGGCGTCCTCGGAGACCTTCCCGTACCACTCGGACCAGCCCTGTGGAACGGGAAGGTTGCCGTCCTGGACCCCGTAGCCGTTCATGTACTTGCCGATGTGGACGTTGTAATAGCCGTCGTTGGCCAGCCAGACGGGGAGGTCATTCGACTGGTGCGGGATGAACTTGGTCCAGCTTCCGTTCGGCGGGAAGTTGCCGTGCACCCCGTGGTTGTGCATGTACTGGCCGCTCATCATCGTCGCCCGCGACGGGCAGCAGAGCGGGAAGGAGACGTACGCCTCGTTGAAGGTGGTCCCCTGCGCGGCGAGCAGCGACTGCACGTTAGGCATCGCCGAGAGCTCGCTGGTCGTCATGTCGTCAGTGAGGATGAAGAGGACGTTCGCCTGCGAAGGCGCCCCCTGTGCGCCGCGCGCCGCGACCGCCGCTCCGCCGACCAGGAGCAGCACGAGAGCCGCGGCGAGCGTGGCCCACGCGCGTGCGTGCGTCAGTCTTGGCCTCGAGAGCAGCGACATGAGTCGGGGGTGCGGGAGCCCTGCCCGTAGAACCGTCCCGCGGCCGCTGAGTTTCGCAAACCGGGCGGCGCCTGCACGCCAGTTGAACCGCGGGCCGAACCTATAATCGGCGTTCGCGCGGGCGAGGTGTCAACGGTTGCACACGAGCCTTCCAAGCTCGGAGAGCGGGTTCGAGTCCCGTCGCCCGCTTCGGCGTAGGATGAGCCGGGCATAGGCGGCTCCGCGGAGCCGCCGTTGAACCCCTCGGGGCGTGGCGCAGTCTGGTAGCGCATTCGGCTGGGGGCCGAAAGGTCGCTGGTTCAAATCCAGTCGCCCCGATTTTTCCCTGGTAATCACGGTGTTTCGGTGTATCGGGAGCTGCTGGTTCTGGGCCCAGCCGATCTAGACTGGGGGTCCTCTCCAGGCGTGAGACCCCCAGTCTGATTCGGGGGAGGGCACAATCGAGGGCACAATTTGCAGTCTCGCGGGAAGCCGGTCTAGCCTCAGGGCCCGAGAGTCGTTGTTGGACTGGGGTTTTTCCGCACTTCGAGGATCGACCCTGCTCGCAACCGAAAGCGGAAGCCAACGACGACTTGCGTTGGCGCCCTCGGCAGTTCCGCAAACACGCGGAGGGGGGCGTAGTGGGTAGGCATCGTGGCGCGCCACCTCTGCATACAAAGGAGGCGGTTCTCGTGCTCCTGGCCGTACGACGCCTTCGTCGCCCTCGGCTCAGCCGATCTGTTGGCGCCCTGATCGGATCTTCCTTGCTGGGGCGGCGCTGATCCACGTCCACGGCGGGTCCGCCGCCATGCTGACTCTGCGCGGCGGTCATCGGTTCCGCATCACCCAATTCGCCTCTCAGCGCGTTCAACCGGAAGCTTCGCGCTTTCCCAACCCTTCCAGCCGTCGGTGATCTCCGCGGCGCCACGCCAGCGGGTCAGCTTCGAGCGGTTTGCGTGCTGGCATAGGTAGACGGTTCCGTGGCCCTCCGGCCAGAGCACGTGGCGTAGCAGCGAGACTCGCCTCGCTCCGGGCGGCCAACCGTGCCGACGGCGTTCGCCCTCGGTCCTCAGATCCAGGATCTGGGCCGCGCCGCGCTGCACCGCCTCCCAGGCGTGAGTTGCGCTCACCTCTCGATGCTCGGACGCGGTCATGACCCGGCCCTTGGCGAGCTCCGCTCAGCGCCCGCGCTGCGAGCGGAGCACGGCGACCATCAGCTGCATTGCCGCGGCGACATCGGGGCTGCGGAGGATCTCGATTGCCTCGCGCAGCTTCATCGGCTCGGTCCGGTCTCGGAAGCTAGGGTACGCCTCGCGGATTGCTTCGGGCCCGTCCATGGCCAGCTTGAAGCCGCCCTCGTAAGGGATCTGGCCGAGCGTGCCGAGCAGCATCATCAGGTTGGACACCATCGTCATCAGGTCCGGCCGCGTGAAGGCGCTGAAGTTCTCATCGAAGTCCTCAAGGGTCGCGTTCATCCCGGCAAGCAGACCGCTGTCGGCCAGCCGTTCGACCATGTCCAGAGCCTGTTCGATCTGGCTAGCGTTCTGCGCCAACCGCTTTTCCAGCCGTGCGAGCGCCGCTCGCTCCTCTCCGGTCAGGTTCGTGTCGTCCTCAGCCATACCTCATCCACCGAACAGATTGGCGAACCAATAGGCCTCAAAACCGGTCTTGACCGCCCGGAAGGCACGCATGCCTCCGAGCATCCGGCAGTCGGGCACATCGCTGCGCTTGCAGAGCTTGTCGGTGAAGTCACACCAGACGGCGGCGCCCTCGTAGCCGGTGTCCATCACGCAGATGCCGACCATGTTGTAGAGCTCGCCGACAAAGGTGCCCTTGACCTTGTCGAGGATCTGGCTGGCCACGTGCTCCGCCTGGAAGTGGGCGAAGACCCCGGCCATGCCCAGCCCGATGGTCGGAGCGACGACATCGCCGATGCCCCAGACGTTGTCGAACTCCGGGGAGACCATCGATGGAAGCACCACGTCCATGTAGCCTCCCTCGGCGACCAGCTCCGACTTGCGCACGACCTCGGGCGCCTGATGCGCCGGCACCACCAGCGCCAGGTCGTAGGGAAGCTCGCGGCCGTCCTTTGCTCGCAGCATCTTGTTACTCGCGTCGTGGCCCTCGAGCTGGAACCCACCCTCGAAGCGGACCTCCCGCTGATCGAGCAGCCGGCCGAACCCGTCGACCATCAGCGGGCCAAAGGTCTCCATCGGGCGCTCCCAGGTATGGAAAACGGAGACCTCAGTCCGCTCCGAGACGCCGCGCTGCTCCGCCAAGTAGCGCAGCATCATCGCCGCCTCGAACGGGGCCGGTGGGCAGCGGTAGGGCCAGGACTCGACACCGACGACGACCTTTCCCCCGTCGAACTCCGCCAGACGCTCCCTCGCCGCCAGGGCGTAGTCGAGTTCCCACGGCGCCTCAAGTCCGGATACCTCCTCGGTGCGTCGGAGCTCGGCGCCGAGGGACACGATCAGGTAGTCGTAATCGAAGCCGCCGGAGGAGGTCTCGACCCGGTTGGCCTGAGGGTCGATTCCAGTGACCTCCGCCCTTACCACCTGGGTGCCGTAGCGCTCGGACAGGATCGAGAGCTGACGGCGGACCTGGTCCGGCTCGCGCTTTCCCGTCATCACCCATAGGTAGCTCGGCCGATACTCGTGCCAGGGGCTCCGATCGATGAGGACAACCTCGACCTCGCCCTCCTTTGACCAGCGCGCCAGGCGCTTGGCGGCGACTGCGCCGCCGCTGCCTCCACCCAGGATCACGGCGCGCTTCACCGAGTCACCCTACTTGCCTCCGAGTGAGCCCAAGAGAATCATGCGTGGCCGAAGCTCACGTCGGGCAGCACGCGGTGCGCCCAGCGCGGCAGATACCAGGCCCAGGGGCCCAGGAGCCTGAGCAGCACAGGCATCAGCAGCAGGCGGATCAGCATCGCATCGAGCAGCACGGCGATGCCAAGGATGATTCCCATCTCCTTGGGTGGCAGGGGCCCTGAGAGCGCGAAGGTGAGGAAGACGGCGACCATCACGGCGCCGGCAGCGAAGATCACTCGGCCCGAGTGGGCGAGCCCGCCGACCATCGCCTCCTTGGCGTCATGGGTGCGGTCCCAGTGCTCCTTGGACGATGAGAGCAGGAAGACCGTGTAGTCCATCGAGATCGCGAAGATCATCGCGAAGAAGAAGACCGGCCCCCAAGCATCCAGGAATCCCTGCGGCTCGAACCCGAGCAGCGAATGAAGCGCCCCGTCCTGGAAGATCCATTTGGCGACGCCGAACGCTGCTCCGGTGGCGAGCAGGTTCGTGACCACGCCGGCGGCCGCGATCAGCGGCGCCTGAAGGGCGATCAGCAGCAGAAGGAAGCCGAGTCCGAGCACCACGCCGATCACGAGGGGCGTCTGGCCGACAGAGCGTGCTGCAGGTCCTGGTTCTCGGCCACCGCGCCGCCGACCAGCGTGCCGGCCGGCAGCTCGGAGCGGAGCCGCTCGATCGTCGTTCCCACCGCGGGGCTGGAGGGATCCTGCTTGGGGATGGCCTGGATCAGAGCCAGGTCACCGGATCGCTGGGCCGGCATGACCCGCGCGATGCCCGGGTCGCCCTGCGCCGTTGCTGCTGCGGCCCGCGCATCGCTCGCCGCGCGACCAGCTCAACGGACCGGTCGCCCCCGGCCCCAGCGCGGCCTGGACCTGCTGGTAGCCGACGCGGGAGGAATCGCTCGAGGGCACCACCTTAATCGAGGGCATGGCCGTGCGGAGCTGGGTCACCGGGAGGACGAGGACCCCCAGCACGACCAGCGCGGGGAGCCCGTAGCGGAGAGGGTGGCGCCAGAGCGCTCGCCCCACGCGGCGAATCGCGGCGAGCGATGCTCACCCGAATGCGCCCAGGGGAGCGAGAGCTTGTCAACCCTGGGCCCGAGCTTCGCCAGCACCGCCGGCAGCAGGGTGAGGGTGGCCGCCAGCACGAAGATGACGGAGAGCATGATCCCGAAGCTCATCGAGCGGAACGCAGGGCTCGGCACCAGCATCACCGCGCTGAGAGAGATCAGCACCGTGATCCCGGAGAAGAGCACGGCCTTGCCGGCCGTGTCCATCGTCTCCGCACGGTACCGCGGCGCTGAGCCGCGAGCCGAAGAACGCCCCGCGAAACCTGTACACGACGAAGAGCGCGTAGTCGATGCCAAGCGCCAGCGCGAACATCAACGCGAAGTTCATCGCCCAGATCGAGATCGGCAGGATCTGGGTTCCGAGGTAGAGGGAGCGGCGGCGGCCACCAGCCCGGTCATGGTCAGCATCAGGGCAAACCGGCGGCGACCAGCGAGCCGAACGCGAGCAGCAGGATCGCCAGCGTAACCGGCCAGGAGATCACCTCGGAGCGCAGCATCGCGCTCCGGTTGGCCGCGTTGAAGTCGGACCACATCCCGGACGCGCCCGTCAGCTGCACCTGGACGCCGCTGCGGCCAAGGTCCGCCAGCGGGCCTTTGAGCGAATCGGCGGCGCGGACCATCCCGTTCGAGTCGCGGGCCGCGCCCGCCTGCAGGATCGCCGTGTGTCCGTCGGGCGAGATCGAGGCGCCGGGCTGCGGCGGGACGACGGTGCTCACCGCGCTCTCGGAGCGCAGCCGGCGCTCGACGGCCGTCAGCGTCGACTGGAATGCGGGATTACGGACGGTCTGCGTTGGGGAGCCGACCACGACCATCAGGCCGGAGCTCGAGAGACCCTGGAAATTCCGGTCGATCAGATGGCGTGCCTGCACGGATTGAGAGCCGGTGGCCTCCCAGCCCGCACCGGAGAGCGCCTTCTCCACCCTCGGGGCGAGGAAGCCGAGTCCAAGCGCGACAACCACCCAGCCGATCGCGACGGTGCGGAAATGGGTCGCGGTATAGCGGCCGAGCCGGCCGATCGGGCCGACTTCGCTCATGGCGCGACCCGGTGTCGCTCGAGCGGATGGGACTCGTGGGCTCGCGGATAGACCACCGAGCTGAGGCCGAAAACGCGTCGAAGGATCAGGGACGCCGGGCAGGCTCCAACCACGACGTAGAGCCACTGGTTGACGCCGACGAAGGCGGCCAGCAGAAGGAACCAGGGCGAAACCAGGGCGATCAACGCGACGCTGAAGAGCGTCAGCGAGCCCGCGAGTGCGAAGAGCACACGCTCGAGCGGCCAGCGAGGTGAGGGAGCAGAGCGCTGCATGTCAGCTGGCCCCGTCGAGTAGCGCGTCGAGCTCGTCGAGCTGGCGGCGCAGGCCGCCACAGACCTCGTCGCAGAGGGAGAAGACCGCCGGGTCGGCGATCGAGTAGACCGAGAAGTTGCCCTCTTTGCGCCGGCCGACGATCCCGGCGCGCAACAGCACGCCGAGATGCTGGGAGACGTTCTGTTGCGAGGCGCGCGTGCCCTCCTGGAGGTCGCGGACACCGGCCTCCCCGTCACGTAGGAGGTCGAGCAGCCTGATCCGCATGGGCTCGCCCAACACCTTGAAACGCTCTGCAATCCGCTCGATGAGCTCGGCCGGAAGAGGGTGAGGGACCTCGGTCTTCGTCGCCATTGCCAGGCAGTGTACCACAAGTGAACAGTTGTATGATAGTATGCTTGTCGATGGCAATGACCGCACACACTCGCCGCGTCGGCAACACCCTCAAGCACGAAGTCGACGTCAATGGCCGCCACACGATCATCACCGACGAACCGGTGAGTCTCGGAGGGACCAACGAGGGTCCGGCGCCTCACGAGCTGCTGCCTGCCGCCCTTGCCTCCTGCGTCGCGACCATGGTCGCGATGTACGCCGAACGACGAGGCTGGGATGTGGCCGATGCGTCCGTCGAGGTGGACGACGACCCCGAGTCCGTCCCCCGGCACATCGCCGTCACGCTGCAGCTACCCAATGGTCTCTCCAGCGAACAAGTGCGCAGACTGGAGCGGGTCGCCGAGACCTGTCCCTTGCGTCGGGCTCTCGATGCCGGGTTCGAGTTTGAGGAGCGGCTCGTCGCGGCGCCGAGCTTGGCTGGCTGCTAAATCGGTCGGCAGCAGGCGTCGGCCCCTCCAGCAGAGTGCCTCCTTCGGTGCGGGCTAGGATCAGTCGTGCTGCAAGTGGGAGATCCGGGATCGGGAGGTTTCTACGCCAGCCAAAGGCACCACAGATAGATCGAGGACAACGCCCTGGAAGAGGCGAGTGGCTGGCTGGCTGGACTCGGACCTGGTTGGAATTCCGGCCACTCTGTACACCTTCGGAGTGCTCGCGATCAGCCTGGCGGTCTTTCGCTTTGGTGGACCGATCGCGGGCCTTGTCATTGCCGTGACATTGTGGATTCCGATGTTCTTCTTCGCGATTCGGGAGGTAGGGCAACCAGTCGCCGCCTTGGACTTCACCGGCCAGATCGAGGGACCGCGCCACCGGGTGCTGGTGGTTGCCAACCAAGGCCTCGAGGACCCCGCGCTCTGTAGCGAGGTCTGCCGTCGAGAGGAGCGCACCGCCACCGAGGTGATGATCCTCGCCCCGGTGGCCGCCTCGTCACGGTTGCGTGGTCTCACCGATGATGTCGACCGAGAGCTTGATTTGGCCAGGCACCGCGTGGACGCTGCTCTCCAGACGCTGAGCGGTGCGGGAGTGCAGGCGCGGGCGCGCGGACATCTCGGATCCAATGGATTCTGTGCTCGACGGTCTGCGAGAGTTCCCGCCGAACGAAGTTGTGATCCTGCCCGGGCGTGAGACGAGATGGGAGGGCGCGGGCGAGCTCGCGAAGCGCCTAAGGGCCGAGGCCGGCCTCCCGGTCACCGAAGTCAGTCCCTCGTCGAGCTGAGGGGCGCCGGTCCGTGTCCACCGCCCCGGCTTCCCCGCATCCGCGCACGTTCGCCTCGCCGGGGAAAGCGCTGAGCGACATCGTCGGAGTTCTGGGCCGCGCCGGCCCACTTGCCGCCGTCTACCTGCGCGGGCGCCTCGACCCTGAGCTGCGGGAGCGGGTGATGGTCGCTGTCAGCCGGGTCAATGCCTGCCGCGGCTGCACCCTCGTGCACGAGCGCTGGGCGCTCCGCTCCGGCGTCAGCTCCGATGAGCTGGCCGCAATCGGCCTCGGCGACCTCGCAGCGCTCGATGAGCGCAGTCGCGCCGCGGTCCTCTTTGCGACGGTCCGGGCCGAGTCCGGCTTTGGTGGCCCCGTTCCCGACGAGGTGGCCGTGTACGCAGCGAGCCAGCTGAGCCCCCAAGAGCTTGCAGCCGTCGAGGCCGTCGCTCGAGCGATGGCCTTCGCCAATCTCTCCGTCAGCACGGTCGCCGCTCTCAGAGCCCGCGTGAAATGGTCAGCATGCTGATCAGCAAACGGGCTTGGGGAAGTAAGCATCGCCAGCGCGCGCGCCCCCAACGTGCGAGCTCCTGCTTTCGGAGGAGGAGCAGCCTCTGTGACGGGCCGCCCGTTGCCCCTTCGGCGAGAAGCGAGCGCGAAGTGCGCTCCTGCTTGATCTCTAGGGGCGATTTGGTCAGCGGACCCTGAGGTACTCGCGAAGCGCCTTGCGGATCACCGACGACGTCGTCTCGTGGTCGCGGCGCGCCCGCCGGGCGAGCGCCTCGCGCAGCTCGGGATCCAGGCGCACCGACTCGACGCTCGCCGCGCCGAACCGATCGGTGGGCGGCCAGGGCGGCGCCAACGTCTCATCGACGTCGTAGCCGGCCTCGGCCTTCTCGGCCAGCTCCTCGACCAGCTCGTCGGTGATCGGCACGCCACTCGCCGTCTTCCCGTGCGTCTTCTTCGCCATCGTCACCCTCCTGGCAGCAGTCGCTGGTACTTCGGCCGCATCTTCATCGCGTGAATCGCGAGCTCGGTGCCGTCGTCGCGAACGATCGTGACGACCTCCAGCAGCTCGGCGTTGCGAGACGGCCCGAGGTACAGGCGCGTGTCGTCGTCCTGGTCTTCGATCGCCATGGCATGTGCAGTCGCGTGCTCGATGTCCTCGTCGGCGATCCCGTGCTTGCGCGCCGACGGGTGCACATCCACCAGGAAATCGTACTACGAAACCCGGCGAAGTCGAGGGCACATTCGAGGGCACAATCTGCACGAAAGTGAGGGCAACTCAGACCACCTGAAACCGCATGGGAATGCGGAAACAGGGGTAGACACAACGGCTACACGCTAAT
>CAVUXZ010000007.1:0-42369 GCA_963745625.1 uncultured Solirubrobacterales bacterium | reverse complement strand
GACCACGCGATGTCGAGCGTCTGGCACTCCCGGGAAGCTACCCGGCATTCGAAGCCGGTACTCCCGCGTGCTCAGGCGGGCCGAGTGGGATACCGCCGAGGCGCTCGCGCACCTGGCGCACCACAACGACGTGGGTGCCGCACGCGCGCGCGATTCTCGTGTCGCAACGGTCGGGAGCGCGAGTCGAACTCGAGCTCCACCAGCCCTTCCGCGTCTGCCTGCTGGCACCACGCCGGGAAGTCGTTGCCGTCGAAGGCCACGGCCCTCGCGTGTCCGCAATCCAGCTGGATGCACTCAATCGTCGCCCCAAACTCTCCTCCGGTCAGTGGAGAGCCGCTACCCGTTCCCCGTGGCCTAACCTGCTCCGGGTGCGCCGCCGCGTGAACGGCTAGCGCTTCTTCAGCTTGAAGTTCAGCTTCACCGTCTGGGTCCGGGTGAAGCCGGCGTCGGCCTGGCGCACCCACTCCCTTGAGGTCACGCAGCTACCGAGGACTTCGCCTCTTCCAGTTCCATCCATGTCGTAGACCGCGAGCTCTCCGGGGATCGCCCAGGCGAACATGCGCGTCGACTTCGACACCCAGTCGACACCACTGACGAAGGCGAGCTTCTTCCAGGCCGAGCGGTTCGTGATCTGGCCCTGACCCAGCTTCACGTCCTCGATCCAGGCCCCGGTCTCCAGCCCGTCGAAGTCGGGGAGCACGAACAGGAAACGCGGGCCTCGCCAGAATCGGTCGCCTCCTTCAGAGCCGGCTCGAGGACGTTCCGGTAGTCGTCCTTCGTGAGCTTGCCCGAAGCCCGCAGGCCGATGACGCCCGTGGGTGCGTCGTCCATTCGCTCGACCATGTTCCTCCTGGTGGTGGTTGGCAGTCGCTATCAATAGGCAGGATGCCCAACGCCCTTGAGCTGCGCGGACTCACAAAACGATACGACGACGGGACCCTCGCCCTCGACTCCCTCGACCTCGGGGTGCCGCTTGGAGCTTCTTCGTCTTCTGCCGGCTGAACGGCGCCGGCAAGACCACGCTGATCTCTGGCCGTCTGCAACTGATCCGGCTGACCGAGGGCGAGATCTCGGTCTTCGGCGAGCCGGGCGCCCTGATGGAGGCGCGACGGATGATCGGCATCTACCGCCGAGCCCAACCTCGACCGCTCGGACTGTCCACGAGACGCTCCTCTACCACGGCGGTTACTACGGGATGAGCGGCGAGGCCGCCGCCGCGCGAGCCGAGGAGATGATCGACGTCTTCGACCTGCGCGCCAAGCGCGACACCCGCGCGCCCAAGCTCTCCGGCGGGATGCGCCGCCGCCTGCTCTCGCCCGCGCGCTGCTCCATGAGCCGCGCCTGGTGATCCTCGACGAGCCGACCGCCGGCGACGACCTCGAGCTCCGTCACGAGTTCCGGCGCTACATCCGCCGCCTCCACGAGCGCGGCACCACGATCCTGCTCACCACCCACTACCTCGAGGAGGCCGAGGCGCTCTGCGAGGAGATCGCACTGATCGGCAAGGGCCGGATCATGGCCCGCGACACCGCCGCCGGCCTCAAGGAGCGCTTCGACGCCGCAACGCTCGAGGACGTCTACATGAAGACGGTGGCCGCCGGGCGGCGCGAGGTCGACGGGTCAGCGAGGAGCCCGCGGCTACGGGCTCTTCTCTACACGAACCACTCGGTGAACTCGCGGCAGCGGCCGTCGGGGTCGAAGCGCATCGCGAAGCAGTTGTCATAGACCGTTTCGATCGGCCCGCCGGGCCATCGCGGTAGGTGGGCTGGTTCGCGGTGGCGACGGCGGAGTGGCCATCGATGGCGAAGGCGGTGTAGCTGGCGTCGTAGGTGCCCGGCGTCGTCGCGGGCCGACGTGTCGGGGTGGTCACCCTCCCCGGCCAGCTCCACCACCAGTCGCGGCCCTCGATCGGCACGTCACCCGGGTGGTAGCGGTAGGAGATCTCCTCGGCGAACAGCGCCTCGACCTGGCTGCGGTCGTAGCTCTTCCAGGCCTCGACGTAAGCGTCCAGCCAGCGATCCACGTCCTCGCGGGTCATAGGCCGATCCTAACCAGCAGGAGGCCGCAGCTACCTTGTCTGGCGATGAGCGAACACGTCCAGCCCAACCCCTGGCAGGGCTTCCTCTGGCTCTCGCGCCGCGAGTGCCACCGCGTCCTTCGCCTCTGGACCGAGACGACGCTCGCGCCGGTCGTCTCCTCCCTGCTCTTCATCATCGTCTTCGGACTCAGCCTGCGGGGCCGCATCCAGCAGGTCGACGGCTTCGACTACGACGAGTTCATCGTCCCCGGCCTGGTCGCGATGGCGACGGCCCAGGCGGCCTACTCCAACAATGCGAGCACGATCTTCCAGGGCCGGAGCGACCGCTACATCGACGATGTCCTCGCCGCCCCGATGCACAACTGGCAGGTCAACCTCGGCTACCTGGTCGGCGGCGCCTTCCGGGCGCTGATCATCGGCATCGGCCTCGCCGCCTGCGCGATCCCGATCACGGGCGCCCCGATCATCCACCCCGCTCTCCTGATCGTCGGCGTGCTGCTGCTGGTCGTCGGCTTCGGAGCCCTCGGCACGATCGTCGGCATCTACGCCGAGACCTTCGACCACACCAGCTTCATCAACAACATCGTCATCCTCCCCCTCACCTTCCTCGGCGGCGTCTTCTACTCGGTCAGCCGACTCGGCTCACCCTGGGAGCAGCTCTCCCACGTGAACCCGCTCTTCTACGTCGTGGAGACGATCCGCTACGGCTTCCTGGGCGTCTCCGACGTGAACCCGTGGATCGCCTTCGCGGTGGTCGCCGGCATGTGCCTGGCGCTGCTGGCGTGGAGCCAGTGGCTGTTTACGAGTGGGCGGAAGCTCAAGACCTGAGAACTGGGGTGGCAACGCCCCGCCATCTCGGGGGGATAGGCGATGAGGCGATTTGAAACCGAACACCTATTGCGTGGAATTCAGCGAATTGGGCGTTAAAGCGCTATCGGAACGCGGATAGCTCGATATCGCGGACTATTGCTTTGAGAGCAGCGGTCTTCCGTTCCACGGCAAACCGTCCTGCTCTGGGGTCGTCTGACGACCACTGGGCAGAACGGTCGTAGGGGCTTCTGCGTTCCCGGCGCTCGGGGGCGGTGAGGGACACGGGCGCTCCTTTCTGTAGATCGGTGGTAAGCACTGACGAATCCCCTGACGGACAGGCATAGCGTCCAAGGTGTCCGCCCAGGCCACACTGCCCCCCAAGCCCGCCTGGGCGGGGGCGTTACGGAGAAGCTCCCACTCCCGTTGGGGGCTTTTTCCGTTAGCCGTTCAACCGTGCGCTCTAAGTGCTCGCCACGGATGGACGCGCTTCGGTCATTGCCTAGCGTGTTCGGCGACGTGAACAAGAAGGACGCCGAGCGAACCGTGCACGAGATCGAGCAGGCCGAGTGATCGGCTCCATGGTCGTTACGGTCATTTTGCTTGGGGCGCTAATCGTCTTCTTGGTCGCGATCGTTTGGCTGCGTCCAGCGTGGGGGACTAAACCCGCGGCGAGTGAACGCGTCGATCCGACCGTGGTCGAGCGCGATGTCTACGAGAAGCTCTATGGAAAGCGCTCGACAACTGTGTCCGCCCCAGCGCCTCGCGAACCCTCACCTGGGGCGCAGGCCGATGTCTCCAACGGCAAAACGCCCCCAGGCAAGCAACAGTCCAAGGCTGTCCGGCGGCCGCGGGAGCACCCTGCTTAGTCCGCGTAGTAACCCCGGGCCGCGCCCGGTGCCCCGTATTCCCCGAGTGCTCAGAAGTGGCGGTGCGTGTGTCCGGCTTTTCGTCCAAGCCGCCGATCAGGCGATATTCCCGCAGACCCGGCGAATGTGACCAGAGCGCGTGTCGTCAGGCTTGGGGTCGGTCAGTCGTCGCCGGAGGGGTGGATCCACCGCCCTCGCTCAGCGGTTATGCTCGCTCGCGATGAAGGCTGGCCTTCGAGTGACGATGATGCTTGCGGTGGCGGTGGCAGCTGCGGGCGTTGGTAGCCGCCGGGTGCGGCAGCAGCAGCAAGCCCGCCTACTGCTCGAATGTCAGCGATCTGCAGTCGTCGCTCAACAGCCTCAAGAACGTCCAGTTCAACAGCAACACGATCTCGACCGTGCGGACTGACGTACAGAAGGTGCAGACCAACGCCAACGCCGTTGTGAGCTCTGCGAAGCAGGACTTCCCGAATCAGACCAGCGCGCTTGAGTCATCCGTCTCGACCCTCTCGACCTCGATCAAGGCGCTGCCGGCGGCTCCGACACGCGAGCAGCTGCTTCCGATCGCGCCGCAGATCGCCAGCGTCGTGTCAGCTGCGGACAGCCTCAAGAGCGCCACCGACTCGGCCTGCAACTAAGTCCGGCAGTCCAAATCGAACACCTGACGCGCCGAATCGTGGAATTAGGCGTTAAAAGGGGCTATCGAAAGGGGACAGTGACGGGACCGGGCAGGCGCCGGTAGACGGCGAAGAAGTCACGGTCGTCGGGGCTGAGGTAGCGGCTGGCAGGCTGCATCGGATTCGGCCCGACCTCCGTCGGGACCAGGCCGTGCCGATTGGTGTACGTGATCAGCGTGTGCCACTCGGGGTTGATGTCGAACTCCATTGCGCGAACCGCGCCGGCACGCTGCAGGATCCGGGCCAGCGTGGTCACGGTCTGGCCGTCGGCAGCTGCGTAGATCAGGTTGCCGCGGCGGTCGATGCCGACGCCGCTGCGCCAGACACGGACGGAGTTGCCAAGTGTGTAGCCCCACTGCGAACTGTCGTTGAGCGCGGAGCTGAGGCGTCCGTTCCAGACGATTGGGGTCAGGCTCTGGCGGGACCAGGCGACGTCCGGCCCGGCGTTGGGCCCGCCGCTCCACCTCACGATCGCGACCCGGCCGTCGCGGTACCCGATGAGGGTGGCGTTGCCCTTCGCGAGCGGCTCGTTGATGAGGCCATTGTCGGTGGAGCCGTTGTTCACATCTCGGTAGATGAAGCCGCTGTTGAACGTCGCCAGCAGCCGCGAGCGCTGGCTGTCCGGAACCATCGCCTGCCCGCGTACGGCGGCGCTCGGCGGCTCGTAGCGGCCCGGATAGGACGCGAGCGCCGTGCGCGAGTGGTCGAACCAGGCCACGTATGCGACGTTCCGCGGATAGTCGGTCTCGGGGCGGAAGGTCGTCACCAGCACCGGTGCGCCCCCGTTGACCGGCGGGCCGGTTGGCTTCCAGACCCCTTCGCCTGGGAGTGGGTGCGCGAACACCGACTTGATCCGCGGCGGCCAGGCAGCCGTCCCTCCAGGCGCCTTCGCGGCCTGACCGGCAGCCGGCAGGCTCTTCAGCTGCGGGCCGCCCTTCGACGGTGAGTTCCAGCTGTAGTAGATGTGCTCGATCTGATCGACCATCTGATTGCCGAAGGGAAGGTCGGTCCTTACCCACTCGACGCTGCGTGCGAAGAAGGGCATGCTCGAAGGCCGCAGCATCCAGCGCGCATACGAATAGATCGGCGGCGACAGCAGAATGAGGACGGCGGCGGCCAAGAAGATTCGCCGGCGTCGCCGCCTGCGTCCGGCCTCAGCCTCGCGCCTCCGCTCTCGGCGGGCCGCAACCGCGGCGCGCACCGCCGAGCCGGGCGGTGAGTCAGCCGCATCCGGCGGACCACTCAGATCAGGACCGGCGCCAGAGCGCCGCAGAGCGCCCATCCGGGACACCCTAGGCTCGGTCGACCAAAGGAATGCTAAGGGTGACGGTCGGGCTCTTAGCTCCCGTGCGCGAGGGTGTCAGCCGCTCTTATGTTTCGCGTGATCTTCTCGCGCCCATAACGAGGCCGCGTCCCTTGAGCGGGCCTAGTGGCGGGACGAGTAGATGCTCTTACCGGAGCGGCCTGGTGCTCCTGAGCCAGTGGGCCAGCACATTGGTCCAGATGGCACCGAGGAGGAGGACGCCGATGAGAACGACCGGCAGCACAGTGATCTCGAGAGATTCCATCGTGTGCCCCAGGATGGAGGGAGGTTCTAAGCGGGAGATCAAGGAGGGACCTTGCCCCCTTTCCATGCGAGGGAGCACCCGGCCGCGTGTCAGCAGTTGATGCCCTCCCGCGTGAAAGCGTAAAGCGACTCCGCTGGACTCCAACGGAAAGCAACCAAAGGTCACAGGTTCGAATCCTGTCGGGCGCGTCTCTTTGCGTCAGCGCCGAGCAGCCGAGCTCTTTGCGCTGGTGATCCTCAACTGGACCGAGTTCAGGACGCTCGTGTGCGTGTTCTCGAGGTCTTCCACGATGAGGCGCCAGTCACCCATCATCGGCACGCCGTTGAACATCGCCAGTTGCGAGTCCCCGGCGGTCCCCGCGAACGGTCGGTCCAGGGTGGGGAACGGAGCGTTGCACGGCGGCGTCGCGCTGTTGCACAGACCCACGTTCGAATTCCGCGTCAGGGTCAGCGGTCCAATCGACTGGCCATCGGCGAGGGCCCCGTTGTCGGGCTCCAGCGGGATGCTGCGGTAGTTGGGCGCCACCAGTTTGAATCCCAGGTCAACGGCCGCGTCTGCTGAGTCGCCGGTCGTCTGAAAGGTGACGTCGAGGTTGGAGACTTTCCTGCCCTTGAACCTCTTGCCGACGTGGAGCGTCGTGTCCAGCCTTCCGTAGTAGGCGATCGGTCCGGGTGGGGTGTCCGGAATCGGGGCGTTGACCGTCTTGCCGACCGTCGCGATGTTGCCGCCCTTCTTCCTCTTCTTCTTCGCGGAGGCGACGCTGCCCGATACCAGGCCGCCCGTGACACTCAGCGCCAGCGCGAGAAGGATGACGAGTGCAAGGCGGGAACGCTTGCTTTCCATTTAGCGACTCTATCCCGTACGCGCGCGAGCGCCGCAGGACTGACAGAACCCAGCGTCGGGCGCGCTCTCGAATGCTCAGCTGACTCTGTCGGGCGCGCTTGCGCGTCGTCGCGGCGAAGCCTCACCCTCCGCCCACCTCCGATACCGCGAAGGCCAGCGGCGACAAGGTCGTGCTTGATGATTTCAGCGTCGCAGTTGCCCGAGACGAGGGACTCCGCAATCAGACCGCGCGGGCGTTCCTCGCTACGGCGCCAGGATCGTGCCGTCGACGGCGCAGGTCCCGGCGGCGCCGTCGATGAACTCGCTGAGGTTGATCGTCATCGCGCGGCCCTGGGTGTTGATGATCGCGACGGCGATCACGCGGGCGTAGTCGGGGGCCGTGGCGCCGGGCCCGCCGAGGGGCGTGTCGACGCCGGCGGGGAGATCGAGTTCGATGTTGCCGGAGGTGGGTACGCCGGGGGTGTGGGGATCGGTCCCGTTGTCGACGTTGAAGTTGTCCTGGAGGCTCGTGTCGGCCGTGGAGAGCTCCGACAGGTTCACGTTGGTCGTGCCGCCGCTGGCGGTGCAGGCGGCCGTGAAGCGCAGCCCACCGAAATCGAGGATGGTCGTGGGTGCCGGACCGGCGCTGCTCTGCGCGAAGAAGTGAATGGACTTCGCATCGGGGCTGGCGACGGAGGAGGCGGGCTGGCTCCGGGCCAGGTCCAGCTGGCGGCGGACCTTCTTGGAAAGGGCGCGCCGGTGGACGCTGCGATCGGCCAGCTTCTTGGCGGTGACCGAACGACCCTGCAGCTGGGGAGTCCCCACGCTGCCCGGGGCCAGGGTGGACGCGGCGTAGGAGACGCCGCCTGTGGCGAGCAGCAGAGCCGCCACCGCGACCGCATTCGAGAAGCTGAGACGCGAGCGAATCGAGGAGAGAATCGGAGCCATTTCCTTTCAGGTGTCGTGACGCTGCATGACGTTCCCCCTGCAAGCCACCGAAGAGACGGTCCCGGACCCATCGACCCCGATCGCGAGCAAGGCAGCGAATCGGGCATGCTGTCCCTCGTGGATGCCGAGACGGTCCAGGCGATGCTCCAACAGCACTTCGACAACGCGCGGGGCGACCCCGAGAAGGCGCACGCGATGTACAGCGACGACGCCGTGCTCGAGTTTCCTCAGTCCGGAGAGCGCTTCGAGGGGGTCGATAACTTCCGCGAGTGGAGGAGCAACTACCCGGCGAACACCCACTTCGTCCTCCGAGAGGTTCGCGGCGCGGGGGACGTCTGGGTCGCGGAGCTGACCGTCACCTATGACAAGGGCCCCGAGAACTATGGGGTCAGCGTTATCGAGCTTCGCGACGGCAGGATCGCGCGCGAGTCGATCTATGTGACCGAGGGCTTCGAGGCACCCGAGTGGCGGGCACAGTGGAGGGCGGCGCCCTAGCTCGGTGCCCGGCGCCCGGAGGCCGCGGTCAGCGTTGGCCTCAGGATGCGGTGACCAAATCCAGGACTCATCGGTCTGCTCCCGCTACACGCCGAGAGCCCGTCGCATCGAGCGACGCGCCCGGTCGAACACCTTGCGGTCGCGCGACAGCTGAAATCCGTAGCTCGCCGCCGCGGCCAGCGCGTTGAGCTGGAACGCGAGGTCGCCGGGCTCCGTGTCAGCCGGGAGCTCGCCGGCCTCGATCGCCGTCGCAACCTCGCGCGAAAGGAGATCCAGCCAGCCGCTGACCGTCCGGGCGACCACGTCGCGGAGCGGCCCGGGCCTGGCGTCGAACTCCACTGTCGCGGTCGTGAGGAAGCATCCGCCCGGCATGACCTCGCGCTCGTGATAGCCGAGCCAGCTCTCGCAGAGGGCGAGCAGCCTCGCCCGTCCCGGCCGCTCGTCCGCGACCGGCCCCCAGACTTCATCCTTGAACTGCTCGATCGCGGCTTCCAGGGTCGCGAGCTGGAGTTCCTCCTTGCTGCCGAAGAGGCTGAAGACGCTGCTCTTCCGCATCTCGACCTGCCCGGCGAGGCCGCCGATCGTGAGGCCATCGAGCCCCTCGACGGAGGCCCGTTCGACTGCGGTCTGGGTGACTGTGCCGCGGGTCTGGGCGACGGCGGCCTGCGAGCGGCGAGGCATGGGCGGATGATATACCGTACGTTCGTCCGATAAACGAGGAAGCGAGGTACGGGATGAAGGTGCGCTGGCTTGGTTGGGCCGGAGTCGAGATCGAGGCCGAGGGAGCGGCTCTGGTGATCGATCCGCTGACCGATCCGGGCGCGACCTTCGCCGCACTCGGGGACGATGTCCTCGGCCGGGTCGAGCTGCCGGCCATAGTCCCGCCCGAGGCTCGCGGATCGGCGGCCACGGGCATGGTCAGCCATCTGCACCGCGACCACACGGACGCACTTGCGCTGGCCGCGGCGCTTGCCCCCGACGCGGCCGTTCACGAGCCCGCCTGGCCCGGCGGGGCGGACGCCGAGAACCTGGCGTTGGCCCAGGCAAACGCCGAACTCCAGCGGGCCGACCTCGAACGAAGGACTGTTGAGGTATGGCAGCGGGCGGAGGCGGGGCCGTTTGCGATCATCGCCCTGCCGGCGGTGGACGGGCTCGGCGATCCACAGGTCTCCTGGCTGGTGGAGGCCGACGGGCAGCGCCTGCTCCACCTCGGGGACACGATCTTCCACGGCTTCTGGTGGAGGATGGCTCGCCGCCACGGCCCCTTCGATGTCGTCCTCGCGCCGATCAACGGAGCCCGGGTCGACTTCCCGCACCTGCAGCCGCCCAGTCCGCTCGCGGCCGCGATGGAGCCGGAGCAGGCGGCCATGGCCGGTGAGCTGCTCGGCGCCCGGACGCTGGTCCCGATGCACTACGGCGGCTTCGAGGTCGATCCCTTCTACCGGCCGGTCGCCGATCCGGTCACTCGCTTCGAGGCCGCTGCGAGCGGCCGGCCCTACGACCCCCGCGTCCTCGAGCCGGGCGAGAGCCTCGAGCCGGCCGGTCTGAAGTCGGCTCGCTAGGTTTGTCAGGTTTCCAACTCGAAGGAGCGAAATGGCGAAGGCGATCTACACGGCCGAGGCAAGCGTCACCGGTGGGCGCCTGAAGGGTCACGGGAAGACGACGGACGGCGAGCTCGAGGTTGATATCCGGATTCCCAAGGAGCTGGGAGGAGAGGGCGGCGGCACCAACCCCGAGGAGCTCTTCGCGGTCGGCTTCGCGGCTTGCTTCGAAAGTGCCCTGTCGACCGTCGCACGGCGGCGGAAGGTCGAAGCGGACAACGCGGTGATCGAGTCGAAGGTCAGCCTGGTTCCGAATCAGGAGACGAAGGGATTCGACATCGCCGTGGAGCTCGGCGTCACACTGCCGTCGATCGACGATCCGGAGTCCGCCGTGGAAACGGTCAAGGCCGCCCACAAGGTCTGCCCGTACTCCAACGCGACCCGGGGCAACATCGACGTGAAGCTGACGGCAAACGGCGAACCGGTCTAACGGTCCACGCGCGGCTCGACCGCACCTGTGGACGCGCTGCGCGTGTTTCGGAGGGCGATGGCGCCTCGAGCAAAGTCCAGCCGCGGGTCAAGGCCGCGAGCGGCAATCGGAATCGCCCACCTCTTCGTCTTGGCGACCCTCGCGCTCTGGGCGGTTCCCTCCGGCGCCGGCGCCGCGACGGCGCACCTCAACCTCAACTATGACCTCGGGTCACCCCCGCCGCAGGCGAAACTCAACCAACTCGACCTCTATACGCCAGATGGGGTTGGCCCGGAGAATCGGCGCCCCGTGATCGTCTACGTGCACGGCGGCGCCTGGTCGATCGGGGACAAGGCGAACCAGATCCAGAACAAGGTCAACCTCTTCACCGGCGCCGGGTACGTATTCGCCAGCATCAACTACAGGCTCTCGCCCGACTCCGGGAATCCGGAGACGAACCCCGCCCGAATCAAGTTCCCCGACCATCCGCACGACGTAGGCGAGGCGCTCGGCTGGCTCGCCCGGCACGTGGCCTCGTACGGCGGCGATCCCGAACGGATCGCGCTGATCGGGCACTCAGCAGGCGCGCACCTCGTCTCCCTCGTCTCGACCGATCCCGCGTACGTCTCGGCCTACGGCATCCACCAGTGGCAGCTGGTTGGGACCGTCTCGCTTGATTCGGACGCCTACGACATCCCGCACCGCATCGCCACCGGCGGTCCCCAGGCGCAGGCCATCCTCTACAACGCCTTCGCCACGCCGTCCGAGAACGCGGCTGGCAATGCCTGGGTGCTTGGCTCCCCGGTCACCTGGGCGGGGCCGAAGGATCCTCCTTTCCTGCTGGTGCCACAGGCCGCAATTCCCGACCGCGTCGCGGAGAGCCAGAAGTTCGCGGCGGCGCTGGCGGCGGGCTCGGGCGCCTCGGTCTTCCCCGTTCCCTATGACCATGAGGGCATCAACGACGCGGTCGGCAGCCCGACCGACACTGCCGGGGAGACGGCGAGGATCATGGACTTCCTCTCCGCGGCCGTGGCGGCGGCGAAGGACCCCAAGGCGAAGCTGCGCAGGCACCCGCCGAAGCGGGTTCGGGCGCACGGCCGACGGACGACGATCTCATTCCACCTTGGGGCGAACGTCCCCGCCGCGACATTCAAGTGTCGCCTCGGCAAGGGCAAGCTCAAGGCCTGCAAGGCGAAGCGGTCCTTCCGGGTGGGCACCGGCGGGCACTCGCTGCGCTTCCAGGCCTTCTCGGATCGCGGCCGTCCCGGGAAGGTCCAGACCTTCGAGTTCCGGGTCGGATAGCAGGTCCCCAAACCGGGGAGCTCTAGCGGCGCGCCTGCTCCTCGAGCCGCTCCGCGAGCCGGTTCATGCCCCGCTCCCGCGCCGCCCCGGCGGCCCCGCGGTAATCGGTGCGCTTGTCGCGCGGGCGGCCCACCTTCTCGGTCCGCAGCATGGCGATGTCCTTGAAGGCGAGTAGCCGGTCGCGGTCGCCGATCAGGGCGGTGCGCAGCGCCGGCCGGGGCTCGCGGATCGCGGCGGCCAGGACCTTCTCCAGGGAGCCGTGCTTGCGGAGCAGCTCGACGGCCGTTTTCTCACCGACGCCCCTGGCGCCGGGGATGCCGTCGGAGGGGTCGCCGCGCAGGGCGATCAGGTCGGGCACCAGCTTGGGCGGGATTCCGTAGCGCTCCTTCACCTCCGCCGGTCCCATCGGCTGCCCTCCTTGTTTGCCGGTGCTGACATAGAGGACCTTGGTCGAGCCGCTGGCGCACTGGAACATGTCGCGGTCGCCGGTCATCAACAGGGTCCGCCCGCCCGCCTTCCGCTCCTTCTCGGCGTAGCTGTGCAGGACGTCATCCGCCTCGAGGGTCTGGGAGGCCGTCACCGTCCAGCCGAAGGCGCCGAAGAAGTCGGCGGAGTCCTCCCATTGGGGGCCGAGCTCCGCAGGGAAGGCCGCTTCGCGATCGGAGTGATAGTCCGGGAAAAGCTCCACCCGGTACTCGGCTGCGTCCGGACCGAAGCAGAGGACGACGGCCCGCGGGTTGTGCTTCTCAACCTCGCGAACGATCAGGTTCGCGGTGCCGAGCAGCGCGTTCACCGGCTTGCCGTTCGGCCCCTTGATCGACTTCGGCAGGGCGTAGAACGCACGGAACAGCATGGAGGGAGCATCGACCGCGAGCAGTGGACGGGGCACGGACCCGGAAGCTAACGTGTGCGGAGCGCGGTCATCCCGGCGGGTTCGGGCTTCGGTGCAGCCGCCGTCTCCGCCCGCCGCTGCCGCCGCCACTCCGCCGCCCGGTCGACTGCGTAGACCGTGATCGCGGCGTACGCCCAGCCGAGCAGGATGTCGATCAGGTAGTGCTCGCCCAGGTAGATCAGGGAGAGCGCCATCCCGATCGGGTACGCGACCAGCAGCGGGCGCCAGCGCCGATCGAGGCGCGGCCAGAGGAAGAGGCAGATCAGCATCGTGTAGCCGGCGTGCAGAGAAGGCACCGCCGCGACGTCATTGCCCCAGTCGGTCCCCTTCTGGAACATCGCTTCGGCCTTCGGCACCGGCAGGTTGTTCACCACGGCGTGGTTGATCCGGTAGGTGTGGTGGATGTAGCCGTGGTCGCCGGCGAGCCAGGGCGGGGCCGCCGGGAAGATCACGTAGGTGACGAGGCCCATCGCCGCCAGCACAACGATGCAGGCGGCGAACCGGTGGAACCACTGGTACGCGTAGAGCCAGATTCCGACCGCAACCAGCAGGGTGGCGAAGAAGTGCGAGAACCAGAACGAGAAGGCGGCGTAGTCCCAGAAGTGCAGGTGGCCCGGCGTGTAGTGGGCGTCCTGCAGCCGGATCGTCGGGACCTGCCCGAGTCCGAGAATCTTGTCGGCGTGCACGGGGGCACTCCAGTGGATCGAGAAGAGGTTGCCGTCCGCGACGCCGCGGAGGAGGTCGTAGGCGAGCAGCGCGACGATGATCGGTAGCCAGTCCTTGATCAGCCGCCGGACGGTGTGCTGTCCGTCCGCGATCGAGAAGGCCAGCATCAGTCCGACGATCCAGACGAAGATCCAGTCCTGGGAGTAGGGCAGGCCGATCCGATCGATCGCCACCGCCGTCGCCAGCAGGTAGATGGCCGGCAGGCCGAAGCGGGCGGCCCAGTGGGATCGCCATCCCCGGACCTCTTTCCTCTCTCGGTCCGACGGCTGAGGTGGCCTGGCCTCGGCCTCGGCGACCGCTGTGTCGCTCATGCCGGAACCCTAGGCGAAAACTTTCACCGGTTCTTCACATTTCGTTCATGTGGACTACGCAGGAACGCCGAGCAGCGCCGCCTCCACCTCGCGCAGGCGCCCGACGTCTCCGCGGATCCCGGCCACGGCGTCGTTGAAGAGAAATGCCTCGGCGAGCCGGACGATGGCGTAGCCGAGGGTGGACGGCTCGACCGGCGGCTCGTAGTTGCCGGCCTCGGCTTCCTCGCTGATCAAACCGGCGATCAGCTCGACCATCCGCGGCTGCACCAGCCCCGCGCCAGAGGCGATGATCCGCAGAGCGGCGTCTCGCTCCTGCTCGACGAAGGCGCGGAGGGCGGGGGAGTCGGCGAGCGCCCGGTTGAAGCGATCGAAGGTGTCGAGCAGTCCCTTGCCGCCCTTGCCCTCGAGGCCCGAGCGGGCCTCGGCGAGTACCGGCTCTGTGGCTCGGATGATCACCTCGCCGATCAGTCTCTCCCGGGAGCCGAACCAGCGGTAGATGGTCGCCCGGCCCACGCCGAGCTCGGCGGCGATGGCCTGGACGTCGACCCGGCGGCCGCGCAGGTAGCGATGGAGTCCGGCGTCGATCACGTCCTCGCGGCTCGCGGCCGCGGGCCGGCCTCGGCTCCGCTGGCTGGTTTTGGGCATATGGAGAATCTAAGGCGCTGCGGGCAGACCCGGGACGGCCGATGGCCCTACCAGCGAACCGGCAGCGTCTTCAGTTGGTTGAGGAAGGCGGAGACGGCGGGCTCGGGCTTGCCCGCAAGCTCCATCTGAGGGAAACGCCGCAGCGTCTCCTCGAAGAGGATCCGCAACTCGAGCCGGGCCAGCGCGGCGCCGAGGCAGAAGTGGCGCCCGCCCGCTCCGAAGGCCTGGTGCTCGGGGTTGCGGTGGACGTCGAAGCGGTCGGGGTCCTCATAGCGGTCCTCGTCCCGGTTCGACGAGAGGTACCACATGACCACCTTCTCGCCCTCCTTGACCGGGCAGCCGGCGATCTCGGCGTCGCGGGTCGCGGTGCGGCGGAAATGGGCGAAGGCCGGGTACATCCGCAAACACTCCTCGACGGCGCCGGGGATCAGGCTCGGGTCGTCGACGAGCATCTTCATCTGCTCCGGGTGCTCGAGCAGCGCCCTCATGCCGCTCGTGTAGGTCGCCTTGGTCGAGTCGTTGCCGGCGGCCATCAGCAGGAAGAAGCCCATGACGATCTCGTGCTCCTCGAGCTTCTCGCCGTCGATCTCGGCGTGGACGAGGACGCTGGTCAGGTCGTCGGTCGGGTTCTCACGCCGGTCGGCGATCAACAGGCGGCAGCGTTCGAAGATCTCCGGGATGTCCTTCTCGAGGATCTCGTCCAGGCCGCCGGGGTTGAGGTCGTCGTCGCCGAGGCCGAGCGCCGAGTTCATCAGCCGGGCCCAGATCGCATCGTCCTCGGGGTCGATCCCCATGAAGCTGCCGATCACCCTGGAGACGACGGGCTGGGCGACGTCGGTAACCAGGTCGCAACCGCCCCGGCCGGCGACGCCATCCAGGACGCTCTCGGTGATCGCCCGGATCCGGTCCTCGTGCTCGGCGATCCGCTTCGGCGTGAAGCCCTTCTGGAAGAGCATCTTGAGGCGGTCGTGCTTTGGCGGGTCCTGCGCGATGAACATCCCGCGAGCGAGCTCCAGCGGGATCGCGTGGGTCAGCCCGGTCACCCCGCCCTTCTCGGACGAATACGTCTCCCAGTCGAGGCTGACCTGGCGGACGTCGTCCGCCTTCGTCACCGACCAGAATCCCTCCTCGTCGGGGTACTCATGTATCTCTGACCAGTGGACGGGGCAGCGGCCGCGAAGCTCCGTGAAGATCTCGTTAGGCGGGCCGTCCTCCCAGTGCTCGCGGTCGGTGACGTCGATGGCCTCGAGGTCGGAGAGATTCATGCCGGCGAGCTGCTCTGCGGTCGGCCTGTTCACCGCGGGCAGCTTAACTGGCTGGCCAGCCAATTGCCAAGCGATAGATTCGCTCGCTATGCCGGATCGATCCGCCCAGGTGAGCAGCGCTGAGGGCAGGGGTGAGGCTCCCGGGCGAGGCCGGCTCGAGGGTCGCCGGATTCTGCTGGTGGGCGGCGGCCAGGAGGAGCACGGGCTCGAGGACCCGCCGATCGGGAACGGACGGGCGATGTCCGTGCTGTTCGGGCGGGAGGGCGCCGCGGTCGCGGTCGCCGATCTGAACGAAGCGAGCGCGGAGAAGACGGCCGAGATGGTCCGGGCGGAGGGAGCCATCGCCGAGGTGCTGGTCGCCGATGCGGCCGACGAGTCGGCATCGGCGGAGATGTTCGAGGGCGCTGTCAAGGCCCTCGGTGGTCTCGACGGCGTCGTCATGAACCTCGGCATCGGCGCGGGCTTTGCGATCCGTGGAACCAGCGCAGAGGAGTGGGATCGCGTGATGGGGGTCAATGCCCGCTCGCACTTCCTCGGCTGCAAGAGCGCGCTCGCGACGATGAGGGAGGGCGGCGCAATCGTCCTCCTCGGCTCGATCGCGGCGCGGGAGGTGATGCCCTGGCCAGCCTACGCGGCGTCGAAGGCGGCGCTCGAATCGCTCTGCCGCCAGGCCGCCGTGGAAGGTGCCCCGAGGATCAGAACGAACCTGCTTCATCCCGGATTGATCGACACCTCGCTCGGGCGGCTGGCCTCCCAGGTGAGCCCGCTCCGAGATCAGGTCCGGATCCCGGCCGGCCGGCAGGGGACCGGATGGGAGATCGCATACGGTGCCCTCTTCCTGATCTCGGACGAGTCGAGTTACATGACCGGACAGACCCTGATCGTCGACGGCGGCCTCACCATCGGCCCGAGGGCGGGCTGATGGCTGACGGCCCCCGCATCCCACCGCTGCCGCCACAGGAGTGGAGCGGCGAGATCAAGGAGATCCTCGATGCGGTCCCAGGGGGCGTCGAGAACCGCCTCGGCGACAACAACATCTTTCCGACCCTGGCGCGGAATCCGGAGCTCTTTCGCGCCTGGCTTCGCTTCGGCGGATACCTGCTCACCTCCGGCAAGCTCCCCGGGCGCGACCGCGAGCTCCTCATCCTGCGGACGGCGGTCAACTGTCGCTCGTCCTACGAATGGGGACAGCACGTCCGCATCTCGCTTGCCGGAGGATTCGAGCGGGAGGTCGTCGAGGGGGTGCTCGAGGGACCCGACTCCGAAGGGTGGACCGCCCACGAGGCCGCCCTGCTGCGCGCGGCCGACGAGCTCCACCGGGATTCGCAGATCTCGGACGAGACCTGGGCCACGCTCTCGGAGACCTACGACACCGAGAAGCTGATCGAAGCAACGATGGTCGTGGGCCACTACCAGATGCTCGCCGGGGCCCTCAACAGCTTCGGTGTCGAGCTGGACGAAGGGCTCGAGGCGCTTCCCTAGGTCTCTAGGTGCGAGGGTGCTCCGAGGCGTGGCCGAGGAGCAAACCCGTATTTTGCTGGCGTGAAGCCGGTCAGCGTCTCGATCAAGGTTCCGAGCTCGCCGCAGCGGGCCTACGAGTTCCTCGAGGTGCTCGGCAACCACGAGCAGTTCACAGACCACTTCATGCTCGACTGGCAGCTCAGTGGGCCGAAGCGCGGCGTGGGAGCCAAGGCCAATGTCCGCGTCAAGGCGACGGCCGAGAAGGATTGGACCGATGTCGAGATCGTCGAGGCTGATGCCGGCCGGCGATTGGTCGAGGAAACGACCGGCGGCCCGAGCGCCAAGAGGCGCACGCGGGGCACCTACCTGCTCGCGGAGCTGCCGGACGGAGGCGCCAGGATCAACTTCGAGCTCGAGTTCCTCGAGCTGCCGACCGGCGAGCGGCTGATGGGCCCGCTCAACCGCGCCTACATCAAGCGGGTCAACGGAAGAGCGATGAAGCGCCTCGCGGAACGGCTGGCCGCGCTGGGCTAAATTGCTGGGCTCGATGCGGGTAGGGCGATCACTCCTGACACTCTTGATCCTGGGCGCTGTGGCGCTCATCGGCCTTCTGGCCGGCTGCGGGTCGGACTCGAGCGGCGAGACCGATACTTCCGCGTCGGTGTCGATCCCGACGCCGACCTCGCCGATCCCGACGACGACGAGCGCGAGCACGACCACCGGCGGCGGGAAGAAGAAGGAGAAGACGACCACCACCACCCCCACCTCGGGTGGCTCGGCGAGCTGCGGGATCCCCGACGCCTACACCGACTTCAAATACACCAGCCTTGACTGCTCGGCGGCAGTCGCGGTGGCGCAGGCCTGGGACCAGAACGGAAAGACCTGCAACACCGTCGACAACCCGGAGTCACCGATCGGCCCACAGCGGACCTGTTCCGTGGAGGGATTCAGCTGCACGGCCAAGAGGGACATTCACTCGGACGCCCGCTTCGTCACCTGCACCCAGGGCGGCCAGAGCGTGCGCTTCACCTGGCTGCCGGCCTAGCTCAGTACCCAGTCGCGGTGTGCACCCGCTTGCGCTCCGCTGGGTGGACGCCGCCCTTCTCCTTGAGCGTCTTGCAGGCGTCGGCGAGGTCCTCGGCGAGCTTCTCGGCCAGCGAGTAGCCGAGCGTGAGCTTGACCAGGACGCGCATCAGCTTGACCTTGTCGGCGTTGGGGGGCAGGTGATACGCGGGAACCATCCAGCCGCGCTCGGCGGCGAGCTGTGCGGCGAGATCGAACTCGTCATAGGGCTGGTCCCCGGTCAACCGGAACGACACCAGCGGCAGCTGTTCGCCCTCGCCGACGAGCTCGAACTCACCGATGTCGAGGATCGACTTGGCGAGCCTCTCGGAGTTGTTCTTCATCAGCCCCATCAAATACGCGTAGCCCGAGAAGCCGAAGCGGATGAAGTTGAAGTACTGGGCGAGGACCATCGCCGAGCCGGTCGAGAAGTTGAGGGTGAAGGTCGCGTCCCTCTTGCCCAGGTAGTCCTCGTAGAAGATCAGGTCCTCGGGCAGCGAGTCCTTGTCTCGGAAGACGAGCCAGCCGATCCCGGGATAGACGAGGCCGAACTTGTGGCCTGAGGCGTTGATCGACTGGACCTGCTCGAGGCGGAAGTCCCACTCGGAGTCCGGGTAGACGAAGGGCCAGACGAAGGCGCCGCTGGCACCGTCGACGTGCAGGGGGATGTCCAACCCCTTCTTCTCCTTGACCTGGAGCAGCAGCTTGTTGATCCCGGCGATGTCGTCCGCGTGGCCGGTGAAGGTCGTGCCGAGGACGGCCGCCACGCCGATCGTGTTCTCGTCGATGTGGGGCTCGACGTCCTCGGGACCGATGACGAGCTTGTTCTCCTGCAGCGGGACGATGCGCGGCTCGACGTCGAAGTAGCGGCAGAACTTCTCCCAGACGACGTGGACGTCGCCGCCGAAGATGAGGTTCGGCTTCTCGGTTGACTTCTTGGCCGCCTCCTGGCGGGCGCGCCACTTCCACTTCATCGACAGGGCCCCAAGCATGATCGCCTCGGAGGAGCCCTGGGTGCGGGCGCCGATCGTCTCGCCGGGAGCGTTGAAGAGGTGGGCGAGCATGCGGATGCAGCGCTGCTCTATCTCCGCGGTCTGCGGGTACTCGGCGTGATCGATGAAGTTGCGATGCAGGTTGTGGGCGATCAGCAGGTCGACGTCCGGGCCCATCCAGGTGGTGACGAAGGTCGCCAGGTTCTTCTCGGGATCGCCGTCGAGCAGCAGCTCCTGCTCGATCAGCAGGTGAGCATCGGCCGGGTCCATGGGGCCGTCGGGGATCTTGTGGTCCGGGGCGGGCTCGCCGATGAAGCGCGCGCGGTTGAAGCCGCTCCCCGTCGCCTTGGGATGCTTGTCCCTCTCCGTCACTGGTCGCGACACTACCCTGCCCGGTAAGTCGGCTGCAATGACCGCTTCCGAGAACCCGCCTCCGGAGCCGCCTCAGAACGGCTCCGTCGACTCACTCGTCCAGGCCACCGGCCGGGCCGTCGCTCCCGTGGCGCGGGCCGGGTGGCGGGGAGCCCGGGGGATCGCCCGCCGGCTCCGGCTCGATCGCGCGGTCGAGGGAGCCTTGGAGCGGAACGTCGACCGCGCGCTCGACAGCGAGGCCGCCGCCAAGGCGACCGAGCGGCTGCTCAAGACCGATGCCGCGAACCGCGTCTGGGACAAGGTGCTCGAGAGCGACGAGGCCCAGAAACTGGTCGAGCGGGTGGCCGAGGCTCCGGAGGTCCGCGCGGCGATCACCAGTCAGGGGATCGGCCTGCTCGAGGACTTTCGTCGCGGGGTGCGTCGCGCGTCGCGTCAGCTCGACACTCTGATCGAGAACGGGGCGCGGCGCCTCCTGCGCCGGGCACCGCGCCAACGCCGCCCGATCTTCGCCGGCGTCTTCAGCCGGCTGCTGGCGCTGGCAATCGACGCCGGCGTCGTTTACGGCTCACTGCTGCTGGTCTCAGCGGCGATCGCAGCGCTCATCTCGGTATTCGCGCAAGGGGACCAGCACGCGGGCACCGTCGTCCTTGCGCTGGGGTTTTCCGCCTGGTCGCTGGTCGCGATCACCTACCTCGTCGTCTTCTGGTCGGGGGCGGGGCGGACCCTCGGCATGTCATTCGTCGCGATCCGGATGCTCTCCGAGAACGGCGACCCGGTCAGGCCGGGCCAGGCGATCCGCCGCGCGATCTGGCTTCCGATCTCAGCGCTGCCACTCTTCCTCGGCTTCTGGGGTGTGCTCTACGAGCCCGAGCGCAGCGGCTGGCCCGACCGCCGAGCCCACACCGTCGTCTGTTACGCGGACCCCGATCTGGACAAGGACGTCGTCTAGGCCGGCTCGTCGAGCAGCTCGTTCGCCTCGCTCCACTTGGCGTGCGGGACGCGCAGGGCGATGTCCCCGCGCCCGTACTCGTTGAGCGGATGGTCCGAGGTGACCACCGCGTCAAGTCCCGCATCGGTCAGCTGCTGGCGCCAGGCGCGGGCCGTCTCCAGGTCTTCGAAGTCCCGGACGACATCCCAGTTGTCGTAGCTCGCGTCGCCGATCTTGAGCTCGGCGAGTCCGTCGGGGTGGAGCGAGCCCTCGCCGACACCGAAGAGCTCGCGAAACTTGTTGCCCAGGCCCACCTGCGGAAGCCTAGGCCGCGGAGTGGATGCCCGTGAGCTCCTCGGAGAGCTCACGCAGCTCGCGGCGGGCCTCGGGGTCCTCGGCCTGGGGATGCGGCGCGGACTCGCTGGTGCCATCGAAGTAGTGGCCGTTGACGCCCGTCGAGCTCAGGCGAGGTGATCAGGCGCAGGGTGGCCGCGACCCCGTCCTCCAGGGGGGTGACGGGCTCGACCCCGGCGGACCGGACCATGTTCGTGGGCATGTAGGTGCCGGGGTGGAGGCAATTGGCTGTGACGCCGCTGCCCTCCAGCTCCTCGGCGAGGTCGAAGGTGAACATCACCTGGGCGAGCTTGCTCTGGCAGTAGGCCTGGATGCCGCTGTAGGCGCGCTCGAGCATGACGTCGTCGAAATCGATCGGAGCCTGCCCGGCCGAGCTCACGTTGACGATCCGCGCGGGCGCCGAACGCTCGATCAGCGGCAGCAGCCGCCGCGTCAGCAGGAACGGGGCCAGGTAGTTGACCGCGAAGCGCAGCTCGTACCCGTCAGCGGCTCTCGAGCCGTTCGCCGTCGCCTGGCCCGGAGGTGCCGATGCCGGCGTTGTTGACGAGGACGTCGATTCGCTCCTCGACGGCGAGCGAATCCGCGAGCTCGCGCACCTCGTCGAGCGAGGCGAGGTCGGCGCGCCTCCACTCGAGCTCGCCGCTCGCGCGGGGCCGCAGCTCCTCGATCAGGGCCTGCCCCTTCTCCTCGTTGCGCCCGTGCAGGATGAGTCGGCCGCCCCCCGCCGCCAGCTCGGTCGCGAGGCCCTTGCCGAGGCCATCCGTCGCCCCGGTGATCACGATCGTGCGGTCCTCGCTCATGTCCCCTCCCTTCCCCGGGCGCAGCCGGCTAATCGCTGAGTTCGACCCTCTCGATCACCTGCGGCTCGGTCGGCCGGTCTCCGGGACCGGTATCGGTCCCCTCGATCGCGTCGACCGCATCCATGCCGTCGGTGACCTCCCCGAAGACCGTGTGCTTACCGTCAAGCCATGGCGCCGCGTCCGTGGTGACGATGAAGAACTGCGAGCCGTTGGTGTTCGGGCCGGCGTTCGCCATCGCGAGTGCTCCCCGGACGATCTTGTGGTCATTGATCTCGTCCTCGAACGTGTAGCCGGGACCGCCGGTTCCCGTGCCCTCCGGGCAGCCGCCCTGGACCATGAAGTCCTTGATCACGCGGTGGAAGATCAGACCGTCGTAGAAGCCGTCGCCCGCAAGCTTGCGGAAGTTCTCGACCGTCTTCGGCGCGTCCTCATCGAAGAAGCGGACGGTGATCGGGCCGGCGTTGGTCTGGAGGGTCGCCTCGGACATCGATCCCACTCTAGCGAGCGCCCTCACCTCGTCTGCGTACGCCGCACACCGCGGCGTACGCGCGCCGAAACGCGCCGTGCCGCTCAACGTCGGATCGAGGATTGCCCACCCAGCATCTCGAGTAGGCTCGGCATAGGGGGTTTCACAACGGAAGGCCGACGGCGGCACGACGGTCACCTCGTGTGAGGACAAGGGCGGCGTCGAGGAGTCGTCGAAGCGCGCCGCCGACTGGATCGGCGAGAACGCCGCCGCGTCGGTTGCTCCTCCCGAGATGACCGAGGGAGCGCGTTTCTGCGGTTCTGAGCGCGGTCGAGGCTGGCTGGCGTCTGAGTAGAGCTGAACAGCGAGCGGTTGCGCGGGCGCTTTCCTAACCCGCGCCGACGGCCTCGAGCGGCCTCTCCGGGAGCCATGGCTTGCGCCAGCCGCCGTACCCGTGCAGGAGGTTGGAGGCGCCCTCCGGCCCCCAGCTGCCCTTGCGATAGGTCTCGAGCGCGCAGGGCTCCTCGATCAGGGGCTCCACGATGCGCCAGGTCTCGATGACGCTGTCCTCGCGGGCAAAGCGCTGCTGGTTGCCGGCGAGGGCGTCGGCGAGCAGGCGCTCGTACGGGCCGGGCTGATCGCCGAACTGCTGCTTGAAGAGCAGATCGAGGTGAACCTGGCGCAGCGCCTCCTCGCCCGTCTGCTTCGCCTCGAGCAGGATCCTGGCCCCGGGGTCCGGGTCGATGCGGATGACGATCTCGTCGGTCTTCGGGATGGGGCCGCCCCCGATGCCCACCTGTGGAGGGCTCTGGAAGACCACCCGCACCTCCGTGACCCGCTCCGCCAGGCACTTGCCGGCCCGGATGAAGAAGGGGACCCCGGCCCAGCGCCAGTTCTTCGTGTCGAGCCGCAGCCCGACGAAAGTCTCCGTATCCGACTTCGGATCGACACCCTCGACCTCCCGGTAGCCCTCGTACTGGCCCCGCACATAGCGGTTCGGGTCCGCCGCGGGAATCGCCTTGTAGAGGTCGAGCTTCGAGTCACGGATCGCGTCGGGGTCGGCCCCGGCCGAGGGCGGTTCCATGCCCACCAGTGCCAGGGTCTGGAGGAGGTGGTTCTGGACGACGTCGCGCAGGCACCCAACCGGGTCGTAGAAGCCGCCGCGATCCTCCACGCCGAAGTCCTCGGCCATCGTGATCTGCACGGACTCGACGTAGCGGCGGTTCCAGATCGGCTCGAACATGGAGTTCGCGAAGCGGAGGTAGGTGATGTCCTGGACCGGCTCCTTGCCGAGGAAGTGGTCGATCCGGTAGATCTGGTCCTCGGTCAGGACCTCGTGGATCTGGTCGTTGAGCTCGATGGCCGACTGCATGTCGTGCCCGAAGGGCTTCTCGATCACGACGCGGGCGCCCTTCGTCAGGCCGGCGCTGCCGAGGCGCTGGACCACCCCGGCGAAGAGCGAGGGCGGGATCTCGAGATAGAAGACCGGGTTCTTCGCCCCCGAGATCGCCTTCTTCAGGCGCCGATAGGTGTCGAAGTCGGTGTAGTCCCCCTGCACGTAGGTCAGGTTGTCGGTGAACTTCTTGAAGACCGCCTCGTCGACCTCGTCCTCCCGTACCTCTACCCGCGCCTCGATCGCCTCGCGTGCGTGCTGGTGGAGGTCCTCGTCGCTCCAGTCGTTCCTCGCCACGCCGTAGACCGGGACAGTCAGGGTGCCGTTCCCGGTCAGGTCGTAGAGCGCCTTGATCGTCATCCTCTTCGCCAGGTCGCCGGTGATCCCGAAGATCACGAGAGCGTCGGCCGGGGGCGGCGGCGCCGTCTGACGGGGCGTTGCGGGGCTCACGCGGGGCAACCTAAGGCATCAGCGACCTCGGCATAGGATCTCTTCACTAGCCGGAATCCCAGGAAGGAGTCTCGATGGCACAGCTCGGAATGGTCGGCCTCGGCAGGATGGGAGCGAACCTCGTCCGCCGCCTGATGCGAGACGGGCACGACTGCGTCGTCTATGACGTCAGCCCGGCTCCGATCAAGGAGCTGGCGGGGGAGGGGGCGACTGGCGCCTCATCGCTCGAGGAACTGGCTGAGAAGCTCGACGCTCCCAGGGCCGTCTGGGTGATGGTCCCGGCCGGCGAGATCACCGAGAGCACTGTGAAGGAGGTCGCCGGAGTGCTCGACAGGGGGGACGCGATCATCGACGGGGGCAACTCCTACTACCGGGACGACATCCGCCGCGCCGAGATGGTGGGGGAGAAGGGCGTCGACTACATCGACTGCGGCACCAGCGGCGGCGTCTTCGGCCTCGATCGGGGCTTCTGCCTGATGATCGGCGGCCCGGACGAGGCGGTGGAGCGCCTCGACCCGATCTTCAAGACCATCGCCCCCGGGGTCGGGTCGGCCGAGCGGACGCCGGGGCGCACCGGGGACCCAGACACCGCCGAGAACGGCTACCTCCACTGTGGCCCGAACGGAGCGGGCCACTTCGTGAAGATGGTCCACAACGGGATCGAGTACGGCGTGATGGCGGCCTATGCCGAGGGACTCAACATCCTCAAGAACGCCAACGCCGGCAAGGTGGAGCGGGAGATGGACGCGGAGACCGCGCCGCTGGAGAACCCCGAGTACTACCAGTACGACCTCGACATCCCCGAGGTCGCCGAGGTCTGGCGCCGGGGGAGCGTGATCGGCTCCTGGCTGCTCGACCTGACGGCCGCCTCGCTGCAGCAGTCCGGCGACCTCTCGGACTTCGAGGGCCGCGTCTCCGACTCCGGCGAGGGCCGCTGGACCTCGATCGCCGCGATCGAGGAGGGAGTACCGGCGGGCGTGCTCACCACCGCGCTGTACGAGCGCTTTGCTTCGCGCAACCTCGACGACTTCGCCGATCGGGTCCTGTCGGCCATGCGCTACCAGTTCGGCGGCCACAAGGAGAAGCCGAAGTGAGCACGCATCGGCTCGAGGTCCTCGACGACGCCGGCGCGGTTCACGCTCGAGGCGCCGAGCTGATCCGTGAGGCCGGGCGTTTCGCCTACAACGAGCGAAGCTACTTCGGGCTTGCCGTCAGTGGGGGGCGGGATCCATGGCCGATGTTCTCCCAGCTCGAGGACGGCGATCTCCCGTGGAAAGCCACGGAGATCTTCCAGGTGGACGAGCGCGTTGCACCGCCCGGCGACGATGAGCGCAACCTCACCCATCTGATCGAGAGCCTCTCGATCGGTGCGCAGGGAAGCATCCGCCCGATGCCTGTGACGGACGACGACCTGGAGGCGGCTGCCGACCGCTACGCCGCGTCCCTGCCCGAGGCCCTGGATCTCGCGCACCTCGGCCTCGGCCCGGATGGTCATACCGCCTCCCTGGTTCCCGGCGATCCGGTGCTCGAGGTGACCGACAAGCGGGTTGCGGTGACGGCCGGCGAGTACCAGGGAGTCCGCCGAATGACCCTGACCTATCCCGAGATCGAGCGGGTCCGCAGCCTGCTCTGGGTCGTCACTGGCGAGGAGAAGGTCGACGCGCTCAAGAAGCTGATCGCGCAGGACCCCTCGGCGCCGTCGGGACGGGTCCAGCCCGGAGGCGACTCGCTGATCCTGGCCGATCGCGCCGCCGCGCCCGACGCCTAGTACTCGTCATGGCGGTGCCACCAGGAGCCGCCTGACCCGGGACCATCGGGGTCGCGGCCCAGCGGGGAGCGATCCAGATACTGGAACGTGCCCATCAGCGCCTCGACACCGCGGTTGTACGTCGAGTACGTGTGGTGGACGACTCCGTCCTGGAGGGCGAAAACGCTCATCCCCTCGCGCTGCGGCTCGGGGTTGTCGACGTGCCGGAAGTTGAACTCCGCTCCGTTCTCCTGCTGCTCCTCGGTGAAGGCGGCGCCGAAGTCGAACTTGAAGTCGCTGCCAACGGATGACACCCAGGGGAAGCCCCAGGCCATCCGGTCTCGGTAGGCGTTGATCTCCTCGATCGGCACGATCGACTCGGCCACCAACGTGACGTCGTGTCCGTTCAGGTGCGGTAGGGCCCCGTCGAAGTGGTCCGCGACGAAGGAGCAGCCGGTGCAGCCCTGCGACTCGTCGGTCACGCGGTACCCGAAGCCCATCATGAAGTGGTAGACGAGCAGCTGCGAGCGGCCATCGAACAGGTCGGCCAGCGACTTGGCTCCCTCTGCGGTCTCGAAGAGGTACTCCTTCTCGACCGGAACCCAGGGCAGCTCGCGCCGGCGGCGGGCGAGCTCATCTCCCTGACGCATGTGCTCCTTCTCCTCCGCGAGCAGCTCCTTCCTCGCGGCCAGCCATTCCTTCTCCGTCCCGACGTGATGCTTCGCCATTGCCACTCTCCTAGTACTCGTCGTGGTACCTGACCCACAGCGGCTGGTCGGGCGGCTCGTTCCGCCCGGCCGGGGTCCGGTCGAGCAGGCCGTAGTAGGACATCGCCGGTCCCTCCAGGCCGCGTGCCGTGGTCATGTAGGTCCCGTAGACGTCGCCGTCCTCGAGCACGAAGACGCTCAGCCCCGGTCCCTCGGCGACGTAGCCGGCGGCGTCCGTGCCGCACATTTCCGCGTTCTGCGTGACGGTCGCCGGGATGTTCCCGCTCTCGAGGAAGGGCCGCAGCTCCTCCTCGGTGCTGAAGTACCCGAGGTCGCGGTGGAAGTCGGTCTCGGCCGAGACCCAGTCGAACTCCCAGCCCATCCGGTCGCGGAAGGCGAGCAGCTTCTCGAGCGGGCCGCGTGACGAGCAGATCAGGGTCGTGTCGCGGGCGCCCAGGTGGGCCACCTGACCGGTGAGGCTGTCGGCGATCGAGGAGCACACGGGGCAGCCGGTCTCGTAGGAGGGGCCGAACATGAAGTGGTAGATCATCAGCTGGGAGCGCCCATCGAACAGGTCGGCCAGCGACTTGGTCCCGTCCTTGGTCTCGAAGCTGTAATCCCTCTCGACCTTCATCCACGGCAGCTCCTGCCGCTTCTTCGTCACCTCATCGCCGCGGCGGGTGAGCTCCTTCTCCTCGGCGAGCAGCTCCTCGCGCTCGGCCCGCCACTCTTCTCGCGTCACAACTCTGTGGTCCGGCATCGGGTCCTCCTGTGGTCGGTTCGACGTTCTCGCCGTATATAGTTAGCAAAATGGCTAACGATGTGTTCAAAGCCCTCGCGCACCCCCTCCGCCGCGACATCGTCGAGCGCCTCAGCGGCGGCACGGCCACGGTCGGTGAGGTGACCAGCGACTTCGGCGTCTCGAAGCCGACCATATCGAGGCACCTGAAGATGCTCGAGGAGGCCGGGGTGGTCACCCGGGTGATAGACGGCCGCAACCATCGCCTGGCGCTGCGGCCGGAGACGCTTGCCGAGACCTCCGATTGGATAGACATCCAGCGAGCTCGCTGGGAGCGGTTCTTCGACGTCGTCGGCGAGTACCTCGAGGAGAGAAAGGAGTGACCGTGCCCGAGGAAGCGACGAGGGTGGTCCGGATCGAGAGGACCTTCGATGCTCCGGCCGAGGACGTCTTCGACGCCTGGACGAGCGAGGAGGTGATCGCGCGCTGGTTCAAGCCGGCCCAGGGCTGGCTGCAGGCGAGCGCCGAGGTGGATCTGCGGGTCGGCGGATCGATCCGGGTCGTGATGCGCACTCCCGACGGTGAGCCCGTCCGGGCGGGTGGCGAATACACCCTGATCGAGCGGCCGCACCGACTCGCGTTCACCTGGACGTTCGAAGACGATCCGTCGAACCGGCAGATGATCGAGCTGGAGTTCACGGAGCGGGACCGCGTCACCACCGTGCTGTTCCTGAACAGCGACATCTCCGAGGCGGAGCGACGGGACTCTCAGTACGAGGGCTGGTCGACCTGCTTCGATGAGATGGGGCGGGTTCTGGCGTCTGAGTAGGAGAGGCCCAACGTGGACGTCACCTTCCCAGGAGAGAGCGCCGAGTACAGGGCAGCGCGGAACGAGCTGCTCACGAAGGAGATCGAGCTCCGCCGCCAGATGGAGGCGGTTGCGGCCGCGCGGCGCGAGCTTCCGGCCGGCGGTGAGATCCGCGTGGACGACGTCTTCCTGGGCGAGGGCCCGGACGGGAGTCCGATGGACATCCGCCTCTCGGAGCTGTTCGCGCCGGGCAAGAACTCGCTCGCGATCTACAGCTTCATGTGCCCGCGTGCCCCCGAGGACGACAGCCCGGGGCCGGTCCGCGAGACCGAGACGGCGAAGCTCCCCCTGGCCGAGGCCCCATGCCCCTCCTGCGTCAGCCTGCTCGACCAGCTCGACGGCATGGTCGAGCACGCCTGCCAGCAGATGAACTTCGCCGTTGTCGCCAAGTCTTCGCTCGATCGGCTGCTCACCTGGAAGCGGGAGCGCGGCTGGCGCCGACTGCGGCTGGTCTCTTCGGCCGGCAACACCTACAACTCCGACTATCTGGCCGAGACCCCCGAGGGCCCTGGGATCCCGGCCAGGCCCCACGCCACCTGGGGACCATCGAGCCGCTTTGGAACCTGTTCGATCTGACTCCGGAAGGGAGGCCCGAATGGGACGAGCAACTGAACTACGAGTGACCGCCCCGTTCCTGCTGGGAGCAGCTGCCATCGCCTGGGTGGTGACCGCGCACCGGATGCAGGGGATGGACGCTGGCCCCGGGACCGACCTCGGCTCCTTCGGCTGGTTCGCCGGGATCTGGGCGGTCATGATGGCGGCCATGATGCTGCCGTCGTTGGTGCCGATGGCCGGGACCTACGCGCGGCAGGCGCGGGGCGGGTCGCCGGATGTGACGCCGCAGTCCCTCGTGCGGACGACCCTGTTCACCGCCGGCTACCTGATCGCCTGGGTGTTCGTCGGCCTCCTGGCCTGGGTTGTGTTCGAGGGCGTCCGCTCGCTCGACCTCTCCTTCCTCGGCTGGGACGACGGCGGCCGGTATGTGGCCGGGGCGGTGATCGCGGGCGCTGCCCTCTACGAGCTCACGCCGCTGAAACGGACCTGCCTACGGCATTGCCGCGACCGCGCACTGCTCGTCGCCGACTGGCGCGAAGGCGCGGCCGGGGCACTCCGCATGGGCCTGGACCAGGGCGCCTACTGCGTCGGCTCATCGTGGGCGCTGATGGCGGCACTCTTCGCGCTCGGGGTGATGAGCATCACCTGGATGGTGGTGATCGCCGCGCTGATCGTGCTCGAGAAGGTTCTGCCCTGGCGAGAGCGCGCTGAGGCCGTCACGGTCGTGGTCCTCCTGGCGCTGGCGATCGGGGTCGCCTTCTTCCCGGACCAGGTCCCCGGTCTGACCGTGCCGGATTCGATGTCGGCGGTGCACGCGATGGACTCGATGTCTATGCACTGAGGGCGTTATTCGCACGGCTCAGCGGGAATCTCCTGGAGACCCACCTCTATTCCGAAAGGCTTGGCAATGAAGAAGCGCAATCTGGGCGACCTGGAAGTCTCGGAACTCGGTCTCGGCTGCATGGGCATGAGCGCCTTCTATGGCGAGACCGACCTCGATGAGTCGGAGGCGACCATCAAGCGCGCGCTCGAACTGGGCATCGACTTCATCGACACCGCGCAGATCTACGGCCCTCTCACCAACGAGGAGCTGGTCGGCAGGGCGATCAAGGGCCACCGCGACGAGTATGTGATCGCGACCAAGTTCCAGCGCAACATGGACAAGGCAGTCGCCGGCGACATGTCAACCCTCGGCGATCTCGACAGCTCAGCCGAGAACGTCAGGAAGACGGTCGACGGCTCACTCCAGCGCCTCGGCACAGATCACATCGACCTCTACTACCAGCACCGGGTTGATCCGAAGGTCGAGATCGAGGAGACCGTCGGGGCGATGGCTGAGCTCGTGCAGGCCGGGAAGGTCCGCCACCTCGGCCTCAGCGAGGCGGCCCCGGAGACCATTCGCCGAGCGCACGCCATCCACCCGATCGCGGCCTTGCAGACGGAGTACTCGGTCTTCGCCCGTCAGCCGGAGGCGGAGATCCTTCCGACCTGCCGCGAGCTCGGCATCGGCTTCGTGGCCTACTCGCCCCTGGGGCGCGGCTTCCTCTCCGGGCGCTTCACCTCCCCCGACGAGCTTGCCGAGGACGACTTCAGGCGCACGCAGCCCCGCTTTCAGGGCGAGAACCTCGAGGCGAACATGAAGATCGTCGCGAAGCTCGGCGAGATCGCCGACGAGAAGGACATCACCCCTGCCCAGCTGGCACTGGCATGGGTGCTGGCCCAGGGCGACGACATCGTCCCGATCCCCGGCACCAAGCGGCGCAAGTACCTGGAGGAGAACGCCGCCGCGGCGGACGTCGAACTGAACGAGGACGACCTGGCCCGCATCGAGGCGGAGCTGCCCGAGGTCTCGGGCGAGCGCTACGAGGAGCAGGGGATGGCGGCGGTCAACCTCTAGGACCGCATGAAGTCGATCACCGCCCGACCCCACGCCGCGCGGTTCTCCGGCTCGAGCAGGACGAAGTGGTCGGCGCCCGGGATCAGGACCGATCTCGGATCGGGTAGCGCCTCCGCCATCTTCTCCATCGAGTGCCGGAACGGGTCCTGAGCGCCGGTGATCAGCAGCGTCGGCGCCTCGATCCGGGCGAGCAGCTCCCGCTGGTCCATATCGGGCGCGACCCGCTCGTTGAAGTGCCGGACGGCATCGGCATTCGTTCCCGAGGATCGCAGCGCCTCCGCGATCGGCTCCATATCGACTCCGTGTGGCGCGAAGAGGCGGGAGGCGCGGTCGTACAGCTCCCCAAGCTCCTCGTTTGGATGAGCAGTCGCCCGACTGCTGCGCTGCATGGCTGCCATCGCGTCCTCGAAGTAGGGCTCGTCCCGATGTGCCATCGCGCGCTCGACCCTCGCCTGCCGGATCTCGTCACTGAACCGCGGGACCGCCCCCGCGAGCACCAGGCGCCCGACCCGGTCGGGATGGTTGCCCGCCCAGTTGATCGCGACGAAGCCGTCGAAGGAGTGGCCGATCACGTCGAGACGCTCCAGGCTGAGGTGGTCGCGGAGCGCTTCGACGTCAGCGGCGTACTCCTTCAGGTCGTAGCCCGAGGGATCGCCTGGAGGATCGGAGGCGCCAGTGCCGCGTTGATCGAGGACCAGGAGGGTCGCTCAGCCGCGCGCTCCGGCTGGTCGGCGAAGGGTGCGGCCGCGAAACCGGGGCCACCCGGATGGAGGAGCAGCGGCGGCCCGTCGCCCCGCTCCTCCCAGGCCAGCGTTCGCCCGTCGGCGGTGGTCAGGAACGGCATCGGCTCAGCGGCACTCCAAAGCCGCTCGGGCCTCGTCGCGGTCGCGGTAGACCCCGTAGTGGACTACGAGACCATCTCGGAACGTCCAGAGGTGCGCGCCCTCGGCCTCGACCTGGGCGCCGCCGCCCTTGCCGCGGCCGGACCAGCGGACGAGGACGAGGATCCGGTCCCCGGCGGGCAGGAACTCCTCGGCCTCGATCGTGATCGGGTCCTCCCAGGCGCCGAGCCAGTCGCGCATCGCGTCGACGAACTCCTCGTAGTTGTCGGCCCGCAGCGGCTCTCCGATTCCGAACGTCTCCAGCATCATCTGCGAGTCGAAGATGTCGCTGCGCGAGTAGTCGCCGCCGGCCCACTCCTCGTAAAGGGTCTCGAGCTTCTCGAGCGGATCAGGCACGTTCCACTTCGTCACCCCGCCCTATCAGGACCGCGCCGACCATCCCCGGCGGGAAGAGCCCATGGTCCACGACGCCGGGGAGGAGAGAGAGGCGGGCGGCGAGCTCGCCCGGCTCGCGGACCTTGCCGTGGAAGTCGGCGATCACGCCGTCGTCCGGGCTGGCCGGGGTGTCCGGCCGCAGCGCGACCTCGCCGAGCTCCTCGGAGATCCGAGCGAGCGTAGAGGCCAGGCCGAACGCCCGCAGCTCCAGCGGGATCGGTTCACGGATCCGGTCGACGGTCTTGGACGAGTCCGCGATCACGATGAAGCGCTCAGCCGAGGCGGCGACGATCTTCTCCCGGGTGTGGGCGCCGCCGCCGCCCTTGACGAGCCAGTGATCGGGGGAGACCTGGTCGGCGCCGTCGATGGCGATGTCGAGGCGGTCGAGGTGGTCGAAGGGCTCCACCGGGATGCCGAGCTCGGCGGCCTGCTCCTCGGTTGCTTCCGAGGTCGCCACGCAGCGAAGATCCTTCAGTCCGCGCGCGGCCAGAGCCGGCAACAGATGGGCGACCGTCGAGCCGGTCCCGAGACCCACCTGCATCCCGTCGGTGACCAGCTCCGAGGCGGCCACGGCGGCAAGCTTCTTCTCCGCGTCGAGGTTTGGCTCGCTCACCGGTTGGAATCTAGTCGTAGGATCGTGGAGATGGCAGCCACAGCCGAGCGCCAGACCGACATCGACGAGCTCTGCATCAACACGATCCGCACGCTCTCGATGGATGCGATCCAGAAGGCGAACTCGGGTCATCCCGGCACGCCGATGGCTCTGGCGCCCCTCGCCTACACGCTCTGGCAGCGCTATCTGCGCTTCGATCCCGAGGACCCGATCTGGCCGAACCGGGACCGCTTCGTCCTCTCCGCGGGCCACGCCTCGATGCTCCTCTACTCGTTGCTCTACCTCGCCAGGGTGAAGGCGGTCGATCCCGACTACGAGATCGTCGGCCAGCAGGCGGTGACCCTCGACGACATCAAGCACTTCCGGCAGCTCGACTCCAAGTGCCCCGGGCATCCCGAGTACCGCTGGACGTCGGGGGTCGAGACCACCACGGGACCGCTCGGACAGGGGATCGCCACCAGCGTCGGAATGGCGGTCGCCTCCGTCTGGCAGGCGGCGCACTTCAATCGCCCCGCTTCCGAGCTCTTCGACTTCGACGTCTACGCGATCGCCGGCGATGGGTGCCTGATGGAGGGGGTCTCCAATGAGGCCGCCTCCTTCGCGGGCCACCAGAAGCTCTCCAACCTCTGCTGGGTCTACGACAACAACCACATCACGATCGACGGGCACACCTCGCTCACCTACGAGGACGACGTCGAGGCCCGCTTCCAGGGGTACCAGTGGAACGTCACCCGGGTCGAGGACGCCAACGACCTCGATGAGATCGCCAGGGGATTCGACAACTTCCGCGAGGAGCAGGTCCGGCCGACGCTGATCATCGTCGACTCGCACATCGGCTACGGCGCGCCTCACAAGCAGGACACGGCCGAGGCCCACGGCGAGCCGCTCGGCGACGAGGAGGTCCGGGAGACCAAGCACTTCTACGGTTGGCCCGAGGACGCCCAGTTCCTCGTCCCCGATGGGGTCCAGGAGCACTTCACGGAGGTGATGGGGAAGAGGGGCGCCGAGCTGCGCGCGAAGTGGGACGAGCTGTTCGAGAGCTACCGGGAGGACGAGCCCGAGAACGCCGCGCATCTGGAGGCGATGCAGCGCCGCGAGCTGCCGGAGGGGTGGGATGCGGACCTGCCGACCTTCGAGCCCGACGAGAAGGGGACTGCCACCCGCAAGGCCTCGAACAAGGTTGAGAACGCGGTGGCGGCGAAGGTCCCCTGGCTGCTGGCCGGTGCGGCGGACCTGACCGGGTCGAACTCGGTCGAGCTCGAGAACTCAGAGTCCTTCGAACCGAACACCCGCAACGGCCGCCAGCTCCACTACGGGATCCGCGAGCACGAGTCCGCGGCGATCTCGAACGGCCTCTCGCTCTCGAAGCTGCGCCCCCTCTGGTCGACCTACCTGACCTTCTCGGACTACGCGCGCCCCGCGATCCGGCTCTCGGCGCTGATGGAGCTGCCGGTGATCCATATCTTCACCCACGACTCGATCGGCCTCGGAGAGGACGGGCCGACGCACCAGCCGGTGGAGCAGCTCGCCTCGCTGCGTGCGATCCCCGGCCTCGATGTGATCCGCCCGGCCGACGCGAACGAGGTCACCGAGGCATGGCGAGCCGCGATGGACCGCCACCACCAGCCGGTCGCCCTGGTCCTTACCCGCCAGGATGTGCCGATCATCGATCGCTCGAAGTATGCGGCGGCGGACGGCCTGCGCCGTGGCGGCTATGTCCTCGCGGACCCTGACGACGGCGACCCGGAGGTGATCCTGATCGCCACCGGCAGCGAGGCGGCTCTCGCGGTGGAGGCCCATGAGCAGCTGATCTCCGATGGGGTTCGCTCACGGGTGGTCAGCCTGCCCTGCTGGGAGCTGTTCGAGCGCCAGGAGCAGAGCTACCAGGACGAGGTCCTCCCGCCCGCGATTCAGGCGAGGGTCTCGATCGAGGAGGCCTCTACCCTGGGTTGGGGCCGGTTCGTCGGCCCCGAAGGAGCAACGATCGGAATGCACACCTTCGGCTCGTCCGCTCCGCTCAAGGACGTGCAGACGAAGTTCGGATTCACCCCATCAAAAGTGGCCGAGGTGGCCAAGGAGGTACTCGGACGATGAAGCCCACGCAGCAGCTCCACGAGATGGGGCAGAGCCTCTGGCTGGACAACATCACCCGCACGATGCTCGACGACGGGACCGAGCAGGGCTACATCGACGAGCTCGACGTCACAGGTCAGACCTCGAACCCGACGATCTTCGACAAGGCGATCGGCTCCGGCGATGCCTACGACCAGCAGATCGCCGAGCTACGCGAGCAGGGAATGGACGGGGAGGAGCTCTTCTTCGAGCTGGCGCTTGCCGACGTCACCCGAGCCGCGAAGATGTTCGAGCCGATCCACCGGGAGACCGACCGGATGGACGGCTGGGTCTCCCTCGAGGTCTCCCCGCTGCTCGCCTACGACACCCAGGCGACCATCCGACAGGCCGCCGATCTCCACGGCCGCGCCGAGGAGAACAACTTCATCAAGATCCCGGGGACGCCGGATGGGCTGCCGGCGATCGAGGAGTCGATCTTCGCCGGCGTGCCGATCAACGTCACGCTCTTGATGTCGACGGACCAGACGAAGGCCGCGGCCGAGGCGTACATGAAGGGGATCGAGAGGCGGATCGAGGCCGATCTCGATCCCGACGTGCCCTCGGTGCTCTCCCTCTTCATCAGCCGCTGGGATGTCGCGGTCCATGACGACGTGCCCGACGAGATCAAGAACACGCTCGGCATCGCGGTCGGCAAGGCGACCTATGCGGCCTGGCGAGAGATGCTCGAGTCGGAGCGCTGGAAGGGGCTCGCCGACAAGGGCGCCCGCCTGCACCGGCGGTCTTCAGCACCTCGGCGAGCGTCGGATCTCCTTCTGGATTCCCCGCGCGGATCCCGGGATGCCGATGGTGGTCATGCCGGTGCGCACCGGGGACTGCCCCATGATGAACGCGGCCCGTCCCGCAGTGCACTCGGCTGGCCATAGTGATCCGTGAACAGGACCCCTTCCCGCCCGATCCGGTCGATGCTGGGTGTCCACCCCATCAACCCGTGCGTGTAGAGGCCCACGTTCCACATGCCGATGTCGTCGCCGAGAAGATGATCACGACGATGTTTTGAGTTGCCTTCTGCGCCATTGGTCAATCTCCCTTGTGATGCGTGGATTGAGCTACGGATTAGAGAGTCCCCGGTCGTGTCTCAAGTAGCGCTCGTCACTTCGTGCTAGACCGCTCGGAGAAGAACCGCCGCAAAGGCGAACAGGCCGATGAAGATCATGGCGATCGTGATCAGGTAGAGCGGCGTGTGCACCGGGCCCTTCTCCCTGCAAGAACCAGGCGATGGAAGCGAAGTCCTGGCCCCAGAGATACGCCAGGGTACCGCCGGTACTGCCCACCCGAGACGAGCAGCGCCAGCACTCCTGCTCCGATGAGCGCCAGGCCGAGATAGCGTGGCGCGTCCGGCAGGATCGCCGGCGCTGTCCGCGACAGAGCGGGCAAGCGCTCGAAGAACTGGACGATGGTGAAGCCGAAGCCGATCAGCGCTACCGACGTCCGCACCCACGACATGAGCGTGCGCTCGACGCTCAGACGGGTCCGCAGCCACGAGAAATGACTCTCCGCGGTCGCCTTGACGGCAAATCTGGCGCCCGGATCTCGGTCCGCTCGTCCGTCATCAGATCGCCCGGACCGTCGACGACGTCTGGCGGTCCAGAACCGATCGCAGCGAATCCACTGCCGCGAGCGTGCGGGGGAAGATCGCGAGCGCTTTCGAGTGGACCGACTGTGACGCGCGCGCCTCGACGACACGCCACCGGAGGCCGCGGCGTGCACATTCGTTCGCCAGCAGCAGCCCGACCGGTCCCGCTCCCACGATCAGAACATCGAGATCAACTGCGGCATCGGGCATGAGTCGGCGGGAACTCTACCAGATGGCGCGGTAGAGATGGAACGTTCCCGCGAGTCCCTAAGCGACCTCGCCGGCTTCCCGGAAGCGGAGGTCACCGGCACTCTCGGTGAGCTCGCGCACCGTGGACGAGACGAGAATCTCTCCTCCTCCCGCGGTGGACGCGATCCTCGCAGCGACGATTACGGCCTTCCCGGAGAGGTGAGTGGAAACGTTGATCGGCTCTCCCACATGCAGCCCGATCCTCACCCGGACGGGCGGCGAACTCTCTCGTTCGGCATTGGCGGCGAGGGACCGCTGGATTCCGATCGCGCACAGGAGCGCCCGCCGTGCGCTGGAAAAGACCACCATGAATCCGTCACCCGTCGATTTGATCTCGACGCCTCTCTGGATCGCGATGTGGGGCGCACGATGGCATTGTGCTCGTCCAGAATGGCTTTGGCGCGGAGGTCCCCCGCCTCTTCGAACAGCGCCGTGGACCCCACGACGTCGAAGAACGGATGGTGAGGGTCCCATCAGGAGCAGTGTGCGCGCCCAGGGCGTGCCACTCGGCGGCACCCGCCGCGGCGATGGCGTCGATCGAGCCTGCGCCGGGCCGATCGAACGCGGATGCGTCCTCGCCCCCGCCCACTCGCGACAGCAGCACGCGCGCGCGTTGCAGCAGAACATCATGCCCAGCTCCGACGCCGTGGCGAGAGACTCACGAAGCAGACGGAGAGCCTGCTCGCGGTCGCCCGGCCGGTTTCGCGCGGCGGCGACTCGGGCATACTCGAACTGCGTGCGAGCCACCGATGGCCGAGCGCCCATGCGTCGGTTGAACCGCAGCGCCACTCGAGGTGCGCCTGGGCGTCGTCGAGGCGACCCATCATCCGTGCCAGCGAGCCGAGATACAGAGCCATGGATCCTCGCGCCACATCGCCCCACCCCGTCGTGATGTTGCGGTCGGCGTTCGGGAGCAGGAGCGCGTAGACGATCGCCGCGTGGCGTACGTCGCGCAGCGCCAGACACAGCAGCGCGAGGCAGCGCATGTTGTCGAGCCAGTTCCAGTCGCGCGGGATCGCGCCGCACTCGTCCCGTGCGAGGGCCTCCAGACTGCCGCCGCTTCGACCTGCTGTCCGGATATCGCGTTCACGAACGCCATGATCACGCGGTACCGGACGCCCAGAGCGCAGGGGACTGCGAGATCAGCGTCTCCGCGGCGAGCACGATCTGGGCCGGCTCGAGCCTTCCCTGCTCTTCCGCCAGTGCCCCCGAGAGCTCCTGCGCACGCGACCAGGGCGGGACCTGCCGATCCTGCGCGAGTCTCGAGACCACCTGCGCCTGGCGCGCGGCCTGCTCGAAGTCGCCCCGCAGGAGAGCCGGCGGCGTCGAATCGCTCCACGATGCCGAACTGCTCGCGGCCTGTCGAGCCAGCACTTCATCAGCTTGCTCGCGCCTCCCTGCCGGCCACGCCGCGCATGTCACCCAGTCTGCCGAGCAGCGCCGTGAACCGCATCTCGTGCGCGCGGGAGCGCCCGTTGATGGTCTCCGATCGCCTCCGCCATCGAGGCGATCTCCGTGGCGCGGCCCAGCCGCTCCTCGACGTTCTCCGGACCCCAGCGGACCTGGCATCGGACCCACAGCACGGACACCAGGGCGCGCGCTATCACCGAGCCGCTGCGCCATCGCGACGGCATCGTCGGAGAGCGCGAACGCGGACTCGCGATCCCGCTCCAGTAGCGCTCACCAGCGAGGATCGCGATGAGTGACGCGCAGCGGCAGACGCCGCCATCCACGGCTGCCAGGGCCTCCTCGACCAGGGCAATCAGCGGGCGGTCGTGCGTGAAACGCTGTCGCAAACCACGCGCCAGACGCAGAGCGGTCCGTGCGAGCAGGTCGAGCGCCCGAGGCGGCGCGCGACGTCGGCAGCCTGCCGATACGCTGGTCGCGCGCGGTCGAGCTTGCGCCAGCTTCTCCCATCGCGCAGCAGCGTCGCAGCGCTGCACCTCGTCGGGCCGAGGGCAGGCAGCCAGTGGCTGCAGCACCATCGCGTAGAGCGGTGCGGCTTCTGGCGAAAGCGAGCTGGCTGAAGCGCTCGGACGCTGTCGCGCAGGTACTCCAGCGCTCTGTCCGCACCCGCGATCGGAACGACTGGATGCAGTGGTGGTCAGCTCCGCCAGGCGCGGGTGATCGTTTCCGTGCACGTGTTCCAGGGCGGCCGCGATCCGCGGCGGAGCTGCAAGCGAGCCGTCCTGCCAAGCCGGCGTGAAGGACCTCGGCGATGATCGCATGAGCGAAACCAGCCGGTCAAGCTCCGGCTCGACGACCAGGGCACCCGCCGCTGCCTCGGCAAAGTGAACGACAGTTGCTCACCTGGAGTCTGGTTCGCCGAGCAGCGCACGGTCGACTCACTTCCCGATCACGGATGCGGTGGCGAGGAGGTCTTTGGTCCGGTCGGTGAGTGGGCGGAGGCGGCGGCGGATCGTCGTCCGGATCGAGTCCGGGATGGTGAATCCAGAATCGGTCGATCGGCGCGGATCCTGATCGGGCCTTGCGCTGATCAGGCGCACGATGGCGCGAGAAAGAAGGGATCGCCGTCGGTCGCTTGGTGGAGGGAGGAAATCGTCTCCCGAATGGCCGGGAGCCCGCCAATGCTGTGGATGAACTCGGCGACCTCGCCACGCTGAGCCGCGGAGTGGGAATCGTCGTTCCTCACGGCCGATCTCGAGAGCAAGGCAGCATGAGCCGCTGATTCCCCTGACTCCGCTCCCGCGATCAGGTAGCGACGACGAGCGCGCGGGTCGCCGAGCCCGCAAGCGCGAGTAGGACCAGGAGGGCTCCGTCGGCGGCGTGCAGGTTGGCGAGACCATCATCAGCGGGTGCCTCCCGCGAGCGACTTGAAGAGACCGGTGATCGTGTCGAAGAGGAGGAAGCGCTCGGCCCGGGCTCCTCGGCGCGCCGGGAAGCGGCAAGTCCGCGGGGGGCCGTGAATCGACTCGGGGGACGGAAGCGCGACGCAGCTCCGGAACCATTTCTGCGCCATGCGAGCGAGGCCCGGGCCGAGGTGTTCCGGTATCCGATCAGACCCCAGCGCGACCCTCCGAGGGTGCCCCGGATCAACTGGTTGGCATGGCCGGAGAGCGGGCGCGCTGCCTCCTTCGCAGTATCGCCCCCAGAGAAAGATGCGCCCCTGTTCCGAGCCGCGTACGTGGTGGTCTCGGGGCGGCCTCCGCCCGCCGACACCGGCAGCTTGCCGCAAGCGCGACCAGCCGACCTTGACCGGCTGCGACCTCCTGACGGCATCGGAGGACCAGTGGTTCCATGCGCGCGTCCGACCCAGGGGACCCGGTCGGACCCGCGCGCGTTCGGCGCGCGCGCACCCGCGCTGGAAGCTCTCTGAGCCCATCACTGCTGCTGCTGACGTCTCTGGAGCTTCGCACCATGAGGCCGAGCGGCGTCGGGGACTCTGGTAAGGGTGCTCTGAAGCGACGCAGGAGGAGTCCCTGCGGAGCGGGAAACGCGCGGCATCAAACAGAGTGGAGACGGAAAGACGCCGGGACGATCATCAAGCTCAGCGTTGATTCGCTGGGCGCCCTGTTTCGAAAGCGAGCGAGAAGGACGCTGGGAGAACCCTCCTTGCAGCTCTGCTCCCGGCCCCGAAGTGCGCACTTCAGTCAACGTCGCCGCCGCGGCGCATTTCTTCGGCAACCAGGCCACGATCCTGCCCGTAGCCGTTGCTCTCGACGCCGCCCGGATGTGGAAGACCGGCGGGCCGGCTGGTCGCTGGTCCCGCAAGAGCTGGACGACGGCCTTCTGGACGCTGGACCTGGATGCCTCCTAGTCGATGGTGAAATGTAGAAAATACCCGCGTCGGCCTTGCCCTCGACAACGGGCTGTTGCGGGCTCCCTGCCAGATAGCATACGAAGAACGTGGGCTGCGACGTCGCGATGATAATCGTGGCCTGGCGGCCACGTGGCCATGTCGGTAGGGAGGCACTGGCGGGATCGTAGGGCGTGCCTGGGAAGGTCTCATCGAAGCGGAAGGATGAGCGCCGCAGATTCAGATGCTCGAGGCTGTCCCGCGGTCGATGGCCAGGTCTTGCAGTCCGTCGACGATCATCCTCAGCAGCGTCGCGCGCGATCGCCTCCTCGGACCGAATGGTTCGGCTGTTCAACACGTGGCGTTTTTGTCCCGAGCAGGGTCCACCAGCTTGAGCTCTGGGTGACCTTCTGGCTTGGTATTTGGTGACATTGGTGGCCGGGGGCAGAGCCAATCCACGGCGAGTGGAGCATGGAGAAGGTGGTTCCAACATGCTTCTTCGTCGCTCGACATCGCCGCCGAGCGCCGCCACCGACTTGGAAGAATCGGCTTCCAGGATCGATGGTGGCGATGTACTGCCGCCCCCGTGGCGCGGGCCGCGCCGCTGCGGCCACCGAATAGGGTACGAGCGCACGCCTTGGCTGGGCTGCGTCAGCTGCGGAAGGTCCGTCGCCAGCCCGTAACCGCCGGCGACGCGACAGGCAGAACGCTCAACGTCGGCCAGCGCGGACGGCATCGCCACCTCGCCGTCGAGCGCGACGGTCATCGTGAAATCGAACGACAGCGCGAGCGGTGAAAACGAGCCCAGCTCTGCGATGCGCGAGGTCGAGAGGGTCATGACTTTGAAGCTGAAAATGGAGCGCCGAGGGATCCGTCTGGCCTGCGCAAGGTCCGTGACCCCGCTCAGGGTCGCGTACGGGATCAGGCCGAAGGGCGCGACCGAAGTTGACGCTGACAGCTTCGTGTGCGTCGACCTGCATGCCTCAACAGCGAGCCGACTCGAAGTCCCGAGATCGCCGCAGCATCTTCTCCATCGTGGCCACCTTGCCGCCCGTGTGTCGATGCCACACGTTTAAATCGGCAGCGCGGACCGCTCTGCGAAGAGCCAGACCGGCTCTGAAGCGGGTCTGCTCTTGGTGGCCTCGTCCGGCGACCGTCTCGTAGCTGCGAGCGACGGGTGTCTATGGCGTCCTCCTCGCTTCCTCGAAGTGGGGGACCCCGAGGGCCGTCGCGACGAGGGGTGGCCGACCACGGACGCCGGCCTTGCTGGACCAGGTGCGGCCAGCCCCGCGCCACCAGGCGCCGCTCGGCGTCGCCCTGGAGGGTCATAGCGACCGTGGCCCAACACGACGTCGCTGCCGAGCGTGAAGGTGTCGCACTCGACGAAGCGCGCCGCTCGGCCGACGCGCCGTCGGCGTGGATGCTAGGCGCTGAAAACGTGGGCCAGACGCGGTTCGAACACGGCGTGTGCCGCTGGATCGAGAGGCCGGGGTGCCCGCGCAATGCCGCATGGACGGAGGACGGCGTCAGCAACTGGTTGTTCTGTGGGCTGGATCACGTGGGTCTGATTGGCTGATCGATGGCTGGCACGAATCGAGTGCCCGTGCGACGATCCCGGTCGCGTCGCCTTCCAGCGGATCGTCGCGGCGCTGATGGGCAAGGGCCGCGGGAGCTGCACCGCGATGCGGAGCCCACGGAGCGTGAGCGACCGGTAGCGCACCGAGGAGTAACAGTTGGGGTCGGGCAACTGCTAGACCGGCATCGTGCGCACGTACAACGACCTACGCAGTTCCACGGTGATGGAGATCGGATGGCGCGCGCACCAGCGGTACGTACGCGCTCAGCATGATCTTCCGGTGGATCTCGTTCGTCAGCTCCTCGATCCGCTGACTGAGCTCCTGCGTCAGCTGCGTGAGCTGGGTGTTCTGCTCGAGCAGCTCCAGGATATCCGTCGTCAGCTTGCGGGCGAGCTCTTGGCGCTCGACGCCGCCGCCTGCGAGGTCCTCGCGGTGCTGCGCGTCGGCGTCGGCGTGCGCCTTGTCGCGGTCGGCCTGCCGGGTCTGCGCCAGCAGGATGAGCGGCGCCGCGTAGGCGGCCTGCAGGCTGAAGGCGAGGTTGAGCAGAATGAACGGGTAGATGTCGAACTGCGTGACGCCGGCGACGTTGAGCACGATCCAGAGCGCCACGAGATCGTTTGCGCCGACCAGGAAGGTCGGCGTTCCGAAGAAGCGGGCGAAGGCCTCCGCCTTGCTCCCGAACGCTGTCCCCGAACGCCGACGACAGATGCGCGTGTGGCGCGTGAAAGCGAAGGTGGCACTGGTTAGAAGGCCATCGCGTGTTCGTCTCGGCTTCCATGGGATGTCCCTCGCGCCACCTCATATCTTCCGCGGTCGCACGACACGAGGGCGGCGAAGCGTCGTGGTGCGGGCGCCCTCCCGTCGCGGCAACTGCGTACGTACGTGTACGCAGGTAGTTACAGAGCTTGGCGGCTCGGCACGCCGCGTGCTAGTCTGCTTCGTGGTCGCCCGAGCGTGAGGGACCTGCAACGGCCTGCGCGGGCGACCGTTCCCCAGGGGAGGAGACCACAATGCACTTTGGGTA
>CAVUXZ010000006.1:0-62593 GCA_963745625.1 uncultured Solirubrobacterales bacterium | reverse complement strand
CCAGTCCATGGGTGGAAATGCTCATTAGGCACAGCGGCGAGCAGGCCGCGACTCTCGAGCAGATGGGCCTTTGGTCCCATTCCGCCTCGGCCCCCGGCGCGGAACGCTGTGATCACTCCGAACGAAAGGACCCCAAATGGGTGTTGGATATGCGGGATCGATTCCCCCGACGAGTCCTTCGGCCAGGCGTGGGCGGGCCCGGACCCGGCGGCCGAGCCTGGCCTTGCGTCTGCGAGTGCTCTGAAGTTCTCCCCCGCGGCCCACAAGCCGGCCGGCGCCTCCCCCTCCCGCGCCGACCGGTGGGCCGTGCTTTGGTTAGCGCATGACACCCGCCGAAAAACCCGTTTCTTCAAGGGAGCGGAAGCCTTCGATCGCCAGGCAAGCGCTCGTCTCGAGCTCCCTGCTGCTGGCGCTGATCTTCGTCCTCCTGATCGTGACGCCGGTGACGGTCAGCGCCCCGATCCGGGCCAGCGAGATCGTCGTCCTGGTGCTGGCGTTTGTTGCGGTGCTGGCGCTGAACGTGATTCGCATCCGCCGTGCCTTTGCTCCGCTGCGGACCTTTGCTGCCCAGATGGAGCAGGTCGACCTCCGTCACCCGGAGCGGGCGCAGATCGGAGGCTCGAGCGAGAGCCAGGAGTTGGCTGCCTTCACCGATGCGTTCAACGCGATGCTCGAACGCCTGGCCGATGAACGCCGGGCTGGATCGCGCGCGGCGTTGCTGGCCCAAGAACGAGAGCGTCTGCGCATCGCCCGCGCGCTCCATGACGAGGCCGGTCAGAACCTGACCGCGGCGATCCTTGAAATCGAGCGGGCAGCCGCTCAGGGTCCGCGAGCCAGCGCGAGCGGATGGCCGAAGGCCTCGCGACTGAGCTTCAGTCAACCCTTACGAGATCCGCCGGATCTCACGCGAAAGCTTCGCCCCGAGGCTCTTGACGACCTCGGGCTGATCAATGCCTTATCTGCCCCAGCACACGGGCCGCCCGCCAGGGTGACCTTCACATCGAGCGTCACCTATCGGAGGAGTTGCCCCCGCTTTCTTCAGAGCAAGAGCTGGTCATCTATCGCGTTGCCCAGGAGGCACTGACAAATGTCCTGCGTCACGCCGAGGCTTCCCACTGCGTGATCGAACTTCGGAGCCATGACGGCAGGATCGACTTGACGGTCAGCGATGACGGGCGCGGCATGCCGGCGAGCATCGAAGGCGAAGCGATTGGCATCGAGGGCAGCGCGCGAGCGAGCGCTGCTCGCCAGCGGGTCCTTGGAGTCGAGCCCGGTGACGGTGGCGGGACCACCATCAGGCTCAGTGTTCCGTTGGGGCCGAGCTGATGCCGGTCCCGCTCCGAGCACGCATTCTCCTCGCTGACGACCACGAGCTTGTCCGGAGCGGCCTCAAGCTGGTCCTGGATTCCCCGCAGCCGGACCTAGAGGTTGTGGCTGAGGCCAGCGACGGCGAGGAGGCACTCAAGATTGGGATCAGCGCCGAGCTCGATCTCGCAGTCCTAGACGTCTCCATGCCGAAGTTAACCGGTCTACAGGTTGCGGCTGAACTCCACACCCGCCGCCCCGAACTCCACACGCTGATGCTTTCCGTCCACGACAACGAGCAGTACTTCTTCGAGGCCCTGAAAGCCGGCGCCTCGGGATACGTCTTGAAGTCCGAAGCCAACAGGGACCTGATCGAGGCCTGCCGCGGGGCGATGCGCGGGGAGCCCTTCATCTACCCAGCGGCGGCCTCAGCGCTGGTCAAGGACTATCTCGAGCGGGCCCGACGCGGCGAGGAGACGCCAAGGGACCCGCTGACACCGCGGGAACTCGAGGTGATCAAGCTGATCGCTGAGGGCCTCACCAGCGAAGAGGTCGGCGAGACCCTGATGATCGCCAAGAACACCGTCGATCGTCACCGCGACAACATCCTGGAGAAGCTCGGAATGCGGAACCGAGTAGATCTGACCCGCTACGCGATCAAGCGCGGGCTGGTCGAGCCCTAGCCTCGGGGCTAGTCCCTCGGAAGTGAGAAGACTGTTGTCGGCAAGTCGAAGCGCTCTCTCAGCTTGTCGAGTAGTCCGCTCTCTTGCCACCCCGTGTCCTCCTCGGCACGAAGCGCAACCAAGAGGTGATCGGCCGGGAAGTCCCTGATTGCATCCTCGAAAGCGAGCAGCGGATCGTCAGCACCAACAGTCCCGCTCGCTGCGCTGCCGATCTCTTTGAGGTGGCCAAGGACTTTCCCAAGTCTCTCGTCTGCCTGCTCCCGCGCTTGATCCGTAGCCGAAGCAAGCCACTCGAAGCGACTGGGTAAGGCAGGCGTCACCACCAAGATCTCCTCAGCCGCATTGATCAGCTCCAGGACCCCGAACGGAAGGTCCTCGGTGCTGGAAGCGGACTCACCCGCTGCGATGAGGAGTCGCCGTGGCATCGTCAGCAAACTACCGGCTTGCCGCCCGAACGCCGGTGATGTGCAGAGTTCTCTCTCGGCCGTCAGGCAGCTCAACTGTTGCGTCCTCGCCAATGACGCGTCCAGACAGAGCTCGGCCGATCGGTGAGCTTGCCGAGACGTCGTCAGGGCCGAGCTGCTCATAACCGCCGATCAGTCGGTGCTCGCGCACATTCCCGGAGGCGACGTCTTCCACCTCGACGATGTTGCCGATGGTCACCGCGCCGGCCGGGCCGTTTCCGTCCACGACCGTCGCCGAATCCAAGAGCAGCTGGAGGCGCGCAATCCGCGAGGCGACGACGGCTTCCTCCTCCTTGATCTGGAGATAGTCATCGTTCTCCCCGATGTCGCCGAAGGCGCGGGCGTTTCGCAGCCGTTCTGGGAAATCGACCTCAAGCTGATGCCGGAGCCGGGAGAGCTCAGCGCCGATCAGGCGCTCGCCCTCTCGAGTGATGATCGCTTGCGCAACCGGCTCCAGCGGCCGCCTTTGCGACGCGGGGGAGGGAGCGTGGATCGCTGTTGGGGCAACCATTGGCATAAGTCCATGATCGCCTCGGGCCGGCCCTTCGTCGATGGGGCGTTCGCCCCATTCGAGCTGGAAGCGGCCGACCGGCGCAGACCGCGGCCTGCGCCGGTCGTGATGGCTAGGCTCGCGTGCCGAACAGCGGTGGGTCGTACTTGCTCGCCAGTCGGGCTAGGGTCAGCGCGGCGAGCATCAGGGCGAAGTCACGCAGCGCGACGTCGTAATAGCCCGAGTAGGTGAGCAGGTTGACGACGATCCCGGCCAGCCATGCGGCGACGAGGTAGGCGCCGTAGCGAGGCTTGACCAGGACGGCGATCCCCGCCACGATCTCGATCACCCCGACCGCGTACATCGCATCGGAGGCACTTCCCGGAACGATGTCGTTGATCCAGGGTGCGAGGTAGATCTCCCAGTTGACCAGGACGTCAAAGAACTTGTCCAGGCCGAACAGGATCGGAGCAGCGGCGAATCCAATTCGCAACAGCCAGAACGCCTGATAGGCGGGGTCGCTCTTCAGGCGTTCGGCCACTGATGGCGAGTCGATCGCGGAGGGGACGCGATTGGTCGCGCGGCCGGTAAGCGTGGCCGTCGACATTCGTACCTCCTTAGGTGGGGTGCTCTCTTGACTTCGTCTGGCCGAGGGCGCGCCACTCGCGGGGGACCGCCAGTGCGCCCTTCCGCGGCCGCACCTGCGGTGCGCGGCGGGGTTGGTAGAGGATTCCTGCTCGGGCTGCCATCGACATGAGCCCATGATCAGTTACAGCGGGCCTTGCGTCGATGGGGCTTTCTCCCCATTTGGGCCGCTCCTATCAGCCGGCGTGAGGGATTCGACTCCTTTCCAAGCGGCAACTCGAATGAGCCACTAGCTCGAGGCTCCCGTTTGTCTGGCGTGGCCAATGGGGTGAAAAGGCCGTTTGGCTGCGCTTGGCGACACATGGGCTGTTCACCCCATTCCGTCCCGGTGAGGGACGCGGGAGCCTGGTTGATGCGGGCAGATCGCCCGCCGACCAGATTGAACTTGAGAAAGGAAGAGAGATGCCAGCCCCCTATTTAGGACTGTTCGCCCCGATGAGGCCTTCCGACGTCCCGTGGCGCGACGGCCAGGACCAGCCGTCGATTTGGGTCCGCTGGCGTGTTCGCTGGAAGAGGCGTGAGCTTGATGAAGCGCTCGCCCGCGGCGCAAATCCCGTGACCACCGCGGAACTCGCGCTGCGCGCCCAACAACTCTCAGAGCCGGCAACGCGCGCGCGACTTGCGGCCTGGTACGAGAATCTGTTTCGCCTCGCCGCCGGAGGGCCGGGGCCCGGCGCGACAACGGCGATGGTCGTCGCGCCCTTCGACGCTCACCGTGTCGCTGCCAACCAGCCGGTGCTCGCCGCCTTGGCCGAGAGACTGCGCGGCCCTGGACCGCACGACGTGCGCGGGCTGGCGATGGCCTCGAACCTGCTCGAGGATGCCAAGGGTGCCCTTTACGCCCGCACCAGGGTCGACGAGTTGGAACCGGCTGTGCGCAGGGCAATTGCGGCGCTCGAGCCGGCGAGCCAGCCCGTCCGCGAATAGCGCCAGCCGGGGCACACGGGTACTGACCAGGCGGCTCGGGTCCGTCCAAGCGGGTTCTCCCGCCCACGATCCGCGCCGCTCCAGGCGGCCCGCGCCCTGACTCTCCCTCCCAGGGGTGCGGGCCGCCGATCTCTTTGAATGAGGACAGTCCGTGTTCCGTACGGATGTGCGGCAGCTGGCAAATCCGCAACCCCGCTCCACGACTGAGATGCGATCGCTCTCGCGTGAAGCGACTTTCGTCATGGAGGGCTCGCCGGACCGGCGTGCCCGATTGTGAGCCGCGCGCCGTGGTACCGCTTTGGTACCCGATGCATCGTCCTATCTGTCCAGATCGTCCACGGCCCTGGACACATAGGAAAGGACGGGACGCTCTGAGACACATAGACGCCTGAATCCGCTCGGCTGGGGGCCGAAAGGTCGCTGGTTCAAATCCAGTCGCCCCGACTTCAATGCAAGCCCGCTCCGGGAGCGGGTTCTCGGGTACTCGCTGTCTGGTTTCCAGAACCCATCTGTCCTCGCACTGATTGATCAGCTCCGGTAGGAACGCCAGGCGCGAGACTCGAACGATGAAGCGGGCGCAAGCGCCTCAGTCGGCTTGGCGATCGCGCCGGCTGATGGCGGCTCCTCGAACGCGATCCTCGGTGCGACCTGCTCGCAATCCGGTGAGACAGCCGTCACCCGGGTAGCGTGAAAGCGTGCTAGTCGACGAGCTGATGCCGGTCTACGAGATCTCGGACGCCGTGGCGACCGACGTCGGCGCGGACCGAGCGGCGACGTACGCCGCCCTCCTCCAGGTCGACCTTGTTGAGATCGGTCGCCGCAAGCCGCTGATCGGTTTCCTCGGTGCGTTGCGGGGGCTGCCCCAGGTCGCGGTCCAGCTCATGCACGGCGAGCGGCCGCCGAAGGCGCCTGAACGGATGCGGCTTCACGACCTTGCCGGGATGCGGGCGAGCGAGGGCGGATGGATCCTGCTCGGCGAGCGCGAAAACGAGGAGATCGCGCTCGGGCTCGTCGGTAAGTTCTGGAAGCCGGTGATCGAGTTCGCCGAGGTTCCCGCGGAGGAGTTCAAAGAGTTCTCTGAGCCCGGGTTCGCGAAGCACGTCTATTCCCTTTCGGTTTCGGAGCTTGAGCACGGCAGCACCCTGCTGCGCGCTGAGATGCGGGTGGCCACCACCGACGAGCACGCGAGGAAGTGGTTTCGCCGCTACTGGGCATTCGGGGTGGGTTCGGGCGCCCACGTCCTGATCACCGGCGTCGTCGAAGACGCCCGCGAGCGGGCGGAAGCATCAAGCCCGACCGCATCGGCAGGGCCTGGCGCGCCTCAGGACCCTAGCTAGACCGAGCTCTAAGGCACGGTTTCACGCGACACCGCTTTCGGCTGGGGGGCCGAAAAGGTCGCTGGTTCAACCAGTCGCCCCGACTAAGCGAGTACGCGTTCGAGTTCAGCCCGCTAACGCCTCGTACGACGCGGAGAAGCGCTCGGCGATCACGCGCCACGAGTACGCGCTGCGAATCTGCTCGTATGCGTTCTCGCCTCGCTGCTTCCTCTCATCGACGTCGTTCACGGCTTCCACCAGTGCGCCGGCAAGCGCGTCGACGTCGTCCGGCTCGACCATCCAGCCGTTCGGGCGCCCCGATTCGGTGTTGACGAACGTGAGCGGACCGCCGCTGCGAGTGGCGATCACGGGAACCCCGCAGGCCATTGCCTCGAGCAGCACCAGTCCGAATGGCTCGTAGCTCGATGGGGTGACGAGCGCATCCGCACAGGCGAGACCGTCGGGGAGGTCCTCGTGACCCCTCCAGCCCAGGAAGAAGATGCCTTCTTCACCCTCGCGGCGAGCCACGGTATGGGGGTGCTCGCCGTCCCACTCGCCGGGCGAGCCGCCCCAGATCACGAGCGGAGCGGGCCTCGCAAAGCGCGGGCGGGCCCGAACGTAGGCGCGCACGAGCAGCGGCACGCGCTTGAAGTCCAAGAAGCGGCCCACGTACAGCAGCACGGGCGACGGCTCGCCTGTCTTGCGATCGACGAACGGGCGCAGATCCTGCTCGTCATAGCGAATGCTTCCCGGCTCCCCCGACTCGTCCCAGCCGCGCGGATCGGTGACAAGCCAGCGGCGCCAGCGGGAGAGCTGCTCCTCGGGGCCAGCGACGCGACGGTCGAAGCGCTCGGTGTCTACCCCGTTCGGAATCAGTTCGATCCTGCTCTCATCAACGCCCAGCAGCCTGAGCGCCTCGTCGCGGTCGTGAGGAGAGAGCGCGACGATCCGGTCCGACCGTCGGGCGAGCGCCCCAAGCAGTTCGGCCCAGTGAACGCCGTAGCGCCAATGCGCCCAGTTGGTGCTCTCAAACAGCGTCCGCTGCTTGGGAGAGAGGCCGTCGAGCGTCGGCACCCTATCTGTGCGCGCCCGGTCGGCCATCCCAGCCAGGGTTGTGTCGAGCGCCCGTGCCAGGTCCGCGAGCCGTTCGATTCGCTCGAGCATCTTCAGCTCGGTGCCGTGCAGTTGCGTGAGGACCGGTCGGGTCGGCCAGCGCCGTTGAACGGCCGCGTGGATCGGCGTGAGGTGATGGAGGTGAAAGAGAGTCGGATCCGTCCACGCGTCCGAGAGGATGCGCTCCCACGCCGCGACCAAGTGCGCACCGATTCGTGGCGAGACCGCGGCGAAGACCCGGTCCGCGGTCTCGCCGCCGTCCTCGAAGGATGGGTGCATGGGAACCGGCTCCTCAAGCGGATCGCGGCCAGCGGCGCGGGCGCCGATCGCCGGCTCGTAGTCGGCCACCGTCACGGAGAGGCCGTCGAAGAAGGTCGCTGCGTGCGTCGGCGTCCCGGCTGCGCCGAGTGACCCGCAGGCCAGTGATACCTCCCAGCCGGCACCATCGAGTGCCCGAGAGAGGTCGCGGGCGACCCGCGCCGAGCCGCCTCGCGGGTAGAAGATCAGTCCCATCGCCACCTGCCGCTTCGCCGGCCTCATCGGTGGGCACGGTATTGGAGGTGATTACCGCGAGCACCTCGATCTGGGATGCCCCCGCTTCGCATCCGATGTCGTGGTACCGCTTTGGTACCGGATGCATCGTCCTATCTCTCCGGATCGTCCACGGCGGATGAATAGGGCGGTTTGGACGCTCCGGGACGCATAGACACCAACCGCCTGTCGCCTGGGGGCCGAAAGGTCGCTGGTTCAAATCCAGTCGCCCCGATTGTCGGGCCCGCGCCTGCCAGGCACGGTGCAGGCCCGCACCACGACGCACAGCTCCGCAAGGGTCCGCAAGGACCTAGACACCTGGGAGACACCTGGGGTGTCCATGGAGTAGCCCGCGGACGCCCGGTAGCCCGGTTGAGCGCGTGGCCCGCGCCGCCCAAGGGGTCCTCCCCGTAGCCACCCACCACCCTGACAGCACTCCAGCCGTCGAGGGGACCACGATGCCCCGCCGCCTCAGATGCGGGGCAGGGGACTAGTAGCCGACGGGCACGGAGGTTGTAGCCGGCGAACACGGTGCCGGTGACGGGCGTGGCGTGCTTAGTGGTGATCCGGCCGCGTACTGCGACGAGCCATACCGGGCCGCAGTAGTCAGCGGTCATCTCCGCCAAGGGGATGACCGCCCCTGCTCAGAACCTCCGGCCCGCAGTTAGGGAGTACCGGAGCGAACTTCACAGCCGATGCAATCCACAGAATCAAAGGAGGAGTGACGATGAACAACACAGACGCCGAGCGGCTCGAACTGCTCGACCGGATCAAGTCGCGCATCCCCGACCCCGACCCCGACCTCGACGAGCAGTCCATCGAATGGACACCGCTGGACGACGGCAACGAGGCGCTGCTCGTCAACGGCGGCGGGATCGACGGTGGCGCCGGCGCCTACTTCGCCAACGCCGGCGAGGACGTGCACGTGGTCGGCTCGCTCGACCCGCTCGCGCCCGGCTACATCGGCTGCATCGTGATCAAGCCGGACGGCAGCCGGCACGTCGCCCGCGCGGTGCTCGACCCGCTGGCCCACCGGCCCGATTAGGCGCGGTTCACCGCCGCCTGAAGTCGCGGCGCACGTGGACCGGGTCGATCGGGTCCCACGGCGGTCCCTCGGTGTAGCCCGCGTTCGGGGGCTGGTGCACCGCGGTTCCCCCAGGGCCAGGCCACCTGATGGAGATCACGATCGCGCCCCCGCCGCCAGCGTCCGCGTGCGGTGACTTCTTGCTCTCGATCGGAGCCGTCTGCGCGCGGGGCAGATGGTTGGGGAAGTCGATGATCACGCGCTCTGAGTATCGACCTCGCCTCGGATGCGGCCAGTTTTTTGAAACTGGTCGCTCGGCTCACTGTGCCACTGACCGGCGCGCGCCGTTTGCCCTGACAGCTTTTCGTCCAAGGCATTAGGCTCGAGGTTGGCGCAAGTCGTGATCCTACGCAGGCAGCCGGCATCCCAATCCAGCAGTTCGCGCTCCCGGAGGGCGTCGATCGTCGCGTCGTTCATCGTCACGGCCACCCTCGCGGTGACTCCGGCCGCCCACGCGCTCGACAACGGCCTGGCACGCACGCCGCCTATGGGCTTCAACGATTGGAACGCGGTCCACTGCGACGTCAATGAGCAGTTCATCGAGCAGACGGCCGACTTCCTCGTGTCCTCGGGGATGAAGGACGCCGGCTACGAGTACGTCAACATCGACGACTGCTGGATGACCCACGAGCGCGACGCCAGCGGTCGCCTCGTCCCGGACCCGGCGAAGTTCCCGAACGGCATCGCGGGCACCGCGGCCTACGTGCACGCCAAGGGCCTCAAGCTCGGGATCTACGCGGACGCGGGCACCGCCACTTGCGACGGCTTCCCCGGCAGCCTGGGCCACGAGCAGATCGATGCCCAGACGTTCGCGGACTGGGGCGTCGACTACCTCAAGTACGACACCTGCAGTGTCGGCACCGCCGACATAGGTGACCTACAGCGGATGCGCGACGCGCTGGCCGCCACCGGCCGGCCGATCGTCTACAGCTTGGGGCTTACACTCGATCCGTGGACCTGGGCGGGCGACGTGGTCAACCTGTGGCGGACGACCGGCGACTTCCTCGACAACTGGGCCGACAGCGAGTACCAGGGCACCGTCTTCCCCGGCCTGAAGTCGATCGTCAACCGGAATGCGCCGCTGGCCCCGTACGCCAAGCCCGGCGCCTGGAACGACCCCGACATGCTCCAGATCGGCAACGGCGGGATGACCGACACCGAGTACCGCTCGCAGTTCTCGCTGTGGGCCGAGATGGCCGCGCCGCTGCTGGCCGGCACCGACCTGCGCAAAGCCACGCCGCAGACGATGGCGATCTTTCTCAACAAGGACGTCATCGCGGTCGACCAGGACCCGTTGGGCGTCCAGGGCGCCGTGGTCAAGACCGACGGCACGCACCTCGTCTTCGCCAAACCGCTGTCCGACGGCGACGTCGCGGTCGCGCTCTTCAACGAAGGAGATGCTCCGGCGACGATGTCGACGACCGCGAAGCAGGTGGGCCTGAACGTCGCCCCAGCGTACGCGATCGACAACCTGTGGTCCGACGACACCACTGAGACCGCCGGCACCATCGCCGCGAACGTGCCCGCGCACGGGACGGCCATGTATCGCGTCACCAAGTGCAAGAAGAAGCACAAGAAGAAGCACCACGCGGCCGCGGCGAAGAAGCACAAGAAGCAGAAGAAGAAGTGCCCGAAGAAGAAGCACAAGAAGAAGAAGTGACCTGAGCTTCGTCCCGCCTGCAGCGGAAGGAGCCAGGGGCCAAGGAGTCAGCGACAGTGCGGCGCGGACCCTGTGGCAGAAGGCAACGTTTCACTTCGCGGTTACTCCGCATTTCCGGTCGCCAGTCCAGTACTGCTTTCCATGCAAAGCAGTCATTAGCGCCAGCCGCGATTGCAGCGGGCGCAGGCTGGCCGCAGATTGCCCTGCGAGTCATCTCCGCCGGCGCCGATCGGGGTCAGATGGTCACGCCGGACAGCGGCTCCCTGACTCGAGCAGCCGCCCGCAGCCGAGGCAGGGTCGGGCTAGAGCCATCCGATCAGCCTCGCGGGCTCGGGTCGGTTCTCGGCCCTGTCCACGGCCATCGCCAGCGCGATCACCGCGTCGATCCGGTTCGAGTTGTGCCGGCCGCCGGCGTGGGCGATGCGGATGAACCCGGTCAGCACTGACGTCAACCACCAAACAGCCGAGTGGCGCAGACTTCATCATCGAGGCCAGGCTGCCCGCGCGGCGGCGTCGCCGTATGGCGATGGCCCTGACCTGATCCCGACGAACTAGGAATGGAGCCGACCTTGCGTCCTGACATCAAGTACGGAGCCGAGTTTCCCGACTTCGAGCTTCCCGATCACCAGAACACCCTTCGCAAGCTGAGCGAGCTGCAGGGTCGCGATCCGCTGATCCTCACCCTCGCGCGCGGCCACTACTGCCCGAAGGAGCATCAGCAGCACCTCGAGTTGGCGGAGCACTACCCGAAGATCAACGTGGCTTACACGAGGGTCGCCACGATCGCGACGGACGAGCACCACACGCTCCAGGAGTTCCGCAACTCCGTCGGCGCCCAGTGGCCCTTTCTCTCTGATCCCGATCGCATCGTGCAGAAGGACCTCGAGATCCAGGAGTACACCGACCCCGACAACGACCCGATGATCCCGCACACGCTGGTGCTCAAGCCGGGGCTCGTCGTCCACAAGATCTACAACGGCTACTGGTTCTGGGGCCGCCCGTCGATCTATGACCTCTGGAGCGACCTGCGAGAGGTGACCAGCGAGATCCGCCCGGATTTGGACCTGAGCAAGCCCGGGCTCCGCGAGGCCTGGGATGTGGGGGACCTCTCGCACTTCCACGGCTGGGACAAGAAGGACCCGGACCGGGTCCCCGACTGCACGGAGAGGCCCTGACCTAGCTGGATGGGCCGGGCGGCGGATCCGCATCGTCGTAGATGCGAGCCGCTGCGAGCTTGCCGCTCTCGCCCCGGACGTAGACTGCGATGCCGGCCTGGGGCTGCAGGTCCGTCTCGCCCCAGCGCACCACGTTATACTCGAGCGCGCAGGCGCGCTCGTTCCGGATGACGGCGCAGTGCTCGAGCGGGATGCCGCCCCCGTTCGAGAAGAGCGACTCGTAGAACCGGCGAAGGCCATCGGGCCCTCGGTGCACATAGTCGGCGCCTGCGGGCTCGCGGGCGTAGCCGTCGGGCTCGAACATGGCCACGATCGCGTCGGCGTCTCCGGCTGCGAGTGCGCCCTGGTATTCGGCCACGAAATCGGGCTCCCGAAGCTCGGGGCCGGGCTGCAGCACCGGCGGCCGGTTGGCGTGCCGCCCGGTCAAGGGCCAGGAGCTGTAGTAGACCCGCAGCTCCTCGAGCCCCCGGTCGGACTTGCTGGCGGAGACCGCCACAGGCAGATCCACCCGGCCTGGCTGACCGCCGAGGTGGAGCACCACCTCCTCGACGCCGTCCGACGGTTTGACGATGTGGTCAACGTCCTCGATCGAGGCCTCGCGCCCCTCGAGCCACTCCTTGGTTTCGGTTGCGTACGCGGCGAACGCCCGCTCGCCCCGGATCCGTCCGCGGACAGGATGATGGAGCTCCGGCTCGCCGGCGAACGAGCCGATCAGGGCATCCATCTCGCCGGTGAGCACGCCAGCGAAGAACGGCACGCTCAGGTTGTCACGGCTCCGGCGGGCGTCCTCGAGACGAGCCAGGGTCGATGCCGTGAAGAGATCCGGAGTCCAAGGCACCCGGCCAGCATTTCACAGCTCCTGAGCTGAGCAGGGCGACGAAGCAAACCTGCCCATTGTTGTGTCGTATGGCTCGTATTGACCCGCCCGATCACCTCCTTGGCGCCACCGACTTCTCCGGTGACGGTCGCGTCAACGATCCGATCTGGCAGGACCGCGTGGATGTTCGAGCGCCCCTCGGCCAAGAGGGCGCCGCCGTCCGGATTTATCGCGACCGCGAGCGACCGCGACCTCAAGCACGAGCAGGGCCGTCTGGCGCGAAGCGATAACCGAGTCGGTCTGGCGGAATCCTCGCCGGCTCGGCGTGCGACGCCGTATTCCCGGCCTCGTGGGACGAGGAAGTACGATCGTCCAGAGTGTCTGAGCGAGGAGAAGGCTTATGGCGTATCAGGATCTGACAGACACGGATGCGGCCATCGCGGACGGGGAGGCGAAGGGCGGCTCGGCGACCGTGCTGGTCAGTCGCCGAGAGACGTTCAACGCGGCGCACCAGCTGCGCGACCCGGACAGATCCGACGAAGACAATGAGCGCCTGTTCGGCAAGTGCGCGAACCTGCACGGCCACAACTACGTTCTCGAGATCGTCGTGGCCGGCGAGGTGCAGGACGACACCGGCTACGTCATGGACCTGAAGGAGCTCTCGGACCTCATCCACCGGCGGGTCATCCAAGACGTGGACCACCGCAACCTGAACACCGATGTGCCCTGGCTCGAGGGGCGCATCCCGACCGCCGAGAACCTGGCCCTGGCCTTCTGGGAGCGGATCCGCTCTGAGCTGCCGGAGGGGCGGATGCGGACGCTCCGCCTGTGGGAGACGGACAAGAACTGGGCCGAGGTTGGAGATCACGCCTGAGACACCGCTGCGGCGGGGTCGCGAGCTGCCGAAGCGCTACACCGCGGCGGACCTGCAAGTGCTGACCGCGGACGAGGCGAGACGGTTCGCTTCCGAGGATGGAAGTGATCCTCAGCTCGACACCTCCCTGGCCTGGGAGCTGCTCTACCGGCTAGAACCCGAGCTCTTGGACAGGCTTGTGACGGCGGAGCGGCTGCACCCCGGCGTACTCAGGTCGCTGCCGCAGGGTGTCGAGCGGATCGTCGAGGTCGGGGCGGGCACGGGTCGCCTGACGCTCGAGCTCATAGACCGCGCGGAGGAAGTACTTGCCGTCGAGCCGGCCGCGCCGTTGCGGGAGATCCTGGATCGAAAGCTCTCGCGGGCGGACGATGGGCATCGCGTCAGGGTCATCGAGGGCTTCTTCGACGAGCTGCCCGCTGCGGACGACTGGGCCGATCTGGTCGTCACCTGCTCTGCCCTCACCCCCGCCGCAGGTCACGGCGGAGACGCCGGCCTGGCCGAGATGGAGCGGGTCTGCCGGCCCGGCGGCACCGTCGCGATCGTCTGGCCGAACAATCTCGATTGGCTCGCCTCCCATGGCTACCGGTACGTGAGCTTCGAGGGCGAGATGTCCGTCGAGTTCGCGAGCCATGCGGAAGCCGTTGAGCTCTGCACGATCTTCTATCCGGGCGCAGCCGCGAAGGTGCGTCGCCTCGGCCGAAGCCGGGTCCCGTACGGGCTGCTGGGAGTCAACCCGCCGCGCGACCTCGCGGTCAAGGTCATGGTCCGATGAGGATCGCCGTCATCGCGCCGCTCGTCGCGGCGATCCGCGAGCCTCAGTGCGGCGGCTCCCAGGCCTTCGTTGCCGACCTCGCACGCGGGCTGCTCGGCAGAGGCCACGAGGTGCACCTCTATGCCGCCACCGGATCGGAGGTGCCGGGCGTCCAGGTGATCGATGCCGGCGTCGATCCACAGACGCTGAGCGCCACGTTCTACCGGGCCTCCGGCGCCGTTGCCGAGGCGAACGCCGCCGCGGACTCGTTCACCGCCGTCTACTCGGCGCTCCGCGAAGACCGATACGACGTCATCCACAACCACGCCTTTGACGCCCCAGCGATAACCCTCGCCGCCGATCTGCCCGCCCCCGTGGTGCACACGGTCCACCTGCCCCCGGATGAGGCGGTTGCCGGCGCGCTGCGTCAGGCGACCGATTCAGACACCCCGCCCACAGTCGCGGCGGTGTCCGAGTTCCAGGCGAGCGCCTGGCGCCGAATCGTCCCGGTCGCGGCGATCCTTCCGCCCGGCGTGCCCACGGGCCTGATCGAGTGGTCGCCCGCGGGTGGGGATGGCGCAGTCTTTGCCGGCAGGCTGAGCCCGGAGAAGGGAGCGGCCGAGGCCATCGACATCGCCCGGACGGCCGGCGTCCGCATCGACCTCTACGGCGACAGCTACGACGCTGAATACGAGCGGGAGCCGGATCGACCCCCGGCGGGCGGACCCAGGCGTCAGCGTCCATCGAGCGGTGCCGCGCTCGACCCTCTGGGCGGCGATGGCTCGCGCCGCCGTGGTTCTCTGCCCCGCGATGTGGGATGAGCCGTTCGGCATGCTCGCCGCCGAGGCGCAGGCGTGCGGGACCCCCGTCGTTGCCTTCAAGCGCGGCGCCCTCGGCGAGGTGGTCGTGGACGGGTCGACGGGCTTCCTGGTCGTACCCGGCGACATTGACGCCGCGGCCGACGCGGTCGGCGCGGCAACTGGGCTGTCGCGCTCGGAGTGCCGTGCCCACGCCGAACGCAGCCTCGATCTGGAACGGAGCCTTGACGGTCACGAGCAGCTGTACCGGCGGGTCGTTGGCGCCGCGCCCTGGGCAACAGCACGTGGCTGACTCGCGTCATTGGCTCGACGGGCGGCTGGCGGTGGTGACTGGTGCCAGCCGTGGCATCGGAGCTGCCACCGCCGAGGCGATCGCGGCGGCCGGTGCTCACGTGGTGCTCGGCGCCCGTGACGGCGAGGCTCTCGACGCCGTCGGCGAGCGCATCCGCGATCACGGCGGCGAGGCGACCTCGAAGCCGACAGACGTGAGCAATGCCGCGGAAGTCGAAAGCCTCTTCGCCACCGCGGGGGAACTGGGCGACCTCTCTGCTCTCGTCTGCGCGGCCGGCGTTCTCAGATCGGCGCCGTTCGACGAGATCACGCCGGAGATCTGGGCGGAGTCCCTCGATGTCAACCTGACCGGCTCGTTTCTCTGCTGCCGTGCGGGGTTCGCTGCAATGCGCCGCGCGGGCGAGGGGCGGATTGTCAACTTCGGCTCGCTCTCCGGCGTCTACGCGACCGAGAAATTCCCCGGACTGACTGCATACAACGTCTCCAAATACGGGGTCATCGGCCTGACGGAGGCGATCGCGGCCGAGGGCAAGGAGCACGGCATCAGCGCGATCTGCGTCAGCCCGGGTGCCGTCGACACCCAGATGCTGCGTCAGGCAAACCCTGCGCTGCGTCCCGGCCTCACACCGGGCGACGTCGCCGAGCTGATCGTCGCACTGATGGACAGCCGCCTCGTGGCGGCCAGCGGGGCGAACATCCCTCTCTTCTCGAACGCCTAGGCTGGCGGCGGCCTCGCGTCACTCTGCGAGCGACCAGAGATCAATTCCCTCGTCGGCAAGCTGGTCGGCGTCGGGCCGCGCACTCATCCGGACGAGGCGGGCGGCGGCCGCCATCTCCGAGTCGGTGTCCAACTCGGGGTCGCCCCCCCGGTCGACCCCGACAGCGGCCCGCAGAAGTCCTTCCTGCAGGTAGAAGCCGATCAGTTTCCCCTCGTCCAGGCTTCCCCGGATCGCGAAGTCGTCCCATTCGGTGGTGTGACCGGCGTACTCGAGCTTGTGGTCGTACTGGTCGGACCAGAAGGTGTGGACGTAGTCGTAAGGGTCGGTCGAGCCGAGCATCGACCTTGCCGCCGCTTGTCCCATCTTCTCGCCGTTGTTGTAGTGCTCGACCCGAACCCGCCCGAACCGCGGATGGAGATGGTTCGCCATGTCGCCGGCCCCGTAGACGTCAGGGGCGCTGGCACGGCAGCGCTCGTCCACGAGCAGCCCGTTCTCCTGATCAACGGGCGACGTGAAGCTGGGCAGCACCGGCTCGATCCCAACTCCGACGACCCCGAAGTCGCAGGCGATGCGATCGCCGCCCGCGGTCACGGCAGCCCCGACCCTCTCGTCGCCCTCGAAGGCGGTGATCTTGGTCTCGGGCATCAGCTCCACTCCCTCCGCGCGGTGGAAGGCGCCGATCAGCCCACCAACCTCCTCGCCGACGACCCGCTTCAGCGGCACAGTGTCCGGGAAGATTGCGGTCACCCGCACCCCGAGCTGCGTCAGGGAGGCCACAACCTCGCACCCGGTGAATCCCATTCCGACGACCACCGCGTGCCGGGCGGCCCCGATCTCGCGCTTGATCGCATCGCACTCAGCAACCGTGCGGAGCTGGTGGATTCCAGCCAGCTCGATCCCGGGGATGTCGAGCCGCCGGTTCCGTCCCCCGGTGGCGATCAGGACCTTCTGATACTCGAGCTCCTGGCCGGACTCCATGACGACCCTGTGGGCGCCGGGATCGACCGACGCGACCGACCCGGTCAGTCTCTCGACTTCGTTCTCCTCCCACCACCCCGCGGGTCTCACGTACCAGCCCTCGAGATCCTCTTCGGACCGGAGATAGGTCTTGGAGAGCGGAGGCCGGCCGAAGGGCACTCCCGGCTCGGGGCCGATCAGGACGACCCGGCCCTGAAACCCCTCGTCGCGAAGCGTCGCCACCGCGTTGCCGCCGGCGAGGCCGCTGCCGATGATCACGATCGGCTTGCCGTCGTCTGGTGCGGACACCGGCTCCATTCTTCTACTGCGTCCCGTCAGGGACAGGTCTTACGCCCCGGATTCCACGCGCCCCAAACAGTTTCCTCGCGCTCCTCCGACATCGCCCAAGCAGTATCGCGCGGAAGCCGTCACTGCAACGAGACCGGCGTGGCGACCCCCCTTTTCCTTTGACTCAGGGATCATCGAGTCGATCAGTAACACCAGAAGCGCAGTCTGTGCTGATGCAGTCATCTCTTTCCTTCCTCGGCTGTGGTTGGACCGACCGGATGGGCCGGTCTCCTTCCTGGGTTCGGCGCAGGGCTGTTCCTCAGATTCAGATGCGCGCGTCGCCGGAACGTCTTGATCACTGCCTCGACCCGGGTGCGAATCCGATGGTGGCGCTCTTGCGCCTCAGTCTCACGTCGAGTCCGCTGACGGCGCTGCTGATCCCTGCCGGAGTTGCGGCCCTGGGCGGACTGATCGCCTGGGTGACGATCCGCGGACGCGATCCCCGTGCCGCTCCCCGCCATCCGAGCCCTTGCCAAGCCCTGCACCGCCCGTCTTGCCGACAGCGAGCGTGAAGCGTTTTCACGCGGCGGACGTCATTCGTTCCTCCTGACTCAGCCGGGGACTACTCCTGTCTGACCGCGGAGATGTCGAGCGACATGTTCACCTTGTCGCCAACGAGTACGTTGCCGCTGCCGAGTGCTTGATTGAACTTCATGTCGAAATCGCTGCGCTTGAGGACTCCGATGACCTCGACTCCGGCACGCTCCTTGCCCGAGGGGTCGACGTCGGTGCCCTGCACCACGGCCTTGAGCTTCACGTCTTTGGTGACACCGTGCATGGTCAGGCTGCCGACGACACTCGTGGACTCGTCGTCGATCGCCTCGACCAGGGTGGACTCAAACCTGATCTCCGGAAACTCCTCAACGTTGAAGAAGTCCGCTGAGCGCAGGTGCTCGTCGCGCTGAGGCTCCTCGGTCGTGATGGATGCGACCTTCACGCTCCCCCTTGCCGAGGAGCTCGCGAGATCCTCGCCGACCTCCAAGGTGCCCTCGAATTCGGTGAACCTGCCGCGGACGTTGGCGATGCCCATGTGCTTGACGGCGAACCCAATGGTGGAGTGGGTGGCATCGACTGTCCACGTACCTGTCGGGATGAGGCTTGTCGTGCGGTCGGCCATGGCTGACCTCCAGACGCGTTTGCGATTGGCTTAGACCGATCGTATTAGGGCTGGCCCGACTGGGGGCACTGCCGCCAGGGCGGAGTGGTTACCTGGCGAACGCTCTTCTTAGGCGCTCATCGGACCGATCCGGTCCGTATGAAATCCGTATGAGATCTGGCCGATGTCGCACTAGAAAGGGCAGTGGAACCAGTGCCCCGCCTAAAATTTCCTGCCAACCCGGGGATTTGGTTTGCTGGCCAGGGAACAATTTCGCCCACGGGGAACAGATTCTCACTACGGGCGATCCAGAAAAAAGATCAGCCCGCTCGACACGCGGAGCGGGCGTGCTCTTCGCGATGATCGAAGAGAAGCACCCAGTGCAGGAGCTCGAGCGGCTCGCTTAAAGGATCGACGAAGCCGAACGCTCCGGCTGAGGGCCGGACGGCGCAGGACCGCTGCGCTCGCCGTCGAGCCATGGAAACCCGCTTGGTGCCGACCGGAAGTCGGCGAGCAGGTAAATCCCGGCGACTGTGGACAACAGCAGCGCGCCACCGAGCACGGCCAGGTCCGCGGCCCCGTGATGGAGCGCGGCCCCCGCCCCGATCACCAGGATCCCGAAGCCGACAATGGCCACCGCGATGCCGCGGTGGAACCGGCCGATCTCGGAGTGCGGCCAGGGATCGAGCGGTCGCGTGACCTCGCGGCCTGTGTTGGAATCGGTGCAGTCGCCTTTACGGGGGCACGAGTTGCAGACGTGCGCCCGGGCCCGGTAGCGGGCGAGCCGCTGGCTCATGTCGGTCTCGGTCAGGTGAAGACGCTCGCCTTCTGGGCACTCCCAGGCGTCGAGATGTTTGTCGTAGGAGAACCCGGCGGTCCGGTACAGCTCGGATCGGCGGTGCGAGTGCTTGGCCAGCGCGTCCAGGCCAAGTGCGACAAGCACCAGTAAGACCGCGTAGCCGGCCGCGAGCAGGCTCTCCGTGGCGATCCCGTTCATCGGGCCCCGGCCGGCTGCTTGGGCTCGGTCACCTCGGTGAAGAGGATCTCCTCCGGCTCCTCGATCACCTCTTGCTTCACCGTGTGGCGGATGCCGAGGTAGGTGAGATAGAGCAGCGGGAGGACGCCGATGACGATGAAGTAGATGTCCCCGGGGAGCCGCAGCCACTCGATCACGGTGTTCGTGTCCGTCGTCAGGTAATCCAGCGAGCGGGCATGGAAGTACCCGCTGTTGACCGACTCGTAGATCTGGCGGATCCCCAGCGGGAAGAGCGTCGCGAACGACATCCAGGCGAGACCGATATTGAGCCCCCAGAAGCTCATCTTCGCCGCCCGCTCCTTCCAGCGGTCCTCCGGGATCAGGTAGCGCAGGCAGAAGAGCGCTAGCCCGACGGCGAGCATCCCGTAGACGCCCATCATCGCCGTATGTGCGTGGTTGGCGGTCAGCCCGGTGCCGATCTCGTAGTAGGAGACGATCGGCAGGTTGATCAGGAAGCCGAAGATGCCGGCGCCGAGGAAGTTCCAGAAGCCCACGGCGACCAGGAACATCACGGCCCAGCGGTGCGGGAAGGGTGTCGCCGACTTCGACTCCTGCCGGGCGCCGAGCTGCAGGAAGCTCCAGGCCTCGACGGTCAGGAAGGTGAGGGGCATCACCTCGAGTGCCGAGAAGACCGCCCCGAGGGCCATGTTCTCGGCCGGGGCGCCCGAGAAGTAGAGGTGGTGCATCGTTCCGATCACCCCGCCGACCGAGTAGAGGATGATGTCGAGCAGCACCACTGTCAGCGCGACCCGCTCTCGTACCACTCCGAGTAGGACGAAGACGTAGGCCACCATCACAGTCGTGAAGAGCTCGAGGAAGTCCTCCACCCACAGGTGAACGACCCAGAAGCGCCAGTAGTCGGTGATCGTGAAGTTCTCGCCGGAGTAGACGAGCAGGCCCACGGCGTAGAAGGCCGGGATCGCCAGCGCCGCGAGGAAGAAGAGCCAGGGCATGTTGCCGACCCGCTCCTTGGTCAGGCGTCCCTTCAGGCCCCGGTAGAGCATGTAGGCCCAGACGAAGAGGCCGACTATGAGCAGCACCTGCCAGAAGCGCCCGAGGTCCAGGTACTCGAAACCCTGATCGCCGAAGAGCGAGCCCCTGAACCAGTCATGGATGTCGGCGAACTCCCCGATCAGGCTGCCGAAGACGACCACCGCCAGAGCCCCGAGAATGAAGAAGGCGAGCTTGCGCTGCCCCTTCGGTTCTCGCCCGGCGATCATCGGCGCCAGGAAGATCCCGGCCGCGACGAAAGAGGTGGCGACGAAGAAGATCGCCAGCTGCACGTGCCAGGTGCGCACCAGGTTGTAGGGGAAGACCTTGGCGACGTCGATGCCGAAGAAGCCGTTCAGGTCGGCACGGTAGTGCTGCGCCATGCCCCCGACCAGGGTCTGGATGAGGAAGAGCGCGGCCATCACGAAGAAGAACCAGGCGGTCGTCCGCTGCGCCGGGGTGAGGGCGACGTCACTGGGCGAGCGGAAGCTGAGCGTCGCCTGGTCGCGCCCTTGCCAGCCCAAGCGCCAGCGCCCGAACGCGGCGAAAAGGACCCCGATCCCGCCGAGCAGCGCGATCAGGGAGATCACCGACCAGACGATGACGTCCGCGCTCGGGGTGTTGTTCACCTGCGGCTCAGGCGGCCAGTTGTTGGTGTAGGAGTAGTTGTGCCCCGGCCGCCGAGCTGACGCGGCCCAGGCGGACCAGGCGAAGAAGGCCGTCAGTTGGTGAATCTCCGTGGGGCTGTTGACCGGGTTCGGCAAAAGGCCGTACCTGGTCGTGTCGCTGTCGAGGAAGCCGGCGTAGTGGCGCTGCAGCTGCCCGAAGGCGCTCGCCTGCTGGGCCGAGATCGGCAGCGTCTTGGTGTGGGAGTCGTATCGATTGGTCTGGAACTGGTCCACCGTCTCCTGCTTGGCGGAATCAGAACCGTTGCCGCCCAGCTCGCTCTGCACGATCGCCGACGCTCGATGCAGGTAGTCGTCGGTGAAGTCCGGGCCCAGGTAGGCGCCGTGCCCGAAGATCGACCCGTACTCCATGAGGCCGTGGTTGAGGAAGACTTTCTGCCCCGAACGGATGTCGTTACCCGTGAAGACGACCTGTCCGCTCGGAGCGACCACGCGATCGGGGATCGGGGGATCGGACTTGTAGGTCTCGTACGCGAGCAGGACGAGGACGAAGAAGCCGACCAGGATGACCAGCGCCGCGACCTGGATCCAGGTGCGCGAGACGAGCAGCTCACGCTTGCCCGTCTGCGGCTGGTTTGTTGCCGGCTGGCCCTCGGTCCGTTCTCGGTTTCGCCAGGCCACGTTCCTCCCGGCCGATACGTCCGGCCACGCGCGATCCTATGGATCGACGGTGCCGGATTCAAGGTCGCCTGCACGCACGGGGTCCAATTCGGGGTCTAATTTGAGGCTGGGGGCCGAAAGGTCGCTGGTTCAAATCCAGTCGCCCCGACTGAAACCCCTGGGACGAGGACAAGCTCTAGGGCTTCATCTGGCCCGACCCCAACTGACGGTCGGGGCTCATCCTCGGCGTCTTCCCTTCCTTGGGCTGCATCCCCATGGCCTTCATCGCCTGCACGGCGTCAGGCGATCCGGGCAGGGTCAGCCCGGGGACGTTCTCGGGCACGAACGCGACCGAGAGCCCGAGCACGAGCAGCAGGAGGGCGATCCCGCGGTTGGCCAGTTCCCGCGACGGCAGGAGCTTCTCCGCCGCGATCAAGGCGGCGATGAAGGCCATCCAGCCCAGGCTCATGACGCCGAGCGCGAAGAGCGCCGCCATCAGCATCCAGCAGCAGCCGACGCAGTAGCCGCCGTGCTCGACGCCCATCCGAACGGCGCCGATCCGCCCGGGCTTCGAGTGATTCATGAGGAACATCAGCGGGCTGCGGCAATTGCGGAGGCAGACGTCCTTGAGCGGCGTCAACTGGTAGACGGCGGCCGCGATGATGATCGCCCCGGCGAGATAGGGCCCCGCGTCGTCCCACCCGAAGGTGCTGCCGACGGCCGCCCGGCCGAGTTCGAACAGCGCGTAGCCGACCAGGCCCGCCGCCGCCCAGCTCACCAGGTAGCCGCCGACGAACAGTGCCGTGAGGCCGGCCGGTACCCCGGCTTCACGGTCCCGCCTGCCTTCTTGGATCCGCGCGAACATGAGCACCATGGGCGCGATCGAGGGGAACATCATCGCGGCCATCATCACCACCCAAACGCCGATGAAGAACCCGAGCGATCCCGGATCGGTGCCCGGCCCGGCGTCCATCCCGGCCATCTGATCGTTGGTGATCGCCCAGGCGACGGCGGCGAGCACGAAGAGCGCGCTGATGAGCCCGAGTTGGATCAGCGCGGGAAGCGGCGGCGGTCGCCGAAGCGTTGCCGATTCCACGGGCCGAACCTACCCGAAGGTCGAGCGAAGTCAAGGTCGCCCGAGATTTTGCGCGCGAACCGTGAGACACTGCCGGTACAGCAAGGGAAGGAGGAGTTCGATGTCGTGGAGCTTGAAGGGGAGCTACTTCGAAACATGCTCTTGCGACCTGATGTGCCCGTGCAACATGTCGTTCGACCACGGCGCCACGTACGACTACTGCCGCGTCACCCTCGTCTTCAACATCAAGGAGGGCGAGATCGAGGGAACGGACGTCAGCGGCATCAAGGTCGCCGCGATCGCTGACACCCCCAAGGTCATGACCGAGGGCAATTGGAGCCTTGGGTTGTTTGTCGAGGAGCACGCGAGCGACGATCAGCTGGCGAAGCTCACCGCCGTCTTCGGCGGGCAGAAGGGCGGACCGATGGAGGCGCTCACACCCCTGATCGGAGAGATGCTTGGGGTCGAGCGGGCTCCGTTCGAGCTGGTGGAGGAAGGGCTGAGCCACAGCGTCAAGATCGGAGACGCGATCGAGTTCGAGATCGAGGACATCGTTCCCTTCGGCATCGAAACGGGTCAACCAGTCCGGCTCGTCGGCGTATTCCATCCGGCTTCGTCGGAGTTCAACGCCGCCGAGGCCAAGCGTTCCAAGATCAGCGCCTTCGGGATCGAGTACGAGGGGAAGACGGGGATCTCGGCATCTGAGTTCGCGTGGGCCGCCTGACGGTTTGATCCCACGCGCTCCCGGTTTCCGGCGGGGCGAAGGTTCGAGCCCTTGCTGCGGCAAATACGAAAAGGAAGGGGATTGACATGAGCAAGCACAAATACGTGCTCGCGGCGTCACTGGGTGTGATCGGTGCTCTGTGGGCGAGCGGGACCGCCTCGGCGGCCGTCACCGGCTTCAGCTACGGGGCCGCCATCTCGCCGCAGAAGCAATCGGCCAAGACCTTCGGCGCGGCGGCGATCACCAGCACCCTCGATACGTTCTTCACCGGCGGGTTTTCCCCGACGCCGACCACGACTGTCGTTCAGTTCAGCAAGGACATCAAGTTCACGCCGGGCAAGCTGGCGCAGTGCGACCTGAACTCGATCAGCACCGTGCCGGATTCCATGGCGATGAGCCTCTGTGGCAAGAGCAAGGTCGGCCAGGGCAGCGTCCTGGTCAACAACGGTGCCCTCACTGGAAAGGTGACCGCGTACAGCGGTGTCCCCAGTGGCGGTGGCAGCCCGCCGATCGGCTTTCACACCGACCTGTTCCTCGCGTCCGGCGCCTATTCGTTCAGCACGACCGGGATCGGAACCCTGGACACCAAGTCCAACACACTGACCACCCCGATTCCGCCCACTGGGACGTCGCTCACGCATTTCGACGTGTCGATCGGCAAGGTCAAGACCGGCAAGAAGAAGGGCAAGACGACCTACTACGTCATGGCCCGGTGCAAGAAGAAGAAGTGGTCCGACACGGCGACGGAGACCTTCGCCGACGGCTCGACCAGAAGCTCGACGTCGGTCCAGAAGTGCAAGGCGAAGAAGTAGGCGACTCCTTGAGCTGAATCCGCGGGGGGCGCCCGTCAGGGCGCCCCCTCGCGTCCGGCATATCGTGTCGGGCGAGCGGTAGGCGAGATACTGCGCGGGCGATGTCGCAGGAGAACATCAAGATCGTCCTCGACACGACTGCGGCCTTCAACCGTGGCGACCTGGATACCTGGTCCGAGTACTGGACGGACGACATCGACTACCGGGCGGTCGAGGGTGCGGTCGATGACCAGGGCCCGATCCACGGCAAGGACGCCTACCGCGCTTACGTGCAGGACTGGCTCGATACGTTCGACGATTTCAGGCTCGAGCCCGTCGAGCAGATCGCCGCAGGAGAGGACAAGGTCATCGCGGTCGTGAGGGCCAGCGGTCGCGCCAAGCTCAGCGGCGTCGAGACGGATCTGACGTTCGCCGCCCTCTACACGATCCGAGACGGGAAGATCGCTCTGGGCCGCGAGTACTGGACGCTCGACGAGGCTCTCGAAGCCGCCGAGCTGGCGGAGTAGTTCAGAGGTACCGCTTTGGACGAGAACGGGCAGCGGCTCCTCTGACGAGACCCCGCACGCCGTGCTTCGACTCCGGGGTGATGTGGTAGGACAGAGTCGGAAGCAGCGTGCGAAGGAGCGTGCGTGGGCAGTTTCAGCCAACTGGACGGCGGTATAGCGCGACGAGTGGGGCTTGCCCTTCTCGCCAGCGCGGCAACCTGGCTCGCGCTCTTGGCGGTGCCGGCGCTAGCGGCCCAGCCCAGACCCTCGGCGGACCCGTTCTACAGCTACGACCCCGCTTCGATCGCGGGCCTGCCGGGTGGGACAGTCCTCAGGGCACGATTGGTGTGGGTTCCCACGGGGGGAGTGCTGTCCACTCCCTCGCTGCCGGCCGCGCAGATCCTGTATCGGACGTGGAACCAGCGGCTGGAGCCGACCGCCACCGTTGCCACCGTCATCCCGCCCCCCAGGTCGAACCCGCCGAAGCCCACCAAGCTGCTCTCTTACCAGACCTACTACGACGGCCTCGCCGATAGCTGCCGGTCGTCCTACACCCTGCAGGGGGTCGGCCCCGGAGTTTGGACCGCCGACGACAGTTACCTGCTCGGTTGGGTCCAGGCGGGCTACACCGTCGTGACCTCGGACTACGAGGGCCCGGCCGACGATTACACCGCCGGCCGCGAGTCGGGATTCGGCACCCTCGACGGGATCCGGGCCGCCCTCCACCAGTTCGGGCTCCCTGCCGCGACGACGCCCGTCGGCCTGGTCGGTTACTCGGGTGGCTCGATCGCAAGCGAATGGGCGAGCGAGCTTCAACCCGCCTACGCAGCCGAGCTCCATGTCGCAGGGGTGGCCGTGGGCGGGATGGCGGTGGACTATGCACACCTGATTGACACCATCAACGGCAAGCCCGGCTGGACGGGCGCCATCCCCGCGATCATGGCCGGACTCGCCCGCGCCTACAGGCTGGACACCGCCAAGTACTTCAACGACAACGGCCAGCGCATCCTCGCCGAGGTCGGCCAGGGGTGCATCCAGCCCAGCGCCTACCCCGGCCTGCGCTTCGAGGACATGCTGAGGCCTGAGTACAGGAACTGGAAGCAGGTGCCCGAGCTGGTCAGGATCTTCAACGACTCGATCATGGGAAGAGGCCGGACCCCGACGTCGCCGCTGTTCATGGGGGTGGGGAAGTCCGATGCGACGGGCGACGGCGTGGCGGTCGCGGACGACGTCAAGGAGCTCGCCCACACCTACTGCGGTCGCGGTGTCCCGGTGCAGTTCCACGTCTACAACGGCGTCGACCACGCCGCCGCGATCTGGCCATTCGAGTGGGAAGCGCTCCAGTTCATGCAGCAGCGCTACGCCGGTGGAACGCCGGCCAACGAGTGCGCCTCGATCGGTCCCGGCAATTCGCTCACCCCGCTGCCGATGCCGTCCTCGGCTCCTGTCCAGCCGCCCACCGACTCCTCGCCATCGTCGGCGGCGAAGCACCGCAAGTGCCGCAAGCAGCACCACGAGGCGCGCAAGCGGAAGTGCCGCAAGGCGGGCAAGCACCGGGCCTGACGAGAGGAGCGGCGGCCCCTCAGGGGCGCTCCGCTGCGCGTTCCTTTCCGGCCGGCCGGTGCACGGCGGGGATCTCCCTGGCGAGCGCCTTGAGCGCGGCGACGTAGATCTCCGAGAACGTGGGGAAGGGCTGGATGGTGTCGCGGAGGACGTCGATCGGTACCCGGGCGCGGATGGCCAGTGTGGCCTGCTGCATCCACTCGCCGGCTTCGGGGCCGAGCGCATAGGCGCCGGTCAGCCACTTGCCGTCGCTGAGCAGCGTCAGAAATCCATTTGAGTCCGCGTAGGTGCGCGTGTACGTCTCCATCTTCGCCACCTCCGCGACCGGTGCCGTGCCGGTGAAACGCCCCTCTCCTTCGCCGACCGCGGCCGCCTGCGGATCGGTGTAGACGACCCGCGGCACTGCCTCGTAGTTGGCCTCGCGTGACTCGCCGAGGATGTTCGATGCGACCACCTCGCCCTGGTACTTGCCGACGTGGGTGAGAGGCCAGATCCCGGTGACGTCGCCGATCGCCCAGAGACGCTCGGCGGCTCGGAGACGAGCGTCGACGGGGACGCCATGGCCATCGGCCTCGACACCGACCGTGTCGAGGCCGATCTCGGCGACGCGCGGCCGCCGCCCGGTCGCAACGAGCAGGCGATCGCCCCGCAGCTCCCGGCCATCGTCGAGCTCGAGTAGGTAATCGTCGCCGTCGCGCCGCGCCGCGGTCGCGTGTGTGCCGAGAACGAGCTCTATGTCCTCGCGCTTCAGGACCTCGCCGAGCGCATCACCCAACGGGGCCGGCTCTCGTGGGAGCAACCGGTCGCCGCCCTCGACGAGCGCGACCTCGCCGCCGAGCCGCCGGACGGCCTGTGCCAGCTCGGCGCCCACCGGCCCGCCGCCGAGAATGAGCAGGCGGCGCGGCACCTCCCGCATCCCTGTCGCCTCGCGATTGGTCCAGACGCCATCGAGCTCGGACAGGCCCGGCACCGGCGGGACGATCGGGTCGGCGCCGCAGGCGAGGACGATGTGATCGGCGGTGTGGCGCACGCCGTCGACCTCGACCGCGCCCGTCCCGGCGAGCCGGCCGGTGCCGCGCAGCAGATCGATCCCTGCCTTCGCCAGCCAGCGCTCCTGGCCGGCGTCGGAATAGTCCGAGACCATGAAGTCACGCCACCCCAGCGCCTCCCTGACGTCCACCTCCGCGGTCGCCGCCGCCTCGCGCGCCCCATGTACTGCCTCGCCGGGGCGCAGCAGCGTCTTCGACGGGATGCAGGCCCAGTAGGAGCACTCGCCTCCGACCAGCTCGCGCTCGACCACCGCGACGCGCAGGCCGCCCTCGGCGAGAGCACCGGCGCAGTGCTCGCCCGGCGAGCCCGCGCCGAGGACGATCACGTCGTAGTCGCTGCTCACGTGGGCAGCTTCTCCCCGGCCTGCTCCTTGACCATGTACTCGGCGTACCAATCCGGCCAGTCGGGGTCCTCCTTGCCGATCCTCTTCTCGTGCTCGCCGTGCGCCGCCGCGGCGCGCCGGAGCGCCTCGGCCAGCTCGTCTGCGGAATCGAATGTCGTCGCTATGGGGTCTCCTCTCGAAAATGACTTCGGCGCGTCGATCAGCGCCCGGGCAGGCGCTTCTTCACCTCCTGGAGCAACCAGCCGTTGCCGTCGGGGTCGCTGAACGAGGCGAACGAGCCGTAGTCGGCGTGCTCGGGAGCAGGGCCTGTGACCCGTTCGTCGGTTCCGGCGTGGTGGAAGACCCCACCGGCATCGTGGAAGACCTCGCTGACGTCGACGTCGCGGTCGATCAGCGCGCTGCGGGCGGCGTCGATGTCGAAGACGGTGAGCTGCAGGCCCTCGATCGACCCTGGGTCGACCGCGGTCACTCCGGTGCCGAAGATGATCGAGCACTCCGACCCCGGAGGGGTGAACTGCACGACCCGGAAGTCGTCGCCCTTGGCCAGATCGGCGTCCAGCCGCCAGCCGAGCTTCTCGTAGAAGCCCTTGGCTCGATCGACGTCCGAGACGGGCAGCACCACGACCTCGAGCTTCATCTCCACCGACCCCATGGAGAAAAACCCTACTCCTCACGGCCTGCCTGTGAATGGGCGATAGGGTGGCGCCATGTGGCTGCCGCCGTTGCTGAAGGAGCACCCGCGGTGGCTGCAGATTCTTCTCGCCCTGGTCCTGCCGGCGGCGTACGGGGCGCTCACCGGTTACTTCCTCGGGGTCTCAGGGGGGACGTACCTGGTGCTCTCGATCCTCGGCGTGCTCGGCGGCATCGGCGCCGGCTTCGATCACATGGGTGCGGCGACGGGCCTGCGCAGGGGGATCGTCGCCGGCCTGATCTTCGGTTCCGCGATCCTGATCGCGCACGAGATCCACGGGGCGAAGGCGAAGGCCGATCTGCCGGACCCGGAGATCCTGCTCGTGGTGATCACCACCGGACTCGGCGCGGCCTTCGGCGCGCTCGGCGGCTGGCTCCGGGAGCGGGCCACCACCCGCCGTCGGATCGCCTGAGCTGGAATATGGTCTGACGCCAATGGAGGCGGGGCGACGCATCCATAGGATTCATCTGATGGCGGGGGCGGTGACGATCGCCGCCGTGATCCTGATGGCGATCGCCTCGAGCGCAACGGCGCAGGTCCCGGGCGTGCCGCCGGTGCCGATCGCCAGCACTCCCACCAGCGCGCCCGCCTTCGTGGGCGGGCCCGCGAAGCCCAAACCGATCGCTCGGGGCTTCCGCGTTCCGCAGGATCCGTTCATGGCGCCCAACGGCGTCAGCAATCTCCACGTCGACGCCTATCAGACCGACGCCTACGGCCTTCCCGGCCCCACGGGCCGGAACCTCGGGATCACCTCCACCCTGTTCACCCGCCTCTGCGGCTCGCTCACCTTCGACTCGCAGGGCCGGATCCTGACGATCTGCATCGGGTTCAGCGGCCCGGTCCTGGTGATGCTCGATCCGACAACCCTGCAGACCCTGGCGACCTACACGCTGCCCGGCCCGGAGACCGTGGGCGGTGACCCGTTCACCCACATCAGTGGCGGCGGCTACTTCTACCTCGACGACCACGACCGCGTGGTGGTCCCGACCAACACGCGGCACGTCTACGTGATTGCGGAGTCAGGCCCCTCCGGCTTCTCTCTCGTCTCGGACTACGACCTGACCGGCGTCGTCCCGCACGCGGTCGGCCTGCTCTCCGACCTGCCTGACTGGAAGGGCCACATCTGGTTCGCGGCTGAGAACGGGACCGTGGGCTGGATCGACCCCCCGAAACGCCTCGATCCACGCGCGGCCGCTTGGAGAGCAGATCGCCAACTCGCTCGCCGTCGACGAGAAGGGCGGCGTCTACATCGTCACAACCCGTGCGCTCTACCGGCTGCAGGCGATTCGGGGCAAAACGAAGGTGATCTGGCGTCGCAAGTATCCGAACAACGGCGTCCATAAGCCGGGCCAGCTCTCCGCCGGCTCCGGGACCACGCCGACGCTGCTCGGCAAGAACGAGGTCGCGATCACCGACAACGCCGACCGCATGCACGTGATCGTCTACACCCGTGGCCGGAAGAGGGGAGGCAAGGTGATCTGCCGCCGCGGCGTCTTCGCGGCCGGAACCTCCGACGACGAGAACTCCCTGGTCGCGGCGGGCGGCAACTCCCTGGTCGCGGAGAACAACTACGGCTACACCGAGCAGTCCATGGACGCTGGCCAGCTGACCGCTCCGGGCATCGCGAAGATCGTCGTCAAAAAGGGCCGCTGCCGCACGGCGTGGACCAGCGACGAGCGCGTGCCTTCCGTCGTCTCCAAGGCCTCGCTGAAGAGCGGTCTTCTCTACACCTATACGCGCCCGCCGACCGGCGACGGCAGCCAGGCGTGGTACTTCACGGCCATCGATCTCCGCACCGGCAAGACGGTCTACAGCAGGCTGACCGGCGCCGGCACGCTCTTCAACAACCACTACGCGCCGGTCTCGATCGGCCGCAACGGCGTGGCCTACGTAGGTGTCCTAGGAGGCCTCCTGAGGCTCGCGGATTCCGGCTAGTCGTTCCCGTCTCGGGGGGCCGGCCCGGGCACGGCTCAACTTCATCCCCCGATAGGCCGAAAGAGCCCCGTGAGCTCCAAGGCGCTCCAGCGTGGAGTCGTGATCGCGATGCTGCTCGTGACGGTTGGCGGTGCCCTGGCCACCTACTTCGTCTCGCGCCACAACCTCCACTCGACCCGCAGCGATCGGGTCGCCGCCGCACAGCAGCGGATCTCCGACGCGCTGCGCCGCCGCGCCTACTACCTCGAGGACGTCGGGGACATGGTGGGGGTCCACGACGACGCCGACTTCCCCGAGTTCTCGCGCTGGGCCCACGTCCGCGGCCGCAACGAGGAGGCCATCGTCAGCGTCCAGTGGATTCGCCGCTCACCGAGCGGCAGGCTCGTCCCGCCGCACGACATCGGCCCGCACCCGCTGCTCGTCGCTCCCACCGACAACCGCGACTCCTCCCTTGCCCAGGCCGTGAGCCAGCCCGCCGCGGCGAACACGATCGGACTCGCCTCGCTCCGAAAGCAGGTGGCGATCTCGGCCCCGGTCGAGCTGGCGAATGGCGACGAGGGCTTCTATCTGGCCGTGCCGGTGGTCTCGCACCGCGACAGCGGCGAGATCTCGGCGGTCGAGTCCGAGAGCGCGATCGTCGGGCTTGTCGACGCGCAGCAGCTCGTCGCTAAGACCCTGCCCGCGAGCGGGAATCCAACTGCCCTCCAGCTGCGGGACCAGGTCACACCGCTCGCCACCATCGGCTCGGGCCTGAGCGATGCCGTCCAGACCGCAATCGCTGCCCCGGGTCGCGGCTGGACCCTGCGCATCGCCGGTGGATCGCTGACCACCGTGGAGCGACTCCTGCCCTGGTTGATCCTGCTTGTGGGTGGGGCGCTCACCTTCACCGTCGGGATCGTCCTGCGCAACACGACGCGCCGGCGCGACGCGGCCCTCGAGCTCGCCTCCGAGCGCTCGGCCGAACTGGCGGAGTCCCTGGAGCGCGTCGAGCAGGCCAACCGCGAGCTCGAGCAGGCGCACGCCGAGGCCGAGCGCCTCTCACGTGAGGACCCGGTGACCGGGATCTTCAACCGCCGCCACTTCGGCGAGGTCCTCGTCGGGGAGCTGAGCGATGACCGGCGAGGCACGCTCGCCGTCCTCCTGCTCGATCTCGATCACTTCAAGCGCGTCAACGACGAGCACGGGCACCTGATGGGCGACGCGGTGCTGCAGACGGTGACGGACAGGATCGCCTCGGTTCTGCGAGGTGACGACTGCCTGGCGCGCTGGGGCGGCGAGGAGTTCGCAGTGCTGGCGCCGGAGATCGACCACGATGGGGTGCTGGCCCTGGCCGAGCGAGCCCGTGAAGCGCTGGCCGAGTCGCCGGTCCGCGTCGGCGAGGTCTCGATCGACCTCACACTGTCCGTCGGTGCCGCACTCGCAACCGAGGGGCGGCGCACGCCGGATTCCCTGGTCCATGCCGCGGACGAAGCGCTCTATGAAGCGAAGGACGCGGGGCGCAACTGCGTCCGGATCCGGGAGGCGACCCCGAGCGTCAGTGCACGGTGATCTTGGCGAGCCCCTTGCCGAGCCGGTCCATGTCGACCCGGCCCGAGATGCCCGGGACGCTTCCCGAGCTCGTGAACTGCCAGACCGAGTAGCCACGGCCTCCCCAGTTTCCGGCCGGGACAGTGGGGGCCGAGACTCCCCACTCCGCGACCCAGAGCGGATACCTCGCCTTCGCAAACTCGCGGGTGTTGCCGGTCGCCCCCCAGCTCGTCGCGTTCGTGTAGATCATGGGCTTGCGACCGAGCCGCCTCCTCGCCCGCTTGACGAAGACGCGGATCCAGGCGCGGAGCGTGGTGGAGGTCATCCCGGTGAACGGTGTCTCGACATCGATCACGGGGATCAGCTCGCCGGGTTGCAGCGCGCCGACATCTGCGAGGAAGACATCCGACTCCGTCAGCGCATCCGCCCGCGCGTCGGCGAGCGTCCCTCCGCTCGCGAAGGCGCGGTGGTAGGCGCCGACGCGAATGCCCACCGACTCGGCGGCGGCTCGGTTGATCGCGAAGTAGGGATCGGCGCCGCACTGGGCGGGTTTCACGGTGCAGTCCGCGCCGCTCCCACGGCTCGCCTGGACGAAGGCGAACCTGACGCCCGCTCCCGCCACGCTCGTCCAGTTGATCGGTCCCTGGAAACGGGAGACATCGATACCGATCGCTCGAGTCCCGGCGCTCGCCGAGCCCGGCGCGAAGCCGGCCAGCGCCGCGATGGCGGCGAGGGCGGCGATTGCGACTCTGCTGGTGCCTGTGAGCTTCACGGTCTTCGTCTTCCAACCCGGTATGCCGTCGATCGGAGCGACGAGCCCCAGCATCAAATACGCCGGCCGATCCGACTTGCCTGCCCGGCTCGTATTGGTGGTGGAGTCAGACCACGGTCCAACGGGTAGGGGGATTGGAATGCATTTCGAAGGGGAAGCGTCCGACCCCGCCAAGGATTTCGTCCACCAGGCCCTCGTCTACGGGTCCGATGGGGAGTTCCTGGATGTGGCCTTGCCGTTCGTCGAGGAAGGGATGACTGCAGAGGAACCGACGCTCGTGGCCGTGCAAGAGGGCAACGTCGAGAACCTGCGCGCGGAGATCGGTGCCGATCCGCAGGGCGTCACCCTCTTTTCTGTCGAGCAGTGGTTCGAGACCTCCGCGCGGACGCGCGAGAAATTCGGCCGCTGGGTCGCCGAGCAGGCGGATGGGCCTGGCCGCGGGCGCAGGGTCCGCCTGATCGGGGAGCCGCCCTGGGCGATCGGGCACGACGCCCAGGTGCGCGACTGGGCCCGACACGAGTCGGTGCTCAATGTCGCCTTCGCCGAGTACCCCCTCACCTTCATCTGCACCTATGACGCGAGGGTGCTCCCGCCGGAGATCATCGACCATGCGCGCAGCACCCATCCCGAGATCGTCGGATCGGACGGCCCGTCGGAGAGCGACACCTACGAGGATCCGCTCGATTTCTGCACCCGGCTCGATGACTCGGTGACCCGCCCGACGGGGGATCCGGACACCGAGATGTCCTTCGGCCTCTCCGACCTGCCGGACCTGCGCGGCAGCGTCGACGAGCTCGCTGCGGGCGCCGGTCTGTCACGCGTGCGGACCGACGAGCTGGTGCTCGCGGTCAACGAGATCGCCACCAATGCCGTCGTACACGGTCAGCCGCCGGCAACCCTGTGCATCTGGGACGAGCCCGGGGAGCTGATCTTCGAGGTGAGTGACGTGGGTGAGGGGATCGCCGACGTACTCGCGGGTCAGTTGACCCCGGCCGCGGCCGGTCTCGGGGGACGGGGGCTGTGGCTCACCCGCCTGGTCTGCGATGCCGTCGAGATCCGCACCGGCGCCGGCTGCACGGTCGCGATTCGTGCGGCCACACCCGCCTTCAGCCCCACGTTCTAGACGAGCCGCAGGACGCCGGGATCGATCTCCGCCGTCCGGGTGAAGCCGCTCAGCGTCATCGTCAGGTCGAGCTCCGCCAGCAGGCTGCGCAGCACGGTCTCGACGCCACTCTGGCCGTCGAGCGCCAGCCCCCAGAGATAGGGGCGGCCGACCAGCACCGCGTCCGCGCCCAGCGCGAGCGCCTTGAAGATGTCGGCGCCCGAGCGGATCCCGCTGTCGAGCAGCACGGCCATCTCGTCGCCCACCGCGTCAACGATCGGGGGCAGAGCGTCGAGCGACGCGATGGCGCCGTCGATCTGCCTGCCGCCGTGGTTCGAGACGACGATGCCGTCGACGCCGCGCTCGCGAGCCTCGCGGGCGTCGTCGGGGTGAAGGATCCCCTTGAGGACGACCGGCAGCGAGGTCGTCCCCCGCAGCCACTCCAGCCGCTCCCAGGTGAGAGCCGGGTTCGCGAAGACCCCGAGGAAGTGGCCGACCGCGGCGCCCATGTCCTCGTCCGGCGATTTCTCGAGCCCATCGAGAAAGACCGGGTCGGAGAGGTACTGCGCGATCCCGATGCCCTCGAGGAACGGGAGGTAGGCCTGCTGGAGGTCCCGTGGCTTCCAACCGGGTAGGTAGTTGTCGACCGTCAGGACGATGGCGGAGTAACCGGCGCCCTCCGCCCGCCGGACGATGCTGGCGGCGATCTCGTCGTCGTTCGGCCAGTAGAGCTGGTACCAGCGCGGCGCCTCGCCATTCGCCTCGGCGATCTCCTCCAGCGCGGTCGCCGAGGCGGTGCTCGTGATCAACGGCAACCCGACCGCCGCAGCCGCCCGGGCGGAGGCGAGCTCGCCCTCCTCGTGAAGCAGAGTCTGCACCCCGATCGGAGCAAGCAGCACCGGCGCGGGCATCCGCGTGCCGAGCAGCTCGACGGTGAGGTCGCGCACGGAGAGGTCCTGGCGCAGCACGCGTGGCACGATCCGCCAGCGGCGGAAGGCCTCGAGGTTGGCTCGCATCGTGTCCTCGGAGCCGGCGCCGCCGAAGATGTACGCGATGGCGCGCTCGTCGAGCGAGTCCCGCGCGCGTTGCTCCAGCTCCGCCCAGCCGATCGGCAGGCTCGGCCGCTCGCCGGCGAGCATTCCCTTTGCGTAGATCTCGCGGTAGTAGTCGCCGAAGACTGGCGGGGGTATCTCTGAGGAGCCGATGCCCGGGACCCTATCCGGGTGTGGCGGCCCCCTTCCGCTTCTTCGGCTTGGCGAGTGGCTTCGGCGGCTTGCCAATTTCCTGGTCGCAGGCGGCGCCGCTGCAGTGGACGAGCCTGGCGAGCTTCTTCAGCAGGAACTTCTTGACCGGCGCATAGCGCCCGTTCTTCCAGACGGAGGCGAGCATGAGCGGATCCTTGGAGATGTCGTACATCTCCCGGCCGCCGTCCGCGTACTTGGTGAGCAGGTAGCGCCCGGTCCGGATGGCCCGGTAGCGCGGCGCGACGATCGCGCGAGCGAGCTGCGCCGTGTGGTCGAGGTCGGTGTTCTTGACGTAGGTGCCGATCTTCACCGCGCGCCCGTGGCCGCCGGTCGCGGCCGCGGTGCCAGTCCCGGGCTCGAAGGCGGTGCCCGGCGGGCCGGTCTCGAAAAGGATCGGCCGACTGGTCTTCTTGGCCGGATCCTGGGCGAACGGCAGCAGCGAGTGCCCGTCCTGCGGCAACTGCGGCTTGGCCCCGGTCATGGCCAGGATCGTGGCGGTGATGTCGCCGTTCCAGGCGAGGGCGCGAGGGCGCGAGCCCGCCGGGATCCCCGGACCACGGATCAGCAGTGGCACCTGGGTGGATGGGTCGTACGGGACGAACTTGCCCTGGTGAAGGCGGTGCTGTCCCTGCATCAGGCCCTGGTCGGAGGTGAAGATCAGATAGGTGTTGCCGAGCGCGCCCCTCGACTGGAGGTCGTTGACGATCCGCTCGACAGCGTCGTCGACCGAGAGCAGCGTCTCGAGGCGGTGCTGGTAGCGAGTCTGGATCTTGGCGATCAGGCCAGGGCCGAAGCGCTTGATCCGCTTGATCCAGGCGGGCTTGTCCTTGACGTTCTTCTCGTTGAAGCTGGGATCGGTCGGCAGCGGCGCGGTGGCGAAGGCGTTCGCGTACTTCGGGTCGGGCGTGGCGGGGTCGTGTGGGGCGAAGAACTGAACCTGCATGTAGAGCGGCGAGCCGGGGAAGTTGGTGAGGTGGTTGTTGATCCGGTCGACCGCCAGGTCGGAGTACACGTTGGTCGAGTAGTCATCGGCCGAGTAGGCCTTGTCGACGCCGTTCTGGTCGAGGGTGAAGCCGGTGTAGGCGGAGGGCGGCCCGATGAAGCCGTAGAACTCGCCCCTCGAGCCGGGATTGCTGTCGCCCAGGAACGGGCCCCAGCCCGGCGGCACGTAGGTCTGGTTCGTCACCTCGCCGAAGCCGTTCGGCATCTTGCCGATGTGGATGGTGCGGTAGCCATCGGACTGCAGCCAGACCGGCAGGTCGTTCTTGTCGTTGAACGATTGATATCCGCCCTGCGGGGGGGTGTTGCCGAGGACGCCGGTGTTGTGGGCGTACTCACCGGTCTGCACCGTGACGCGGGAGGGGCAGCAGAGCGGATCCGACGCGTACGCGTGCAGGAAGCTGGCGCCCGTGTTCCCGATCAGAGCCTGGGTCTTCGGCATCACGGCCATGTCCCGGACCGTCTGGTCGTCCGTGGTGAACATGATCACGTTGGGCTTGGCGCTCGCTGCGCGCGACTCCTCGCCGCGCGCGAGGAGCACGAGTGCGGCCACACACCCGATCCCTGCCAGGAGGATTCCCGGCCTGAGCAGTCGGCGACTGGGCATCAACCGAACATAACGAGCCTTCCCGCGGGAAGTTGCGGGTTGCGTGACCGTCCAGGCAATAGGGTTCGGGTCACCGGCGATGGGATTCTTCGAACCCTCACCGCCTCCGTTTGACGTGGAGGAGTGGAAGGCCAGGCCGCATCTGACGCGGCTCAAGCCGCTGGTGCAGGACTGGGGCCTGAACGGGTTCGGCTCACCGACCTTCGTCTACTTCATCTACGTGATCAAGCTGGTCGTCTTCAGCGTCGGGGCGCTGTTCGTGATCTCGCTGACACCGGGGCTGGGCTCGCTCGGCAACCTGAGCGATTGGTGGACCCAGCCGATCGTCTTCCAGAAGCTGGCTGTCTGGCTCCTGCTCTGGGAGATCCTGGGACTGGGAGCCGGGTCGATGCCGCTCAGCTTTCGGTTCGTGCCGCCGATCGGCGGCCTGCTCTACTGGCTGCGGACCGGGACGGTTCGGCTGCCCCCCTGGCCGGATCGGGTCCCATTCACGAAGGGGACGACCCGCACGGCACTGGACGTGGGGCTATATGCAGGGGTGCTCGCCGCCGGGGTCTTTCTGCTGGCCGCGTCCGGTGTCGACTCGGTCGCCGGATCGGCCGGCAAGCTGCCTCCGGCGGGAATCGCGGTTCTGCTCGGGCTGCTCGGGCTGCTGGGCCTCCGCGACAAGGTCTCGTTCCTCGGCGCCCGGCCCGAGATCTACGCGACCGTCCTGATCGTCGGGCTCTTCCCGGTCCAGCACTGGATCGTTGCCTGGCAGTTCGTCTTCTTGTTCATCTGGTGGGGAGCCGCGTCCTCCAAGCTCAACCATCACTTCCCGTTCGTGGTCTCGACGATGATGAGCAACGCGCCTCTGATCCAGTCGCGCGCCTTCAAGCGGCGGCTCTGGCGCGACTACCCGGAGGACATGCGACCCTCCCGGCTGGCCGCGGCGATCGCCCATTTCGGCACGGTCCAGGAATTCCTCTGGCCATTCCTGCTGATCACGGTGGACAACAACACGGTCCGGACCATCGCGATCATCGGGATGATCCTCTTCCACGTGAACATCACCTCGATGTTCCCGCTGGCAGTCCCGCTCGAGTGGAACCTCTTCATGATCTTCGGCCTGCTCTTCTTGTTCGGCCACTACGGCGACACGTCGCTCTCGACGATCGGCGACCCGCTGCTGATCGCCGTGCTCGCGATCCCATGCATCATCCTGCCGGTGCTCGGCGGCCTGCGGCCGGACAAGATCTCGTTTCTGCCGTCGATGCGCTACTACGCGGGGAACTGGGCGACCACGGTCTGGCTGTTCCGCAAGGGGAGTGGGGCGGAGGAGAAGCTCGATACCCACATCAAGAAGCCGGCGCGGATCATCGTTGAGCAGGTCGGGGAGATCTACGACCCGGAGACGGCCGAGTTCCTGCTCAACAAGGGGCTCTCGTTCCGCGCCATGCACTCGCACGGCCGCGCCCTGAACGCGCTGCTGCCGCACGCGGTCGACGAGGTCGAGAACTACGACGTCCGGGAGGGAGAGCTGATTTCGAACATCGTCAACGGTTGGAACTTCGGGGACGGGCACTTCCACGGGTGGCAGCTGCTCGCCGCGGTCCAGGAGCGGTGCGGATTCGCGGCCGGTGACGTTCGGGTGATTGCCCTGGAGTCCGAGGCGACGGGAAGCGGGCGTCAGCGCTACCAGGTCTGGGATCCAGTCGATGGGCTGCTCGAGGAGGGCTCCGTCGCGGTCAGGGACATGATCACCCGGCAGCCGTGGCTCGATGAGTCCTACGACGTGCCGATCGCCGTCGATCGCGGGGCGGTCGGCGACGAAGAGCCGCTCCCGGTCGTTTGAGCAACGCGATCGTCGTCGGCTCGGGCCCCAACGGGCTCGCCTGCGCCGTGGAGCTGGCCCGGAATGGTGTGGGGGTGACGGTGCTCGAGGCGGAGGAGACGATCGGGGGCGGCACTCGGACCAGCGAGCTGACCGTGCCGGGTCTGCTCCACGACGACTGCTCGGCGACCCACCCGATGGCTGCGGGGTCGCCGTTCCTGAACTCGCTCGACCTGGCGGAGCATGGGCTCGAGTGGCTCTGGCCCGAGGTGGACCTGGCCCATCCGCTCGACGACGGCAGCGCGGGAGTGATGGTGCGCTCGATCGACGAGACGGCGCGTGGGTTCGGGGAGGAGGACGGCAGCGCCTGGAAGCGGATCTTCGGTTCGTCCTCGGCCCACTTCGAGGAGCTGCTCGAGGACATGCTCGTGCCGATCGTCCACGTCCCGCGTCACCCGGTGCGGCTGCTCCGCTTCGGGATTCCGGCGGCGACGCCCGCATCGCTGCTGGCGCGCGCCTGGAAGACGCCGCAGGCTCGGGCCCTGTTCGGCGGGGTGGCCGCCCATGCCTTCGCTCCGCTCACCCGGCCGATGAGCTCCTCGGTCGGGCTGTGCCCTGATCGACGCCTGCCACGCCTTCGGCTGGCCGGTCGCGAGGGGCGGATCTCGGGCCATCACCGACGCGCTCGCCTCGGTCCTTCGCGCGAATGGCGGAAAGGTCGAGACCGGGCGGCGCGTCACATCCCTCGACGAGCTCGAGGACGCCGACGCGGTGGTGCTCGATCTGGCCCCTGGCGCGGTCGCGGAGATCGCGGGGGAGAGGTTGCCCAGTGGGGTCGCCCGCGCGTACCGGCGCTACCGCCACGGGCCCGGCGCCTTCAAGCTCGACCTGGCGGTGGAGGAGGGCATCCCCTGGACGAACGCGTCCTGCCGGCGGGCCGGGACGGTTCACGTCGCCGGGACATTCGAGGAGATCGCGATCGCGGAGCGCGCGACCAACCGCGGGTCGATGCCGGAAAGGCCCTTCATGCTCGTCGGCCAGCAGTACCTCGCCGATCCGAGTCGCTCGATGGGAGACCTGCACCCGGTCTGGATCTACGCGCACGTCCCGAGCGGCTACGTCGGTGATGCGACCGAGAGCGTATTCGCGCAGGTCGAGCGATTCGCGCCGGGGTTTCGAGAGAGGATCGTCGAGAGCACGCTCCGCACCCCGGCGGACCTGGCGGCCTACAACGCGAACTACATCGGAGGCGACATCATCACCGGTGCCAACACCACGGTGCAGGTCCTGATCCGGCCCCGCTTCGCGCTCGACCCGTACAGCGCGGGCATCGACGGCGTCTACATCTGCTCGGCGGCGACTCCGCCCGGGGCCGGCGCCCACGGGATGAACGGATACAACGCGGCGCGGTCCGTGCTCCGGCACCTCGCCCAGATACCTCAGTAGTTATCACCCAGGGCTCCCCAGTATTTAGTCCCGTTGTCGAAAGGCCGCGGCCAGGCAATGCTGCCTCATTGGTCCCAGGACCGGACGGCCAGGCCGGGGAGAGGAGGAGACTTGCGCCCGCTCGAATGGTCGCGAAGGATCGAGGAGGCTCTGCAGAGGAACCTCTTCGTCCTCCACGCCCAGCGCATCGTCGATGTCGCCACCGGCGCGACGATGCGCCATGAGCTCTTTCTCCGCATGAGCGGCCGGCAGCGTCTGATCCCGGCGGGCGAGTTCGTGATGGCCGCGGAGAGGTTCGGCTCCATCCGGGAGATCGACCATTGGGTCGTGGAGCGGGCGATCGAGGTCGCGGCCGCCGGACACCCGGTGGATCTGAACCTCAGCTTGAGGTCCACCGATGAGGTCCTCCTGCGGCTGATCCGCAGCCGGCTCGAGGAGACCGCGGCCGATCCGAGCGATCTGGTGTTCGAGCTGAGCGAGGCCCAGCTGTCCAAGGCTGGGAGGAGTGGAGCGGAGTTCATAGGTGCGGCTCATGAGCTCGGCTGTCGGATTGCTCTCGACGGGTTCATCGAGGGCGGCAGGGACGCCATGTTGCTGCGGCGGTTCCCGATCAGCTACGTCAAGCTCGGCCATCCCTTCATCGGGGACCTGGCCGCCGATCGCGGCCAGCGCCGGCTGGTCGGCGGCGTCGTTCTGCGGGCGCACCGCTCAGGCCAGAGAGTAATCGCCCAGGGCGTCGAGGACCTGGCGACCCTGGAGCAGCTCGATGGTCTGGGTGTCGACGAGGCCCAGGGCCACGCCCTCGGCCCACCCGAGTCACTCGAGCCGCTGCTCGGCGCTCCGGCCTGAACCCCGGGCAGCCGCCGATGCGGCTGAGAGGAGTCGAACCTCCACGTCCCGAAGGACACAGGCACCTGAAGCCTGCGCGTCTACCAGTTCCGCCACAGCCGCGGGCCCGGGAAGCTTAGCCATCGCCTGGCTACACTCCTCAGCCGTCACACGCCGCTATCGTCTAGGGGACTAGGACGCCGGATTCTCAGTCCGGAAACCCGGGTTCGAATCCCGGTAGCGGTGCCTCGCCAAAGCCCTGCGGAAGCGGGGCTTTTTCATTTCGGGTCATCGGGCCGGCCTGAAAGTTTGTCCCGAATTTGTCCCGAAAACTGCATTTCCGGAAAAGCGCCGCTTTGCATGGAAAGCGCAACACCCTTGCGGGATACTGCGGGCGATGTCAGAGCAGAACATCGCCGCCGTGAACCGTGCGATTTCCGCGATCAACGATCGGGATGTCGACGCGTACCTCGCGGTTTGTCAACCCGATTTTGAGCTGATCAACCCGGTGGCGGCTATCGAGGGGCCCAACCGTGGTGAAGCGGGGATCAGGAACTTTTTTCAGGCCATCGATGAGGGGGCGACGAGATTCGAGCTGGAGGTCGAGCGGATGCGGCCGCTTGGGAACGACCGCGTTTTGGCGTTCCTGATACTGAATTTGGAGTCCGAGCGCGGCTTTCCACAGAGACAGCCGCTTACGAACCTCTACGACCTGAAGGACGGCAGGCTCTTGCGCGTAAGGGTCTTTAGGGATCGAGAGGAAGCCCTCGAAGCCGCCGGGCTATCCAAGTAGCCGCTTTGGACTGACATGAAGAAGGACCTCCCCGGTTGCCACGCTTGACGTGCAACCGAAAAACGAGCACCAAGGAGGCCCCAACACATGTTGCACGCTGGGCTGGATCTCAGTCGCAAGAGGATCGACGTCTGCCTGCTCTCCGACCAGGGCGAGCTCGTCGAGGAGCTCGCCTGCCCACCTGACCGCGACAGCCTGAGAGGGCTGGCACGCCGGTTCGAGGCCCACGGCGAGCCGGTGGGCGGGTCGACGCCCGCCCCGACAGAAGACAGGACGACGGGGCTACCGGAGCGGCTTGGTGTTCCTGAGCCAGTGGACCGCCGTGGCGGTCCAGATGGCGCCGAGGAGGAAGGCGCCCATCAGAACGATCGGCAGCACAATGATCTCGAGAGATTCCATCGTCCCAGGATGGAGGGAGGTTCTAAGCGGGAGATCAAGGAGGGACCTTGCCCCGCCGCTCCGCCTGGTCATCGCGTTGCTCTTTGGTCCCACGTTCTCCTCCGACGTCGCCTACTCCAATAGCCCCGCGGCTTCGAGGGCGTCCTCCCGTTCCCTGTACTCGTGCACCGAGACGATCCTTCCTTCCCGGATCAGAACACGTTCCACTCGCGCATCTCGACCTCGGCAGAGCTTCCCTTCCGCGTCCCCTGTGCACCAATCCCGCCACGACACGATCGCCGGCGTCGAGGAATTCGAACGGCACGGTGCGGAACCTCTCCACCTGCTCTTGAACGTCCGCAATCAGGTCCTTCACTCCGTCTACGCCGTGAAAGACATCCAACCCGGGGTCATCGGCGGCGCTATGCCATTCGACCTCCGGTGCGTACGCCGATACGTCCGGCTCTCCCGTGCGAGCGAAGTGCTCGTAGCCCCGTCGAACCAGATCGACGTTCTCCTGCGACATCGCCCACGGAGTATCCCTCGGCGAAGGGGACGGTGCCGCTCAAGAGATGCCCGCACGCAAACCCTCGAGTCCGTCTCCGCCTAGGGCGACACCGTCGAGGTTCGACGGACCTGGTACCTGGACCTCAAAGAGCTTGGCCGAAGCAGCGGCCAGCTTCCTTCGCTGGATCGTTCACCTGACCGGCTCCACTCCGCCGATATGGTGAGTGCCGAACGTTACGCAACGCTCGCAGACGAGTATGTGCTGCGTTTCGAACTCGTTCATGACGTCAGCTAGCGGACGCTCCTCGATGATCTCCGCCGCGTCGTTGAACAACTCCTCTACGAACTTTTGAACCTCCGGGCACCCTGGATCGCAGGGAGCGTAGAACTGAAAAACGCGCCATCGTCGCTTGGCCTCCTTGCCGTGTCGCGGCCTTGCTGCTGGCTTCGCCCTCCCGTTGGACCTTGACCTGGGCGCTGCGCCGTTCAGCAGGGCCGAGCCGTGGCCGCGAGCCTTCGACTCGCCCTTCCCGCAGGGCGCTGTTCTAAACAGACCCAACGACCGGACAAGGGGAGCCGAAAAGGGGCTCGCGACACCCCACGCACCACGATGCGAAGCCCCAACGGTGTGGTTGTCACCGGTCACGAATCCAGGATGAGGAGAAAGGCGGTCAGACCGACCGCAGCCACGACCAGCAGGATGGCGCTGACGGGATCCACCTAACTTGAAGGGACCTCCTGTCCCGATCGCATATCACCGCTCTCATGGATGGACCGGGAGCGGCCCCGTAGCCTCTTACTACGCGGGCCGCTCCCACCTAACCGAGTAAGCGCCCGTCCGGCACCCGGGGTTACGGGTCATGAGGGCTTCGAGAGGCACCGCTAGCGGATTCGAAGCGACGCGCATCGCGGGTGCGACGCTGGTGAGCCTGCTCCAGACCGACGTCTCCAACCTCGAGGCCAACTACCACGAAGCGGGTCCGGGCGAGGCTCAACGCGCAGCCGTAACCGGTTCAGCCGCGCCGAAAAGCCCGGGACGGAGCGGGATCCGGCAGGGAACGCCCGAAACGGGGCGAAATCGGGGCGATTAAGCACCCGTTAACACCCCGGAAAGTACGGCCAAATACCGAATCTGCGCCTGGACTCCAAGGTAGGATCGCGCGTGGAGCTGGAGCACTGCGGCAGGAGAGAAGGCTGCTTGGACGCAGGTGAGGAGCTGCTGGAGGATGGGACCGTCATAGGGACCCGAACGGAGGCTCATGGCTGGCGAGCGATCTGCCCATTGGCAGGGCTGACGTGACCCCTGGCGAGGAGGCCGTCTCGCCGCAGGGCGCGCGCGTGCGAGGGGGCGGCGGATTCACCCGCCTGGCCGCGCTCGGCGCCCTCGCCCTCGTTGTCATCGCGATCATCGTCCTCCTGATCTCCAGCGGAGGCGGCGGAAACCACTACCGGCTCCTCTTCCAGACAGGCGGGCAGCTCGTCAAGGGCAACCAGGTCCTGATCGGCGGTGCTCCCGTCGGCAGCGTCGACGACGTCAAGCTCAACGACAACGGCCTGGCCCAGGTCGACATCACCGTCAACCGGCCCCTGCACGAGGGCACCACGGCGATCATCCGGGCGACCTCGCTGTCGGGGATCGCCAACCGCTACGTCTCACTGGAGCCCGGCCCGAACAACAACCCGGAGCTCGGCAAGGACGCCACGATCACGGAGGTCGACACGACCAGTCCGGTCGACCTCGACCAGCTCTTCAACACCCTGCGCGGACCCGAGCGCCAGGCGCTCCGCAACGTCATCCAGGGCTCGGCGACCGTGTACGCCGGCAACGGCCCGGCGGCGAACCAGACCTACAAGTACCTGAGCCCGTCGCTGGTCGCGACAGACCGCCTGCTCCAGGAGCTCGACCGGGACCAGGGCACACTCACCGACTTCCTGGTCAATGGCGCCAGTGTCGTCTCTTCCGTCGCCGAGCGGCGGGCCGATCTCTCCGCGCTGACCCAGAACGCAAACGTGGCGCTGGGGGCGATCGCGAACGAGAACCGCTCCTTCGACCAGGCGCTGGTCGCCCTGCCCGGCGCCCTCCGCCAGGCCAACACCACCTTCCACAACCTGCGGCCCGCGCTCGATGACCTCGACGTGCTGGTCAATGCCTCGAAGCCGGCCACCAAGAACCTGCCGACCTTCCTCCGCAACCTGAAGCCGGTCACCAGTCGATCCGTGCCGGTCTTCAACAACCTCGCGCCGGCGGTCAATCTGAAGGGGAAGTCCAACGACCTCGCCGACGCCGCCGGCGATTTCACCGCCCTCCAGAAGCGCGCCGCGGACGCGATCCCGATCACGGTCAAGGCGTTGCAGGACTCCCAGCCGAACCTGCAGTTCCTCCGCCCATACACACCGGATCTGACGGCGGCGGTCGCCCACCTCAACCAGGTGGCGGGCTTCTACGACGCGGATGCCCACTACCTGCGGGTGGCGCCGGTCGGCCTCGGAGTCTTCTCGCCCACGCCCGTCGGCTGCAAGACGGCGCCGGGGAGCACCTGCACCTTCGCGCCCCAGAACGCCTCCACGGTCTTCAGCGACTACGGGGCGCTCGGCGGGCCCAACTACAATCTCTTCAAGCGATGCCCGGGTGGCTCCGCCTCCCCGATCGGGGGAAGCAACCCCTTCTACTCGCCGGCCTTCCTCGGTCCGCCCAACGGCGCGCCGGTGAGCCCGACCTCCTGTGACTCGACCGCGGTGGTGCCGGGGCCATGAGGCGGATCGGCCTCATCGTCGCGGGCCTGCTGCTCGCCGCGCTGCTGATCGCCCTGCCGGCGATCGGCTCGAACGGCCCCAGCGGCACCTACCTGGTCAGGGGATACTTCGACAACGGCTCGTTCGTCGTTTCCGGCGAGCAGGTCCGGATCGCGGGCGCCACCGTCGGGACCGTGCAGTCGGTGGACGTCTCGAACGACCACGAGATCGCCAGCCTCGAGGGTGGACCGCACGCGGTGCCCGGCAAGGCCGTCGTGGTCATGCAGATCGAGGACTCCGGGTTCAAGAACTTCCGCCAGGACGCCAGCTGCCTGATCCGTCCTCAGTCGCTGATCGGCGAGAAGTTCATCGACTGCACGCCGACCCAGCCCCGTGCGCCGGGAACTCCGCTGCCGCCCCTCCTCCGGAAGATCCCCGACGGCCAGACGGGTGCCGGCCAGTACCTCCTGCCGCTCGAGAACAACGGCAAGACCATCGACCTCGATCTGATCCAGAACATCCAGCGTCTGCCGTATAGCGACCGCTTCAGGCTGATCCTGAACGAGCTCGGCGCCGGCCTCGCCGGCCGGGGCCAGGACCTCGGTGAGGTCATCGACCGAGCCAACCCTGCGCTCCGCCAGACCGATCGCGTCCTCGCCATCCTCGCGGAGCAGAACCAGCAGCTCGCCAGCTTGGCGAGCAACGGCGACGCGGTCCTGAAGCCGCTGGCCGAGCAGCGCGCCCACATCACCAGCTTCTTCCACAACGCTGCGATCGCCGGCCAGGCGACGGCCGAGCGCAGCACCGCGCTGGAGGCCGGCCTGCAGAAGTTCCCCGCCACCCTGCACCAGGTCCGCCTGACCATGACGAAGCTCAAGGGCTTCGCGGACGAGGGGACGCCGCTCTTCGCCGACCTGAACAGGGCGGCCCCCGGTCTGAGCAAGGCGACCGTGAACCTGCCCGCCTTCGCGAGGGCCGGGATCCCAGCCCTCCAGTCGCTCGGCGATGCGGCCGAAACGGCCGGCCCAAAGCTCGCCGCCTCCGATGGGCTGCTCACCGACCTGGCGGCGACGGCGAGCAGCTCCGTTCCCATCGGCAACAACTTCTCGGCGCTGCTGGACACGTTCGAGAAGACCCAGGGCTTCCAGAGCCTGATGAACTTCATCTACAACACGACGGGCTCCCTCAACGGGTTCGACCAATTCGGGCACTTCCAGCGCTCGAACCTGCAGCTCAGCACCTGCGTCGAGATCGTCGCCAGCCCTGCGGGCGGCTGTGAGGCCTTCTTCGGCCAGGGCGCCAGCAGCGCCCCCGCAGCGAAGAAGAAGAAGGGCAAGAAGGCGCAGGTCCGCAAGGCGAAGCTCCGCTCCAACTCGCAGCTGCCGCAGGTCAACGTCCCGAACATCCAGAACCTGATTCCCCAGCTCCTGCCCGGCCCGGGCCAGACGACCCCGGGCGGATCGGGCTCGGATTCCGGCTCAGGGTCAGACTCCGGCACGACCACGACGACGCCGGGTGATCAGCAGGGCAAGCAGGCGCCAGGCGATCAGGCCGTCTCCATGCGCCAGGCCTCGATGTTCCTCCAGTTCCTGCTGGGAGGCGGGGCATGAGGAGCGGGCGCGTCGGCAGCCTCGCCGCCAGCCCGACTCTCGTCGGAGCGGTGACCGTCCTCGTCGTCGTGGTGGCGGTCTTCCTCGCCTACCAGGCCAACCAGGGCCTGCCGTTCGTCCCCACCTACAAGATCTCGGCCGAACTGCCCGACGCCGACAGCCTCGTGCCGGGGAACGACGTGCGGATCGGCGGGATCCGTATCGGCCAGATCAAGTCGGTCGATCCCGTGACCGTCAACAACGCTCCCTGCCCGAACGACCCGACCAGGCAGTGCACCGCCCAGGTCGCCAAGGTGAACATGGAGCTCAATCAGGACATCCAGCCGCTTCCCGAGAACTCGACTCTGGTGGTGAGGGCGAAGTCGGCCCTCGGGCTGAAGTACCTGGAGATCGACCGCGGCAACTCCAGCAAGGGCTTCGAGCCCGGGGCGACGGTGCCCCTCACGGCCGCGCGCCCCGAACCGGTGGAGATCGATCAGGTCTTCAACATGTTCGACGACCCGACACGGGTCGCCATCCAGCAGAACCTGCTCGAGTTCGGCAACGCCCTGGCCGGCCGCGGGGTCGACCTGAATGAGGCGATCGGCCAGCTCAAGCCGCTCGTCCAGGTGCTCACGCCGGTCGCGAAGAACCTCGCCGACCCGAACACCGGTCTCTCGAACTTCGTCTCCTCGCTGTCCGCCACGGTCGCCGAGATCGCTCCGGTGGCGCAGATCCAGGGCCAGCTCTTCGTAGATCTCGACACGACCTTCGGCGCCTTCGCCCGTGTCGCACGTCCGTTCATTCAGGAGTCGATCTCGAAGTCGCCCGCCACCGAGGGCACCGCGATCGCGACGCTGCCGACCGTCCGGCCCTTCCTCGCCAACACCACCAGGCTCTTCAGCGAGCTGCGGCCCGGCTTCCGGGCGATCGCCCCGGTCCAGAAGGACCTCGGCAACTCGATCGTCAACGGGATCAAGGCATTGAACCTCTCGCCGGCGCTCAACGCGCAGCTCGACCCGCACCGCGCAGTCCCTGCTCAACCTGGCGAACAACGCCCCGGCACGGCTCGGGGTCCAGTACCTGACCCAGTTCAACACCACGCTCGGGCCTCCGTTGAGCTTCATCACCCCGGCCCAGTCCGTCTGCAACTACGCCTCGATCCTGTTCAGCAACGCGGCCAACCTGGCCAGCTACAACGACGGCATCGGCAACGGGCAACGGTTCATCGTGCTGCAGCCCCCGCTTGCCGAGGGCAGCACGATCGGGCCGAGCTCGGTCCCCGCCCACGGTCAGGGCGGCCTCCCCACGAACTTCCTGCACTACAACCCCTATCCGAACACCGCCTCGCCGGGACAGGAGCGCGAGTGCGAGGCGGGCAACGAGGGCTATCCAAGCGGTGTCGCCATCGGCAACGTGCCAGGGAATCAGGGCATCCGCACATCCGGCCAGATCCTCCAGCAGATCGCGCCGCAGGGCACACCCAAGAAGAAGAAGGGCAAGAAGTGACCCCCGACGCGCGCCCGACACCGCCGCCCTCGCCGCAGCCCAAGGACTACGACGAGCGGGTCTACCGCAAGGGCAACCCGCCGCACCGGGTCCGGAACGGCCTGATCCTGATCGTGCTCGTCATCATCGGCACCTATCTGGCCTGGACGAAGGCGATCCCCTTCCAGAGCCACTTCGAGCTCCACGCGGTCTTCAAGAACGCGGCGAACATCCGCAAGGACTCGCCCGTGCGGATCGCCGGCGTCAACGTCGGCAAGGTCGACAGCATCACGAGCGTCTGCGACAACGGCCTGACCGGCAACTGCGCCAGCAACTACTCGGAAGTGACCTTCACGGTCGACGACAGCGGGCAGCCGATCCACAGCGACGCCCAGATCTCGATCCGGCCCCGGATCTTCCTGGAGGGCAACTTCTTCCTCGACCTGAGCCCGGGCAGCCCGAGCGCCCATTCGCTCTCGAGCGGCGACACCATCCCGGTCACCCAGACCTCCACAGCGGTCCAACTCGATCAGATCCTCACCTCGCTCCAGGCACCCGACCGCGCGAACCTCCAGAAGCTGCTCGAGGGCTATGGCAACGCGCTGACTCACAAGCCGAGCGCCGCGGACGACGCCACCCAGGACCCCGACGTCCAGGGCCTGACCGCGGCCGAGGCGATCAACAAGTCGTTCACGTTCGGGCAGACGGCCGCCAGGGACTCCGCGATAGTCAACGAGGCGCTGCAGGGCACCTCCCCTAACGATCTCTCCACCCTGATCGCCGGGCAGGCGCGGATCTTCACCGCGCTCACCGGTCATGAGTCCCAGCTCCAGGGCCTGATCAGCAACTTCAACATCGTGACCGGGGCCCTTGCCGACGAGTCCGCCAACCTGCAGCGGACGATCAGGCTGCTCGGCCCGACCCTGCAGATCGCCGAGCCCTCGCTCCGCCACACCAACGCGACCCTGCCGTTCCTGCGCAGGTTCGCCCTGGACCTGGCGCCCGGCGTCCGGGAGCTTCCCGCCACCATTGCGGCCTCGCAGCCCTGGCTCGACCAGACGGCCGCCCTGCTTCAGCCCAGCGAGCTCGGCTTCGTGGCGAACCAGCTCCGTCTGGCTGGACCCGGGTCCGGCAAGGCCGCTGCCGAGGGGCCCGACCTCTTCTCCCAGATCGGCTTGACCAGCGGCTGCGTTGACAACGTGCTCCTGCCGACCAGCGACGTTGTCCTGAGCGACTCGGGCACCGGCTACAACTTCAACACCGGCGTGCCGAACTTCAAGGAGTTCGGCTATGCGACCGCCGATCTCGCGGGCGAGAGCGCGAGCTTCGACGGCAACGGCCCGTACCTCCGCTTCTTCTCGGCCGGCGGGCCGGTGCCGGCGGGTGGCCCGGTGCCGAACCTGCGCGCCTCGATCCCGGGCGGCGGATCGGGCCGCGACGCATTCTGGTCGGGAAGCACGGCGACGCCGATCGGAACCCGCCCGGTGGCCTCCGCCACGCCGCCGTTCCGGACCGACGTTGCCTGTCAGAGCAACCCGATCCCCGACCTGAACGGCCCTGCGGCGGCCCAGGGCCCACCCGACCCCGCCCCTTACCCATGAGACGCGCCCTGAGAGCACACCTCCGTGACGTCCTGGCCATCATCGGACTGGTTCTCGCCGGGCTGTTCGCGATGACCGTCATCCTGATCAACCAGCGCGTCACCCTGCCGAACTGGGTGCCGCTGATCGGGACCGACCACTTCGCTCTGCAGGCCGACTTCTCCACCGCGCAGGCGGTCACGCCCGGGCAGGGGCAGTCGGTCGACATCGCCGGGATCAAGGTCGGCGAGGTCTCCGGCGTCAAGCTCGAGAACGGGCACGCCGTGGTGAGCATGTCGCTCGAGAACAAGTACGCGGATCTGATCCACACCAATGCCTCGCTGCTGCTGCGGCCGAAGACCGGCCTCAACGACATGGTGGTCGAGGTCGATCCAGGCGCGCAGTCCGCTCCCCAGATCAAGGAGAACTCGACGGTCCCGCTGGCCTCGACGCAGCCGCAGGTGAACCCTGACGAGATCCTCGCCTCGCTCGACGCCGACACGCAGCAGTTCCTGAAGCTGCTGTTGGCCAACGGCGCGGAGGCCCTCGACCCGGCCCAGGGGCGGGACGTGGAGCTCTCCAACGCGCTGCGCCGCCTCGACCCACTCGCGCGGGACATCTCGAAGATCAGCGGCGCGCTGGCGGTCCGGCGCCAGAACGTCGCCGACTCGATCCACAACTTCCAACTCCTCTCCACAGAGCTCGGCAATCGCGATCAGGACCTCGTCAACTTCGTGGACTCCTCGAACGCCGTGCTGGGCTCCTTCGCCAAGGAACAGGCCTCGATCCGAAGCGCCGTCGCGCAGTTGCCGGGCACTCTCCAGCAGACCAAGGGCGCGTTGACGAGCGCGAACAGCCTTGCGCTCCAGTCGGGGCCGGCGCTCAAGAAACTGATCCCGGGGGCAAGGGCCACCGGTCCCGCGCTGCGGGCGCTGCGGCCCTTCTTCCAACAGACGGCCGGTCCGATCCAGAATCAGATCCGTCCCTTCACCACGCAGGTGGCGAGCCCCGTCCAGCACGTCGCCCAGATCGGTCAAGGCCTGGGCACAGCGACGCCCGGGCTGAGGACCGGCTTCACCCGGCTCAACGACGGCCTCAACGCCCTGGCCTACAACCCGCCCGGCGCCCAGGAGGGATTCCTCTTCTGGGTCCCATGGCTCAACCACAACCTGACCGCCAACTACCTGCTCCAGGACTCCTACGGCCCGATCCGCCGCGGCCTCGTGCAGGAGAGCTGCGGAACCGCTCAGACCGCGGAGCAGACCCTGCTCGCCGAGCCGTATCTGCGCCTCCTCTACCAGCTCACCGGCCAGCCTCGCGCGGCCAAGATCCCGGGATGTAGCTGATGGGTCAGCGCCCGCCGACACTCGGTCAGATCGCCGTCGCGGTCGCCTTCGCCTTCTCGTGCTTCGGGCTGCTGCTCTTCCTCTGGGTCACCTTCGGCGGCCCCGTGCCACTGAAGCCTGAGGGCTACCGGATCAAGGTCCCGTTCAGCGAGGCGAGCCAGCTGGCGCAGGAGTCCGACGTCCGCATCTCCAACGTCTCGGTGGGCAAGGTCAAGGCGATCAACCTCGCCAACTCAGGTCCGAACAAGGACCTCGCCGTGGCGACGATCGAGATCGACAGCCCCTACGCGCCGATCCCGGCCAACACGCGCGCGATGCTGCGACAGAAGACGCTCCTCGGCGAGACCTACGTCGAGCTCACCCAGGGCGATCGCAACGGGCCCAAGCTGCCGGAGGGCGGAAGCCTGCCCAAGGCGCAGGTCGAGCCGTCCGTACAGCTCGACGAGGTCTTCCGGACATTCGACCCGAAGACCCGAGCGGCGTTCCAGACATGGATGCAGCAGCTCGCCGTGGCGAGCCAGGGACGGGGCGCGGACCTGAACGCCGCGATCGCGAACCTCGCACCGTTCGCCGAAGACGCCAACAAGGTCCTGCGCGTCCTGGACACGCAGCAGGGCGCCGTCCAGCAGTTCGTCCGTGACACCGGCCAGGTCTTCGGCGCCCTCAGCGAGCGACAGGGACAGCTCGCGGGACTGATCCGGAACTCCGGCATCGTCTTCCACACCACCGCCGTGCGCAACCAGGACCTCGAGGCGACCTTCCGCGCCCTGCCGACCTTCCTGGATGAGTCGAGGCTGACGCTGAACCGGCTTGCGAGCTTCTCTCGCAACGCAAACCCGCTGATCACCCAGCTCCATCCTTCGGCCAGGCTGCTGAGCGCCAACCTGAAGCAGGTCGCCAAGGTCGCACCGAACTTCAACAGCTTCTTCATCGGCTTCAGGAAGCTCGCGAAGCGCTCGGAGACAGGCCTTCCCTCGCTGCAGACGCTGCTCGACACGAACCTGCCGCCGCTGCTCACCGAGATCACGCCCTTCTCCAGGCAGATCACGCCGATCGTCGCCGGCATCGGTCGCTACCAGAGCGACGTCACCGGCTTCCTGGGCAATGTCGCCTCGTCGCTGAACGCGACGGGCACCATTGAGACCGGCGCGAACATCCACTACATCCGCAGCTCGGCTCCGCTCTTCCCCGATTCGCTCGGTACCTTCCCGACCCACCGGCTCTCCTACTCGCGGGCCAACCCGTACCCGGCGCCGAACAGTGCTCTCAAGGTCGCAAACGGGCTGGAGAGCTTCGACACGACGGCATGCTCGGGGGCCGTCGGCCTGACCGCCGCTCTCAACCCGCTGGACAGCGTCTACACGGGCAACCCGTTCTTCAGCAACCGCGCCACCTTCGACACGCCGCAGCAAGTGCTCGACGCCATCAAGAAGTTCCCATTCACCGGTCTGCCGAGCACCGCCGGCTCGTTCCCCTCGCCGGCCTGCACGGCGCAGGGACCGCAGCAATCGATCGGCCAGGTGTCCGAGCAGACGAAGTACACGCACGTCTACGCGAATCCCTGAGCCTGCTGACGGACTGATCCGGCTTCGCTACCGGGTATTCGGGTAGCTCAATTTCAGGCGGAAACTCCGCACAACTAAGCCCTTCCCCCTGTGTTAGGTTCAGCGACAGAAGGCAATCCAAAGGGCTGGCGGCGCTGCAAATTGGGTAGCCGTCAGGGAAATTTGCCCAACGGAAAAGGAGTGGTATGCGCAAGCGCAAGTATGTGATTGGCGCGCTGCTGAGCGTGATCGGGGCGCTGGTCGTCTCGAGCTCTGCATCGGCGGCGGTCACCGGGCAGACGTTGACGACCACCACGTCGCCTACCAAGCAGCAGAAGAAGACGTTCGGGCCGGTGGGTTCGTTCACAAACGTGGTCGACACGGCCTATAGCGGTGGCTTCTCGCCGACCGGCACACAGACCGTGCTGACCTTCACGAAGGACATCAAGTTCACGCCGGGCAACATCGCTCAGTGCAACTTGAGCACCATCAGCACCGTCCCGCAGTCCACCTCGGACGCTACGTGCGGCGCCAGCAAGGTCGGTTCGGGCGAGGCCCTGATCAACGGTGGTCTGCTCACCGGCAAGGTCGCCGCGTACAACGGCATCCCGAGCGGTGGCAGCCCGACCATCGGCCTGCACACCGACATATTCACGGGCAGCGGTGCGTACGCGTTCAGCACCACGCTGACCGGGATTCTGAATACGCGCAGCAACACGCTGACCGTGTCGATCCCGCCGACGGGTACGTCGATCACGCATTTCTCGACGACGATCAACAAGAAGAAGTCAGGCAAGAAGACGTTCTACGTGATGGCTCGCTGCAAGAAGAAGAAGTGGGTCAACTCGGAGACGACGACCTATAGCAACGGTCAGTCGATCACCGCCACGAGCACCCAGAAGTGCAAGCAGAAGCCGTCCAAGAAGTAACGACGACTTCAAGCTGATTCGCGAGAGGGGCGGCCGGCGGGCCGCCCCTTTCTTTTACCGGCCAGGGTAGGATGGCCGGCCATAAGGGCCGGTGGTCAAGGGAAGTCCGGTGAGAAGCCGGCGCGGTCCCGCCACTGTGACCGGGTCCAGCATCAGACGAGGCAGTGCCACTGGGGAGTCATCGATTCCCTGGGAAGGCGTCTCAGACAGCCCGGAAGCCAGGAGACCTGTCCCCGGCCAGCCAAGACGACCCTCGAGGAAGGGGTGGCTCACAGATGAGAACGACTGTCTCGATTGCGGCGGCGGCGTCGCTGCTGGCGGTTGCCGCGTTTGGCACGGCCGCAGCGGCCGGAAGCATCGGTGCCGACCTGCGCGTGGTCGGCCCGAGCGGCCAGCTCGACGACATCACGCAGTACAGCGACACGACCAGCATGCCCACCAGCCCCCGGGCTGAATGCTTCGGAGCGGGCAGCGGCGGATCCGGGCAGCCGGTGGCCGTCCAGGGCGCCAATGCCCTGGGTGTCGTGGTGGAGGCGGCCAAGAGCCGCAAGCAGCTCAACCCGCTCCTGCTGACGGATACCTTCGTGCCCCAGGGCTTCGGCCTGGGCGTCTGCGGCATCGGCGGCTTCGTCGCCCAGGGAAGCGCCTTCTGGTACACGAAGGTCAACCACATCGGCCTGCAGGTGGGCGGCTCACAGTTCGCGATCCACGCGGGCGATCAGGTGCTCTGGTACCTGGCCCCGAATTTTCCGCCGCCGCCAGAGCTCGTCCTCAACGCTCCGGTCCGCCAGCCGGTCGGCGCGCCGTTCGCCGTCCAGGTGCTGGCCTATGCGGATGACGGCACTGCGACCCCAGCCGCCGGGGCCTTGGTCTCTGGCAGCGGGGCACCCGTCACGACGGACGCCTCCGGCAACGCGCTGGTGAGCGTCAGCGGGGCCGGACCACGGCAGATCCAGGCGACCCGCGGCGCCGACATCCCCAGCGCGGCGACGCAGATCTGCTCCTTCGACACTGCAACCGACTGCCCGGCGGCGCGGGGACGGCTCATCGTCGGCTCGGACACGGCCGACGACATCGCTGGAACGGCGGGCAACGACCAGATCAAGCCGCGTGCCGGAAACGACGCGGTTCGCGCCCTGGCGGGAAACGACAGGATCGACGTCCGCGGAGGCGGTAAGGACCGTGTCAACTGTGGCGGCGGCCTCGACAGCGTCAAGGCCGACAAGCGCGACAAGCTCGCCAGGAACTGCGAGCAGCGCAGTCGCACCGGTAAGAAGCGCAAGCACGGCAAGCACAAGGGGAGGGGCAAGAGGAAGTGAGGCTGGTCCGCACCCTGGCGGCCGCCCTGGCGCTCTGCGCCTCGGTGGCCGCTGGCTGCGGGCTCGGCCCGGGAAAGGATCAGGGCGATGTCAGCCTCACCGTCTCGCGCGACTATGGCTCCAAGGTGATGCTGCAGAAGACCGACTCGATCAACGAGTCCGACACGGTCTTCCGCGTCCTCGATCGGAACGCCGATGTGAGCACGCGCTACGGCGGCGGCTTCGTCCAGTCGATCGACGGTTTGGCAGGCTCGCAGAGCGGGGGTCGCTCGAGTGACTGGTTCTTCTACGTCAACGGGATCGAGTCCCCGATCGGCTCGGCCCAGTACGACCTCTCCGGCGGAGACCGGATCTGGTGGGACTACCGCGACTGGACGGCGGCGATGCGCGTCCCGGCCGTCGTCGGCTCCTGGCCCGAGCCGTTCGCGCACGGATTCCAGGGCAAGCGCTACAGGGCCGCGATCTCCTGCGTGGGAGCGACCGCCCCGTGCGACCTGGTCGAGACGTCGCTGAAGCGAGCCGGCGCGACCGCCCCGACCGAGGGCGACTCGGTGGACGACGCCACGATCTTCGTGGGCCCCTGGAAGCGGGTGGGGAGGGAGGACGTCCCACGGCTGCTTGCCGAGGGGCCCGGCAGCAGCGGCGTCTTCGCCCGCTTCGTCGGAACCAGGAGGCCGCTGCTCGAACTGCTCGATCAGGAGGGTCGGCCTGTCGGCACCGTCGGCAAGGGCGGCGGCCTGATCGCGGCGCTGCGCCCCGGGGACGGCCCTCCCACCTGGGTGGTGACCGGCACCGACTCCAAAGGGGTGGCGGCCGCGGCGAACCTGTTCGGGACGGGCCTCCGCAACCACTACGCGGTCGCGACCCAGCCCGGGGCAGGGCCGATCGGGGTGCCCGTACAGTGAGGTCCGTTATTGCCTATACATCAGGACGCAGTCCGCTCCACCGGGCGTCTCCTGGCGCGTCAATCGCCTACCTCGGAGGACTCGCGGCGGTCGGCTTCATCTACTCGAGTCCGCTGGTCCTGCTGGCCGCGACCGTGGCGACCGCCATGGCCGGCTTCGTCGCGGGGGCCGGGCGGGCGGTCCGGGCCTCGCTGCGGCTGGCGCTGCCCCTGCTCCTCTTCATGGTCGCGGTCAACGCACTGGTCAGCCACCGCGGCGACACCGTCCTGATCCGCGGCTGGGACATGCCCGTGCTCGGCAACACAGACGTCACCCTCGAGTCCCTGGCGGCCGGCGGCGCCATCGGCCTGCGGGTGGTCGCGGTCGTACTCGCCTTCGCCGTCTACTCGGCCTGCGTGGACCCGGACCGCGTGCTGCGCCTCCTGCGCCCGGTCGCACGCCGTTCCGCCATGACCGCCGGCCTGGTTACCCGGATGGTCCCGTTGGCGGCGGCCGATGGCGCGCGCCTGCGCGAGGCGGCCGCCCTGAGGGGACCCGGCGCCGTGCCGGTCGGTCGGGCCGCCATGGCGCGCCGACTGGTGGAGGGCTCGCTCGATCGCGCGGTCGACGTCGCCGCCACGCTCGAGCTCCGTGGGCATTCGCTGCCCGTGCGGCCGCGCATGCGGCGAGAACGCTCGCGGGACGACGTGCCTCTGTACGCGACCGGGGCCGCGCTGGTGCTCGCCGCCGTCGCCGCTCGCATCGCCGGGGCCGGCGCCTTTCAGACCTATCCGCGGATCGAGATGTCCACGGGACCACCGACGCTCGCGCTCTGCGCCGCGCTGGTCGTGCTGGCCGCTGTTCCATTCATGCGAGGGCGCGCTCCAGTGCGACCCGTGAGATGGAGGAGGTGGCGGTCGCGTGGCTGAAGCCGTGCTGCAGGCGACCCGGCTCTCCTACCGCTACCCCGAGGCTGCGGCCGAAGCCCTCCGCAGCGTCGATCTTCGAGTGGAGCCCGGAGAGTTCATCGTCGTAGCCGGGCGATCGGGCTCGGGCAAGTCGACCCTGCTGCGTGCGGGCTGCGGCCTGGTGCCGCACTTCCACGGCGGCCAGATCGGTGGTGAGCTGGTGGTCGCGGAAATGGACGTCCGTTCGCACGGGCCTGCCGAGCTCGCCGAAGCGGTGGGGCTGGTGGCACAGGAGCCGGAGACCCAGGTCGTCAGCACGACGGTGCGGGCCGAGATCGAGCTCCCCCTCGAGCTCCGCGGCGTCTCGCCGGGGGCGCGCTCACGCTCCGTCGAGGAGGTCAGCCTCGCGCTGGCGATCGACGGGCTCCTCGAGCGGACCACGGACACGCTCTCCGGCGGTGAGCTCCAGCGGGTAGCCCTCGCGGCAGCGCTCGTCACCAGGCCGCGCCTCGTTCTGCTCGATGAGCCGACCTCGCAGCTCGACCCCGTGGCGGGGGACGAGCTGATCTCGCTGCTGCGGCGCCTCAACGAGGAATGGGGCGTGGCGGTCATCCTGGGCGAGCACCGGCTCGAGCGCTGTCTGGCCGCGGCCGATCGTGTGCTCGCCCTGGAGCATGGGGAGCTTGCCTTCGACGGTCCTCCAGGGGAGTTCCTGCCATGGGCGCTCGAACACGATCGCGTGCTGACGACTCCCGGGGCGCGGTTGCTGGACGGGGTCGGCCTGCCGGCCCCGGCAAGCGTCCGCGAGGCACGTCGGACGCTGGCCGACCGCGGGGTGCGTACACCTGACCCGAGGCCGGACGAGCCGATTCGCCGCGGGCGCGGCGGATCGATCGCGCTCGCCTCCCACAATCTCTGGGTCGAGCTGGGGGAGGGGGAGGAGTGCACCGAGGCCCTCCGGGGCGTCGAGCTGGAGCTCGAGCCCGGTGAGCGGGTGGCGCTGATGGGGAGCAACGGCGCCGGCAAGAGCACCCTGCTGCGGGCCGCGGCCGGCCTGACGGGGGCGGCGCGCGGCAGGATCGAAGCGCCGGCCGGGGTCGCCCTGTTGCCCCAGAGGCCAAGCGATCTCTTCGTCCACGAGCGAGTCGGTGAGGAGTTTCGCGGAAAGCAGGGCACCGAGGCCCTGCGACGCTTCGGCCTCGAGCGCCAGACGGAAGCGGATCCGCGCGATCTCTCGGGAGGCGAGCGCCAGCGTCTGGCGCTCGCCATGGTGGTCGCGGGCCGCGACGGCGGCGACGGCGAGCTTCCGGGTGCGCTCCTGCTCGATGAGCCGACCCGGGGCATGGACAGGGGACGGAAGGGCGAGCTCGCCGAGCTTGGGCGGGAGCTCTCGGATCGGGGAGCGGCCGTGATCATCGCCACGCACGACGTCGAGTTCGCCGCCACCTTCGCCGACCGGGTGATCCTGCTCGCGCGTGGCGAGGTGGCCGCCGACGGCACCGCCCGGGAGCTGCTCTCCGGCGGCTGGTACTTCTCGAGCGAGGTGGCGCGCATCCTGGACGGGGCCGCGGTGACGGTCGAGGACGGCGTCTCGGCGCTCGGGGCCGCGCTCTCTCCGCGGCCCGGCGGCGCCACGGCACCCGCGGGGGGTGGGATTGCATGAGCTGGGAGGCCGGGGTGATGGCGATGCTCGGGCTGACGCTGCTCGGCGGATTCGCCTGGTACGAGCGCTCGCGCCCGCCTTCGCAGATCGTCGCCCTGGTCGCCGCGCTGGCCGCGATCTCCGTCGCGGGCCGCGTGGCCTTCTCGCCGATCCCGAACGTGGTCCCGACCACCGACATCACGTTGATCGCCGGCTTCGCCCTCGGTCCAGCGCCGGGATTTGCGGTGGGGGCGCTCTCAGGGCTGGTCTCCAACTTCTGGCTCGGTCAGGGGCCGTGGACCCCCTGGCAGATGGCCGGCTGGGGACTCACCGGGATCCTCGGCGCCGTCGTGGCGCTGGCCACCCGCCGGAGGATCGGCCGCGTCCGGCTGGCGTTGATCTGCGCGTTCGCGGGCTTCGCCTACGGTGCGCTGCTCGACTTCTCGCTGATGGTGACCTACGGCGGGGAGCAGTCCCTGAGCCGTTTCCTGGCGTTGTCGGCTCGAGGGCTCCCGTTCAACATCGCGCACGCCGCCGGCAACGCGGCCCTTGCCCTCGTCGCGGGCCCGGCGATGGTCCGGATGCTGCTGCGCTACCGGCACCGCTTCGAGTTCGCCTGGAAACGCGGTGGGCCGGCGGTGGGCTCACGCGGGATCGCCGCCGGCGCGGCCTGCGTGCTCGGCGCGCTGCTGATCGCGACCCCGGTCCTGGCGGGGGGTGGGCGGGCGAGCGCGTCGGGCGGCGGGCCCGCGGCCGCGGTCTCCTGGCTGCGCGGCGCCCAGAACGGCGATGGCGGCTTTGGCTTTGCTCGCGGCGAGGAATCGAGCCCGGCGATGACCGGCTGGGCGGTGCTCGGCCTGGAGGGGGCCGGGGTGAACCCGCTCGACGTCGACCGCGGCGACGCCACTCCGATCACCTACCTGGCCGGCACGGTGGGGGAGATCCGCACGACTGGAGACATCGAGCGCACGATCCTGCTGCTGCGCGGCGCCGGGCTCAATCCCCGGAGCTTCCAGGGCCATGACCTGGTCAGGCGGCTGCTCGCGCGGCGAGGCGCCGACGGCTCCTGGGCCGAGCAGGTGAACCCCACCGCCTTCGGCATCCTCGCCCTGCGCGCCGCGGCGACCGCCTCCGGCAACTCTCGATCGGCCGCCTGGCTGCGCTACAACCAGAACCAGGACGGCGGCTGGGGGTTCGCGGCCAAGGCCGCAAGCGACCCCGACAGCACCGGCGCCGCGCTGCAGGCCCTGGCCGCGTCCGGCACCAGGGCCGGCACGGGCCGGGGTGTCAGCTACCTGCGCGGCGTCGAGCGATCTGGTGGTGGCTTCGCCCTCGCGGGCGGGCCGGTCAACACGCAGTCGACCGCCTGGGCTGCGCAGGGATTGGCCGCTGCCGGTGTCTCGCCGGCCTCGGTCCGCAGTGGGGGGCGCTCGGCGCTCGACTACCTCGCCTCCACCCAGGCGCGCGACGGCCACTATCGCTACTCGTCCTCCTCGGATCAGACCCCTGTCTGGGTGACCGGGCAGGCCCTGCTCGCGGTCAACGGCAGGCCGTTCCCGCTCGCGCCCGTGCCGAGAGCCGTCTCCAACACGTCTGCGGGCACATCGGGCTCCGGCGGCGCGGCCGCCGCTCCCGCCGGCGCGTCGGGCCGCGGGGCGAGCGCCAAGCCCGGGGCGGCGTCGAGGTCGACCGCGACGACCGCACCGGCGCCCACCGGCGAAGCCGACCCCGTCCCCTTCACGCCTGTCTCCTCGACGCGGGACGACGGCGGTGGCGGCATCCCAGGTTGGGTGATCGGCATCCTGGTCGTCGGGGCGATCGCGGGCGCGACCTGGGGCGGCTGGGTGCTCTACCGCCGCCGGCTGCCCTGAACCGATACTCGCCCTCAACTACGTTTCCCGGATGGAAGTCGAGGAGGCGATCCGCACGCGGCGCACGCACAAGGCCTACCGGCCCGAGCCGGTGGAAAGGGTCACGCTCGAGGAGCTGCTCGACCTGGCTCGCTGGGCGCCCAACCACAACCTGACCAATCCCTGGCGCTTCCGGGTGATCGGCACCGAATCGCTGGAGCGGCTCAAGGAGGCGGCGGGGCCCGAGTCCGCCTCCAAGCTCGATCGTGCCCCGACGCTGGTGGTCTGCTCCAGCGCGCTCTCCGGGGACCCGATCCAGGACGAGGAGGATCTGCACGCCACTGCCTGCGCCGCCTACATCGTTCTGCTCGCCGCCCACGGCCGCGGCCTCGCGACCTACTGGCGAACGCCCGACGTGCTCCGCACACCGGAGGGTCGGGCAGCCGTCGGCATGGCCGAGGACGAGCAATTCGTCGGCCTGCTTCATCTCGGGCCGCCGGTGCAGGAGAAGAAGCCCCCGGAGCGGTTGCCGACCGATCAGGTCGTGGAGTTCCTGGGCTAGATGAGCCGATGATCTCCCGCGACCAGGCACTCGCCGCGATGCAGGAGGACCGCTTCGACGTGGTCGTCGTCGGCGGCGGCATCACCGGCGCGGGGGTGGCCCTCGACGCGGCCTCGCGCGGGTACTCCGTCGCGCTCGTCGAGCGGCAGGACTTCGGCCGCGGCACGTCGAGCCGCTCCTCGAAGATGGTCCACGGCGGCCTCCGGTATCTGCAGAACTTCGACCTCGGCCTGGTGCGCGAGGCGCTGCTCGAGCGCCAGTTGCTCGTCCGGCTCGCGCCCCACCTGGTCTACCCGACGCCGTTCCTGGTGCCGGCCGTGGGGGAGGAGCGCCGCGATCGCCGCATCGGCATCGGCCTGAACATGTACGACGTGATGGCGACCTCGCGGATCGGGCGGGGTCGTAGCCAGCGCAATGAGCATCGCGAGGAGGCGGAGTACTGGTCGCCGGACCGACATCGGACGATCTCGGGGGAGGAGGCGGCCGATTTGATCCCGGCTCTCGAGCCCCTCGATCCGAGCTCCGCGTATCTCTTCTATGACTGCCAGACCGACGACGTTCGCCTGGTGCTCACCGTCCTGGGGGAGGCCGAGCGCTTCGGAGCTGTGGTGGTGAACGGCGCCGAGGTCACCGAGGTGCTCGACGAGGACGGCCGCGCCTCCGGGGTCGCCTTCACCGAGAAGGAGTCGGGCGAGCGCCTCGAGGTCCAGGCCGACAACGTGGTCAACGCGACCGGAGTCTGGGCCGACCGGATCCGTCCCGATGAGCTGCTCTCCGAGGAGGAGATCCCGAAGATCCGCCCGAGCCGCGGCACCCACGTCACCATCTCGACCGGCGACCTCGAGATCGGCACGGCCGCCTGCATCGTGCCGGCCGGCGGAGACCGGACGATCTTCGCGCTGCCCTGGTACGGGCGCGTGCTCGCCGGCACCACCGACAACGACTACGAGGGCGACATCGACACCGTGCCGCCGAGCGACGACGACGTCACGTACATCCTGAACGCCCTCAATGCCTACTTCGAGACGAGCATCGGCGTCGAGGACCTGACCGGCGCCTACGCCGGAGTGCGGCCACTGATCTCGACCGGCGACCCAAAGAAGTCCGTCGACATCTCGCGCAAGGCGGAGCTCTATGAGACCTCGTCGGGGATGCTGACGATCACCGGCGGCAAGCTCACCACCTTCCGCCGGATGGCTGCTCAGGTCGTCGACCGGATCGTCGAACGCGACGGCCGCGAGGCCGAGTGCCGCACCGATGACATTCCGCTCGGAATGGCCGCTCGCCCCGAGGATCTCGAGACCGACGTCGAACTCCCGGACGGGGCGGCCGAGCAGCTCGCCTTTCGCTACGGACACGCCGCCCGAGCGGTGCTCGACCTCTGCGACCAGCGCGCCGAGCTCGCCGAGCCGATCGTTCCCGGCCATCCGGACCTGATGGCCGAAGTTGTGATCGCCGCCAGGCGGGAGCAGGCGCGCTCGGTCGGGGACGTACTCCTGCGGCGCACTCGCCTCGGGCTGGTGGCGGCGCCGGGGCTTCGCGATGGCGATCGAGTCGCTGCGGTGGCCAGGACGCTGGGGAAGGAGCTCGGTTGGCACCGTTCTCGCATCTCCGCCGAGACCGAGGGATGGGCCGAGATCTCCCGCGCGGAGGGTTTCGATCCGAGCGCGGCAGTGGCGAAATAGCGCCGCTCCCGATTAGCATGCTGCGCCGAATGGCCCTCAGGGACGAACATCTCGCGGATCTCCACCGGCGGGCGCGCGAGCTCGGCCTTTCGCGCTACCGCATGCTCACCCGAGACGAGCTGATCGAAGCCATCGTGCGGGAGGGGGGAGAGGACGCGGGGACGCCACCCCAGGCTCGTGAACCGGAGCCCGAGCCCGAGGTTCCTGAGCGGGAGGCCGAGCCCGAGCCCGAGGTCGAGGCGGAGGAGATCACCGGCGTGCTCGACCGCATGCCGCAGGGCTACGGGTTCCTGCGGCTGAGCGGCCTGAGCGAGGGCGAGGGGGACGTCTACGTCTCCGCCTCCCAGATCCGCCGCTGCGAGCTCCGCCCGGGCGATCGCGTCACGGGCCCAGCCCGAGAGCCGAGGCGCGGCGAGCGCCACCGCGCCCTGGTCCGCGTGGAGGCCGTCAACGGCGCCATCAGC
>CAVUXZ010000005.1:0-221427 GCA_963745625.1 uncultured Solirubrobacterales bacterium | reverse complement strand
CCTGGGCGCTGACCGGACCCGTGCGACCTACAAGTTCGGCCTCGAGGTGGGAATCCCCCTGCCCGGGCCGGTTGCCCGGCGCGCGCACAAGTCAACCTTGAAGGGCTCCGTCGAGGACCTGAAGATGGAGGCCGAGCGGCGCGCCGCAGAGTCGCCGAAGACCCTGAACGGAGCCGGCCCCGAAGTGAGGCGCGAGGCGCAGCTGGCCGAGAAGGCCGGGGTGAAACCCCCGCCGCCCCGCCGCAGCGCGCCGCCACCTGCGGCGGCCCCCGAGGAGTACGGCTCCAGCGGGAACTCGGACTCCCTCATGGAGCTGCCCGTGAAGGTCGCCGGACGCGCCGCGGGCCTCGGGTTCGGAGTTGCTCGGCGCGCCGTCGGCGTCGGCCTGGAGGTGGCCGGCACGGTCACCGACCGGGCCGCCAGGCTGCTCGGCCGGGGCTCAGGCTCAAGCGACCGCTACCCGCGCTAGCCGCATCCCGCGGCTCCGCGGACGAGAGAGCCGCAGAGGGGTTCGCGGAGTTGCGCATTCTCTGCCTCGTCGGCATTGGGATACTGGCCAGGCATGCCGGAAGGACTCTCGGCCCAAGAGGTCGGCAAGGAGATCAGCGAGCACGCCAGGTCCAGCCACAAAGACGACGCTCATGAGCGGCGGGGCAGGAGGATCTCGATCATCGAGGCTGTCCTGCTCTCGCTCGTGGCCCTCCTGGCGGCGTGGTCGGGCTACGCGGCCGCGAAGTGGAGCACGGAGTCGCGGGTCCAGCTTGCCGAGGCCTCGACCGTGCGCTCGGAGGCCAGTCGGGCAAACCTCAAGGCTCTGACCCTCCGCAACTTCGACTCGTCGACCTTCGATGCCTGGTTCGCCGCGTACACGGCACACAACGAGCAGGCGATGGTGATCGCCGAGCGCCGCTTCCGGCCTCCGTTTCGCGTCGCGTTCGATGCTTGGCGAGCAACGCATCCCGAGACCAATCCCAAGGCGCCGAAAGGCCCGACCTACATGCCTCAGTACCAGGAGCCCGGGCTCAGGCAGTCGGCAAGGCTCGACGATCAGGCGACGAGGGACTTCAACTCCGGCTCCGCGGCGGGCGAGACCTCCGACAAGTACGTGCGGGTGACGGTCTTCCTCGCCAGCGTCCTGTTTCTGATCGGAATCAGCACCCAGTTCCCGCTGCGCGGAGTCCGATATGCGCTTGTCGGGTTCGGGGCAGCGCTGCTCATTCTCTCCCTGGTGCAGCTGACCCAGATCCCGGGCCCTCCTTGACCCGCGCCCGGCGGCTCAAAGTGTGTGACGCGGTTTCGCGCAGGTTGGGCTAGCCCGCTACGGCTAACGCGCCGGCGAAGGTCGCCGCGATCATCAGCATGATCGCGGCGAGCTCCAGGCCGAATCCGACGCGCCCCATCAGCTTGCGCTCGACGAACAGCACGAGCAGCGCCGCGACCGTGCCGCCGATCAGGCCGCCGATGTGGCCGCCAACCGAGATCCCCGAGATCGAGAAGGTGAGCACCAGGTTGAGCACGATGAACAAGCCGAACTGAGTGGCGAGCTGCTCCACCCCGCGGCCGCGGGCGATCACGACCACCGCGGCCATCAGCCCGAAGATCGCGCCCGACGCGCCGACCGTGAGCGAGTTGGGGTCGACGATCAGGGCGCCCAGGGACCCTGCGACGAGCGAGACGAAGTAGATGCCGAGAAAGCGAGGAGTGCCGATCCCCGGCTCGAGGATGCTGCCGGCGATGTAGAGGACGTACATGTTGAGGAGCAGGTGCAGGAAGCCGGCGTGCAGGAAGCCTCCGCTGATCACCCGCCACCAGTCGCCGTTCGCGACGTCCGGTCCGCGCAGACCGGCGTCGTGAATCACCGTGCCTCCGCCGCTCAGCGAGCCGCTGCCACCGCCGGCCAGCTCGATCAGAAAGACGATCACGTTGATCCCGATCAGCGCGATCGTCGCCGGCATCTTGCCCGCGGTGGGGCTGAAGGCACCCTGGCCCACCCGGACCTTGGTCGTCTGCCGGGCGCACTCCGGGCAGCGCATGCCGACCGAGGTCGAGGTCATGCACTCCGGGCAGATCGGGCGGCCGCAGTTGGAGCAGGAGACGCCCGTCTCGCGGTTGGGATGCCGGTAACAGGTCTGGCGCGTCTGGGTGGTGGAGGCCTCCATTGTTCCGTCAGGGTAGTCGAGGGCCCGGTTCGGGCCGCCGGCTCAGGAGGGCCCTATTGAACCGTTGCGGTGAGCAGCACAGGCGGCGTCGGCTTCGTCCGGCCCGGGTGGGGCTCCCTTGTGACCATCACCGTCGTCCCCTTGGCGAGGGGGCCGTCTACCGCTGTCGTGGCGTTGCCCGAGCTGTCGGGGATGAAGTTGGAGGACGGCCGCGTCCCGGTCCCCTCGGCGACCCACACCTGGTAGACCTGCCTGCCACTCAGCTGCTTGAGGCCGTGCAGATCGAGCATCGAGGAGATGTCACCGACGGCGAGAGTGCCGCCGACGCTGGGCGCTCTCGGCACCATTGCAACGGTGGTCCCTCCGCCCCCGCCCCCGCCGGTGTTGTCCTGGGCGATCAGGTAGCCGCCCACCCCCGCCGCGAGGATCGCCAGCACCGCGAGGCCCATCGCCGGCTGGAACAGAAGCCCGCGCAGGCCCCCGCGCCCCTGCCGCCTGGTCGTCTCCCGATGGCCCCCGCTCAGCTCGGCCGGCTTCGACTCTGCCTCCTCACGGACGATCGCCAGCACCCGCTCCCGCAGATCGGGGGATGGCTCGAGCTGGTCGACGGACTCGCCGAGTACAGCGACCGCCGGCGCCAGTCCCTCAAGCTCCCGGCTGCAGCGTGCGCACGTCGGGACGTGGGCGTCGACCGCCGCCGCCTCGCGAGGCTCGAGCGCCTCGAGCGAGTAGGCCACCAGGTCGTCTCTGTCGATGTGGTCGCCGGTCACCAGCCCTCCGCCAGGGTCGCCCTGATCTTGTCCATCCCGAGCCGCATCCTGCCCTTCACGGTACCGAGCGGCTCGTTCAGCATCTCGGCGATCTCCGAGTGGCTGAACCCGCCGAAATAGGCGAGCTGAATCACCCTCGACTGATCGTCGGGGAGGCCCTGAATGGCGCCCCGCACCTCCCGGGCCGTCTCGCGCCGCAGCGCCTCACTGTCGGTGAGCTTGTCCGACGGAGTGCGCTCGAGCAGCTCCTCGCCTCCGGCCGCCAGCTTCGGCGATCGGCCGGATTCCTTGCGCAGCAGGTCGATCGCCCGGTTGCGGACGATGCCGAGAGTCCACGCCCGGACGCTGCCCCGGGCGCGGTCGTAGCGCGCGCCGCTCCGCCAGATGGAGAGGAGCGCCTCCTGCGTGACGTCCTCCGCCGCAGTGCGGCTGCCGACGATCCGGTAGGCCAGCGAATAGGCGGCTCCGGCGTGGCGGTCGTAGAAGACCTCGAAGGCCATGGGGTCCTCGCGGGCGACCAGGGGCATCAGGTCCTCGTCCGCGAGGCGCTGCAGCTCGGCCCGGATCATCCCATCGACTTCCCGTGATCTACTTGTTGGCCTCCCACGCACATGGCTACGAGTGGTCTACGCAAACGGATCATGGCTGACAGGAGGTAGCGATGGATGAGGCAAGTCCCGCGAGGCTCTACTGCCTGCTGGTCGGAGGGGTCCTGGTCATCGCCGGAATCATCGGGTTCTTCTACGAGGCGAGCTTCGCCACCGGGGATTCGATCAGAACCGAGGACGTCTTCGGCGTCCTGTCGGTCAACGGCTGGCACAACCTGGTCCACATCGCGATCGGCGCGCTGCTCCTGGTCTGCGCCGGCTCCGCCGCCCGGGGGGCGGCGCTGTTCGTCGGCGTCCTCTACATCGGACTCTGCGTGCTTGGCTTCATCGCCACCGGGGGCAGCGGGATCGAGTTCGTCGCGAAGGACGACGTGCTGATCAAGCTCGTGCCGGTGAACAACGATGACAACGTCCTGCACCTGATCCTCGGGGTCACCGGAGTGATCGCCTACTTCGCGTCCCGCCCGCTCCGGCGAGCGCCCGCGGCCGTCTAGTCCAGGCGGTTCCGGACCTGGTCGCGAACCTGGTCGGCGATCTCCGAGACCTGGTCCGCGAGGCCCGAGAAGCGGGTGGGCCGCTTGCGGCGACGAAGCTCCACCAGCACGAGGCCCCCGGCCGCGACGCCACCCGCCGCGATCGCGGCCGCGGGGCGGACCCAGTTCCGAGGGTCGCGCAGCGAGCGAAGCTCCGACTCCGAGAGCTCCTCGGCCCAGGCCGAGAGCTCTGTCGCGGCGGCCTCGGTGACGGCGCTCAGGGTTTCCTCTAGCCGACCGGAGAGGTTCTCCGGCGGCTCGATCGGCCGCAATGCGGACCGAAGCAGGGTCTCGACGTCGCCGGGTTGCTCAGCCGCCATTGACGCTCATCTCCTCTTCCAGCTGCTTGATCGCGCGGTGGATCAGGACCTTGGTCGCACCGTCGGATCGGCCCAGTGACCTGGCGATCTCGCGGTTGTCCATGCCGAGCGCGAATCGCATGATCAGGGCGTCGCGCCGGTCATCAGGTAGGTCCTGGAGATGGTCCATGACCCGCTTCAGCTCCTCCCGGCCCTCGACGATCCGCTCGGTGCCGTGCGGAGCAGCGAGCGGCTCGGAATCGTCCAGGACCCTCTGCGGGCGCCGTGCGCGGTCGCGGTGGTAGTTGGAAGCCAGGTTGTGGGCGATGCGAATGAGCCAGGGGCGAAGCGGGCGCCCATTGGACTCACGGCGGGCGCGCTCGAAGTGGCGGTAGGCCTGCAGGAAGGCCTGCTCGGTGACGTCCTCGGCGTCGTGATGGTTGCCGACGCGGTAGTACGAGTACGAGTAGACGTCGCGAAGGTGGTCGCGGTAGAGCTGCTCAAAGGCTCGGTCGAGCTCGGCCTTCGACTCACTCTTCGGAGCCGGGCCCTGATCCGGGTCGGACACATGGCAAGCGTACTCTCGGCCGGCCGCGCCCTCATGCCGCCCGACCTCCGGCGGCGGGGTCTCGCCTTGCGCGCTCGGCCTGCCTGACCCGGGACATCCACTCGGCCACCGAGATCTCTCCCGAGACCAGTCCCGCGAGACCCTCGAGCGAGGAAGCGTCCATGCCGGATTTGCGGACGGCCTCCGCGATCAGCGGCACTGAGTCGAGCGCCTCCGAGGCTTGGCCGATGATGCCTGGGATCTGGTCGGCCGGCGTGCCCTGCCCGAGCAGCTCGCCGGCGCGGCGGTTGCGGCTTCCCTCGGCGAGGATCGTCGCGGTCAGGTCGCCGACCCCGGCGATGCCCGCGAAGGTCTCGTGCTCGGCTCCGCGGCGCGCGCGTAGGCCACGCACTCCCGCCAGACCTGCGCGGTGGCGATCCCGGCGGCGTTCATGCCCTGCTCCTGGGCCGCGGCCCCGGCCAGGGCGGCGGCGTTCTTGGCGGCGCCCGCGACCTCCACGCCGATCATGTCCTCGGAGCGCTCGCAGACCAGGCCGGCCTCATCGAAGACGCTGCCGAGCTGGTCGCGCAGGTCGGCATCGCGGCTGCCGAGCACAAGCGCCGCGGTCCCGGAGACCGCCTCCTTGGCGTGCGCCGGGCCGCCGAGCGAGGCGATCGCGCGAGCGCGGATGCGCTCCGAGACATACTCGGAGGGCAGCGCCGCCATCGGGGCGACCATCCCCTTGCTCAGCAAGAGCACCGACGCGCGCTGGCCCATGCGATCGCCGATCGCTCCGACGACCTGCGGCAGCGCGGCCGAGGGGACCGCCAGGCAGACGAGGTCGATGCCGGCCAACTCGATGTCCGCGGCTCGTTTGACGGTGAGCGAGTCGGGGAGCTGGACCCCCGGCAGGTACTGCTCGTTGGTCCGGGTCTCGTTCATCTCCTCGGCCCGCTCCGGCGTCCGGGTCCCGAGCTGGACGTCGAGGCCGCCGCGGGCGAGGAGCACCGCGACAGCGGTGCCCCAGCTTCCCGCACCGATCACCGCCGCCTTGCGCAGCGGGGGCAGTCCGCCGAGCCACTCCCATTGCAGCTCGATCACCGGCCAGATGCGGGCGCCGACCGAGTTGGCGAGCGCCGGAGATGGGTCCTCGGTGCGGGGGAAGGTGAGGGCGCGGCCGAGACGGACCTTGACCTTCTTGGGCCGGATCTTCCAACCACGCCGGACCTGCTCGGTGCCGTGGACGGCGACGGGCAGGACGGCGGCGCCGGTCTCGAGAGCCAGACGGCCGAAGCCCCGCTTCGGCCGCGCGAGCGACCCCGTCCGGTGTCGCGTCCCCTCCGGGAAGATGCAGACTGCGCCGCCGCGCTCGAGCACCCCCCGCGAGGTGATCAGGGTCTGCTCGTCGGACTGACCGCGGCGCACTGGATAGGCGCCGAGCCTGTTCAAGATCCAGCCCTGCCAGCGCCTCTCGAAGAGCTCGACCTTCGCGACGTAGTGCAGGGGTCTCTGGAAGGGCAGGGAGGCGCCGATAACGAAGGGGTCGAGGAAGCTGCGGTGGTTGGCGACGACGATCAGCGGCCCCTTGACCTTGCCGTGCTCGCGCCCGATCCGTGCGAGCCGGAAGTAGGCGAGAAAGAAGGGGATGAGGATCAGGCGGGCGATGAAGTAGAGCGGGCGATTGACGCCGTGTTCCCGCGTGAAGCGGTGGTAGCTGAGCAGTCTCTCCTCGTCCATGCCTGGTGGCCCTCCAAGGGCACTAGATCGAAACCCCACCGCAACGGGCAGTTACAGGCGGGCCATTCTGCCCAGATGCCTACCAGGCGGCTTCGAGGATGGCGGCGAGGTCCTCGCGCGTGACCTCTCCGGGGGTCATGTGCTCGAGCTCGGGACGCGCAAGCGCGGTGTCGATCACATGATCGAAGCGATCCCTGCCTGCGCCGAGCTCCCCGATACGCCGGTGTCCCGCGAGATCGGCGATCCGTCCCCGCAGCCGGGCGGAGTCCGTGCCGAGCGCCGTCGCCAGCTCCTCCATCCTCTCGGGCGCCCGCGCGCGCATCGCGTCCATCGTCTCGGGCAGCAGCGCGGCGTAGGTCTCGGCGTGCGGCGTCCCGAGCACCCAGACCGCGGTCTGGCCCAGCACGTGATGAAGGGCGATTCCAGCACGGTCGACGGCGATCGCGCAGAGCAGCGCCCCGGTCGCGAGCGCCGCGCGATCGCGCCTGCCCGGCGCCTGGTCCAGAGCGGTGGCGATCAGGCCAGCCCCGCGCAAGCCCTCCCGGCGTGAGGTCTCGTCGGCCAGCGGCGTGGAGAGGGAGTCGGCGCCGTGGGCGAGGGCGTTCATCGCCGTCGCGCGCAGCTGTGGCTCAGGCGCGCTGGTCATTGCGTCCGTGTAGCCGATGACCAACTCGGGGCGCACACCCGACTCCGCATCGTGACCCGCCGGGAGGCGGTGAATGGCGGTGATCGGCGCTCCCGAGAGGGTGGTTGGTATCGCCGCGACCGCGGCCCCGCGGACAGCCGCGACCGCCTTCGCCGAGTCGATCACCCGCCCTCCGCCGAGTGCCACCAGCCGCTCTGAGCCGATCTCGTCGACGATCGCCGCGGAGATCTCGGGCACCCTGCCCGTCGGCACCAGATGGGACCTCCCGGCGCCCTCACCGAGGCCCGGGGCATCCGAGAGGGCGCGTGAACTGGAGACCAGCTCGAACTGATCCCACCCTTCGCGGGCCAGCCTCACGAGCGGATCGGTGACCGGGCCTCCGTAGAGGAGCAGCTTGCGCCGTTCGTCGGCGAACTCGACCCAGCTCCCCTCTGCGGGCGGCTTCAGCTGATCGGAGGACAAGAGCCCGGAGTGGGACTCGAACCCACAGCCTCCTGATTACAAATCAGGTGCTCCACCAGTTGAGCTATCCGGGCGGCTTGGACAGGGTAGGCGCGGGCATGGCTGGACGAACTGCCGGGCATAGACTGAGTCAATGACGCCATCGCGCAAGATCAGCGAGACGATCCAGGATCCCGGCGCTGCGGCCGCCCGCGGCCGCTGGCTCGCCAGAGGCGCCTGGCTGCTCGCCGCGGCCGAGGTCGTGCTCGCCGTACGCAACCACATCAGCGGCCGCCTGACGGAGAAGGAGCGAAAGCGCATGGTCGAGATCGTCCGCTCCTCCAAGGGCCGCCCCTCGAATCTCTCCGACCGCGAGCGCAAGGAGCTCCGGTCCATGCTCGACAAGATCGAGCCTCGCGAGCTGGCCAGGAAGGTGGCGACCTCAGGCTTCGCCGGCCGCTTCGCGAAGGGCATGCGCCGCCGCCATTAATCGGGTTGCCCCTGCGGGGCACCCTCGAACGACGGCCGCCCCGGTTGCCCGAGGCGGCCGCTGGCTGCCGTGCCGTTTACCTACGCAGAAAGCGTGATCAGATCTTCACCGCGCGTGAGTCCAGGTGGATGCCCACCTTGCGCTTGACGCGCTGCAGCGCGTTGTCCACTGTCTTCGTGTCGCAGTCGAGCCGCTCGCCGATCACCTCATAGGAGTGGCCGTCGAGATAGAGGGCCAGCACCCGGCTCTCGAGCTCCGAGAGGACACTGGTCAGACAGGCGACCAGGCTCTCCAGCTCCTCGCCGGCGATCACCTGGTTGGCTGGATCGCGGACGGACGGGCCGGGCAGGACCTCCTCGAGCGTCGTCTCCGAGTCGGGCCCCGCCGCCGCGGGCGTCTGGCTGAACGAGACGTACTGATTGAGCGGCGTGTGTTTGTTGCGGGTCGCGGTCTTCACAGCGGTGATGATCTGCCGGGTGATGCAGAGCTCGGCGAAGCCGCGAAAGCTCGACTCGCGTTCGGGTCGGTAGTCGCGGATCGCCTTGAACAGGCCCAGCATCCCCTCCTGCATCAGGTCGTCGGCGTCGCCGCCCAGCAGGAAGTAGGACGAGGACTTGACGCGCACGAAGCGCCGGTAGCGGCGCACCAGCTGGTCGTAGGCGTCGGTCCGGCCGTTCTTGGCCAGGGCGACCAGGAACTCGTCGTCCGGGCCGGGACCGGTGTTGCGGGCGCCCTCGGGAATCGCTCGGGCGGGGACGACAGCGTGTTCTTCAGTGCTCGGGGTAGGAACAGCCACAGCAACCTCCTCTTACGGGGTCTTCTGTGGCGCCCAGTTCCTCCCCTGAGGCGCCGATTCGGGTGATCTCCATCAGGCTCGACCTGAGGTTCACCCTTTGTCGCGGAGCAGCCTACTCGGCCGCACGCGAATGTCAACCACAGTTCGGAGCCGATGCAATTCGCGTTGCAGGATCCCTGCCTGGAGCCGTCCCGATCCGGCCATCCGTCCGCGGGCGCTGGTAATCGGTACCGCGCTCGGCGTGCGGCCGTATCGGATATCAACCGTCGTCGGACACGGCTTCGCCAGAAACGGGTTGCTCCTCGCTTGCTCGGAGCACCCTCAGAGCAATCGAGGAGGAGAGATGGAGGCGACCGGAAACCGAATCGAGCCCGGCCGAGTGATCGGCGAGGCCTTCGAGACCTACCAAAGCCAGGTCGGGCCGCTGCTCGGCGGCGCGCTGATCGTGATCGGGATCGCGGGGGTGATCGAGGGGATCCTGGCGATCACCGGGAGCCTGATCCTCGTCATGTTGGGTGTGCTGATCGGGCTCGCGGCGAGCTTCCTGTACACCGGCTATGTGGTGAAGCTGGTGCAGGACGTGCGCGACGGACGGCGCGACTTCACCGTCGGAGAGCTCTTCTCGCATGCCGCTCCCTACGTCGGCACCCTGATTCTGAACGGGATCCTGGCGGGGATCGCAATCGCGATCGGCTTCGTGCTGATCATCGTCCCGGGCCTCATCCTGCTCACCATCTGGGCCGTGATCGCGCCGTCGATCGTGGTCGAGGACAAGGGCGTCTTCGACGCCTTCGGGCGAAGCCGCGAGCTGGTCCGGGGCCACGGGTGGCAGGTCTTCGGCGCGATCGTGCTGGCGTTCCTGATCGTGTTCGTGGTGGGCCTCGTGGCCTCGATCATCGGGGCGGCGATCGGCAACGTCGGGCAGGTCATCCTGCAGACTGCCGCGAACGTGGCAACCGCACCGGTCGCGGCGCTCGTCTCGAGCATCCTCTTCTTCGACCTCGGCGGGGGCGCCGGCGCGCCTACGACGCCCGTGCCTCCGGCCCCCACGGCCGAGCCGCCCGCGCCGCCGGCGGCCTAGCCGGTCAGTCGGGGGTGCACTCCCCGTCTGAGTCGGCCAGCCTGCCGAGCAGCTCGTTGAGCGTCTGGATCTCCTCCTCGCTGAGCACGGCGCTCAGCCGGCGGTCGATGTCCCCGACATGGCCGGGGGCGGCTTCCCTCACCTTGGTCAGCCCGGCGTCGGTGAGAACCGCGTAGCTCACCCGGGCGTCTGACTTGCACTCGCCCTTCTCGACCAGCCCCTGATCCTCGAGTCTGTCGAGCAACCGGGTGATCCCGGACGGCGAGAGCTGGAGATCGTTCGCCAGGTCGATCCTGCGCATCCCGTTCTCGTCGGCCCTGGAGAGGAGCAGCAGGCATCCGTAGTCGTTGATCGTCAGTCCGTGGCTGGCGAGCAGCGTGGCGCTGAGCTCACGGGTGAGCGTCGCGTGAGCGCCGAGCAGCTTCGCGAAGGCATCTGTCGACGGAAGTGTTTCAGTTGTCAACTGTTGTGTACTCAAGTATCCCTGCTAAGATATTTGACAGGTCAACAAGTTTAGCCCAGACAAAGGAGTCACACAAATGACCACCACAGCAGAGTCAACCATTCCCACCGGCACCTGGCAATCCGATCCGGTTCATTCGAGCGTCGGGTTCGCCGTGCGACACGCAGTGGGCACGTTCCGAGGCAGCTTCGGCGAGTTCGAGGCGATCCTCAGCGATGAAGCCGGAGAGCCGCGGCTGACCGGCCATGTCCCGGTCGAGAGCGTGCAGGTGAAGGACGAGAACCTCGAGACACACCTCCTCTCTCCCGAGTTCTTCGACAGGGACCAGGCGCCGGAGATCAGCTTCGAGTCGACCAAGGTCGCCGAGAACGGCGACGAGATCGTGGTCGAGGGCGAGCTGAGCGTCAAGGGAACCGGGCGGCCGGTCGTCGCACGCGGCAAGCTCTCCGGCCCGATTCCCGGGCCCGACGGCAACGACCGGATCGGCATCGACCTGGAGACGACGGTCGACCGTCACGAATACGGCCTCGACTGGAACATGGACATGCCGGACGGCTCGAAGATCCTCGGCGACGAGGTCACGCTGACGGTCCACCTCGAGCTCGTCAAGGAGGGCTAGTCGGGATGAAGGTGCTCGCGATCTCGGGAAGCCTGCGGCGCGACTCGCACAACACCGCGCTCCTGCGGGCGGCGGCCGAGTTGCTGCCGCCGCCCGTGGAGCTCGAGACCTTCGAAGGGCTGAAGGCGGTCGAACCCTACGATGAAGATGACGACGAGGGCGGGGGCCCGGTGGGTGTCCGCAGGCTCCGCGAGGCAATCAGATCGGCTGACGCGATCCTGATCGCCACCCCGGAGTACAACTCCTCGGTCCCCGGCCAGCTCAAGAACGCCGTCGACTGGGCGTCACGACCGAAGGGCGACAACGCCCTTTGGGGGAAGCCTGTCGCCGTCGTCGGGGCCAGCACCGGCATGTTCGGAGCGGTCTGGTCACAGGCGGAGGCCCGCAAGACCCTCGGGGCGAGCGGGGCGCGCGTGATCGAGCAGGACCTGCCCGTCGGTCACGCCCAGGAGGCCTTCACGGAGGACGGCCGGCTGAAGGATGTGGAGCTGCGGGAGCGCTACGTCGAGATCCTCGACGAGCTGATTGCGCTCGCCGAACAGACCGGCGAGGCGGAGCGGATAGCCGCCTGAATCTCAGCGAGGCCGCGGCCTCGTCACATAGGGTGCGGAGCGATGGAACGCCGACAGGGAATCGATCGGCCGAACGAGGAGGCCTTTGCGGCCTTCGACAAGCGAGCTGCGGACGGGCCGGTCTTCATGCTCAACCTGCTCGAGTTCCAGCCGGACGGAGGCGCCGAGCGCTACGCCGAGTACGGCGAGGCCGTGGCCCCGCTGCTCGCGCGGACCGGCGGCAAGGCGGTCTTCGCCGGCACGCCCTCCGAATCGCTGATCGGGGAGGGCTCGTGGGACCTTGTGGTCCTGGTCTCCTATCCCACCAGGCAGGCCTTCCTCGACATGGTCTCCTCGCCCGAGTACCAGGCGATCGAACACCTGCGCGCGGAGGCGCTGCTGCGCTCCGAGTTGAGGGCGATGGACGCGGTCGATACCGACGCCCTCGACGAGGCGAACTAGCGCCCTCGCTGTCGGCGGGCCTCGAACAGGATCACCGCCGCCGCGACCGAGGCGTTCAGCGATCCGACCGCGCCTGCGACCGGGATCGAGATCAGTTCGTCGCACTTCCCGGCGACACGCGTGCGCAACCCAGTCCCCTCGGAGCCCAGAACCAGCACGGCGCGTCCGGACCAGTCCACCTCGGTATAGGCCCGCTGCGCCTCCGCGGCGGCCCCATACACCCACGCACTCCGGCGCTTCGCTTTCTCGAGCCAATCGGCGAGATTCCTGGCCCTGGCAACCGGCAGGTGCTCGAGAGCGCCGGCGGAGGCCTTGCAGGCCGCAGCCGTCACAGAGGCGGCGCGCCGCTCGGGGATCACCAGGCCGGCGGCGCCGGCCACCTCGGCGGCGCGGGCTACCGCGCCCAGGTTGTGCGGGTCCTGGATCTGATCCAGCGCGACGACGAGCGCGTTCTCGGCGTCGAGCAATCGCTCCGGATCGGTGTACGGGTACGGATCCACCTCGGCCACCACGCCCTGGTGGTCGGGCGACCCGCAGAGGCGCTCGAGCTCCTCCGGCGTCATCTCCGGCGCCCGCCAGACCCGGTGCACCCGCCGCCTGCCTCGCTCCGCCTCCTCAACCGGACGTCGCCCGTAGATGCGCTCCAGCTCGGGCACTAGCGGCGACGCACGAGACGGACGCCCCCCGCCTCGTCGCGGACGTCCCAGCCCATCTCGCCCAGCCGGTCGCGAAGGGCGTCGGCCTGCTCGAACTCCTTCGCCTTGCGGGCCTCCTCGCGCTCGACCAGCAACTTCTGCGCCTCGGGTGGGGGGAGGTCCTCCTCCTCGATCAGAGACTCGAGCCCGAGCAGGTGAAGGAGCTCCTCGAGCACGGGCCGGGCGCCGGACAGCTCGCGCCTGTTCCCCTCGGCGATGATCTCGAAGAGGACGGCGAACGCCTGGGGAGTGTTGAAGTCGTCGGCCAGCGCACCGAGGAACGCCTGGCGCTTCTCCGTCAGGAAGGGATCCTGATCACCGGCCGGCGCATCGCGGAGGTAGTTGCGGATCCGCTCCAGCCGCCGAACCGCCCCCTGGAGCTGCTCGTCCGAGAATGCAAGCGGCTGGCGGTAGTGCCCCGAGGCGAGATACGCGACCACGGCCTGCCCCCCGTACCGATCGACCGCCTCGGAGAGCTGAAAGATGTTGCCGACCGACTTCGACATCTTCTCCTCGTCGAGTTGAACCATCCCGTTGTGCATCCAGATCTCGGCGAGCGGGACACCCCGGGCGGCCTCGGTCTGGGCGATCTCGTTCTCGTGATGCGGGAAGAGGAGGTCGATGCCACCGCCGTGCACTGCGAAGTCGGCACCAAGCTCCTTCTCCGACATCGCCGAGCACTCGATGTGCCAGCCCGGCCGGCCCTCCCCCCAGGGCGAGGGCCACGACGTATCCTCACCCTCCTTGTGCCCTTTCCAGAGGGCGAAGTCGAGCGGGTCCTCCTTGAGCGACGCCGTGCCGGCCTCCTCCCCCTGGTCCATCTCGGCCGGATCACGGTTGGAGAGCTTCCCGTAGCCGTCGAAGCTCCGCACCCGATAGTAGACGTCCCCGTTCACCTGGTAGGCGTGGCCGGAGTCGATCAGCGCCTCGATCAGCGAGACGATCTCGGGGATCGTCTCCGAGGCGAGCGGCTCGGCGTCGGGACGGCCCAGGCCCAGGGCGTCCGTGTCCGCGACGTAGGCACGGGTCATCTCCTCCGCGTACTCCGCGGAGGGCTTGCCTGCCTCGCGCGCGGCGTCGTAGATCTTGTCGTTGATATCGGTGACGTTGATGACCAGTTTCGCGTCGAGGCCCTCGTGCGCGAGGAAGCGCCGGAGCAGCGTGAAGATCACGAAGGGCCGAGCGTTGCCGATGTGGATGCGCCCGTAGACGGTCGGCCCGCAGGCGTAGATCCCGACCTGACCCGGCTCCCGTGGCTCGAGCTCACGCATCTCGCCGCTCAGGGTGTCCTGGATGCGCACGTCCGGCACGTCGCGGATGCTATTGGCGCTCAGAAACCCGCATATTCCGTGCGCCAATCGGTAAGGACCTTAGAACTGGTGAGAGGGAACAGTTGTTCGGGGCGATAGGCTGATGTGGCTTTGACTCAGGCACCGCTTGAGCAGCAGCGACTGGGAGCTGTGGAGGCCGCCTTCGCCTCCCTCCCCGAGCGCTACCGGGGAGCCGACCGGGGCTTCGGCGCGAGCTATCGGATCGAGCTCGACGACCTGGGGCTGAGCTGGGCCGTCGAGCTCGACGAGTCCCGCTGCGAGGTAACGGTCTCGCCGAGGAGCGACCCGGACGTCGTGATCGGCACCGACGCCGCGACCTGGCTCGAGCTGCGCGACGGCCAGCTCTCGGGCCTGGACGCCTTTCGCTCACGACGCCTCTGGGCGCGAGGCAACCTCGACCTCGCCGTGGCCTTCGAGGGGTTCTTCAAGCTCCCGAACGGCCGTCCGCCATTGCTGCACATCCACGAGGTCGGAGCCGGCAAGGCGCGGATCTCGACCCTGACGGCCGGCGACGGCATCGAGAACGTGATCCTCATCCACGGACTGGGCAGCAACAAGACCAGCTTCTTCGAGACCATCTCCGCCCTCACCCCGCAGTACACGGTCCACGCGATCGACCTGCCGGGGTTCGGGTCCTCCTCCAAGCCGCTGCGTGCCCCCTACGACGCGGCCTGGTTCTCCCGCGCCGTCTGCCGATTCATGGACGCTGCAGGGATCGACCGCGCCCACCTGGTCGGCAACTCGCTCGGAGGGCGCGTCGCGCTCGAGGTCGGACTGCAGAGACCCGAACGAGTGCAGAGCATCAGCCTGCTCTGCCCCTCCATGGCCTGGCGGAGGCGCCGCCATTTCGTCCCGCTGGTGAAGCTGCTGCGACCCGAGCTGGCGGCGATCCCGCACACTTTCGGCGACGTGCTCGTGCGCCAGCACTTCTGGAGCATGTTCTCGCGGCCGGAGCGGATCCACCCATCGGCAGCGGACGTCGCCGTGGAGGAGTTCCTCCGCACCTACCGCTCCGTGAACGCCAGGGTGGCGTTCCACTCGGCTGCCCGGCACATCTATCTGGAGGCGCCCAAGGGGCCGGGTGGCTTCTGGACCCGGCTGCGCGAGCTCGAGCCGCCGGCGATGTTCGTCTGGGGCGACGAGGATCCCCTCGTCCCCCTCGCCTTCTCCCGCGCTGTCCGCGACGCCCTGCCGACTGCGCGTCAGGTCGTCCTCGAGCAGTGCGGGCACGTCCCCCAGGTCGAGCACCCAGTCGATGCGAACGCGCTCGTCCACGACTTCATCGGCCGCGCCCAGGCCTCGGCGGCCGAGCGCGCCGCGAAGCGGCTCGGCAGGGCCGCGCGCCGCCTGCAGGTGCGGATCAACGGCAACGATGGAGCGCACGGGAACGGGAGGGACCCCGAGCTCACCGCCGACGCTGCCTAGCGACCTGCCGGTTCGACCTAGAATCGTTGTTGCATGGCAGAGAGCGGCACAGGGACTGCTGCCGGTACCCAGGAAGGGCAGAGCAGCAACGGGTCGGATCCGCGCGCGTCACGCGCCGCCGGATTGGGCCGGCCCTCACTCCTGCGCCGCCTCTTCGACGAGATCCAGAACCGGCTGACGGCCGATCTCGACGACCGGGACCCGGACTTCATCCGCGAGAACCTCTCGCTCTCCTGGCTGATCGCGAGCATCTGGTTCCGGGGTGAGGTGCGCGGGCTGGAGAAGATCCCCGAGAACGGCCCGGTGCTGCTGGTGGGGAACCACTCGGGCGGCAACATCACGCCGGACACGATCGTCTTCACCCTCGCCTTCAACACCTATTTCGGCGTCGAGAGGCCCTTCTACCAGCTCGCCCACAACCTCGTCCTGACGTCGCCGGTGGGGCCCTACCTGCGGCGCTTCGGCACGGTCGCGGCGTCGCACGAGAACGCGCGCAAGGCACTCGACGCCGGAGCGGCCGTGCTGGTCTATCCGGGCGGCGACTGGGAGGTCAATCGGCCGACCTGGCAGGCCAACCGGGTCGACTTCGCGGGACGGCGCGGCTTCATCAAGCTCGCCCTCGACACCGGCGTGCCGATCGTCCCGGTCGTCGCGGTCGGGGGCCAGGAGACGGCGGTCTTCCTCACCCATGGCGAGCGGCTCGCCAAGCTGCTGCGCCTGGACAAGCTCCTCCGCCTGAAGACCCTGCCGGTCAACCTCTCCCTTCCCTGGATCGTGAATGTCGGTGACTTCCTGGGCCACCTGCCGCTGCCGGCGAAGATCACCGTCCAGGTGATGGACCCGATCAACCTGCGCGAGCGCTACGGGCCCGATCCCGACCGCGACCGTATCTATGAGGATGTCACCGAGGCGATGCAGGACGAGCTCACCGAGCTCGCCTCCGAGCGGCTGCTGCCCGTGATCGGGTGATCCCGTGAGGATCGAGCAGAAGGTGACGATCGATGCTCCCCGTCACCTGGTCTGGGAGTACGTCACCGAGCCCGCGAACTACCCGGTCTTCATGGAGGGCCTCACCCGCTGGGAGATCGCCGGGGACCGGCACACCGGGCTCGGCGCGCGCTACCGCGTTCTCTTCCGGGTCGGGGCCGCCGATGTCGGCGGCCTGATCGAGTTCGTCGAGTGGCGGCCCGAGAGCGACGTGGCCTGGAGCTCCGTCACCGGCGTCGACCAGCGCGGGCGCTGGCGGCTCAGGGTTCTCGGCGACGGCCGCACCCGGGTCACCTTCCGCTTCGCCTACGGTGTCGCCGGAGGCGGCATCACGGGCCTGATCGCCGAGCGGGTTGCGGCCCTTCCGCTGAACCATCGCTTCCGCGACTCCCTCCTCAACGTGAAGCGAGCGGTGGAGGCCCGGGCGGCCACAGAAGGGCTTACCCCGGCCAGGCTGGGATAGGTCGGCTAATAGGTCCGCAGCCTACGGCCGCCGACGTAGCGGGTACCGGCCGGCTCGCCTGGAGGCGCCGCCGGCGGGATACCTGGAGGAGCGGTCCCGATCTGCTCGTCCGACGAGTCATCGTCCTGATCGGGAACCACGTGGAGAGCTTCGCTCCGGGCCCGCTCGACCTTCTCCTGGACCTCCCGCTCGGCTCGCCGGCGGGCCGCCTCGACCCGTTCATCCGCCTCCCGCTGCAGCTTGACGGCCTCGTGGCTCAGATTGGCCTCAGCCTCGGCGCGTGCTCGGGCCTCCGCCTCGCGCGCGACCCGGTCGGCCAGCCTACGGACCCTGTCCTCGGACTCTCGGCGTGCGTCCTCCGCGGCGTCGCGGACCCTCCGCTCCATCTCCCGGCGCAGCCGATCCGCCTCGGCCTTCTCTGATTCGGACGCCGCCTCGACGCGCTTCTCGGCGGCGATCGCCCTCTGCTCGGCCTCGCTCAGGCGCCTCGTCAGCGCTTCGAGGCGGCTCTCGGCGTGAGACGCGCGCTCCTCGGCCTGCGACGCGCGCTCCTCGGCCTCCGACCTGCGGTGCTCGGCTTCTCGGATGCCGTGCTCGGCGCCCGCACGAGCTTCCTCGATCCTGCTCTCCGCCCGCTTGCGCGCCGCGTCCCTGAGCCGCTCGATCGCCTGACCGGCGCTTCGTCGCGTGGCGTCGCGCTCTCCCTCGGCCTGGGCCGTCCTCGCCTCGGCCTGCTTCACGGTCTCCTCGAGCTTGCCGAGCTGGCCCTGGATCCGCTGCTCGGTCGCGGCCGCATGTTTTTGCAGCTCGGCGGCCGAGCGCTCGACCCTCTGCCCGGCCTCCCGCGCGTCGGTCAGGGCCTGCTCGAGCTCCTGGGAGCGCTTCTCCGCCTTCCCCGCCCGCTTCGCCGCCTTCCGGATGGTCGTCCGGGCCCTCCCTGTCACCTGCGCCTCTACGCGTTTGGCGTGATCGATGGCCTCCCGGGCCTGCGTCCGTGCATCGTTGGCGCCGGCCTCGGCGAGGTCCGCCCCGTGCCGAGCGCGCGCCTCCCGTTCGCGCAGGTCGTTGATCAGCTCCGTGGCCCTGCTGCGAAAGCGATCGGTCGCCGCACGGGCCTGGTCGATCTCGGCCTGGATCTCATCAGCCGCGAGCGGAGGCGCGACGACGTCACGCTCGGCTTCACCGATCGGCTCGACGCTCTCAGTTTCGGACAACCGCTAGGCCCTTCAGTCGGCGGGTTGGCGCTCCGCGAGTTCGCGCTTCAGGACCTTACCCGTCGAATTACGTGGAAGCTCGTCAACGAAGACGATCTCGCGCGGAACCTTGTAGCGAGCGAGATTCGCCTTGACGTAGTCCTTGAGCTCGTCCTCGCTGGCGTCGGCGCCATCCGTTTTGACCACGAAGGCCCGCAGCCGCTGACCGAACTGCTCGTCGTCCACCCCGATTGCCGCCGCGTCAGCCACCGCGTCGTGGTCGGCGAGCAGGTCCTCGACCTCCCTCGGAAAGACGTTCTCGCCGCCGGAGACGACCATCTCGTCGTCTCGCCCATCGATGAAGAGGCGGCCGTCCTCGTCGAAGTGACCGACGTCGCCGGAAGAGAGCAAGTCTCCGAGGTGCTCCTTGTCGCCGCCGCCGGTGTAGCCCTCGAAGGCGAGCTGGTTGCCGATGAAGATCCTGCCGGTCTCGCCCTCTGGGACGTCGTTGCCGCTCTCGTCGACGATTCGAATGACCGTTCCACGCGGCGGCCTGCCGGCGGTGCCCGGGGCAGCGCGCATGTCCTCCGGGGTCGCGATGGTCGCCCAGGCGACCTCGGTCGAGCCGTAGAGGTTGTAGATGTTGTCGCCGAACTGGTCCATCCACTTCGTGGCGAGCTCACCCGGAAGGGCGGAGCCGCTCGCGGCCGTCACCTCCAGCGCCGAGAGGTCGTAGCGGCGCTTCACCTCGTCCGGCAGGGCGAGGATGCGCTGCATCATCACGGGTACCACCGCGAGGACACGGGCTCGATGCTCTGCCGTTGCCTGCAATGTGTCCTCGGGGTCGAACTTCGCCCTCAGGACCATCGTCGCCGCCGTCGGCAGGCTCAGCATGAAGTGCAGGAACCCCCAGGAGTGGAAGAGGGGGGCGGCGATCATCGCTGTCTCCCCGTAGCGCCTGGGGATCTTCGAGAACAGAGCCGCCAGGGAGCTCAGGCCCTCCGGCTCGCTGCGCTGTGCCCCCTTCGGGGTACCGGTCGTCCCGGAGGTGAGGATGATGTAGCGGCCGTGCTCGGAGGGAGGCTCGAGGTCCTCGCCATGAGAGCTCGAAATCAGCTGCTCGAGTGTGGTCTCGTCCGTCCCCTCCTTCTCCTCCCAGCCGACGAAGCGGCGGAGTGAGGCGGCCGCACCGGAGAGCAGGTCGTCGAACTCCTGATCGTAGATCAACGCCGCGGGCTTCTCCCGCTCGAGCACATCTGCGAGCTGGGGGCCGGCAAAGGCGGTGTTGAGGTAGAGCGCGATCACGCCGAGCTTGGCGCAGGCCATCGTCGCCTCGATGAAGTAACGATGGTTGCGGCACATGATCGCCACTCCATCCCCCATCTCGACCCCCTCGTCGCGCAGAGCACGCGCCAGCGCGTTGGACCGCCGGTGCGTCCGCTCCCAGGTGAGGGAGCCGACCTCGTCGATGATCGCGACGCGGTCCGGCACGGTGATCGCGTTCGCGGCGACGCCGAGCGCCGGGGAGGCGCCCAGCCGGAGATAGCGCTCGGCGATCCTGCCGAGCTTGTCGGGCCGGATCGGGCGGATCAGGCCGACGTCATTGAAGGTCTTGAGCTCGAACGCGAGGTCTCCGAGAGCGGCAGGCACCCGCGAGGCGATGCCCGTGAGTCCCTCTCTCAGCCGCTCCTGCGCCATCTCGAACAAGCTTATGCCTCTCCGGTATCGACCAGAGCGACGGCGATGCAGGCGATTCCCTCCCCCCTGCCGATCGCGCCCATGCCCTCGTTCGTGGACGCCTTCACGTTCACCGGCGCGGAGAGGACGCCGCTGAGCAGGGAGGAGATCTCCGCCTTGTGGGGGGCGAGCTTCGGCTCCTCGCAGATCACCGTGACATCGACGCTGGTGGCGGCGCCGGACATTCGGCCGACCACCACCCGGAGGAGGTCGATCGAGTACGCGTCGCGCCATTCCTCCTCGTCGTCCGGGAAGAGCTCGCCGAGGTCGCCGAGGCCACTGGCCCCGAGCAGCGCGTCGATCACCGCATGGGTGAGGACGTCGGCATCCGAATGCCCCGCGAGACCGCGGTCGTGCTCGATCTCGACCCCGCCGATAACCAGGCGCTCACCCTCCACCAGTCGGTGGCTGTCGTATCCGATGCCGACTCGAAAACCCATCAGGTCGTCGCCTCGCCCGGGTCCGCGACCTCCGGCGGAGTCCTCGCGAGCCGCCCGAGCGGCTCAAGCCGCGCTCTGGCGACCCTCGAAGACGCAGATCTGATCCACCCCGAGCGACCCCAGGAACTCGATCGCTTCGTCGTAGGCGTATCCGATCTGATCGGGTGAGTGCGCATCCGAGGAGAGGGCGAACTCCGCACCGGCCTCGACGCACATCTCCGCGAGAGCCCGCGACGGATAGATCTCGCCGACGGGCTTGCGCAGCCCGGCTGTCGAGACCTCGACGGCGATGCCCGACTCGCCGATCGCCTCCACCAGCGGCTCGTAGTGAAAGCGCGGGTCCCGCTGCGGCGCCGGGCGGTCCGAGCCCCACATCTTCACCAGGTCCGGGTGGGAGACGATGTCGTAGAGGCCCGAACGGGCCAGCTCCGCCTGCCAGCGGAAATATGTGCTCCAGAGCTCATCGGCGTCGCCGATCCTCTCCCAGACGTCGTAGCGCTGATCGTCGAGGGCGCCGTCAGCGCCCAGGTAGTGGACGGAGCCGATCACGTAGTCGAAGTCCCGTTCGAGCAGGTTGGCGATCCGGTCCTCGCTGCCGGGGACGTAGTCGCACTCGATACCGAGCCGCAGCGGAGTGCTGCGCACGAACTCGCAGTAGCCGTCCAGATCGTCACGCGCCTCTCCCTCCCAGTAGGGATGGGTCCAGACCTCGAGTGCCTGGGTGAACCGGTAGACGTGCTCCGAAACCCCGAGCTCGTCGATGCCATGCTCCTCGGCCGCGGCGAGGTAGCGGTCGATGTTCTCCTCGGTGAAGTACTCGTCGGCGGCGCCGATCTCATCGGGCCGCAGGTGCAGGTGGTAGTCGGTGAGCATCGGGACCAACGCTACCCGGGACCGCCTCTAGAGTCCCGGCCCGTGCCCACCAAGCTCGCCATCGTGGTCGTGGCCTTCGGCGTGGGCGTCGGGCTCGCGGAGCTCTTCGGCGCCAAGAACCTGGGCACCGCCTTCGGCGTCGGTCAGCTGACCTTCGTGATCGCTCTCGTGTTCGTGCTCGTGCGGCGCTAGTCCCGCCCTAGAACTCGATCTGCGAGCCGAGCAGGATCGTGCGCTCCCGTGGCAGCTTGAAGTAGTCGGCCGGCTCGGCGGAGATCACCGCGGTGGCAAGGAAGAGCCGCTTGCGCCAGCCGCTCATCCCGGGTTTGTCGCTCGGCTTCAGCTCGACCTTGGATAGGTAGTACGAGGCCTCGTTGACTTCGAGCGGGCACTCGATCCCAGCCTTGGAGATCAGCCTGACGATCGCCGGGACGTCGAACTCCTCCGCGTAGCCATGCTTGGCACGAACGAAGGTGATGCCGTCGTCCCGGTGGCCGAGCTCGTCGATGTCGAGCCGCTCCGAGTCACGAATGCGCGGCACCGGCACGGTCTCCAGCGAGAGGATGAGCACGTGCTCGTTGAGCGAGTGGAGGTGGTCCACCGACGCCCGCATCGAGAGCGGCGCCGTCTCCCTGCCGCGGTTCATGAATACGCCGGTGCCAGATGCCCGCGAGACCGGTGGTTCCTTGGCGCGGACCTCGTCGATGAAGGACTCCAGCGGGCCCTCAACCCGGAGCCTCTCCGCGACGACCAACTCCCGTCCGCGATACCAGGTGGTCATCACGATGAAGAGGACGACGGCGATTGCCAGGGGCAGTCCTGCGCCGTGGGTGATCTTGGTCAGGTTCGCCCCGAAGAAGGCGAGGTCAACCACCAGGAAAGCCGCTCCCCCGCCGGCCGCGACCCATAGGGGCCGCCGCCAGCGGTGTCGGACGAGGAAGTAGAAGAGGATCGTGGTGATGGTGATGGTGCCGGTCACCGCCATCCCGTAGGCGAAGGCGAGCTTGACCGAGGTCTCGAAGGTGAGCACCAGCGTCAGCACGGCGGCGAGCAGCAGCCAATTGATGACAGGCACGTAGATCTGGCCGATCGTGCGCTCCGAGGTGTGGACCACCCGCAGCCTGGGCAGGTAGCCGAGCTGCGACGCCTGGTGGGCTATGGAGAAGGCACCGGAGATCACGGCCTGGGAAGCGATCACCGTCGCCGCAGTGGTGAGGATGACCAGCGGGACCAACCCGCCGTGCGGCATCAACTGGAAGAAGGGCGCCGAGATCGCGCTCGGGTCGTCCAGGATGAGACCCCCCTGCCCGAGATAGCTCAGGATGCACGCCGGGAAGACGAGCAGCAGCCAGGCCCTGGTGATCGCGGGACGCCCGAAGTGGCCCATGTCGGCGTAGAGCGCCTCGACGCCCGTGAACGCCAGCACCACTGCGGTCAGCGAGAAGAACCCGGTGGATCCGTTGTGGAACAGGAAGTCGAAGGCGTAGCTGGGCGAGAGTGCCTTCAGGACCTCCGGGTGCATCGAGATTCCCCGAACGCCGAGGACCGCGATCGTCGTGAACCAGACCAGCATGATCGGCCCGAACATGCGGCCGACGAATCCGGTGCCGAGCCTCTGAATCGCGAAGAGGACGACGATGATCGTCACGGTGATCGGAACCACGAGGCTGTCCATCGACGGCGCGATCGCCTTGGTCCCCTCCACGGCCGAGAGCACCGAGATCGCCGGGGTGATCATGCTGTCGCCGAGGAAGAGGGCCGCCCCGAACACGCCGAGGCCCGCAAGGATGAACTTGGTCCGCCCGCTGACTCGATCGCCGACCTGGCGGACCTGCGAGATCAGGGCCATGATCCCCCCCTCGCCCTGGTTGTCGGCGTTCATCACCAGCAGGACGTAGTTGATGGTGACCATGATCGTCACCGACCAGAAGATCAGCGAGACGATCCCATAGACGCTCTGGATCGAAGCCTGCACCGGGTGCGGGTCGCCTGGGTTGAAAGCCGTCTGGACTGTGTAGATCGGGCTGGTTCCGATGTCCCCGAATACGACGCCAAGCGCCGCCACAGTCAGTGCCGCTCGCCCGCCCGCCCGCTTTCCCTCCGTCGACAGCCTCATCGAGCCTATGCTCGCTCGCGCAGCACGAGCTCGGCGACGCGCAGGTCGAACGGCGTCGTCACCTTGATGTTGTCCGGCGAGGTCGAATGGATGACAACGCGACCGCCCTGGCGCTCGACGAGCATCGAGTCGTCGCTCGCGGCGGGCAGGGAGTTGGGATCGGCCAACGCCTTCTGCAGCGCGTCCGCGCGAAACGCCTGCGGCGTCTGAACCGCCCACAGGCCGGAGCGGTCAAGGGTCCGCTCCACCTGACGCTCGTCGCCCACCTGCTTGATCGTGTCGGTGACCGGGGTCGCAGCGATCACGCCCGCCGCGTCCTCCACCGCGGCGAGCTCCTCAACCATGGCGTCGATCAGCCCGGGTGTGACCAGCGGCCGCGCCGCGTCGTGCACCACGACGAACTCCCCCGAGCAGAGCGCGAGCGCGTTGGCCACGGACTCGGAGCGATGCTTCCCGCCGGCGACGGCAACGACACCCTCGGTCACCGAGTCATGCTCACCCGGCGGCGCGGCGACGACTATCTCGCTGATCGTGCTCGCGGAGCGGAACGCGTCGAGCGACCACTCGAGCATCGGCCGCCCGGCGACTTCCACGAAAGCCTTCGGGCCACCGGCTCCGAGTCGCTGCCCGGAGCCGGCGGCCGCGATTACGGCCGATGCGGAGGGACGCGCCTGTCTAGGCGGTCGCCTTTGCGGCGCCGAAGCGCTCCTCCAAGAGCTCGTCCAGATAGTTCTCCGCGCCGTCCTCGTCCTTGTCCAGCGCGTACATGAACTCCGACGCGAGGATCTTCTTGGCGCGGGTGTACATCTGCTTCTCGCCGGTCGAGAGTCCCTTCTCCCATTCACGGATGGCGAGGTTGCGCACAACCTCGGCGAGCTCGTAGACGTCGCCAGTCTTGATCTTTTCGCGGTTGTGCTTGAAGCGGCGGTTCCAATTCTTCGGCATCTCGGAAACCTCGTCAGTGAGGACGCCGATGACCTTCTTGACCTGTTCCTCGTCGATCACGCGTCGAAGCCCAGCGCGGCTGGCGTTCTCACACGGGACCATTACGGTCATGTTGTTGTGGAGGATGTTGATGGTGAGGTAGTCCCGTTTCTCGCCCATGAGGTCCTTCGTCTCCTTCTTCCGGACCACTCCCGCACCGTGATGCGGGTAGACGACGTTGTCACCGACCTCGAAGTGAATGACTGGTACCTCGATGTCGAGGTCGGCGACTGAGCCCTCGTCCACAACCTCCTCTGCTGTTACCTCTGGAATTGGTCGCTCCTTTCGTTGGACGGCCTGACGGGGCCGTCAATTCTGCAAATACCGGTCGACCGGGTCGACCTCCTGAAGCCTGCGCAGTCCTTCGCGGATGTCCTTGGCACGTCCGGCGCCGACGCCCTCGACCGCCTCGAGGTCGTCGTCACTGGCGGCGAGGACCTCCTCCAACCCGCCGAACTCCTGGATGATCCGCTGCACCACAAGCTTGGGCAGGCGCGGGATCCGTCCGAGGACCCGATAGCCGCGGGGAGAGACCGGAAAGTCGAGGGCCGAGACCTTGCGGTCGTAGCCGAGCAGCTCGGCGAGGCGGCCGAAGTCGAGCAGGTCCTGGTGTGGCATGCGGGCGATCGCCGCGGTCGTCGTCGCCAGGTTCTCCTCGGTGTCCTCGACGGAGAAGTCGCGGATCAGGGCCGACTTGTCGGCGGCGACGCCGACCATCGTCTCCTCGAGCTGCATCTCGATCAGACGCCCCTCGGTGCCAAGCTCGACGATGTAGCGCTCGACTTCGACGGCCATGCGAGTCACCAGCTCTGCCCGCTGCAGAACGGAGAGGACGTCATAGAGCACCGTCCCGCCCTCGAACTCGAGCTGCGTGAGCCGTGTCGAGACCGAGTCAAGCCGGGCGCGGTACTTGTCCAGCGTCGCCAGGCCCTGATTGGCCTTTGCCAGCACGGCGGGGATGTCCTGCAGGATGTACTTCATCCCGCCCAGGTAGAGAGAGACGACGTCGCGGCGCTCGGAGATGGCCACCACCAGCGCGTCCGTCTGTTTCGAGACGCGCTCAGCGGTGCGGTGCCGGGTGCCGGTCTCGGAAGAGAGAATCGTCGGGTCCGGCATCAGCTGGACGTTCGCGCAGATGATCTTGGTCGCCTGTTCGTTGAGGACGATGGCGCCGTCCATCTTCGCCACCTGGTAGAGCAGCGCCGGGGTGTAGTCGATGTCGAGGTTGATGCCCCCCGAAAAGAGAAAGGAGACCTCTTCCGGGTCTCCGATCACGATCAACCCGCCGGTGCGCGAGTGAACGATGTTGTCGATCCCCTCTCGGAGCGCCGTACCGGGAGCGACGATGTCGAGAGCCCGCAGAAGTCGCGGATCCTGTCGCGCCTCCAATTCCTGTAGATCGTCGCCGGGAAGCGAAGACGCCATCGTCAATGATGGAAGCAGAAAGCAAAGGAGCGTGCTTTGCGGGGAATCCGTCTGGACAGGTCGGGATGGCGGTTGTCAAGGGCGGTCTCGGCGCGCGGGTCCTGTCGCGGAATTTCACCGTGGATCGAGGCATCTCACCGCGGCTGAAATTCCGCGCCACCCGCGCGAGATACCGCTAGGCAACCCGCTTCAGGCTTCCACGGCTTTCCTCGGAAAGCGCGGCTCTCAGGCTGCTGACGGCAGAGAGGCCCTTGATTGGTTCGTCGGCTGGTGGTGGACCCAGCACCTTCCCCAGACCGAACTTGCGCGCCTCCGCTACGCGGCGGTCCGCGTGGGCCACGTAGCGAATCTCTCCGGTGAGCCCGATCTCGCCGAAACAGGCCAGGGGCTTGCCATCGGTCTCGAGGGCCCGGCCGGACTGCGCCGAGGCGACGGCCATGGCGATGGCGAGGTCGGCACCCGGCTCGTCGATGCGCACGCCACCGGCCACGTTCACGAAGACATCGGCCGAGGAAAGGGAAACGCCGGCGTGGCGCGTGAGCACCGCGAGCACCAGAGCGAGGCGGTTCCGATCGACCCCCGTGGCGGTGCGCCTGGGCGGGATTATTTCGGTCGGCGCGACCAGAGCCTGCACCTCGACCAGCAGTGGTCGGGTCCCCTCCATCGCGCAGAGCACAACCGAGCCCGCGGACGGGCGCGACTCGCCGACGAACCGCGCCGACGGATCGGTGACCTCGACGAGCCCGCCCTGGCGCATCTCGAAGACGCCCACCTCGCTGGTCGCGCCGAAGCGGTTCTTGAGCGCGCGCAGCGTCCGGAAGGTTCGCTCGCGCTCACCCTCGAAATGGAGCACGCAATCGACCAGGTGCTCGAGAGCCCGGGGCCCGGCCAGGGAGCCCTCCTTGGTCACGTGGCCGATCAGGATCAGGGTCACGTCGAGTCGCTTCGCCGTCTCGAGCAGTGCGGCGGTCGCCTCCCGAATCGCTCCGACGCTCCCCGGCGCCGTGTCGGGGATCGCCAGCGTCTGGACCGAGTCGATCACGCACGCGGCTGGCCGCTCCGACTCGAGGGCGGCGAGGACGGACTCGAGCGAGGGCTCGGCGAGCATCGGCACCGACAGCGCCGCCTCCCCCAGTCTCTCCGCCCGACTGCGGACCTGCGCCGCGGACTCCTCGCCGGAGACGTAGAGGACCTCGTTACCGGCGGCCGCGATGTTCGCCAGCGCCATGCCGGCCAGCGTGCTCTTTCCGATCCCGGGAGCGCCGCCCAGCAAAACGAGCGAGCCGGGGACCAGCCCGCCCCCCAGCACCCGGTCGAGCTCGGCGATCCCAGTGCCGAGCCGTGCCGAGCGCTCGGCCGCCACATCGCGCAGCCGTATCGGCTTAGGCCCATCAGCTCTGTCCCTGCCCGTGGCGCGCCGGCCCGATCGGGCCGGAGGCGCGCTCACCTGCTCGAGCGTGTTCCAGGCGCCGCAGCCCGAGCATTGCCCGGTCCAGGTGAGCGCGGACTGGGCGCACTCGGAACACCGATACGAGGCTGAATTCGAGGCCATTCATTGAGGCTAGGGATGAGGCCCGACGCTTCTCGCGCCGGGTGTGCCGCGGCGCGAGCTACTTCGAGTCGGATTCGACCAGCGATCCGAAGAGCAGGTCGAAGAGCGGCACGTAGAGGTCGAGCGGCGCCTCCGCCGGGTCCACCAGATGCTGAACCGCGAGCCCGACGTCGAGCGCGATCATCGCCGTCGCAATCTGCTTCGGCGGAAGCGGCGGCTTGCGCCCGACCTCCTTGAAGGTCGCCTTGGTCTGTTCGGCGATAACGGCGCGGTTTCCGCTCCAGAAGGTCGCCGCCAGCTTGCGGAAGTCCGCGTCGCGGGCGGCCTGGGTGAGGCACTCGAGCCAGAGCCGGAAGAGCCAACTCCCGCCCTCTTCCTTCTGTAGGTCGCGGACGCGCTCGATCCCGAAACGGAGCCGCTCGCGCGGGGTCCCGGGGTGCTCCTGTGCCTCCTCGGCCATCGCCGTGTACTGGCGATAAACACGATCCTGGAGGAGCTCGACGAAGAGCTCGTCCTTGCTCTTGAAATTGGAGTAGAAGGCGCCGCGCGTGAAGCCCGCCTCCGCCGTGATCTCCTCGACGCTCGAGCCCTGCAGCCCTCGGCGGAGGAAGACCTGCTCCGCGGCATCGAGCAGCCGCGCGCGGGTCTCGGCCTGCCGCTCCCTGCGACTCAATCGCCGCGTCCGGGGCGGTTGGGATGTTCGTGCGGAGGCCGCCATCTCAGAAGGCGGGCTGGCTCGGCAGCGGCGAGCCGGCGAAGAAGAAGAACCAGACCTCGAAGGCGACGATGCCCAGCACGGCGACGATCACGAAGACGCGCTCGACTGGATCGTTCTGCTCATCGTGCTGGCGCGGCTCGTCGCGAAAGCTTCGGTTCCACGACATCCGCCGAACCCTTGCGCGCTGTGCCTCCTCCGAAACCAATCGGCGCCTCACCGACGCCCCGGCCACCAGTGCCAGCCAGTAGCTGATCAGGATCCCGACGGTGATCAGAATCGCGAGGGACGGGGTCAGATCACGTTTCGTTCCGGCGAGTTGTGAGGCGATCCAGATCCAGGCGAGCGGGATCCCGAGAGCCACGAGCAGCGCGATGAGCAGGCCGGAGATCTCCGAACCCGCCCCTTTGACGAGGTCGAGCGGCCTGCGGCGTTCGTTTTGCGTGTGATGCATCCGAGATACAGAAGTGTATCTGAATGCACGTGTGTATCTGTGATTTTCGCGATCCGAGTCGTGTGGCGGTCAAGGGCAGCCGGTCCATGGCCGATGATTCGAGCATGAGTTCGCTTGAGGGGATCCGCTCGCGATGGGATCGGCACGCGCCTGTCGCGGTTCGGGCGCTCGTGCTGATCGCTCTTGCCGGCGGGCTGAGCGCGATCTTCGCCTCCCTCGTCCCCGCAAACCCGGCCGCCCCGGTTTCCCTCCTGCGAATTGTCGGGTCGATACTGCTCGCCGGCGCGCTCGGCCTCTGGTGGTTCGCCGATCGCGTGCCCCACTGGTTCCTGCGCGTCGGGGTCGCGATCGGGACCCTCCTCGTCTCGCTGCTGATCGCCCGCGCGGCGACCGGCGTGGGGATGATCGTCACCGCCTCCGACTACATGTGGATCGGGGTGTACGCCGCGTTCTTCTTCTCACCTGGGGCCGCCCGCGCACATATGGCTCTGATCGCCGCCGCCTTCGGCGCGGCACTCGTGCTCAACCCGCACCCGGTGCCGGCCGACGCCTGGGTGTTCATGACCGCCTCACTGGTCGTCGCCACCGAGACGATCGGTAGGCAGCACGAGCGCCTGCGCCGCGAGGCACAGACCGACCCGTTGACGGGACTGCTCAATCGCAATGGCCTCAAGCCCGCCGCCGAGCAGGCCTTCGCCCTCGCCGACCGCACGGGCATCCCCCTGACCGTCTCGCTGATCGACCTCGACCACTTCAAGCAGGTCAACGATCGTGAGGGTCACCAGGCCGGCGACCGGCTGCTCGTGGAGATGACCAGGATCTGGGCAGGCGAGCTCGAGGCGAGCGACATCTTCGCGAGGCTGGGCGGCGACGAGTTTCTTGTGCTCCTGGTCGGCTCGAGCGATGAGCAGGGCGCTCGCCTCTTCGAGCGCCTGCGCTTCGCGTCACCGACGCCATGGAGCGCCGGCGTGATCCAGCGCCAGCCGGACGAGGACCTGAGCACCTGCCTCGCAAAGGCGGACATCGCCCTCTATGACGCGAAGCGGTCCCGCAAGCCACTGCGCGAGCCAGCGCCGGCGGTGCCCGCCGGCACTGCGGCGCCTCAGCTCGAAACGCGCTAGCCCGGGCTGTTCGGGAAGGGCGCCCCGGCGAAGAACGCGAACCAGATCAGGAACGCGATCATCGAGACGATCGCAGTGGCGACGAAGAGCCTCTCGACCGGATCGCTCTGGTGCTCCCCCGGCTTGTACGACGCATCGCGCATGCTGCGATTCCAGGGGTCGCGACGTCCCCTTCCCCCGGGGACCATCCGCGCCTTCAAAATGCGAGCCCGGACCCAGGAGGCGATCAGCAGGAGCCCGTAGTAGGAGACCAGGATGCCGGTCCCGATGAAGACCGCGACCGGCCCGTTGACCGCGCCCGTCTTCCCATAGAACTGCGAGGCGGCGAAGATCCAGAAGAGCGGCACGCCGAAGCCGATCAGCAGGGCCCCGACGAGAGTGAAGGCGGTTGAGCCCGTGCCGACCAGAACTCTCCTGATCGCTGTCAGCACTGCGGTCATAGGCGATCGATCCCGGCGCCTAGGGCGCCTCGAATGAGGTTAGCGGGCGGCCTCGGCCGTCAGGTACCGCAAATCGCGCTCGGGGTCGATGCCCCACTCGCTCGCCACGCGGGCCAGTCCCGGGCTCACGGGCCAGCGGTCGGGTCGCTCCTCGCCCGCATGGTCGGGTGTCGCCCCCTTCAGGGCCATGCAGCCGGTGTTGTCCCCGATTGAGCGGATCTCCTCCGCCTGATCGGGACTCAGCCTGCCCTCGGCCGGGAGTGAGGCGAGCTCTGCCCGCTTCTCCTCGATAGGCCTGGCGCTCTCACCGGCTTCCTGGATCAGCGTCGGGACGACGCACTCGACGGCCGGGTGGGCGAGGTTCCACTGGCAGGCGAGCTGCATGGGGGTGAGCCCCACGCTCTCGGCTATCGGCCGCAGCCGATCGAGCTTCGTTCGCCCCTCCGCGATCCAGCCCTCGGGGCGGAAGGAGCGATGGTCCCCCCGCGGCAGCTCGGTGTCGGGCGTGACGTCGTCCCAGAACAGCCCGCCGTAGTCGACGACCCGGGTGATCACACGGACGCCGTGGCGGGCCGCCGCGTCGAGAGAGAGCTCGCCCGGCCACGGCTCGAGCGGATTGAGGATCACCATCGCCCAGTCGATGCGGTCTCCGAAGCGCTCGAAGCAGCGCACCAGGTCGAGCGTGAAACCGTTGGCCGGGCCCGGGGCCACACCGATCGAATCGGCGAGACCGGCGCCGCGGAGCGCCGCCATCCCGTCCCAGACCGCCTCGCTCTCGTAGCCCGTGCGGTCCGGGTTGTGGAGCAGCAGAAGGTCGAAGCGGTCCTGACCGAGGCGCTCGAGGCTGCGCTCCGCGGCCATTCGTAGATAGGAGGCGTACTCGTCGGGACCGCGCAGAGAAGGATCGGTGAAGCGCGGGAACCCCTTGGGCCCGTCACGCTCGCCTTCGTAGAAGTCGTGGCCGATGGCCCCCACCAGGCTGAAGTCCTCGCGCGCGACACCGTCGAGGGCGCGTCCGAGGAGCGAATCAGCCTCGCCCGCGCCGTAGGCGTCGGCGCTGAGAACGGTGTCGATGCCATCGCCGGGACGCACGAGCGCCTCGAGGCGCTCGGGCTCGATCGCCTCGCCGAAACGGAGGAAACGACCTCCACTCCAGGTCCCTATTGCCTTGTTACTTGGAGGCGTCGTCGCTGGTATCGGGATCGCCGCCGTCGTTCCCGGAGTCGCCGTCGCCGCCCTTCTTGGCGCCGACGCCGACCTTCTCCGGCTCCGACTTCTTCGCCGGTCGCTTGCGCGGCTTGACGATCTTCAGCTTCAGCGGGTGGTCTTCCTCGTCGCCCTCGGCGTCCCGCTCGACCTGGACAGTCGACCCGGGGGTCATCTGGCCGGCCTTCAGGACCTCGTCCGCGAGCGGATCCTCGATGTAGCGCTGGATCGCGCGGCGGAGCGGGCGGGCGCCCATCGCCGGGTCCCAGCCCTTGTCGACGAGAAGCTCCTTGGCGTCCTTGCTCAGATCGAGCTGTAGCTCGTGCTCGGCCACCTGCGTCCGGACGCGGTCGATCATCAGGTCGACGATCTCCAGGATCTCGTCCTTGGCAAGCTTGTGGAAGACGATTACCTCGTCGATCCGGTTCAGGAACTCCGGCCGGAAGACCTTCTTCAGATCACCCATGATCCGAGACTTCATGTCCTCGTAGGTGACGCCGGTCTCGTCGGAGATCGCGAAGCCCAGCGGGGTGTTGCGGGCGATGTCCTGGGCCCCGATGTTCGAGGTCATGATCACGATCGCGTTCCGGAAGTCCACGGTCCGCCCCTGGGCGTCCGTGAGCCTGCCGTCCTCAAGGATCTGCAGGAGGATGTTGAAGACGTCGGGGTGGGCCTTCTCGATCTCGTCGAGCAGCAGCACCGAGTAGGGCTTGCGCCGCACGGCCTCGGTGAGCTGGCCGCCCTCGTCGTAGCCGATGTATCCGGGGGGCGAGCCGACCAGGCGCGAGACGGCGTGCTTCTCCATGTACTCGGACATGTCGATGCGAACCATCGCCTCCTCGTCGCCGAAGAGGAATTCGGCGAGCGTGCGGGCGAGCTCCGTCTTGCCGACGCCGGAGGGACCGAGGAAGATGAATGAGCCGGCCGGGCGCTTCGGGTCCTTGATCCCGGCGCGGGAGCGGCGGATCGCCTTGGAGACGGCGGTGATCGCCGGCTCCTGGCCGATGACCCGCTTGTGCAGCTCGTCCTCCATGCGGACGAGCTTCTTGGACTCCGCCTCGGTCAGCTTGAAGACGGGGATGCCGGTCCACATCGCGACGATGTCGGCGATCTCCTCCTCGCCGACCTCCGGGCGCTCTCCGCCCTCACCCGAGGTCCACTCGTGCTCGAGCTCCTTCTTCTTGTTGGTGAGGCGGCGCTCCTGGTCACGCAGGTTGGCGGCCTTCTCGAACTCCTGGGCGTCGATCGCGGCCTCCTTCTCGCGCCGCGTGGTCTCGATCTCCTCCTCGAGATCGCGGTAGACCGGCGGCTGCGTCATCGACTTGATGCGCATGCGGGAGGCGGCCTCGTCGACCAGGTCGATGGCCTTGTCGGGCAGGAAGCGGTCCGAGATGTAGCGGTCGGCCAGCTCCGCGGCGGCCTCGAGCGCATCGTCGGTGATCTTGACGCGGTGGTGCTGCTCGTAGCGCTCGCGCAGGCCCTCGAGGATCTTCACGGTCTCCTCGGTGGAGGGCTGCTCGACCTTGATCTGCTGGAAGCGCCGCTCGAGCGCCGAGTCGCGCTCCAGGTACTTGCGGTACTCGTCGAGAGTGGTCGCGCCGATCGTCTGCAATTCGCCGCGAGCAAGGGCTGGCTTCAGAATCGAAGCGGCGTCGATGGCGCCCTCAGCAGCGCCGGCGCCGACGAGGTTGTGGAGCTCGTCGATGAACAGGATGATGTCGCCGCGCTGGGTGATCTCCTTCATCACCTTCTTGAGGCGCTCCTCGAACTCGCCGCGGTACTTGGAGCCCGCGACCAGGGCGGCCAGGTCGAGCGTGTAGATCTGCTTGTTCTTGAGCAGCTCGGGGACCTCGCCGTTGGTGATACGGGCCGCGAGGCCCTCCACCACGGCGGTCTTGCCGACGCCGGGCTCGCCGAGCAGCACCGGGTTGTTCTTGGTGCGGCGGGAGAGGATCTGCATGATCCGCTCGATCTCGATCTCCCGGCCGATCACCGGGTCGAGCTTGCCCTCGGCGGCGAGCTTGGTCAGGTTGCGCCCGAACTGGTCGAGCAACTTAGAGGACTTCTTGCCCTCGCCCCCGCCTGCGCCGGCGCCCTGGCGGCGGCCGCCGGGGCCGGAGAGCATCCGGATGACCTCGTTGCGGATCTTCTCGGAGTCGGCGTCGAAGTCGAGCAGGATGCGCGCAGCGACGCCCTCGTTCTCGCGGACCAGCCCGAGCAGGATGTGCTCGGTGCCGATGTAGTTGTGGCCCAGCGAGAGGGCCTCGCGAAGCGCCAGCTCCAGGACCTTCTTGGCGCGCGGCGTGAACGGGATCTGACCGGCGGTGACCTCCTCGCCGGAGCCCACGATGCGGACCACCTGCGAGCGGACGCGCTCGACGGTGATGTCGAGGGATTCGAGGACGCGGGCGGCCAGGCCCTCCTCCTCGCGGAGCAGGCCGAGCAGGATGTGCTCGGTGCCGATGTAGTTGTGCTTCAGCGTCCGCGCCTCCTCCTGGGCGAGGACGACTACCTGGCGGGCTCTCTCTGTGAATCTCTCGAACATTCAGTCAGTGGGCTCTCTGGTTCTCTGGTCTATCAAGCAGTCCGGTTGGTCCTACGTTGCGGTCGCCGAATTGGTTCTTGATTAAGTCGTATAGGTCAGGGTCAGGGGACGCAGACTCCCCGGGGGCCCAGTCGGTATCGGCTCCTGCCTGCCGATTCCTTGATCTGACCTCCGGTTCTGTCGGGGACGGCGAAGCCAAAGTATAGCCAGGGGGGTCATGCGGCCAGGCAGGAACCACGCACGGCAACGGAACTCCCTGCAAGGTGCGGAAGGAACGGCCCCGGGACGTCGGCGTCCGGACAGGGAATGGGCGTGGCGGCCGCCACTCCCCTCGCGAGTATTCCCGTTGCCGTACAGAGCGCCAGCTGACCCGCCGCAGCGATCACGCTGCGCCGCCTGCCGGATCGGTAGCTTGCCGCCCGTGGGAGCTCTGGACCAGCTGCGGTGGGCGACCGGTGACGACGGCTTGGCCGGTCGCGTGCGCTCGAGCCCGTGGCTGCTGGTCGCAATCGTCGGCGCGGCGATCCTGATCCTGGCCTGGATCGGGTGGGCGATCCACGTCACCAGCGCTGACGGGGCGCGCACCGGTCTCGGCGTGCTGATCGCCTGGCCGGCGATGCTCCTGGCGCTCGCGCTGATCTCGCTGCCCTTCATCGGGGGGTATCTGCTGACCCGGCGCCTGCTGGAGGGAGGAGGGAGCGACGACACGGCAGAGGCCGAGGCCGAGGCCGAGGCCGACGAGAGACGAAGAGGAAGCCGAGGATGAGGACGAAGCGATGCGGGGAAGCCGAGGACTCCGAAGGCGAGGACTCAGAAGAGCACGAGGCGCAGGACGAAAAGACGCAAGACGAGTCCGAGAAGGAGCCCGCCTCCTAGCTCCGCATCGCCGGGAAGAGCACGACTTCCCGCAGCGACTTCGCCCCGGTCAGGATCATCACCAGCCGGTCGATCCCCAGGCCGGCGCCCCCGGTTGGCGGCATCCCCTGCTCGAGGGACTCGATGAAGGTCTCGTCGTAGGGCTGGGTCTCCTCGTCACCCCGGGCCGTTTCCTCGGCCTGGGCCTCGAAGCGGCGGCGCTGCTCGTCGGGATCGTTGAGCTCGGTGAAGGAATTGGAGATCTCGATCCCGCCGACGAAGGCCTCCCAGCGCTCCACCAGGCCCTCCTCGCTGCGGTGGCGCTTGGCGAACGGCGAGAGCTCGACGGGGTAGTCGACGACGAAGGTCGGCTGGATCAGGGTCGGCTCGACCTGCTTGGAGAGCAGGCCGTCGACCAGCTTGCCCCAGCCCTCCTCCGGATCGGGCTCGCTTCCCATCGCCTCCGCGAGCTGCTCTCGTGAGGGATGCTCGAGGACGTCGATGCCCGTCTTCTCCTTGATGGCGTCGCGGAGTGTGACCCGGTGCCACGGCGGGGTGAGGTCGATCGTCTCGCCCTCCCGCTCCAGCTTGGTGGTCCCCAGAACCTCCTCGGCGACACTCGAGACCAGGCCCTCCAGCTCCGTGGCCGTGTCGTTGTAGTCCGCGTAGGCCTCGTACCACTCGAGCATCGTGAACTCGGGGTCGTGCTTGTGCGAGATCCCCTCGTTGCGAAAGTCCTTGCCGAGCTCGTAGACCCTCTCGACCCCTCCGACGACGAGCCGCTTCAGATACAGCTCTGTCGCGATCCGCAGATAGAGGTCGCGGTCGAGCGCGTTGTGATGGGTAGTGAACGGCCGGGCCAGCGCCCCTCCATAGAGAGGCTGGAGCACGGGGTCTCCACCTCCACGAGCCTCGGGCGTCGAACCAGCGGCGGACCTCCGCGATCGTGCGGGCCCTCTTCAGGAAGAGCTCGCGGGTCTCCTCGTTCGACATCAGGTCGAGCTCGCGGCGGCGAAGCGGGTCTCGACGTCCTCGAGCCCGTGGAACTTCTCCGGAGGCGGACGCAGGCTCTTGGAGAGCAGCTCCCAGGCGTCCGCCCGGATCGAGCTCGCCTCGCTTCGAGGCGAAGACGGTGCCCTCGATCCCGACGATGTCCCCGATGTCCAGCGAGAGCAGGCCCTGGTAGGCGTCATCGCCGAGCCGTCGACTCGGGCCTGGACCTGGAGCCGCCGGTACCGTCCCGCAGGTCGAGGAACGAGGCCTTGCCGTGGCCTCGGCGAGCCATCAGCCTGCCGCGATCCGGTAGCGGTGATCGGTCTCCTCACCGGCCTCCAGAACTTCTCGTGCGATTCCCGGACCACGGCGTATCTCCGTGCGATCCGGGAAGCCGTGCGGGAACGGCTCGATCCCCGCCTCGCGCAGGCGCTCCAGCTTGGCCCGCCTGTCGGCGAGCAGCTCGGACTGATCGCGCTCCGGCTCCTCGTTCACGACGCGGAGCCTGAGTCCCGGTACGGCTTCGCCATCAGTCGCGGCCACAGGCGGCCGGCCATCACAAGTCGCGTCGGCCTTCAGCCTCCGCTCCAAAGGAGGGCGGCCCGGTGGCCGCTAAGCGGTCTCGATCTTGGTGACCTTGAACTTCTTCTTGGGGCCGCGCGGCGTCTCCACGGTCACGACCTCGTTCTTCTTGCTCCCGACCAGAGCCTTGCCGACCGGCGACTCGTTGGAGAGCTTGTGCTCGATCGGGTTCGCCTCGGCGGAGCCGACGATCTGGAACTTCTGCGACTTGCCGGACTTCTGATCCTTGACGTGGACGATGGCGCCGACGCCGACGGTCTCCGTGTCGAGCTGCTTGTTGTCGATCACGGCCGCTCTGCGCAGCCGATCCTGGAGGGAGGCGATTCGCTGCTCGAGCATCGCCTGCTCGTTCTTGGCGTCGTCGTACTCGGAGTTCTCGGCAATCGTCCCCGAACTCGCGCGCCTGCTTGATGCGGTCCGCGACTTCGCGGCGCTTGTCGTTCTCCAGGTACTCGAGCTCCTCCTTGAGCTTCTCGAGCCCCTCAGGGGTGATCAATGTCTCGCGCGCCAACTCTCTCGCTTCCTTCTGGTTTCGTGGTTTCGTCGCCGCACAAAAGCCCCGCTATACGGCGAAAAATGAGCCCGCACCGACGCGAATGGAGCCACGACGGTCCGGGCGGAGCGCGCCAGTATAGCGCCGGGCCTCCGGGTGGTCGAGGGCCTCGCTCAGGCATCGAGCGTCGTTTGCAAAACCGCCGCCACGCGGTCCGGATCCTCGATCTGCGGGTAATGGCCCAGATCGTCGAAGCGCGTGACGGACGCCGCCGGGCGCAGCTCCAGCATGGCGTCGAGGACCGCCGGCGTGGCGACGGGATCGAGCATGCCCCACGCCAGCGAGAGAGGCTTTCGCCAGTCGCGGATGGCCCCGTGCCATCGATCCGCGTGGCGGAAGCGCTCCTCCATGTAGAGGATCGTCTTGTGGGCCAGGGTCCGACCGCCACCGGCGCGGATCAGGGACGACTGGTCCTCGGACTCCTCGTCGGTGAGCGGATGTCCCGGCGAGAAGATCGATCCGAATTGCTGGCGAAAGAAGCGCTCGCTCGAGAGGCGTGACATGAGCGGCCCCGCGGGACTCCGCAGGATCCGTTGTCCGAGGGTGGGGCTGGCGGCACCCTGGATCATCGAGCCATTGAGCAGAAGGCCGCCGACGAGGTCCATCTCGAGGCCGCCGGCGAGGTCGCGGGCCATCAGCTCGTTGGCGACGGAGGTCCCCATGTCATGGGCGACGATGAAGACCTCCCTGCCCGCTCCATGGCGGCGGACGAGCTCCTCGACCAGGTCCGCCTGCCAGTGGAGCGTGTAGGTGTGGTCTCGAGGCTTCTCGGAGAGGCCGAAGCCGAGGAAGTCGGGGGCGAGGGCGGCGTGCCCGGTCTCCCTGTCGAGCAACGGGCGCCGATCGTAGGAGCTCGACGGAAATCCGTGGAGGAAGGGCAGGAGCGGCTCGCCGCCGTTGCGCCGGAACAGGTGGATGCGGCGGCCCCGGGACTCCTCGTCGCCGCCGCGGTCGCGCCAGGCGGCCACGCGGCTGGTCAGCGCCATAGCTCCATGGCCGCTCAGGATGTGCCCTCCCTAGGCCGGGATGGGCGAGCCGCCCAGGCCGGCGGCGAGGGACCGCGCCTCGTCGAGGTCGTCGCTTTCCTGGAACGACGTCGTTGTGGTCTTGTCCGCATCGAGCCGCTCCAGGTACCAGGGATAGAACTTGCGGAGGTACCGGGCGGCACGCTCGCGGCCCAGGTGCTCCTCGGCGCGGTCCATCACCCAGAGCAGCTCGGCGACCACCTCCTCGCGATCCGGGGGAACGCGACGGGCGCTCGTCAGCTCCTCGAAGATCCAGGATTCCCGAGCGAGCCGCGGGCGATCATCACTGCCTCCGCCCCGGAGGCCTCGTAGGCGTGGCGTGCTGCCTCGGCGCTGTCGAGGCCACCGGAGATGATCAAAGGCACCGGGATGCGCTCGACGAGCTCGCGCGCGAGCGCGTAGTCGGGGCTCCCCCTGTGCTGGGTGGCGGCCGAGCGCGGGTGGAACCCGACCGCCGCGACCCCGGCCTCCGCCGCCAGCCGGATCGCCAGGTCGAATCCCTCGCGTCCGCCACGAGCCAGCCCGGAGCGGAGCTTGACCGTGACCGGGAGCCCACCCCCCTCCCGCGCGGCCATTGCGATGCGCACCGCCAGGTCGGGGTCGGCGAGGAGCGCCGCGCCCGCACCCGTCTTGCATACCTTCTTCACCGGGCACCCCATGTTGATGTCGATGATGTCCGCGCCCGGCGCCGGCCACGATCTCCGCTGCCGAGCGCATCACGTCGGGGTCCTGCCCGAAGAGCTGGACCGAGACCGGATGCTCTTCTGGATGGAGCCTGAGCAGGTCACGCAGCGTGCGCTCGTTTCGGTAGTGGAGACCGAAGCTCGAAACCATCTCGGAGACCGCGAGGCCGGCGCCGTGTCGGCGGGCCTGCAGGCGCACGAACCAGTTGCCGATCCGGCCAGGGGCGCCAGCAGGACGCGGTTCGCGACCTCGACGTCGCCGATGCGGAAGGGTGAGGTGAGCGAAGACTGCATGGTCTAAGTGTTGCGTTCGGAGATCAGTCGGAGGCCGCGCAGCGTGAGCAGCGGGTCGACCTCATCGATCGTCTCGCAGTGCGGGGCGATCGTCGCCGCCAACCCGCCCGTCGCGATGAACGTGGCGGGCTCGCCCAGCGCCTCGGCGAGGCGCCGGTCGATGCCATCGACCAGCCCCGCGAAGCCGTACGCGAAACCGGACTGGATGGCGGCCTGGGTGTGCTTGCCGATCGGCCCCGCCGGGGCGGAGAGGTCGATCCGCGGGAGCTTCGCCGTCCGCGAGGTGAGCGCCTCCAGCGAGATCTCGACCCCCGGTCCGATCACGCCGCCGAGGTACTCCCCAGCGCCGGAAACCACGTCGAAATTGGTCGAGGTGCCGAAGTCGACCGCCACGCAGGCCCCGTCCACCTTCGCGTGGGCGGCCACGGCGTTGGTGAGGCGGTCGGCTCCGAGCTCGTGCGGGTTGTCGACCAGGATCGGTATTCCGGTCTTGAGGCTCGGGCCGACCAGCAGGCAGGCCCTGCCCATGTATCGCTCGGTGAGGTGCTCGTACTCGGGACCGAGCTGGGGCACCACGGTGGAGACAATCGCCCCGTCGATGCTCTCGAAGCTCAGATCGTCGAGCTCGAGCAATCGCGAGATCGTCCCCGCCAACTCGTCGGCGGTGGCGCTCGGCACCGTGCCCAGCCGCCAGTCCCGCACCAGCTCCTTCCCGTCGAAGGCGCCGAGGTGCGTCTGCGTGTTGCCGACGTCGACCGCGAGAAGCATGCGCGGAGAATAGGATGAGCCCCATGGGGGAGGCCAAGCTCTACGTGATCCCTGGGTCGCATCCTTCGCGGACGGCGATGCTGATGCTGCATCGCAAAGGGATCCCCTTCAAGCGGGTCGACCTGATGCCCGTGATCTCGAAGGGAGTGCTGCGTGCCCAGCGCTTCCCGGGAGTGACGGTGCCGGCGCTGAAGCTCGAGGGAAGGAAGATCCAGGGCTCGCGCGAGATCGGCCACGAGCTCGACCATGTCCAGCCCGAACCCGCCCTTTACCCCGCCGACGCCGAGAAACGCGGCAAGGTCGAGGAGGCCGAGGCATGGGGTGATGAGTTCCAGCAGAAACCGCGACGGTTCAGCTGGTGGGCGTTCAAGCGCGACCGGTCGCCGATGGCGAGCTACTCCGAGGGAGCGCGGCTCGGTGTCCCCGTCGGCCTGGCCGTGAAGACGGGAGGACCGATCGTCTGGGCGGCCGCGAAGCTGAACGAAGCGACCGACGAGAACGTGCGCGCCGACCTGGCGTCGCTGCCGGCGGACCTCGATCGGATCGACGGCTGGATCGCCGAGGGCACCATGGGCGGTGGGGAGCCGAACGCTGCGGACTACCAGATCGCACCGAGCATCCGGCTCGCCATGACCTTCGACGACCTGCGGCCGTACATCGAGGCCAGGCCCTGCGGTGAGATGGCGAAGCGGATCGTGACGGACTTCCCCGGCCGGACGCCTCCCGTCTTCCCGGCGGAGTGGCTCGCGGGGCTGAGCCGCTAGCTGGGCAGAGGTCCGAGGCGCTTCACACGCTGTCTGGGCCCAAGCGCCTCGAGAGCCGGGCCCAGCTCGGTGCCGTCAGGGAGCGTCAATCCGGGATCGATCTCCAGCAGGGGCGCCAGGACGAACCGCCGTGAGGTCACCTGGGGATGCGGGAGCCTGAGCCGCTCCGTGCCCAGCTCGAGGTCACCGAGCAGGAGCAGGTCGATGTCAATCGGCCGCGGGCCGTGGCGTGGGCCCCCGAAGACCCGGCCGTGCTCGGCCTCGATCGCCTTGCACACGTCGAGCAGCTCCTCGGGATCGAGCTCCGTCCGCACCCGCACCGCGGCGTTGAGGAAGTCAGGCTGCTCGAGGATCTCGCCGACGGGCTCCGTCTCATAGAGCGACGAGACCGCCTCGACGACCACACCGCGAGCTCTCAGGTCCTCGATCGCCCGCGCAAGCTGCGACTCCCGATCGCCGACATTGGAGCCCAGGCCGAGGTAGCCGATCCGCTCGGTCAGACCCCATCCTCGTCGTCGGGCTCGCGATCCAAGGACCGCTCCAGGGTGATCTCCACGCCGGCCTCCTGGACCGGGTAGGGCACTGGCGGCTCGGGCTTCGCCGCGCGCACCTGAACCGACTCGCAGTCGAAGCGCTCCATCAGCCGCTCGGCGACCACGTGGCAGAGACGCTCGAGAGTGCGGTAACTCTTCTCGGTGGCGGCGAGGGCGACGATGTCGCAGACCTCGGAGTAGTCGACCGTGTCATCGACGCGGTCCGTGAGCACGGCGTCGCAGTCCGGCACGTCGAAGGTGAGGTCGAACTCCAGCCGCTGGCCGACCTCCTGCTCGGCATCGCTGACGCCGTGGTGCGTGTATATGGAGAGGCCCCGGATCTCGACCTCGACCGACGGGTGTGCGGATTCGTCCACCGCCGCCAAAGTAGCGGGTCGTGTAAGGCTGTCGCACTCGTGAGGGCCGAGCTCCAACACCACTTCACCGACCTCGAGGGCTGCCGGATGCATTACGTCAGCCGCGGTGAGGGGAAGCCGCTGCTCTTCCTGCACGGCTTCCCGCAGTTCTGGTTCCTGTGGCGGCGCCAGCTCGACGATCTCGGCGACGACCACGCGGTCTACGCGCCGGACATGCGCGGCTACAACCTCTCCTGCAAGCCGGAGGACCCCGAGGCCTACCGGATGCGCCACCTCCTCGGAGACGTCAAGGGACTGATCGAGCACCTCGGCATTCCGCCCCCGACACTGGTGGGCCATGACTGGGGCGGGATCGTCTCCTGGGCCTTCGCCCTCAAATACCCGGAGATGCTCGAGCGTCTGGTGATCATCGACGCGCCGCCGCCGTTCACCTGGAACAGGGACCTGAGCGAGAGCCCAAAGCAGCGCAGCGCCGTCAACTACATGATCGAGCTCTCCAAGCCGTCGCCCGAGCCCGAGGAGATGCTCGCCGCCAACGACTACTCGATGATCGACGACATCATGCGCCGCATCGGCGGGGGCAGGGCCCAGCTATCCGATGAGGAGCTGGCGGCCTACCACGAGGCCTGGGCCCAACCGGGCGCCCTGCGCGGCGGCCTCAACTACTACCGGGCCGCTCGCATGGGCGAGCAGGTCGCAGCCGGCGGGGTCCCCGAGGAGTACGCGACCAGGATCACCGCACGATCCGTCAGGGTCCCAACGCTGGTGATCTGGGGGCAGAACGACGCCGCCCTGCTCCCGTCACTGACCAGGGGATTGAGCGAGTGGGTTCCTCAACTGCGTGTCGAGATCATTCCCGGGGCCGGCCACTGGGTCCCCTACGAGCGTCCCGATGAGGTCAACTCGCTGATCCGCGAGTTCGTCCAGCATTAATCGGGTGGCTCCTTGGCGGAGCCCCCTCGCACGATCGCCTCGGCGACGGTGAGGGCGTCCCGCATCGGCCCGACGTCGTGGACCCGAAGCATGCCCGCGCCGTTTCGGTAGGCGATCACGTTCGAGGCGATCGTTCCGCCGAGCCGCTGGTCGACCGGAGCCCCAGTGAGCTTGCCGATGAAGCTCTTGCGCGAGCTGCCGAAGGCGACCGGCCGACCCAGTTCGGTCAGCTCTCCGAGCCGGCGGTGGAGCTCGAGGTTGTGCTCGACGGTCTTGCCGAAGCCGATGCCCGGATCGATCCAGATGCGCTCCCCGTCGATCCCGGCCGCCGTCGCGAACTCGATGCGCTCGGCCAGGAAGGCCTTGATGTCGTCGACGACGTCCTCGTAGACCGGGTTCTCCTGCATCGTCCGCGGGTCTCCCAGCATGTGCATGAGCACCACGTCGCAATCGCGCTCGGCGCAGAGGCCGGCGAGGTCGTGATCCGCTCGGAGCGCGGTGACGTCGTTGACCACCGAGGCGCCGGCGTCGAGTGCCGCCCGAGCGACCACGGCTTTTGAGGTGTCGATGGAGACCTTCAGCCCGTCGCCCGCCAGCGCCTCGACCACCGGGATGACCCTGCCGAGCTCCTCCCCGGCGTCCACGGCCCTGGCCCCGGGGCGCGTGCTCTCCCCCCGACGTCGAGGATGTCGGCCCCCTCCTCCCAGCTGCCGGCCGTGTGCGATCGCGAGCTCGGGATCGAGAAACTCGCCGCCGTCGGAGAACGAGTCGGGCGTCACGTTGACGATCCCCATGATCCTCGGCCGTTCCACCTGGTCCCTACTGCGCTCGGATGAGCTGCCCGTCCGGCGTCAGCTCGACGAAGTGGTGCGTCTGCCCGTCGCGATAGCTCTGGCACTGGTTCGCCGGCCGATCGTCGACCGGCTGCCGCGGGTCGTGTGCGATGTCGGCGGCCCAGTCGGGCAGGCCCGGAAGCCGCTGGGCCACGCAGGGCCCGGCGCTCAGGTTCTGACCCTGCGACTGAGCCTTCTGAAAGGAGGCCTTGGCCTCTGCGACGGCCTTGTCCTTGTCGTTCTGGCTGGCCCCGGAGCCGCCGCCACAACCGGCAATGAGGGCAGCCATCCCGACTGCCAGCGCGACGAACCTCATAGCCGGAGTATCCCGGCCGGTACTCGCGCGGATGGCGCTTTGCCGGCTACGACTCGTTCGCGCGCATCTCGGCCGCACCGCCGCCAGCGAGACCTGGACGCGGGCGTGGACGCGGCTTGGGGCCCTCGCGGGCGGTGCCCTTCTCCTCGACCGGGGGAGCCTCCGGCGGCTTGGCCTCCTCCTCCTCGGAGAAGATCTCGTCCTCTGGCTTGCCCTCGAGCAGAGCGATGAACTCGTCTGCCTCGATCGTCTCGCGCTCGAGCAGGATCCGTGAGATCGTGTCGAGCTGGTCGCGGTGCTCGGAGAGGATGTCCTTCGAGGTCTGGTGCGCATCCTCGACCATCCGGCGGACCTCGTCGTCGATCTCGCGGGCGACCTCGTCGGAGTAGTCGGGCTCCGCCGAGAACTCGCGGCCCAGGAAGGGCTGCGAGCGATCGTGGCCGAAGACCCTGCGGGCCGAGCCGCTCCGACATCCCGAAGCGCATCACCATCTGCTTGGCGGTCTCGGTGACCTTCTCGAGGTCGTTCGAGGCGCCGGTCGTGATCTCGCCGAAGACGATCTCCTCGGCGGCACGCCCGCCGAGGGTCATCGCCATCGTGTCGTTGAGCTCCGCGCGGGTGGTGAGGAACTTGTCCTCGGTCGGCAGGGAGATCGTGTAGCCGAGCGCCTGGCCGCGGCTGATGATCGAAACCTTGTGAACCGGGTCTGAGTTGGGCAGGAGATGGCCGACGATCGCGTGCCCGAGTTCGTGGTAGGCGGTGACCAGGCGCTCCTTCTCGGACATGACCCGGCTCTTCTTCTCCGGGCCGGCGATCACGCGCATGATCCCCTCCTCGAGCTCGATCATCGTGATCTCGCGCTTGCTCGAGCGGGCCGTAAGAAGCGCAGCCTCGTTGATCAGGTTGGCGAGGTCCGCGCCGGTGAAGCCGGGGGTCTGACCGGCGAGTGCGTCGAGGTCGATGTTCTGGGCGAGCGGCTTGCCGCGGGTGTGCACCTCGAGGATCTGCTTGCGGCCCTTGCGGTCGGGACGGTCGACGACGATCTGGCGGTCGAAGCGACCGGGCCGCAGCAGGGCCGGGTCGAGGATGTCCGGGCGGTTGGTGGCGGCGATCAGGATGATGTTGTCCTTCATCTCGAAGCCGTCCATCTCGACGAGCAGCTGGTTGAGAGTCTGCTCGCGCTCGTCGTGACCGCCGCCCATGCCGGCGCCGCGGTGGCGGCCGACAGCGTCGATCTCGTCCATGAAGATGATGCAGGGGGAGTTCTGCTTCGCCTGCTCGAAGAGGTCGCGGACGCGCGACGCGCCGACGCCGACGAACATCTCGACGAAGTCGGAGCCGGAGATCGAGAAGAACGGCACCCCGGCCTCACCGGCGACGGCCCGGGCGAGCAGCGTCTTGCCGGTCCCCGGCGGTCCGTAGAGCAGGACGCCCTTCGGGATGCGTGCGCCGAGCGCCTGGAACTTCTTCGGGTTCTCGAGGAACTCCTTGATCTCATGGAGCTCCTGAACGGCCTCGTCGGCTCCGGCGACGTCGCGGAAGGTGATCTTCGGCGCGTCGACCGACATCCGCTTGGCGCGCGACTTGCCGAAGCTCATCACTCGCGAGCCGCCCCCCTGCATCTGATTCATCAGGAAGATCCAGAAGGCGAAGAAGAGGAGGAAGGGCAGGATGTAGGTGAGGAGCGAGAGGAGGCTGGAGCCGCCCTTGCCCTTGATCTCGGTCTTGACGTTGTGCTGCTGGAGGGTGTTGAGCAGCTGAGCCTGGGCGGCGTCGGAGTCGGGATAGGCCTCGTCATAGCTCGTGCCGTCGTTCTGCTTGACGTTGAGCGAGTTGTCCTTCGTGTTCCAGGTGACCGACTCGATCTGGTTGCTGTTCACCCGCTGGACGAAGGTGTTGTAGTCGGGCGTCTCATGGCTCGAGCCCGGACTGATCAGGCGCTGGGCGAAAAACGCCAGCACGACGACGATCAGAATCGGAAAGGCAGCGCTGCGAAAGAAACGTCTCACTGTGATGGGCCCTCTGCCCGGGGGTTACGCGCGTTTTGCGGTCCCGGATCTAAGGCGAGGGTACCAGCGTTCATTTAGCCGCCTTGAGGATTTTCCCGCAGTGAAGCGACGTAGGAGAGGTTCCGGAAGCGCTCGCCGTAATCGAGGCCGTACCCGATCGCAAATCGGTTCGGGATCTCGAAGCCGACGTAGCGGACCGGCAGGTCGACCCGCCGCCGCTCCGGCTTGGTGAGCAGTGCGCACACCTCCACCGACCTCGGCCCCCGCGCCTCGAGGTTGCGCAGCAGGTAGTGGAGGGTGAGGCCTGAGTCGATGATGTCCTCGACGATCAGCACGTCCCGGTCGGCGATCGGCGCGTCCAGGTCCTTGAGGATCCGGACCACGCCCGATGAATCGGTCGAGGAGCCGTAGCTGGACACCGCCATGAAGTCGAGCTCGCAGTCGATGGTCAGGTGGCGCATCAGATCGGCGAGGAAGGGGACCGCGCCCTTCAGGATCGCGACGAGCAGTGGCCTGCGACCCTCGTAGTCGCTGCTCACCTCCGCCCCGAGTTCGGCCACGCGGCGCTGAAGGTCCTCCTCGGGAACGAGCACCTCGCCGATCGCGTCGTCTGCTCCCACGCGGCGGCAGTCTATGGAGCTGTCTGGGTCGCACTCAGGACCGCGGACTCCGCGGCGTCGGAGCTGGCGGCGAACTCCTCGGACACCGCCACGCCTGCGATCCATGCGATCCGCCCCTGTGAGGCGACGACGGGCAGCGCGTGGCGGAGCGAGCGCGGCACCTTGCGGTCGGTGAAGAGATCCTGGAGGGACTTGCTACCCCCGAGGCCGAGCGGCCGAATCGCGGTCGCCCTCCCGCCACCCTCGCACGGTGACAGAGCCGCCGAGCGCCGCGGGGTCGAGCACCGCGAGGTCGGGGCCCTCGGCCGCGCGCACGCCGGCCACCAGCTCGGCGCGAACCTCCCAGGAGCCGAAGCGGCAGACGCCGGGAACGACCAGGGTCGCCTCCGCCGGCTCCGCGTCCGGTCCCGAGGCGAAGCGCACGTGTCCGTGCTCGGCGCGGGCCTCCACCCCGCCTCCCAGCTCCATCACGCCGCCCTCTGGCTCGTTGGCCAGCCTCCAGATCTCCGCCGCCCTCGACCGGCCGAGCGGCACCTGGGCACCCGCGGCCCCCTCCGCGAGCCGGCGCAGCACCAGCCGCCGGATCGCCGGATCCATCTCCGCGAGCGCGTCTCGGCCGATGACACCCGCCGCCTCGGCACCTGAGGCGGCGAGCGCCTCGGCGGCCACCCGGTCCAGGGTCTCCGCCTCCTCGGCCAGCTCGGCCTGCGTCTCCGCGATCGTCGCGTCCGCCCCGGGGCCGATCTCGCGGAGCACCGGCAGGACCTCGTTACGGATCCTGTTGCGCGCATATAGGGATTCGGCGTTGGTCGGGTCGTCGCGAAACGGAAGTCCAGCCTCGGTCGCGAGCCGCCGCGTTCGATCCCGGTCGAGTCCGATGATCGGGCGGACGATCGCACCCCGGCGAGACCGGAGCCCCAACAGCGCGCGACGGCCGGGGGAGGTCGCCAACCGGTAGAGCACCGTCTCGGCCAGGTCGGTCCGCGTGTGACCCGTCGCGATCCAGTCGAGTCCCCGCGCGCGCCGCAGCCGCTCGGCGGCTGCGTAGCGCCTCTCACGAGCCTCGGCCTGGACGTTGCCGGCGCCGAGTTCCGCCCGTTCCACCTCCAACTCGATACCGAGCATCGTGCACAGCTCTCGACAGGTCTCCTGGTCGCGGTCCGAGTCCGGCCGCAGGCCGTAGTTCAGATGGAGGCCGATGAGCCCGTCAGCGCCGAGCGTCTCGACGAGGCCGGCGGCCGCTGCAGCGGAGTCGGCTCCCCCGGAGACGAGGACCACCCCGCGGGTGCCGGGAGCGACCAGTCCGCTCTCCCGCACTGTCCGGCCGAGCACCGCGAGCGGCTTCGCCTCCGCCATGACCGAATAGTAGGAACCTGGCTTCTACGGAATTCTCACAACGTCCGAAGGGCCAAGCGAGCGGGGTCCGGGCTAAAGGACGCCCGGCTGAGAAACCGGACACCGCGTTGAGCGAGCCGCCGAGCGCTCGATGCAGAGCATGTGTCGGGATCAAGGACGATCCTTGCGGTCATTGGCCTCGTGGCGAGCTGGATGCTCGTCACCGGGGCCTCAGCGTCCGCCGCCGACTGCGGCCCGGTCAACTCACAGGTCACCGGCCTCAGCCAGAGCCAGATGGAGAGCTCCATCGGCTGCCTGGTCAATGAGGAACGCACCTCGTACGGCCTGCAGCCGGTCACCCCCAACGCAGACCTGCGCAGGGCGGCGCTCAGCCACTCCAACGAGATGATCGACCAGGGGTACTTCGAGCACACCTCGCCCACGGGCCTCACCTTCATCGACCGGATCCAGGCGACCGGCTACATGCAGGGCACCCGCAGCTGGGAGGTCGGCGAGAACCTCGTCTGGGGCACCGGGCCGCTGAGCACTCCGCAATCACTGGTCACCTCCTGGATGAACAGTCCGCCGCATCGCGAGAACCTGCTCAGGCCGACCTTCCGGGAAATCGGGATCGCCGCCGTCGACGGGACACCGCTGAGCAGGAGCGACCTGACCGGCGTCACCGTCTCGAGCGAGTACGGCTACCGCAACTTCGGCAAGGCCAGGAAGGGCAAGCGCAGGGGCAAGGCGCGAAAGGCGCGGAAGCGCCACCGCTAGATGCGATGGTGCTCCGAGGCGAAAGCCGAGGAGCAACCGTTTGGCGGTCAGTCCATCGCCGGCCGGGCGATATGGAGAGAGATCGGCTCGGGGAACCCCTTGAGCACGACCTCGCCGATCGCCTCGAAACGCAGGAACTCGGAGTCGCCGATCCCCTCCACCACGGCCTCGGTGACTAGGACCTCCCCGCCGAGCGCGCGTGAGACGACGCGGTGGGCGAGATTGACGTCTCCTCCGAAGTAGTCCCCGTCGCGGAAGACGGCGGCGCCGTTGTGGATGCCGACCCGGGGCTGTGGCCGCTCCTGAAAGAGAGCGAGGAAGCCGACCGCCCACTCGGTCAGCGTCGCCGGCTCGGGCGAGACCACCATCACCTCGTCGCCGATCGTCTTCACGAGGGTCGCCTCGGAGGGCAGCGTCGCCTCGACCGTGTCGACGAACCTCTCGATCATGTCGAGGGCCTCCTCGTCCCCCTCCTCCTCCGTGTACCGGGTGAAGCCGGTCAGATCGACGAAGCAGAAGGTCATCGAGACCCGCGCCAGGCCGCGGCCCGCGCCGCCGATGTCGGCCTCCATGTGGCCGACCACGTCCTGCTCGATGTAGAAGCGCAGGTAGCGGTTGTGCATGTACTCCATCAGCGGGCCGGTGACCGGGAGCAGGTCAGCCGCCAGTTCACCCATCTCCTCCGCGATCTCGAGCGGCGGAACCTCCTCCTGCATGAGGGGCTCATGGATGTAGAGATGGAAGAGGCGTACCTCGGCGTCCGCGACCCGGCGAATGGACTGGGCGTAGACCCGGACGAGCTGGAGAAAGGCGACGAGTGGGAACCCCGATTGCAGGACGTTTGCGAAGTGCCGCATCGCCCGCAGGTCGTCCTCGTTGAGCATCCCCTCCGCGCCCATCGGGGTGCCGAGCAGCGTCATCAGCCTCTCGATCAACTCGGGCTCGAGCCCCGTCAGCTCGGCGGCCTGATCCCGGGTGTACTGGCCCTCTGGGACCTGGAAGAGGTCCTCGGCGTAGCCGAAGGCGAGCCGGCCGCCTCGGGCCGCCTCTCGGACCGCGTCGACGGAGTAGCCGCGCTCCCTCATCCGGCGGATCACCCGGGCCTGCGCCGCCGATGCGGGCGTCCAGCGCCCGTCGTCGATCGGGACGAGGCCCTCGTCCGCCCATCGCTTCAGGGTCGAGGGCGAGACGCCGGCGATCCTGCTCGCCTCGGCGAGCGAGATGGACTTCTCCTGATCGTCCCGGTGGGGGAGGCTCAAGCGGAACCTCTGCCGTTCACACGTCTGGAGCACCCCGGACGAAGCGACGGGGCCCCAGGACCCCGTCGCCTGCGGGCTTTGGGCCCGCTTCGTCGGCCAGCGGCGCTCGCACGCCTCGCGGAGTCCTGTCGCTGATCCCAGTCGCCGGGGGACCTGCGGACCGCGGACCCGCTTCCGGCCCAGATTGTTCCGATCGCGTTGAGCTTACGCCGATGCCCTGCCAAGTCAATGCCGCCTGATCTGCGCCTAGTCGACCGTTAGGTGCGGGTACTTCTCCGCGACGAGCTCGCGGTAGCGGGAGAAGAGAGGCTTCGCGGCCGGGAAGAAGCGCAGGGCAGCCCCGGCGTCCTCGACGCTGGTGCGGAGCCGGCCCCGGGCGATCGCAATCGCGGGGTTCTCCCGGCCCTGGAAGACCCTGTTGGCGACCGCCGACTCCATGCTGAGCCGGAGCTTGGGATGAACCTTGGAGCGGCTCGAGAAATCCCAGCGCAAACAGTGCCGGGCGCGCTCGTCGCGTGAGACGTTGACCACCAGCTTCAGGTCCGGGAACTCGATGCGAAGCGGCGCAGCGGCCGCACGCAGCCGGGGCCCATCGTCGGGATCGTCATCGATCTGATGGAGGACCGTGTCGAGGATCTGCTTGAGCTCCTTCTTTGTCAGCTCTTCGCCCGGCATCTGACCCTCAACCTGAGGTCAACCCTTTCCCTTGCGCCGAACCGAGGTCTCGAGCTTGCCGAATTGCCCTCGGACGTCCCGACCGCGCTTCGCAACCTCGTCGAGCAGCTCCACGGCGCGGTCGCGCGTGCTCGCCGCCGATCCCGCGGTCGCCTCGAAGGTCCGCTCGATTGCGGATCGCAGGGCCTCGGAGGGCCTCTCGGGAACGGGGACCTTGACCATGTCGCTCGCAGGGCAGCCTATCCGCGCATCCCGGCATATGCTCGCCCCGTGCCGAACCACCTGAGGCCGAGCACCGACTACGCCCCGGACGCCCTCCTCCCCGGCGACCCCGGCCGGGCGCTGGCTCTCGCCCAGCAGCTGCTGACCGAGCCGAGGATGAGCAACCACGCCCGCGGGCTCTGGGGCTACACGGGGGAGACCCGCGAGGGCCGGCCACTCAGCATCCAGTCCACCGGCATGGGAGGGCCGAGCGCGGCGATCGTCCTGCACGAGCTCGGCGGAGCTCGGCGTGCGACGCGCGATCCGAGTCGGCACCTGCGGCGCGCTCGATCCGGAGCTCGAGCACGGCGAGCTGGTGGTCGCCGCCGAAGCCCTCGCGGAGGATGGCGCGAGCCGGGCGCTTGGCGCCGGCGAGATCGCCGAACCGGACCCGGGGCTGACCGCCGCCCTCGCCGCGGGGCTTCGCCCTGGCGTCTCGCCGTCACGCGATCGTCACGACCGATCTCTTCTACGACCGCGACCCGGCCCAGGGGGCGCCCCGCGGACGCGCCAGACGGTTGGCGCCGTCACGGTGCGGTCGCGGTCGAGATGGAGGCGGCGACGATCTTCACCCTGGGCGACCGCCTCGGGATCGCCACCGCCTGCATCCTGGCCGTCTCGGACACGTTCCGAAACGGGGAGCGACAGCGGATCGGAGACGAAGAGCTCGCGGGCGCGGCCGAACGCATGGGAGCGCTGGCGGCCGCCGCGCTCGAGGCTCAACCCTGAGTCGAGGGTCCGGGCGGCGAGGGCGCTCGCTCTCGGCGCAGCTCTGCGAGCTCCCGGTCAAGCTGGTCGAGGGTGTCCTCGACGGCCTCGAGGCGCTCGGAGACCGACCGCAGGCGCCTGGCGAGGCGGTCGACGTCGTTGCCGGTCGGCAGGTTCAGGTTGCGGATCGCCTCGGCGCCGGCCTGCGGGCCCGCTCGCGCGCCCCGAAGGCGACCTGGAGCGCCTGATTGGTCCACGGATTGTCGACCAGCAACTGGGCGAGTTCTCCCAGCGCGCTCTCCCCTCGAGAGGGGATCCTGTCGCTCCTTCCCTCGCCGGCTGCTCCGCTTCGCGTCCGCTCCCGTCTATCTACGCCGCCGCCCTCATCCATATCGTTCACACGCACGGTACCGCGACGAATGGGGTCCCGCGGCGTTCTTTGGATACGCATGAGTCCCCTACATTGTTTACCGTTTCAGTCAACTATGCTCGCGTTACAGGCGCGTTACGTGCGAAGGTTCCCCGTTGCAAAGCCACAGGCGAATCAGTAGCGTCCGCCGTGCCTGCGGGTGCGGGGAGGTCGCGACCGGCAGACCCAGGGTTTCGCGGGCCAGGAACGGCTAGCCAAATGACCAGAAAGCTTCTCGTAACCATCGCCCTAGGCGCAGCCCTGGCGATTGTGGCTGCGGGGACCGCCACCTCGATCACGGTCGGCGGCGCACAGGTCAGCACCCCCACGGTCACAGTCCTGCCCGGCCTGCTCCAACCTGAGCGACGACGATGGCGACGGCCTGGTCGATCTCGCCGACCCGGGATGCAGCGGCCCCCTCGATACCTCCGAGTACAACGCCCCGACCTCGGGCGGCTCCGGTGGCAGCACGACGACGACCGGAAGCGGTGGCAGCGGCGGCTCTGGCAGCACCACGACGACGACCGGCAGTGGCGGCGGCTCCGGCAGCGCCACGACGACGACCACCAGCGGCAAGGCCGGCAAGAAGACCACGGCCGCCAAGTCCCCGGGTCTCTTCGGCAAGCAGGCCAAGAAGGGCCAGGGCGCCAAGCAGGTCGCGAAGGCCGAGAAGCAGAAGATCGAGCAGCCGACCCTCCGCAACCCCGACGGCTCCCCCGCCAACACCAACCCGGGCCTGACCGTCGCGCACCTTCGGCCCCGCCCCGATCGGCGTTCCCAACTTCGTCATCGACTCCTTCGAGATCCCGCCGTTCCTGCTCCCGATCTACCAGTCCTGCGGCACCGAGTACGGGATCCCCTGGCAGGTGCTCGCCGGCATCAACAAGATCGAGACCGCCTTCGGCACCAACCTGAACGTCTCCTCCGCCGGCGCCGAGGGCTGGATGCAGTTCATTCCCTCGACCTGGGCGGCCTACGGGGTCGACGCCAACAACGACGGACGAAGGACCCCTACAACCCAGTCGATGCGATCTGCGCCGCGGCGCGGTACCTGCGCGCCGCCGGCGGCGACAAGAACATCCGCCAGGCGATCTTCGCCTACAACCACGCCGACTGGTACGTGGACGAGGTCCTGCTCTATGCCAACCAGTACGGCAAGCTCCCCGACGCCCTGGTCGGCTCGCTCACCGGGCTCACCGAGGGCGCCCACTTCCCGGTCGCCGCCGACGCCCGCTATGCCGACGACATCAACGACGCCGCCGCGCTGGCCCGCTCGACCACCCAGCGCAAGGCTGCGGGCAACGCCGCCGACGTGATCAGCTCAGACGCCGACCGCCGAAGCATCAACATCTACTCGAGCCTTAACGCTCCCGGTGGTGGCGGTCAACGACGGCGTCATCAAGAAGATCGGGTCAACAACGCCAAGCTCGGCCGCTACATCGTCCTCCAGGACGCCTACGGCAACCAGTACACCTACGCGCAGCTGGGCTCGATCGAGCAGAGCCACCCGGTGCCGCGCTCCCAGCACCTCTCCTCCAAGGACTTCAAGCTCGAGACCCCCGAACAAGGACTCGGCCCCGACCACCCCGGCGACCGCGGGCGACAACTCCGGCGAAGGGCGCACGCGAAGGCGGCCAAGTCAGCCGGCGCGCCAAGAGCGCGCCGGCCAACTCGGAGAACGGCCGCCAGCGGCTCTTCGCCCTGCCGCAGCGCTCGGGCAACGCGGGCAACCCGGGCATCGGCGGCCAGCTCGACCAGCTGCTCGGCCGCAGCGTGCCCGGCTACGAGACCTTCAAGTCGGCCTTCTCGAACAGCCTGCAGTTCGACTCCAACACGATGGTGCTGAAGCCGCTCAAGGTCGGCTCCAAGGTGACCGGCGGCACCGTGATCGGACGTGTCGGCAAGACCGACGCCGAGCCGCCGCACCTCAACTTCGCGATCCGGCCCGCCGGCCGCGGCGCCCCGACGATCGACCCGAAGCCGATCCTCGACGGCTGGAAGCTGCTCGAGACGACCGCGATCTACCGCGCCGCCGACAAGAACCCCTTCACCGACAACCCGACCGTCGGCCAGGTCCTGCTGATGTCGAAGGCAGCACTCGAGCAGCGAGTGCTGAACGACCCGGCGCTCTCCATCTACGCCTGCGGGCGCAACGACATCCAGACCGGCCAGATCGACCGCCGCGTGCTCGCGGTGATGGAGTACCTGGTCGCCAAGGGCTACCACCTGACGATCACCTCGCTGAAGTGCGGCCACTCCTACCTGACCGCCTCGGGCAACGTCTCGGCGCACTCCTACGGCTCGGCGGTCGACATCGCCGCGGTCAACGGAATCCCGATAGCCGGGCACCAGGGGCCGGGCACGATCACCGAGGCCGTGATCAAGGACCTCCTGCAGCTGCAGGGGACGATGCGGCCCGCCCAGATCATCTCCCTGATGGACCTCGGTCCGCCGACCTTCATCCTGCCCGACCACTGGAACCACATCCACGTCGGCTACACGTTCACGACCTCGGGCAGCTCGATCAAGCAGCTCGGTCAGATCCTCAAGCCCGAGCAGTGGCAGCGACTGATCCAGCGCCTCGGGCAGATCCAGAACCCGAAGGTCCCGTCCAAGCCGTCCGCCGCCGCCCTGCCGGCGAAGGGCGGCAACGCCACCGGCGACTAGCCGGGGCGCCCGGGCCCACGCCCAAGCCTGCGATAACGCGAGCCGCCTTCGTCCAGCTGGAGCTGGCCGGGCGATCGGCCTGCCGGAGGGCCGCTACCTGGTTCGAGAGGAGCGACGTCGAGCGGGTCCTGATCGTGCAGGAGCTCGGGGCGCCGCGGCCCAAGCGCCGAGGTGGTCGGCGGCTTCGGCCCGTCGAACCTGATGACGCCGGGTGAGGTCCCGGTGACGCGGGTGACGATCACCGGCGAGACCTTCGCCGGCCCGGAGGATGGATCCGCGTGGCTCAGGCAGATCATCGAGCGATCGCGAGCGAGGGGCCGAGGAGGTGAGGCGCGCGACGCGGATCGCTGAATCGAGCACTCACCGCGCTCCGCGCCGCTGCCGAGGATCCGCTGGTGCAGGAGGTCGGGGCGAGCCGGGCGCTCGCCATCCGGGTCGGGCACGGGAGCGGCGACGAGCTCGCCGAGGGACGCTGGACCGAGGCCAAGGAGGTCCCGCGGCCCCGGCGCGGCCGGCTCGACGACGTCGAGCCGCAGTCCCGGGTGGCGGCCGTGCTCGCCGGCCGCGACGAGGTCCATCCGGCCGAGACGCTGCTCCTGCGAGCGCGGCTCGACGCCCAGCAGGGCCGCACCGACGAAGCGCATCTACGGGCTGCGCGCGGCAACGGCCGCGCTCGAGGAGCGGCCCACCGAGCGAAGCAAGCAGATCCGCCAGCAGCTCGAGGCGCTCAGGGAGCGCCTCGAGAGCTGACTCAGGATCCGAGGTCTAGGCCGCTTCCCAGAGGGCGGGCTCGCCCTCGACCTCGAGTTCGCCTTCGGCACCTTCGACGGCCTCCGCCTCGGCGAGGGCCGGCCGGGAACGAAGCACCAGCGTTGCGACCGCGATCGCGGCGGTCACCAGGCCAGCGCCGATCCAGAAGGCGAGATGGAAGCCACTGGTCAGGGCGGCGTCGGGGGAGCTGCCGCTCGCCAGCAGGTTGTCGGTACGGGTCGAGGAGAGGGTCGCCAGCACGGCCAGCCCCAGCGCCCCGCCGACCTGCAGCGAGGTGTTGACCAGGCCAGATGCCAGCCCCGAGTCCTCAGCCGTCGCGCTCGACATCGCCAGGCCCATCAGCGACGGGAACGACAGACCCGCCCCGACGCCGAGCAGCAACATCGGCGCCAGCAGGTCACCGAGGTAGCTCGAGTGGACCGGCGAGAGCGCGAACAGGACCAGGCCCGCCGACGATCAGCACCAGTCCGACCAGCAGGGTCGGCTTGGCCCCGAAGCGCATCACCAGCCTCTCCGAGAATCCCAGCGAGAGGATCCCGATCGCGAGGGCGACGGGGAGGAACGCCAGCCCGATCTCGAGCGGGTCGTAGCCGAGCACCCGCTCCATGTAGAGGCTGCCCAGGAAGAACATGCCGAACATCCCGGCGACGAACAGCGCCTGGATCGCGTTGGCGCCGGAGACGTTCCGATTCCGGAAGATGCGCAGCGGGACCAGCGGCGTGCGCGCGGTCGCCTCGCGCGCGATGAACGCCGGCCAGCAGCGCCAGCGACGCGGCGCCGAGCCCGAGCGTGATGGGAGCGCCCCAGCCGTCGTCGGCCGCCGGCTTGACGATCGTGTAGACGCCGAGCATCAGCGCCGCGGTGATCAGGATCGCGCCGATCGCGTCGGCGCCCTGCCGCAGGCCGATCCCCTCGTCGCTCTCGACCAGACGAGTCGCGGCGAGAGCCGTGACCGCGCCGATCGGAAGGTTGACGAAGAAGATCCAGTGCCAGCTCAGGGCCTGGGTGAGCACGCCGCCGAGCAGCAGGCCGATGGAGGCGCCGGCCGCGGCGACGAAGCTGTAGACGCCGATCGCCTTCGCCTGATCCCGCGGCTCCGGGAACATCGTCACGATCATGCCCGAGGATGACGGCCGAGGTCGTCGCGCCGCCGATGCCCTGCAGGAAGCGGGCGCCGACCAGCATCTCCTGGCTCTGCGCGATCCCGCAGAGTGCCGAGGCGGCCGTGAACAGGGCGAGGCCGGCCATGAAGACCGTCTTCCGCCCGATCAGGTCGCCGAGGCGGCCGGCGAGCAAGCAGCAGGCCGCCGAAGGTGATCAGGTAGGCGTTGACGACCCAGGCGAGCGTCGACTGCGAGAAGCCCGAGGTCGTCCTTGATCGAGGGCAGCGCGACGTTCACGATCGTCTGGTCGAGGACGATCATCAGCATCCCGACGCAGAGGACCACCAGGGCGATCCAGCGGGAGCGGTCGCTCTGCACCGGCTTCGTTACTTCTCTCTCGTTGATGGCGGTGATCTCTGTCATGGAGTCCCCCTCCGGTCTCTTGCAGCGTTCGTCGGCAGACCGTAGCAGATAGTTTTGTACCAGATCATCTTGTGATGATCTAATGTGCGCTCAATCACACATCGGGACGCCGGTGCACGACTCGATCTCGGGGGTCAAACGGGCGAGGGTCGCCAGCTGTGAGGTCCGCTAGTGCCGGGGCTCGCGGCGCCGGAGCGGCGGAGAGTCGTCTGCGGGCTCGGAGAGTCGGTCCTTGACGAGAGAGCCGAGGGCCTCGAGGAAGACCTTTCGCTCCCTGGCGGGCAATGTCTCGAGAACGTCGCCCTGGATCCGGTCGATGATCCTCTGGCCCTGGGCGACCGTGCGCTCGCCTGCCTTGGTCACAGAGATGACCCGCGCTCGCCGGTCGGTGCTCGACGGCTTGCGCTCGGCGAGGCCCTTCTCCTCCAGCTCGTCGACCGTCACGACCATCGTCGTCTTGTCGAGCCCGATCCGCTCGGCGAGCTCCTTCTGGGTGAACTCTCCGGTTCGGGCCGTGGCCAGCACGTGATAGCCGCGATTCGATACGCCGAGGGGCTCGAGGCCGGCTGCAACCTCACTGACGAGATTGAAGTGCGCCTGGGTGAGCAGCCAGCCGAGGTTGCCCGCGAGGCACTCGGGACACTCGTCGAGTGACTGGCGATCTTCGCCTTCGGCTTGGGTCGTTGCTACAACCATCGGAGTAACCGTAGCACCGTAGGTCTCGGAAGAAACTATCTGCTACGGAACTACTTGCGATCCAACGCGTCGAGCACGGCCTCGAGATCCGCCACGACGTCGCCTTCCATTCGAACGGCGGCGTCCGAATCGAAGGGGGTCGGGCCCATCGTGATCACCGCGATCCGGCCGCCCCGTCTGATGGTCACGGAGGGCAGGCCGGCGACCGGATAGACCTCGAGCGACGAGCCGACGCAGAGCATCAGGTCGGCGCGGCCGGCGAGCGACTCGGCCTGGGACATCGCGTCGGCCGGAAGCAGCTCGCCGAAGAGGACGACGTCGGGCTTCACGTGGCCGCCGCAATGGCGGCAGATCGCGGCGCCGGAATCGCCGAACAGGGCCTCGACCTCCTCCCTGGGGTACTCGGCGGCACAGAGCCGGCAGCTCGCCGTACGGATTGAGCCGTGAACCTCGATCACACTCTCCGAGCCGGCCCTTGAGTGGAGCGTGTCGATGTTCTGCGTGATGACCGCCTCAAGCAGGCCGCGACGCTCGAGCTCCACCAAGACCTCGTGCGCGCCGTTGGGCTGCTTGCTTCCGAGCATCTGCAGGCGCTGCCGGTAGAAGCCCCAGAAACGCGTTGGATCGCATTCGAAGGCGTCAATGTGGGCGACCTCCATCGGGTCGACCTTCTCCCAGATCCCCGTTCCCGGCGTGCGGAAATCCGGAATCCCTGAGGGCACAGAGATCCCCGCGCCCGTCAGGGCGACGGTACAGCTGGAGTCCCTGATCAGCTCAGCGAGGCGCTGGGCTTTGTCGGTTGCTACTTGCCCTGCCACTTGGCGCTGCGCTTCTGGAGGAAGGCGGAGATCCCCTCCTTGCCGTCCTCCGAGAGGAACGCGGTTCCGAAGCCCTGCTTCTCGGCCTCGATCCCATCGTCCAGGTCGGCCTTGTTGGAGACCCGCTTGATCTGCTCGACGGCGAGCGGCGCCTGGCCGGCAAGCTTCTTGGCCCAGGCGAGCGCGGTGTCGAACAGCTCCTCGTCCGGAACGAGCGCGTCCGCGAGGCCCCAATTGGAGGCCTCGGGCGCAAGCACCGCGTCGCCGGTCAGGTTCATCTCCAGCGCCTTGGACGGGCCGACCAGCCGTGGCAGCCGCTGGGTGCCTCCGAAGCCGGGGATGATCCCCAGGTTGATCTCCGGCTGTCCGAAAACGGCCGACTGCGCGGCGATCCGGAAGTCACACGCCATCGACAGCTCGCAGCCGCCGCCGTACGCGATCGCGTTGACGGCGGCGACGGTGGAGACGCGGCTCTGTCCCAGATCGCGCAGCAGAGCGTGGCCCGTGTTGATCAGCTCCGCGCCGCCTGCCTCGTCCATGCTCGTGAACGCCTTGATGTCGGCGCCCGCGGAGAAGACGACGGGCAGGGAGCTGTAGACGACCATCGCCTTCAGCTCATCGTCGGCCTTGACCTCCTCCCAGACCTTCCCGAGGTCCTGAATGACCTGCGGCGAGATGGCGTTCATCGGCGGGTTGGCGAGCCAGGCGATCGCGACCTCGCCGCGCTTCTCGAGCTTCACAGTGCCCTCGGCATCGGTCTGCGGGTAGGAGTAGAACCCCTGGCCGGACTTCAAGCCGAGGCGGCCCTGGGCGACGAGGCGCTTCAGGATCCTGGGCGGCGCGAAACGCTCGCCATGGGACTCCTCGTATTTCTCCATCCTCTCGAGGATGGTGTCGAGCCCCTCGAGGTCAGCCTTCCAGAAGGGCGGGAAGAGCCCGCGGCGCGGGTCGAGACCGGCGCCGGCCATCATGCCGAGGTCGATCTCGCGCACCGTGCAGATGCCCTCCTCGAGGACGCTGCAGGCCTCCTTGAACGTCTTCAGCATGAGTAGGTCGGCGAGCTCCTCCCCGTCGGGCTCGGCATCGCCCTCGATGTTGGGCTCGCCGTTCGAGTAGAAGCCGTCGCCGCCCGACTTGGCTCCGAGCTTTCCATCGGCCACCAGCTTCTGCATCCCCCTATGGACGTAGAAGCGATCTCCGTAGGACTCGTTCAGGTACTCGGCGACGTGCAGGACCGTGTCGAGGCCGAGCATGTCGATCAGGAAGAACGGCCCCATCGGGGTTACGTTCGCGCCCGCGATCGCCTCATCGATCTTCTTAATCGAGAGACCCTTCTCCTCCTGCTCGCGCCAGACCTCTCCGACGCCGGAGTTGAGGATGCGGTTGACGACGAACCCGGGGACCTCCCTGCATGTGATCGGCTGCTTGCGGATTGCCTGGGCGAAGTTGAAGGCGGTGGTGATCGTGTCCCGCGAGGTGTCCTCCCCGCCGATGATCTCGACGAGCGGCATGACGGAGGCCGGGAAGAAGAAGTGGAAGCCGACGACCTTGCCGGGGCGGAGCGTCTCGCGACCCATCTCGGTGACCGACAGCGAAGAGGTGTTGGAGGCGAGGATCGCGTGGCCCGGGGTCGCCTCGTCGAGCTCGCGGTAGACCGACTTCTTGATCTCCATCCGCTCGGGAACTGCCTCGATCACGAAGTCGACGTCGCCGAACCCCTCATAGGTGGTGGTCCCGGTGATCAGGCCCATCACCTCGGCGAGGCGCGCGTCGGCCTGCTCCTGCGTGAGCTTCTCCTTCGAGACCAGCCTGTCGAACTGAGACTTGGTGACCTCGCGTGACTTCTCGAGCGCGTGGTCGACAAATTTCTGCTCGACGTCCTTGACGATCACGGGGATATCGGCGTCGGCGATTACCTGGGCGATCTCGCCGCCCATCGTGCCGCCGCCCAGGACGGCGGCCTTGAAGACGAACATTTGAGAGGTTCCTCCGAAAGTCGGTTGGCCGCTGCAGGGTATTAGCCTCGGAGAGATGCCGCCTCGCCAATCCGACAGCTCCGAAGGCCACGCCGTACGGCGCGCCACGCCCGGGGACGCGCCGCAGGTGGCTCGCCTGCTGCACGATTTCCAGCTCGAGTACGAGGAGCCGAGCCCAGGGGTCGAAACCCTGGAGGAGCGCTACGGAGAGCTGATCCGGAACCGGGAGATGATCGTGCTGCTGGCGGGCGAGGGCCCGGACGGCTTCGCTCAGCTCCGCTTCCGGCCCACCGTCTACTCGGCAGGCCTGCACACATATCTCGAGGAGCTCTACGTGGTCCCGAACCTGCGCGGAAACGGCCTCGGCCGGGCTCTGCTCGAGGCGGCGATGGCGACCGCCCGGGGTGAAGGCGCCGAGCAGATGGAGCTCGGCACCAGCGAGGACGACGTCGCGGCCCGCCGTCTGTACGAGAGCGCCGGGTTCACGAACCGCGAGGGAACTCCGGACGGACCGGTGATGCTCTTCTATGAGCGCGAGCTCTAGAAGGAAACGGGTCGCCCTCGGCTACGCCTCGGGCGCCCTCGCATCTCCGTAGACGGCGCCCTTGATCAGTGACACCGACTGGATCACCGAGTCGAGGAAAGGCTCAACCTCAGCCTTAAGCCTCTTGTATTCACGCCTGCCGGCCGGCGTGATCGAGTAATAGCGCCGAGTGCGGCGGTCCGGAAGCTCCCACCGACCCTCGACCAGACCTTGACCCTCCATCTCCCTCAGCAACGGGTACATGGTGTTGGGGTTGACGGAGATCGTGCCCTTCGTGATCTCCTCGATCGACTCGATCAGCCGGTTGCCGTAGGTCGGCTCTCGAGCCACCAGGTGGAGGACGAGTAGCGGAAAGACGTCGCGGCGCCGGATGTCGCCGCCGAAGGCATCGGATGGACGCCCGCGGCGGCGGCCCTCTCGCTCCTCGACTCCCTCGGCGCCGGCCCGAGCCGCCTGGGCCACAGCCTCCGAGATGGGTTTCCCTCGGCCCTCCACTGATGGCGAGTCTACGGACCTACTTACTCGTAACCATGCCCGGCGCTCGGCGCCTGCCCCGGCTAGCTCTACTCGATGTCCGCCTGAGTGCCCCCGGGCATGAACAGCTGGCAGATGATCCAGCCCGCGGCGAGCATCCCGGCGCCGACGTACCAGGCGGTCTTCATCGCGTCGACGAAGTCGTCGAGGCCCTTCGCCCCGACCGCGTCGGAGGCGCTCGCGATGATCGTCCCCATCACGGCCATGCCGAGGGCGGAGCCGAAGTTGCGGAAGGTCTGAACGATGCCGGAACCTGGCCCCTCATCGCATCCGGCAGCCGGTTAAGGGCGTCGGCGTTGAGCGGAGAGAAGACGAGGCCGAAGCCGGCGCCGGTGACGAGCATGCCGGCCAGGGTGGCGCTGCGGCTGAGCCCATCCAGCTCCGAGGCCCAGAGAATCATGCCGACCGTTCCCGCGGCCAACCCCAGGGCGACTGGCTTCTTCGCTCCCCACTTGTCCATCCACTTGCCGCCGATGCGAGCGGCGACGAAGAACGAATAGAACATGGTCAGGATCGAGAAGCCGGCCTCGGTCGGCTGCTGGTGGACGGCGACCTGGAAGTAGACGCTGCCGAAGAAGAAGACGGCCAGCCAGGGACCGAAGACCAGGAAGGTCAGAATGTTGTCCACGGCGAACGGGCGATTGGCCGTCATCGCCCGCACGTCGATCAGCGGATCCTCGGTGTTCCGCTCGGCGAGGACGAACCCGACCAGGAGCAGGACGCCGAAGACAATCGACCCGATCGTCCTCAGGTCGCCCCAGCCCCAGACCGTGGATTGCTGGATCCCCAGCACGGTTAACGCCATTCCCACCACGATCAGGGCCGCCCCCCGGATGTCAATCTTGGCCGGGTTCTTGACGTCCCTGAGCTTCGCGAAGTAGATCTCCATGAGGGCCAGGAGCGCCACCGGCACGTTGATCCAGAAGATCGCCCGCCAGGTCCAGAACTGGGTCAGGTAGGCACCGGCGATCGGACCGATCGCGGTGAACAGGCCCGCGACGATGAAGAAGGTCGCCAGGCCCTTGCCTCGCTCCTCGGGAGGGAACGCGTCCAGCACCAGCACGGTCGCCGACGGGATCAGCAGGCCCCCGGCGGCGCCCTGAATCGCCCTGAAGACGATCAGCCAGGTCTCCGCGATGCCGGTGTCGGGCACCAGTCCGCACATCAGCGAGGCCGCCGCGAACAGGATCACGCCGATGACGACGATCCGGCGGTGCCCGAAGATGTCGCCGAGACGGCCACCGAGTGCGACGAACGCCGCCGTGGCGAGGGCGTACGCCGTGACCAGCCACTGCTCGCCGGTCTCGCTGAGGTGGACGTCCTGCTGGATCGTCGTGGCCGAGATGGAGACGATCGTGAAGTCGATCATCACCATCGCCATGGCCGGGACGAGCGGCCAGAGGACCTTGTAGCGCTGGTAGCCCTGAGAGGAGGCTTCCATCGGCGCGCCGCACCCTATCGAGGGGAAAAGACGGCTAGAACAGCCCGGCGACCAGATCGACGACCTGTTTGCCGAGGAACACGATGATCAGGATGCCGGCTACTCCGATCACGAAACCGAGGACCCCGAGCAGGGGATCCTCGAGCAGGACGCCGAGGCTGACCAGCACTGCCCCCAGGGACGGAACCGTGTCGAGGCCGGTGAACGGCGGCGCGAAGAACGAGGCGAGCGACAGGGCCAGCATCACCAACCCGTAGACGATGCCGGCGAGCCTGTGGGAGAGCAGGAAGCCGAGCCGCGCATGGGAGTGGCGCTCGATCCACCGGATGCGAGGCAGAAACGACTTCGTGAACGTCTCACGCGTCCGCTCCCCGATCTCCTTCTGCTGCCAGCGCTGCGGCAGCCAGACGTGCCGCCTGCCCACGATCAGCTCGAGGGCCAGGAGCATTGCGATCACCTCGAAGACGTGGGTCACCCCTCCGGTCGGGAGCGGCAGAGCCGGGACCGCGAGGAGCAGCACGAACAGCACGGCGAAGCTCTTCTCCTGGAAGAGGTCGGTCAGGCTGCCGATGGTCTTCGGCTCGGTGCTCCGAAGCCATCCCTCGAGCTGGTCGCTGAGCCTCTCCCCTTCCGGCATGGGCTGATTCTCCCCACAAACGACGAGCGCCCCGGGGTTGCCGGGGCGCTCGTGGAGTGGTCCTACGGCTTCGCCATCAAAACGGGTTGCGCTGACGCGCATCCTCGCATCTAGACAGTCGCGGGAGCCTGCTCCTGCTGGCTCTCTGAGGAGGCGCGCTCGGCCTTCTCCCGGAGCTCCTTCGCCTCCGGAGTCTCCTCGTCGGCCTGGCGGCCCATCAGGAGCTCCTTGGCGATGACGAGGCGCTGGATCTGCGAGGTGCCCTCATACAGCTGCATGATCTTGGCGTCGCGCATCAGCTTCTCGACGGGGTACTCCTTGATGAAGCCGTACCCGCCGTAGACCTGGACGGCGTCGGTGGTGACCTCCATCGCGGAGTCCGCGGCGAACCGCTTCGCGTGCGAGGCGGCGAGGGTGTTGCGCTTGCCCTGGTCGAGCAGAACGCCGGACTGCCAGGTGAGCAGGCGGCCGGCCTCGACCTTGGTCGCCATGTCGGCGATCATGAAAGCGACCGCCTGGTGCATGGCGATCGGGACGCCGAACTGGACGCGCTCCTTCGAGTAGTCCGCGGCGAATTCGAGCGCGGCGCGAGCGATGCCGACGGCCATCGCGGCGACCCCCGGACGCGTGCGGTCCAGGGTCATCATCGCGAGCTTGAAGCCGTGGTTCTCCTCGCCGAGCAGATTGCCCTCGGGGATCTCTGTATCACTGAACGAGATGGTCGCCGTGTTGGAGGCGCGCTGACCGAGCTTGTCCTCCTTCTTGTCCACGGTGACCGTGTCGTCCTTGGGGACGACGAACGCGGAGATGCCGCGGTGGCCGGCGTCCTTGTCGGTCTTGGCGTAGACGGTGAACCAGTCCGCGTAGCCGCCGTTGGTGATGAAGCACTTGGACCCGTTGAGGACCCACTTGTCTCCCTTCTTGACGGCCGTCGTCTTCATGCCCGAGACGTCGGAGCCGGCGTCCGGCTCGGTCAGGCAGAAGGAGGCCAGCTTGGGCGCCTCGGTGAGCATGCCGAGGTACTCCTTCTTGATCTCATCGGAACCGCCGAGCGCGACGGGAGTCGCGGCGAGGCCGTTGGCCATCAGCGAGGTGCCGATCCCGGAGCAGCCCCAGCCCATCTCCTCCTCGATCAGGCAGCCCGAGAGGAAGTCAAGGCCCGGACCGCCGTATGCCTCGGCGATGTGGGTGTTCATCAGCCCGACTTCCCAGGCCTTGTCGATGATGTCCTGGGGCCAGGTCCCGTCCTTGTCGTAGTCCCACGCGACCTTGCGAATGTCCTTCTCGGCGAAGCTGTGCGCGAGCTCGCGGAGGTCCTTCTGCTCGTCGGTGAGGGTGAGGTCAACCACGGATGACTGCTCCTTCGATGGGTTGCAAGTCTTGATTTCGGCGACTGATTGACTGGTCAGTCAGCCAGTAGGTAAAGAGTACCCCATCCCCTGGCCGCGACGCGCAGCTTCTGCGTGCGTCATGCCTGGGCCAGGCACAAGGCGGGTTGCGCTCACGCGCACCCTCGCACAAGCGGCTTCTAATCTGTGCGTGATGCCGCTGATCGCCGCTTTCCAGATCGGCACGATCCTGATCATCGTGGTGCTCGTCGCGCTGCCCATTGGCGCGATCGTCTTCGCAATGGGGGCCGGCAACGCCCTGCAGAAGATCGGCAAGGGGCAGTTCGCCCTCGAGCAGGACTTCCCGCAGAGCTCCGGAGGCCCGGTGCAGACGGTCTCCGCCGCGGTCCGCGAGGAGGAGATCCGCCAGATGGTCCAAGCGCGGTCGGATCGAGGCGTCGCCAAGGGCCGCGAGGCATTGGACGTCGACGCAGAGGTCGAGAGGCTGCTCGCGACCGGATCGAACGGCCCCGGGCTGGGCGCCGACCGCGGACTCCGGGAGGAGGTGCGCCAGCTGGTCGTCGCCCGGAACGAGCGCCGCCAGCGCCACGGCAAGGAGCCGCTCGACGTCGAGAAGGAGATCGATCGTCAGCTGGGGGAGCTCGAGAACCTCGGTCAATAAGATGCCGCGCGTGGAGGCAAGCGATGCAGAGAACCGAGTCATGGAGCTCGAAGAGCTCGCCGACGTGCCGGGCACCTATTTCAACCCGCAGACCGAGGTGGTCGTCATCGTCGACGACTCCACCTCGATCGACCAGGAGGTCTTCAACATGGAGGCCTTCGAAGGCGCGGACTGGGTCCGCATCTCGGATGCGGTCCCGGTCGACGAGGAGCAGCGCGACAAGCTGCTCGAGGAGTTCCAGACCCACTATCACCCGGGCTCGGGCGGCTCCGTCTCCGAGACCGCGCTCGAGCAGGGCGATGAGGAACTCGACGAGGACGAGGACGGCCAGGACCCGGGCCGGGAGGACTGAGTGGTCTCCGAAGGGCAGGACGCCCCCGACTTCACTCTCCCCGACCAGGACGGCAACGACGTCACACTGAGTGAGCTGCGCGGCCGGCCGGTCGTTCTCTACTTCTACCCAAAGGCGGACACCCCGGGCTGCACAACCCAGGCCTGCGGCATTCGCGACCACCGCGCCGAGTACGAGCGCGCCGGTGTGAGGGTCCTGGGCGTCTCTCCGGATCCCGTCGCGGCGATCCAGAAGTTCGCCGAGAAGTACACGCTCGACTTCGAGCTGCTCGCCGATGAGGATCACGCGGTCGCCGAGCTCTACGGCGTCTGGGGCGAGAAGAAGATGTACGGCAAGACCTACATGGGCGTGCAACGGGCCACCTTCGTCATCGATCCCGAGGGCAAGGTCGCCAGGCTCTTTCCGAAGGTCTCTCCGAAGACGCACGACGAGGTCGTGCTCGAGGCGCTCGGGAAACTTGACTTCGAGCGCGCTTGAGCCTGTAGCGTCGCCCGGGTGAACGCCTCAGCGCCCTTCAGCAACGACCGCTACGACGAGGAGGCCTACGCCGAGGCCGACGGGGTAGAGCTGAGCCGGGTCCACATCTCGCGCACCTTCACCGGTGACCTCGACGGCGAGAGCACGGCCGAGCTGATGATCGCCAAGTGCGACGGAGGCGGCGGCTACGTCGGCCACGACCGGATCAGCGGAGTTCTGGACGGCAAAGGCGGCAGCTTCGTCTTCCAGCACACGGGTCTCATGGGCCCTGACGGGGTGACGAACACCGGGACGATCGTGCCGGGGACCGGGTCGGGCGAGCTCGAGGGCATCACCGGCGACGGCACGATGCTCGCCGACGAGGACGGCAACCACAGTTTGACTCTGGAGTACGAGCTCCCATAGGGGCGCGAGCCGCAGCGGCGTCTCGCCAGTAGGCTGAGTGCGCACCTGGACCCATGGCGGTCGACCTGGTCATCGACATCGAGAACACCCCCGGAGCACTGGCTCAGGTGGCGGCCGCGATCAGCGATGCCGGCGTGAACGTTGCCGCGGCGACGTGTGTCGGACCCGGCGAGCGAGCCGAGCTGCACATCCTGGTCCCGCACGCCGAGGCCGCGAAGCACGCATTGGCTATCTCACATGTCGCGGTCACTCGCGAGCGCGAAGTGGTCGTGGTCGATGTCAACGACCGCCCCGGGGTGTTGGCGGATCTGGCTCGCAAGATCGCTGGGGCCGGAGTCAACCTCGATCTCGTCTACGTCGCCACGCAGAATCGGATTGTGTTCGGGGCGGACGATCTCCGCGCTCTCCAGGCCGCGATCGACTCTTCGAGATGAGAGCCAGGAGAGCGCCGCTTCTCGTCCAAAGCGGCTACTTCGGCAGGGCTCTGATCCGTCTTGTTGACGCACGCCCCTGATCGGGAGTGAGGATGATCCGGTTCAAATGAGCTCATCCGGCTCCCCGTGCGTCCTGATCACGATTCCGATCAGCCACTACTGCGAAAAGGCTCGCTGGGCTCTGGATCGCACGGGCGTCAGGTACCGAGAGCAGGCGCACCTGCAGCTCATCCACTGGCTCGCTGCGCGTCGAGCAGGGGGCGGGACGACCGTTCCGGTGCTGGTGTGCGGCGATCGGGTGCTGGCCGACTCGGCCGACATCGTTGACGAGGCCGACGCCAATGCGCCGCAGGGTCAGCGGCTTTACCCGGACGATCCAGGCGCAGCCGCAGAGGTTCGAGGGCTGCAACGCGACTTCGACACCAATCTGGGACCCCATGGACGAAGGTGGATGTACAACGAAATGCGCGGACGTCGCGATCTCGCGGTTGCCTATGGGTGTACCGGCGTCCCAACCTGGGAGCGCCGGGTACTACCGCTGGCCTATCCCGCGGTCACGCGGGTGATCGATCGCTTTCTTGACATCACGGCCACCACCGCGGCGCAGTCTGAGGCCCAGGTGCGGATGGTCTTCGACACGGTTGCAAAGCGGCTCAGCGACGACCGGCCGTATCTCTGCGGCGATCGGTTCACCGCCGCGGACCTGACGTTCGCCGCGCTGGCGGCATCTGTATTGATGCCGCCCGAGTACGGGGTACCTCTGCCGCAACCCGGGGAGCTGCCGGTGGCAATGGCGGCGGTCGTGCGGGAGCTTCGCGCGCACCCCGCGGGCGCGCACGCGCTCGCGATGTACCGCGACGAACGGCGCGTGTCCGAGGCGGCTGTCCTGGCCCGGCCCTAGGTATCCGCCGCGAGCGCGAACGGGCTGCCCTCCGAGTCACGGCAGACCGCCCAGCGCTCACCAGGGTGGATCACTGAACCGCCGAGGTCCTGGACCCGCTGAAGCGCGGCGTGAAGGTCGGACACCGTGAAATAGGGCAGCGAAGCATTGTCACCGGGACCCGATCCACGCTGGTGCAGTCCCAGACGAAGGTCAGCACCGCTCGCCTCCCAGCCCGCCCCAGCGTCGCTGGGCCTTGGCGCGAGCACGGCGCCGAGGACGCCGCTCCAAAACCGCCGGGCGCGCTCAGGATCGTCGGCGGGAAACTCGATGAGTGGGGCAGGCACGCCTGGGAGTATCGGGCATCCGGTCTCGGTCGGATCAGGTGCCGCTGGCCTAGCACGCCGCCGCCCGAATGAACTCGCCAACTTCGGGCAGCTACGCGAAGCCGAAGGTGAGCGCCAGCACCGCGTAGACGAGCAGCAGCTGAAAGCCCTCGTACCAGGTGGACTCGCCCTCCTGGGTGACCTGATTGGCGATGATCGCCGCAATCGCCAGGGCGGCAAGCTCGAAGCCGTTGAAGACGAGCGCCATAGGATGGGGGCCGAGTACGAAGGAGACGAGCACCAGCACCGGCGTGACGAAGAGCGCCACCTGCGCGCTGGAGCCGATCGCGATGTTGACCGCCAGGCTCATCTTGTTCTTGTAGGCGACCAGCACCGCCACCCAGTGCTCGGCTGCGTTGCCGACGATCGCGACCACGATCGCGCCGATGAAGAACTCGGAAAGCCCGATCGCATGCGAGGCCTCCTCGATCGAGCCGACCAGGATCTCCGAGAGCAGCCCGACGAAGGCCCCCGAGATCGCCAGGGCGAGGACCGAGCGGCGCGTGCTCCAGTCCCCGCGACCCTCGGTGTGCGATTCCTCCTCGTGGGGGTTGAAGGTGGAGGCGTGAGTCTTCAGGGAGAAGAGCAGGCCGGCCGCGTAGGAGAGGATCAGGACGATGGAGACCGCTACCGAGAGATGCTCCAGGTCGCCGCCGTAGTTGACCCGCGCATCGCCGGCCTGCGGCAGGCCTCCCCCCTGTACCAGTGCGAAGACGCCGGGCATGATCATCGCGGCGACCGCCAGCAGCAGCATCGTCGACTGCACGCTGGCCGCGGTCTGCCCGAACTTCTGCACGCCGCTCCGCCGGCCGCCGCTGAGGCCGCCCACCAGCATCGCGGCGCCCATCACCAGCAGGATGTTCCCCAGGATCGACCCGACCAGCGAGGCCTTGACCACCTCATGCAGGCCCCTGCCAAGAGCGAACAGCGCGATGATCAGCTCGGGCGCGTTGCCGAAGGTGACGTTGAGCAGGGCGCCGACCACGTTGCCCGAGCGCTCGGCGAGCTCCTCGGTCGCCCGGCCCATCATCGCGGCAGGCGGAATCAGGGCGACGGCCGAGACGAAGAAGACCACCGTTGCCGAGACATCGGCCAGGTCGACGATCACCGCCGCCGGAATCAGCGGGGAGAGGAGATACGGCCAGCTGTCGGCGCTCAGCAGGCGCCTCCTGGCCGGCGGTCGGGACGTCGGCTGCGGCATTTGGGGGAGCTTAAGCAGCTACTGGGTGAGCAGCTTGGCGCACTGTTGCAGCGCCGCGCTACCGGATGCCTGCGAGAGGCACTGCTCGTAGGCCTGGGCTGCCGAGGCGCTCGGGGCCGTGGTCGACCCCCCGGAATCTGGCAGTGCGCCGCTGGTCCCCAGCCCACCACGCAGCGCGGTGCCGAGCTGGCCGGACCTGATCCCGAGCTGCTGCAGGAGGTTGTTGAGGGGCTGTGCGCTCGCGGGTGCCGTGATCGTCTCGGGCCTGTTGACGTCGGCGAGGTTGAGCTGGAGGTCAATGGTGAGCGAGTCGGGTGCCCCGGGCGTGCCCGTCGGCGGCTTCAGATCGAGGCTGACCTGGAAGCGGCGCAGGAGCTTGTCGTCCTGCCCGGAGTTCACGTCGATATCGCCGGACTGGACCACGTCGTTGAGCTGGTTGAGCTGGGCGGTGTTGACGTTCCCGACCGCGCTCCCCGCCTTCTCGGCGATCGTCTTCAGGTCCTCGACGAGCTTGGAGACGTTCGCCTTCCCGGAGATGTGAATCGTCTTCGTCCCCTCGACGTCCTCCGTGCCCTCGTTCTTGAGATCGGACAGCCAGTTGGCGGGACTGATGCCCAGCGCCTTCAGGGGACTCGCCGACTTGTTCGTGCTGCTCTGGCCCTGGAGCTGGGCATAGCTGCTGACGAACTCGTCGTAGAGCTGCTGAGGCACGGCGTACTCGGTCCCCTGGTAGTTGATGAAGGCCTGCGTCCCCGTCGAGGTGAGACCGCCACTGCCCGTGAAGGTCTGCGAGCCACCTTCACCCCTGAGCGAGACGTCGACGTCGAACTTGGGGAGCTGGCCACCTGACTGGCTCTCGAACTTGCCGCCCAGCTTCACCTCGAGGGTGCCTGGGTTCTCGCCGCCGGAGGTCTCGACCTTGAAGTCCAGGTCGAAGGTGCCGCTCCGGATCGGGGTGGGATTGCTGAAGGTCTGGTCGAGGACCTGCTGCGGGTCCTCCCCGCCGCCGCCGCCGCCGCAGGCGGCGATCAGCAGCGCCGAGGCGAGCGCAAGCGCGAATACGACTAGGGCACGGGTCCTGATCAACGGTTCCTCTCCTGCCTGGCGGCGCCGCAGCGTAGCGCAAGCCCCTTAGCGGCACCGCCACTTCGCGCGTCCTATCCTCACTCCAATGGAGGGGAGAGCCTGTCCAAGCTGTGGGGCTGAGAATCCCGAGCAGGCGCGCTTCTGCATCTCGTGCGGCACGGAGCTCCTGCCGACCTGCCCCAGCTGCGGCGCGGAGAACCCTGCCGGCGCGAAGTTCTGCATGGAGTGCGGGTCGGATCTGGCGGCGAGAGCCACCACCCCCGCCCCCACGGGCGCACCTACGACCGAGGCGCCACCCGAGGAGCGTCGGCAAGCCACCGTCCTGTTCGCTGATCTCTCCGGGTACACGGCGGCCGCCGAGCAGATGGACCCGGAGGCGGTGAAGGCGCTGGTGGACCGGACCCTGCGCGTCCTCGGCGAGCAGATCGAGCGCTTCGGCGGCTCGATCGACAAGTTCATCGGCGACAACGTGATGGGAGTCTTCGGCGCCCCGGTCGCCCACGAGGACGATCCGGAGCGCGCCGTCCGGGCGGGACTCGCCATGCAGCACGCGATGGAGGAGGCGAACAGGCAGAGCCGCGAGAAATACGGCGTCGGCTTCTCGCTGCGCGTCGGGATCAACTCGGGCGAGGTGATGGCGGGCGCCGTCGGCGACCGCTACACCGTGATGGGCGACGCGGTCAACGTCGCCGCGCGGCTCCAGGCCGCCGGCCGGCCCGACAGCGTCACCGTCGGGGAGCCGACCTACCGGGCCAGCCGAGAGGCGATCTCCTACGAGCGGCTCGAGCCGCTCGACCTCAAGGGCAAGGAGGAGCCCGTCCCCGCCTGGGAGGCCACAGGGGTGCTGGCGGAGCCGCGGCGCTCCGCGGTCCGCGCCGAGACACCGCTGATCGGACGCGAGGAGGAGGCCGGACTGCTGAACTCGCTGGTCGAACGGGTCGAGCGCGAGGGCCGTCCGTACCTGGTCACGGTCATCGGCCAGGCCGGCGTCGGCAAGTCGAGGCTGCTCCGGGAGTTGATGAACACGCTCGCCGAGACCGACGAACCCCCGACGATCAGGAGGGGCCAGTGCCCGCCCTACGGCGCCGGGATTGCCTACTGGGCGCTGGCGGAGGTACTCAACGACGAGTTCGACATCAAAGACACCGATGCCCCCGGGGCTGCCTGGGAGAAGCTGCGCTCCGGCGTGACCGCGCTGATGAGTGAGCTGGGCGACGAGTCCTCTGGCGAGAGGAACGCGGCGCTGCTCGCGATCCCGCTCGGCCTCGAGCCCCCCGAGGAGCTCCAACAGGCCGAGGCCGACCCACAGCGCATGCGGGAGGCACTCTTCTCCGCCGCGCGGGCGGCGGTCGAGGGAATCGCGCGTCGGCGCACCCTCGTCCTCGCGATCGACGACATCCACTGGGCCGACGAGGGAATGCTCGACCTGATCGACCACCTGACCCGCTGGGTCAGGGCCCCCCTGCTGCTCGTCTGCCTCACCCGCGACGAGCTGCTCGAGCGGCGGCCCGGCTGGGGCGGGGGCCGCCGCAACGCGACGACGATCTCGCTGGAGCCACTCACCGATACCGAGACACGAGAACTCGTGGCCGCGCTGATGCCGGGATCAGACAACGGATCGGCCGACGTCGTCCCCCAGGTCGCGGAGCGCTCGGGCGGCAACCCGCTGTTCGCAGAGGAGATGGTGAACCGCCTGCTCGAGGAGGAGACCGCCGAGGCGCAGGCGCTTCCCAGCACGGTCCAGTCCCTGCTCGCCGCCAGGCTGGACTCCCTCGATCGACTCGAGCGCCGGCTGCTGCAGTCCGCCTCAGTCGTCGGGCAGACCTTCTGGGAGGGCGCGCTCGGGGCGACAGCGGCGGAGGAGGGTCTCGATCTCGGCCAGACCCTCGCGAACCTCGAGGAGAAAGACCTGCTCGTCCCCAGCACTGGGAGCCGCTTCGCCGGCGAGCGCGAATACGCCTTCAAGCACGTCCTGATCCGCGACGTCGCCTACTCGATGCTTCCCAAGTCGGTCCGCTGCCGAAAGCACGTCGAGGTCGCCGAGTTCATTCGCGAGCGCGCCGGCGAGCGCTCGGACGGCGTGATTGGGCTGATCGCAGAGCATTTCGCCCGGGCCGCGGCACTCGGCTCCGAGGCGGGTCTCGAGCCCGACGCACTCGCCGGCCTCCAGTCTCAGGCGCTCGAATCCCTCGAGGCCGCTGGCGATGCCGCCGCCGCCCTCTACTCCAACGCCGAGGCCTTCGACCGCTACACGGCCGCGCTCGAGATCTCGGAGTCGCTCGATCCCGGCACGGTCGCACGGATCGGCGAGAAGCAGGGCGACGTCGCCCTCCGCCTGGGGCGAGTCGATGCCGCCGTCGGGGTCTGGGAGCGCTGCCTGGAATATCACCGGGCCCAGGAGGACCTGGCGCGGGTTGCGGACCTCCATCGCAAGATCGGCGCCGCCCTCTGGCACAAGGGGGAGCGCCGCGCGTCGATCGACAACTACCAGCGTGGGATCGACCTGCTCAAGGATGGCCCGCCGTGCATCGAGCTGGTCCGGCTCTACGAGGAGGCGGCCTCGCTCTACATGCACACCGGCGACAACATGCTCGCCATCTACGCCTCGGAGAAGGCCCTGCGGCTGGCGGAGCGCCTGGACGAGGCGCGCGCGGCCAGCCGGGCCCACGGCATCTTCGGCCGAGTCTTCGGCCGCATCGGCGACTCCGAGAAGGCGCGCGAGAACCTGGAGCGCTCGGTCGCGCTCGCCCGCGAGTCCGACCGCGCGGAGGCGGTGCGCGCCCTGCTCACGCTCGGTTATCACCTGGAGGTCTCCGAGGCCAACTACGACGGCGCCGCCAGCGCCTACCGGGAGGCGCTCGAGATCGCGCAGGAGGTCGGCGACCTTCCCTCCCAGGTGGAGCTGCATGCCTCGCTCGGAGAGCTCGCCGTCGATGCAGCCGACTGGGAGGCAGTCGAGCGCGCCGCCGAGGCCAGCGCCAGCCTGGCCGAGCGCGAGGGTCTCTACGGGAAGCTCTGCTTCCCCGACCTGATGCGAGGGGTACTGAGCTGGAGGGCCGGCGCCTGGGATGAGGCGGCCAAGTCGTTCCGGCGCGCTCATGAGCTCGGGGAGCAGGTCGGCCGATCCGAGGTGGCGTTCAACGCGCTCTTCTGGCTGGCGATCACGCTGCGCGAGGCCGGCGATCTCTCCGGCGCCGAGACCGAGCTCACTCGCGCCCTCGACATCTGCGAGCGCGCCGGGCTGATCGCGCAGTCCGTCGAGGCGATCTCATCCCGCGCCGTCGTCCTTGCTCTCGCGGGACGCTGGGATCAGGCCCGGGCCGCGGCGGAGGAGGCGGACCGGCTCGCCGGCCGGCTTCACTACCCGGTGGGCGAGGCCGCCACAGCGGAGGCGGCGGGAGCATGCGCGGAGGACGCCGAGGAGGCGGCTGAGAAGATCGACCGGGCCCGCGGACGGTGGCTGGAGCTGGGTCGCCCGCTCGACGCCGCCCGCTGCCGCATGGTGCAGGGGCGGATCCTGCTCGAAACCGACCCCGACGCCGCCGGACGGCTGCTCGACGAGGCGGCGGCCGAATACGAGGAGCTTGGCGCCCCGGCGCTGGCGGCGCGGGCGCGCGAGCCTGTCGCCGGCTGATGGCCTCCTGGACGCAGCAGGCGTTGATCGAGGCTCCCGTGGGTGGGGTGTGGGAGATGCTCTGCGATCCGATGCGAGCGCCCGAATGGGCGGAGGACGTGATCGAGGTCACCGGAGAGCCGGTCAAGATCGAGAAGGGCTCGACCTATCTGGTGACCGCGCGTGGCCCACTGGGGATGAAGGGGACCACCCCGTTCAGGGTGGAGGAGCTGGATGACATGCGCGAGCTCAAGATGCAGTGCCAGGTCTCGGGCTTCTACTCGCACTGGCGCCTGACCGACGCTCAGGGCGGCACCTTCGCGGAGGTCGAGATGGGCGTGGAGGAAATCGAGGCGAAGCGGGGCATCCAGGGTCGCGTCATCGGGGCGCTCCACACGAAGAGCTTCCTGAGGCGCGCCGCGGACAACGCCCTCGACAACCTCCGAGAGGTCTTCAGGCGGTCCCGAGGAGACCGGCGCTCATAGAATCGGCCCGTGAGCGCCGACGGCCACAGAACCTGGATTCTCACCGGATCGCTCGAGAACTTCCGGATCAACGTCGAGCGCGGCTTTGACGTGATCGGCTTCAAGGAGCGAAGGCGCCGGCAGGCGGAGGAATTCGAGCCCGGGGACGAGATCGTCTTCTACGTCACCGGCGTGCAGGCTTTCGGCGGCATGGCCCGGGTGAGGTCGGAGATGTTCGAGGACCGCATGCCGATCTGGCCCGGCTACAAGGGGAAACAGCCGCCGAAGGGCAAGAAGCCCGAGCCCTACCCCTGGCGCGTCGAGGCGGAGCCGATTCTGATCCTGCCCGAGGATGAGTTCGTCCCGGCCGAGGAGCTCGCCACCGAGCTCGAGCATGTCCGCAAGTGGCCACCCGATCACTGGCATCTCGCTTTTCAGGGCCAGCTCAGAGCAATCGGAGAGGCCGACTCGGAGCTTCTTCGCAAGCGGCTCACCTCAGCGGCGGCCCATGAGACCGCCGAAGGGACCCCGACCCGCGCGTGAGCGAAGAGGGCACCGGGCTCGTCTATGAGCGCCACTTCACTCGGGAGGAGGCGAACGCGCTCCTCCCCCAGCTGACCGAGCTGCTCGGCCAGCTCGCAGAGGCCAAGGACGAGCTCACCGACACCGAGGCGCACGAGGCGCTCTCCGAAGCGGCCCCCTCCAACGGTGGCGGCGAGGAGGGCAGGAAGGTTGGAGTCGCTTTCCTCGAGGTCAGACGGCTGCTCGAGACGGTCGAGCGGTCGGGAATCGTGCTGCGTGACATCGATCGCGGACTGGTCGACTTTCCCGCGCTCCTGGGGGACCGGGAGGTTTACCTTTGTTGGGAGCTCGGTGAAGACGACGTGGCTTACTGGCACGATCTGGACACCGGCTACGGTGGCCGCGAGCCGCTCGACTAGGGGGCGCGGGCCTCTCCTTCGCAAGCTCGTCCGCGACCTCCGCGGTCTGGGAGAAAACGAGCGGATCGCGGTGATCGGCGCGGCGGTGATGGTGGTCAGCCTGCTGCTGCCCTGGTACCAGTCCCCGATCTCCAACGACCTGGTGCTGACGGGCATCGGGGCGTTCGGCTGGGCCGAGGCGACGCTCCTTCTGATCGCCGCGGCGACGACCTTCCTCGCCATGCAGGGCGGGGGCGGATATGTCCCGCCCCGCCCGCTGCGCGAATGGGCGCTCTTCGTGACCGCGGGGATCTGGGCCGCCGCGATCGTCGTCTATCGGATGCTCGACCGCCCGCCGTTCACGCTCGGCGGCCGGGACGAGCCATACGACCTCCACTACGCGATCTTCGTCGCCCTCGCCGGCGCGCTGGTCATCGTCGCCGCCGGGCTGCGAATGCGCCCGCGGGAGAAGGCGAAGCGCCCGCAGGCTCCGGACTGATCAGTCCTCGGTGATCGGCTCCGGCGGCTCCATCCCGTGCCGCCGCATCCCCGCCTCGATCTCATCGATCACCGTTTCGATCACGGCAACCCGCGCATAACGTTTGGAATCGCCGGGAATCAGGTGCCAGCGCGTGTGCGGCTCCACGCTCGTGCGGGCGATCATGTCCTCGACCGCCTGCTCGTAGGCGTCACGCTTCTCGCGATTGCGCCAGTCCTCGTCGGTCTGCTTCCAGCTCTTCAGAGGTTCCTGTTCGCGCTCCCTGAAGCGCTTCAGCTGCTCTTCAGACGAGATGTGGAGCCAGAACTTGATCAGGATCATCCCCTCGTCCGAGAGGCCGCGTTCGAAGTTGTTGATCTCGTCGTACGCGCGCGTCCACTGATCCTCCGATGCGAACCCCTCCACCCGCTCGACCAGGACCCGGCCGTACCAGGTCCGGTCGAACACCGCCATCCCTCCCCAGCCTGGCAGCGACGGCCAGAACCGCCAGAGGAAGTGGTGGCGCTTCTCGTCATGGCCGGGCGCCGCGAACTGGACGACGCGGACGTGCCGCGGATCCAGCGGGGCGACCAGCCGCTTGATCGCGCCTCCCTTACCGGAGGCGTCCCAGCCTTCGAAAGCCGCGCAGACGGGCGGTCCGAGCTGACCGCCGCCGATCAGGCCGCCGAGGGTCAGGCGCAGCTGGGTGAGGCGGGTCCAGGCCGACTCAAGCCGCTCGGCCTCCTCCTTCTTGGAGAGTTTCTTCGACAGGTCGAGATCGTCCAGGGCGCCCATGGCTAGAAACCGGTCGGTGCCCTCCCGTTGTGCGTGGCGATGGCCACCTGCAGCAGCCCGATCGCGGCCAGGATCACGACGATCCCGAAGGCGATGATCCAGTTGCTGCGGGCGCCGTGGCCGTACCAGCCCACGATGAATCCGATTGCGAGCAGCACGGCGTAAGGGCCGAGCGAGTCGGGCAGGGCGATGGCGACCATGAGGCGGTATCTATCATCCCCCAGATGCCGGACTCGGATCCCCAGTCAGTCGCCACGGTCCGCGAGGGTCTCGGACAGGTCGGGTACCTGGCCGACGAGGCCGCGGCACTGGTCTCGTTCCTCGCCCAGCGGCTCGGCAAGCCGATCCTGGTCGAGGGACCGGCGGGCGTCGGCAAGACCGAGCTCGCCAAGGCGCTCTCGCGCTCGACCGGCCGCCGGCTGGTGCGCCTCCAGTGCTACGAGGGCCTCGACGAGGCCAAGGCCCTGTACGAGTGGAACTACCGCAAGCAGCTGCTGCGCATTCAGGCCGAGGCAACAGCCGCCGCCCCCGGAAGCGAAGCTGAGGAGGCGGCGGATGGAAGTTGGGAGCGCACGCGCGGCGACATCTTCGGCGAGGACTTCCTCTTCACGCGGCCGCTGCTCGAGGCCATCAGCGCCGAGGACCCCGTAGTCCTGCTGATCGACGAGATCGACAAGACCGACCAGGAGTTCGAGGCCATGCTGCTCGAGGTCCTCTCCGACTTCCAGATTTCGATCCCCGAGCTCGGGGTGATCGAGGCGCGCACCCGGCCGATCGTGGTGCTCACCTCGAACAACTCCCGCGAGCTCACCGAGGCGCTCAAGCGCCGCTGCCTCTACCTCTGGCTCGACTACCCGTCCGTGGACCGCGAGCTCGAAATCGTCCGCCTGCACGCGCCCGAGCTCGACGAGGGACTGGCGCGTCGCCTCGTCGAGATCGTCCACATGATTCGACAGCTCGATCTGAAGAAGCCGCCGTCGATTGCGGAGTCGATCGACTGGGCCCGCACCCTGCTTCTGATCGGCGCCGACGACATCGACCGCGAGACCTTCAAGAGCTCGATGAGCATCCTGGTCAAGCATCGCTCCGACATCGACCTGGTCGCCGAGCGCGTCTCGGTCAAGCTGGAGGGGGCCGACCCAGCCGATGTCCACGACCGCGGCTAGCCTGCTCGCCTTCTTCGAGGACCTCCGCTCGGAGGGCGTTGCCGTCGGCACCTCGGAGATCCTGGATGCCTTCGCCGCCCTCGACGAGGTGAGCTGGACCGACCAGCGCGACTTCCGCGAGTCCCTGGCCGCGACGATCGCCAAGTCGCAGGAGGACCGCCGGATCTTCGAGCTCCTCTTCGACCGCCACTTCTTCCGCGCCTCGGAGGCCGAGGCACTGGACCGGGGAATCGAGAGCGAGCGCTTCGAGGGCGCGGGGGACCGGATCGATCTCGACGAGCTGCGGGACGCGATCAGGCGGGCGATCACAGAGGGGAACGACGGGGCGATGCGCGATCTCGCTCGCCTGGCGATGACCGCGTTCGGGCGCCAGGGCGAGCGCTCGGGAGTGATCGGGGTGGACGTGCAGAGAATCCGGCGTGCCCTCGACCTGCAGGCCCGCGGGCGCCGCGACGACGGCGACCAGGCGGCTCTGGACCCGGAGAACGTCCGCCAGTTCGAGCGCTACCTCCGCCGCGAGCTTGAGCGCGCGACGATTGAGCGCACGGGCAAGCTGCCGCCCTCCCGCCCGCTGGCGGAGCTGGACCGGACGCTCCCGACGAGCCCCGCCCAGGACCTGACCGCCGTGCACCGCGCGGTGGCCCAGCTCAAGCGGCGCATCGCGACCCTCGGTCACGAGCAGCGGGGACGCAACCGCGGCCGAGCCGTCGACGTCCGCCGCACCATGCGCGCCTCCCTGGAGACCGGCGGCGTCCCCCTGCGCCTTCGCTACCGGCCGAAGCGCCCCCGGCGGCCGGAGATCTACGTCCTCTGCGACGTCTCCACCTCAGTGAGCTCCGCAAGCGTCTTCTTCCTTTCGGTGCTGCACGCCCTCCACGATTCGTTCCGAAAGCTGCGCAGCTTCGTCTTCATCGAGCGGATCAGCGAGGTGACCGACATCTTCGAGCACGAGCGCGACTTCCGGAAGATCTCGGAGCGCGTCTCGTCGGAGGGCGGCGTGGCCGACGTCTCCGGCTACACCGACTACGGCCGCGTCTGGCTGGAGTTCGGCGAGGAGATCGCCGAGGAGCTCGGACCGCGCTCGACTGTGATCGTGCTGGGCGACGCCCGGACCAACGGCCGCGAACCGCACGCCGCCACCTTCGGGGCGATCGCCGAGCACGCCGGCCGCACCTTCTGGCTCAACCCCGAGCCGAAGCTCTACTGGAACTACGGCGACTCCGTGATGGCCGCCTATGAGCCCTATTGCGACGGCGCCTTCGAGTGCTGGACGACGAGGCACCTGGAGAACTTCGTCAACGTGATCGCAGGTGCTCCCCGCGTCGCCGAATGACCCGCGACCGCCGTGCGCTAGGTTGTTTGTGCAATCAAACTTGTCACCCCGGGAGGCAGCAATGAAGGTCGCGGTCGTGGGAAAGGGCAACGTCGGCGGCGGCCTGGCGGACCTCTGGGAGAAGGCGGGTCACGAGGTCACCAGGATCGGCAGGGAAGGTGGTGACGTCACGGATGCCGAGGCGATCCTGATCGCCGTTCCCGGCGGCGCGGTGCCCGCGGCACTGGACGGGATCGAGGGCATCGACGGCAAGATCGTCATCGACGCGACCAACCTCGTCGGCTCGGAGCCGCCGGAGGGCCACGCCTCGAATGCCGAGTACATCAAGTCGCGGACGGGCGGCCCCACCGCGAAGTCCTTCAACATCAACTTCGCGGCGATCTACGGCCGGATCGCCGAGACGGGCAAGCCGCCGGGCAACCTCTGGTGCGGCGACGACGAGGCCCGCGAGGTCACCGAACGGCTCAACCGCGATGCCGGTTACGACCCGATCTATGCCGGCGGCCTGGAGAACGCGTCGGGCCAGGAGGGCTTCCTCGGCTTCGTCTTCGCGATCAACCAGGCGGGAATGGGGCCGTTCTTCTACCGGATGGCGCCGCCCGACCAGCTCTGATCGGGCGGCCGCTCCTTGGATCGCGGATCGATCCTCAGCGCGACTCGCGCACCCGCCGCATCAACTCATCGGCGTCGGCCAGCGGGCGGCCGAGGTGCTCGAGCTTCCGCGGGTTGACGATCGAGCGCATCGTCTGGACCCGCCCCTCGACGATGTCCAGGGCGAACACCCCGATCAGCCGGCCCTGGTCGTCGATGAACTCCGCGCCCGGCTGACCATTCACGGTGACTCTGCGTATGCGGGCCCCGACCCGAGCCCCCATGCCGAACCAGGCCCGCAGCATCGGCAGGACCTTCGCCCGCCCGAACGTCGGCCGCTTGATCGCAGGCGCCACGCCGCCCCCGTCGCCATGCAGCTCGACATCCTCTGCGAGGAGCGCCTCGAGCGCGTCGAAGTCGCCGTTCTCGGCCGCGGCGAAGAAGCCGTCCGCGAGCTGATCGCGCTGCTCGGGAGAGGGATCGAAGCGGGGAGTGCGCTTCTGGACCTGGCGCCGCGCCCGCGAGGCAAGCTGGCGGGCGTTGTCCTCGCTGGTACCAACGATCTCGGCGACCCTGCCGTAGTCGTAGTCGAAGACGTCGTGGAGCAGGAACGAGGCGCGCTGCTCCGGCGTCAGCGACTCGAGCACGACCAGGAAGGCAAGCGAGAGAGAGTCCGCAAGCTCGGCGTGCTGGGCGGGGTCCTCGGCGGGCGAGTCGGCCACCGGCTCGGGCAGCCACTCCCCGACGTAGGTCTCCCGGCGGGCGCGGGCCGAGCGCAGCTCGTCGATCGCCAGCCGCGTCGCGATCGTGGCCGCGTAGGCCCGTGGGGATGAGATCTCCTCCCCCTGCTCGATCGCCTTGTGCACCCGGAGCAGCGACTCCTGCACCACGTCCTCGGCTTCGCTCACGCTCCCCAGCATCCGGTAGGCGATCGCGAAGGTGCGCGGGCGCAGGTCGTCGAGAAGCTCGGACTCCGACACGTTCACTTGAGTCCCTCCTTGAAGCCCTGGCGCCAACTCGGGTATCGCAGCTCCCAGCCGAGCTCGCGCTTCGCCTTCGCGTTCGATGCACCGCGCACCTCGGTCATCATGACCGTCGTCCCCTCGCCCGCGATGAGGCGGCCCAGCCAGCGCGGCAGGTGGTGTGGCGGCTTCACGCCGATCGCCTTCGCCAGCTCAGGAAGCAGGACTGACACCCGCGCGGGCTCATCGTCGACCACGTTGTAGGTGCCCGGCTCCCCTCGCTCCACCGCCCTGGCTGTCGCCGACGCCGCGTCGTGGATGTGCACCAGGGACCAGATCCCAGCGCCGTCGCCGATCACCGGAAGCCGGCGCTTGCGGAGGATCGCGATCTGCTCTCCGTCCGGCTCGATGCTCAACGACGTCCCCGGCCCGTAGAACCCGCCATACCGCAGAGCCAATCCCTCGATGCCCTCGGCTCCGGTGACGGTCCGCTCGAGATGCTTGATCGCTTCGAATGTCTCGCTGACCGTCGTGGGAGGCGAGCTCTGCAGCGAGTCCTCCTCGGTCTTGATCGGGCCGCCGGTTCGCTCGTACGGCCAGCCGGCGAAGCTCTGCGCGATGAAGCGCTCCGCGCCCACCGCCCGCGCGGCAGCGACCAGGTGGTCGGTCCCCTCGGTCCGCAGGCGGTTCGTCAGCGCGAACATCTTGTCGACGCTCCGACTGATCGTCCCCGCGTCGATCGCGGTGAGCTCATGGATCACCACATCGGGCTCCGCCTCTCCGACCGCCTGGGCGACGGCCTCCGGATCGAGGGCGTCGGCGACGGCGGGCCTGGCGCCCATCTGCCGGATTTGATCCTGCTTGGCCGGGCTCCTCGTCATGCCGACCACCTCATGGCCCGCCGCCGCCAGCATCGGGACCAATTGCTTGCCGAGCGCGCCGGTGGCGCCCGCTACGAAGACCTTCATAATTGCCTCCTTTCGAAGTCGGTGGAGGTAGAGACGGGGTAGCCGACCGGGCTGTGACAGCGGTCAGGCGGCAACCGGCTCGTGCTCGCGCCAGGCCTCCCAGCGCCTCTCGAGCCGCTTGGTGAACCGCTTCGGCTTCTCGGCGTAGATCCGCTTGCCGAGCGAGATGCCGGCGAACTGGAGCTCGCCGCGACGCCGGTCGATCTCCTGGAGGAGATCTCGCTGGTCGTCAAGGGTCGCGAAGGCGTCACGGCGCCGCTCGACCTGCTCGTGCAGGAGGGCGAGATCGTGGTCGTCGCCGATGTGATCGGAGAGATCGTGCGCCTGGTCCGCGAGATTTTCGAGCATGTGCTTGTCGACGTCTCGGATCAAGCGCAGCTGGTACCAGAGGTCCTTGACCCGTTTGCGAAGGTCGTGCAGGGCGGCGACGCTCGCTTCGTCCTCGACCCGGCTGAGCCGTTTGCGTCCGCGGCGGTAGCTCCGACGGAGGCCTGGAGCGATCAGCTCCCAGCCGTCTCCGCGCGAGCGGCAGGCCATCGAGCCTCGATCTACCCGCCGCGAGCTCGGCGGCGGAGCCCGCCATCGCGCGTTCGACGGAGCCGTCGTCGTGGGCCGCGGCGTTCTCTTCATCGAGCTCACTCCTGAGCATCTCGATGCTGTCACCGAAACCGTCGAGTGCCTCGACCAGGATCTCCGCGTCCCGGAAGCTGCTCAGCTTGCCGGCGACCTGCCGGTAGTGGTCGTTCTCGCGCCGCCAGACCTCGTCGCCGATTTCGTCGCGCACCAGCCGCAGTGCCGAGCGGATCTTCTTCACGTCCTTGCGTGCCTCGTGGATCGCCTCCGCCGGCTCCGTGCCGGCCTCGCCGCGCAGCTGCGCGATCGCGTCATCGACCTGAGCCGCAAGCACACGCTTGATCCCGGGCCCGGCCGGCTCGCCGCCGAGGAGCCGATAGGCATCCGAGTCGAAGACCTTGCGGTCACCATCCCGCAGCCGCTTCAGTCCGATCCCTGCGGCAGCCGCCGCGGTCCCAGCGGCTGCCAGCGCGGCGGCCTTGCGCGGGTCCTTCGCCTCGGCCAGCGCCTTGCGGGCGTTCTCCTCGATCTGCTCGCGGGATGGGCTCATCACTCACTTCTGCCACGTATGGGTACGGATTTAACGAGCTCGCATGTAAAAACGCCGAGAACATCAGTGGGACAGGAATCTGGCCGACGGAGTGCCCGCCGTCGCCAGCGTCTCGTTCAGGTAGCGATGGTCGCCGGTGACCTCCTCGCCGAGCCAGCCGGGCGGCTCGAATTCCTTCGCCTCCTCCTCCGAGGGAAACTCGATCTCCGCGACCAAGAGTCCCTCCAGATCGCCCTCGTAGACGTCGAGCTCGATCCGCAGGTCCCCATGAGGAAGGACGTGACGGCGCTTGCGGAGCCGGCGGCCCTCGGTCAGCGGCCAGAGGCGATCGAAGCGCTCCTGGTCGAGCTCAACCTCCGCCTCCTGGCGGGCGACCCCGGCCCCCCGCTTCGCCGTCAGCAGGAGCGTCGAATCCCTGCGGCGAAGCCTCACCTCGCCCTCGATGCCCAATCGCGAGGTATCCCTGCTCGATCTCATCTGCGTCGGCCCCGGTGAGATCCGGTGGAGTCGGATACCAGGAATTTGCGCTCGACCTCCACGGCAAACACCCTAGACTGGGCGACGACCTGACAGGGGCGCTCGCGGGCAAGCGGGCTGAGATAGCGGGCTACCCAAACCTTCCGCTGACCCTTCGAACCTGTGCGGTAATGCGCGCGGAGGGAGCATGCTGACGAGACTTCGCGAAGGCACTCCGGACGCGGCCGACGAGGCCCGCGCCGGCGCCAGGAGCGCCGATGCCCCCGAGGCGATCGGCGGCGCGTCGCTCATCATCGAGAACCTCGGCCACTCCTTCGGCGAGCTGCGAGTGATCGAGCGGATCGATCTCGAGGCCGAGCCGGCGACGGTGCTCGGGATCGTCGGCCCGTCGGGATGCGGCAAGACCACGCTGCTCGAGTTGATCGCAGGGCTGCGCCCGCCGGACATGGGCGGCATCGAGTCGGCGGCCACGCCGACCCGGGCGAGCGCCTCGACGCTGTGCGTACATGCCGCAACGAGACCTCCTCCTCCCCTGGCTCTCCGCCGTCGACAATGCCTCGCTTGCGCTTCGGTCGCGGAGTGACGCGAGCGCCGCCCGGGCTCAGGCCGCGCGAGCACTTCGAGCGACTTGGGCTCGAGGGCTTCGAGGGCTCGCGCCCGGATCAGCTCTCCGGCGGTATGCGCCAGCGGGTCGCCTTCCTGCGAACCTTGATGGCCGGCCGGCCGTTCCTGCTGCTCGATGAGCCCTTCGCATCGCTCGACGCAATCACCCGCGCCGAGATGCAGTCCTGGCTGGCGGCGGTGCTCGGGCCTGACCGACACACCGTCCTGCTGGTCACGCACGACGTCGAGGAGGCCCTCTACCTCTCCGACTCGGTGCTGGTCCTCAGCTCTCGCCCGGCGCGCGTCGCCGACCGGATCGCGGTCGATGGCCCACGGTCCGCCGACCGCGCCGCCGCCGTCACCTCTCCCGGTTTCGCCGCGCTGCGGCAGCGAGCGCTGCGCGCCCTCGCGGGGGCGGCACGATGAGCGGGATCCGCACCTACGTCGCGCCGGTGGCGGTGATCCTCGTCCTGCTGGGCGCCTGGGAGCTCGCCGCGCGCTGGGACCTGATCTCCAATGCCCTCAACATCCAGGACTTCCTGGTTCCGGCTCCGAGCGATATCGCGACCTCCCTGTGGCGCGACCGCTCTCTGCTCGCCGACGACTTCTGGGTCACCCTCCGCGAGGTTCTGCTCGGCTTCGTCTGCGCGCTTGTCGCCGGGCTCGCGTTCGCCGTCGTCCTGCATCTCTCCGACACCCTGCGGCGCGCCTTCTACCCGCTGCTGATCGCCTCCCAGGCGATCCCGCCGGTGGCGATCGCGCCGATCCTGGTCGTCTGGTTCGGCTTCGGGCTCGGCCCCAAGCTGCTCCTGATCGCCCTGGTCTGCTTCTTCCCGGTCACGGTCAACACGCTCGACGGGCTTCGCTCGGTGGACCCTCAGCTGATCACGATGATGCGGACCCTCGGGGCGAGCCGCGCGCAGATCCTCGGCCGGGTCGAGCTGCCGTCGGCCCTGCCCTTCTTCTTCAGCGGAACCAGGATTGCGATCGCCGTCGCGGTGATCGCGGCGCTGTTCGCGGAGTGGGCCGGCGCGGACTCGGGTCTCGGACACCAGGTGCTGATCTCCTCGAGCCAGCTGCTGACAGCCAGGATGTTCGCGGCGATCACGCTTCTCGCCGCCATGGCGATCCTCCTCTTCGCGCTCGTCACGGTGATCGAGCGCCGTGTGGTCAGGTGGGATGCCCGGACGGTGACGCGGACGTGATGCGATCGGCCCTCCACAGGCGTCTCTGGATGGCTCTGGCGCTCGCCGCCGCGACCCTGGCGCTCGGCCTCTCCGCCTGCGGAAGTGGCGGTGACGCCACCACCGGCTCGGCCTCCAACCCCCAGCCCTTTACGCTCGATCTCGACTGGTACGTCAACCCCGATCACGCCGGTGTCTACAGCGCGCTCGACCGCGGCTTCTTCAGGCAGGTCGGGCTCGACGTGCAGCCGCAGGTCCCCTCGGACCCGTCCGCCCCGATCAAGGAGGTCGCCGCCGGGCGCGCCGACCTCGCCGTCTCCTACGAGCCGGAGGTGCTGCTGGCCCGCAACCAGGGGTTGGAGGTCGAAGCGGTCGCCGCAATCGTCAACCGGCCCCTCACCTCGCTGATCTCACTGCCGAAGGGAGGGATCGCCAGCGCCGCCGATCTCCAGGGCAAGACGATGGGAACCGCCGGCATCCCATACCAAAGCGACTACCTGAAGACGATCCTGGGGACCGCGGGCCTGTCCTCGTCGTCGGCAAAGGAGGTCAACGTCGGGCTCAACCTGCTGCCGGCTCTGATCGGGGGCGAGGTCGACGCCATTCTCGGCGGCTACCGGAACATCGAGGGGGTCGATCTCCAGCAGCGGGGCCTGAATCCGCGCATCGTGCCGGTGGACCAGCTCGGGGTCCCGACCTACGACGAGCTCGTCCTGGTCGCTCGCAGCTCGACGGTCAATCAGCACCCGGAGGCGATCCGCGCTTCATCGCCGCGCTGGCGAGGGGGACTGCGTACGCGATCGCACACCCGCCGGAGGCTGCCAACGCCGTGCTCTCGGCCGGCAAGGGCCTGGATCCCGATGCAGACCCGTGCCGAGGTCGAGCGCGACGCTGCCGCTGCTGGCCGGGGTCCACGGGCGGCCGTACGGCTTCCTGGATCCGGCGCAGTGGCGCGCATACGCGGAGTGGATGGCCGCGCACGACCTGATCTCGCACGCTCCCTCGACGGACATCTCACCGAGAGCCGCTCACCAACGAGCGTGGCTCCCCGGCGCGCTAACGCCCGGACCGGCGTCCCTCGGACATAACCACCGGCCGAGAGGGCTCAGGCCACCGACGGCGGGCCGGTGGGCCCGCCCCCATCGCCTTGTGCCAGCCGACCAGGGCGAAGCTCCCGGCCAACCCGCGGAAGGGCGCGTACGGCGCGAAGTACTGCTCGACCTCCTCGACGGTGGCGCGGCGCCCCAGGCCCGTGAGATAGCCCACCAGCTTCACGTAGGCGAGGTCTCCCGCCGGCAGCGAGTCGGGATCCCCGCGTCCGTGCAAGCCGAGGCACTGGATCGTCCAGGGACCGATCTCCGCGATCTCGAGGAGCCGCCGGTCAGCGTCGGCGTCGTCGAGGCGCGCCCGCCCGCGGGCAACCTCCCTGGCGCAGCGCACCATCGCCACCGAGCGTCCCTGGCTCAGGTCCATCGAGGCCAGCTCCGCCGGGGCGCGTCCGGCGATCACGGCGGCCGAGGGAACGTCCCGGAGCGGCCAGTCGCTGCCCCTCCTTGCCCGCCGCCGCACGGCCGGACGAGAAGCTGGGGACGTGGCGGTGACGCTGGGAGCCCAGCGGCGAACGATCCGCCGCTGGATCTCCGCCGCCCGGGAGCTCTCGATCAGCTGCGCCGTGATCGCCCAACAGAGCGCCTCCCAGGGCCACGGCCTGCGCTTCGGCCTCACCCAGGGCTTGTGGTGAATCGCCGGGCCGAGCAGCGGGTCGCGCTTGAACGCCTGGAAGAACTCCCCCATGTCGTCCTCGACCGCGAGCGAGAAGCGCATCCGCTCGATCGCGATCTCGAGCTCGGCTTCGCCGGCCGGGCCCAGCTGGTCACGCGGAGGGTCGCCGCCCACCGCGATTGGATGGTCGATCGAGCCGGGATCGAGGGACTCGACTCGGACGTGGACGTGGCCCTCGCGAGTGCGCCACCAGCGCGCCCTGACCGGACGGCCGCCGACGTGGAGGAGCCGCTCGGCGACTCCCTGACGCGAGCGCACCACCCCGTCGCCGCCGCTGCCTCTCGGCAGCCGGTAGGGCCACCGCGGCAGCACGCGCTCCTCGATCACCACTGGGTTAGCGATCGAGGACGTGAATGTCGACCAGGAAGCTGCGACTTGCGACGACCTTCTCGCGGCGGCGGAAGAGCCCCCTCCGGGGCGGACGCCTTACGGGGCGGGCCGCCCGCGCGACCGCGATCACCGCGACACCCGCGGCTGCTCCGCCGGCGGCCGCGACGGCGAGCGGCCCGAACTCGCGGCCCCAGATCTCGATCGTGCCACTCTGCGCACGAACGGGCAGCGGGCGGACGGGCTCCGCCTCCACCACTTCATCCGTCATCTGAGCTCCTCGGCCATCCAACCCATCCTAGTCGCGCGTCAAGCGGCAGTAGGACGGCTTCGCCTTCGGATTGCCGCTCTGAGCGGTCGGACCTAGAAGGTCTTCTCGTAGAGCCGGTAGCGCTTCACGACCGTCCCGCCCATGCCCTCCATGGCGCGGTTCATCGGCTCGTTGACCTCCAGGATCCAGCCCTCCTCGCCCCCGGTGACCCCGACCTCAGCCGCCGTCTCGATGTGACGGACGTAGAAGCGCGCCGCGATGCCGGTGTGCTGGTACTCGGGCTTCACCCCCAGCGCGAAGACGCGCACTCGGTCGATCTTGCGCTTGCCGAGCAGGAACCGCAGCCAGCCGAAGGGCAGCAGCCGCCCGTTCATCTTCTTGGTGACCTGGTTGATGTCCGGCAGCGTCAGGGCGGCGCCGAGGATCTGACCCTCGCGCTCGGCCATGAACGCCCAGCGCGGGTCGAGGACCTGCTTCAGGTTCTTCGCCTGGAACGAGACCTCCTCGTCGGTGATCGGGACGAAGCCCCAGTTCTTCTCCCAGGCCGAGTTGTAGACCTCCATGAACCGCCCGATCTCGGCCTCGAGATCCCGCTTGTTCATGTTGCGGACCGTGATCCCGTGCTCGGTCTCGACCTTGTCGGCGACTGCGTGGATCGCGTCGGCGAAGGCGTCCCCCTCCTTCAGCCCGCCCATCTCCAGGTTCCACATCAAGAGGTCCATGGTCTTGCCGTAGCCGTTCGCCTCGATCTGCTCCCTGTAGTACGGCGGGTGCCAGGGCTCGAGGATGTAGGGGTCCCTCTCGTAGCCCTCGATCAGGAGCCCGCATTCGTCGTTGGTGGTGAAGTCCATCGGCCCGACCAGCCGCTCCCGACCGCGCTCACGGACCCAGTCCTCGGCCGTGCCGAGCAGTGCCGCGAAGATCTCCGGGTCGTCCTCGGCCTCGATGAAGCCGAACTGGCCGTCGCTGCCGCCCTGGAACTGGTCCCAGCGGCGGTCGACCTGCGCCGTGATGCGTCCCACCGGCTCGCCGTCACGCCAGGCAAGGAAGTACTCGGCCTCGGCGTGGTCGAAGTAGGGGTTCTTCTCCTTGTTCAGGAACTCACGCCGCTCGAAGATCAGGGGCGGAACCCAGGGAGTGCCCTCGTGGAGCTGAAACGGCAGCTTGATGAACTTGTTGAGCTCGCCCCGGCCCTGCACGGGACGAACCTGTAGGGCTCCTGACACGGCTGCGGAAGCTACACATGCGAGACTTCCGGGGCATGTCCGACTCCACCCGAACGCCGGTGGACGTCTTCGAGAAAGCCCGGACCCACGACCGGGTGGAGCAGCTCGAAGCCGCCAAGCAAGGCGATCTCCTCCCCTATTTCCGGATCCTCGAGTCCCAGGCGGGACCCGTCGTGGAGATGGAGGGCCGGGAGACGATCATGCTCGGCTCCAACAACTACCTAGGGCTGACCACTGACGAGCGCGTCAAGCAGGCGGCTCGTGACGCGCTCGAGCAATACGGGACCGGTGTCACTGGGTCCCGGCTGCTCAACGGGACCACGCCGATACACGTGGATCTCGAGCGGGAACTGGCCGAGTGGATGGGGACCGAGGACGCGATCGTCTTCACGACCGGCTACCAGTCGAACCTGGGCGCGATCAGCGCGATCCTGGAGCCGGGAGACACGGTCATCTGCGACTCGGGCGACCACGCCTCGATCCTCGACGGCTGCAAGCTCTCCGGCGCACGCCTTCGCCCCTTCCGTCACAACCGGATGGACAAGCTCGAGACCATGCTCGAGCGGGCGGTCGCCGACAGCAGTGGGACGCTGGTGGTGGTCGATGGCGTCTTCTCGATGGAGGGCGACGTCTGTGATCTTCCGCCCATCGTCGAGCTCTGCCGGCGCTTCGGCGCCAGGCTGATGGTGGACGAGGCTCACGGGGTCGGCGTCCTCGGCAAGCGGGGTGCCGGAGCCTGCGAGCTGTTCGGGCTGGAGGACGATGTCGACCTTCGCATGGGGACCTTCTCGAAGAGCCTCGCCTCGTGCGGCGGCTTCATCGCCGGCTCCGAGGAGGTCATCGAGTACCTCCGGATCTCCTCGAGGTCATTCATCTTCAGTGCCTCCGCCGTCCCCGCCGCCGTCGGGGCGGCCCTGGGGGCGCTTCGGGTCATCCGCGCGGAGGGACCGGAGCTGATGGCGCGTCTGCTCGGCAACGCCGCATACCTCCGGCAGGGCTTCCGCGACCTGGGCCTCAAGGTCGTCGAGCCGGGGACGCTGCCGGGCGGCTCGGAGGCCATGACCCCGGTGGTCCCGGTGATAGTCGGCGAGGATTGGCAGGCCGTCCTCCTCTGGAAGGCGCTCTTTGATGCCGGTGTCTACACCAACGTCGCCCTCCACCCCGCCGTCCCACCGGGCGGCGCCCTCCTCCGAACCAGCCTGATGGCGACCCACGAGCGCGATCATCTCGATCGTGCCCTGGAGATCATCGCCGACGTCAAGGGCCGTTTTCCGGATCTGCCGACAGGCTGAAGTCCGAAGGTTTCGATCTCCAGCGTCCCGGGTAACTCGGTAGGTTTTGCCCGATCGATGGACACCCGATCGACTCGCCCGATAAAACATCTGCTCTTAGCGAACGGGATGATTTTCTTGGTGTTGACCGTCGGCGCCGCAGAAGTGTAGGTTTCGCCGAGCCGAGCGCTTCCGGGGCAGGGAGCGGACGGGATTTGATGTAGGAGAGGACCGTCCACTTCCCCCGGCTCCTTTGAGCGACTGGGGGCCGCCGGCCGCACAACCAAGCCCGCCAAACAATTCCTGACCTAGCAGGAGGGAGAAACAATGTCCGTTGCTTCGACGATTGCCCCTGCCCGCCCACCGACAATCCCCCATCGGCGGATCGAGCCTACGATCGTCGACCCCCAGACGGATTCAGAGCCAAGAGATGGAGGCACCGACCAGTGCATGCGTGCCCTCGCGCGCGCCAATCAGGTCCGCCTCGCCCGCGCCGCGCTCAAGCGCGACATCGGCGCAGGCCGACGTGCCGTCACCGAGGTGATCGTCGAGTCTCCCTGGGAGGCGGAGAGCATGAGCCTCAGCGAGCTGCTCTGCAGCCAGCGTCGCTGGGGACGCGCCCGTTCGCGAAAGCTGCTCTCCTCGGCCGCACTCGGCGAGGGCAAGAAGGTCGGCACCCTGACCGAGCGCCAACGCCGGATCCTCGTGCACGCGCTCGAGGCCAAGCTGGGTAAGCAGGGCTAGGCGCCGCCGGAGGGACCGGCGGGGGCCATTCACCCCCTGAGGCGATAGAGGGCGCCGCCGGAGCGGCGGCGGAACGCCGAAGCGAAGAGCCAGGCGGCGCCCCCGAACGCCAGCAGCCCGGCGGCCACGCAGATCGACGGGCTCAGCTTCGTCGCGAGGAAGAGAGCGCCGAATACCGGCACTCCGATTGCGGACGAGAGCAGCAGGGTGTGGGAGCGGTAGGCCGCGAAGTGTTCGCGAATTGAGAGCTCGAGACCCGCGAGTGAGGCAAGCCCGAGCCCTACCGCGATCATCACGAACCCCTGCGGCGGGGGGACGAAGAATCCGACCGCCAGAAGGACGACCCCGATGAAGATGACTATCTCGGTCAGGGGGAAGCTGCCCCACGGCGCGGAGGGACGGTCGCCCGGGCCGCGCCTGGCCGGCAGCGACGCGCCACCGCGTCGAGTGGAGGACCGGGACGCCTGGGTTGCGGTAGCGCTCGCTACCGGCGCCGCGTTCCCGGCCGACCGTCCCTCCGCCGAGTCGAGGCGTCTACGCCTCTTCCGTCGCTGCCGTTTGGTGGGCATCAGGGGGCCGGAGCCCCTCGGCTAAGGGACAACCGGAGGAGATCTTGACCCGCCACCAGCCGAGCAGCATGCCGAGCACGCCCCACTTCGGCGTGGAGTGCCAGTGCTTGCAGCCGGGCTCGCCGATGTCCTCGTTGTAGACGCGCACCCACTTGTGCGACGCCGGATCGGCGGTCATCTCCTCGATCAGCTCCCGATTCGCCTCCTCGACGACGGCGTAGTCGTGAAGGTCCGCTCTCACCTCCTGGATGCGGGCGGCGAGGGAGTCGCGCACCTTCTCGAGCTCGTCCACCGAGAGCATCCGCGGGCCGCCCATGCCGGGGACCGAGAAGTCGATGCCCTGGCGCGGGAAGGCGGAGCCGAACAGCCTGGCGAGGACGAGCTCCATCGCGGCGATCTGACGGCGCAGATCGGAGCGCGCGCCTCGCTCATCGAGCTCGTAGAGGGCGGTGTCGAGGCCCTCGGGCGGAGCGGGTGGGACAAGGGCCGGCTCGGGTGCGATCCGCACCTCGGGAACCTCAAGACGTTCGAGCAGCTCCTCCGCCATCAGTCCTCCTCTGAACCCATACAACGGGTTGCGCTTACGCGCACCCTCGAGTTTACGCTCGCAGGGCGCTGCTCGCCACCCAGAGGGCCTCCTCCATGGCGATATCGGGCACACCACGCACGCCGATCGCCACCAGCAGGACGGACCTGGTGCCCCTTCTCACGCCCCGGCCCTCGGCGGTGCGGTCGAAAAGGATGCCGAGCGGCCGCTTCTCGTCCGCCACGACGATGGTCCCGTCCGGGAGCGGTGAGATACGACCCTCGAACCCCTCGCCCTCCGCCGAGAGGCGAAGGCCCACCCGGCCCTCGACTCGATCCGCGTCGAACGCGCGCAGGGCAACCCCTACCTCGACCATGGCGATGGTGAGCGCGTCGTCCACGCGGTTGCGGCTCTTGAACCGCCCGTCGTGAATGCGCTCGAAGATCAGTTGCTCGATTGGGGTGCGGGTCGTATCGGGGTCGAGCCCGATGTGCCGGAAGAAGACGCGATACGCCCAGGGGATCGGCTTCTGACGCACCTGGATCGCCTGCGCCCCCGCGATCCGGTCGCTGAGGAATCGCAGCTGCTCCTTGAGCGCCTCTGGGCTCCGCCCGGTCTTGGTCTCGAGCGCGGTCGAGATGATCGAGAGGCCGGAAAACTCCTCCGCGAGGCCGGGCTCGATCCAGCCCGGCTCGGGCGCCACCTCCCATTCTTCAGGCAGCTCGGCCATCAGCGCAGAGTCTCGGCCCTCCGCTGGGATGCCGCAATCAGCTCGTCGACCTTGGCGTCGAAGCGCTGGTCGTCGAGCTGTCCGATGGAGGTGGCGTGCAGGATGCCGCCGGGATAGGCGTAGACGAAAGTGGGACACCCCCCGACGCGGTAGAGGTTGGAGAGGGCGCCATCGCGATCGAGGCCCACCGGATGGGTCCAGTGGTGCTCCCGGATCAGCTTCTGGACCTCCGAGGTGCTGTCACGGACATCGACCGCGAGGAAGTTGACCTCGTCCTTGAAGCGGCGATATGCCCGCTCGAAGACGTCCTCCTGGTTCTCGCAGTCTCCTCCGCGCGTGAACCAGAACGACAGCACCAGGGGCTTGTCGAAGAAGTCGCAGACCCGGATCGCGCCAGGCACGCTGACCTGGCACGCGGGGGTGCGCCGGCTGCCGGTCGGGCAGGGGATGCGCGCCGCGTCACAGTCGTCCTGGGCGATGTTCGCGTCGCCGCTGGCGCCGCTGCGGGCGTCGGGGACCGCGAACTGCGCCAGCGGCATATCTCCCTCGTTGGTCGCGCCCAGGACACCCTTGTTCTTCGTCGAGATCGTGTTGATCCCGGCGACCGCGATCAGCGCGATGAAGGCCATCCCGACGATCAGCGAGTAGATCGTCGTGCGGCGCGGTCGCTCCGGCGGGCTCTTTCCGGAGCCGCCGTCTCCTCCGCCGTTCTCCATGGTGGGAATGGTCCCCTAAGAGGGGGATTCGCTCGGTGCGACCCGGGCCGGGCGGGCGCGCGCCGGCAGAGGGAAGCCCTCCTCCGCCCAAACCACGGCGGCGGGCAGCACCAGCATCACGCCCGCGAGCGCGACCAGCAGGTCCGCCACGGTGACCAGGCCGAAGTCGCGGAGGACCGGCGCGACGGAGATCAGACCGATGTCGTCGAGCAGCGGCAGCCCGGCAATGGCCAGGGTGGCGAAGCCCGCGATCGCGGTGAGGCCCGAGGCGAGGACGGCAGCGCCAGTGCGGAGGTAGGTGCGCCGGAGGGACTCGCCGACCGGAAGGCCGGCGGCGCGCTCGGTCGCGTACCGGGCCGAGAGGATGACGCTGAATTCCGTCGCGATCGCGATCACCAGGGCCCCCAGCGTGGCCGACATCGGATTGAGCGAGACGCCCAGGGCGGCCACCACAAGGCCGGACCAGCCGGTCGCCATCAGCACCGGGATCAGCGGAACGATGGTGCGGCGCACGGACCGGTAGATCGCGGCGAGGACCACTCCGACCGCGAGCAGTCCGGCGAGCGGGAGCCACCAGCGGCTGTGGGAAAGATCGGTGTTGGCCTGTGCCGCGAGCACCGGAAGCCCCGCGAGCTCGACGGTTGTCCCGGGCGGCGGTCCGGCCCCGCCGGGCGGATTGATCTGGGCGCGAATGTCGTCGATCAGGCTCTGCTGGTCGGAGAGCGGCTGCACGCGGATGCCGAAGGCGACGTCTGCCGTGTCGCCGATCGGGGTCGCTCCGGCGGTGGGGCTGCAGGCGCCCCGGTGGCTGATCACGATCTGGGTGATGAAGCAGGGCAGGGCCTGAACAAGGGCGTGGACGTCGCCCACGCTCTGGCTGGTGGGCGCGCCCGACGTCGAGGACGACGAGGCCGCGGGGGATCCGCCGAAGAAGTCAGTCAGGGAGAGAGCCGGGCAGATCTGAGCATCCGCACAGCTGGGGTTGGATCCGGAGAAGCCGTGGCGCGCCAGGACGCGCTGCTGGAAGCCCTCGGCCCATGAGATCACCGCGGGACTGGTCGGATCAGGCGCCTTGATCGTCACGTTGACGTCGCCCGAAATCCCGCTCTCCTTTTCGAGCTCGTTCAGGTCCTTGAGGGCGGCCAGATGCGGAGGCGCCAGGTCGCGGATGTCGGTTTCCACGCCGGTACCGGCGCTGGCGATCCAACCGCAGACCGCAAGCAGGAGGCCGGCCGCCAGCACGCGCCTCGGCCTCGCGAGCGCGAGCGCGATCGCGGCGACCGAGATGGATCGGAGCCGGGGTCCGAGCTGTCCACCACCTCGCCCCTGCGGCGCCGGGGCGGGGGCGGGTCCGCGCCGGGCGGAGAGGCCGAGAGCGGCCAGCCCACCGGTGAGGGCAATCAGGAACGCAAGGGCGACTCCGATCACCAGCAGCAGGCCGAACGAGCGGACCAGCGGGCTCGGCGAGAGGGCGAAGACCGCGAAGCCGGCGATGGTCGCGACGGAGGCCGCGCCGATCACAGGGCCACCTCCCGCGGCGGCGAGCGCCACGGCCCTGCCGGGCGGTGCGCGCTCGGCTCGCGCCTCATTGAACCGGGCCTGGAACTGAATCGCGTAGTCCACGGCCAGCCCGACCAGGACTGGGAGCATCGCGATCGCCCCGACGGTGAGCGATCCGCCGAAGAGCGCCACCAGACCGAGGGTCATGGCCCCGGCCGCGATCGCGACCGCCAGCGGCAGCAGTCGCAGTGGGCGCGGCAGGATGAGGAGCAGGGTGAGCGCCATCACCAGGCCGGCGACGCCCAGCAAGAGCAACGTCTGGCTGCGCAGCTCCCGGGCTCCGGCATCCACCACCACCGGAGCCCCGGTGACGATGTAGCTGCCGTCGCTGAGCTTGAAGCGGGGGTTGGTGACGGCCCGCCGGAAGAGCTCGATGGCCTGGTGACGCTCGGAGTCCGTCAGGTCCGGGCGCAGGCGGACGATGATCTGCGCGGCGTTTCTGTTGGGGAAGAGGTAGCCGAAGCGCTCCTTTGGTGTACCGGCCGGCTTCGATCGATCGAAGACGACGCGGCTGACGAAGTTCGGGTCGTCCAGACGCGGCACGGAGGTGATGCCGTACTGGAGCGCCACCTGGATGAGCTGGCGCTGGAAGTCGCTGAGCACCTGCTGCGCGGCGGCGGCACCGGCCTGTTGCTGCTCCGCAGTCGAGGCGCCGCGCTTGGCCGCCGCCCGCGCAGCTCGCTGCCCGGCCTCCCGGGCAGCCTGGCTGGCGCCGCCGATCTGGCCCTGCAGGGCCTGCTGGATCCCCGCGACGCTCAAATACAGGAAGGTGCCGGGGCCGAACACGGAGCGACTCGGGTGGAGCTTCGCGATCTGGTCGCAGACCGGCGGCAGCGGCTGCTTGTTCCGATGCGGCAGGGAGGCGGCCAGCTGGGTTCCCCCGGCGAAGCACTCCTCGAGCTCGAAAAGAGGCTCGAGGTCCTTGGTGAGCACGAGCTTGCGCAGATCCTCCTTCGCGAGCACGATCACGGGCTCATCGCCGAACTTCTCGTGGAAGTCCTGCGTCGCCTTGTACTCGCTCGATCCCTTGCTCACGAGCGTGTCGGTACCCGCGTTCGTGTCGAGCCGCGTCGCCGCGAAGATCCCCGCCCCTGTGAGCGCCACGATCGGGGCGATCAGCAGCCACGGCCAGCGTACGGCGACGGTCGCGATCCGCTCGAACAATCTCCCCGCGTTCACGAGGCGCAGGTTAGGGAGCGACTATTAGAGCCGCGCTAATTCGAACCGGAGCGCCACGGAGAGACGACGGCCTAGGCTGCCCACGCTCGGAGCTGCCGCCAGCCCTCGCTGGAGATCGTGACGTAGGCGCGGCCGTCCGGGCCAGGTCGCTGGATCAAGAGGCCCCGGTTCATCGTCCGATGCAGTGCCCGTCGGCGCTCTGCGTGGGTGCGCTTCGGCAATGAAGGCAGCACGTCGACGATCAGGCAGTAGCCGTCGCCTGCGAGCTCAACGACCGCGGACAGCACGATCTCGTCTGTGATGCGCTTCAGGGCCATCACAATCACCGTAGCGGGGGGTCCAGCGGCTGCGGGCAGTGGACAAACCAGCAATCAAGTAGGGAGGAAGGGGGCGACCGGGGATCAGATGAGTTTCGAAGCATTTGCGCACTCTGGACCCCATAAGGCTTCAAGACTCGGCGCAGGCCGCGGCTCCGCCGAGCCCCAGCGCATCTCCCCTTCATTGCCGCAGTTCGGGCCGCCTCATCGAGCGCGGCACGGCGGCGTTAATCCATCGCGAGCGGGCCCTTGACGTCGGCGTTCAGGAACTGGTTGACGAACTCGTTCTTCGAGTTGAAGAGCTCGTCCGCGGGGCCCGACTCGACGATCCGGCCCTTCCAGAGGACCGCGAGGAAGTCGGCGATCCGGCGGGCGGTGCCGAGATCGTGGCTGATCACCAGGTAGCAGCCGCCGTTCTCCTCATGGATCTCCCGGATCAGCTCACAGAGAAGGGCAGTCCGAACAGGATCGAGCCCGGAGTCGGGCTCGTCGAACATGACGATGGCCGGGTCGAGCACCAGCGACCGCGCGAAGCCGGCACGCTTCCGCATCCCGCCGGAGAGCTCGTTCGGCATCTGGTACATCGCCTCGGCAAGCCCCACCTCCCGTAAGCGGCGATTGACGATCTCCTCGATCTCCTCCTCGCCCTTGTCGGTGTGCTGGCGGAGCGGGAACGCCGTGTTGTCGAAGACGTTCATCGAGCCGAAGAGTGCGCCGTCCTGGAAGAGAAGGCCGAACTTCTTGCGGACCTCGAAGAGCTCGTCGTCGGTCATGTTCGGGATGGACTCGCCGTGGACCAGCACATCGCCCGAGTCCGGATAGAGCAGGCCGACGATGTGCTTGATCAGCACCGACTTGCCGGTGCCCGATGGACCGAGCACCATCGAGATCATGTTGTCGGGGACCCCGAGGTTGCAGCCATTCAGGATCCGAGTACGGCCGAACTGCTTGACGAGATCGATGATCTCGATTGCGTCCTCCCCCCCGTGATCACGTTTTGTGCCGGTGTGCCACTTGTAGGGATCCGGGTCGTCGGAGTCGACGCCGGGAATGATGTAGTCCCGCCCGGAGAAGTCCTCCTCACCGTAACCCTGAGCGGTGAGCGGATCGCCCTCCTCGACGGCCTCGGCGTCGGCGGTCGCCTCGTCGTCGCTCACCTCGGGCTCGTTGTTCCCGCGCGCCTCGTCCTCGATCTGCTGGGCGCGGCTGCGGCGGCCGGTGGTCCTGTTCCCTTCAGCCAACTCTCACTCCTCCTTGCGCGTTTCCGAGACCAATTCTAGGCAGGGGCGAACGTGGGCAGCGCCGGTCGCCTCGTCAGCCTCCGATCGGGGCCCTCGGGTTAGCGCCCCAGAAGACCAGGGTTCCCATCATCCCGATGATGTGCACGAGCACGATGTTGAGGACCATCGACTTCGCGGTCGCGGTGCCGACGCCCACCGGTCCACCCGATGCCGTGTAGCCGTAGTAGCAGCCGACGAGCACGATGGCGGTCGCCATCACCATGCCCTTTATCAAGCTGAATAACAGGTCGGGCGGGTTCTGGAACATCCAGAAGATCAGGAAGTAGCCGCCCGAGGAGACGTCGCCGATCTGCTCGACGACCGCGAGCCAGCTGGCGAAGTAGCCGATCCCGACGGCGGCCAGGTACATGAAGGGGAAGGCGATCCAGGCGGCGAGCAGGCGGGTGGCGGCCAAGAAGGTCACCGGAGGCACACCCATCACCTCGAGCGCATCGATCTCGTCCGTGATCCGCATCGCGCCGAGCTCGGCGACGATTCCCGTCCCGACCTTGGCGGCCAGCATGTAGCCGAAGGCGTAGGGGATCACCTCTCGAAGGTCGCACCAGGCGGCGAACACGCCGGCGTATGCGGGCGACCCGACCGAGCGGTTGAAATAGGCCCCCTCGATCCCGCACTGGAGCCCGAGGATGAAGACGAGGCCCCAGATCACGATCGTCGAGCCGAGGATCAGGATGCCGGTCTGACGGAGAGCCTCGCCGAAGAACTGGAAAACCCGTCCCGTGTAGACCAGGCCGGCGACACGGGTCGAGAAGCCAAAGATCTCCCCGATCGAGTTGAGCCAGCCCCGCGGAACGGCGAGCCAGGATGAGTTCACTTGATCACCTGGAGCTCGGGATGCGTCGCGAGCAGCGTTTGGGTGAAGACATAGTTGAACGCGAACACCCCCATGAAGGCGATCACCACCGCCTCGTTGACGGCGCGGCCCACCCCCTCGGCGCCTCCGGACGCAGTCATCCCCTTGTAGGAGCAGACGATCGCGATGATCGCCCCGAACAGGGTCGTCTTCAGGACCGACCCCCAGAGGTCCGTGACCGATGCATTGTTGAACAGGGTGGCGAAGAAGCCGCCCAAGGGCTCGTTGTAGAGCAGCTCAGCGCCGATCCCGCCGACGATGCCGAAGATCAGCGCGTAGATGTCCATCAACCCCGTGATCAGCATCAGGGCGAGAAAGCGAGGGACGACCAGGTTCTTGATCGGGTCGACGCCGAGCACCTGGAGCGCGTCGAGCTCCTCGCGGATCTTCCGGGCGCCGAGGTCGGCCGTGATCGCGGTGCCGGCCACTCCGGCGACGACCACCGCCGTCACGAACGGGGCGAACTCACGGATCGAGGCGAGCACGAAGAAGCCGCCAAGGCGATCGAGCGCTCCGAAGAGCGAAAGGAAGTTCGCGGCCTGCAGGCCGGGGGCGCCGAAGCCGAACGCCAGGGTCGAGATCATCATCGGGAACCAGCAGAGCTGGAGGGCAAAGAGGAACTGCCCGATGAACTCGCCCCCGTAGGGATACGGCGGGCGGACCGCGGAGACGATCGTCTTCGCGGTCAGGATCATCATGTCTCCGACCTGCTCGAATAGAGACTTGGCCGGGAGGAATGCCCTGTCGGCTACGGATCTGACCATTGCTCTCCTCCGGAGCACGTCCCCCCTTGGTGGAGGCCGTGGCCCCTCACGCCCACAACAACGGCGACGATCGACGTTGCCGAATAGACGCTTCAGGAAGATTATGTGATGGGGAGGCTGCGCGCCACCCATAACCCGCTCCGAGCGTCGCCCAGGCAGGAAAATCCCCGGAACTCACGATTCAAAGCCGGAATGTCGGGGGTACCGTGCGTGGTATGTTCCGCGCGCCTTTGGAGGAGAGCGCCTCGACAGCAGGTCCCTCGAAGGCCCGCAAACGGATCGGGATCGGGTTACTCGGACTGCTCCTGGCAGCGGGGCTGGCGGCTTGCGGCGGGACCAGGCAGGACGCAAATGAGCCCTCGGGCAACTTCCCGGTGCAGATCGTAAGCGCCGGCTTCCCGAGCAAGCAGCAGCTCGCCCAGAACACCAACCTCACCCTGGCCGTGGCGAACTCCGGCGACAAGACGATCCCCAACCTCGCCATCACGATCTTCACCAGCGCGAACGACAACCCGAGCGCGGACGAGACCACCACCCAGACGACCGGAACCGGGACTACCGCGACCACCGATGACCTCCCGACCGTTCAGGGCTCCTTCTCGGCCCGCTCCGAGCAGCCGGGTCTGGCCATCCCGTTCCGTCCGGTCTGGATCCTCGAGACCGGCTATCCCAAGCTCGAGGGCCAGACCGCCTCGGCCGGCGCCGAGGCCGCGCAGACCGACACCTACGCGTTTGGAGCGCTTCCCCCGCATCAGACGAAAAGCATCGTCTGGAACGTGACGGCGGTTCAGGGCGGGACCTACACCGTCCACTACCGGGTCGCGGCCGGGCTCGAGGGCAAGGCGAAGGCGGTCACCGCGAACGGCTCGGTCCCCGAAGGCGAGTTTGTCGTTCGGATCTCCACCGCCCCTCCGCAGACCCGGGTGAATGACTCAGGCCAGGTCGTGCCGATCAAGCCCAGCGACATCATCGGACAGGCCGGCAATCAGCAGCAGAAGTCGGAGCTCGGCGGCTCCGGACCCTCCACCAGCCCCTAACTCCTCTCACGGCGCACCAAGCGCCCCGCCATGGTGTTCTGTACGGCGATGAGTGTCCCCAGTCGTCGCGGCTTCGCAGGCCTCGCCCTGCTGCTTTGCACCGCCCTCGTCGCCGGCTGCGGCGGGGGCGGCGGCTCGTCGGAGACCACCGCGACGGAGTCGGGCGGCGGATCGCTGCGGCTCGAGAAGGTGGGCGACTTCAACCAGCCCACCTACATCGCGCAGCCGCCGGGCAGCAACGACCTCTACGTCGTCGAGCAGGGCGGGACCATTCGGATCGTCCGGAACGGCGACGTCGTCTCGCAGCCCGCGCTCGACATCAGCGACCAGGTCACCGACAACGACGAGCAGGGCCTTCTCTCGATCGCCTTCCCACCGGACTTCCAGACATCCCATCTCGTCTACGCCTACTTCACCGGCAGCGACCAGGATCAGCACGTCGTCCGCTACACGGTCCGCCCGGATGGCACCTTTGATGAGGGCAGCGCCCGCGTGATCATGCACATGGCCGACTTCGCCGAGAACCACAACGGCGGCCAGCTCCAGTTCGGGCCGGACGGGGACCTCTACATCGGCACCGGCGACGGTGGCCAGGAGGACGACCCCCGTCGCACGGGCCAGGACCTCGGCACGCTGCTCGGCAAGCTGCTCCGGATCAAGCCGGCGACCGGAGCCGGTGGCCCGCCGTACTCCATCCCTGCAGACAACCCATTCGTGCACCGGCAGGGCGCCCGTCCCGAGATCTACTCGTACGGTCTGCGCAACCCCTGGCGCTATAGCTTCGACCCCAAGACCGAAGCGCTCTCGATCGGAGACGTCGGCCAGGACACCCTCGAGGAGGTCGATTACACCCTCAAGGGCCAGGCTCGCGGCGCGAACTTCGGCTGGTCGGCATTCGAGGGCACCGATCGCTTCAACACCGATCAGACGGCGCCGAACGCGGTGCCCCCGATCTTCGAGTACCACCACGATGGGGGCGCCTGCTCGATCACGGGCGGGTACGTCGTCCGCGACCGCTCCATACCGGCCCTCTACGGCCGCTACGTCTACGGGGACTACTGCACCGGAGACCTGCACAGCCTCGTGCCGGCGATCCCCCACGCCCGCAATGACCGCTCGCTCGGCCTGAACGTCCCCTCGCTCTCCTCCTTCGGGGAGGACAACGCGGGTCACATCTACGCCGCGTCGCTCAATGGCCCCGTCTACCGTTTGGTCCCGTGAGACGACTCGGCGTGGTCCTGGCGATCACCGCCATCGCGGCCTTGGCGCTCCAGACGGGATCGGCGTCCGCGAAGCCAGGTGTGAAGCTGAAGCGAATCGGGCGATTTGAGAGCCCGGTCTATGTCGCGGCGGCGCCGGGAGTGAGAGGAGCCTTCGTCGTGCAGAAGGGCGGCGTCATCAGCCTCGTCCAGGGCAAGCACCGCCGGACCTTCCTCGATATCTCCTCGATGGTCAGCACCCAGGACGAGCGAGGCCTGCTCTCGGTGGCCTTCGCCCCCGACTACGCCTCATCGCGGCTGTTCTACGTCTATTTCACGAACGACGCGGGTGACATCGTGATCGCCGAGCTCCGCGCTGACGCCAACGGGAAGCACGCCTCGGCGAGCACCCTGCGAGCGCTGCTGATGGTCAATCACAGCAGCGAGGCCAACCACAACGGCGGCCAGCTCCAGTTCGGGCCGGACGGTTTCCTCTACGCGGGAACGGGCGACGGCGGCAGCGAGGGGGATCCCAACGACAACGCCCAGAATCCCGCCTCGATGCTCGGGAAGCTGCTGCGCATCAACCCGTCCTCCGGCGCGACCACGATCTACTCGAGCGGGCTTCGCAACCCGTACCGCTTCTCGTTCGACCTCACCACCGATCCGGGGCACCCGCGAATCGCGATCGGCGACGTCGGCCAGGACCGCTTCGAGGAGATCGACTACCTGACGGTGGCCGCGGCCAACGGCGCCAACTTCGGCTGGAACGACTTCGAGGGCTTCGCCCCGTTCGCCGGTGCCCATCCGCCCACGGCGACCGGGACGGTGAAGCCGATCAAGGTCTACAGCAGCTCCGGGAACGCCTGCGCGATCGTTGGCGGCTATGTCGTCCGCGACCGGCGCCTGCGCTCCCTCCGGCACCGCTACGTCTACGGGGACTTCTGTACGGGCAAGATCCGGTCGCTGATCCCCCTGATCGGCGGTGCCCGCAAGGACCGCTCCACGGGCGTCCGGGTCCGCGATCTGAGCTCCTTCGGCGAGGGCGCGCATGGCGCGCTCTACGCCACCTCACTCGACGGGCCGGTGTACCGGTTCGTGCGCAAGCACTGAATAACCTGCGCGCGCCCCCGCGGGCCACGTCTAATGCCGTTCTCACTCAACCGACGCCGGATCGAAACCGCGATCGCCGCCATGGTCGCCGTTGCGGCGGGCATCGTCGGGATCGCCACGCGTGAGGCCTCCAGGGACCTGGGGCCGAAGTTCATCAAGGTCGATCGCGTGGCCCGGCTCAAGGAGCCCGTCTATCTGACCCAGCCCCCCGGGCCCGGTTCGCAGCTCTACGTCGTGCAGCGGCAGGGGACGGTCCGGGTGCTCGCCTCGGACCGCCTCCTCGCCCGGCCGTTCCTCAAGATCCCGGACCTGGTCAAGCAGAGCGGCGGGGGTGCCGACGGCGGGATGACCTCGATCGCGTTCCCGCCCGACTACGCCCGCTCGGGACAGTTCTACGTCGCCTACACCGACCGCCGCGACCGATTGGTCCTGGCGCGCTACAGCCGCAGCGCCGCCAATCCGTTGGTGGCCGACCGCGCCTCGGGCCGGACGGTGCTGGCGATCCGGGAGTCGAGGCCCGAGCGCCACGGCGGCTTCATCACCTTCGGACCAGACGGCTACCTCTACGTCGGCACAGGAGACGGCTCGGCGCCCGGCGATCCCCGCGAGGTCGCCCAGGACCCCGGGCAGCTCCGCGGCAAGATCCTGCGGCTCAATCCCGCCGTGCCGGGGAGCGCCGAGATCTGGGCGACCGGGCTCGGCGATCCCCGCAGGATCTCCTTTGATCGCAACTCCCACTCGGTCGGGATCGCCGACGTCGGCGACCGGCGCTACGAGGAGATCGAGTTTCTGCCGATCGACAAGGCGAGGGGCGCGAACTTCGGCTGGCCGGCGTATGACGGCTTCGTCGTCCTGCACGGCGGGCTGCCGAGAGCGAGCGCGACCTTTCCGGCGATCGCCTTCCCGCGCAGGCGCGGCTGTGCGGTGATCGGCGGCTACCTCGTCCGGGACCCACGGCTGACGCGAATCCGCGGCCGCGAGCTCAACGGCAGCTATCTATATGGCGTTCGCTGCTCAGGGAAGCTCTTCGCCTTCCGGCCCCGTCCCGGCCGCCGGGCCGGCAAGCTGCGGAGCTTCCGGTTCAGGTTCCGGTATCTGACCTCGCTGGGAGTGGACAACGGCGGCCGCGTCTACGTGCTCACGCTGAAGGGGCCACACCGACACGGCAAGCCGACCCTGGGCTCCGTCTTCCGGCTCGTCGCAGTCCGCAAGGAGCTCTAGCGGAGCTCCAGGCTCCCCTCAGCGGGGCAGTGCCGGGGCGAGGATCCGATAGGCCTTGATCCCAAGCCCGAGCCGCTCGCGGTCCTCCGAGATCTGGGGGTCCAGACCGCTCAGCTCCCGCACACGCTCGAGCCGATAGGCGACCGTGTGGCGGTGGGCGAAGATCGCCCGCGCCGTCGCGTTCATGTTGCAGTCGCTCGCCAGGTACTCCTCGAGGGTCCCGAGCAGGTCAGAGCGGTACTGGTTGTCGTAGCGGACCAGCGGCTCGACGGTATCGCGATAGAAGCTCCGCACCTCCTCTGGATCCGAGATCAGTGCCCGGAAGAGGAGCCGATAGACGCCGCTCGCCGCAATCCCCTCCTCGAGTGCCTCCGCGATCTCGGGCTCCCGAGTCACCACGTCGAGCACCAGCTCGGCCTCCCGGATCGCGCGGTGGAGCTCACCCGGATCGGGATAGAACGAGGAGACCGCGGCCATCCCGTGCTTGCGGAGGCGAGCCGCGATCCGGCCCGCGCCCTGCAGTGTCTTCTCCGGCGCATCGTCGCCACCGCGCGCCGGCAGTACCGCGTAGAGCCTGCCCTCGGCGAGCTCGGCGAGCGAGCCCTCGTACTCCGCCTCGACCAGGGCCGTTGCGTGACTTGGACTGGCTGACTCGATCTGTGCCACCAGCGCAATCGCGCCGCGCGCCAGATCGCAGCCCAGCCGCGCTGCCTTGCTCGTGGCCTCCGCGCTATCGACCTCACGGGAGCGCAGCTCCTCGATCAGGCCGCCGCGCATCTTCCGCTCCGCGTCCTCACGGGCGTCGGCCACCGCCACCTCGGCGAGCGCCGCCAAGGCGGCCGCCCTGAGCACCTCGTCGCGGTCGACCAGCATCGGGGCCCCATCGTCATCCGGCTCGGGCTCGAGCAGCAGGACGACGCCGACCATCTGCCCGCCGGCCTCGATCGAGCGCTCGAGCGCGACCACGTCGGGCGCGCCGGCATCGGTGTCCGCGACGCGGGCCTTCGCGTACTCCGCCAGGCCGTTCAGCTCGCCGCCGCCCGGTGCGCGCGCCGCGAGCCCCCGCGGCGGCAGGACGATCGCCACCGGCCCACCGGCCTCCGCCGCGGCCAGCTCGGCCACGCCCTGGAGCCCCTCGCCATCGAGAACGGCCTCGATCATCCGGGTGCTGAGCTCACGCATCGTCACTCCTCAGCCGCAGCGCCGGCTGCGATCTCCTCCTCGGAGTGGGCCTGGAGCACGACCTCGCCCTGATCGCCCGTGCGGATGCGGATCGCCTTCTCCACCGGCAGCACGAAGATCTTGCCGTCGCCGATCTCGCCCGAGCGGGCGTGCCGGATGATCGTCTCGACGACCGTTCCCGTATCGCCGTCGGAGACGATGACCTCGAGCTTGAGCTTCGGGCGCACCGAAACGGTCAGGGAAGAGCCTCGATAGGCCTCGACCAGTCCCTTCTGCCGCCCGGACCCCTTCGCCTCGGAGATCGAGGGCGACGGGAAGCCCTTGTCGAGAAGCTCCGAGCGAATGGGCTCGAACGCCTCATGGCGGATGAAGGCCTCAATTTTCTTCACGGGTGGCTCCCCCGGGCGGACGCCGACAGTCTGTCGAGGTCAACGGTAGGCGTGGCGACGCACACAGTCTTTGGCCCCCTGTCGAAAATCGCGCGAGGGGCGTACTCCAAGCGGTCGAGAGTGCCGATCGACACAAGCCTCGCTCCAGAGACCATCCTGGCCGGGTAGCCAGTGCGCGCTAGAGTCAGCCCACCAGCCGGTTCTACGAGGAGAGAGAGCAATGGCCATCGACACCGTCGCCGAGGGCACCCAGAGGTCCCGTGAGAGCTTCGAGGTCACGAATCCTGCCGACGGATCGGCGATCACCAGCGTCCCGCTGGACGGGCCGGCCGAGGTGGCCGCGACCGTCGCGCGGGTCCGCGCCAACCAGCCTGCCTGGGAGGCCCTCGGGATCAAGGGCCGGGCCGAATGGCTCTACAAGCTCAGGGACTGGATCCTGGACCACCAGGACGAGATCGCAGACACCATGCAGCGCGAGACCGGCAAGGTCCGGGGTGAGGCGGCCGGCGAGGCCGTCTACCTGATGGACCTGATCAACTTCTACGGCAGGAAGGCCCGCAAGTACATCGGCGACGAGCGGGTTCCGGCGCACTCGCCGCTGATGAAGGTGAAGAAGCTCAAGGTCACCTACCGGCCCTATCCGGTCGTCGGCGTGATCAGTCCGTGGAACTTCCCGCTGATCCTCTCCCTCGGCGACGCGATCCCGGCTCTGATCGCCGGCTGCGCGGTCGTCATCAAGCCGTCGGAGATCACCCCGCTCGGCCTCAGCGAAATCGCCGAGGCCTGGAAGGGCGAGATCGGCGGGCCCGATGTCTTCGACATCGTCAACGGCATGGGCGAGACCGGCTCGGCCCTCGTGGACGAGGTCGATTTCGTCCAGTTCACGGGCTCGGACCGAACCGCGAAGAAGGTCCTCGCGCAGGCGGCTGAGACCCTGACCCCCGTGAGCGCCGAGCTCGGCGGCAAGGACCCGATGATCGTCCTGCGCAGCGCGAACGTCGAGCGCGCCGCCAACGCCGCGACCTGGGGCGCTTTCGCCAACGCCGGGCAGGTCTGCATCTCGGTGGAGCGCCTCTACGTCGAGGAACCGGTCTACGACGAGTTCGTCAGCCGCTTCACCGAGGAGGTCCGAAAGCTCAACCAGGGCATGGACGGCCGCGAGCATGGGCAGGACGTGGGCGCGATGACCTTCCCGCCTCAGACCAAGGTCGTCGAGGACCATGTTGAGGACGCCCGCAACAGCGGCGCGAACGTCCTCACCGGCGGGGAGCGCCTGGAGGGCCAGGGCGACTGGTACCCGCCGACGGTCCTCACGGGCGTCGACCACTCGATGAAGATCATGCGCGACGAGAGCTTCGGGCCCGTCGTCGGGATCATGAAGGTTCGCGACGCAGACGAGGCTGTGCGACTCGCGAACGACAGCCGCTACGGGCTCGCCGCCTCCGTCTTCGGCAGCAAGCGCGAGGCAGAGGCTGTCGCGCGCCGGCTCGAGGTCGGCACGGCGAACATCAACGACGTGCTGGTCGGCTTCCTCGCCTCCGACGTCCCGATGGGCGGTTGGAAGGACTCAGGGATCGGCTTCCGGCACGGCGAGTACGGGATCAAGAAATTCGTCCGTCCCGAGTCGCTCGTGATCAGCCGTTTCGGGGGCAAGCGCGAGCCGCTCTACTTCCCCTACACGCTGAAGCGACGCGATGGCTTGCGCCGGCTCACCGACTTCTTCAACGCACGGGACTGGCGCCGCCGGCTGGGCCGCAGGCGATAACGACGCCTGACGTCCCCTGAGGCCACCGGTCGCCGGCGATCAGCTCGCGGTGGAGAGCTCCTGGTCCAGCCGGACGGCCTCCTGCTCGAACCACTCCGAGACCAGCTGCAGCCAGGCGACCTCCGAACGCGTCCTGATCCGGACGTAGTCGGCGTGCCTATCGCCGGCGATCCGGATCGCGTCGGCGACCGACAGCTCGCGGTCCGCGACGGCGTCGTCGCCGAGCAGCATCCAGTCGGCTCGGCCGCCAGGTCCCTCTGCCTCGAGAGCAAGCCTGCTCCCGTCGCTCATCAGGAGGGCCTTCGGCTCCCGGCCCCCCACCTGCACACCCTGCACTCCATTGGCTTCCATGTCGTCCCCTTCGATCGGATTTGGTTGGACAGCGAGTATGCGAGCGACCGCTAACACGGCGCTAAAGGGTCGTTAACAGCTTGCGAAAGCTCCGCAGATAGCGAAGACGAGCCTAGGACGCAGGGACGAGCTCTTCGCGCAGCTGCTTGGCGGCCTGGACCATGTTGCGGAGGCTCTCCTCCGTCTCGGGCCAGGCGCGGGTCTTGAGACCGCAGTCGGGGTTGACCCAAAGCTGCTCCGGGCGCAGGACACGAGCCGCCTCATGGAGCAGTTCGACCATCTCCTCGACCGTCGGGACTCGCGGCGAATGGATGTCGTAGACGCCCGGGCCGATGTCGCTCGTGTAGCCGGTCTTCTCCCAGTCGTGCAGCAGCTCCATCCGCGAGCGCGCCGCCTCGATCAGGTTGACGTCGGCGTCCATCGCCTGGATGTGCTCCATGATGTCGCCGAAGTCCGAGTAACACATGTGGGTCTGGATCTGGGTCTCGTCGCGAACGCCGGAGGTGGCGACCCGGAAGGAGTAGACGGCCCACTCCAGGTACTCGTCCCAGCGATCGCGGCGCAGTGGCAGCCCCTCGCGGATCGCGGGCTCGTCGACCTGGATGATCTCGACGCCGGCCGCCTCCAGGTCGCTCGACCTCGTCGCGGATCGCCAGGGCCAGCTGCTTGCAGGTCTCGGCCCAGCGGCTGGTCGTCGCGGACGAAGGACCACTGCAGCATCGTGACCGGGCCGGTGAGCATCCCCTTCACCGGCCTTTCGGTCTGCGACTGCGCGTACTTGATCCACTCGACCGTCATCGGCGCGGGCCGACTGACGTCGCCGAAGATGATCGGCGGGCGGACGTAGCGCGAGCCGTAGGACTGGACCCAGGCGTTCTCGGTGAACACGTAGCCGACCATCTGCTCGGCGAAGTACTGGACCATGTCGTTGCGCTCGGGCTCGCCGTGGACCAGGACGTCGAGGCCGATCTCCTCCTGGAAGTCGATCACCCGGTCGATCTCGCCGTGCATCAGCTCCTCGTAGGTCGCCAGCTGGATCTCGCCTTCGCGCAGCTGCTTGCGAGCGGTGCGGATCTCGTCCGTCTGCGGATAGGAGCCGATCGTCGTCGACGGGAACATCGGCAGGCCGAAGCGCGCCCTGCTGGGCTTCCTTGCGCTGCGGGAACTCGGACTCGCGGCGGGCGTCCGCGTCGGTCAGGGCCTCCACCCGGGCGCGGACCTCCGGGTTGCCGGGTCCGGTGCGAGTCGCGACGGGAGTCGAGAGCCCGGTCGTTGGCGTCGAGCTCGTCGGCGATCGCGTCGCGGCCGTCGGCGAGGCCCTTGCGCGAGCGTCGCCACCTCGCCCACCTTCTGGACGGCGAAGGCCATCCAGGACCGCATCTCGTCGTCGAGATCAGCGTCCCCGCCGGCCGGCTCGGCGTCGAGGTCGATCGGCGAGTGCAGCAGGGAGCAGCTCGTCGAGACCACCAGCTGCTCGGTGCGCGAGGCGAGTCCCTCGAGTGCGTCGAGCGAGTGCTCCAGGTGGTTGACCCAGACGTTGCGTCCGTCGACGAAGCCGGCGAACAGCCACTTCCCGTCGAGGGCGTCCTCGGCGATGAACTGGGCGTTGTGGCGACCGCCGTGCTCGTGGACGCCCTCGGCGAGCTCGTTCCCGTGGACGACGCCGGTGAAGTCCAGCCCGATCCCCTCGATCGGCAGCTCACGCAGCACGCTGTAGGCGTCGCCGACGTGGTCGAAGTAGGTCTTGACGACGATTCGAGGCCGCTCGTGGACCTTGGCGAGCTCCTCGTAGGCGAGCCGCAGGGCGTCGAGCTCCTTCTCGGTCCGGTCCTCGACGAAGCAGGGCTCGTCGAGCTGCACCCAGGTCGCGCCCTGCTCGGCGAGCTTCTCGATCACCTCGCCGTAGACCTCGACGAGCGGCTCGACCAGGTCGAGCGGGTCGAAGCTCTCGGGGACTCCGTCGGCGTGCTTGGAGAGCAGCAGGAAGCTGACCGGGCCGATCAGCACCGGGACCGTGTCGATCCCGACCTCCTCCATCGCCTCGGCGTGCTCGTCGAACGGCTTGGAGCTCGACAGCGAGAACCTCGTGTCCGGGCCGAGCTCGGGGACGAGGTAGTGGTAGTTCGTGTCGAACCACTTGGTCATCTCCATCGCGGTCACGTCGAGCTCGTCCGTCTGACGGCCGCGGGCCATCGCGAAGTAGGTGTCGAGGTCGACCTGACCGCCGTCCCAGCCGTAGCGCTCTGGGACCGCGCCGACCAGGGCGATCGTGTCGAGCACCTGGTCGTAATAGGAGAAGTCGTTGGAGGGGATCAGGTCGATTCCCGCGTTCTGCATCAGCTTCCAGTTCTCGACCCGGATCGCCTTCGCAGCGGCCGCGAGCTCATCGGCCGAGGTCTGGCCGCGCCAGTAACCCTCGGTCGCGAACTTGAGCTCGCGGTTGCGACCGATGCGCGGGAAGCCGGAGATGTTGGAGAGCGCCATTCCAGGCAGGCTAACGAAAGCCGAGAGCGGGTCGCGCGGCGCCGCTAGGCGGAGATTCGCTCAGTTTCTCGCTCCCGGGAGCGAGGGCGCTCCGGAAGCTGAACCGGTGCGGCGGCCATGGCCCGGAGACGCATGTCGGACCAGGTGACGCCCTCGCGGACCAGAGCCGGGACGCCGAGCGCGACGGCGGTTGCGATCTCGACCGCCTGCAGGACCACGCCGTAGGCGAACGCGTCGGCCGCCGGGATGCCGAAGCCCTTGTTGAGGACGCTGATGATCGCCAGCTGGAAGATGCCGATGTTCGACGGGGTCGCGGGCACGACCGCCGTGACGTTCACGGCGAAGAGGCAGGCCGCCGCCGCTCCGATCGCGACCTTGTGATCGAGACCGAGCGCGGCGAACAGCGCCCAGCAGGAGAGCAGCTGCAGGAACCAGGCGAGGAGCTGGGCGCCTGCGGCGATGCTGCCCCGGCGCGGGTCGCGGAAGACGGTGAGACCCTTCCGAGCCTGTTGCAGGGCGCGGCGGATGGCCTTCGCTCCCCTGGCGATGCGGCCCTCCCCGTTGACCCGGACGATCGAGGGAGCAAGCAGCACGGCGACCAGCAAAAGCAGCGGCGCCATCGAGACCAGGAAGAGCTTCTGGGTGCTCTGCTGGAAGAGGTCGGTGGTCGAGACGATGATGCCGCCCAGCAGCACCAGGGCGAAGATGTTGAGCACGGTCTGTGAGACCAGGGTCCCGATCAGGACCGGGAAGGTCTCGCGGATCCGGCCGACGTGGCGCGAGAGGACCATCGCCCTGGCGGGCTCGCCGAGACGGGCCGGCAGCGTCGCCGACATCAGCACTCCGATCATCGTGGCCGAGGTCACGTCGCGGCGGCGGACAAGACGGCCGGGCAGGGCGGCGCGGACGATCGCGATCCAGGAGACCGCGCGAGCGAACATCGCTGCGACCATCAGTGCGCAGGCGATCAGCACCCACTTGACGTCCGAGTTGATGATGCTCGAAGCGACCTGGTCAACGCCGATGCGCCGAGCCGCGAGCGCGGTAAGGCCCAGTCCGAGGACGCTGGCAACCGCGACGGCGATCTTCCGTGCGGCCCTCCTGCCGCGGCCGGGCCCGTCCGTCGGGGAGGGCTCGAGAGAGGACAGTCGTTTGGCCGGGCGGCGCGGTCCGCCGTCGATCCGGACCAGTCCGCTCCGGCGCGCCGCTTCCTCGACCGGCATGATCGCCGCGGGTGCAGGTTGGATCGCCCGCTCGTAGACCTGGGTGACCTCGTCGGCGATATGCGGCCAGGCGTAGCGCTCGGCGCTGCGGCGGCCGGCCTCGCCCATCGCGACCAGCCGCTCGGGCTCGTGCGCGAGAAGTCTGGAGCTCCTCGGCGAGCGCCTGCGGATCGGCCGCCGGGACGAGGATGCCGTCGGTGCCGTTGGTGACCACGTCGCTGTACCCGGCGATCGCGGAGGCGATCACGGGTGTGCCGGCGGCCATCGCCTCGATCAGGACCATGCCAAAGCTCTCGCCGGCCAGTGAGGGCGCGCACAGCAGGTCTGCCTCGCCCAACTGGCGCCAGAGGATGGAATCAGAGACCTTGCCGAGCACGTCGATGTGGGACATGAGCTCGGGGTCGGCGACGCGGCGGGAGATCTCCTCGGGGTCGGCTCCGACGATCGTCAGCCGCGAGGGGACGTGCTCGACGAGCGCCTGGAATGCGGAGAGCAGAACCGGCAGGCCCTTGCGCTCCTCGGCGCGGCCGACGAACAGCAGGCGCAGCTCCTCGCTGGGCATCTTGGGGCCCGAGGGTGCGGCGTCGATGTCGACCCCGTTCGGGACGATCGTGTACTCACCGCCGAACCAGCGTCCGCCGGTCCAGGCGGCTGCCTCGGAGACGGCGATGCGGCCGGAGAGCTGGTTGAAGCGGCGGCGCGCCCCGAGCAGGGTCGCCAGGTGATTGGGGAAGGCCTTGGTCGAGTAAGCGTGGAAGGTGCCGACCACCGGGGGCCCCCGGAAGACCATCGCGTCCCAGCCGACGATTGGGGCCAGCGGCTCGTGCACGTGGACGACGTCGTAGTTGCCCGCCCGGAGCTCGCGACGCAGGGCGATCGGCCCCTCGGGAAAGACGGAGAGGTTGGAGACGGCGCCGTTCGCTCCGATCCCCAGCGTGCGCCCCAGCGGGACGAGGTAGTCGGGAGCCTCCCGAAGCTCGGGGTGGGAGCGGTGCAGGCGTCGACTGAGCGCGTCTGGCGGATCCCAGGGAGCGAGTACGCGAACGTGGTCTCCTCGGGCGATGAACTGCTTTGCAAGCGCCTCAACGTGCCTGTTGACCCCTCCCTGGTACGTCCAGGAATAGGGGGAGACAAGCGCAATGCGCATTGCTCCAGGGTACCGGTCCTCGTGGCCGTGCTTCAGTGATTTGATCACAGCAACCTCACTTACCCGTAGCGGCTGCCTGGATTACGCGGGGTTCTACGGATAGCTGCCGAATCAGTCGGGGTTCTACGGGTCCTCGGCGGCACCTGCGCCCAGGCGAAGGAGAGGGCGGCGCCCAGGGCGAGTGTTCCGAGCGTCAGGAAGGTCGCGCCCGAGTCGTTCACCAGGACGCCAGCGATCACCGCTGCACAAGCGCCGACCAGGCCCGCCCGCACCGCCGGAGTGGGCCGCAGCCAGGCGTCGATCCGCCTCCACTGCGTCGCCGCAACGGCGAGGCCCGCGACCACGATCCAGAAGAGGGGGTTGCCCGCCGCCTGGGCGAAGTCGTGCGCGGAGAGCTTCAATCGGCGCTGGGCGACATCCGCCAGATCGCCCGCTCCGCCTGCGTCGAGCACCGAACGCGTCAGGTGAGCGTTGCCGCCTGAAACGAGATCGATCAAGGCAAGGAAGATCAGGGCAGCGAAAGGGGTAGCGATCAACGCCGCGACCTGCCGGCGCCGCCAACCCGGGGCGGGTTTCGAAGGGTCTTGGGTGCCAGGGTGCGCAAAGGCTTCGAGATTCGCTTTCGGTAGCGAAGCCGCGGCGACCGCCGCCCCAACGGGCAGCACGATCGCAGCGCCCACGTCGGCGCCGAACCGGCCCGCGCCGAAGACGATGGACGCAATCACCGCCGCCGATAGGAACACGGCTATGGCGCCGCGCCGGCTCACCCCCCTTCCCCAGCCGCCGTAGGCGCTCAGTCCCGCTCCCACCCCCACGGGGACCATCACCGCGATCAGGGCCTCCAGCTCATTGCCGATCCCGTAGAAGCGAACGCCGAAGATCGGGTTCGGGCCAAGCAGCGACAGCTTCGTCAGCGGCGAGCCGGCGATGACATCGATCGCGTAGGCGGTCACCGTGATCGTGCAGGCGATCGCCAGCGCCCACCATCCCCGCACCAGCCAGAGCGTCAGGCTCGCGAAGGCGCCCGCCCCGAAGCCGACGAGCAGCCCCTCCACCGGCTCGCTCGGCTCGAGCGCCGCCCCGGCGAGCAGAATCAACGGCATGTAGGCGAACGCCAGGGCGACCCAGGCGGGCGCCGCACGCCGTGCCCCCGGGACCAGGAGGGCGGCAAGAGCTGCAACGACGATCCAGGCAACGAGCGAGAGGATCACCACCGGCGCGCGGCGATCCGGAATCACCGCCATTCGCTCGGCCAGGTCCTCGACCGCGCCGGGATCGACCGCACCCTCCGACCGGATCGGCTCGCCGTCCATCTGGCTCGGCACTGGCACCCCGAGCCATCGCAGGATCGTGGGCGCCACGTCCGTCGAGAGGACATATCCGTCGGTCCGCGTGGAATCGGAGGAGAGGTCGCCGCCGAACCCGCGCCCGGAGATCCCGATCGGAAGCGCGTGATTGCCTACCGGCGGCGGTGAGGCAAAGACGACCAGCAGGCCGCCCCCGGGCAGCCCTCCTCACCCCCTTCCTCACGGCGTCGATCCCGCCGGAGGTCACGGTGAGCGTGCCGCCGTCGTCCCGCCCCACGAGGCCGCCCCGCCGCGCCGCAATCAGCGCCGCGGACTGTGCCGCGGGGAGGGCATCGGAGCGGATTCCGCGGGACAACAGGCTCGAAGCGAGCAGCCCCGGGACGATGTCGGCCGGGGCGTCGTCGGCCCTTTGGACGATCTGCGCCCAGTGGGGCGCGCGGGCCTCGATGCTCGTCAGCGGCGGCAGCGACCGGTCATAGAGCGCCTCGTCGACACGGTTGCCCTGGGAGATGTCCAGGTAGGTCTGCCCGGCGGGGACCTGGCCGATGCCCGCGCTCATCAGGCCCGGTGAGAGACCTGCGGCGGCCACCTCGGACAAGGTCGTGTCGTGCGGCAGGACCACCACGGTGACGCTCCGCGCCGAGGCGGCGGGCGCCGTCGCGAAGCATGCGAGCACCCCGGCCGCGAGCGCGGTGGCCATTACCCTTCGTCTCGTGGCCGACCGCACGTTCGTCAAGTTCACGTTCTTCAAGCTGGACCCGGCCTGGCACAGGCGCAACGCCTCCGAGCGGGCGCAGGACAAGGCCGAGTTCCTGGCCGCCTGCGAGGACTTCGCCGAGGACCGCTCGCTGCGAGCGTATTCGACCGTCGGCACCCGGGGCGACACCGATCTGCTGCTGCTCACCCAGAGCCCGATCCTGGAGGACATCCACACCTTCCACGTGGTGCTCGGCCAGAGCGGCCTGGCTCGGTGGGCCACCACCCCGTACTCGTACCTCGCGATGACCAAGCCATCCCCCTACTCGGACTCTCAGTCGCGGCCGGAGATCTGCACCTCCGGGCGCAAGTACCTCTTCGTCTATCCCTTCGACAAGAAGCGGGAGTGGTACGGCCTGTCGCTGGACGAGAGGCGGCGGATCATGACCAACCACATCGAGGTCGGCCGCCGTTACCCGGAGATCTCGATCAACACCGCGTATTCGTTCGGCCTTGACGACCAGGAGTTCGTCGTCTCCTTCGAGGGCGACGAGCCCGGCGAGTTCCTCGACCTCGTCCAGGAGCTCCGTGGCACCGAGTCGAGTTCGTACACCCTGCGGGACACACCGATCTTCACCTGCGTGGCGATGTCGCTCGGCCGCACGCTCGATGCGCTCGACGGCACCGCCACCACTGCGGTGACCCCGACTCCCGCCTAGTGCCGCTGATCGACCTCTCCGCCCCGATCCGCCCGGATCCGGCCGAATACCCGGATGTGATCCGCACCGACATCCAGTTCGAGAGACACGACCAGGGCGCCGAGACGATCGACACCCTGTTCGGCGTCAAGCCGGAGCTGCTCCGCGACGGTGAGGGCTGGGCGACCGAGACCTTCATTCGCTTCGGCACCCATAACTCCACTCACGTCGACGCTCCCTGGCACTACAACTCGACCATCGGCGGACGCCCGGCCCAGACGATCGATCAGCTGCCGCTCGAGTGGTTCTGCGCCCCCGGAGTCGTGGTCGACGCAACCGACCGGGCCGACGGCGAGGCTCTCTCCGCCGCCGACGTCGAGGAACGCCTTCCTCGCGACCTGCGAGAGCTCGACATCGTCCTCGTTCGCACCGGCCGCGACGAGTTCTACGAACGGCCCGACTACATCGCCCGCGGCCCGGGGGTCAGCGCCGAGGCGACACGCTGGCTTTACGAGCGGGGTGTGCGGGTCATGGGAATCGACGCCTGGGGCTGGGACGCGCCCCTTCACATGCAGGCCGAGCAGGCGAAGCTCGAGGGCGAACCGGGGATCTTCTGGGCCGCTCATCAAGTCGATCTCGCGTACTCCTAGATCGAGCGCCTCTTCAATCTCGGCTCGCTCCCGGATCAGGGTTTTCACGTCGTCTGTTTCCCACTCCGAATCGTGGGCGGCAGCGCGGCGCCGGCCCGCGTGGTCGGCATCGTCCCTGACTAGAGCCACTACCCTTTCGCGTCCGCTTGCTAGGTGACGAACAAACACCCCTGCGCGTAGCGATCGTCGGGTCCGGCCCGGCCGGCTTCTACATGGCCGAGCACGTGCTCAAGCACGAGGGGACGCACGCCGAGGTCGACATGTTTGACCGCCTGCCGACGCCCTACGGCCTGGTCCGCTTCGGCGTCGCGCCGGACCATCCCAAGATCAAGTCGGTGATCCGCGTCTACGAGAAGACCGCCGCACGCCCAGAGTTCCGCTTCTTCGGGAACGTCGAGGTCGGCAAGGACGTCACCGTCGCGGAGCTTCAGGACCGCTACCACGCCGTCGTCTTCGCCTATGGCACGGCCACCGACCGCCACCTCGGCATTCCCGGCGAGGAACTGCCGGGGAGCCACCCCGCTACCGAGTTCGTCAACTGGTACAACGCCCACCCCGACTTCGCCGACCATGAGTTCGACCTCTCCTGTGAGCGCGTCGTGGTGATCGGCAACGGGAACGTCGCCGCGGACGTCGCCCGGATGCTCGCCCTCACCCCCGACGAGCTCGGCGAGACCGACACCGCCGACCACGCAATCGAGGCGTTCTCGGGCAGCAATGTCAAGGAGATCCTGGTGCTCGGCCGCCGCGGGCCCGCCCAGGCGGCCTTCACCAACCCCGAGGTCCGTGAGCTCGGCGAGATGGCCAACGCCGACGTCGACATCGACGCCGGCGAGATGGAGCTGGACGACCTGAGCCGGGAGTGGCTCGACTCCGATGACGCCGATCCGACCAATCGCCGGAATGTCGAGATCTTCGCCGACTTCTCCCAGCGCGAGCCGGAGGGCAAGCCCCAGAGGATCATTCTGCGCTTCCTCCGCTCCCCCATCGAGATCCAGGGCGACGGCAGGGTCGAGCGGATCGTGGTCGGCAAGAACGAACTGCAGCGTGACGAGAGCGGGCGGATCCGTGCCATCGACACCGGGGAGCGCGAGACCATCGAGTGTGGCCTGGTGCTGCGCTCGATCGGTTACAAGGGCGTCCCCATCGAGGGAATCCCCTTCGACGAGGGCCGAGGCCTGATCCACAACGACGGCGGCCGGGTCCACGATGGCGACGGGGGCCAGGTGCCCGGGCTCTACGCGGTTGGATGGATCAAGCGCGGCCCCTCCGGCGTGATCGGCACCAACAAGAAGGACGCCCAGGAGACCGTCGACAATCTCTTCGCCGACCTCGAGGCGGGCAAGATCCCCGGCGCCGAGCTCGCCGCCGACCGCAGCTCGATTGAGGCCCTCCTCGCCGAGCGCAAGCCCGACCACGTCACCTTCGACGGCTGGCAGGCGATCGACGCCGCCGAGGTCGAGGCGGGCAAGTCGCATGGACGCCCGCGGGTCAAGCTCTGCAAGGTGGACGAGCTCGTCGAGGCGTCAAAGGCCACCAAGACGGCTGCCTGATGGCGATCTCCAACGACGAGGTCCGTCTGATGATCGAGGCGTCGCTTCCCGGCGCCGCGGTCGAGGTGGTCGACGAGACCGGCACCCAGGACCACCTGCGCGCCACGGTCATGGCGCCACAGTTCGAGGGCCTCTCGCGGATCGAGCAGCACAAGTTGGTCAAGAAGGCGGTGCAGACGCGCTTCGACGACGGCTCGATCCACGCGCTCTCCATCAAGACGTCGGTGCCGGACTAGAGCCTGCGTATAGTTGGTGACGGATGGCTGAACCCACTCTCAAGGACAAGGTCGAGGAGCTGATCCGGGAGAACCCGGTGCTGCTCTTCATGAAGGGAACTCCAGAGCAGCCGCAGTGCGGCTTCTCCATGCGGGTGGTCCAGGTGCTCGGGGACTACGGCGTGGAGTACGGCGCGGTGGACGTGCTGCCGGCGCTCCAGCCGCTCCGCGAAGTGACGGCGGAGATCTCCGACTGGCAGACATTCCCCCAGCTCTACGTCAACGGCGAGCTGTTGGGCGGCGCCGACATCGTCATGGAGATGGACGAGTCGGGCGAGCTGGCCGGCGTCCTCGGGGTCGAGCAGCCGGAGCGCCCGGCGCCCTCCGCCAAGCAGGAGCTCCAGGCGGACGACCCACAACAGAGCCCGCCGATCCAGCTCGAGCGCTAGACGCGGAAGCGGATCGGGCTAGACCGTGGCGGCCTGCTCGGCTGCGTCTTCCTTGACCTGGAAGGACGAGCCGCAGCCACAGGCGGCGACGACGTTCGGGTTGTTGACCGAGAAGCCGGCGCCCTGCAGGCCGTCGACCCAGTCGACCTCGGAGCCGAAGACGAACTGCATGCTCGTCTTGTCGACGACGACTGCAACGCCCTGATTCTCGAAGCGGTGGTCGTCCTCCTTGGGGGCGTCGAAGGCGAGGGCGTACTGGAACCCAGAGCAACCGCCGCCGCGAACCGCGACGCGCAGCGCCTGCTCGGACCCATTTTCCTGCTCGCCGAGCAGCTCCTTGATCTTGCTCGCCGCCTTGTCGGTGAGCGTGATGGGTTGAGGTGACTCACTCATCGACCCGAATTGTAGAGGCCCGAGTCCCTGTTCTTGGATACTGGCCATCGGTGGGCGCGGCAGACCTCGAAATCCTCCGTCAGATGTGGGCGGAGATGCTCAGCTCGACCCCTGTGAAGATGAATGAGGAAGCCGCCGAGCGCTGGTGACATCCGGAGATCGAGTACGTCGAGGACCCGAAGTGGCCCGGGTCGACCACCTACCGTGGCCGTCAGGCGGTGGTCCGCGCATGGCATGGCTATTGGAGATCTTCGGGTCGGTCGAGATGAGGGTTGAGGAGCTTCGCGACGCCGGTCATGAGGTGGTGGTGATCATTCGCCTCAGCGGCGTTTCCAGGGGCGGGGACGTTCCCTTCGAGCACCAGTGCTAGCCGCCGAGGAGCTGGCCTCGGGCTCGGAGCCCTCCTCGCCGTACTTCCACTCCAGATACTGGCGGATCCGGCGCGAGTCGTTCACCACCTCGTCCCCATCGACCAGGACGGGGACGTACTTCATGCTGGTCAGCTCGACGATCTCGGGGCGGTTCGCCCGCCGGTAGGGAACACGCTCGGTCCGATATCCGAGACCCAGCTTGTCGAGCTTGCGCGCCACCGCGCCGCAGGGGCAGAGGAAGTTGGTTCGGTTGGGGCAGCGATAGAGGACGCGGCGGGGCTCGCTCATCAGATGAAGGGAATATGCCGCAGGACGCCGCCCGTGGTGCGCAGGGCCAGGTCGGTGAGCCGATGGCCCTCGGCGCGCTTGCCGAGCTCCTCGAGCTGCCAGTTGACGGTGTCCTCCAATGTCTCCTCATGCGGCCGCGGCTCCCAGCCGAGCTTCTGCCGCGCCTTGTCGTTGCGATAGGTGAACCACTGGCTGCCCGATCTGACCTCGTCGGCTGAGGTCGGCAGGCGCAACCCGACCAATTCCATCGCCTCGACGCCGGCCACAGCGAGTCGGCCCTGGATCCGGACCGGCGGGGGCGGCACCCCCGCGATCCGGCTCAGATCGGCGAAGAGCCGCTGCTGGGTGAAGTTCCTGCCGGTGAGCAGATAGCGCTCCCCCTCCTCGCCGCGCTCGTCGGCGAGGACGTGACCCTTTGCGACGTCGCGCACGTCGACGATGTTGATCGCTCCGTCCAGGTAGCCGGGGATGCGGCGGAGCAGGAGGCGCCGCACCAGGGCGTTGGAGGTTCCGCTCGGGTTCGGGTCCTCCGGGCCGAGCACGAACGACGGATTGACGATCACCACCGGTAATCCCTTCGCGGCAGCCCGCATCGAGACCAGCTCGGCCTCGTGCTTCGAGTTGATGTACGCGATACCCAGACGACCCACGGTGAACGGGTGATCCTCGGCAATGGTCTCGCCCCGCCGGGCCGCCCCCACCGCGCTCGAGCTCGAGGTCAGCACGGCCCGGACCACGCCCGCCCGCAGCGCCTCCTCCATGACGTTACGAGTCCCCTCGACGTTGACCTCGAAGACGCGGCTGCGGGCCCTGCTGCGCATCGAGGTGGTACCGGCGACGTGGAAGACGCGCTCGACGCCCTTCATCGCCTTCCGGACCGCCTTGCGGTCGGTGACGTCGCCTACGGCCCGCTCCCATTCGATGTTCTGGAGGGGCTTGGTGTTGCTCTCCTTGCGGACCAGCAGCCTCAGATCGTCACCCCTGCGGGCGAGCTCCTTGACCAGATGGAGACCGACGAAGCCCGTCCCGCCGGTGACGAGCGTCTTAGTCACGCGGGCATGGTAGAACGCCCCGATGCCCTCGACCGCGGTGGTCGCCGACTCGACCTCATACCTGACACCTGAGCTCCTGGCCAAACACGACATCAAGCAGGTGAGCCTCTACGTCGGCATCGAGGGCGAGCACGACCGCGAGGCGGACATCGCGGACCTCCACGACTTCTACGAGCGCCTCCGTGTCTCCGACCAGACCGTAACCACCTCCCAGCCCTCGGTCGGCGACTTCATCTCCGTCTACGAGCCGCTCCTGGCCGAGGGGAAGGAGATCGTCTCGCTCCACATCTCGTCGGGAATCTCAGGGACCGTCGAATCGGCGATGCAGGCACGAGAGCGGTTGACCGCCGACGGCAAGGGCGGAGAGAAGATCGCCGTGGTCGACTCGCTGACGGGCGCTGGGGGGATGGGGCTGATGGTCCTGGCCGCGGCACACGCAGCAGAGAAGGGCGCCGGCTCGGAGCAGGCGAAGGAGCGTGCCGAAGCACTCCGCAAGGAGCTCAAGATCTGGTTCGCCGTCGACACGCTCGACTACCTGCGTCGCGGCGGCCGGATCGGCGCGGCACGCGCCTGGATCGGCACCACGCTGAAGATCAAGCCGATCCTCACCCTCGAAGACGAGATCACCCCGATCGAGCGGGTGCGTACCCGCGGACGGGCGTTCGAGCGGATGGTCGACTACGCGCGACAGCGCCATGAGGACGGCGCAGACGCCTGGGTGGTCCAACACGTCCAGGATCCCGACAATGCGCAGAAGCTCTTGGAGGCCTGCCGGCCCATCTTCGGCCACGACCCCGTCTTCGTCTCCGAGATCGGTCCCGTGATCGGGGCGCACGTCGGCCCCGGCCTGCTCGGCGTCGGCGGCGTGCCGACGTCGAGTCTCGAGTTCTAGTTACAAACGGGTCGCGCTTACGCGCGGCCTCGCATCAGTCGCGCCTCCGGCGGAGCGCAATCGCCCCGCCGATCAGAAAGCCCACGACGGCCGCGCCGACGGTGAGCTCCGTGCGGTGCTCGCGAATCTGACGCTTCACGTCGGTGACCTGGACCCAGCGCCTGCGCAACGCGTCGACGGAACGCGAGAGCTCATGCCGCTGCTGGACGATGTCGTTGCGGATCTGCTTCGCCGAGCGACTTCCAGGCGGCGGCGGCGTCCAGCGCCCGTTGCCCTGTGTCGGAAGGGTCCGGCCTGAAGTGGATGCGAGGCTGTGCGACAGCACAAGCCGTTCAATCATGGGCGTCCTCCTGTCCGTTCTGGTCGAAGGCCGCCTTGATCTCCTTGGCCTCCTCGATCGCCATGTCAGGGGTCGGCGGAGTCGCGCGCTTGAACGCACGCCAGGCGAACAGCCCCGCTCCCGCCGCGATCAGCAGGAAGAGGGCCGCCTCCACGAAGAAGCCGCCCCAGAAGTTGTTGAAGACGAGGTCGTTGAGCAGCCAGGCCACGCCGTGCATCAGCATCGCGAGAGCGAGCAGCACGAAGATGCCCGCGGCCAGGCCGGCCAGCGAGCCGCGCAGCAGGCGGTTGACCTTCTCGGTGACCTCGGTCTTGGCGAGCTCGATCTCCTCGCGGACCAGGACCGAGGCGCGATCGGAGACCTCGAAGACCAGCTCGCCCACGGTCATGTCCTCCGGGGCCTTGGCGCCGTTGCCGGGGGGCATCGCCTCGGTCCCCTCGGCGGGGCTCGCCTGAGCGGAGCCGATCGGCTCCTGCGGCTGGGTGCTCTCGCCGTCGGTCATTCGGGTGGGTCCTCGTTGAAGACGCGGCGCCAGATCACCTCGGAGAGCCGATGCCCGGCGACGGTCGCAAGCGCGCCGGTTGCTGCCAGCAGACCCGCCCAGATCAATCTCCTCAAGATTTCGCTGTCCATTGGTTGCCCTCCTCTCCCGGGATCGCGCTACCCGGGCTCCTGCGAGGAGTAAACCAACTCGGCGCCCCGGCCGTTGGCCTGCGGCATGGTGCGTTCCGCATAGGTGCCCCAGCGCTCGAAGAACGTCCGGTAGACGAGATGCGTCCAGTGTGGATCGGCCGCCTCGAGCAACCCGTGCGAACCGGCGCGCAGGATCCAGACGCGGACCAGGTCGTTGTCCTTGGCCGCCTCCGCGAGCATGCGGGCCTGGTCGACCTTGATGATGGGGTCGTCCTCGGGGTGCAGGACGAGCAGCGGGACCTTGGCTCGCACGACGTGGTCGATCCCCCGTGCCTGCCTCCAGATCTCCTCCGCATCGACGTCGTAGTACGGCGCCGAGACGTGCTCCATGACGTGCTCCATGTCCTCGGCCTCCGGCGGCCAGCGTCCGGAGCGCACCCGGGAGATCAGGGCCGCCTCGAAGGCTCGGTGGATCGGATAGCGCGGATGGCCTCTGGGCACCGGCTCGGAGAGCCTTTCCCAGGCGAGCTTCGGCACAGCCGGCGGTGAGACCGCGAGGATCCCCCCGTCGAGTGCGGTCGGCGTGTCCTCTTCATCGCACGCGTTCAGCACCGAGCTGCCGCCGAGCGAGATGCCGAGCGCGCCGACGCTCGTCCCTCCCAGCTCCTTCAGGTAGCGGGCGAGCGCGAGGATGTCGAAGCCCTCCTTCCAGCCCGCTGTGGAGGGCGCCGGGCTGGTCAGCTCCGTCATCCCGAAGCTGCGCAGATCAAGGGCCGCGACGTTGAAGCCCCACTCGTAGAAGGCGCGGACCGCGATTTGGCGGACGTAGTCGAAGCGGCTCGAGGTGAAGAGCCCGTGGACGACGATGAGCGATGGGCGCGCGGCCTCCTGGAGCGCGATCGACGCCGCGATCCGCTCGCCGTCGGCTCCCTCGACGATGTGGTCCTGGAACTGGCCGGGATAGCGATAGCCGAGCACGGCGCCCTCGCGCTGCTGGGCGACCACGAAGTTGGAGATGTCGGCGAAACCACGGCGCAGCTCGGCGAAGTCGGAATGGCGAAGATCGTCCGGGATCGCCTGCAGGTCGCGCATCAGCCCGTCCATCGTCCGCTCCCGCTCCCGCTCCGGCGGAACCGGCAGCGGCCGCCGGCCGCGGCGTTCGAGCGCCATCAGCAAATCGCGCACCCGCCCGCCGATCAGCTGGCCGAAGAGCCAGAGCGGGAGCAGGAAGACGCCGAGCAGGACGTTGGCGAGCTTCGCGGAGCCGTGGAGGACTCGGTCCTGGCGTTCGGTCCTTGCCAGCCCCTCCCACACGGCGAGCTAGCCCGCCACCGCGTCGCCGACGGGGCGCGGCTCGAGGCCGTCGCAGATGGTCTCGATCACGAGGCGCTTCGCCCGCTCCATGTCCTCGTCGCTGCCCGGCAATGAGCCGAAGATCCAGCCGGTGAGCAGCTGTTCGATGGCCCCATAGAAGACCAGGGCCGCGAAGTTCGGATCGACGTCGTCTCGGAACTCACCCGCCTCCTGAGCGTCGGAGACGATCTCGGCCACGAGGTCATACGCCTGCCGGATCTCGGGGAGGTGGGTGCGACCGAACGAGTTGGCCGCACGCGTCACCTCGACGATGATCACCTTCATCAGCTCGGGCTCGTGACGGTACGACTCGATGATGAAGTTGGCGACCCCGGCGAGCTTGTCGCGGGGCGGCGCATCGCCCTGCCGCACCTCGCGGCTCGCATCGACCAGCAGCGCCCAGCGCTCGGAGAAGAGCTCGTTCAGCATCTGGTCCTTGGAGTCGAAGTAGTGATAGACGAGGCCGTAGGCGACCCCGGCCTCGGCGGCCACGTCGGACACGCGCGCGCTGTGGAAGCCCTGCCGAGCGAAGACGGTGATCGCGGCATCGAGAATCGCGCGGCGCTTGTCGGGGGTCGGATTCTGGGCCATCACGACGCTCCCGCGGTGGAGGCGGACTCAGATGCCGAGGCCTGCACGCCGTTCGACTCGCCGCTCTCCGGCCAGCGGTAGGCCTCCGGGCGCCGGTGGCGCAAGGACGGCAGGCTGTCGCGCATCTCGTTCTGGATCGCGAAGTCGAGATCGGCGGCGACAAAGCACTCGGTGTCGGCGGCCTGTGCCAGGACGACGCCCCAGGGATCGACGACCATCGAGCGCCCGTAGCTGCGGTAGTGCGGCGGCGCCATGCCGATCTGTCCCGCCGCCACCATGAAGACCTGGTCCTCGATCGCCCGGGCGCGGATCAGGACCTCCCAATGATCGCGCCCCGTCCGCTCGGTGAAGGCGGCGGGCACGGTGATCACGCGGGCGCCCCGAAGGGCGAGGATCCGGTAGAGCTCGGGGAACCGGAGGTCGTAACAGATGGTGAGGCCCACCATGACCCCGGCGGCGTCGCCGAGCCCGATCGCGTCACCTGCCTGCTCGACCTCGGACTCCTGATAGGAGACGTCGCCGACCTCGACGTCGAACATGTGGATCTTGCGGTAGATCGCGCGCTGTTCCCGTCCGGCCCGAACATGACGGAGGTGTTTGCAAGGCGCTCCCAGTCCGGGACGACTTCCGGCACGCTGCCTGCCACCAGATGGATTCCGAGCTCGCGCGCCCAGCCCGAGGCCGCGGTCAGGGCCGGCCCGTCAAGCGGCTCGGCCGACGAGCGGATCGCCTCGGGCGGCCCGAGGACGGTCCACTTCTCCGGCAGGACGACCAGCTCCGCCCCGTCGGCCGCGGCACCTCGGACAAGGCGCTCGGCAACCTCGAGGTTGCGGTCGTATTCGTCGGTGGAGTTGAGCTGTACTGCGGCGGCGCGCATGTCTCTCCTGGCGCAGCCCCGGCGTTCCGCGCGTAGCCGGGGTTCGGCTGACTGACCAGTCAATCTAGCGGCCGGATCGCACGGATGCATTGCCTTGTGTGCTCACGCACGTTTCCCATCGGGGAGTCCGCGGGAACCACACCCAGATGCTCCGCAAGCTGCTGCCGCGAACGCGGGCCGCCTTCGAGTCGCGCACGCAGGTCTGGCGCGAGGCCGGGCTCGGATCAGAGATCGACCCGGCTGCCGCCCGTCGCTCGAAGGGGGGCGCGCTGATCCTGCTGGCGCTGATCGCCGGCGTGCTGGTCTGCTTCACCGAGCGTGGACGTTGTTCCCCGGCTACGGGCCCGAGGTCAGGGCGGCGACCGTGTTCGTGCTCGTCATCCTTGGGCTGGGCTCTGGCGCGCTCGCTCGCGCGCGGCTTCGCGCCGCCGCTCTACAGGCGCCTCGAGCCGGGAACGGCGGGAACGGTCGGCTTCCTCGTTCGCCTCTTCACGATCGTGGCCGTGACGGTGGTGGCGCTGCGCATCGCCGGACTCCAGTCCGGAACGCTGGCCCTCGGCGGCGGGTTCACCGCGGTGGTCGTCGGCCTGGCCGCGCAGCAGGTGCTCGGCAACCTCCTGGCCGGCGTTGTCCTGATCACCAACCGCCCTTTCCGCGTTGGGCAGCGGGTCAGGTTGCAGGCCGGCGTATTGGCGGGACGGACGGAGGGCGTGGTCGGTCAGCTCGGACTCTTCTATACGACACTGGTCAGCGGAGCGGATCGGATCCTGGTGCCCAACGGCGTGCTCATCCAGTGCGTCGTGACGCCGCTGCGAGAGCCGGAGCGCGTCGAGTTCCGCGCCCGGTTCAGCGGCGACACGGGTCCCCGCGAGGTCCAGCAGATGCTCGAGGAGACGATCGACGTGCCACTGCGTTATTCGCCCCACATCGCCGTCGAGGAACTCGACCGAGATGATGTCGTCGTCCGCATCGTCGCCACGCCGATGAACCCACGAGACGGTGGCTAGCTGGCCGAGGAGGTCCTCTCCGGCGTCCGGCGCACCGATGGGGCACATACCGAGTCCGATGGCGGCCCGAACGGGTACCGGCACGGCGACGGGAAGGGGGGCTCGGCGACATAGGATGGGCCCATGAGGGCTCTGGTCACCGGGGCTACGGGAAAGGTCGGCCACGCGATCGCCTCGGCTCTCCTCGACAGGGGCGACCAGGTACGTGCGCTGGTCCGCGATCCGAGACGCGCGGCGAGCGTTCTCCCGGGCGGCATCGAGCCGATTCGTGGGGACGTCACGGACACGCAGAGCCTGGCCGCGGCGGTCGAGGGGTGCGAACTCGTCTTCAATTCGATGGGGATGCCCGAGCAGTGGGTGCGGGACGAGGCGATCTTCGACCGGGTCAACGCGGTCGGGAGCCAGCAGGTGGCGAGCGCGGCGAATCGGGCTGGGGTCCGCCGCTTCGTGCACACGTCGACCCATGACGTCTTCCACGCGGAAAGCGGCGAGCGCTTCGACGAGACGATGCTGGCTGACTACCCGAAGGGGACGGCCTACGAGCGATCCAAGCAGCGCGCCGAGGAGCTGGTGCTTGCGGAGCGCAACGGCATGGAGGTCGTGATCCTCAATCCCTCCGGCGTCTACGGCCCAACGCCCTCTCCCACTCCTTCCTTCGAGAACGGGATCTTCGAGCCGGTTGTGCGCAAGCGGCTCCCCGCGTTGCCCCCGGGCGGCACGGGCTACGCCTTCGTCGAGGGCGTCGCGGCCGGGCACCTGCTCGCCGCCGATCGCGGGACGGACGGGAAGCGCTACATCCTCGCCGACGGGTACGCGGGCTTCCGGGAGATCGCCGAGACCGTCAAGGAGGTCGCGGGCCGAGGGCGCGTCCCTCCAGTGATGCCGATCCCGATTGCCAAGGCCGTCGCCGCGCTCGGTGCCGGCGTCTCGCGCGTGATCCGACGGCCTCCGCTCCTGCCGAAGGGCCAGCTCACGTATCTACTCTGGCAGGCGCGTCCGGACTCCTCAGCGGCGCAGCGCGAGCTCGGCTGGGAGACCACCCCACTTGACGAGGGCGTCCGCAAGACGCTCAACGCGATGGGGCTGCTCGAAGGCTCCTAGCCGAAGCGGCCGAGGCGCGGCACGAACCGGCCTACCTGGGAGGTGTAGGCGCGGTACTCGTCTCCGTGAGTGCGGATCAGGTAGGGCTCCTCTACGGTCCGGACCTGGAGCTCCAGGCCGAGGCCGATCATCGCGACTGCCGCGAACGCGACCCAGGTTGGGACCATCAGGGCGATGCCGAGGAAGGCGACGATCATCGTCGTGTAGATCGGATTGCGGATCACGGAGAACCAGCCGCGGGTGACCAGCTCCGTTCGCTCCTCCGTGCTCACCCCCACCCTCCAGGATTCGCCCATGCCGAGCTGAGCCAGGAAGACACTCGTGCCGCCAATCGACGCCAGGACGATTCCGGCCACATGCAGCGCGCCGACGTCGAGCGAGTCGATCGTATGCAGTGAGCCGTATCGCACATGGATGACGGACACGACGCCCAGCGCTATCCCACCGTTGAAGAGGAGCGCACTCAGCCAGCCGACCGGGCCCACCCCGCGGCGCAGGCCGATCAGGCCCGTCCGGCCCGTGCGGATCAGCTGGATGACGACGCGCACTACCACCGTGAGGACGCCGAAGCCGATCAGCATCCCGAGTCGCGAGCTGTGACATCGCGGGCTACCTGCCGGAGTCGGCTCCGCTGCCGTTCGAGTCCGGCTCGGAGCCCCGTCTGCGCTCGAGCTCGGCAACCAGCGCCTTGGTGTGCATGGCGGCGAGCAGGTCGTTGAGGGGCTGAGTGCCGGCCTGGATCAGGGCCATCGCCTCGTCAGCGTTCATCTCGCCGGCCAGGCGCTCCATCAGCACATCGACCTCCTGCTTCACCAATGCCGCCATGGCCTCCTTGTAGCGCAGGGTGTCGTAGACGGTGAAGCCGATGCGCTCCTCGTATCCGCCGGCGCGAAAGCGGCTGATCGCCTCGACGATCCGGACGTCGGTCGGCGAGTACCCCTTCTTGTCGGGGGTGAGCACCTCCAGCTCGGCCAGCCGGTCGAGCACGTCCTTCGGGATCTCGTAGCGGTGACGGACCTCGGTGACGCTGACCCGCTCGCTCTCGCTCGCGAGCGCATGCTCGAGCAGCTTGTCCCCGAGCTCGATCAGCGCTTTGGCGCGGTCCGGGTCCTCCTCGAGCAGGTCCTTGATCACTCGGAGCGGCATGTACCGCTCCTCCTGGAGCTGCTTGATCATCTTGATCCGGTCGACGAACTCGGCCGGGTAGTAGGCCATGTTCCGCGAAGTCTTGACCGGCTCCGGCAGCAGGCCCTCCCTCAGGTAGTGCTTGATCGTCGCGGCGGAGACCCCGGACGCCCGGGCCAGCTCTCCCATGCGGAGCATCTCCTCGTCCTTCCGCCTCGAACGGGTCGCGCTGTCGCGCGCCCTCGCGTCCGCGGCGCTCATGCGAGGAACGTCTCCTCTCGCTGGGCCGCGTCCAGGCCATTCGCCGCGCCTGATTCCTCGAGCGCCTGGATCTCCTCCGGCGAATAGCCGGCGTCTCCCAGCACCTCGGCCGTGTGCTCACCGAGCGCCGGCGCCGGACGATGGATCCCGGCCGGGGTCCGTGAAAGCTTGATCGGGAAACCGAGCTGCTTGACCTCCCCCATCTCGGGCTGCTCGTAGCTGACCACCATCTCCCGCTCCCTGACCAGCTCGGAATCCAGCGCCTCGTCGAGTTCGAGGATCGGTTCGATCATCGCGTCGTGCTCGTCGTTGAAGGCCTTCCACTCCGCCCGGGTCCTGGCCTTGAAGATCTGGGCGACCTGACGGTGGGCCTCCGAGCCGGGCTTCTCGAATTGCTTCTCGATCAGATCCGGGCGCTCGACGGCCTGGCAGAACCGTCCCCAGAACTTCGGCTCGAGTGCGCCGCAGGTAACCCATCCGTCGGAGGCCTCATAGGGCCGGTAACAGACGATTCCCCCCGAGAGCATGATGTTGCCCCGCTCAGGGACCTCTCCGGAGCCGAAATAGCGGCCGGCCTCCATCACCAGCCAGGCCAGCGAGCCGTCGGTCATCGAGATATCGACCATCTGCCCTTGGCCGCTCCGCCGGGCTTCTTGGAGAGCGGCGAGGATTCCAACCGCGGCCATCAGGCCTCCGCCGCCGAGGTCGGCGATCTGCGCACCCGACTGGATCGGCGGGCCGCCGGCCTCGCCGGTCAGCCCGAGGATCCCGTTCAGACCCAGGTAATTCATGTCGTGACCCGCCCGGTCCCTGTTAGGCCCGTCCTGGCCGTAGCCCGTGATCGGGCAGTAGACGAGGGCCGGGTTCGCCTGGCTCAGGACGTCGAAGCCGACGCCGAGCCGTTCAAGAACGCCGGGGCGGAAGCTCTCCACCAGGACATCCGCCGACTCGGCCAGCTTGAGCAGAGCCTGACGACCACCCTCCTGCTTCAGGTCGAGGCGGATCGAGCGCTTGTTGCGGTTCAGCGCCAGATAGATGGCGGAGCGGGTCCCGAGCGGCGTCTGCTCCTCGGAGCCGTAGTAGGGAGGGGCCCAGCGGACGTAGTCGCCCTGGCCCGTGTCCTCGACCTTGATCACGTCGGCGCCCAGATCCGCCAGCAGCAGCGTGCAGAAGCCGCCTGGCAACAGGCGGGTGAGGTCGAGGACCTTGACGTCGCTGAGCGGGAAGATCGCTCATGCCTTGGCCTCCGCGCGCTTCGGGACGCCGAGCAGCTCGCGCGCCTCCGCCACGGTTGCGGCGCGGCGCCCGACGTCCTCCGCCATCTGCCGCGCCTTGGCGATCAGCTCGCCGTTCGACTTCGCCATCTCGCCGTTCGGCAGGTAGAGGTTGTCCTCGAGCCCGGCGCGGACGTTGCCACCGAGGTTGAGAGAGGCGGCGAGCAGCTTCCATTGATCTCGCGAGACGCCGATCACCTGCCAGTTGTTGGGGCCCTCGGCTCCGCCGGGGATCTGCTCCGACATGAAGGCGACGTTGCGGGCATTGGGTCTGATTCCGCCGTTGACGCCCATTACCAGCGAGATCTGCAGCGGCGGCGTCAACGTCCCCATATCGAGGAAGGGGTCCAGGTTGGCGACGTGACCGGCGTCGAAGCACTCATGCTCGGGCTGGATCCCGAGCTCGTTCATCTCGGTCAGGAACGTGGTGATCGTGTCGAAGCTGTTCTCGAAGACCGCCGCAAAGACGAAGTCCTTGCGGCGCCGCGAGTACTTCGCGTAGTTCATCGAGCTCATGTTGAGAGCGGCGACGTCGGGCCGAAGGGCTCGCAGATATTCCAGGCGCTTCTCGATCGGCACCCCGATCGCGCCGGTCGAGTAGTTGATGATCACGTCATCGACCTCGGCCCGGATCGCCTCCGTGATCGCCCGGAAGTCCTCGATCTCGTAGGAGGGAGTGCCGTCCGGGGTGCGAGCATGAATGTGGATCTGCGAGGCGCCCTCGTCGACCGCCCGCCGCGCCTCGGCCGCGTACTCCTCGGGCGTGTAGGGGATCGCCGGGCACTGGTCGCGGTTGGCGATCGCGCCCGAGATCGAGTTGCTGATGATCACCGGGTCCTCGAAACGGCTCACGGGCCAGCCCCCTGGAACAGGTCAAACTCGCCCGGTCTCGGGTGCAGATCGCTCATACCGGCATCACCCCGTGCTTCTTCCATGGCCGCTCGACCCGCTTATTGGCCGCCATCCGCAGGCCGCGGATGATCGTCGGGCGCGTTTCGCGCGGGTCGATGATGTCGTCGATCATCGCGTTGCCCGCCGCGATGTACGGGTCGATCTGGGCGCGGACGGCCTCCAGCATCTTCTCCCTCGTCTCCTCCGGGTCGTCGGACGCCTCGATCGCCGAGCGGCCGATGATGTTGACCGCGCCCTCGGCGCCCATCACCGAGATCTCGGCGGAGGGCCAGGCCACGATCAGGTCCGGCTCGTAGGCCTTGCCGTTCATCACGTAGTAGCCGGCGCCGTAGGCCTTGCGCACGACGACGGTCACCTTCGGCACGGTGGCCCGCGAAACCGCGTAGAGCATCTTGGCGCCGTGCCGGATGATCCCGGCGTGCTCGACCTTGGAGCCGACCATGAAGCCCGGCACGTCCTGGAGAAAGACCAGCGGGATGTTGAAGGCGTCACAGAGGTTGATGAAGCGCGCGGCCTTGTCGGCCGAGTCGTTCTCGAGGATGCCGCCGAGCTGCTTCGGCTGGTTGGCGACGATGCCGACCGGCTGGCCGCCGAACCGGGCCAGGCAGGTGATGATCGTCTTCGCGAACTTCGGCTTGATGTCGAAGAGCTCGCCGTCGTCGGTGATCTCGCGGATCACGTCGTACATGTCGTAGGGGTGCCGCGCCGACTCGGGGACGATGTCGAGGAGCTTCTCCGACATTCGGTCCTCGGGGTCCTTCGTCTCGCGCTCCGGCGGGCGCTCCTCGCAGTTGGCCGGGAAGTAGGAGAGGTAGTCCTTCACCACCTGGATGCACTCGGCGTCGTCCTTCACCTCGAGGTCGCCGACGCCGGACTTGCGGCAGTGGACCTTGGCGCCGCCAAGCTCCTCCATCGAGATGTCCTCTCCGGTCACCGCCTTGGTCAGGTGCGGCCCGGCGAGCGCCATAGCGCCCTGCCCGACCACCATGGGGACGAAGTCCGAGAGGGCGGGGATGTAGGCGGTCCCCGCGGCGCAGGGGCCGAGCATGGCGGCCACCATCGGGATCACCCCCGACATCACGACCTCCTCCCGGAAGAGGTGACCTGAGCCGGCGAACAGGGATCCGGCGGCCTCCTGGATGCGGGCGCCCGCCGAGTCGAGCAGCCAGATGAAGGGCATCCGCTTGCTCAGGGCCATCTCGCGGAGCCGGGCGACCTTGAGCTCGCCCGTCATCCCCATCGAGCCGGCCATCACGGTGAAGTCGTAGGCGGCGATGCAGCAACGGCGGCCGTCGACGTCGCCCCAGCCGGTGACGACGCCGTCGGCGGGCGCGTCCTTTCCCTCCATGTTCCGCTGGGAGAAATGCGGTCGACCATGGATGCCCATCTCGACGAAGGTGCCTTGGTCGCAGAGCAGGTCGATCCGCTCTCGTGCGGTGAGCTTGCCGCGCTCGTGTTGAAGGGCGATCTTCTCCTCGCCGCCGCCGAGCTTGGCCTGATCCCGCCGCCGATGGACGTCCTCGGTGAGCGCCTTCATGCCGGTCTCCTCGCCGCCCTCGACAGTCTCGGGCGCCTCACCAACACCCGCCGCCACGTCCTCCGCTCCGCGTCCGGGCGCGGCGGGTTCGGGCGCGTTTGGCTTGGCAACCCTTGTCGTCTTGTCGGCCATCAACGCCCCTTCCATTCGGGCTCGCGCTTCTCGAAGAACGCCCTGACGCCCTCCTGGATGTCCTCGGTCGAGAAGGTGAGCGAGAGCTGCGAGCGCAGGTACTCGAGCGCATCGTCGATCGCCATGTCCTGCTGGCGGTACATCGCGTCGTGGCCGAGCCGCATCAGTACCGGGCTCTTCGAAGCGAGCTTGCGGGCCCAATCGTCCACCCCGGCCTCGAACTCGCCGGCGGGCAGGACCTTGTTGGCGAGCCCGTACTCGACTGCCTGCTCCGCGGAGATCTGCTCGCCGAGCAACATCATCTCGTTGACCTTCTTGCGCGGGACGTTGCGGTAGATCACGGACATGATCATGTAGGGGAACGCCCCGACGTTGATCTCCGGCGTGCCGAAGCGCGCGCCCTCCTTGGCGATCAGCAGGTCGCAGGAGAGCGCGAGGCCCATGCCGCCGGCGAGCACGTGGCCGTTGGCGGCGCAGAGGGAGGGCTTTCCGAGCCGGGGCATCAACCGGAAGAACTCGAGGAAGAGATCCGAGGCGAAATGCTTGTCGACCAGCGGGGCATCGGCCGCGAAACCGCCCAGGTCGGCGCCGGCGCAGAACACCTTCTCGCCCGCCCCGGTGAGGACGACGGCGCGGACGCCTTCGTCGTCGCGCGCCGTCCTCATCGCATCGACCAGCGCCGCGAGCAGCTCGCCGTTCAGGGCGTTCCGCTGATCGGGCCGGTTGAGCGTCACCGTGGCGACCCCGTCGTCCACCTCGTAGAGCAGCTCGTCGGCCATCTGCAGGGACCCTAGTGGATGTCGCGCAGAATGGGAAGTGCTACGTCTTACTGCTTACATGTCCCGATAAGAATTGCCCGATTTCCGGGTAATTTGCAACAAAAGTTCCAGAGGATTGGACATATATCGGGCTTAGCGAGTACGCTCACTGGGGTGGAGGCCAAGACGGCCATCCGGGCTCCAACGAACGTCCACAGCAGATCGACGACGGTGCCCGTTGGCATCGACGAGCACTTGCCCCCCGGTCCGCGCCAGTCCGTGCTCGCGCAGACTCTCAGGTACGTCAGGGATCCGTTCACCTTCCTCGAGCGGTGTCAGGAGCGCTACGCCGTCGACGGCGCGGCCACGATCAACCTCCTGGGCTTCGGTCGGACGGTCTGGGTCACCAACCCGGAGCTGATCCACGAGGTCTTTGCCCGCGACGACGAGATGCCGCTCAGTCCGGCCGGCAACCTCGTCAAGCCGATCTTCGGCACCCGCTCGGTGACCGGGCTCGACGGCCATCCGCACCTCCAGCGCCGCAAGCTGCTGCTGCCGCGCTTCCATGGCGAGCGAATGGGTGCTTTCGAGGCGGGCTTTCTCCGCGCTTCGGAGCGCCTCGTCGAGCGCTGGGAGCCGGGCTCCGAGGTCGAGCTCCACCCGGAGATGTACCGGCTGACCATGGACTACCTGTTCGAGACCCTGATCGGGGCCACGGATCGTGACTACGTGGACGAGCTCACCAACGCCTCCGAGGGGCTGATGGCGATGATGAGTCTCTGCGCGGTCGGCGATTGGGTCCGTCACGACCTCGGACCGCTCTCGCCGTGGTTCTACTTCCTGCGCCGCCGCCGGCGTCTCGACAAGCTCCTCTACGGGGAGATCGCCGCGCATCGCAGCGCCGTGGCGGAGGGAACGGCCGGCGACGACGTCCTGACCATGCTGATCGAAGCCCAGACGGAGGACGACTCGCGGCTCACGGACGAGGAGATTCGAGATGACCTCGTCGCGCTCATAGTCGCGGGCAGCGAGACCACCGCCACGGCCCTGGCCTGGGCATTCGACCTGATCCTGCACCGGCCGGGCACAAGGCAGCGAATCGTCGCGGAGGCCGAGCTCGGTGAGTCGGAGTACACCGATGCCGCCATCAAGGAGGCTCTGCGCCTTCGTCCTCCGGTCATCGCGGCGGGCCGCGTGACCGTCAAGACGGTCGATCTGGGGCCCTGGCGGATCCCAGAGGGCGTCCGGATCTGGACGCCGATGAGCCTGGTCCAGCGGGACCCCGACGCCTATGAGCACCCCAACGAGTTCCGGCCCGAGCGCTTCATCGAGGGCAAGCCGCCCGCCTACATGTGGATTCCCTTCGGTGGTGGTGTACGGCGGTGCCTCGGAGCGCCCTTTGCCTTGCTCGAGATGCGGATCGTGCTGCAAACCGTGCTCTCGCGCCTGAAGCTGACTCCCCTGAGCGAAAGCGTCGAACAGACCCGCGCGGAGGGAGCGATCATCGTCCCCGCCGGTGGCGTGCGCGTCCGGGTCGAGGGCCCGGCGGGTACGGAGCCTCGCAAGGGCCATCCGCTCGACGAGCTGCTGGCGGGGAGCGCGAGCGAGCCCATGGCGAGGGAGCATCAGCGGGCCTAGCCCTCTAGGCGTGCCCGGGGTCAGCCCGAGCCGCCCCATATATTGAGCAAGTGAGGGTCCTCGGGGGCTTCTCCTACCTTCATCGGCGTCTGATCGTTGGCATCGCCCTGGTGGCGGCCATCGCGGCGGCAATCCTCGGATCGTCCGTGTTCGATCGAGCTCAGCCCTTCGGGTTCAGCGATCCGCACTCCGAGAGCTCGCGCGCATATGACCTGATCGAGCACGCAACGGGAGCGCAGGCGGTGCCGGCCGTGGTCCTGCTGGTGACCCCTGGAGGCTCGGTCAGAAGCACCGAGAGCGGGGCAGTCCTGCGCAGGGCGGCCAGGACCCTGGCAGGCGTCGAGGGGATCATTCGCGTGGTCACGCCCGCGGAGGATCCATCGCTCGTCTCGGACCATGATTCCCAGGCCTTGGTGGAGGGGTTCGTGAGTCGCTCGGTCGACAATCTCTCCAAGGTCGGCGAGCGGGTGGATACCGCCTTCGCCGGGGACGACGCTGTGCAGGTCGGCGGCACGGCGGTTGCATCGCTTCAGCTCAACGACACCACGGAGAACGATCTCCGGCGCATAGAGCTGTACGCCGCGCCCTTCCTCCTGCTGATCTCGCTGCTCGTCTTCAGGAGCCTCGTGGCGGCTGTGCTGCCGCTCATCGTGGGCGGACTGTCGATCGCGTTCACGCTCGCCGCGCTCCGCCTGCTCTCCGAGGTCATGACGATCGACATCTTCGCCCTCAACGTCGTCACCGTCCTCGGCCTCGGCCTCGCGATCGACTACAGCCTCTTCATGGTGTCCAGGTACCGCGACGAGCTGGCGCGATCCGGACCGGGACTGAGGACCATGTGCGACACCGTGGGGCCCATCGGGAGGATGGTCTCATTCAGCGCCGGGACTGTTGCCGTCGCAGTCGCCTCGCTCTGCATCTTTCCGCAGCCTTTCCTCTACTCCACCGGCGTCGGTTGCGCACTGGTCGCGGTCGTATCGGCACTGGTGGTGATCCTCGTGCTACCCGCGATCCTGGGCCTGCTGGGCCCCCGGATCAACGCCCTGAGCATCTCCGATCCCACGCCCATCCGGGGCTCCCCGGTCTGGCGGCGCATCGCCGGGGTGGTTCAAGCTCGGCCGGGCGTGGTCGCATTCCTGGCTACGGCCTTGATGCTGTTCGCCGCGCTGCCCCTGCTGCGGATCCAGCTCACGCGGGCGGACGCGCGGGTTCTTCCCAGCGACAACAGCGCCCGTCTGGTGGACACAGACGTGCGGGCGAACTTTCGCGACGATCCTGCCGACTCGATCCTCCTGGTTCAAAGGACTCCTTCCACGTTTCGGCGGTGGATGATCAAAACGGTGCCCCCGGTGACGCGGGTCGATCATCCGCGACGCCTCCCCGGGGGGGTCAGCGTGGTCGAAATCCATACGAACGTCGACCCGAACTCCGACCGCGCGACGGGGGTGGTCAAGTCGATTCGCGACAGTGGACTGGGAGCAGCCACGCTGGTCGCCGGCCCCAGCGCGGAATTGGTCGATGAGCGCGCGAGCCTCCGCGCCCACCTGCCGCTGGCGGTGACGATCGTGGTGGCCAGCACACTGATCGCAATCCTGCTGATGACCGGCTCCGTCGTTCTCGCCGTCGTCACCTTCCTCGTCAACATGCTCACCATCGGCGTTGCCCTGGGGATCCTGGTGCTGGTGTTTCAGGACAACAGATTCGAGTCGCTCCTCGTCTACAGCGGCGTGGGCGCACTCGATATCTCGGTCCCCATCCTCCTCTTCGCCGTGATCTTCGGGCTTTCCACCGACTACGGCGTATTTCTGCTCAGCCGGGTGGCGGAAATACGACGAACCGAGCCGGGTCCTCGCGCGATTGCTCTCGCCCTGGAGCAGACCGGAAGAATCATCACGGCGGCCGCGATTCTGTTCGCGGTGGCGATGGGTTCGTTCGTCTTCTCCCAGATGGTCTTCATCAAGGAGGTCGCCGTCGGCACCGCCCTGGCGGTGCTGATAGACGCGACCCTCGTCAGGGCCTTCCTGATGCCGGCTTTGATGCAGCTCTGTGGAGAGATGGCGTGGTGGTCACCGCGCCCCCTCGCTCGCCAGGCTAGGACTAGGCCGTGACTTCGGTCTGGGCCCGCTTCAGCGCGCGCAGGAGAGCGTCAACGACGCGTTCGTCGAACTGGGTCCCCGCCCCCCTGCGAAGCTCGCTCCGGGCCGACTTGTGCCCGATGGAGCGCCGATATACGCGATCGCTGGTCATCGCCTCGTATGCGTCCCCGACCGCGAGTATCGCGGCCTCGAGCGGGATCTCCTCGAAGTTCAGGCCCTTCGGATAGCCGGTTCCATCCGGTCGCTCGTGGTGAGTGAGGATCCAGCCGCGAACGTCGTCCAGTTCGTCGCTCGCAAGGATTCTGGCGCCCATCTCCGGATGGCGGCGCATTTGGTCCATCTCATCGTCGGTGAGCTTCCCTGGCTTGCCCAAAATGGAATCCGGCACGCCGATCTTCCCGATGTCGTGAAGGATCCCCGCGAGGCGGACTCGCTGGACCCGGCCCTCGTCGAGGCCGAGCTCCCGCGCCATCATCTCGCACAGCAGGCCCACGGTCTGGCTGTGCTTCGCGGTGTAGGAGTCCCGCTGGTCGAGGGCCTCGGCGAGGCTGAGGACCGTCGCCAGCTGGGCCTGGCTCTCCACGCTGCGCTTCCCGGCAACGGCCCCGACCGTGCTGGTCACCTCCGGGCTGTAGATGACGGCTCTGTCCCGGCCGAGTGCCTTTGCCGCCTGCAGTGCGCGATCGGTGACCGCGACGAGCTCTGCCGGGTCTGACGCATGACCCGGAAACTCCGCCACCCCTGTGGATGCCGTGATGCCCTGGGGGGAGCCGAGCATCGACCCACGCATCCGGGAGAGGATCTTCTCCGCCAGCAGGAACGCGCCGTTGCCATCGATCTGCGGCAACAGCACCCCGAACTCCTGACCTCCGGAGCGCGCGACGGTGTCGATCAGCCGCGTCGAGTCCTTGAGCATGACCGCCAGCTCCTGGAGGATCTTGTCCGCGCCGCTGATGCCGAGCCGCTCGTTGAGCGACTTGAAGTGGTCTATGTCGATCAGCAGCAGGCTGACGGGCCGTTGGTCGAAGCGGGCGCGCTCGACCTCCTTCTCGAGTGCCTGCTGCAGGCCCATGCGGTTGGGCAGCGCGGTCAGCGGGTCCGTTCTCGAGGCCTCGACGAGCCGCGACATCAACCGTTCGACTCGCTGACGGAGATAGGTGAGAAGGAGACCGGCGGTGGCGAGCGTCCCAGCCACGATCGAGAAGAAGGCGACGTCGGTGTGCGGCGCACCGGGCGGCGGCGCGGGCGTGATGATGATGGCGACCGCGTAGCAGAGGGCTGCGAACGCGAGATAGCCGGCGGCCTCCCACCGCGATACGGGGTAATAGAAGACGTAGAACCCGATCCACAGATAGAAGATCGCGAAGCCGCTCGAGCTGTCGTGGCTGAAGTACACCGCGAGCGTGGTGAGTATCGCCGCGAGGAGATTGCCGACCTTGAGCGTGCTGAACCAGATCCGGTCGCCCAGCATGAGCACCACGATCCCGTAGGCGAGCGCGCTGATCTGGACCATCAGCAGGCCCGGGACGTTGTAGTAGTCGGGATGCGGAAGGAGGGTGGCGATCGCCCCGTTCACCGCAGCCCCGAGCGCCAGCAGGCCCTGCACCTGCGCGAGCGGTCCCGCAGCGGCCTTGCCCGAGATCAGCTCGCGCGGACCGGCAGGCTCATCCCCGCTCCCCAAAGCGAGCATCTCAAGTCCTCCCGCCTCGTCGGCGGGCTCTTTCCCCGTACGTTGCCCCGTCATTACAGGAATGATCGGCGGAAATACCGCGGAAACTTGAGCCTGGACACAAATATGAGGAATCGGTCACGGCCGGATATGGACCCACGTTGGAGGAACCCCCTTGCCCCGACGACGTTCGGGTCGCAGGCTGAAAAGCCTGCTTACTGCACGTTTGAGACCCGCTCGGCTGTCGCGCGCGCCCCGTATGAGGGTGCGAAGGTGAAACGCTTCCGGGCGACTGGCTCATCGGCGGAGTCAACCGTCTGAAGGCTTGCCGCAGCAAGGACGGCGCGAATGACGACCTTCATCTCCAGCTGGGCGAAGCTCGCGCCCAGGCACCTCCTGACGCCGCCGCCGAACGGCTGCCAGGGCTCGCCATCCTCACCGTCGAGGAAGCGATCGGGCCTGAACTCGTCGGGCTCCGAGTGGAGGGCCGGATCGCGATGGAGCAGGAAGAGCGAGACCATCAGGACTGAGTCGGCGGGAATCATGTGGCCGTTCAGCGCGACCTCCTCTCGCACCTTCCGAGCGACCACGGGAACGACCGGGCGCAGTCGAAGGACTTCCTTGACGACGGCGTCCAGATATTCATCCCTCCCGCGTCCGAGGTCGTCCTGCAGCCGCCCCATGACCTCGGGGGAGCGGAGAAGACGCTCGAAAGCCCAGGCCAGTGCACTACTCGTGGTCTCGTAGCCGGCCATGATCATGGTGAGGAGCTCGTCGCGAATCTCGCGATTGGACAGTGGGGTGCCGTTCTCATCCGTCGCGGCGCAGAGGAGCGACAGGCAGTCACCGGCGTCTTCGACCGACGAGGCCTGTCTTTCGACGATCGCGTCCAGAAAGTGACCGTCCAACTCGTCCAGCACCTCCTGCAGGTGAGCGTACGGCGTGATCCCGCCCAGTTCGTGGCGAAAGTAGGGCAGCAGGGTGAATGGAGATGCGCAGCGTCTCATCATCTCGGGAACCAGGGCGCGAAACTGTGCCAGCCGCTCGTCGGGTCCGGGGCCGAGCGCAAGGCTCAAGATCGCATCGAGCGAGATGGCCTCCATTTCCCGCTGCAACTCGAGCGTCTCGCCGGCGCGCCAGGAGGCGACTCGGTTGCGCGTCGCATCCTCCACCGTCTCGGCGAAGGCGGGGCCATGCTGCGCACCGAAGGCGGGTAGCAGGATCCGGCGGTGTCGCATGTGCTCCTCCCCATCGAGCACCAGGAGCGAGGCGGGGCCGACGACGGGCCTCAGGATCCCGTTGGCATCTCCGGCGCGGAAGATGCCGGGGTCGCCTCTCATCACGCGGCGCGCGGCGACCGGCTCGGCGATGACCACCGTGTTCCGGCCCGGGCCCAGCCGCAGCGAGAAGATGTCGCCGTATCGGCGTCGACAGGCCTCGATGAACGCGACCGGCCGGTACATCCATTCGAGCGTCTGGACGACTCCCGGCGTACGCGGACCGGGGGGCATGCTCGGTGCGGGGGTAGGAACTACCCCCTCTCCGGCCCCCATCGACCCCAGCGCTGTTTCAGTGGCGCGTGACACCCCAACGGGCAGAGTAGTGGGGGCATTTGTCCCGCACATCAGTAGAAATCGGCAAGTTGATCCGGCAAAGAAACTTGCACTTGAAGTAAGAAGTAGGAAGTCCTACTATTCACTTTGCGGCGCAATCCGACCGCCCGCCCCCCTGAGGACAAGGAGAACGAGCAGTGGCCACCGCTACCTCGAGCGTCATCAAGCCAGATCACGGCGCCAACCACCGGCACTTCATCTTCACGGACGAGCACGAGGAGCTGCGCGAGTCGATGCGCTCGTGGGTGCTGAAGGAGCTCACCCCCCACCGGTTCGAGTGGGAGGAGAACCTCTGGCCCGACTCCGTTCTGAGGCGAGCCGGCGAGCTCGGCTTCATCGGCCTCTGCTATCCGGAGGAGTACGGGGGCCAGGGCGGCGACTACTACTACTCGCTGGTCCGCGCCGACGCGATGAGCTACTCGGGCTGCGGCGGGCTCAACATGGGGATGGCGGTCCACACGGACATGGCCACCCCTCCGATCCACCTGCTCGGCACCGAGGATCAGAAACAGCGCTACCTCGTCCCCTCCATCAAGGGCGAGCTGATCAGCTCGCTGGGGATCACCGAGCCGGGCGCCGGCTCCGACGTGGCCGGGATCCGCACCGCAGCCAAGCGCGACGGCGATGAGTGGGTGATCAACGGCTCCAAGACGTTCATCACCAACGGCCTGCGGGCCAACTACATCGTCCTGGTGGCGAAGACCGACCCGGACGCCGGACACGACGGGATCAGCCTCTTCATCGTCGACATTCGCGACTCCGAAGGCAAGGAGGTCGAGGGCTTCAGCGTCTCCCGCAAGCTGGAGAAGATGGGGATGCACGCCTCCGACACCGGCGAGCTCTCCTTCCAGGACGTCCGCGTCCCTGCGGAGAACCTGCTCGGCCAGGAGGGCAAGGGCTTCTACCACATCTCCTGGGAGCTCCAGGGCGAACGGCTGGTTGCTGCAATCGGCTGCGTCTCGGGCGCGGAGCGCGTCTTTGATCGGACGCTCGAGTACGCCAAGGAGCGCGAGGCCTTCGGTCGCCCGATCGGGCGCTTCCAGGCGATCCGCCACAAGTTCGCCGAGATGTCGGTGAAGATCGAGGCCGCCAAGCAGATGGTCTATGCCACGGCCTGGCGCTTCGGGAACGGCGAGTACCCCGTCCGCGAGATCACTCAGGCGAAGCTCTACGCCTCACGAATGATCGAGGAGGTCTGCGACGAGGCCATCCAGATCCACGGCGGCTACGGCTACATGAAGGAGTACGAGGTCGAGCGGGCCTATCGCGACGCTCGGCTCAACCGCATCGGCGCCGGCACCGACGAGATCATGCTCGAGGTGATCGGCCGCAGCTACGGGCTCTGATGCGAGGGTGCTCCGAGCGAAGCGAGGAGCAACCCGTCAACGCAGCTGGAGCGGACCCGGTGTCGGGCTCTTGTAGCCGTAGGGCGAGAGATCCATGACAGCCCGCACCTCGATCGCGCTGTCCGGCCGCATCGGGACCTTCTTCGCCCAGTTGATCGCCTCGTCGAGGCTCTCGCAGTCGATCAGGCAGAAGCCGCCGAGCTGTTCCTTCGTCTCGGCGAACGGGCCGTCGGTGACGCCCGGCTCGCCGCTCTCGGCGATGCGCACGGTCTTGGCCGTTTTCGGCAGCTCGAGGGCCTCGTTTGCGATCAGCACACCGGCTTCGATCGCCGCGCGGTCGAATTCGTTCCAGGCGTCCATCGCCCGGTGCATCTCCTCCTCGGTTCCCTCGTACATCTGGTCCTGGTCCCTGACGAAAGTGAGCAGGTACTTCATCTCCTCCTCCTCGGGTCTGGGCGGCGCCTGTCGCCGCATTCAACCTAACGACGATCGGCGGCGGCCGCGATCGACAGGCGGAGGTATAAGAGAGGCGTGGGAGATGCGGAGATGGCAGTCGTGGAGCGTGCCAACGAGCTGTTCGTCGCGGGCCGGCTGGACGAGGCGGTCGGACTCTGGTCGGACGACGCCGTCGGGATCCCGCCCGCCAACTGGCCGGAGCGCGGGCCCTGGCAGGGCGCGGAGGAGCTGCGCCGCGTCTTCCAGAGCTGGGACGGCGCCTTCGGACCGGATTGGACCGATCACCTCTCGGTCAGCGCACTCCGTGAGCTCGACGACGGCCGCGCCCTCAGCGAATACGTCTTCAAGGCGAGCGGGACCGAGAGCGGCATCCCGGTCGACGAGGAGCTGGCGGCGATCTACGCGGTTCGCGACGACCGGCTGGTCCGAGGCGAGTTCTTCATGAGCCACACGGACGCACGAATGGCGGCAGGACTCGAATGAGCAACCTCGACCACATCCGCTCCTATTACGAGGCGCTCAACACCGGCGACCCCGATCTGGTCGCCTCGCACTTCACGGAGGACGCGGTCCACTACTACACTCGCCTCGGCCCGCACCGGGGGGCGGAGCGGATCGGCCAGAACTCGAAGATGGGTGTCGAGATGATCGACGGCCAGTGGTACCTCGAACACGGCATCGAGCAGGGGGACGAGGCCGTGATCGAGTGGACCATGACGTGGCGTGACCCGAAGTCGGGAGAGAAGAGGCTCGACCGTGGCACGGAGTGGTTCCTGATGCGCGACGGCAAGATCGCCGAGGTCCGTGCCTACCACCACGGCAACAAGAAGAATCCGCAGGGCGACCTGCTCGGCTTCGATCACGCGGGTCGCGGCCACACGACGATGGAGAACTGGAGGTCACCGTCGACGTCATAAGGGACACCGGCCAGCGCGCCCTGCTCCCCCCATTCGCCGAGGAGCACGAGGAGCTGCGGGAGTCCGTGCGGCGCTTCGTCAGCAAGGAGATCGCCCCTCACGTCGACGAGTGGGAGGACGCGCGGGAGTTCCCGCGCGAGCTGTATGCCCGCTGCGGGGAGCTCGGCTTCCTCGGCCTCAAATTCGAGACCGAGTACGGCGGCCAGGGCGGCGATTACGTCCACGATGCGGTCTGGGTCGAGGAGCTTTCCCGCTCGGGCGGCAGCGGCGGCGTCGCCGCGGGGCTCGGGGCCCACGCCGAGATCGCGATGCCGCCGATCTGGAAGTTCGGGACAGAGGAGCAGAAGCAGCGCTGGCTGGTGCCCGGGATCAAGGGCGAGCTGGTCGGCGCGCTCGGGATCACCGAGCCCGGCGCTGGCTCCGATGTCGCCTCGCTGCGGACCACCGCCCGAAAGGTGGATGGCGGCTACGTCGTCAACGGCGCCAAGACCTTCATCACCAACGGCGTCCGCGCGGACTTCCTCGTGTGCGCGGTCAAGACGACGCAGGAGGGCGGGCACCACGGCATCTCGTTCCTGGTGCTCGAGCGCGACATGCCCGGCTATGAGGTGGTCTCAAAGCTGGAGAAGATGGGCTGGCACGCCTCCGACACCGGCGAGCTCTCCTTCACCGACGTCGAGGTTCCCGACGAGAACCTCCTCGGGGAGCAGAACGAGGGCTTCAGGCTGATCATGGCCAACTTCCAGTGGGAGCGGCTGACGATGGCACTCGGCGCCGTCGGCGGAATGCAGAAGGTCTTCGAACGGACCCTCGACTACGCCAAGGAGCGTGAGGCGTTCGGCCGCCCGATCGGCCGCTTCCAGGTGATCCGCCACAAGTTCGCCGAGATGTCGGTGAAGATCGAGGTCTCGCGAGCGCTCACATACGCGTGCCTTCGGAAGTTCGCCGCCGGCGAGGACGCGACCCGCGAGGTCACCCAGGCCAAGCTGTTCACCCAGCGCGCGATCTGCGACGTCGCCGACGAGGCGATCCAGATCCACGGCGGCTACGGCTACATGCGCGAGTACGGCGTCGAGCGGGCCTATCGCGACGCCCGCCTCGGCCCGATCGGCGGAGGCACCGACGAAGTGATGAAGGAGATTCTCGGCAGGCAGCTCGGCCTTTAGGAATGACGACCGTTCGTGCTACTTTAGAACGGTGGCACCTACATCTCCGAAGAGCGAGCGAAAGACCGCCTCTCGCCGAAAACGAAGTGATGGCGAACGCAGCCGGACCGCGATCCTCAACGAGGCCGCGCGCCTTGCGACCGTAGAGGGGATCGCCGGACTATCGCTGAGCCGGCTCGCGGATGAGGTCGGCATGAGCAAGAGCGGCCTCTTCGCCCACTTCGGCTCCAAGGAGGAGCTCCAGCTGGCGACGGTGGAGACGGCCAACAAGATCTTCGACGAGGAGGTCCTGGATCCGGCGGCCCGGGCATCGGGCGGTGTCGACCGGTTGCGTGCGCTGCTCGACGCCTACCTCGACTATGTCGAGGCCGGGACCTTCCCCGGCGGCTGCTTCTTCGCTTCCGTGCTGGTCGAGGTGAGCATGCAGCCGGGCGCGGTCCGCGACCGGCTGCTCGCCTTCCTGCAGGACTGGCTCGGCAGGCTCGAGGCCGCCATCCGCGATGCCCAGCGCGAGGGGGCCATCGACGAGTCGGAGGACCCCGGGCAACTGGCCTTCGAGCTGGAATCCGCCCTGCTGCTCGCCAACACGCAGTTCACGGTGGCTCAGAGCCACGAGCCCATCGAGCGGGCGCGCCGGGCGATCGAGCGCCGGCTCGAAGCCGCGGCGGCCTAGGTGGAGCTCACGGGCGGCGGATGATGAGGAAACACCCGCCGCCCGCAGGGCTCACGATGCGACCGGCTCGCGGTCCGGATCGGGCCGGATCACGACCGTGTCGGCCACGACCCAGATCTCATCCGCGGGCATCCCGACGCGGTGCGCGTGCTCGCGAATAGCTTCGGGGCTGACGGCCTGGTAGATGCAGACGCTTCCCAAGGTGCCGTCCTCCTCGGCGATCACATAGCTGCGGATCCAGCGGACGTCGGCCGGGAAATCGTCGTCGGCGATTTGCTTCGAGCGGGCGCCGATCTCCTCCACCTCGCTCGGCGAGGCCCACGCCTGCTTGCGTCGAATCGCGTACATCTTCATTCCGGTTGGGTTGCTCATGGTGGTTCCTTCCTTTATAGTTAGCACGATCGGTCGTGCGTACTATACCCAAGAGCGACCGATCGTGCTGCGTCGTTGGAGACCGCTCATGCGAATTGGTACGTCACAACTTCGCGTGTGCACGCGTCACAAAACCGAGGGACACCCCAGGGGAGACTCAGGGTGATTCCCGATTGAAGGGGACGGGCTAGATGTCCATCCTGCGGCCTCTCGCACGTCTGAGAAACACCAACGACATCCACAGGAGGGAACCTCGTGTCATCACTCACCCGCTGGGTTCTGGCCCACAAGAGAACCGTCGTCATCGGCTGGGTCCTGCTGACGATCGCCGGGATCGCCGCCGCCGGTCCCGCGAGCCGGGCGCTCAACCAGAAGTTCTCCGTCCCCAACAAGGAGGGATGGGAGACGAACCAGGCGATCGCCACCAAGTACAACGGCACTGGCGGGGACACCTCTCCCCTGCTTCCCGTGGTGACGCTTCCCGCCGGAGAGTCCGTCGACTCGCCGCAGGTGAAGAGTGACCTCGCGAAGCTCGACGACACCCTGACCAAGACCCTGCCGGGGTCACGCGTGGCGTCCTATGCGTCCACGGGAGATCCCGCCTTCGTCTCGAAGGATGGCCACACCACCTTCGCGATCGTCTATCCGCGGCCCGATCCGAACTCGAGCTTCGGCGACAACACGCAGGCGGCCAAGGACGTGAAGGCCGCGGTGGCGGGCTCCACGGTCGGTGGGGCTCCCGTCCACGTGACCGGCTTCGACGCGCTCCAGCAATCGACCGGTGGCGGCGACGGGCCGGGGGTCCTCGTGGAGGCTCTGCTCGGTGGGCTAGGAGCTTTGGTCGTCCTCGCCTTCGTCTTCGCGTCGTTCCTCGCGGTCGTGCCGATCATGATGGCCGTCGCGTCGATCATGACCACCTTCCTGCTCCTGCTCGGGCTGACCGAATTCACGGACGTCTCGCCGATCGTGCAGTTCCTGGTGGCGCTCGTGGGCCTTGGGGTGGCCATCGACTACTCCCTGCTCGTCATCTCGCGCTGGCGAGAGGAGCGCTCTCACGGGCGAAGCGGCGATGAGGCCGTGCAGCGGGCGATGGAGACGGCCGGCAGAGCGGTGGTGTTCAGCGGAATCACCGTCGCGATCGGGCTGCTGGCGCTGATCGCGCTGCCGCTGCCCTTCCTGCGCTCCATGGGCTATGGCGGCATGCTGATCCCGCTCGTCTCGACCCTGGTGGCGATCACGCTGCTGCCGGTGATCCTGGCCAAGGCCGGGCCCAAGCTCGACTGGCCCCACAGGCGGACCGACGACAAGGCCAGCCGCGCCTGGACCCGCTGGGCGCAGCTCGTCTCGCGCCGCCGTTGGGTGGCAGCCGGTGCCGGAATCGCTGTGATCCTCGCGCTGGCGCTGGCGGCGACGAACCTGCAGCTCGGCGCCTCCGACGCAAACACGATCGCCAAGAAGGGTCCCGCGGAGCAGGGGCTGAAGGCCCTTGAAAGCGCCGGGATCGGCGAGGGCTCGATCCTGCCTCACGAGATCCTGGTTGGCGGAAGCACGAACCCGCAGAAGGTCGCCGCCGACCTGAACAAGGTCAACGGCATCCACGGGGCTGTCGCGCCGAGCGGTCCCGAGTGGAACCGCGACGGAACCCACATCGTCGAGGCGATCCCGGTTCCGGACAGCGGTACCAGTCAAGGACACGACACCCTGAGTGAGGTCCGGGACACGGCCCACGCTGCGGGTTCGGACGTCCGGGTCGGCGGCGGTCCAGCCGCGAACCAGGACTTCATCGACGCCGTCTACGGGAGCTTCCCGCTGATGATCGCCCTGATCGCGATCACCACCTTCATCCTGCTGGCGCGGGCATTCCGCTCGCTGCTGCTGCCGCTGAAGGCGATCGTGCTCAACATCCTCAGCGTGGCGGCGGCCTGGGGCGTGCTGGTCCTGGTCTGGCAGGAAGGCCACGGATCCGAGGCGATCTGGGGAATCCAGGCGACCGGCTCAATCCAGTCGTGGATGCCTCTGATCATCTTCGCCTTCCTGTTCGGGCTCTCGATGGATTACGAGGTGTTCATCCTCTCCCGCATGCGGGAGGAGTACGACCGCACCGGGTCTACAGGAGAGGCGGTGGTCCAGGGCATTGGCCGCACCGGTCGTTTGGTGACCAGCGCGGCGCTGATCCTGTTCCTGGCCTTCACCTCGATGGCCTCCGGCCCCGACACGAGCGTGAAGATGTTCGCGACGGGATTGGCAGCCGGGATCCTGATCGACGCGACGATCATCCGCGCGCTGATCGTTCCAGCGGTGATCTCGCTGATGGGCCGCTGGAACTGGTGGCTGCCCACTTGGCCCGCACGCCTTCTCCGCGTGGAGCCCTCCCTGCCCCGGAGGGTCGCCACCGGCGAGGCCGAGGGCTAACAGCGGGATGCGGGGCCGCGGCGGATCCCCCCGCCGCGGCCCCGTGCGGCCCGTGCGTTGACCGCGCTACTTTGGCCGCGTGAGGCGCGTCTTCATAGCCCTCGCCGCCGGGATCGCCCTGGCGGACGCCTCGATCGTCACGCTGGGGCTGCCCTCGATCCTGGTCGAGTTGAACGCGACCGTCGAGGGCGTCGCACTCGTCCTGGGCGTCTACACCGCGGTCCTCGCTCTGACGCTCCTCCCCGCCGCCCGGCTCTGCCGCCGCTATGGCGACGCCCACGTCGGCGCCGCGGGGTTGGCGCTCTTCTTCGTGGCCTCCCTGGGATGTGGGGCATCCGATTCGCTCGGTCTGCTCCTGACGCTGCGCGGGGTGCAGGCGCTCGGCGCGGCGGGCGGGCTGGTGGCGGCCTTCGAGCTCCTCGACGCCGGCAGGCCCGGATCGGGGCGGCGAATGTGGGTGGCGGCCTCGGTGTTCGGGATCGCCGTCGGCCCCGCGCTCGGCGGGGCCTTGACCCAGGCGTTCTCGTGGCGGGCGATCTTCCTGGCGCAGGCGCCGATCGTGCTGCCGGGCCTGCTCGTCGCGCTCGGGGCCGCACGCCGCGAGCCGGTCGCCCCTGCCGACGGCCGCGACCCGGACCGCCCCACCGGTCCCCTGCCGTTCCGAGCCGCGGCCGCTCTGGCGCTGCTCTCGGCCTCGCTCACCGCGGTGGTCTTCCTGGTCGTCCTGCTGCTCGTCTCCGGCTGGAGCATCGAGCCGCTCGCCGCGGCCCTCGCGGTCAGTGTGCTGCCGGCCGCGGCGGTGGTCTCGTCGCGCCTTCCCGGCGACCCGCAGACGCGCGCGATCGCCGGGTGCCTGCTGGTGGCGGGCGGGATCGGCTGCCTGGCGCTGTTGCCCTCCGCCTCGGCCTGGTGGACGGTGATCCCACAGATGCTTGCCGGAGCCGGCACGGGGATGGCCCTCCCTGCCCTCTCGGGCGAGCTGCTGCCCGAGCGCACCCGCCACGACGTCGCCCGGCTCCTCTCCATTCGCCATGCCGGAATTGCGATCGCCCTCGCGGCGCTCGCGCCCCTGATCTCATCCAATCTCTCCTCGACGATCGACTCGGCGCGGGAGCAGGGCACCGCGGCGGTCCTGGATGCCCACCTGCCGCCGGAGGATAAGATCGCCATCGCCCCTGACCTGTTCGGCGGCATCAGCACCGACGATCCTCGCGGCGAGCTCCAGAGGTCGATTGCCAAGGCGCGAACCGACCTCGACCCGGACCAGTCTTCCGAGCTGGGCAAGCTCGGGGACAGACTCGATGACGTGGTCACCGGGGCGGTGCGCAGGGCCTTCCGGCCCACCTTCATCGTGACGGCGGCGCTGGCACTGCTGGCGGCGCTGATCCTGCTCACCGGAGCCCTCGGTGCCGCGCTCGCTCGGCGGGCGATTGCGACGGCGGGCGCTACGGCGATCGCCGCGGCGGCCGGCTACGGGATCGCCTTTGCCGCCACGGACCAGGTGGTGGTGCCGATCCGTGACCCGTGCAAGGATCGCCAGCTGCCGGACACCGGCGGGATCACCGGTTCCCTCCAGGACATCTCGCTCTCGGCGCTCGATCGGGCCGCGTGCAGCTTCGGCTCGAGTCGCGAGGAACTTCTGCTCGCGTTGTTCGACGACAAGCTCCAGCACCGCTTCGAGGAGGAGCATCACGTCAACCCGCGCGACGTGCTCTCACTGGGGCCCGCGCTGCTCGGGCTGTAGGTTCGCGAGGTGCCGACCCGTCGGGAGATCATCGAGCAGTTCATCCCCAACTCGCCGCACGCCGCGCAGCTCGGCATCAAGCTGGCGTCGATCGGCACTGACGAGGCCGTCCTCGAGCTCCCCTTCAAGCCCGAGCTGGCCACGATCGGCGAAGTCGTCCACGGTGGCGCGATCGGAGCCCTGATCGACACAGCCGCGATGGTGGCGGCCTGGGCGACGGACGAGGAGCCGGAGAGCGTGGCGGGCTCGACGGTCTCGCTCTCCGTCAACTTCGCATCTGCGGCCAGCGGGACCGACCTGCGCGCGGAGGCGCGTGTCGCCAAGCGCGGCGGTCGCCTCAGCTTCTGCGAGATCACCGTCACCGATCCGGAGGGCACGGTGGTCGCCCACGGCATCGCCACCTATAGGTTTGGATAAGAATCCGGCCCTGCTTCATCAAAACGGGCGCGCCTGCGCGCGCCCTCCTACAGGAGGAGGCGACGAACTTGGGACTGCTTGACGGAAAGAGCGCGATCATCACCGGCTCCGCGCGAGGAATCGGCCGGGCGACGGCCGAGCTGTTCGTGAACGAGGGCGCGAACGTGCTGATCAACGACCTCGACGGGGACGTCGCGGAGGAAGCGGCCAAGGAGATCGACGGTGAGACGGCGGTCTTCGCGGGCGACCTGACCAAGCCCGGCACGCCGGACGAACTCGTCAAGGCGGCCATCGATGCCTTCGGCCAGGTGGACGCCGTCGTCAACAACGCCGGCTACACCTGGGACGGCGTGGTCCACCGCATGTCCGACGAGCAGTTCCAGGCGATGCTCGACATCCACACGATCGTTCCCTTCCGGGTGATCCGCGCCCTGGCGCCCACCTGGCGCGAGGCGGCCAAGAAGGAGGCCGAGGCCGGCGAGGAGGTCTTCCGCAAGATCGTCAACGTCACCTCGATCTCGGGCACCATGGGGAACGCCGGCCAGGCGAACTACTCGTCCGCCAAGGCCGGGGTCACCGGTCTGACCAAGACCGTCGCCAAGGAGTGGGGGCAGTTCAAGATCAACTGCAACGCCGTCGCCTTCGGGTTCGTCGAAACCCGTCTGACCCAGGCGAAGGAGAAGGGCGAGACGATGCAGGCGGCCGGCGAGAGCGAGGAGGAGGTCTCCCTCGGGATCCCCGAGCAGCTGCGCCAGATGGCCCGCCTGACGATCCCGCTGGGGCGCCCGGCGGAGCCGTCGGATGCGGCCGGTCCGATCGCCTTCCTCTGCTCGCAGTACGCCAACTTCATCCACGGTCAGGTCATCAACGTCACGGGTGGGCAGTTCACCGGGATGTACTCCTGAGGAGGTGAGCTCGCCTTCCGCCACCCGGTGACCAGGCTCGTCCAATGAGTGAGGCCTCAGCCCATCGGGAGACAACCAGGCGCGAGTTCTCGAAGCAGGCCGCATCCTTCGAGCGTCCAGGCTCGATCTTTCGCGATCGCGACATCCTCGACTGGATCGGAGACCACATCCCGCTGGCCGAGACGGACATCGTGCTCGACGTCGCAGGAGGTACCGGTGGCCTGGGCCGCTATCTGGCCGAGCGGGCCTCGTTTGCGGTGGTGATGGATCTGACCCGCGAGATGCTCGAGGCCGGGTCCTCCGCCGCCCGGGAGGAGAGGGCGACGAACATCGTCTTCGCCGATGGCGACGCGACCCGACTGCCCTTCGCCGCGGAGCAGTTCGACCTGGTGGTCAGCCGGTTCGCCTTTCACCACATCGACGAGCCCGCCGCTGCGGCGCGCGAGATGGCGCGGGTCTGCCGGCCGGGCGGCACCGTGGCGGTGGTCGACATGGTCGGTGAGCCCGGTGAGATCGGGGAGCGGCATACCGAGATCGAGCGCCTGCGAGACCCGAGTCACGCCCGGGCGCTGGAGCCCGATCAACTCGTCGGCGTGCTGGCTGACGCCGGCGTGGAGGCGGAGCTGGCGGCCGAGCGCCGTCAGCAACTCGACGCGCACCGCTGGGTCGAGCAGGGGCAGCCCAGACAGGCGGAGCGGACTGAGGTGCTCGCCGCACTCCAGGCGGAGGCCGAGGGCGGCGCGCCGACCGGGCTCTCGGCCCGGCGAACGGGCGACGCTCTGACCATCGAGCACCGTTACGTGATCGTCGACGGCCGGCGCCCCGACGCCTAGTCCCTGCGGCGCTCCTCCGATAGCGGCTCTCCGGCCTCCCCCGACGCTCCGCCCGGGGGCCATGAGCCGAACCAGTTGTCTCGCCCCCCGTCGACGGTGATCACGCAGCCCGAGAAGAAGTCGCCGGCGGGCGACGCCAAATAGGCGACCAACCAGGCCATCTCGTCCTCCGTGCCGAGCCTGCCCAGCGGCACGGTGCCGGCGACGCCCTCGACGATCGCCTTCGGGTACTTGGTCCGCAGCGTCTCGGTGTCGAACTGTCCGATCGCGATGGCCACCAGCCGGATGCCGAACCGCGACCACTCCACCGAGAGGGTCCTCATCATGTTCTCCACCGCCGCCCGCGCGGCACCGGTATGGACCATCCCGGGGAACCCCATGTGCGGCGAAACGGTGATGCTCACCACCTTTCCCGACTCCTGCGGGATGAACGCCTTGGTCGCGGCCGCGTGGGTCATCTGCCAGGTGCCCTGGACGTTGAGCTCGATCACGGTCTTGAAGCCCTTCGGAGTGATCGCCTCGGCGGCGCTCAGGAACTGGCCTCCTGCGTTGTTGACCAGCAGGTCGATGCGGCCGTGACGCTCGACGATGCCGTCCATGAAACCGTCCACGGCCTCGTCGTCGCGGATGTCCAGGGCCTCGAACTCGGCCGTGCCGCCGCGGCTTGCGACCTCTTCGATCATGCCCTGGAGGGGCTCGCTCCGCCGCCCGCAGCCGATCACCGTGGCGCCGAGGCCCGACAGCTCGAGCGCGGTCGCCCTACCCAGCCCCGTGCCCGCACCGGAGACGACGCAGACCTGCCCGTCGAGCAATTCGGGCGCAAAGATGCGGGAGCTCGTCCCCTCGGCCATCGCGCGCTGAGCATACGGTCAGCGCCAGCGGGATGAAACCGCCCACAGCGTGTGGGTCGCCGGAATACGCTGGCTGCCGTGAACGTGAGCGCGGAAGCGATCCCGCTGGAGGAGCCGCTGCCGGGCGGCAGTGACGGCGCGGCGCTGATCGTCGAGCCACTGCACACCGGCGAGGCCCTCTGGCCGGCGTCCTTCTTCACCAGCACGGGTCGCGGGCCGATCGCGCGTCTGCGCGCCCTCGGTGTCGGCTCGAAGCCGGAGACCTGGGAGTCGCGCCCGGTGCCCGCCTACTTGGCACGCCACCCGACGGCCGGCAACATCCTGATCGACGCCGGCCTCCATCCCTCGATCGTCAGGGACGCGCGCGACAACCTCGGCCGCTTCTCGGGCCGGCACTACGAGGTCGAGGAGGGAGAGGACATCGTCTCTCAGCTGCGCCGGCGCGGGCTCGAGGCGTCGGACATCGCCGTCGTCGTCCTCACCCACCTGCACGAGGACCACGCCTCGGCGATCGAGGTCTTCCCGGACGCGCAGTTCGTGCTCAGCGCGACCGAGTGGGAGGCGGCGACCACCGGGCGGCTGCCTCTGCTGCGCGGCTACCACCCCTCCCACTACGACTTCGCCTTCGACTACGCGACGATCGACTTCGACGCCGACTTCATCGAGTCGTACGGGCCGTTCGGCCGCAGCTTCGACCTGTTCGCGGACAACTCCGTCCATCTCGCCTACACCCCAGGACACAGCGCCGGTCACACCTCGGTGATCCTGAAGCTGCCCCGTCGCGACTTCGTCGTCGTCGGCGATGCCGCCTACGACTGGAAGCAGCTGGGGGGCGAGGCCGAACCGTTCATGATGGCCGACGAGCACAACTGGCGCCGCTCGTTGAGGGAGCTCCAGGCCTACCGGCGCACCTATCCCTACGCACTGATGGTGCCCGGGCACGACCCGGACTTCTGGGAGAAGCTCGAGCCTCGCTACGAGGAGTAGCGCCGAGCCGTCTTGGGCCCCGGCGAGGCCGCCGGCAGCCCCTCGCGCAGTCGCCGCAGGACGTCGCGGCGGCCGTTCTGCTCCAGGTCGACGTACATCGCGCGCACGCGGTCGAAGACCTGGTTGGCCGCCTGCTGCTGCTGGTCGCGGTCAGGGACGGCGTTGACCGGGAAGGTGATCGGCTCGCCGTACTGGATCGTCACCTTCGGGAACTGCAGCCGCTTCCAGCCACGGACATGGGCTGAGCCGTGAATCGCGACCGGCACCACGGGAACTCCCGACTCCAGCGCGATCTTGCCGACTCCCCGCTTGGGCTCAGCCAGGTCGCCGGTTCGAGACCGACCGCCCTCGGCGTACATCAGCATCGTCCCGCCGCGGTCGAGGACGGTGTTCGCGGTGATGAACGCCTCCTCGTCGTGGTGTCCTCGCCTCACCGGGAAGACGCCCCCGTGCTTGAAGATGTACTTGATCGCAGGGTTCTTGAAGAGCTGCGACTTCGCCATGAACTGGATCTTCCGGGGCAGGTAGACAGCGGCGAAGAAGTGGTCCCACTGGCTGAAGTGGTTGGGCGTCAGGATCACGGGCCCGGTGGGGGGGACGTTCTCCACGCCGATCGCCCGCGCCCGGTAGAAGAGGATCGTCGGGATCGTCAGGATCACGCGGACGAAGTCGTAGATCCAGCCGACGCCCCTGCGCGCAGAGCGGTGGTACTGCGTGAACGTCTCCGCAGGGCGCGGGTCCTTGTAGACCTGCGGCTTCATGTCCCTCGGGTTCACTTTGGGCATCTCTCGCTTCCTCACAAAAAACGCCGTCAGGGACGGCGGCACGTGCTGATTCCTACCCGGTGATTACGCTCGGGTTACGCGTCGGATCAACCCTACTCAGGCACGAGACCAGCCGCGAGCGCGGCTGAGCGCCTCCCGCCAGCGGCCGACCAGCTCCTCGCGCTCGGATTCCGGCATCGCAGGCTCATAGGTGGCCCCCTCTCGCCACATCTCCCGGACCTGGTCCGCCGTCCAGAGGCCGGTGGCGATCCCGGCCAGGTAGGCGGCACCCAGGGCGGTCGTCTCGGCGAACTCGGGCACGATCACCGGCACACCGAGGACGTCGGCCTGGAACTGCATGAGCCAGGCGTTGGCGACCGCACCGCCGTCGGCCTTCAGCTCGGGCACGCTCTCCCCTGCGGCGGCCTCCTGGGCGCGAACGGCGTCCACGGTCTGGTAGGCGATCGCCTCGAGCGCGGCGCGTGCCAGGTGCGCGCGGGTGGAGCCGCGTGTGAGGCCGACGATCGTCCCGCGGGCGTAGGGATCCCAGTGGGGCGAGCCCAGCCCCGTCAAAGCCGGGACGAAGTAGACGTCGTCGTTCGTCTCCAGCGAGGCGGCAAGAGCCTCCGTCTGCGCCGCATCCGTGATGATCCCGAGGCCATCGCGCAGCCATTGCACCGCCGCTCCAGTGACGAAGATCGCGGCCTCGAGCGCGTAATCGACCTTCCCCTCGAGCCCCCAGGCGACAGTGGCGAGTAGGCCCTCGCCGGGCTCCGGCGCCTCGGTTCCGGCGTTGAGCAGGACGAAGCTGCCCGTCCCATAGGTGTTCTTGGTCTCCCCGGGCCGCTGGCAGCCCTGGCCGAAGAGCGCGGCCTGCTGGTCACCGGCGATGCCGGCGACCGGGATCTCACCGCCGAAGACCGAGGTGGTGCCGTACACCTCCGAGGAGGGCACCGGCTCGGGGAGGGACCTCGGATCGACCCCGAGCAGGGCGCAGAGCTGATCGTCCCACGCAAGCTTGCGAATGTCGAAGAGCATCGTTCGCGAGGCATTCGAGTAATCGATCAGCTGGCGCCCGGTGAGCTTGAAGACGAGCCAGGAGTCGATCGTGCCGAACGCGACGCCGTCGGGCAGGTCGGCGTTCTGGATCAGCCATTCGATCTTCGTGCCGGAGAAGTACGGGTCGATCACCAGCCCGGTCCGCTCGCGGATCAGCGACTGGTAGCCCTGCTCGCGGAGCTCGTCGCAGCGGGCCGCCGTGCGGCGGTCCTGCCAGACCAGCGCTCGATGCACCGGCTCGCCCGTGGAGGTGTCCCAGGCCACGACCGTTTCGCGCTGATTGGTGATCCCGATCCCCTTCAGGTCCGCCGGCTGCACCGCGGCATCCGCCAGAGCGCCGACCGCCACCCGGCGCGTCACCTCCCAGATCTCGGAGGCGTCGTGCTCGACCCAGCCGGGCCTGGGGAAGTGCTGCTCGAACTCGCTGTAGGAGCGACCACGAGGGCGGCCCTCCTCGTCGAAGACGATGCAGGTGCTGCCCGTGGTCCCCTGGTCGATCGCCAGGATCATCGTCGGGGAAGCTACCGAGCGCGCACGGCCCGCCGAATGTCGCGGAACTGCCTGGCGCGGTGCAGGAACCCGGCGGGCGTTCGCCGGGTCGCCCGGTGGCGGAGCGGCAGGGCGAGCTCCTCCACGCGGAGGCCGGAGCGGAGGGCGTCGATCGTCATCCCAACCTCGAGCCCCCAGCCGGCAGCGAAGGGGATCAACGCCCGCAGGGTCGAGACCCGCATGGCCCGCTGTCCGGACAGGGGCGCCTCGAGCCTGACGCCGCATAGCCTCTCGACCGCACCGCGCGCGTAGCCGAGCGTGAAGCCGAGGCCGCCGCCTTCGGGCTGGGCGAAGCGTCCGATTGCGAGGTCGCACTCCCCGGCCTCGACGGCCTGGACCAGCGCAGCCAGCTCGGCGGCGCTCTCCCCAAGGTCCGCGTCACAGAGCAGCGCGGTGTCGGCGTCACCGAACTCGCCGACGGCGGCCTGCGCCGCGGCTGTGAGGTTGCCGCCCTTGCCGTGCGGCCGCCGTCTCCCCACCAGCCAGGCGCCGTGCCGCATGGCGATCTCCTGCGTCCCGTCGGCGGAGGCGTCATCCGCCACGATCAGCCGAGCGCCGGGCAGGGCCTCGGCCAGAGAGTCGAGAGCGGCGGCGATCCGGTCGGCCTCGTTCTGCGCCGCCACGATCACGACGCGCGCCCGTTCCAGCGTCACCGGTGACTAATGTCCCGGCGCGTGGCCGATGTGGAAGCCCATATCACCGGCACAGTCTGGAAGATCGAGGTCAAGCTCGGCGACCAGGTCGACGAGGGCGACACGGTCGTCATCCTCGAGTCGATGAAGATGGAGATGCCGGTCGAGGCCGAGGACCCCGGCAAGGTCGCCGAGATCCGTGTCGAGGAGGGCCAGTCGGTCTCCGAGGGCGACGTCCTCGTCGTCCTCGAATAGCCTCAGCCACATGGCGGAGGAACTAGCCGGGGGCAAGCTGCTGCTCGACGAGCCGGCCGAGGCGGTCGCACGCCTGACGCTGAACCGCCCGGACTCCCGCAACGCGCTCGACCATGAGCTGCTCGACGGGCTCGCCGCCGCAATGCCGACCCTCGATCGAGGCATCGATCTGCGCTGCGTGGTGATCACCGGCGCCGGCAAGGCATTCTCGGCCGGCTACGACATCGCTGCGATCCCTTCCGAGACCTTCGAGCGCGACGCCGAGGCGCTGGTCGCGCATCCTTTCCACGCCGCCCTGGAGGCGATCGCCGCCCACCCCTGGCCAGTGATCGCCGCGATCAACGGCCACGCACTCGGTGGCGGACTGGAGCTGACGCTGACCTGCGATTTGCGCATCAGCGCCCGCGGGGCGAAGCTCGGCATGCCGCCGGCCAAGCTCGGCCTGATCTACGGCCACACCGGCCTGCAGCGCTTCATCGACGCGATCGGGGTCCCCCGCACCAAAGAGCTCTTCCTGACCAGCCGCAACTACCCGGCCGAGCGGGCGGAGGAGATCGGGCTGGTCAATGAGGTTGTGGACGACGGCGAGCTGGAGAGCACGGCTGTCGAGCTGGCGGCCGAGGTCGCCGCCAGTGCGCCTCTCTCCATGCGCGGGAACAAGCAAGCGATCGACACCCTCAACTCGTACGCCCGCCTCACGCCGGAGCAGGAGCGCGGGCTGATCGAGCTGCGCGAGTCGTGCTTCGCCTCGGAGGACTTCCGCGAGGGGATCGCGGCCTTCGCCGAGAAGCGCAAGCCGGACTGGAAGGGCCGCTAGTACCTCAGCCGGCTTCGGCCGGCTTCGGCACGGGGTGCTCGCCGGTCTCCTCCGGATCCGGCCGCCTGCTCTGGCGGTGGACGGCCACCAGATCTTGTCCCCGATCACCTCGACTGCGGCGGGAACCATGATCGTCCGGACTATGAAGGTGTCCAGCAGGATCCCGAGCGCGACCATCAGGCCCAGGTCGAAGGTGAACGTGACGGGCAGCGTCATCAGCACCGAGAAGGTGCCAGCCAGGATCACCCCTGCGCTGGTGATGACGGGTCCGGTCGCCGCGATCGCCCTCAACATCCCCTCCCGCGTGCCATGCCGACGGGCTTCCTCACGAACGCGCGCCATCAGGAAGATCGTGTAGTCGATCCCGAGAGCGACCAGGAAGATGAATGCGAATACGGGGATCGAGGAGTCGAAGCCGGCATCGCCCACGACGAACCGGATGATCAGGATCGAGACCCCGAGGGTGCATGCGAACGAGAGGACGACGCTGGCGAGCAGCACGAGAGGAGCCACAATCGCCTGAAGCAGGATCGCGAGGATCACCGCCATCACCAGGAGCGCCAGGGGGACGATCAGCTCGAGGTCGCGCTGGTTCGCGTTGTCGATGTCGTAGTTGATCGCGCTGCTGCCCCCGACCAACGCGGTGACGCCCGGTGAGAGGTTCGCTACGGCGTCGCGCATCCGAGGGACGATGTCGAGCGCGGACTTGTTCGCCGGGTCCCCATCGAGGATGAGGTCGAGCGCCACCGCGCGACCGTCGCGCGAGGCCTGAACGGGCTGACTCACTGCCGCGACGCCCTTCACCGCCCGCAGTTTCTGCTGGGTCTCGGAGATGTCCTGCGGGGTCACCGTCCCGTTGTCCGTCTGGACGAGGATGGTCGTCGGGGCCAGCGTCCCGGCCGGGAACGCTTGACGAAGGACGTCGAACCCGTTCACGCTCTCGACCGAGTGCTTGAAGAAGCTCGTGCTCGAATAGTCCACCTTGTACGCAAGCAGGCCCAAAGCACCCGCGCAGAAGGCCACGGTGGTGACGACCAGCGCCATCCCGGGCCGGTGCAGCACCCGGTCGCCGAAGCGGCGCCAGGGGCCCTGGTGGACCTCGGAAGCGTGGGCCGGGTCGTAGCCGACCATGCTTCTCCTGGGCCAGAATCCGGGGCGTCCGAAGATCGTCAGCAGCGCGGGAAGGAGGGTGAGGCCTGCGCACAGGGCGGAAAGGACCGCGATCGCCGCGACTGGCCCGAGCGAGCTGGTCCCCCGGTTGTCCGCCAGGGCGAGGACGAGCATCGCGAGCGAGACGGTCAGGCCGCTGGCGAGGATCGCCGGCCCCGCCCGCCTGACCGCTCGCGCCATCGCATCGTGCTTGTCCTCGATCCGCCTGAGCTCCTCCCTGTACCGGGAGACGAGTAACAGGCAGTAGTCGGTCCCCACCCCGAACATGAGCACGATCAGGATCGAGGTGCTGTTCTTGGAGACCGTGGCACCTGAGTCCGCGTACGCATAGATCAGCCCCTGCGCGATCGAATAGGCGAAGAAGACGACGAGCAACGGCGTGATCGCGATCATGGCCGAGCGATAGATCGCGCCGAGCAGGACGAGCACCAGGGCGACGGTCGCGAGGAGGAGCTTGGTGTCGATGTTGCTGAAGACGTCCTTTGCGTCCGCGCTGAACCCGAGGTTGCCGGTGACATACACCTGCATGTCCCCCGTGTTGGTGTCAGTGATGCCGCGAACGGCCTTCCCCCAGTCGCCCTCCTTGTCGAAGTTGGTGGGGGTGGTGAGCACCATCACCGCCACGCTCCCGTCCTTGGAGACGAGGGCTCCCGCGGAGCCCTGCCCTGCCGGCTGGAAAGGGACCGCGGGCGGCTCAACGAGGTGGATCTTGTCGTTGCCAGCCGCCTGGATCGCTCGGGCGTCGGCGGCGATCCTGGCCTTGTCGACAGGGGTCAGGCCGCCGGCATGCTTGTAGACGACCAGGCCGGTGTCGGTCTGGCCCTGCGGAAAGTCATGCTCCAGCGCGCGGACGACCTTCGTCGATTCCGCGCTCGAGGGCAGGAAGGACTCAGTCGCGTCGGTCGTCTTGTTGGAGAGCTTCGAGGGCAGGTTGCCGCCGAGGACGGCCATCACCGCGATCAGCCAGATCGCCAGCACAACCCACTTGGTGCGGCGACCCGCGACTATCGATGCAAGTTTCCTCAACGGACCTCCTCGTCACGACACTTCGCGGCCCGCGTCCCCCTGACGCAGCCCGGCACACTAGCGATTCAGAAGAACGGACTAGTCTGCGCGCCGACGGTCCCCGTTTGGGACCCTGTGTAGTGGGCAACCATGGCTGAAGAAATGAACCCAACTGCAGTCGAGCTCGACCCCGGGGTCGAGGAGCGTATCGCGGCCCTGATCGAGGCTGGGCGGCCCATCGACTGCGTGGATCTGTCGGAGGTCGATTCATTGATCCAGGAGATGAACCTCTCCGATGAAGAGGCGGAGGCCGTGCAGCAGCGCATCGAGAGCGCCGGGCTTGCGCTGGAGGACGATTGCGGCAAGCAGGCTGCCGAGCCGGCGGGCTATCGCAATGGCGATCTCGCCGAGACCACCACGGACGCGCTCCAGCTCTTCTTCAATGAGATGCGTCGCTACCCCCTGCTCACCAAGGAGGAGGAGATCGAGCTCGCCCAGCGGATCGAGCGCGGCGACCTCGAGGCCAAGGAGAGGCTGATCAACTCCAACCTGCGGCTGGTCGTCTCGAACGCCCGCCGCTACATGCGCCAGGACCTCAACCTGCTCGACCTGATCCAGGAGGGGATCCTCGGCCTGATCCGCGCCGCCGAGAAGTTCGATTGGCGCAAGGGCTACAAGTTCTCGACCTACGCGACTTTCTGGATCCGGCAGGCGATCCAGCGCGCCCTGGAGTCCAAGGAGCGCACCATCCGGGTCCCCAATCAGGTCGCCCAGCGCGAGCGCAAGGTGATGCGCATCGAGCGCGAGCTCGCCACCAAGCTCGGTCGCGATCCGAGCACCGAGGAGATCGCGAGGGAGGCGGAGCTTGACCCCGCCCAGGTCGAGGAGATCCGCGACCTGACGCGGGTGGTCACCAGCCTTGACCGGCCCGTCGGCGACGAGGATGCGTCGGCTCTCGGCGAGTTCATCCGCGACGAGCGCAGCGGCCCCTCCGAGGAGGTCGCGGTGAGCCTGCGCGACCAGACCCTGCGTCGCGCGGTCGAGGAGCTCCCCGAGGACGAGCGCCAGGTGATTCGCCTGCGTTACGGGATCAACGGGGACGAGCCGACGCCGCTTCGCGAGACGTCGCGCCGGCTGGAGCTGAAGCAGAGCGAGGTCAAGAAGCTCGAGGAACGCGGCCTGAGCCGCCTCGCGCAGGCGCGCGAGGTCGAGGCGTTGAGCGAGGCCGCCTGACTCCCGGCATGGACTACACGATCAAGAATCTCAGGGAGGTCGATGACATGGCGGCCTCGCAGGGCTTCGGCGAGGTGCAGGAGGCGCGCTTCGCCCACGGCGACCTCGATGCCGAGCAGATCGGGATCTCGCTGCAGAAGGTCAAACCCGGCAAGCGCCACGCCTTCGCCCACCGCCACGAGGAGGCCGAGGAGGTCTACGTGGTGATCTCGGGCTCGGGACGCGTGAAGCTCGACGACGAGGTCAAGGAGATCGGCGAGCTCGACGCGATCCGCGTGGCGCCGTCGGTCACCCGCGCGTTCGAGGCCGGGGACGATGGCCTCGAGCTCGTCGCCTTCAGCCCCCGGGCACAGGGCGACGCCGAGATCGTCGAGGATTTCTCCTGGGATTAGCCTGGGCGTAGGCGTCCGACCTCATTCCTAGATTTGGCGGCGTGCCGCCGCTGATCAGCTTCGACGAGGCGCTCGAGCTCGGCGCCCTCACCGGTCACGACGAGATCGGTGCGCTGGTCGAGCGCGCCTGGGAGGTGCGCCAGGACCGCTTCGGGGACTCGACCGACATGTGCTCGCTGGTCAACGCAAAGTCGGGCGGCTGCGCCGAGGACTGCGGGTTCTGCGCGCAGTCGCGCTACGCCGAGGCGGACACGCCGATGCACGCGATGATGGAGCCGGACCAGATCCTCGAGCACGCCAAGGCGGCTGAGGCCGCGGGAGCCCATCGCTTCTGCATGGTCACCCAGGGGCAGGGCCTCTCCAAACGAGACTTCGCGAAGGTCCTGGAGGGTGCCCGGCTCGTATACGAGCAGACCAACCTGAAGCGCTGCGCCTCGATCGGGCACATGTCGGCCGAGCGCGCCCGACAGCTCAAGGACGCCGGCATCCAGCGCGTCCATCACAACGTGGAGTCCTCTCGCTCCTACTACCCGGAGGTGTCGACCACGGTCCGCTACGAGGGCAGGCTGCGCACGATCGACGCAGTCAAGGAGGCCGGGCTCGAGACCTGCGTGGGCGGGATCCTCAACCTCGGCGAGTCCCCCAGGCAACGGGTCGAGATGGCCTTCGAGCTCGCCGAGCTCGAGCCCGACTCGGTGCCGATCAATTTGCTGAACCCGCGGCTCGGGACGAAGTTCGGCGACCGTGAGCTCATGGATCCCTGGGAGGTGGTCAAGTGGGTGGCGATCTTCCGGCTGATCCTGCCCGACGCCCTGTTCCGCCTCTGCGGCGGCCGGGTGGAGAACCTGCAGGACCTGGCTCCACTCGCGGTCAAGGCCGGCCTCAACGGGGTGATGATGGGAAACTTCCTCACCACCCTCGGCGTCGAGCCCGCCGAGGACCGCGCGATGTTCGAGGAGCTCGGCCTCAACGTCGCGCGACAGGCGGATAACGGTGCCAACCCCCGTCCCGACAATCGCTCCGGATGGCTGGAGGGCGAGACGCCCCCCACGCCGCTCGACGAGCTGATCGACCGGCAAGCGGAGGCGAACTTCTGGGACCCCTCGATCCAGCTGCGGGTGGTGAAGAAGAAGGGCAAGGTCCCCGACTACCCGTCCCCGCCACCCGAGGACCGCGACGCCGCCCCGGCCGGCTGGGGCGATTGATCGACTTCGCTCAGCGGCTCGAAGAGCTCGAATCGAACGGGTTGCGCCGGCGACTCCGGCTGGTCGATGGCCCCCAGGGTCCGGCCGTTCTCCTCGATGGGCAGCCGGTGCTGTTGCTCTGCTCGAACAACTACCTGGGGCTGGCCGACCACCCGCGCCTTCGGCGAGCCGCCGCCGACGCCGCCCTCAGCCTCGGCACGAGCGCCGGAGCGTCACGGTTGATCTCCGGATCGATGTCGATCCACGCCGAGCTCGAGGAGCGTCTCGCCGCCTTCAAGGGGACTGAGGCCGCGCTGCTTTTCGGCTCGGGCTATCTCGCCAACACCGGCACGATCGCCGCGCTCGCCCGCCGCGGGGAGGTCGTCTGCTCCGATGAGCTGAATCACGCCAGCATCATCGACGGCTGCCGGCTGGCCGGAGCCGAGGTCTTCGTGTACCGGCATGCCGACCCCGAGCACCTCGACTGGGGCCTGCGCCGAGCCGACGGCCGGGCATCCCTGATCGTCACCGACGGCGTCTTCTCGATGGACGGTGACGTGGCGCCGCTCCGAGAGCTCTCGACGCTGGCGCGCCGACATCGCTGCCGGCTGATGGTCGACGAGGCGCATGCCACCGGATGCCTCGGTCCCGGCGGGCGCGGCTCGGTCGCCGCCGCGGGGCTGACGGGCGAGGTGGACGTGATCGTGGGGACCCTCGGCAAGGCCCTGGGCGGCTATGGCGCCTACGTCTGCGGATCCGGGCAGCTGGTCGACTTCCTGGTGAACTCCGCCCGGCCGTTCATCTTCTCGACCGCGCCGCCGCCCCCGGCCGTCGCCGCGGCCCTCGCCGCGCTCGAGATCCTCCAGGAGCGGCCGAAGCGGGTCGAGAGGCTCCATGCCAACGCCGCCGCACTGCGCTCCAGCCTGCGCGAGGAAGGCCTCGAACCCGCCGGTTCGGAGACACAGATCGTCCCCCTGGTGATCGGCGAAGCCGACGATGCGATGGCCCTCTGCGAGCGGCTGCTCGACGACGGCCTCTTCGCGCAGGCGATCCGTCCGCCCACCGTCCCCCCTGGGACCTGTCGCCTGCGCCTGACGGTGATGGCCACCCATGCGATCGGCGACCTGCGTCGAGCGGCGAGCTCGATCGGAACCGCCATTCGTCAGCTGGGCCTGGCGCCAGAGCCGCGGGCGGTCGCCGCCGAGACGCGCCAGGCGGCCTGACCGTGAGGGGCCTGTTCGTCACCGGCACCGGGACCGAGGTCGGCAAGACGGTCGTCGCATCCGCCCTCGCTCACACGGCGCGAGCTGATGGGGCCCGGGTCGCCGTTTTCAAGCCGGCGGTCAGCGGGCTGGACGACCATCCGCTCCTCCCCGAGATTTGGCCGAGCGCGCCTGAGCTGCCGGACCACTGCCTGCTTCGGCTCGCCGCGGGGTCCAGGCAGGGAGACGATGAGGTCGCCCCATACCGCTACGGGCCGCCTGTGTCCCCCCACCTCGCGGCGGAGCTGGAGGGTGAGCGGATAGACCCGGATTTGCTGCGGGGCGCAGCGCTGGCGGCGACGGAGGAGGCCAACCTCCTCGTCTGCGAGGGCGTGGGCGGGTTCCTCGTCCCCCTCACCACGGACTACCTGGTCCGCGATCTCGCCCGGGACCTGGCGCTGCCGGTCGTCGTGGTGTCTTCACCGGGCCTGGGGACGATCAACCACACCCTGCTGACGCTCGAGGCGGTCCGCTCGGCCGGACTCGAGGTCTCTGCCGTGGTCCTCACCCCTTGGCCCGATCGACCCTCGGCGATGGAGCGCTCCAATCGCGAGACGATCGAGCGGCTGGGACCAGCGCCGGTCGAGACCCTGCCGCCTCTCGATCTCGCGAACCCGACGTCGTGGCCGGCGCTGCGAATACGCGTCGACTCACCCCGCGCGGCGAGCAGCCTGCGCGCCGCCTAGCGCGCTCCGGCCGGGACCGCTTCCTCGGAGGCGACGGCCTCTGGCACGGCCGTGGCGCCCTCCTCGGCGGCCACCTGCGTGTCCACCCGCTTGGAGCGGGCGCCGCGGACGAGCGTCAGCGAGACCACCAGACCGGCGACGACCACGATGGCCGCCAGCAGCATCGCGCTGCCGAGCGCATCCACGAAGGTCGCCCGAGCCTGCGCCGGAGCCGTCGCCAGCGTGGCCGGGTCGAAGCCGCTGCCGAGCTGGGACTGGAAGATCGCGCCGGTGGCCGCGATGCCGACCGAGGCGCCGATCATGCGCGACATCTGCAGCACGCCGGAGGCCACGCCGGATTTCTGGACGCTGACTGCGTTCATCGCGGCCGTCGACATCGGCGACATCACCAGGGCGATCCCGACCCCCATCAGGATGAAGGGGACGAGCAGCCCCGAGTAGGTGGTCGACGTGTCGATTCCGGCGAACATGAACATCGCGACGGCGAGAACCGCGAGCCCGACGCTCATCGGCGTGGCGGGGCCCAGACGGTCCGCGAGGCGTCCCGAGATCGGCGCGATCACGGCGATCACCATCGTGGTCGGCAGGAACCTGACTCCCGCCTCCAGGGCGCTGAAGCGGAGGACGTCCTGCATGTAGAGCGCCATGAAGAAGAAGGTGCCCATCATGGCGAAGGTGATGATGAAGGCCACCAGGTTGGAGCCGATGAACTGGCGGGTCCGGAAAAGGGCGAACTCGACCATCGGCGCCGAGACGCGCAGCTCGATCGCAACGAAGATCGCCAGGCCGATGACGCCGCCGGCGAGCAGCGAGACGATCGTCGGCGAGCCCCAGCCCCAGCTGTTGCCCTCGATCAGGGCGAGAACGATCGCCGTCAGGCTCGCGGTCAGGGCGACCACGCCCGGGTAGTCGACGCGGCGGTCGACGGTCTCGTCGCGGGACTCGCGCACCGCGAACACGGTCGCGATCACGGCGCCCACGGCGACCGGAAGGTTGATGAAGAAGATCGCGCGCCAGCTCACGTACTCGGTCAGGAACCCGCCGACCACGGGGCCGATCGAGAGCGCCAGAGCGGAGACACCGGCCCAGGTGCCGATCGCCTTGCCGCGTTCCGCGGCCGGGAAGGCGTGGGTGATGATCGAGAGGGTCGCCGGCATCATCAGCGCGGCACCGATCCCCTGGATCGCGCGGCTGCCGATCAGCATCGCCGGGTCCTGGGCGAGTCCGGCGGTTGCTGAGGTGATCGCGAAGATGATCACGCCGGACAGGAACATCAACCTGCGGCCGAAGATGTCGCCGAGGCGACCACCGGTCGCGATCAGGACCGCGAAGGTCAACGTGTATCCGTTGACGACCCACTCCAGGGCGGAGATCTGGGCGTGCAGATCGCGCTGGATCGACGGCAGCGCCACGTTCACGACGGTGTTGTCGAGCATCACCATGAAGAGCGCGAAGCACATGGCGCCGAGCGTCCACCACTTGCGGTTGTCGTCTGTGATCAGGTGCCGGTAACGGGTCATCGGCTGACCTTCCTCTCGTAAGTCGCGTAGATCTCGGCGATCTCGGGGCGCTTCAGGAGCGCGTCGAGAGCCGCCTCAAGCTTTTGTCGTTCATCGCGGTGGAGCAAATCGGTGAAGTCCTCGAGTCCGGCGAGGCGAGCGGAGATGATCTGGTCGGCGAGATCTCGCCCCTTCGCGGTCAGCGCCAGGCGGCGGACCCTCCGGTCATCCGGATCCTCGACCCGGGTGGCCAGCTTCTTCCTCACCAGGCCGTCCGCCGCACGGCTGGCGGAGGGAGGCGAGATCCCGAGCTCCTCGGAGAGGGCCGTGACCGTTCGCGCGTCCTCGTCGGCCGACTCGAGCTCGACCAGGACCTTCATCTGGCTGAAGGTGAGCCCGCTCTCGTCGATCATGCGGAACACCTCGCTGCTCCCGCCGCCCATGCAGCGGAGCATGAAAGCGCCCAGCTTGATCGCCAGATCGCCGGCGCTCTTGCGGGACTTGGAGCGTTCTCTGATCGCTGCTTCCACTCTAGAAAAGGTTACACGTTCGCAACCTTTGCGAAACCGCAACCTCTGTGACAAGGCTCACATATGGGCGGCCGGATTACATCCGGCGCCGCACATATGTTGGCCAACGGCGAATGCAGAAGGCTGCCCGGCTCGATCACGAACATCTTTGGCACCCCTTCACGCAACAGCGTGATTGGGTTGGAGAGGAGCCGTTGATGATCGAGTCGGCCGAGGGGACCGAGCTGATCGATTCCGATGGGCGCCGCTATCTCGACGGTGTCTCCTCGCTCTGGTGCAACGTCCATGGCCACCGCCATCCGGCAATCGATGAGGCGGTGCGTGAGCAGCTCGACCGCGTCGCCCACTCGACCATGCTCGGCCTCTCCCACCCAGGCGCGGCCGAGCTCGCCGCGCGGCTGGTCGAGATCGCGCCGCCGGGACTGAGCCGGGTCTTCTACTCCGACTCGGGGTCGACGGCGGTCGAGGTCGCGCTCAAGATGGCGTTCCAGTACTGGCAGCAGCGCGGCGGCCAGCACGTCCGGAAGACCTCGTTCATCTGCCTCGAGAACGCCTACCACGGCGACACGATCGGCTCGGTCTCGGTCGGCGGGATGCCCCTCTTTCACTCCACCTTCGGGCCACTGCTCTTCGATGCCCACCGGGCGAAGCCCGGCGATCTCGACGACATGGCCCGGCTGCTCGCCATGCGCGAGGAGGAGGTCGCGGCGGTGGTGCTCGAGCCTCTGGTGCAGGGGGCGGCCGGCATGCTCACCCATCCCCCCGGATATTTGCGCGGCGTGCGGCGGCTCTGCGACCGGCACGGCGCCCTGCTGATCTGCGACGAGGTGGCGACCGGGTTCGGGCGCACCGGGACGATGTTCGCCAGCGAGCAGGAGGGCGTCTCCCCCGACCTGCTCTGCCTGGCGAAGGGCCTGACGGGCGGGTACATGCCCCTGGCCGCGACGCTCGCGAGCGAGTGGATCTACGAGGCCTTCCTCGGCTCCCATTCCGACCACAGGACCTTCTTTCACGGCCACACCTACACCGGCAACCCGCTGGCGTGCGCCGCGGCGATCGCCTCGCTCGAGATCTTCCAGCGGGAGCGGACGCTGGTCCGGCTACAACCGAAGATCCGGCTGCTCTCGGAGTGGCTGCGACAGGTTGAGCGGATGCGGGAGGTGCACGAGGTCCGCCAGCGCGGGCTGATGGTCGGCATCGACCTTGGCGAGCACGACCCCGAGTTGCGGCTCGGCCACCGCGTCGTGCTCGAGGCGCGCCGGCGCGGCGTCATCGTCCGCCCGCTCGGCGACGTGATCGTCCTGATGCCGCCGCTCGCGATCAGCAAGCAGGACCTGCGCCGTCTGGTCCGCTTGGTCGCAGAGTCGATCCGGGCTGCCTATCCCGTCGCGGAGCTGGACTCGGGCGCCAAGGGCCGCCTCGACGCCGCGCTTCTTGAAGCTGCTTGAGACCGAGGCTCGTTAACGCTTCTCTGGCGGGTGGCGCACCCGCCAGATGCGTTTACTCCTCGTACGGCTCGAAGTCCGACTTGCGCGCGCCGCAGACCGGACAGAACCAGTCGTCGGGGATGTCGGCGAACGCCGTTCCCGGCGGTACCCCGCCGTCTGGATCCCCCTCGTCCGGGTCGTAGATGAAGCCGCACGAGGTGCAGATGTAGAGCTGCTTCGTCGTTGTCTCCGCCGCCATGGGGCGCCAGAGTAACCATTACGCTCGCTGGAAGTGGAACCCGCTGTCCCTCGGCCCGCCGCGACGGTGATCCTGCTCCGCAGAGGGGGGAAGCACGCCGAGCGCGGCCTCGAGATCCTGCTCGTGCAGCGGAATCCCGAGGCGCGCTTCATGCCCGGCGTCTGGGTCTTCCCAGGCGGCGCGGTCGATCCCGCCGATGGCGAGGGCGATCAGGCGCCGCGCGCCGCGGCGGTCCGGGAGCTGGCCGAGGAGGCGGGGATCAGGGTGCGCGCGGATCAGCTGGTGGCGTACTCGCGCTGGATCACGCCCAAGGTGGTGCCGATCCGCTTCGACACGCGGTTCTACCTGGCCCTGGCGCCGGCCCATTCCCCGCCCAGGCCTGACGGCTCCGAGACGGTCGATGCCGGCTGGTTCAACCCGAAGGACGCGCTCGAGAGTCACCACGCCGGCGAGCTGCCCCTGGTCTTCCCCACGATCAAGCACCTCGAGTCGCTGGTCGATTTCGCCAACGCCTCCGACGCGCTGGAGGCAGCCCGGCGGCGCGAGGTGAAGCCGGTCGAGCCCCGCGTGGAGGGCGAGGGTGATGAGCAACGCATCGTCCTGCCTGACGAGCTCCCATAGGCCACGCGACCCACAGCCCATTTCCGTCATTTCGAATCGGCAGGACGCGCCCGCCTGATGGGGGTAAAACTCATCCCACGATGACCAGCACGCTCCCGCCCGAGGTGCGCGATGCGTTCGAGCGCTACATCACCTGCGAGCTCACGACCGTCGACGCGCGCAAGCAGCCCATCACCTGGCCGGTGACGCCGTACTACCGGCAGGGCGGCATGACCATCGATGTGACCACCGGTCTCGGCTATCCGAAGAAGGCCGACGACGCCCGGCGCCACCCGAGCATCTCCCTGCTCTTCTCCGATCCCACCGGTTCGGGCCTCGAGAGCGCTCCGAGGGTCCTCGTCCAGGGGACGGCGACGATCGATGACGAGGACCTGAAGGCCAACGCGGAGCGCTACATCAGCGAGTCCGGGGTGAAGCTGCCGGCCACCAAGAGGATGAACCCGCCGAAGCCGATCCGCCCGATGTTCAACTGGTACTACGCCCGCATCTACATCAAGGTGCGCCCCGAGCGGGTCTTCGTCTGGCCGGAGGGCAGCCTGGCGGAGGAGCCGATCCTCCACGACGCCCATCTGGAGGAGGTGCGCTCCGGTCACGTCGAGGAGCCTGCGCAGGACCATGGGGCGCCGGCGGCGGGGTCGCCTGCCTGGGACCGACGCATGGATGTGCTCGCCGAGCACGACACAGGCGTGCTCAGCTGGATCGGGCCGGACGGCTTCCCGATCGCCGTACGCGTCCCCTTCACGATGGACGCTGCTCGCAGGGAGATCGCAATCGACGACGAGCCCGTCGGCCTGCCGTTGCTCGAGGGCCGCGCCTGCCTGACGGTCCACCGGCATGCCCCCGACTTCACCTGGCAGCGCAACATGCAGGTCCGTGGGAACCTGACCCGCTCGGCGGAGGGGTGGCGCCTGGTGCCGCGCAGGATCGTCGGCGGCTTCGAGCTGCCCGAGGGCCGCCTCACCCGATTCAGGGACTTCGTCCGGAAGGGGCCCGGCTTCTATCGGACGTACCGCCGGCGTATGCGCGAGCGATGAGTCCGCCGGCGAGCTGAGCGTTCAGGAGCCGATCTTCGGCGGAAACGGCTCCAGACCCGCGTTCCATGGGCCCGGTTTGTAGATGTCCAGGTTGTTCTCCTCCATCTCGCGATGGAGACGGTCGAAGATCCCGCCCGCCGAGTGAAGGGCCTCCTCCAGCTCCTCCTTCGAGCGCGCGCGCAGCCGCCAGTGGAAGAAGAGCTGCTGCTCGGTGATCCCGAAGTCGACCTCGGCGGGGGTCCGCGTGATCCAGTCGATGAAGGCCGGGCTGAACAGCTCCCGCAGCGCCACCGGGTCGTGGTCGTGCGGGACGGTGGCAATGAATCGCTTGTTGAAGTCCACGCTCTCGAACTCGACCCGGCGCCGCGAGTGACGGTCGACCACGTCCTCCGCCGTGCGCTCGATCGATTCGACGTCGAAGACGGGAACGACGGTGGCGAGGTCCGGCATGTGCGCCTTGACCAGCAGCCCCCCCGGCAGGATCGCCTTGCGTCCGAAGCCGCCCTCCTCGTGCTCGTCGGCGTCGCACGAGGCGCCGAAGAACCCGTCGCTGAGCTCACCCGTGAGCTTGTTCGTCCCCCCGGGACAGAGCGCGACGGGTCCGTCCTTCGGGTTGATGCCGCCGATCGGCTCGTAGTGCAAACCTCGCTCCGAGGCCAGGCCGCGGACGATCCCCGCCCACTCCTCCGCGTCGGCCTTGGCGCTCAATCGACGTCGACCAGGTCCTCGCGCCCGTCGGCCTCGAGCTGGGCCTTGTAACGCGGATAGACAGGCTTGGTCAGCGGAACCAACTTGAGGATCTTCGCCACGGGGCCACTCGCCTTGATCTGCCCGCGCGCGAGCGCGACCGGCACGTTCACCCGGCCCAGCCAGAAGAGGTGGGCGGTGTCCGCCTCCATGCTCATCACCACCTCGGGTTCCATCTCGGTCTCGCCGAAGTCGACGTCGGAGGGTTCGTCCTCCATCAGCCGGACCGTGATCGGCGACTCCGGCTCGCGGTGGGCGTACTGGACGATCGTGTTCGCCTGGCGGAATTTGGGCCCGAGCTCCTCGTCGGTCGCCAGCCCGACGAACAGCTTGCCGATCGTGTCGTAGACCTCCTGGGCGTCCTTGAAGTACCCCAAGTCCCGAAATCTACGGGTCCGGGAGCACTTCGGGAATCTTGCCGCCGCCGAACGCCGACGGGAAGTTCGGCGCGATCGTGCAGGGCGCATAGGCCGACGGCCCAGGAGGATTGACCGGGAACCCTGGGAAGTTCGAGCCGACCATCTGCGGGACACTCGGGTTCTCGAGGGACGAGAACGGGAACTGGCCGCTTTCGGTGGCCGGTGGACTCGACGGCGGATTGAGCGTGACCTCCTGGCCCCCGAATGTGTTGCTGCAATCGTGGCTCGGGAAGATCTCACCCTGCGCGGTCGGACCAGGGCTGCCGATCGCGAAGGGCTGCAGGTAGCCGTTGCCTCGGTTGCTGGCAAGTCGGTTCTGGTAGACGGCCAGGCTCTCGGTCGTGAAGATGGTCATCTGTCGCGAGAGGTGGAGCGGCGCGTTCTGCCCGGGCTGGAAGGGGAGGAAGTCCGAGGTCGAGGAGGCCGGGTTGCCGAGGAAGTCCGTGACCACCGGCGCCTGGTAGTCGAGCCAGCGCACGAGCGGGTCAAAGTTGTCGAGGAAGGGATCGAGGCCGTCCATCACGGGCCGCAGCCCGCGGAGGAAGCTGCTCAGCGAGGGCAGCCCGGTGGCGGACGCCTTGATCAACGGATCGAGGTTCTCGAAGAGCTTGTGCGCCTTCGGTGCGAGCTTGCGGACGTCGCGGAGGGTTCGGGCTGAGGTCGCGGGCGACCGGACGCAGGTCGTGGAACACCGGACGGGCGTCCTGCGCGAAACCCTTCAGCCTGTTCAGCGTCAGCCTGCCCTCGTTCTCGAAGGTGGGGAAGATCTTGAACGTGTCGGACAGCGCCCTGCTCTGCGAGGCCAGGGCCCCGAAGGTCCGGTTGGCGCCGACGATCGCCCCCGCGAGGGCCTGGTCGTGGGCGGTGAGCGCGCCGAAGACGTCGCCCGTGTCGTGGACGAGCGTGCGCAGCGACTGTTCCTGGCTGCGCAGGGTGCCGAGCACGTCGCTCGCGTCCGAGGCGAACGGGCCGAGGTTGCCGAAGGCGTCGTTCAGGTCCAGACCGCGCCCATTGATCGCGAGCGCTCCGTTCTGCATCCAGGACTGGAACGCCTCGCGGGTGGGTTGGTCGAAGCCCCGGAAGATCTCGTCGATCTGGGTCTGGTCCTGGACCTGGGTCTGCGCGAGGTGTCCCCCCTCCGGGATCGGATGCGGTGAGTCGGCGCCGGAGAGCTGGCCCACGTCGATCGAGCTCGACTGGGCGCTCGCGGTGCTCGGGCTCTGACCCGGCTGCACCTGGCTGCCGGTGGTGAGCTCTATATAGGTCTCGCCGAGCAGCGTCTTCTGGCGCAGGATCGCCTTCGCGTCCGAGGAGATCGGCGCGTACTGGGGATCGATCTCGATCGTCGCCCGAGTCGTGTTGCAGACCGCCGGGTTCGAGTGGCACTCGCTCTCCGGCGGCAAACCGATGGCCTTGACCTTGCCGACGGAGACGCCGCCGATGCGGACGTCGGCCTCCTTCTGCAGCGTGATCGCCTCCGGGAAGTCGGCGGTGAAGCGGTAGCTCTCCGGCTTGAACGGGACCGGGCCGCCGAAGGCCACCCAGAGGAAGAGGAGCAGCGCGAAGCAGGACAGCGTGAAGCCGACCGCCACCAGGATGCGTCCCACTGAGGGTGCTTGCTTCTGCACTAGGCCTCTCTCCGTTCCTCAGGGTCATGGCGGGCACACCGTTCCGAGCAGCTGTCCGAATCCGGTGATCGCCGGTGCCAGCGGGCTCGAGGCGAGGAGCGAGTGGATCGTGTTGCAGGTCGCCACCACGTAGACGTGGCGATAGGCACCATGCGCGTCCTGCGAGGAGAAGGTGCTGTTGCCGACGTGGGCCAGCCAGCCGAGCCAGTAGAGGTAGCCCTCGTCGCGGCCCGGGGTGCCCGGGGACTCGGCGCCATTGGGGTTGTAGGCGGCCATGTTGAAGAGCTCGTTGAGCTTCTGGCCGACGGTGGTGAGTCGGGGGTCGCGTGGACGAGGTTCTCGGCCGCCGGCCGGAGGTTTCGAACCGGCGGGCGAGCGTTGACGACGAACGGACGGATCTCCTGCTTGACCGGGTCGAAGGTGGTCTTGGCGAGGTTGCCGAGTGAATCGTTGACGGGCTTGAGCTTGCGGGCGAAGGGCCGCAGGCTGTTGATCGCCGGCCCCAGCACCTGGGCCAGCTGGTCGGTCTTGGCGAGCGCACCCTGCGTGGTGCTCAGCGTCGGGCCGAGCAGGTTGACGGTGTGCTGCACGTCGGGGGACTGGCTCGCGATCGCCCCCAGGGCCTGATCGGAGGCCGAGACGAGGTGCTCGATGCCCTGCCCGTCCTGGCCGACGGTGCCGAACAGCAGGTTCATGTTGTGGATCAGGGTCGCCAGATTCTCCTTGCGCTTGGCCACCTCCGTGTTGAGGCGGGCGAGCCCGCGGTTGATCGGCCCGAGGCCGCCGAGGAGCTTGCCGAGGTCCTTGCCGCGCCCGTCGAGGCCCAGCCCGCCCTGCGTCAAAAGCAGGCGCAGGTATGCCCTGTTGTCGCTGTCGAGCGCGGAGAGGATCTGGTCCACGTTCGTGTCCGGCGCCGTGTTGGCGATCGGAATCGTGGCGCCGTTCTGGAACTCGTCGTCGTTCGAGCTCGGGTCGTAGTTCGTCCCCGGATCCAGCTCGAGGAACATGTCCTTGAGGCCGGTCTTCGGCCGCAACAGGATCGTCGCGTTCTTGTAGATCGGCAGGAACTTGCGGTCGATGTCCATCGTCACCTCCGCGTGCCCGTCCTCGTAGTTCGACCGCGGAGATGTCGCCGACGCGTACGCCCGCCACGCGGACGGTCTGGCCCTGGCCGGGGGTGACGGCCTGAGCCGTGGTCATGTCCGCCTTCAGCTCGAAGGGCTTCGCCTCGAGCAGCGGGATCCGCAGCCGCTGGTTCTGGACGATGATGTAGGTCGAGAGCAGGCCGACGGTCAGCAGGCCGACGATCGCCAGGAAGTCGCGCAGGTGGGCTCGGATCGCCGTGCGCATCAGTGCTTCCCTGCACTCATTGGAGCGACGGGCTGCGGAGACCTTGATCCCGTTGGCCCGCTGGAACGCTGCCCAGTCCTTGCTCCAGCCCGCGAACTGCTGCAGCGCCGTGTTGATCAGCGCCTTCGCCTGCGGCAGGTTGCCCGCGGCCTTCAGCTGCTTTGCGTTCGCCATCTGAGCGAGGATGTCGCCGTAGCGCTTGGTCAGCGCGGCCTCCTGCGGGCTCGAGGCGGTGGCACTGCGGCCACTCGCGCTCGTCGCGGGCGCGGGACCCAGGGGTCCGGCGTCCAGGTTCGGCGGGTCCTGGGTCTCGCACGGAACGTCCGGGCGGAACGGGGTCTTCGCCGAGGACTGCTTGGCGGGCTCCGAGCCCATGAAGGAGAAGGGCGACACGCCCGTCAGAGCACCCGACACATCCGGGCTGCTGAACGGGGCGATCGTGTTCTGGCCGCCGCCGCCGAGCACCCGGAACTCCTGGCCATTTGCGTCGCCCGAGCGACTTTCGCCGGCGACCCCCGTGAAGCCGTAAGCCGTCTCCTGGTAGACCTTGCCAGCCGGCGGATCGCTGTCGTTGTTCGGGATGGAAGTGTTGCTCCAGGGGATGACGACGTTGTTGAAGCAGGAGGAGAGCGCCCTGGTCTGCTCCAGGAACGGCAGCGAGTCATTGCTGAGGGCGGCGAGGTCCGGGACGGTCGGCCTCAGGTCATCCACGAGGCCGCGCAGCTCGTTCTGCGAGATCAGCTGCCGGAGCTGGCCGATCCACGGGTTAGCGTAGTCGAGGGCCTTGTTCGCCGACTTGACACCGGGGAGGGCCTCGCGAGCGAAGGCCCGGAGGGCCGGGAAGTCCTGATTGAGGTGGAAGAGCGCCGGGCGCCCGACGGCGAGGGTGCGCGGCAGCTCGACGATCGCCTCGCGCAGGGAGGCCTGGTTCGCCGCGAAGTCGCCGCTGACGGTGTTGAGGTTGGTGATCAGGCCCTGGAGGTGGGTGCTGTTCTGATTGAGCTCCCTCGCGACGACATCGAGGTTCGAGATGAATCCGGCCAGGTCTCCGGGTTGGGTGCCGAGCAGGGCCTGGTTGACCTGCGAGGTGTACTCATAGGCGGCGGGCGAGGTCTTGAAGGAGGTCTGCAGGCCCTTCGCCCCGCCGTAGCGGTCGAGCGCGCCGCCGAACTCCTTCAGGAAGATCTGCAGGTCCTCCCTGACTGGCGCCTGCAACGAGGTGAGCACCTGGTCCAGCTGGACCGAGTTGGAGGTCTGATTCTCCGGGATGACCGAACCGCTCCTGAGCTCGGGGGCCCCCGGGCTGCCGGGGTGCAGGTCGACGAACAGGTTCCCCTCGAGGAAGAGGCGCGGTCGGAGCTGCAGCGTTGCATCCTGCCGGATCGGCAGCGCCGAGTCCTTCAGGTCCATCGTGACGACGGCGGCGTCCTCGCCATTGCCGCTGGCGTCTGTCAGGTGCTGGACGCCGCTGACCTCGCCGACGTCGACGCCGGAGATTCGCACCGGGCTCTTGGCCCGGATGTTCTGCGCGTCCTGGACGATCGCCTTGAGCTGGTAGCCGTGCCCAGCGAACGGAATCGACTTGGTGAAGGCCAGGTAGAACCCGATGAAGGTGAGTCCGATCGCGATCAGGCCGATCGTGGTGTTGGAGAGGCGCCTGTTGTGGTTCGGTCTGTTCATCAGCCGTTCGGGTTGTTCGCGGAATCCCAGAAGTCGCGCTTGCCGTTCTGCTCGAGGAAGAGGTCGGTCTTGCCGAGCGGCGCCATGCCCGCCGCCTTGGTCACGTCCTGGACGCCGAACGTCGGGTTGTCGGGCGTCTGCCCGGGGATCAGCGCCTCGCCCAGCGCGTAGCCGGTCTGGCCCGACTGGCAATTCGGCTTGCCGTCGGTGACGGATGGGCCGTACGGGTTGCCGTGCAAGATCGGGATCCCGTTGTTCTGGTAGTTGGCGCCGGGGGGGCCGTTCAGCGGAGCGAATACGCCCGCGTTCGCGCCGGCCAGCGAGTTGCTGCTGAAGCGCCCATCGCCCTGGCCTCCCGAGTAGTTGTCCATCGGGTTGCGGGGAAGCGTGTTCGGCGAGGTGGTGCCCGCGATCGACGGCGGGACGACGCGCTCGGCGAAGCCGAATGGGGTCGGGAGCTCGAAGTGGCTCGTCAGGTACGTGACCCAGTAGTTCCAGTAGTTGCAGACCGTCTGTGCCGGGACGATCTTCTGGCCGGCGTCCTGAACGAGGTTGAAGGTGTCCCCGAGCCGGTTCAGGCTGGTCAGCGTGGACGGGTCAGAGACCAGGTCGTTGAGGCTGGCCAGCACGCCCTTCAGGTCCTCGTCCATCTGCACGGTGCGTGGCAGGACCTTCGAGCCGAGCGAGACGGCCTGGTTCAGCACCGGCAGGGAGGCCCGCAGGTCACGGACGCCCGGGCGCAGGAGCCTTGAGAACTCGGCGAAGTCCGCGAGGAAGGGCCGCTGGACGGGGAGTGACCGGAGCCCAGCTTCCAGCACCGGCGGCCCGCCGGAGATCGTGTCGCGCAGCGCCTGGGGATCCGATGAGATCGCGCCGAACGCGATCGCGTCGTTGGTGAACTGCTCGGCGTTGTCCAGGGCGACTGGGGCGATGATGCGGGCTGCGTCGGCGAGCTCGGGGAAGAAGCGGACGAGCTGAGTGGTCGGGTCGGCCAGCGCCGTCGAGACCGGCTTCAGGTTGGCGAACAGCGGGTTGAGCGCGCTGATCGCCTCGTTGAGGGAGGCGCCCCTGGCCGCGAACGCGTCGCCGAAGCCCTGCAGGACGCGCTGGCTGTTCTCGCGGGTCGGGGTGTCGAAGGTGTTGTAGACGTCGTCGAACTCGACCTGCGGGCTCGACTGCGCGAGGGGCAGGTTGGCGCCCTCCGGAAGCCCACTCTCGCTCGTGCCGCGGGTGATCTCGAGGTACTTGAGCCCGAACGACGAGCGGTACCTGACGCGGATCGTGGAGTCGGCGGGAAGCGGCTCGGCGCTCTTGTCGAGCTTCAGGTTGAGCTTGGCGACCGTCGACGCGCTCGATCCATCGGCGCTCTGGCAGCCGCTGTTGGGTGGCGCGGCGACCGTCTCGATCGACTCGACGACTCCGACACGGTTCCCGCCGATGCGCACCTCGTTGTTGGGCCCGAGCCGAGCGGCGTCGCAGATCTCGGCCGAGACTTGATAGGTGGGGACGAAGGGCAGCCCGTTGTTCGCGTTGTAGGCGAGGAAGACCGCGACGATCACGATCAGGGTCGTGATGGCGCCGACCATGGTCGGCGAAGCCGCCAGCGATCCGATCCGGGCGCGGCCGTTCATCGGGCCACCCCCACTTCCTCCCTATATGTAGGGAGGGCGATGGTCATTGGCCGAGGAGGAAGTTGAGGAGGTCGTTGGTCGACGAGCCGGAGCCGCCCGAGTTCTGGTTCGGAAGCCGCGGGAGCTGCGGAAGCTGGGGCAGCTGCGGGGAGCTGGGTCAGGGGGAGCTGATTGAGGAGATCCTTGAGCTTCTTCTCGGTCTGGTCCTTGAGCTTGTTCGAATCGACCCCCTGGAGGATCTTCTGGATCTGCTTCTGCTGTTGGGGGGTCGGCGGCGCGGGTGGGGCCTGTGCCTGAGACGGAGCCGACGCCGCCCGGTTCGAGGCGAAGTTCGCCAAGTGAATGGAGACGTTGGGGTCGCAGATCGCCGGGACCGTGCTGCCGTCCGGGCAGACGGAGCCGTCGTAGCGGGTGAGGTGCCCGAAGAGGCCGGAGGGATTGGTCCCGTAATTGATCCCGGGCTGCCTGTCACCCAGGATCCCGGCGCACTCCGCGAAGTTCTTCGGGTCGGTAGTGGTGTTGGTGTTGCTCCCAGCTCCCTGGAGGTCGGGCACCTGGGGGCCGGTCTGGTAGCCGCAGGCGTTGTTCGTTCCCGGCGCGCTCACCAGCGTGATCCCGAGGGCGTGGCCGAGCTGGTCGAACAGGTTCAGCGAGTTGGTCTGGACATAGGCGTAGTTGAGGAGGCCCTCCATCCCCGTGAAGCCCGGGTTGCCGCCGCTGGGATTGGACCCGGCCGGGCCTGTACCCCACTTGCATTGGACCGTCTGATCGCCGTGCAGCGTGGTGCCCAGCTTCTGGTCGAGCTGCTGGACGCGCCTGTCCGCCTCGCCGGGCTGCTCGCGCAGGTCCCAGCGGGCACAGGCATCCTCCTCGACCGCGTTCTTGGGATCGGAGATGCTCTCGAGGAACTGCCCGACCTGATCGGCGGCCGGGTAGGCCTTGGTGCTGGTCTGGTTCAGCGCGGCGATCTCGTCCTGGCTGTTCGCGAGAGCGGTCTTGCCGACGTGGGCGGCGTCGCCGAGAGAGGTGAGCGACTGCTGGGCGCCGTTGTTGAAGCCGGGTAGGTTCTTGGCCAGCTTGTTGAGGCCCGGGGCGGCCGCGTGGAGGTCGGTGAGCAGCGGGGTCTGGTAGGTGGCCAGCTTGCCGAGCTGGGACATCGTCGGCTCGAGCTGGGCGAGGAAGTCGTCGAGCAGGTTGAAGTTCTGGGCGAGGTCGTTGCTGCGCTCGGCGGAGATCGCGGCGGTGCGGCCGGCGTTGTCGATGAAGTGGACGACGTCCTCGCGCCGGTTGGCGAGCTGAGCGAAGATCGCGTCGGCGTTGGTGTTGAGCTCGGCGATCGTGTGGTTCTGGTTGCCGAGGATGTTGAGCACCTGCTTGAGCTGCTGCAGGGCGGGCGCCCCGGAGTGGATCGCCGCGTTCAGGTTCTCGGCGTTGCCATCGAGCGCCGTCCCGAACTCGTTGATGAGGAGCTGGAGCCTGTCCTTGAACGGCTCGCGCAGCGTGTTCTGGGCGAGGTCGGGCTGGACGGTGGTCTTGTTGCGAGCCGCGGGGATCGGGCCGGTGAGCGGCTGCGGCGAGGAGCCCGGGTCGCAGTCGAGGTAGTACTCCGCGATCAGCGACTGCGGCTCGGACGAGCAGCTCGCGTCCGCCTTGAACTCCGGGAAGCCCGAATCGACCTCGAAGGTGACGAGTGCGGTCTTCTGCGGCGTCACGTCGAGTCCGGTGATGGTCCCGGCCTTGGCGCCCGCCACCCGGAGCTCGGATCCCTTGACCAGACCGAATGCGTTGAAGAGCTCAGCCTGGTAGGTGTGGCTGCCGGATGCGCCGGCGGTCGCCACCAGATAGGCGGGTACGGCGGCGAGCAGCCCGAGAATGAGGAGGATTCGCCTCATGGCCCGAGCGGTGTCTCCGAGGGGTCGCAGTCGACGGTCCCGCCCTGGGTGAGCTGGTCGGAGTTGAGGCCGCGCTCATTGGATCCGGGACAGCGACGGAGCTCCTTGGCGCCCAGGGCGTCGTAGAGCTGGGTCGGGTTGAGGGCGCTGCAGAGACTGCCGAGGATCTCGAGGGGTCCACAACTCGACACGCCCGGGACGCTGGGGCTGAACTCATTCAGAGTGGTGGAGATGCGGCCGATGCCCCCGAAGGCATCCGGGAACCCGGAGTGCCCGAAGTCATCGAACCAGCCGGTGAGCTCAGGGCTGTAGGCGCGGAGGGTCGAGACCTGGTCGAGGGAGTGCGCGAGGGCGTCGGCGGAGGCGGGGAGCGCGCCGGGCCTGGAGGCGCCGTTGCGATCCACGGGCCCGACTCCGATCTGAGCGAGCGGGTCCTGGAGACGGGTGAGCTCGATCAGGTCGTTGTTCTGCCCTGGCGAGTTGATGATCCCGTTGAGACCCTGCACCGTGGGAACTGCGTCGCGGGCGAAGCCCCGCAGCCGCTTGGTGAAGGGCTTCAGCTTGCGCGCCACCGGGCGGGTGTAGTTGATCAGCGGCTGAACGTCGTCGAGGGCGGCGCGCAGGTTGACGGCGGTGGTGTTGAACTGCCGCATGAAGTCGGGGAGCTGCCCGACCGCGGAGGCGAGCGAGGACTGCTCGGAGCCGATCGTCCCGAGCATCCCGTTCAGGTTCGAGACCAGCGACGAGATCTCGGGGCTTTTCTGATCGAGGGTGTCCATCAGCGAGGCGCCGTCCACCACCAGGCCCTGGAGGTTCGCCTGGTCGGAGTTGAGCTCGCCGAAGACGCGTCGAGAGGTGGAGAGGAACGGGTTGAGGTAGTAGAAGCCGCGGTTCGCCTTCGCCCCGACGCCGTCGTAGGCGCGGGCGAAGCCCCTGATCACCTGCTGGAGATGAGTGACGGTCGGCTTGTTGAGGGTGTTGAAGAGCTGATCGAGGTCGACCTCAGAGGTCGTGTCGGCCTGGGTGATGGTGCCCCCGGAGGAGATCTTCTGGGTGATGTTGGTGGTGGGAAGCGCCAGGTCGACGTAGCGGTTGGCGATTCCGGAGAGCGACTGGGAGCGGATCGTGGCGTGGGTGCCTGCGGGCAGCGGCGTGTAGGCGCTGTCCGAGATCTCGATCTTCACCAAGGCCTGGCCATCGTTCGAGAGGGAGATCTCCTTGACGGAGCCGACCGGGACGCCGGCGACGCTCACGTTGTTGCCGGTGACCAGCTGTGAGGCGTTCTCGAACTCGGCGGTGACGGTGTAGCTGGAGCCGCCGCCCACCACCAGGAGCAGCACGACGACGACCGCGCCGATCAGCGCGAGGATCGCGGCGACGCGCCCCACGGCGCTCGATGTCTGCACTGGTTCCTCTACCTACCCGTCGCTGTCAACGGACCCGTGCCCGGGGTACCCCACCCAGAGCGCGGAACAGCACACGGATTCTTCCATCGGCCCTCAGCGAGCGCAAAGGGGAACCGTCGCCTCGGAGGCTCCGAATTCCCGTGGGAAAGCCGTCAGAGGCTCGCCTCTCGTTGAGTTCAGATTAAGCATCCCCGTCCTCGGCGGACGCTATCCCAAATATTGAGTAGGCGCGCCGCTAGGCGTGGCGGTACCGCTGTCCGCTCGGGCGCCGGGAGAGCTGCCCGGCGGGGGTCACCGGGGGGTAGAGCGCGGCGGTCCAGGCCGGCGCCAGCGCCGCGACCACCTCCTGCTGGGTTCGCTCCCCCCGGCCCAGGTAGATGTAGCAGCAGCGCTCGGCCATCCAGAAGAGCGCCTCGGCCGTGGTCTGCGGGTCGAGCGTCGGGGGGATCACGCCGGCGTCCTGCTCGGAGCGAACGTGATCGGCGGTCGTCTCGATGAAGCGCCCTGCGATGTCGAGCCAAAGGGCTCGGACCTCCTCATCGTAGGTCGAAACCTCGGTGGCGATTCGCAGCAGCGGCGCCTCCTCGGCGTATACCGAGACCACGCCCTCGAGGGCCCTGCAAACCCGCTCGGGCGGTGGGCCGACGCCGTGCCACCAGCGCTCGGCCATCTCGTAGAGGCGCTCCGAGACGGCCTGCACCGCGACCAGGAGCAGCTCCTGCTTGTCGGAGAAGTGGGTGTAGAAGGCGGGCCGCGAGACCTTCGCGGAGCGGGCGATCTCGTCGACGGTGATCTCCCGGAAGGAGCGCCGATCGGCGAGCCGGACGGCGCTGTCGATGATCCGGCGGCGAGCCCTCTGCCGTCGCTCCCGGGGGGTGGCGGTACTCTTCCTGCGGTTCGATTTCCTCCGAGCTGCGGCGGCCTTCACTCCGGCGATTCTAATCTCTCTGGCATAGTGTCCAACACCATGTCTGACACGGTGTCAGAGAGCTTCGACTTCGACTGGATCGTGATCGGCTCCGGCTTCGGCGGATCCGTCTCGGCCCTCCGCCTCGCCGAGAAGGGCTACCGGGTCGCGATCCTCGAATGCGGCCGGCGCTACCGCGATCAGGACTTCGCGGAGTCGACCTGGAACCTCGGCCGCTACTACTGGATGCCGAGGATCGGACTCCGTGGCATCTTCCGGATGACGGTCTTCAAGGACGTCTTCATCGTCTCCGGCTCCGGTGTCGGCGGCGGCAGCCTCGGATACGCCAACACCCTCTACCGCGCGAGGCCGGCGTTCTTCCGCGACCCTCAGTGGGAATCCCTGGGCGACTGGGAGGCCGCCCTGGATCCCCATTACCAGACCGCCGAGCGGATGCTCGGCGTGACGGACTATCCACTGGAGGGTCCCGCCGACCTCCTCCTGAAGGAGTACGGCGAGCGGATCGGCGTTTCCGAGACCTACAAGCAAACGCGTGTAGGCGCATTCTTCGGCGAGCCCGGCAGGGAGGTGCCGGACCCATACTTTGGAGGGGAGGGACCGCCCCGGTCGGGCTGCATCGGCTGCGGAAGCTGCATGGTCGGCTGCCGGCACAACGCCAAGAACACGCTCGTCAAGAACTACCTCTGGTTCGCGGAGAAGCTTGGTGTCGAGATCCTCCCCGAGCGCCAGGTAACGGACGTGCGGCCGATCTCGGGCGGCGCCGCAGACGGGTCGGACGGCTACGAGGTGGCCAGCGAGCGCTCCGGCTCATGGCTGCGGAAGCACCGTTCGACGCTGAACGCGCGCGGCGTGGTGATCGCGGCCGGCGCGCTTGGAACCAACAAGCTTTTGGCCAACTGCCGCCACCACGGCTCGCTTCCGCACGTGTCAGGCCGCCTCGGTGAGCTCGTGCGCACCAACAGCGAGTCGATCAACGCGGTCACCGCCCCGAGCGACGAACGGGACTTCGCCAAGTCGGTCGCGATCAGCTCGAGCATCTACCCGGACCCGGACACCCACATCGAGGTCGTTACCTACGGGCGCCGAGCCGACTCGATGAGCTACCTGTTCACGCTGCTCACCGGGAAGGGGACGAAGCTGACCCGGCCCCTGCTCTGGCTCGGACAGATGCTCCGGCATCCGCTCCGCGCCCTCCGGCTGCTCTGGCCGCTCAGCTGGTCGCGCCGGACAGTGATCCTGCTGGTCATGCAGACGCTGGACAACGCGATCCGGCTGCGCCCGAAGCGGCGGCTGCTGGGCCGGGGCGTGAGGTTGCAGACCGAGCAGGACCCAGAGAAGCCCAACCCGACCTTCATTCCGGCCGCCGATCACGTGGCGCGGTGGATGGCGGAGCGTACGGGTGGAGTCCCCCAGAGCGGGATCAACGAGGCGATCTTCAACATCCCGACGACCGCGCACATTCTGGGCGGCGCGGCGATCGGCGCGGACCCGGACCACGGGGTTGTCGACGAGCGCCACCGCGTCTTCGGCTACGAGAACCTGATGGTCTGCGACGGGGCGGCGATACCAGCCAATCCCGGCGTGAACCCGAGCCTGACGATCACCGCCCTCGCGGAGTACGCGATGGCACAGGTGGAGCCGAAGGCCGACGTGGCGCCGCCCCGGCTCCCCGAGGCGGCGCGACCGGCCGAAGCGGTGACTAGCTAGCCGCCGAGAAGTGGTCGCCGGCCATTGCCCAGTTGACCACGTTCCACCATGCATCGAGATAGTCGGGGCGCTTGTTCTGGTACTTCAGGTAGTAGGCGTGCTCCCAGACGTCGCAGCCGATGATCGGCGTCTGACCGTCTGAGATCGGCGAGTCCTGGTTCGCGGTCGAGACGACCGCCAGGCCGGAGCCGTCGTGGACGAGCCAGGCCCAGCCCGACCCGAACTGGTTGACGCCCGCGTTCTTGAAGTCCTCCTTGAAGGAGTCCAGGTCCCCGAACGCGTCGTTGATCGCTGAGGCGAGGTCGCCGTCCGGCTCGCCGCCTCCGTCGGGACTCATGATCTCCCAGAAGAAGGAGTGGTTGGAGTGCCCGCCCGCGTTGTTGCGGACAGCGGTCTCCTTGTCGCCCAGGCTCGACAGGTTCTGCAGGACCTCGTTGACGTCCTTGTCGGCCCACTCGGTCCCTTCGAGGGCCGCGTTCGCCTTGTCGACGTAAGCCTGGTGGTGCTTGTCGTGATGAACGCGCATCGTCTGCTCGTCTATGTGTGGCTCGAGTGCGTTGTATTCGTAGGGAAGATCGGGGACCTCGAACGCCATCTGACCTCCTTAGGTCTCGGTGTACGGTCCGGCGGGCTTCTAATCTAACGATCGTGCACCGCGGGCCACCCGGTGGAGGGACATGGACCGGCGTTGCCGTGACGGTCGCAGGCGTGCTGATCGGGATCGCGGTGGCACTCGTGATCCCCTCCCTGCGCGGCGCGGTGAGCGACGCGTTCCACGGGGACACCGCCTCGGTCCGCAATGATCTGAACGGGAACTTTGGCGGGGTGCTGCTCGTCGTCTGGCTGGCGATGGTGCACGTGATCGTCTGGTACCCGGCCGAGATCCTGGACGCGGCGGCCGGCTACGTCTTCGGCTTCGGCGTCGGCTTCCCGCTGGTGCTGGGCTCCTGGGTGCTGTCCGGTCTGGCGTCATACGCCGTCGGCAGGCACTTCGCGCGGCCGATCCTCTACAGGATCACGGGCGAGGAGCGCTTCCAGCGGCTCGAGCATCTGGTTCACCGGGGTGGCGCGCCCTTCCTGCTGGGAGTTCGCCTGATCCCGATCATGCCCTTCAGCCTGATGGGGTACGTCTGCGGCGCCGCCCGCATCCCGCTCTGGAGGTTCGTCTGGACCACCACCATCGGCTACGCGCCGCTCACCGCCTACTTCACCTACGTGGGCAGCAAGCTGGAGGGATTCTCCGCCGAGGATCCGATCCTCTGGATCGGCGGCGGCGCGCTGATCGCCTGCATCTTCGGCGTGCGATTCCTCCTGCCCAGCACGGCGGCCACCGACTCGGCCGGCAAATGAGCGCCTAGTTCCGCTCGCGGAACTCGGCGAGCTCCTCGCGGGCGCGGCGCTGGACCATCGCGCTCAGCGGCGGGAGGCCCAGGATGAGCCCCGTGGGCCCGAGCGCCTGCCGCGCCCATCGCCAGAACGAGAACGAATCGTCGTGCTCAGCGATGTGCCCGTCGTGGAAGCGAAAGCGGGCGTTGACCTCGTTGACCACGGGCCGACCGGTGCGCGTGAAGGTGTAGTGGGCGATCCAGCGGGCCGAGCCGGTGTCCCCCACCGCCTCATGCTCGGCAAGCTCCACTCGCAGGTCATCGGCTCGGCCGGTCAGCATGCGCCACATGTCGCCGGCCTCGTCGCCGTTCAACTCGCCGAAGGCGGGATCGTGAAAGCGGCCATCGGGCTCGTACATCCTCGCCATCGCCTCGCCGTCGTGGCGATTCATCGCTTCGTACAGATCGTGGATCAGGTCGGCGTTGTCGGCCACACGTCAACGCTATCCGCTGGCCGGCCCGCCGGGCAAGACGCCTCTATCCTTCTGCCTCTCGGGGCGTGGCGCAGCCTGGTAGCGCGCACCGTTCGGGTCGGTGAGGTCCCCGGTTCAAATCCGGGCGCCCCGATTACTCCTCGCTAGCCGAGCACCTTGAACTTCCGGACCGCCGGAGAGGGATCGGCGAGTCCGGTGGATCCGATCGCCTGCACCTTGAGGACGTGCTTGCCGGGAGCGAGCTTGGCCGACGGCACGAAGGGCGAGGCGCAGGGGTTGAACGCGCCTCGGTCGAGCTTGCACTGGAAGGTCGAGCCCGTCTGGCTCGAGGTGAACTTGAACTTCGGCTTGCGCTTGCGCGTCCTCTTCGGTCCCTTGGTGATGCTGGTGCCCGGCGCCGCCGCCGCCGGCGGCGTGTTCGGGGTTTGGATTGCAAAGGCGCGCGTCGCCACGGCGGAATTGGCTGCCCCATCGGTGGCCTGTACGCGGAAGGTGTAGGAGCCGTCGGCGAGCGGGCTCGACGGCGTGTCACTGGTGCTCGGTCCCGAGCAGGCGGAGAAGCTGGCCGTGCCGGTGTCGATCGAGCACTTGAAGGTGATCGGACCTACCGCGTCGGTCGCGCTGAACGTGAATGTCGGCGACTTGTTGGTGGTACTCCCGGTCGGTCCCGAATCCACGCTCACCTGTGGCGGGATCGAGTCCTCGACGTAGGGAGTCGAGCTGGTGGAGCAGGCCGAAGTGTTGTTCGAGACGTCGGTGGCCTGGGCCCAGAACCTCGTGGAGGTGTTCGCGCCGACGGTGACCGGGATCCCCGGCGACGCGAAGGCGATCGCGCTGCCGCTCGCGGCCAGGGTGGTGCAGCTGGCGTCCGTGTAGAGGCTGACGGTCGCCCCGCACTCCGCGTTCGAGCCGAAGACCTTGGGGTTGTTGCTGTTCCCGGGAGTGCTCGGCGTCGTCCCCTGTGGATTCGGCGCGGTCGGAGCATCGGTGTCCGTGCCGACGACGAGCGGCGTGCAGGTGCTCGTCTGGCCATCCGGATTGGTGATGGTGACGGACTGGGCACCGTTGGTGGCCGCCGTGGTGTCGAGGTCGAGGGTGATGTGGGTCGGGTCGGTGTAGGTGACGCTGTTGACGGCGACGCCCCCGCTCACGGAGGCCTGGATGTGGTTCGGGTATCCCGGCCCGCCTGTGTCCGGGCCCGGGTCGAAGAAGCCGGATCCCTTCGTCGACGTTCCCGTGATCGTGACCGGGACCGACGACTGGCCGGACAGGATCGTGTTCGGGGTGGCGGCTGCAGGGGTCGCCGGAGGCGGCGCCTTCAGTTGGATCACCCGGACGCCCCAGACGTCGTCGGCGCTGGCGTATTCCTGGAAGGTCCAGAAGGTCTGGTCATCGGTCGGGTCGACCACCGTCTGCGAGAAGTCGCCCCAGCGCCGGGGGGACTCGCCTCCGAGGTTGTAGCTGCTCGCGCTCGACTGGGTCAGGTCGAAGGGCTCCGTCGTGCCCGCCGGGTCGCTCGCCAGATGACCCGACGATGCGATCTCGGCGGAACGCCCGTTGCCCGCAGTGCTCATGTTGAGTGAGGCGTGACCCTGGCCGTTCATCGCGATGGAGGGCATCCAGAAGAACCGGGGGTTGGAGCCGGCCGTGTCGAACATCGTCCCGGACTGCGTCAGGGTCGGAGTCGTGTTCAGGTTGCCCACCTGGTACCAGCGCGCGGCGTCCCGGTCGCCCCCCGCGGCGCCGACCCCGCTGGAGTTGACGCGAATGTTGTGCGCAGCCCAGAGCGAGGCGGTACCGCCCGGACCCTCGGCGACCATCGCCTCGAAGAACCGGTCGTCCAAGGCGTCGATCCCGCCGACGGCGCCTCTGGCGGGAACCGGCAGCGGCTGGGCTGTGCTGGGCAAGTTGATCGACGAGCTCGACACCGACGGCGTCGCACTGCCCGGGTTGTTGACCTTGATCACGTCCATCTTGTTGAGGACGAGGTTGTCCGGGCCGACGACGTAGCCAGTGGTGGAGGCAGGATCCATATTCGTTGCCGGCTGCGGGCTGTCCGGGCCCGCGGCGGTCCCGCTGGTCACCGTTCGGAACCCGTTGACGTGCATCGGGCCCGGGCCTATCACGCTCGACTTCTGGATCACGTAGAGGCTGGTGCCGGCAAACGAGCCGTTGATGGCCGTGAAGTCGTTGACGCCGATGTAGATCGCATTCGCGTCGACCCCCAGCTGGGGGTAGTCGGCGAACCGCGTTTGGCTTCCGAACGGGGCGGACTCGCGGAACCTGAAGAAGGTGAAGCTGGTCTCGTCGGTGATCGTCGAGCTGTCGCTGATGGCGAGCATGACGAAGTTGTTGTCGTGCTCGATGTCGATCGCGGAGATGATCCAGCGCCCGGAGAGCCTGTCGTACTCGACGCCCGGATCGGTCGGCTGGGCGCTCCCGGGCAGCACCGAAGCCCAGAAGGTCGTGTCGGTGACGTCCAGTTCGCCAGGGGCCTGGTTCCCGGACTTGTCGAACACGCGCAGACGGCCGTTGACGTCCACCAGGACCTGAGTGGGACTGACGGCGCCCATCGAATCCGGCGGGACGAAGCCGGAATCGAGGGAATCCGCGCCCAGGAAGGACGTGCCGGAGGACAGAGACGACCGAGGCCCGATCGCCGAGCTCCCGGCGCGCTGCAGACGCGGAGCGGGGCCCGCAACCTTCGGCGGCAGGCTCTCCTCGCCGGGCTCGGGCTTCTCCTTGATAGTGCGGCCGCCCGCGGACGCCTCACCGGCGCGCGGCTCCCCGCCCGCCTGCGCCTCCCCCTCGGGCTGAGCCTGCTGGGCCGCCTCGGGCTCGGTCCCCTCTTCTCCTCCCTGATCGGACTGGGACTCTCCGCCCGCTCCCTCTCTTGCGGCCTCCCCCTCTTCGCCCTCACCCTGGCCGGGCTCGACGCCCTCCACGGCCGCGATCTCCGCGGCGCTCGGCAGGGCCGAGGGGTTGCGATCGAAGAACCTCTGGCGCGCGACGATGCTGGCGACACTCCGTGTCACGCCGGAGGACCCGGTGAATGGCTTCCCCTTTGTCGCTTCGGTCCCATGCGGGCCGTTGCCCCCAATCAGAATCACAGCAACGACCACCAGCATGAGCACGCAAAGCACCGCGAGGATGCTGCGACGCTTCATCGGCAGGCGAGTTTAGAGACAGGCGCAGCGATCAAACCGGCCCCACCAGCTGCTTCTTCTTCCGGAGCGTCAGCCGAATCGACTGACTGCTCGGATCACCGTCGCTCGGGGAGAAGGTCACCGTGACCGGGACGGTCACCCTGCCCTTCCGGACGAGGCGGCGCGCGGTCATCCCGGTGGCCGTGAGCTGGAAGGTGATCGAACCCGCCACCGCGAGGCTCTTCGACGCCCTCTTCCGCAGGCCCTTCCCGCGCACCGCGACGACGCCGGGGTTCGAGGTGGTTGCGGTGACGGCAGCCGTGCCCCGCTTGCGATCCTTGGTGATGCCGAGGGTGAAGCTGTTGTCCGGGACGAGGACCGCCGAGAGATTCAAGCGGACGTCGTTCTCAGCGCTGAAAGTGCCGCTGTCCCCGTCCGAGAGATCGCCCGGGCTGAAGAGCACGCTCTCGCCGGGCAGGGAGAACGTGCATGAGCTGGACGCCGCACTCTCGTGGAACCCGATCATGTCGCCCGACCTGACCGGCAGCTTGACGGCGACCGTGTTCAGCCCGCTGGTCAGAGTGTGCGAGGGCGCATGAGCAGTGACCTGGAAGACGTCAGGGTCCGGGGTCCGGCGGAAGATCTTGAATACGTAGTGGGCCCCGGCGCCGGCTGAATTCGTCGACCACGAGGTGATCGTGCCCGCCTGGCGCGCCACGTAGAGGTTCCCGCCGGTGACGCTCGGCTCCAGGTAGTCGCGGTTGAGCGTCGTGCAATCGGCCGAGGGCGAACCCGGCGCCAGCTGACCGATGGTCACCGACGCTGCGCTGGCGCTGGGCGCAGCCGCAGCCGCGATGCAGGCGAGCGCCAGCAGGGCGACGAGGCGCCGCCGGGCGTGGCTTCGGTTGTTCGTGCGCGCGGGCCCGCGCTGCAAACGGCGCTCCATCGATCAGACCCTCCCCGGTCTCGGGCAGGTTAGCCGACGAAGGCGGGGCGAAGGCGGGGGTCGACCTGCGGCGAGATCGTGCGGTCCTCGAGGGGCAAGGGAGGCACGGCCCCGGCGATGCCCCGCGCGGGCGTGGCGATCTCGAAGAGGACTCCCGATGGCTCCCGGAAGTAGATGGAGCGGCAGTGGCCGCGGTCGATCACCGGCGTCGCCCTGCACCCCATCCCAATCACCCGCTGGCGCCAGGCCGGCAGGCCGGCCTCGCACCCCCAGGCGATGTGATGGATGGTGCCGGTGCCGACCCGCGTTCTCCCGGCGGGCGGGGCGTCGAACGAGAAGGCGCTGATCCCACGCTCGCCCTCCACCGCGTAGCTATCGGGAGCGGTGAGGGCGAAGCCAAGCCGGCCGGCGAGGATGTCCGCACTCGGCACGCTCTGGCGCCCGTAGGCCCGCGCGCCGTAGAGGCCGACGATCGCGTGCTCGGGTGGGATCGTCGCCGAGCCGCGCGCCAGGCCGGCGCCATTGCCGGCGCCGTCGACGACGAGCTCGTGCGCGATTCCCTCTGGGTCGGAGAACTCAAGGCGCGGCCGGCGTCCGTTCGCCTCGACGGGCGTGGCCTCGATGCCTGCGTGATCGAGTCGATCGGCCCAGTAGGAGAGAGCCGATGGAAACCGGACGGTCCAGGTCAGCGTGTGGACCATGCCGGCGCCCGCGTGCCCGCGGCGGGTCCCGGGAGCCTCGATGAAGCTAAGAACGCCGGCGGGGCTGTTCGGCGCCAGGCCGAGTCGGATCAGATGGGAGTCCGGAGCCTCGAAGTCCCGCTCACGACCGAGGAAGGCGAGGCCCAGAATCCCGGCATAGAAGTCGAGGCAGCGCTGGCCGTCGCCCGTGATTCCGGTGATGTGGTGTATGCCGTCTAGGCGCATCGATGGTTCAAGATGGAGTGATTGAGGCTCTCAAAGACTCTACTTGAGTTTCTAGACCATTAAGGTACACAAATGGCCGATTCGACGCGACCGAACATCCTCTACATCCACTCGCACGACACCGGGCGCTACGTGCAGCCCTACGGCTACCAGGTGCCCACGCCCAACATCCAGCTGCTCGCGGACCAGGGCGTCCTCTTCCGCAAGGCCTTCTGCGCCGCCCCCACCTGCTCCGGTAGCCGCGCCTCACTGCTCACCGGGCAGTACTGCCACAACAACGGCATGCTCGGACTGGCGCACCGGGGCTGGTCACTGAACGACTACCGCGAGCACATCGTCCATCCCCTTCGCACCTCGGGCTATCGCTCGGTGCTGATCGGGGAGCAGCACATCTCGGAGGACCCGGCGGTGATCGGCTACGACGAGGTGATCGAGGTGGACAGCCACCACGCTCAGGACGTGGCGCCGATCACGATCGAGGCCCTGCAGACCGCCTCGGAGCCCTTCTTCTTCTCCGTCGGGTTCTTCGAGACCCACCGCCAGTTCCGGGCGCCGACCTCGGTCCGCGACTCTCTCTATTCGCTGCCCCCGGCGAACCTGCCCGACACGCCGGCGACACGCCGGGACATGGCGGCCTTCAAGGCCAGCGCCCGCTCACTCGACCAGGGGATCGGGGCCGTGCTCAACGGGCTGCACGACCTGGACCTCACCGAGCGGACCCTGATCATCTGCACGACCGACCACGGCCTCGCCTTCCCCAATGCCAAGGCGACGCTGTACGACCGCGGCACCGGCGTGATGCTGCTGATGCGCGGCCCGGGCGGCTTCACCGGCGGCAAGGTCTACGACGCGATGGTGAGCCACCTCGACATCTACCCGACGCTCTGCGAGATCGCCGGCGCGGAGCGGCCCGACTTCCTCCAGGGCACCTCACTGCTTCCCCTCGTCACCGGTGAGGCCGACCGGATTCACGAAGAGATCTTCACCGAGGTGACCTTCCATGCTGCGTATGAGCCCACCCGAGCGATCCGCACCGAGCGCTGGAAGTACATCCGCCGCTTCGACGACAACCATCACCCGGTCCTCTCCAACAGCGACGACAGCGCCAGCAAGGAGACGCTGGTGGAGGCGGGCTGGGCCGATCAGCTCGTCGACACCGAGCAGCTCTACGACCTGATCCTCGATCCAAACGAGGTCCGCAACCTCGCTCAGGACCCCGGTCACGCAAACGTCGTCAACGAGCTGCACGAGCGTCTCGCCTCCTGGATGAGAGAGACCGAGGACCCGCTGCTCGACGGGCCGATCCCGGTGCCCCCGGGGGCCGTCGTCAACGATCCTGGCCAGGCCTCGCCCAACGACCCCTTGCAGACCGGGACGCCCGCCTAGGCTTCCGCGCCGAACGCCCGCTAGTGCACTGCCGCGATCGCCGCCTGCACCTCGGCGAGGGAAGGGGACTCGATCAACTGGCGGGTCCCGTTCGGCCCGCCGACGACGACGGCCGGCTCCGCCGGAAGATGCCGACCCGCGGCGAGGCTCTCGTCGTCCTTCAGTGTCTGCTCGATTCCGCTGCGGTCGTTCATGTCGTTCTGCCACTGCTCGACGTTGAGGTTGAGGATCCCCCGCGCGACGTCATTGAGGAAGTCCTGGGTCGCACCGTGCGTCTTCGCCTCCTCCTGATTCGCGAAGAAGAGCTCGATGAACTGCCATTCGTCGTCCTGCTTCGCGGCCGCGACCGCGGCGTAGGAACCGAGAAAGAACCCGGATTCCGCGCTGATCGGGAAGTGGTGGAAGATCATCTGGACGTGACCGGCGCGCACAGGGCCGCCGATGAGCGGCACGATCACGTCCCGGTTCCAGTCCGAGCAGGGATCGCATTGCAGGTCGTTGAAGACCTGGATGGTCACCGGAGCGTCCCCTGGTCCGAGGCGATCCCCATCCTGCTGGATCCCGCCGAGCAGGCTCTGGGTCTCCTCCGCGCCCGTGATCTTGAACTGCTCACCCTCGCCGCCGGTCCCGATCGAGAGGCTGACGATGGCAAAGCCGAGCACGCCGACGATCACCGCCAGCACGATCAGCCCGACGAGTCGCGGGCGCCTCCGCGGTACTTCTTCGCTCACCCCGCGACGGCCTTGTAGTAGCGAACCGCGAGGCCGGTGAGAAGGGTCCGCAGGCCCTCCTCGATCGGGGTTTCCGTCTCCGAGGCCCAGCTCTCCAGCCCACGCGACTCGATCGCCTCGCTGCGCTCGACCACCTCGTCGACCAGCTGCGGATTCTGGTCGCAGAAGAAGGCGCCGATCGAATATAGGTCCGTCTCCATCAGCGACTGGATGAAGGAGTCGGTGCTCGGAGAAGCCGATGCCTCGCCGGTGCTCATGACGGCATGGTAGTTACGCTGCGATCGTGGCCGGTCGCGACGAGATCCTCGCATTCTGCGACGACCTGCTGGACGTTGGGTCGTTCGAGGACTACGGGCCGAACGGGCTGCAGGTGCCGGGCAGGGCCGAGGTGACCCGCGTGGCGACGGGAGTATCGGCAAACCTCGAGCTGCTCTCAGGCGCCGTCGATTCTGGCGCCGAGCTGGTGATGACCCACCATGGGCTGTTTTGGGGCTCGGAGGTGAGTCCGCTGTCGGTTCCGATGGCCGCCAGGCTGCGTGCCCTGCTCTCGGCCGACGTCTCGCTGGCCGCCTATCACCTCCCCTTGGACGCCCATCCGGAGATCGGCAACAACGCCCTCCTTCGGGACGCGCTCGGGCTGGAGCCGGACGAGCGGCCCTTCGGCGAGGCGAAGGGATCGGCGGTGGGCGTGATCGGCCGCGCCTCGGAGGCGGTCGACGTGGGAGAGCTCGCGCGGCGGTTGACCGAGGCGGTCGGCCAGGAGCCCCTTGTCTTCGCTGCCGGGCCCGACCGCATATCCAGCGTCGGCATCGTCACGGGCGCCGGCGGCTTCGCGCTGCACGAGGCGGGGCCGCTCGGCCTGGATGCGCTGGTCACCGGCGAGCCGAGCGAGCCGGTGATGGGCGAGGCGCGCGAGTACGGGGTCCATTTCCTCGCCGCCGGCCACTACGCGACCGAGGTCTTCGGGATCCGGCGGCTCGGGGAGCTGGTGGCCGAGCGCTTCTCGGTGGAGCACGAGTTCATCGACGTGCCCAACCCCGTTTAGGCCCGCAAACTGCGAAAAAATGATTGACACGTCGCCGGGAAGCGATATACATGGCTGCACATACGGCCGCGACGCAAGCCGCGGCCGAATCCACGGCGTTGACCAGGAAGGAGTGGCCTGTATGTCCGTTCACCTGACGCCCACGGAGCTTGCCGAGGAAATGCACATGAAGAGGCGCGATGTGCTCTCCAAGTGCATCGAGATGAATGTGCCGGTCCTCAGGGGCCGGATCGACAAGACCCTCTTCGAGTCCTCCCTGCGGGCGTTCCAGGCGCAGCAGCGGCAGGCCACCGCCTAAGCGGGCAAAGCTTCGCCCGGCTGATCCGAGGCTGGCTGCGCAGCCAGCCTCCTAATAGACTCCCTCCAATGGAGAGCGCGACGATCGCGGCGGCGGGGTCCGCCGCTGAATCGAGCACCCACAGCAAGACCTGCGCGGATCTGATGCCGCTCGCCGCCGAGCGCCATGCCGATCTGGCCGCCGTGACCTACAAGGACGACTCCGGCGAGTGGGTCTCGAGGAACTACCGCGAGGTCGGGGAGATCGTCCGCGAGCTCGCCCTCGGCCTGATCGAACTCGGCATCGAGAAGGGGGACAAGGTCTCGATCCTGGCAAACACCCGTCCCGAGTGGACCTACTTCGACTTCGCCGCACTCAGCGTGGGCGCCACGGTCGTGCCCATCTACCAGACGAATTCGCCCGACGAATGCGAGTACGTACTCGAGAACTCCGACGCGAAGGCGGTGGTCGTCGAGGATTCCGAGCAGCTCGCCAAGATCGACGAGATCCGGGACCGGGTCCCCAAGCTCGAGCACGTGATCCGCATGGAGGGCTCCGGCGGCAGCGCAATCTCGATGGACGAGCTGATCGAGGCCGGCAAGAGCCGGTCGGACTCCGAGTGGGAGCAGCGTTGGCGCTCGGTCACCCCAGACGACATCTGCACCTTCATCTACACGTCGGGCACGACCGGGCCGCCGAAGGGCTGTGTGATCTCACACGGCAACTACCGCTCGATGGTGACGATGGCGCTCGACGAGAGCGTCCTCGACAGCGAGACGACCAGCTACCTCTTCCTGCCGCTCGCCCATTCCTTCGCCCTCCTGATCCAGTTCCTCAGCTTCGACCTGGGCGGCAACATCGCCTACTGGGAGCGCGACCCGCTCAAGATCATCCCGAACCTCACCGAGGTCAAGCCGGACTACTTCCCGTCTGTGCCGCGGATCTTCGAGAAGATCTATACGGCCGCCACCGGCGAGGTGGAGAAGTCGGGCGGGATCAAGAAGGCCGTCTTCAATTGGGCCATCGGCGTGGGCAAGAAGGTCCGCCAAAAGGAACGGGCCGGGGAGCCGATCGGCTGGCTGCTCCGCAAGCAGTACGAGATCGCCGACAAGCAGGTGCTCTCCAAGATCCGCGCCCTGTTCGGCGGCAACATCAAGAACTGCGTCACCGGCGCCGCGCCGATCAACCCGGAGATCTTGCGCTTCTTCGACGCCGCCGGGGTCCTGATCCTCGAGGGCTGGGGAATGACCGAGACCTCGACCGCGGCCACTGTCGCCAGACCTGATGCTTTCAAGTTCGGCAAGGTCGGCCGAGCGTTCAACGGCTGCGAGATCAAGATCGCCGACGACGGCGAGATCCTGGTCAAGGGCCCGAACATCTTCCAGGGCTACTACAAGAACGAGGAGGCCACCAGCGAGACCCTCGATGACGGCTGGCTCCACACCGGAGACATCGGGGAGCTCGACGAGGACGGTTACCTCTCGATCACCGGCCGCAAGAAGGACATCATCATCACCGCGGGTGGCAAGAACATCACGCCGGCGAACCTCGAGGCCGAGATCAAGCAGAGCCTCTACGTCTCCCAGTGCGTGGTGATCGGAGACCGCCGGCCCTACCTGGTCGCGCTGATCACCCTCGACATGGAGGAGTGCGCGAAGCTCTGCGAGGAGAAGGGCTGGCCCGCCGATCCGGCCGAGCTGCGGCGGAACGATGGCATGCGGGCGATCCTCCAGGAGCACCTGGACAAGGTGAACGAGAAGTTCGCGCGGGTGGAACAGGTGAAGAAGTTCGAGATCCTCCCCCACGACCTCTCCCAGGAAACCGGCGAGCTGACCCCGACGATGAAGGTCAAGCGCAACGTGGTCGCAGAGAAGTTCGAGAAGGACGTCGACGCCCTCTACGCCTAGGTTCCTCGTAGCGCCGGATTCGTTCAAGGGGACCCTGAGCGCGCCGGAGGTCGCCGAGGCGATCGAACGGGGCCTGGAGCGGGCCGGAGCGACAGCCGATCTCTGCCCCGCCGCCGACGGAGGGGACGGGACGATGGAGATCCTGGTCGACGCCATGGGAGGCGAGACCCGACCGGCACCGGCCCACGACCCACTCGGCCGCCCGATCGAGGCGCACTACGGCTTCGTGCGCGACGGCTCGACGGCGATCGTCGAAGTGGCCGCCGCGTCGGGTCTCGGGCTGGTGGACGAAGCGGAGCGTGATCCGGAGCGGGCGAGCAGCGCGGGGACGGGCGAACTGATCGCGGCGGCTATCGGAAATGGCGCGCGCCGCATCCTGGTTGCGGCCGGGGGCAGCGCGACCACCGACGGCGGGCGCGGTGCGATCGATGCCCTCGAGGCGGCCGGTGGAACCGGAGGGGCCAGGCTCGAGGTCCTCTGCGACACCTCCATCCCCTTCGAGCGCGCGGCAGAGGTCTTCGCGCCGCAGAAGGGCGCCTCGCCGGAGCAGGTCGAGCGACTCGGTTCACGGCTGGTGGCCGAAGCCGGCGCTCTGCCCCGCGACCCCAGGGGACGGGCGATGACCGGCGCGGCCGGCGGGCTCTCCGGCGGCCTCTGGGCGGCGTTCGGGGCGCATCTGGTGCCGGGCGCCGCCTTCGTCCTCGGCGTGCTGCGCTTCGACGAGCGCCTGGATCAGGCCGCCACGGTGATCACGGGCGAGGGACAACTCGACGCACAGAGCTTTGAGGGCAAGCTGGTCGGTCAGATCGCCAGGCGCTGTCGGGAGGCGCGGCTCCCGCTGCACATCATCACCGGATCCAACCGCCTGGAGGCCGACGAGGCGAGGCGGCGCGGGATCGCCTCGGTGAGCGAGGCGGGCGCTCCCGACGCGATCAGCGAGGCCTCCGGACGGGTCGCCGATCCGGCGGGCTAGGCAGCGGAGCGGCGGATCAGGGCGGCCCGCTCCAGCCGGCTGCGTAACAGGGGTCGGTGCCGCACGGGTCGATGATCTGGCCGCTCGGCTTCAGGAACTCAGCGATCTGATGACGGATCAGCGGCGAGGTGTCGATCACCGTGTCGTGGGGATCGACACCGAAGGAGTCGTCCGGAGCGGTGTTGGTGATCGGTGCCGGGTCGGTGCCCAGGAAGCCTCCCGACCCGTCATCGCGCTTCGGCCCGATGTCCCAGACGAACATGCCGTTTCCGTTCGCCGTCGGGCCGGAGAGATCGCCCAGCTGCGGGATGTCGGGGAAGAAGTTGACGAAGCCGGGCGTGCGTCCCGGGTCCAGGGTCGGGTACCGGAGCGGAGCACCGATCGTCCTCGCCTCGACCCCCGTTGCGACGTTCGAGACCTGGTGATCCCCGTAGGCCATGTCGATCAGCACGTGATGAGGGGGTGTGCCGGGCAACGGATCGCTCGTCATGTGGTTGGCGTAGCCGTCCGGCTCGCCGCGGTCCCACATCATCTGGATCATCGCGAGCAGTAGCGGCCGCTCCGACTCGTTCGGATAGGACGGATAGAGGACGAGGGCGTAGTCCGAGAAGTCCACGCTGCGGGTGAGGAGGGTCGAGTAGTTCATGCCCGGCACGTAGAGGACCGTCCGGGTGATGTCGGGCTCGACCGCCGTCAGGGCGCCGCCGGCGATCCCGCCCTGGCTGTTGCCGTAGTAGTAGAGGCCGTTGCCGTGGTCGATGACGGACTGGCCGCCGAACTGGAAGGCCGGGTCACTCGAGAAGCCGTCGGACATCATCAGGAGGCGGCCGAGGTAGATGAAGTTGAGGAAGCCCTGCTGCAGTCCATCCGGGATCGGCTGGAACTTCGAGAGGTCCTGCAGCGCCTGGACCGCCGTGCCGACGTCGTCCTCCATCATCCCGGTGAAGTCGGTGGCGCAGGTCAGCACGCCCTCGTCGGTGCCGAGCTGACGAACGTTGGTGGTGTGGACCTCGGTGTAATCGCCGAACAGGCCATGCCCGTACATCGACGGCCTCACGGCGTGGTCGAGGTTCCAGACGCCGGAGCCCGGGCTGGTCTCGGTGACCGCCGACTTCGGAATGTTGCAGGTGAAGCGCGCGGTCTGGAAGTTGCCCGGAGTCTGCTGGGGCAGGCCGTCGGGACCGAGGTTGAACCGTCCGCCAGGCGCGCAGCCGGGCGAACTGAGGAAGCAGGGCACCTGATAGGTCCCGGTCACCTCTCGGACGTTCTCGGTCGCGTGGCTTCCGGTCAGCGGGTTGGTGGGATCATCGACCGTCTTCACGTCGGTGACCGTGAACGAGGGAGCCGAGCCCTGCATCGTGCCGTCGCCCGGCGTCGTGTCACCCAGGTCAGCGAGCCCCCGGTCGCGGATCGAGAGCATGCGCTGGGTGATGTTGGTCGTGCTGGCGACCGTGAAGTCCCAGGCGTCGTAGAGATCGCCGCGGCCGACCCCGGCCTGCTGGAGCCTGGAGAAGATCTCGTCGAAGTGCGCGCGACGGCTCTCGATCGCCGGCACGTCGGTTGTCACGCCGTCCCGGTAGAGCGCGAACCCAGGAGGCGCCGGGATGACGTTCCCCGAGGCGTCCTTCAGGTTGCGCATCGCGACGATGTAGCGATGGCCCTCGATCAGATTGCGGCCCGGGCGGATGATCAGATCCGTGTTGCCGGGGCTGCTCGCCGTTGAGTCGAGCTCCGACCAGATCAGCTGGCGCTGACCCGTGGAGGCGTCGATCAGCACGATCGGCTGGTTCGGCGCGAAGGCCTGGTCCATGTCGGTGAGCGGTACGGCTCCCGTCTTCTGGAAAGCCGTCGGATTGTCGAGCCCGGGAACCCGGGTGACGATGCTCTCGCCCGGGCTGAAGCCATCGCTGCGGTTGATGTCCACGGGATCGATGTGGACGCCGTCCTTGTTGGCGGGGGTCGAGGTCGCGCTCAGGTTGACGCGCAGCCCGGTTGGGGTGCTCGAGTCCGGCACGGTGTAGTGATCGCTCGGGAACGGGAACAGGCAGTTGGTCCCTGGGCTGGCGATGATCTCGCAGCGATCCGCCTTGGAGAGCGCGTCGCACTGCGGCCCCGAGTGGGTGACGGTGGCCCGTCCCTTGGGGCTCTTCCCCTTCTTTCGCTTCCTTGACTTCGCAGGGGCCTTCGCAGTCAGCAGCAGCGTGTCGGCACCGCAGCCCTGCAGCACCTCCCTGCCTGTCGCGCTGAGAGGAAGAGAGACGGTCTTCATCTTCCCCGCAACGGTCGAGACGCTACGCGGGTCGGTCAGGGCGGGCCCGCCGCCGAACCCACGCACCGCCAGGACGAGCTTGCGCGCGCTGGGAGACCGAACGCCGACAGCAACCTCCCCGGAGGAGAGCAGCGCCTGATCGCTCTGAGACTCCGACTTGAAGGACAGCGCGAGCCGTCCCGAGCGGTGATGCTTGGCGAGGGCGGGGGCCGCTCCGCCGGCCAGCAGACACGCAGCGAGACAGCCCGCGAGCAGGAACAAGCAGATCCGGGTCTCGCGCCGGCCGGTCCCTCGGCCCTCGAGCAACGCCGTTCCTCTCTTCATTCCCTCTCCTGGACCCCCTGGTCCGCCGCGGAACCTATCAGGGAGAGGCGTTCGGGAGGTACCACGTCTGTAGCGTCCGGGCGGTGAGCGCGAGGGGCAGAACCGCCCTGGTCACCGGCGCCAGCAGTGGCATCGGTGCGGCCACCGTGCGAGCCCTTGCCGCCGCGGGCTTCGAGGTGGTCGCGGCGGCGAGGCGCCTCGAGCGATGCGAGGAAGTGGCTTGCGAGGTGGGTGGGCGCGCTCTGCGCCTCGATGTCACCGATCCGGGCTCGGTCGCCGAGCTCGCCGAGGCCCTGCAGGACCTCTCGGTGCTCGTCAACAACGCCGGGGGCGCCCTCGGGCTTGAGCCGGTCGCGGAGGCAGACGAGGAGAACTGGCGCCGCATGTACGAGTCCAACGTGATGGGCGTGATGCGGGTGACGAAGGCCCTGCTCCCCGCGCTCGAGCGGAGCGGCGACGGCTTCGTGGTCGTGGTCGGCTCGGTCGGCGGTGAGGAGGTCTACCCGGGCGGCGGGGGATACAGCGCCGCGAAGCACGCCGCCAACGCGGTGACCAGGACGCTCCGCCTGGAGCTTCTCGGCAAGCCGGTGAGGGTCAGCGAGGTGGCGCCGGGGATGGTCGAGACCGAGTTCTCACTGGTCAGGTTCGAGGGCGACGAGGAGAAGGCCGGCAGGGTCTACGAGGGGACGAACCCGCTCAGCGCGGAGGAGGTCGCCGACGTGATCGCCTACGTCGTGACCCGCCCGCCACACGTGGACATCGACTACGTCTCGATCAAGCCGACGGACCAGGCGACGGCTCGGGATGTGCACCGCCGCTAGCGGCCTCCGCCTCACCCGACTGGCGCAGCAGGGCGCCCGTCGTCTGCTCGAGCACGCGGCGCCAGGCCGACATCCCCTTCTCCTCCTCCTCGACGGTGTCGAGGACGCGCCGGACCCGGCGGGCGGAGATCTCGATCCCGTGCCGGGCCGCGACCTCCTTGTAGCGCTGGTAGTCGCGCGCCAGCCTCACGGTCACGGACTCGAAGCCGTGCTTGGCGATCTGGAGGCGGGCCGAGTAGTCGAGGATGGAGGTGCCGAACATGAGCTCGTCGTCGAACTCGGGCTCGATCAGGATGATGTCGACGTCCGGGAAGCGCTCGTTCCACGACTGGACGGCCATGTGGAGCCTGGCGTGCGCGAGCAGCCGGAAGGCCTGGTTTCCGATCCCGGGAATGCCCATATCGGAGACGCGGCGCACTCTCGATCCGAACACCGTCGGGATGCGGGTCTCGAAGTCGTTCACGTAGGGCACCAGCGGGTTGACGACCACGATGAACTTGGCGCCCGCCTCGACGGCGACGTCGACGTTGGTGGTCGACACGATTCCGCCGTCGACGAGCTGCCTGCCACGGAGCTCGTACGGCTCGTAGACGATCGGCAGGGCCCCGGAGGCGGCGACGGCGCGAGAGATCGGCACGTTGTCCCACTCCCCCTCGCCGAAGACGATCCGCTCGCACGTGTCGAGATCGGTCGCGGTGATCAGCAGGTCAGGGTCGAGTTCGCGGAAGTCGTTGGTGCGGTCCGGGTCGGAGAGGACGTTGCGCACGTACTTCTCGATGCCGCGGTTGTGGTAGATCCCGGTCGGAAGGCCCTCGGCGAGCCCCATGACGACGTCGACCATCGAGATCTCGCCGACGTTCCCCGCCAGACGGCGGGCCGTGGCGGCGATTCGAAGTGGGAGGAGCGCCAGGCGCTCAGCGAACCCCTTGTAGTTGGGGCGCAGCAGGGTGCGGAGGGACGCATTCTCGATCGGCGAGGGGAGAGCCTTGTCCAGGACCCGGAACATCTCCTCGGGAGTGACACCGTTCGCGACCATGCTGGCGACGAACGCGCCGGCGCTGGTTCCGACGTAGATGTCGAAGTCGTTGACGGTGCGGTTCACCGCCAGCAGGTCGAACGCGCGGAGCGCGCCCATCTCGTAGACGCCACCGGTGAACCCGCCCCCGCCTAGGACCAGGGCTGTCTTGTCACCCCGTCCGCGCCTTCGCCTCCCCCTGCTACCGCGCGCTTTGGTGTCGGGGCCGTCGAACTGGACGACTTTCCCCATCGGAAAGGGGATTATGGCAGCGGTGCGGGCTGGTCAGCCAACCAACCCCCGCTACCTTGGCCAACCTCCGCTGTTCTAGGCAGGAGCGCGGTCAAGCCGCGCCGAAGGCATGGGCATGGTCAAGCACAGAGGGGCGATCCTCGCCGCGCTGCTCACGGCGGCTCTGATTCTGCCCGCCGCCTCGCAGGCACGCCCGCCGGGCCCCGACAAGGCCTTCCGCACACCCATCGCCCACGGGGCGACCGCCGCCCACACCTCGGTTTCCCGCTCCAAGCTCGCCAGCGGGCTGGCGCGGCTCTTCCGCCGCGTCGGCAGGAGCAGCGCCTTCGTCTTCGATCCCAGCACCCACACGAAGCTCTTCGCGAGGAAGGGCGGCCGCGCGCGAATACTGGCCTCGAACTCGAAGCTCTTCACGACCTCGACCGCGCTCTCCAAGTTCCAGCCCGACGGCCGACTGCACACCACCGCTTGGTCGACCGACGACGTCACAGACGGCATCAGCCAGGGCCTCTACCTGCGCGGCGGAGGCGACCCGACCCTGACCACCGCGGGCCTCACAAAGCTCGCCGGCCGCGTGCGGGCCGCCGGGGTCGTGATGGTGCAGGGGCCCCTTTTCTACGACTCCTCGTTCTTCGATGGCCAGACCGGGATACCCGAGCGCGGCATCACCCCGGAGAGCGTCGGCAGGCTCTCCGGCCTGGAGATCGACAACGGCTCGCCGAGCGATCCGGCCAAGACGGCCGCTCAGCGCTTCGAGGACGCCCTCCGCAAGGACGGGGTCTCGATCGGCAACAGCGTCGTCCCGGCGACGGTCCCCCCCGCCGCGGTGGAGGTGGCCGACTACGCGTCCCCGACCATGGCCGACATCGTCCAGGACACCAACGTCCCCTCTGACAACTACCTCGCCGAAATGCTGCTCAAGGACGTCGGCGCGCAGTTCGGCGGCGATGGCTCAACGGCCGCCGGCCTCTCGGTCGTCAGGCAGTTCGCCTCCAAGCAGGGAGCGCAATTTGCCGGAGAGAACGGATCGGGCCTGACGCGGCGCAACAAGGCCTCGCCGGCCTCCGTCGTCAGGCTGCTCGACTCGATGATCGAGATCGACGCCAAGGCCGACCCCGATGCGCAGCGGGCCCAGGAGAGGCTGCGGGATGCCTGGGTCGACTCGCTCGCCGTGGCGGGTCGCAGCGGCACCGTCGCCCACCGCATGCGCGGTACCGCCGCCGCGGGAAACTGCCACCTGAAGACCGGCACCCTCGACGGGGTGAGCGCCCTTTCGGGCTACTGCTTCCGCGGCGGCGATGATGCCGACCACGCGGTGATCTTCTCGCTGTTGATGAACCGGGTGGACGTGAACCGGGCGCACATCGTCCAGGACCGGATGGCGGCGCTGATCGCCCGGTACCCGCGCTAGACGCGGCCGCGGGGCGGGGTGCTGCGCTTCTTGGGGGCTCCGTCCGCGCCGACCAGCTTCTGCAGGTCGCCTTCATCGATCACATCGGTTCCGAACTCCTCGGCCTTGGCGAGCTTCGAGCCCGGGCTGTCGCCCGCGATCACGTAGTCGGTCTTCTTCGAGACCGAGTTGACCACCTTGCCGCCGGCCAGACGGATCAGGCGAGTAGCCTGTTCGCGGCTCAGGTTGGGGAGCGTGCCGGTCAGCACCAGGGTCTTGCCATCGAGCGGCCCTCCCTGCTTGCGGCGCTCGGCAGGGTCGAGCTCCATGCGCAGCCCGGCATTCCGCAGGCGCTCGATCAGCTGGCGGGTGCGGTCCTCGGAGAGCTCCTCGTAGATCTGCTGGGCGAGAATCGGGCCGATGCCCTCTGCTTTCTCGATGTCCTCCGGCTGCGCCTCGAGCAGCGCGTCCATGGTCCCGAGGTGCTCCGCCAGCGACTCGGCGTTGACGAACCCGATCCCCGGGATGCCGAGCGCGTAGAGGACGCGCGAGAAGGGCATCTTCTTGGCCTCCTCGATCTCCTCGATCAGGTTCCGCGCCGAGATCTCCCCGAAGCCCTCCAGCTCCGCGATCCGCTCAGCGGTGAGATCGAAGATGTCGGCTGCGTCCGCGATCAGGCCCTCCTGGAGGAACCGGTAGGCGTTCTTCTCGCCGAGCCCCTCGATCTCGAGGGCGCCGCGGAAGTGCTTTATATGCTGGAACTGCTGCCCGGGGCATCCGGTTCGGTTGGGGCAGATCGTGAAGACGCCGTCCTCGGGCTTCACCGTGGGCGTGCCGCAGAGGGGGCATTTCTTCGGCGGCTTCGGCTTGCGAGCCCCCTTCTTGCGGCGCTGGATGATCGGGGAGACGACCTGGGGGATCACGTCACCTGCTCGCATGACGACCACCTCGTCACCTTCGCGGACGTCCTTCCGCGTCAGGTCCTCCTCGTTGTGGAGCGTCGCCGTGCTCACGGTGACGCCGCTGACGTGGACTGGCTCGAGCATCGCGAACGGCAGCAGGTGCCCGGTCCGCCCCACGTTCCAGACGATCTTGTTGAGCCTCGTGGTGGCGGTGGTTGGCGGGAACTTCCAGGCGACGGCCCAGCGCGGCTCACGCCCCGCCACACCGAGCTCCCGCTGCAGCCCGCGGTCGTCCACCTTGACGACGACGCCGTCGATCTCGAAGTCGAGGGCCTCGCGTCGGTTCTCCCACCAGCGGCAGCGCTCCGCGACCTCGTCGATGCCGTGCAGGATGGAGATGTCGCCGTTCACCTTGAAGCCCCGATCCCGCAGCCACTCCAGCGACCCCGAGTGGCTGTCCGGCTCCCATCCCCTCAGGGCCGCAACGCCGTAGCACCAGATCGAGAGCGGCCGGGTGGCCGTGATCGTCGGGTCGAGCTGCCGCAGGGACCCGGCGGCGGCGTTACGCGGATTGGCGAAGGTGGATTCGCCGTCCTGGGCGCGCTGCTCGTTGACCTTCGTGAAGCCCGCGATCGGCAGGTAGATCTCCCCCCGGACCTCCACCAGCTCCGGGGCATCCGGGATGCTCAGCGGGATCGCCTTGATGGTCTTCAGGTTCTGGGTGACGTCCTCGCCGATCCGTCCGTCGCCGCGCGTCGCTCCCCGTGTGAAGACACCGTTCTCGTAGGTCAGCGAGATGGCCAGGCCGTCGACCTTGGGCTCGGTGACGTAGCGGATCTCCCGTCCCGAGATGTCGAGCCGCTCGAGTTGGCGCTCGACCCGCTTCGCCCAGGCGCGGAGCTCGTCCTCGTTGCGGGCGTTGCCGAGAGAGAGCATCGGCTCGTGGTGGGTGACCTGCTTGAACTGGTCGAGCGGTGCTCCTCCGACCCGCTGGGTCGGCGAATCCGGCGTGAGCAGCCCGGGATGCTCCTGCTCGAGCCCGCGCAACTCCCGGAGGAGGTCGTCGTAGTCGGGGTCCGAGATCTCCGGATCGTCGAGGACGTAGTAGCGGTGGTCGTGGTTTGCGATCTGCCGCCTGAGCTCCTCGGCCCGCTTCGCTGCCCCCTTCGGTGCCGTCACCGCTGCGTCGGAGCCTCCGCGGACTCGGCGGCCGTCTCGGCTCTGCCCAGCATTGCCGTGAAATCCCATCCCTTGAGGCGATCGAGGCTCGGGCGATCGGTGAGGTCGAAGTGGACGGGGGTGACCGAGATGCGCTCCCGGGCGATCGCGGAGAGGTCGGAACCCTGCTCGTCCTCGAAGCTCGGCTCGAAGCCATAGATCTGGTACCGGTTCCGTCCCGTCTCGGCGTCCTCCTCGACGAGCTTCATCTCGTCGTTGTAGAGACGCTTGCCCAGGTGGGTGACCTCGATTCCGGTCGGCTCGCCCGCCGGGCAGTTGACGTTCAGCAGCGTGTCCGCCGGCAGCGGGTCCTGGGCGACGTGCTTGACGAGCTCACCCGCGAATGCAGCGGCCACCGAGAAGTCGAACTCGCGGCCCCAGCGGAAGTCCATCTCTCGAGCGACCGACTGCTGCGAGATCGCGATTGCCGGGATCCCGAGCACGATTCCCTCCAGTGCGGCGGCGACGGTGCCCGAGTAGGTGATGTCGTCGCCGAGGTTGGAGCCGTGGTTGATTCCCGAGACGATCAGCTCGGGACGCTCGCCGACCAGGCCGAGCTCGGCGAAGCGCACGCAGTCCACCGGCGTGCCCTCCGTGGCGTAGCCGGTCGTCCCGTCGTCGAAGCGAACCTCTTCGACCCACAGCGGTGAGCGGGTCGTGATGCTTCGCGCGGTCGCGCTGCGGTTCGAATCGGGCGCGACGACGCGTACCTCCAGCTCCGAGATCTTGCACAGCTCGCGACGCAGGGCGTTGAGCCCGGTCGGCCTGAATCCCGTCATCGTTGGTGATCAGAACTCGCATCCGACCACCGATTCTAGGTTGCGGCTCAGCCGCCGCCGTAGCGACGACCAGGTCGGTACACGCCGCCCAGTGAAACCGGCGGAGCAGCCAGCAGGCCGAGCTCGCGATGCCCGAGCCGGCGCATCGCCGTTCCAGACCTCGCCGATCACGTAGAGGATCGCGCCGCCGAGACCGAGTAGAAGAGCAGCTCGAGCGGCTCGGAGCTGACGTTGTAGCCGACCATCGAGCCGAGGAAGACGGGGCCGCCGCCGACCAGCCCGGCGACGCGCGAGCCACGTCCAGGTGGGCCGCACGTCGCCCAGCGGGCCGACGATGCCGAAGCCCTCGGTCGCGTTGTGCAGCGCGAAGCCGATGATCAGCACCGTGGCGAGCCCGATCTCGCCGGTGTTCGCCGAGACGCCGATCGCGAGGCCCTCGGCGAAGTTGTGCAGGCCGATCGCGCCGCGATCGTCATGCCCGTGCGCAGCGCCCGCGCCCGCGGCCGTCATCCGCGTCGGGGCAGCGCCTCGGCCTGGTCGACCGTCATCGCGTCGGTGGCGCCGCCGGCGATCGGCGGCGGCGGTCGGCGTGGCGCATCCGGCGCTCGATCATCGCGAGTCCCGCGTGCCGGCCGTGAAGCCGACGCCCGAGCAGCAGCGCCAGAAGCGAGCCCGCGTGGCCGAGGCCCCGCTGCCGTCGCTGAAGCCTCGACGGCTCCTCGACGATCGCGAAGCCGTGCTCGAACACGTCGACGAACAGGAAGGCGAGCACGCCGACCGAGAACATCGCCAGCGCGACCCGGGCGCGCGTGCGAGACGCATTCGAGCCGCCCGAACGGCAGGCCGAGGTAGATCGTGAAGCCGGCCAGCGCGCCGAGCAGGGCTGTCTCGCCGAACGACACGGGCGCCGAGAATACACGAGCATTAGGGTGCCCTAAGTACGGCTGTAACGGATCTCGGCCAGGTAGAGCCCGTGGGCCGTGCGGTGTCCCCCGCCCGCTCCCGCGGGGCGCCCTTCGAGCAGTCCCGCGAAATCCTCGAGCGAGCGGCGCCGCCGGCCGACCTCGAGCATCGTCCCGACGAGCACCCGCACCATGTTGCGCATGAAGGCGTCTGCCTCGATCCAGAGCTCGCAGACGGTCCCCTCTCCGCAGCACGGCAGGCTTCTGGTGCCACTTCGCACGCCGGACGTCGCGCACGAAGCGGACGTGCTCGGTCTGCGGTGGGCGTGAACGCGGTGAAGTCGTGAGTGCCCGACAGGGCGCGGCGCAGGCGGCGAGCGCGTCGAGATCGAGCCGGTGTGGCCACCACAGGCGAGTCCCGCCTCGAACGGGTCGGTACCCGGCGAGGCGAGCACCCGGTAGCAGTAGGTCCGCGAGCGCGCATCGCGGCGGGCGTCGAACCCGCTTGACCGGCGTGCGCGGCGTTCACTACCACGTCGTGGCGGTGAGCCGAGTTGAGCGCCCCGCGAGGCGCCTCGGGCGGCTCCGAGCTCGCCGAGAAGCTCGCAACCTGGGCCCAGGCGTGAACGCCGGCGTCGGTCCTGCCCGCGACCGTGAGCGGCGTCGGCTCGCCGCCCAGAAGCCGTTCCAGAGCGCTCTCGAGCTCGCCCTGGACGGTGCGCTGCCCGGGCTGCGTCGCCCAGCCCGCAAAGCGGCGCCGTTGTAGGCGAGGTCGAGTCGCAGACCGCTCATGGATCGGCGACACACCCAGCGATGGCCTTGCCCGGTTCGGAGGAACCCGCCTCGATCTCCCAGGAGGAGGGCCGTCAGGAGCTCTTCGGACGCGGCCCAAGCAAGGTGGGGATGGAGGTCTACGAGATCGTCGCGATCGCGCTCGGCATCGTCGGCGCTGGCATCGCGGTCGAGACGATCGACAGCTGGGCCCAGTGGGTCGTCCTGGCCGCGATCGTCATCACGGTGATCGGCTTCATGATCGCGGTCAGCCCCAATCGCCGGGAGTAGCGCACTCTGTGAGCGGCCTCACCCCCGCGACCGGCGAGGGCAGCGTAAGGCGTTCATCGACCAGCGTCGAAGAGGGGAGATATGGCTAACACCGACATCACTCAGCGCTCGCAGTACGAGCGAAGCGACCTGCTCGCGGGCGGAGAGGGTCTCCGCAGGGGCTCCGAGAAGGGAGCCGCGATCTACAGCGTCATCGCCCTGTTGGTCGGCGTCGCGCTCAGCGTCGTGGCCCTGTCCACGATCGAGAGCTGGGCCCAGTGGCTCGTGCTCGGCGTGATCGTGGTCTTCACGATCGCCCTGATGGCCGCGCTCGGCCCGGGCCGCAAGGGATCGGGCTCTCAGTCCAAGGTCGGGCGCTAGACCAGCTCGAGGAACACCATCTCGGCCGAGTCGAGCGGCGCGGGCCGAGCTTGACGATCCGCGTGTAGCCGCCGGGCCGGCCCTGGTACCGCGGCGCGATCTCCTCGAACAGCTTGTGGACGGCGAACCTGTCGTTGCCGAGCTCCGAGAGCGCCTGCCGGCGCGCGTGGAGGTCACCGCGCTTCGCCAGCGTGATCAGCTTCTCGAACTCGGGCCGGAGCGCCTTCGCCTTCGGCTGCGTGGTCCGGATCCGCTCGTGCTCGATCAGCTGCTTCGACATGGTGCGAAGCAGCGACTTGCGGTGCGCGGCGTCGCGGCTGAGCTTGGCTTCTGCGCTGGTGCCTCATCGCCGTCGGTCCGGCCAGAACTCTAGCCCCTAGTCGGCTCGCAGCGAGAGGCCGCGTGCGCGGAGCGTCTCGTGGACCTCCTCGATCGACTTGCGACCGAAGTTCGGGATCGCGTTCAGCTCCGACTCCGACTTCCGCACCAGCTCGCCGACGGTCTGGATGCCGGCGCGCTTCGAGGCAGTTGTAGGAGCGGACGCCGAGCTCGAGCTCCTCGATCAGGATCTCGTCAGCCCGTCCGCGCCGGGGACCGGGGCGGCCTCGCCCCCGTCGCCGCCTCGGTGGCCGCGATCGCGCCCTCGCCGCGTCAGCTCGTCGACGCGATCGGCCGTCGGTGAAGATCGCCAGGCTCTTGATCAGGATCTCGGCGGCCTCGCGCAGCGCCGCACCGGGCTCGATGGAGCCGTCGGTCTCGACCTCGAGCGTCAGCTTGTCGAAGTCGGTGCGCTGGCCGACGCGAGCCGAGTCGACCGAGTAGGCGGTACGACGGATCGGCGAGAAGATCGAGTCGATCGGGATCACGCCGATCGGCTGGTCGTCCGACTTGTTCTCGTCCGCCGGCGAATAGCCGCGGCCGCGGCCGATCGTCAGGTACATCTCGAGCTTGGTCTTCTTCTCGAGCGTGGCGATCGGAGCCTCGGGGTTGAGGATCTCGACACCCGCGGGCAGGTCGATGTCCTTGGCCTTGACCTCACCGGGGCCGGTGGCGACCAGCGGGGTCTCGACCTCATCGGCGTCGGTGTGCATGCGCACGACGACGTCCTTCAGGTTGAGGACGAGGTCGGTGACGTCCTCCTTGAATCCCGGGATGGTCGAGAACTCGTGGGCCACGCCCTCGATGCGCACGCTGGTGATCGCGGCGCCGCCGAGGGACGAGAGCAGCACGCGGCGGAGACTGTTGCCGAACGTATAGCCGAAGCCCTTGTCGAGGGGCTCAATCGTGAACGTCCCCTTGTTGTCGTCGACATCCTCGCCCGCGATCTTCGGGACCTGGAAATCTGGCAGGGTGGTCATTGCTTCCATCGCGGTCGCTTCTTCCGTTCTCGGGGGGCGCTACTTCGAGTACAGCTCGACGATGAGCTGCTCCTCGACGGGCGCTGAGATCTCGCTTCGCTCGGGAAGCCTCAGCACCTTGGCGGTGAGCGAGTCGTGGTCGGCCTGCAACCAGGCCGGCACTCCTGACGTGAGCTCGGTCGCATCCCGAACCACGTCGCTGGACGCGCTGTTTGGCTTGATCGTGATCACGTCGTCGGGCTTCACCTGGTAGGAGGGGATATCGACGCGGCGGCCGTTCACCGTCCAGTGACCGTGGCTGACCAGCTGGCGAGCCTGCCGGCGCGACGCGGCGAAGCCGAGGCGCACCAGCACGTTGTCGAGGCGGCACTCGAGCAGGCGCAGCAGGTTCTCGCCCGTGACACCCTGCTGGCGGCTCGCCTTGTCGTAGTAGCTGGCGAACTGCTTCTCGAGCACCTGGTAGTAGCGGCGTGGCCTTCTGCTTCTCGCGCAGCTGCGCCCGGTACTCGGACTGGCGCATGCGTCCACGGCCATGCTCGCCCGGCGGATAGGAACGGCGCTCGACGCCGCACTTGTCGGTGAAGCAACGAGAGCCCTTGAGGAACAGCTTCTGGCCCTCACGCCGGCACTGCTTGCACTGGGGTCCGGTGTCGCGGGCCATCAGACGCGCCTCCGCTTGCGGGGACGGCAGCCGTTGTGGGCCTGCGGGGTGACGTCCTTGACCGTCGTCACGTCGAGACCGGCGGCCTGCAACGAGCGAATCGCGGTCTCGCGGCCGGAGCCGGCGCCCTTGGCGAACACCTCGACCCTCTCGAGCCCGTGCTCCATGCCCTTCTTGGCGGCCGCATCGGCGGTCACCTGCGCGGCAAACGGGGTCGACTTGCGCGATCCCTTGAAGCCGGCGCTGCCGGCGGACTCCCAGGCGATCACGTTGCCCTCGGGGTCGGTCAGGGTGACGATGGTGTTGTTGAACGAAGTCTTGATGTGGGCCTGGCCGTAGGTGACGTTCTTGCGGACGCGCCGGCGCGAGCGACTCTTCTCGGAGCTGCCATCTAGCGGGTTCCTCCTCGGCTCACTTGGGCTGCGGGGCCTTCTTGCGGCCCGCGACGCTCATCCGGCGCGGGCCCTTGCGGCCGCGCGCGTTGGTCTTGGTGCGCTGGCCGCGAACCGGCAGTCCGCGGCGGTGGCGCAGACCCCGGTAGGAGCCGATCTCCTGGAGACGCTTGACGTTCTGGGAGCGCTCCCGGCGCAGATCCCCCTCGACCTCACGGTTCTCGACGGCGTCCCGCAGCTTGACGATCTCGTCCTCGGTCAGGTCCTTGATCTGCGTGTTGGGGTCGACCCCGGTCTCCTTCAGGATCTGGTTGGCCGTGGAGCGGCCGATCCCGAAGACGTAGGTGAGGCCGATCTCGAGCCCGCTTGTTGAGGGGGATGTTGACCCCGGCGATCCGTGCCATATCTAGCCCTGCCTCTGCTTGTGGCGGGGGTTGGAGCAGATCACCAGCACGGCTCCGCCACGGCGGATCACCTTGCACTTCTCACACATCGGCTTGACGGAGGCTCGGACCTTCATTCCCCTTCTTTCGTGGGGTCGTATCTGACTGGGAGTAGGCCCATCGGCCCCAGGAGTCGGGCCGACAGGCAGTAAGAAACGTCGGCCACGCCAGGCGTGAACCGACCCGTGGAATGGTAGCAGCGCGCGTGCCTGAGGCTGTGCTAGAAGGCGCTCCGTGGAGACTGAAACCAGGGAGATGGGCGCCGAGCCGCTCCGGCGGACCGGCGAGGAGCGCGTCACCCCCCTCGAGCTCTTCTTCGACCTCGTCTTCGTCCTCTCGTTCACCCAGGTGACGATCAAGATGGCCCACCATCCCAGCTGGGCGGGACTCGGGGAGGGACTGCTCATCCTCGCCGCGGTCTGGTGGGCTTGGTGCGCCTACGGCTGGCTCACGAACAGCATCGATCCCGACCAGACCGTCAACCGCGTCTGCATCTTCGCCGCGATGGGCGCGATGCTGATCGTCTCGCTCAGCATCCCGGAAGCGTTCGGAGATCGGGGCGTGCTCTTCGGCTGCGCGTACTTCTTCGTGCGCGCGATGCAGCTCGTCCTCTACGTCCGAAACACTCCCGGCGCTGCGGAAGAGGGAGATTTACAGGCAGTTCTGCGCCTCGCTCCGGGGTTTCTCCTCGGCTCTGCCCTGCTGATCGTCGCCGGACTGCTCGACGGCGGGGCCCGCACGTCCATCTGGATCTTGGCGATCCTGGTCGACTGGGCGACGCCCCTGCTCTTCGGCACCGAGGAGTTCCACCTCGATCCCGGGCATTTCGCCGAACGGCACGGGCTGATCGTGCTGATCGCACTCGGGGAGTCGGTCCTCGCCATCGGCGCGGCGGCCGGTTTCACCCTCGACACCGGTCAGGTCGTCGCAGCCCTCCTCGGCATCGTCGCGGTGGCGGCGCTCTGGTGGGCCTACTTCGACGTCGTCGCGATCGTCGCCGAGCGGCGGCTCGCGGAGGCCCGTTCCGGCGAGCAGGCCCCGCTTGCCAGAGACGCCTACAGCTATCTTCACTTCCCGCTGATCGCCGGCATCGTGCTGCTTGCCCTCGGCCTGAAGGAGACACTGCCTGACACGGGCGCGGCCCTCGACACCGTCCCCGCGATTGCCCTCTGCTGCGGGCCGGCGCTCTATCTGCTCGGTCACATCGGCTTCCGGTACCGCGTCCTGGGCAGCTTCAGCCCACACCGGGCGCTCGCGACCGTCGCTCTGCTCGCCCTGATTCCCCTCGCCCTCGCCGCAGATTCACTCAGCGCCCTCGCCGCTGTTGCGGCGGTGCTCGCCGTCCTGATCGCCTATGAGGCGGTCCACTTTCGCGATGCGCGTGCCCGCGTGCGGGCCAACCCCTCTGCAACCCTCGCGGAGATGAGGGGTTAGTTCCTGCTCAGTCCAGGTGCCAGGGCGTCAGGATCCGCGGGCCGTCCGGCGTGATCGCGACGGTGAACTCGAAGTGGGCGGCCAGTGAGTCGTCCTGCGAGTAGACCGCCCAGCCGTCTGAACCCATGCGGACTTCGGCGCCGCCGGCGTTCACCATGGGCTCGATCGCGAGCACCATGCCCAACTCGAGGCCCGGGCCCTTGCCCGGATCGCCGAAGTTCGGGATCTGCGGGTCCTCGTGCATGTCGCGGCCGATGCCGTGGCCGACGAGGGTGCGGATGATCGAGAGCCCGTCCTGCTCGACGCGCTGCTGGACGGCGTGCGAGATATCGCTGAGGTGGTTGCCCGCCACGGCCTGAGCGATCCCATCGAAGAGCGCCTCGCGGGTGGTCGTCAGCAGCGGCTCCGCCTCGGGCGGCGCCTCGCCGACCGGGACGGTGATCGCGGCGTCGGCGACCCAGCCCTCGTAGGTGACCCCGACGTCGATCGAGAGGATGTCCCCGCGGCGGAGCTCGTAGGGGCCCGGGATGCCGTGGACGACCATCGAGTTCGGTGAGGTGCAGATGGAGCCGGGAAAGCCCCGGTAGCCCTTGAAGGAGGGGACGGCTCCCTGCGAGCGGATGAACTTCTCTGCGGCCTCATCGAGCTCCTTCGTGGTGACGCCCGGGCGGGTCTTGGAGCGGAGCATCCGCAGGCAGCGAGCCTGGATCCTGCCGGCCTCCGCCATTGCGTCGATCTGCTCGGACGTCTTGCGGATGATCATGCCGCGGTACATATTCCCGTCCTGATCACATTCCCTCCTCTTCCTCGCGGCGCAGCGTGGCGAGGATGCCGTGGATCCCCTCCTCGACCTCGTCCGGCGAGCGCTCGCCATCCACACGATTCAGGATGCCACGCTCCTCGTAGTAGTCGATCAGAGGCTCGGTCTTCTCTCGATACTGAGCGAGCCGGTTCTTGATCACGTCCGGCTTGTCGTCGTCGCGCACGATCAGCTTGGCGCCGTCGATGTCGCAGACGCCCTCCTCCTTGGGAGGGTCGAAGTCGAGGTGGTAGATGTGGCTCGGGTTCTCCTCGCAGGTGCGGCGCCCGCTCAGCCGGCGGACGACCTCCTCCTCCGGGACCTCGATCAGGATGGCCGCGGTCATTTCACGCCGTAGCTCCCTCATCTTCGCGTCCAGTGCCTCGGCCTGGGGCACGGTGCGGGGGAACCCATCGAGGATGAAGCCATCGGCGGCCTCATCGCCCTGGAGGCGCTCCGCGATCACCCGGATGATCACCTCGTCCGGGACAAGGTCTCCGCGGTCCATGTACTCCTTGGCCTCCGTGCCGACCTCGGTCCCCTCCTTGACCGCAGCCCGCAGGATGTCCCCGGTCGCGTAGTAGGGCAGCCGGAAGTCCTCCTGGAGTCGCTCGCCCTGTGTCCCCTTGCCGGACCCGGGCGGGCCGAGCAGGATCAGGTTCAGCTCAGGCAATCCCGGCACCCCGCGGCACGCGTCACTTCAGGAAGCCCTCGTAGTTCCTCATCATCAGCTGGGCCTCGAGCTGCTTCACGGTGTCGAGAGCCACGCCGACGACGATCAGGATCGAGGTCCCGCCGAAGAAGAAGTTGGCCGACGTCTGTGAGATCAGGATCGTCGGCAACGCCGCGACCGCGCCCAGGTAGAGGGCGCCGGGAAAGGTGAGCCTGGACAGGATCCTGTCCAGGTACTCGGCGGTGGGTCGCCCGGGCCTGACGCCGGGTATGAACCCGCCATATTTCTTCAGGTTGTCGGCCTGGTCCACCGGGTTGAAGGTGACCGCCGTGTAGAAGTAGGTGAAGATGATGATGAAGAAGACCTCGCCGACCACGTAGTGCCAGCTGTTGGGGCTGAAGAACGCGGCGAAGTCGAGCGCCGTGGGAGTGTTGATCAGCTGGCCGATGGTCGGCGGGAAGGCCATGATCGAGGCGGCGAAGATCACCGGGATGACGCCCGCCATGTTCACCCGCAGGGGCAGGTAGGTTGACCCGCCGGCCGTCATCCGGCGGCCGACGACGCGTTTGGCGTACTGCACGGGTATTCGGCGCTGGCCCTCCTGGACGAAGACGATCGCGACGATCACCGCCAGCGCGATGAAGGGCATCATCACGACGAAGACCTGATCGGGGTTGTTCCACCACTTAGTGATCCCCTCCGGGATTCGGGAGACGATCGAGGCGAAGATCAGCAGCGAGATCCCGTTGCCGATCCCGCGCTGGGTGATCAGCTCACCCATCCACATCAGGATCGTGCAGCCGGCAGTGAGGGTGACAACGATGAGGAAGACCTTGGGGAAGGTCCGCTCGCCGATCACGCTCGTGCCGCCGGCGCTTTGCGAGCTGAACAGGAAGACGAACCCGAGCGACTGGGCGAACGCCAGGACCACCGTGAGATAGCGGGTGTACTGCGTGATCTTCTGCTGGCCGACCTCTCCCTCCTTCTGGAGGCGCTCCAGCGAGGGCACGACCACGGTGAGGAGCTGCAGGATGATGGACGCCGTGATGTAAGGCATGATCCCCAGCGCGAACAGGGAGAGCCTCGAGAGGCTTCCTCCCGAGAAGAGATTGAGGAAGCCGAGGATGTTCGAGCCTCCGACGCCGCTGAGGCCGTCCTTGATCGCGTTCGCGTCGACGCCGGGTGACGGGATGTACGCCCCCAGCCGGTAGAGGGCCAGGATGCCCGCCGTGAAGATCAGCTTCTTGCGGATCTCCGCGACCGTGAAGGAGTTGAGGATGGTCTGGAGCACCTAGGCCGTCTCCTCGTCCTTGGTCGGAGCGGCCACGGCGATCACCTCGCAGGTGCCACCCGCCGCCTCGATCTTCTCCTTGGCCGTGGCGCTGAACGCGTGCGCCTTCACCGTCAGCTTCTTGGAGAGCTCGCCGCGCGCGAGGATCTTGACGGGATAGCGGCGCTTGGCCAGGCCGGCCTTGCGCAGGGACTCCGGCGTCACCTCGTCATTCGCCTTGAAGCGGCCGTCGAGGTCGGAGAGGTTCACCGGCTGCGTCCGCGTCCGGAACTTCTCGAACGGCATCGACATCTTCTTGTGCGAACCGCGCAGCTTGCGCATCCGCATGTGGATGGGGTTCTGGCCGCCCTCATAACCCGTCTTGCGCTTGTTGCCCGAGCGGGCGCCGGCGCCCTTGTGGCCCCGACCAGAGGTCTTGCCGTGCCCCGTCCCGACGCCACGGCCGAGGCGCTTGCGCGGACGGCGCGAGCCCGGGGCGGGCTTCAGGGTGTGCAGGCCGACCTTCTTCTCCTCAGCCATTCTCGACCTCGACCAGATGGCTGACCGTGCGGATCATGCCCTGCAGCTGAGGGCTGTCGGGAAGCTTCGACTGCCTGCCGATCCGGCCGAGCTTGAGGGAGCGAAGCGTGGCGCGCTGCACCTCCGAGGCGCCGTTCGTGGAGCGGACCTGCTTGAGCTGGATCTCCGTCAAGAAGTCGCCTCCTCGCCGGCGACACCCTCATCACCAGAATCTTCCGCCTCGCCGCCGGCTGCGGGGGCGGCAACCTCCTTCGGCGTTCCTTCCGCGGAGGGCGTGCCGTTCGCGGTCTCCGCCGCGGCGCCGTTGCCAACGCCGAGCACCTCGCGGACGGAGATCCCACGGAGCTTCGCCACGTCCTCGGGCCTACGCAGGCTGTGGAGGCCCTCCATCGTCGCCTTGACCAGGTTGATCGGGTTCTGGGTGCCGATGCTCTTGGTGAGCACGTCACGGACGCCACCGAGCTCGAGCACGGCGCGGACGCCGCCGCCGGCGATCACGCCGGTACCGGGGCTCGCCGGGCGAAGCACGACGTGACCGGCGCCGAAGCGGCCGATCACCCGGTGAGTGATGGTCTGCCCGTACTTGGGCACACGGATGAGGTTCTTGCGGGCGTTCTCGACCGCCTTCTGGATGGCGAGTGGGACCTCGCGGGCCTTGCCGTACCCGATGCCGACCACGGAGTCCTCATCGCCGACCGCGACCAGGGCGGTGAACGAGAAGCGCCGGCCGCCCTTGACAACCTTGGCGACCCGGTTGATCTCGATCACCCGCTCCTGCAGGTCGAGGCCCTTGGGGCTGACGCTCTCTACAGCCATCGGACCGACGAAGGTAGCGGGTTTGCCTTACGGGCCATCAGAACCGTAGGCCCCCCTCGCGGGCGCCCTCGGCGACCTGGGCGACGCGCCCGTGGAAGCGGTAGCCCCCGCGGTCGAACACGCAGGTCTCGACGCCGGCGGCCTTGGCGCGCTCGGCGAGCAGCTGCCCGATGCGCTTGGCCTGCTCCATCGAGCCGAGCTTGCGCAGGTCGGCCTCGGTCCAGGAGACGGAGGCGATGGTGCGGCCGGCATCGTCGTCGATCAGCTGCGCGAACACGCCGCGGTTGGACCGGTAGACCGACAGGCGCGGGCGCTCCGCGTTGCCGCGGATCCGAGCCCGCACACGTCGGCGGCGGCGCAGCCTCTTCTGGGGCTTCGTGAGAACGGTCATCCCTAGGCCCTCTTCCCGACCTTGCGGGCGACGTGCTCGCCGGCGTAGCGGACGCCCTTGCCCTTGTAGGGCTCGGGCGGACGGGACTTGCGGATGCGCGCGGCGGTCTCGCCCACCAACTGCTTGTCGATCCCACGGACGACGACCTCGGTCGGCTGCGGAACCTCGAACTCGATCCCCTTGGGCGCCTCGATGGTCACCGGATGGGAGTAACCGAGCGCCATCTCGAGACTCTTGCCCTTGAGGTTGGCGCGGTAGCCGACTCCCTGGATCTCGAGGCGACGCTCGAAGCCGTCGGTGACCCCCTGGACCATGTTCGCGATCAGACTCCGGGTGAGCCCGTGCAGGGCACGGTGCTCGCCGCGATCGGTGGGCCGGGCCACGGTCAGGGTGCCGTCATCGATCGCGACCTTCATGTCTCGATTGACGTCCTGGTTGAGCTCGCCCTTCGGGCCTTTGACCGTGACTGCACCCGGCTTGACGTCGATTTCGACGCCATCGGGGATCTCGATTGGCTTTCTACCGATTCGACTCATCAGGCTTCCTCACCAGACGTGCGCGACGACCTCTCCGCCCACGCCGCGCCGGCGCGCTTCGTGGCCGGTCATCACGCCGCGCGACGTCGACATGATCGTGGTGCCCATCCCGCCGAAGACGCGCGGGACATCCTCCTTGGCGACGTAGCGGCGGCGGCCCGGACGCGAGACGCGCTCCATCCCGCTGATCACGGGATCGCGGTCCTCGGTATAGCGGAGCCGTACCTTGATCACCTCGCCGACCCGGCCCGACTCGGTGCTGAAGTCGGTGATGTAGCCCTGCTCCTTGAGGATGCGGGACATCTCGCGCTTGAGCCGCGATGCGGGAATCTCCACGTCCTCGTGCTCGGCCTGGAGCGCGTTGCGGATTCGGTTCAGGTAGTCGGAAATCGGGTCGGTCAGCATGTCGTCCTCCTACCAGCTCGACTTCGTCATTCCGGGCACGTAGCCGTTGTGCGCAGCGTCGCGCAGGCAGATGCGGCAGAGGCCGAACTTGCGGAAGTACGCCCGCGGCCTTCCGCACTTGCGGCAGCGGTTGTACCCCTGTGTCTTGAACTTGGGTTCGCGGCGTTGCCGGACCCTCTGGGATGTCTTCGCCATCAGCCCTCTTCCTTGTCGCTCGAAGTCTTCTCGGATTCGCCGCCCTCGCCCTCGGACTTGGTCTCACCCTCGGCGGCTTTGCCCTCGGCACCTTCCTCGCCCTCCTCGCCCTCCTCGGGCCTCTCGGGCTTGGCGTAGGCCTCGGGGTTCTCCTCCTTGAGCTGCTCGAGGGCGGCCGCCTCGGCCTCGGCCCGCTCACGGGCCTCCTCCTTGCGGCGCTCCTCCTCGGCCTCGGCCTCCGCGTCCTCCTGACCGGGACGGCCCTCCTGGGAGAAGGGCATGCCCAGCCCGCCGAGGAGCGCGAAGGCCTCCTCGTCGGTCTTCGCTGTGGTGGTGATCGTCACGTCGAGGCCGCGGACCTCGTCGATCGAGTCGTAGTCGATCTCGGGAAAGATGATCTGCTCGCGGATGCCCATCGAGTAGTTGCCGCGCCCGTCGAAGCTGCGCGGATTGAGGCCGCGGAAGTCGCGGATCCTGGGCACGGCGATCGAGTTGAGCCGGTCGAGGAACTCCCACATGCGCGCCCGGCGCAGGGTCACGGCGACGCCGACCGGCATGCCCTCGCGGACCTTGAAGGAGGCGACCGATTTCTTCGCCCGGCGGACGCTCGGCGCCTGGCCTGCGATCGTCGCGAGCTGCTCCTCCGCCGCCTCGAGCATCTGGGTGTTCTGCTTGGCCTCGCCCACACCCATGTTCAGGGTGATCTTCTCCAGCGTCGGAACCGCCATCGGGCTCGTGTAGCCGAAGCGCTCGGTGAGTGCCGGCTTTACCTCCTGCTCGTAGGTCTCACGCAGCCGAGGCGGCGGAGCGGCCTGCTTCTGCTGTTCGGTCGCGGCTTCCACTAGTCCAAATCCCTTCCGGTCCGGGCGGCGATGCGCTTGCGCTTGCCGTCGGCGCGCTCGACCTTCACCCGGGTGGGCTTGTTGTCTTCGGGGTCCAGCAGCATCACGTTGGAGACGTGGATCGGGCCCTCCCTCTCGATGATCCCGCCGACCTCGCCACCCTTCTGCGCGTCCTTGACCGAGCGGGGGCGCTGGTGGCGCTTGATCATGTTGAGGCCCTCGATGAAGAGGTAGCCCTTCTTCGGATCGGTGCGGATGACGCGGCCTCGCTTGCCGCGGTCCTTGCCGCCGATCACGATCACATCGTCGTCCCTGCGGATTCGCATCGACTTGGCCATGGCTAGAGCACCTCCGGGGCGAGCGAGACGATTCGCATGAAGTTCCTCTCGCGCAGCTCGCGGGCGACAGGCCCGAAGATGCGGGTCCCGCGAGGCGCTCCCGTTGTGTCGATCAGGACGGCCGCGTTCTCATCGAAGGCGATGTAGGTGCCGTCGCCGCGCCCGAGCTGCTTGCGGGTGCGGACCACCACAGCCTCGACGACCTCGCCCTTGCGGACGCCGCCGTGCGGGGTCGCCTGCTTCACCGTCGCGGTGATCACGTCGCCGATCCGCGCGTAGCGCCGGTCGGATCCGCCCTTGACGCGGATGCAGAGGATCTCGCGCGCTCCGGAGTTGTCGGCGACCCTGAGCCTTGATTCCTGCTGGATCACTTACTTCGCCTTCTCGAGGATCTCGACCAGGCGCCAGCGCTTGGTGCGGGAGATGGGCCGGGTCTCGACCACCCTGACCAGATCGCCCTCGCCCGCCTCGTTGCGGGCGTCGTGGACGTGGAGGGTGCGCGAGCGGCGCACGATCTTCTCGTACTGGGGATGGCGCCGCGCGATCTCGATCGCGACTGTGATCGTCTTGTCCGGCTTGCTCGAGACGACCCGGCCCTGCCTCGTCTTGCGCCCCGCGGAGCGGCGCTCGGCGGGCGGCGTGCCGGTCCCGGCCTCGCTCTTGGTGCGGCGCTTCGTCCGGTAGGCCGAGCGGCGGCCGGCGGCCTTCTTGCGGGCCTCGCCGCGAGCGGCGGCGCGCTCCTCGGGGGTCTGCTGCGGCTGAGGCTCGGCCGGGCGCCGGGATCGCTCCAGGCGGCGGCGAGCCTTCCAGCCGAGGCCCTCCAGGGCATCGTCCTCGGCGGGGGCCTCGTCCACCGGAGTGTCCTCGGCTTCGGCAGCCGGCTCCTCGGCAGAAGTCTCTTCCTCAGCGGCGGTCTCGTCGGTGCCAGCCTCTTCAGCAGGGGTCTCCTCCTCGGTGGAGGCATCCTCGGCCGGAGTCTCCTCGGCCTCCGGCTGATCCGCCGGAGTCTGCTCGGAAGTCACTTCCTGCTGCTCTTCGTTCTTCTTCTCTTCGTCTGCCATCAGACCCTCAGCTCGTGTTCAAGATCGATCCCGCGCTGCTTCGCCACGGTCAAAAGGCGGGCGACGTCCCGGCGCACCGCATTGATACGCGAGGTGTTCTCCAACTCGCCCGTGGAGTGTTGGAGGCGCAGGGCGAACTGCTCGTCGCGCGTCTGCCGGATCCGCTCGACCAGCTCGTCGTCCTTGAGGTTGTGGACCTCGGAGGCCTTCATGACTGCTCGGACCCCTCGCGGCGGACGAACTTGGTCTTGATCGGAAGCTTGTGCCCGGCGAGCCGCATCGCGTCCTTCGCCAGGTCCTCCGGGACACCCGCCAGCTCGAACATGACCTTGCCCGGCTTGACGACCGCGACCCAGCCCTCGGGGTTGCCCTTGCCCGAGCCCATCCGGGTCTCGAGCGGCTTCTTGGTGATCGGCTTGTCGGGGAAGACGTTGATCCAGACCTTGCCGCCGCGCTTGATCTTTCGCGTCATCGCGACTCGGGCCGCCTCGATCTGGCGGTTGGTGATCCAGCCGCGGTCGAGGGCCTTGAGCCCATACTCACCGAAGGCCACGGTGGTCCCTCCCTTGGAGTAGCCCCGGCGCCGGCCGCGCATCTGCTTGCGGTAGCGAACCCGCTTCGGCATCAGCATGACTAGCGACCGTCCTCTTCGGCCTGCTCGGATCGGTAACCCTCCGGCATGACCTCGCCCTTGTTGATCCAGCACTTGACGCCGATTCGGCCGGTGGTCGTCTTGGCCTCGATGAAGCCGTAGTCGATGTCGGCGCGCAGGGTGTGAAGCGGCACGCGCCCGTCGGAGTAGCCCTCGGTGCGAGCCATCTCGGCGCCGCCGAGGCGGCCGGAGACCTGGACCTTGACACCCTTGGCGCCGGAGCGCATGGCGGAGGTCAGGGCGCGCTTCATCGCGCGGCGGAAGGCCACGCGGTTCTGCAGCTGCTCGGCGATCGACTGCGCGACCAGCTTGGCGTCCAGCTCCGGTCGCTTGATCTCCTTGATGTTGACCTTGACCGGCTTGCCGGTGAGCTTGTGGAGCTCGCGGCGGAGCGCATCGACCTCGGTGCCGGACTTGCCGATCACGATCCCCGGGCGCGCGGTCGAGATGTCGACCTCAACCTCCCCGGAGCCCTTCTTGATCGTGATCTTGGAGAGGCCCGCGTGCGAGAGCTTGTTCTCGATGTGCGAGCGGATCTCGAGATCCTCGTTCAGGTAGTCCGCGAACTCCTTCTCGTTGTACCAATTCGACTTCCAGTCGTGGATGTAGCCGACCCGGAAGCCCTCTGGGTGGATCTTCTGGCCCATGTGGTCCTCAGTCCTCCGGCGTCAGCGCCACGGCGATGTGGCTGGTTCGCTTGTTGATCCGCGTCGCGCGTCCCAGCGCCCGCGGCCGGTAACGGCGCAGCGTGGGTCCCTCGTCGACGTGGATGTCCTTGATGAAGAGGTCGTCTGCGACCAGGTCGTGGTTGTTCTCAGCGTTGGCGGCGGCGGACTCGATCAGCTTGCGAATGTCCTGGGCGGCGCTGCGGGTCGAGAAGCGGAGCAGCGGCAGGGCATCCTCGATGGGCATGCCGCGAACCTGATCGGCGACCAGGCGCGCCTTGCGCGGAGCGACCCTCACGAAGCGAGCCCGAGCGTTGACGATCGGGCGCTCGACCGGTTCCTTCGGCTGGCGCTTTGCCTTTGACTTCGGCTTGGCCTGAGCCCGGCTCTCCGACTTCCCCGCGGGCTTCTTGACAGCGGGCTTCTTGGCCGCCGGCTTCTTCGCGGTTGATCCGGCCGCGGATTTTGTGGCGGCCGACTTCGTGCTGGTCGACTTCTCGGACGCCTTCGCATCGGCGGTCTTCGAGGTCGCCTCGGCCGCGCCCTTGCCCTTGGTCGCGGTCTCCTTCGCCCTCGGCTTGGCGGCCGGCTTCTTTGCCGCGGCCTTCTTCGCAGCCGGCTTCCTCGCCGTCGCCTTCTTCTCTGCGTCCTTCTTCTCTTCAGCCATCAGTCTCTCTCCGAGGCGCTGCCGGCGCCCGAGTGGGCGCGGAAGGTCCGGGTCGGGGCGAACTCGCCGAGCTTGTGGCCCACCATGGACTCCGAGATGTAGACCGGCACGTGCTTGCGGCCGTCGTGGACGGCGATCGTGTGGCCGACCATCTCCGGAAAGATCGTCGAGTGACGCGACCAGGTCTTCAACATCTGCTTCTGACCGGATTCGTTCATGGCGGCAACGCGCTTCATCAGGCGCTCCTCCGCCCAGGGTCCCTTCTTGGTCGAGCGTCCCATC
>CAVUXZ010000004.1:0-34545 GCA_963745625.1 uncultured Solirubrobacterales bacterium | reverse complement strand
TCACCACCTTCGGCTGTCAGATGAACGAGCACGACTCCGAGCGGATGAAGGGGATGCTCGACTTCGCTCGGCTACGTCGATCGCCCATCGCGAGGGCGCGGACCTGATCCTCTTCGATGCCTGCTCGATCCGCGAGTCGGCTGACAACCGCTTCATCGCACACCTGGGCGAGGCGAAGCGGCTCAATGTCGAGGATCCGGCCAGGGTCGTAGGGCGTGGGCGGCTCGGGCGCAGTCGGTGAGAACCAGGTCTTCCGGCGCTTTCCCTTCGTGGACGTGGCCTTCGGGCCGGGTCAGATCCACCGGCTCGCGGAGTCCTCACCTCGGACTCGTTGACGGCAGGGGCTACCCCCGAGTTCGAGGACGTCTCGGGGCACCTGCCGATGAAGCGCGCCCGTCGGTTCCAGGCCTGGGTGCAGATCTCGCAGGGCTGCAACTTGCGTCGTCTCGACCTGCATCTGCCGTCGGTGCGCGGTCGCGAGGCGAGCCGCGACCCCGACGAGCCGATCGCGGAGATCGAGCGGCTCGCCGGCGATGGAGTCGACGAGCTGCACCCTGCTGGGCCGAACGTCAACAGCTACGGCCGCGATCTGCCGAGGACCACCCGGATCACGTCCGCCGGCCTGCTCGCCGGGGTTGACGCCGTCAGCGGCGTCGAGCGGATCCGCTACACGAGCCGGCACCCAAAGGACATGCGCGAAGACGTGATTCGCGCACACGGGGAACTCGTATCGCTCTGCGAGCACATCGATCTGCCGCTCCAGTCGGGTTCCACGCCGACCTGAAGAGATGCGGCGCACCTACAGCCGGGAGCGCTACACGACCGGGTGGCGCTGATCCGCGACCACGTGCCGGACTGCGCTATCACCACGGACATCATCGTCGGCTTCCCCGGCGAGACCGACGCGGACTTCGAGCAGACCCTTGAGGTGGTCGACGAGGTGGGCTACGACGGTGCCTTCACCTTCATCTTCTCGCCCCGGCGCGGCACGGAGGCCGCCACATTCACCGACCAGTTGTCGCACGCGGTGAAGCGCGAGCGCATGGAGCGCCTCGTCGAGCTCGTCCAGCGGCGCGCGCGTGAGCGGGCGGAGCGCTTCGTCGGGCGCACCATGGAGGTCCTGGTCGAGGGCCCGAGCCGCACCGATCCCTCCCGCCTGCGAGGCCGGACTCGCCACAACAAGACCGTCAACTTCGATGGCACCGCCGATCCCGGTGAGCTGGTGGAGGTCGAGATCTCCGGCGCCACCTCGACGACTCTCTGAGCGGCTCCGAGCGTCTCCTCAGCCGCGCCGCGTAGGCGGCTCGCGGAGCCGGCGATGCAGGTTCTGGCGCTGTTCGGGCCGACGGCGGTGGGCAAGACGGGCGTAGCGATCGCGGCGGCCGATGCGCTGCGTGGCCGCGGCGAGGACCCGGTGGCGGTCAATTGCGACTCGATCCAGGTCTATCGGGGCCTGGAGAAGCTCAGCGGCGCCGCCAGCGACGATGAGCAGGCGCGCCTCGAGCACCGGCTGCTCGCTTCGTGGACCCGGGCGAGGAGTTCAGCGCCGGCCGCTACGCCGAGGCGGCGCATCGCGAGATCGACACGCTGCTGGCCGATGGCCGCCGCCCGATAGTTGTGGGTGGCACGGGCCTCTATCTGCGGGCGGCGCTGGCGGACCTGGACCTTCGCCCGCCCGTCTCCGCCGAGGTTCGCGAGCGGGTGGAGGCGGAGCTCGCCGAGCGGGGACCCGCAGCCCTGCACGCCGAGCTCGCCCCGGAGCTGGCCGAGAACGTCGATCCAAACGACAGCAAGCGGATCGCGCGCCTCACCGAGCTGGCCAAGGCGGGAATGGAGGCCGCCGCGGGCGCTGAGGGCCTCTGGACCGCGGCTCTTCGGCACCCGACGCTGCTGGTGGGCCTGACGATGGACCGTGAGCGGCTAGCGAACCGAATCGACACCCGGGTGGAAGCGTTGGTCGGCTCCGGAGCGGCCGACGAGGCGCGTGCGGCGGAGGAAGCAGGCGCCTCGCGAACGGCACGGGCGGCGCTCGGCTTCGAGCAGCTGGTCGCGGACATCGACGCGGCGCCGTCGGCCCGGGCGATTGAGTCGATCAAGGCGGCGCATCGAGCCTACGCGCGGCGCCAGCTGACCTGGATGCGCCGTATGGAGGGGATCACACTGATCGACCGCACGGCTCGCGAGGATGTAGACGTGGCGGCTGAAATCGTGGAGATGCTCGAATGAACCCTGAGGCGCGTCGAGGCGATCGGCGTCGAGCCTGTCGGCGAGGCTGCCTTGGCCGACATGCGCTGGAAGCTGCGCGGGGAGGCGAGGAGAGCAAATGAAGTTCGAGAAGTGGACCGCACTCGGCAACGACTATCTGATCGTCGAGGCCGCGGCGCTGCCTTGGGAGCCGACCCCGTCCCGGGTGCGGCGCCTCTGCGACCCGCACTTCGGCGTCGGGTCCGACGGCATCCTGCTGCTGGCACCGGTCGCGGACCCCGCGTATGTCGCCGAGCTGCGGATCTTCAATCCCGACGGATCGGAGGCCGAGCTGTCAGGCAACGGGGCACGCGAGGCGGTCATGTACCTGCGCCGGTCCGGGTGGACGGACGCCGACGAGTTCACGATCCTGACCAAGGCCGGACCGATCACGCCGACCATCCGATCGGACCGGGAGTGCACGCTCGAGATGGGGCGGGCCGCGCACGATCTCGGAGGACTTCCCGGGTGGGCCGGAGGACGGCCGAGGGGCCCTGGAGGCAGGGGGGAGGACATGGAGCTTCCAGCACGTCTCGATCGGGAACCCGCAGTGCGCCATCGGCGTCGGCGAGGAGCTCGAATCGCTCGACCTACCCGCGATCGGCCCGGAGATCGAGCACAGCGATCTCTTTCCCAACCGCACCAACGTGAGCTTCTTCCGGGCGGAGGGGGACCGGGTCCGGGCTCGCATCTTCGAGCGAGGGGTGGGGGAGACGCTCTCCTCGGGGACCGGAGCCTCGGGCGCGGCGGTTGCAGCCCATCTGAGTGGGGCGCCGGGCGCGCTAGCGGTCGAGTTGGACGGCGGAGAGCTCCAGGTCGAGATCGGCGAGGACCTCGCGGTCCGTCTGACCGGCTGGGCCGAACCCGTCTTCGCCGGTGAGCTCTCCGAGGAGCTCCTGCGCGCCCTGGAAGCGCTTCCCTAGTCTTCCGGTCCGAATGGCCGCACCCGCGAAGAAGAAGGGCCTGGCCGCCCCCTCCCAGAGGCTGGAGGCGATCCCTCCCTATATGTTCGCCGAGCTCGAGCGCAGGGTCGAGGCAAAGCGTGACCAGGGTATCGACGTGATCAGCCTCGGGATCGGGGACCCGGACATGCCCACATTCCGTTATGTGGTCGAGGCGATGCGCGAGGCGGTCGGCGACCCGGGCGCCCAGAAATATCCGAGCAACCGCGGGCGCGTCGAGTTCCGCCAGGCATTCGCGGACTTCTATTTGCGGCGCTTCGGTGTCGAGATCGATCCCGTGAACGAGGTGATCCCTGCGATCGGCGCGAAGGAGTGCATATACAACCTCTGCTTCGCCTTCCTCGACCCCGGCGACGTCGCCCTGGCCTCCGACCCCGGCTACCCGGTCTACACGGGCGGCCCGGTGCTGGCCGGCGCAGAGGCCCACCTGCTGCCGCTCAGGCCCGACCTCGGCTTCGTGCCGGACCTCGACGCGATCGCTGAGGAGAAGCTCGAGGCGGCACGCCTGCTCTTCATCAACTACCCCAACAACCCGACCGGAGCGGCGGTCCCCGACGGATTCTTCGAGCGCGTCGTCGAGCTCGCCAGGCGCCACGAGATCCTGGTCGTCCACGACAACGCCTACTCGGAGACGACCTACGACGGCTATGTCGCCCCGAGCTTCCTGGCGACGTCGGGCGCCAAGGAGGTCGGGGTCGAGGTCTTCTCGCTGTCCAAGGGCTACAACATGACCGGCTGGCGCTGCGCCGCGATCCTCGGCAACGCCGAGGCGATCAGGACCTACTGGCGCCTCAAGACGAACGTCGACTCTGGGCTGTTCGAGGCAGTCCAGCTGGCCGGTGCCGCCGCGCTTCGCGGGCCCCGCAAGGACGTCGAGGAGATGTGCCGGATCTACGAGGGTCGCCGCGACCTGGCGGTCGATGCTCTCCGGGACATCGGCGTCGAGGTCGAGGCACCGAAGGGCACCATCTACATCTGGGCGCCGGTCCCCGATGGGCATACCTCGGCCTCGTTCGCGGAACTGGTGCTCGAGGAGGCCGCGGTGGTCGTCTCGCCGGGCTCGATGTACGGGCCGAGCGGTGAGGGGTTCTTCCGGATTTCCCTGACCACTCCCGAGGAGCTCCTCCGCGAGGCCGTCCAGCGCCTCCGCGCGCACCTCACCGGGTAACCCGGCGCGCCTGACGAACCCGGCGCGGAGGAAGCGTGGAGCGCGTACGGTCCGGGTAGGCAGGGCCTTCCGAACCGGGGGGAGAACCGGCCTTTACCCAGTCCTCAGGTCAAGGACCCACCCTGTCGCGCCGACCCTCTAACTGATGAGCGAAATCGGACTCATACTCGCCCTCGGATGCGCCCTGATCTCAGGGGTGGCCCTCCTCTGCAAGCACCGCGGCGCGGTCAACGCCCCCGATGTCGCGATGCGCAGCCCGCTGCGCAGCGCCTCGGCGCTGTTTCGCTCGCGCTGGTGGGTGATCGGGTTCGCGCTCGCCTTCTTCGCCTGGTGCCTGCACGTGGCGGCGCTCTCGATGGCGCCGCTGTCGCTGGTCCAAGCGGTGATCGCCGGCGGCCTCGCCATGCTGGCGATCCCGGCGCGGCGCCTGTTCGGCATCGCGGTGTGCAGGCGCGAGATGCTCGGGATGGTGCTCTGCGCCGCGGGACTCGGGTTCCTGGCGCTCACAGCAAGCAAGGGACATGCGAGCCACGGTTTCGCGAGCTCCTCGATGCTCGCCTTCGAGGGCGGCACGCTCGCCCTGGGCGGCCTGCTGATGTGGGCCTCGGCGCAGCGCCGCCTGGTCGCGCGCAACTGGCTGCTGCTGGCGGCCGCGGCGGGAACCTCGCTCGGCGTCTCCGACGTCGCGCTCAAGGCACTCGCCGAGACCGTTCCGGGCTCGCCGCTCGGCGTCTTCAGTCCCTGGACCGCCGTCGCCATCCTGGGCGGGATCTGCGCCTTCCTCGCGCTCGCACGAGGCCTGCAGCTCGGGGACGCCGTCGGTGTGATCGTGGTCTTCTCCGCCGCCGCGACCCTCGCGGCGATCGCCGGCGGGATCATCGTCTTCCGGGACTCGATCGGCTCGGACCCGCTCGAGGTCGTGATGCGCTCCACGGCCTTCCTGGCGGTGGTGGGCGCCGCGGCGCTGCTCCCGGTGGTGCCGCAGCGAGCGGCCGCTGCGCACCCCGCCTAGCTCTCCCGGACGGCGCCTAACATCTAGTCAGTGCCGAGAAACCGCAACCGCCGGCAGACCGAGAGCAGCCATCTGAACGGCGCCGGAATCGTCAACCCTCGCGCCCGCCAGCGCGCCATCGCAGTCGGAATCGTTCGCGACGACGAGCGCCGCGACGAGCCCTTGGCCGAGCTCAAGGAGCTCCTGCGGACAGCCGGGGTCGCGACGGCGGGGGAGATGACGCAGGCCCGCGCTCAGCCCGACCCGGACCGCTACCTGGGTCGCGGCAAGCTGACCGAGCTACGGCGCGAGATCGTGGCCGCGGACGCGAATCTGGTCGCCTGCGACGACGAGCTCGCGCCCAGGCAGGAGCGCAACCTGGAGCAGGAGCTGGGCGTTCCCGTGATCGATCGGACGGCGGTGATCCTGGACATCTTCGCCGACCACGCCCACACGGCCGAGGGAAAGCTCCAGGTGGAGCTGGCTCAGCTGGAGTACAACCTCGCCCGGATGAGGGGTCTCTGGACCCACCTCGAGCGACTCGGCGCGGGTCGAATGGATGGCGGCATCGGCACCCGCGGCCCCGGTGAGTCCCAGATCGAGACCGATCGACGTCTCGCCCGAGACCGGATCAGCGCCCTGCGCAGGCGCCTGCGGCGCGTCGAGCGGAACCGGGCCGTGATGCGGTCGGAGCGCGAGCGCGCCGCACTGCCCTCGGTCGCTCTCGCCGGCTATACCAACGCCGGCAAGTCCACCCTGCTGAACGCGCTGACGGGAGCCGGGGTCGGCGTGGGAGAGCGGCTCTTTCACACCCTCGACCCGACCACACGGGCCTTCACCCACGAGGGCCGACGCTTTCTGCTCACCGACACCGTCGGCTTCATCCGCAAGCTCCCACATGCGCTCGTCGAAGCCTTCAAGGCCACTCTGGAGGAGACCGTGCTGGCGGACCTGATTCTGCACGTCGTCGACGGCTCCGAGCCGGAGGAGGAGCGGGCCGCTTCGATCTCGGCGGCCGACGCGGTGCTCGAGGAGATCGGCGCCGGATCATCGCCGCGGCTGCTGGTGATGAACAAGGTGGACCTGCTGGATGACGACGGACGCCGGGAGCTCGCCCTGCGCCATCCCGACGCCATCCTGGTCTCGGCCGAGACGGGGGAGGGGCTCGAGCGGCTGCGCTCCGAGATTGCGACTCTGATCGAAGAGGGGCTCAGCGAGGTCGAGTTGCTCGTGCCCTTTGACGCCGGTGAGCGTCTTTCGGAGCTTCACGAGATCGCTGGTGACCTCGAGCGCGTGGATCGCGAGGACGGGGTTCTCGTTCGCGCGCGACTACCTGCCGCCCTCGCCGATCGCTTCGCGGATCTTTCGGTCAACGGGCGAGGAAGCCGGGCTCACAGCGGAGCTCGAGCCGCCGGCGACTAGCGGCGGCGTCCCAACCGAATCCGCCTCTACGCTAGGCGCCGTGGAGGAGCTGAGATTCATCAAGCTCAGCGAGAGGGCGACCGTTCCCACGCGGGCGCACGACAACGACGCCGGCCTCGATCTCTACGCGGCCGAAGGCGCTCGAATCCCGCCGGGGGACCGGGTCAGCGTCGGCACGGGCCTGGCCGTCGCGATCCCGGAAGGCCTGGCGGGCCTGGTCCTGCCTCGGTCCGGCCTGGCGCTCAAGCACGGAGTGACGCTGGTCAACTCACCAGGGCTGATCGATCCGGGCTATCGCGGTGAGGTGCGCCTGCTGCTGCTCAACACCGATCAGACCTCTGACTACGAGTGCACAGCCGGGGATCGGATCGCGCAGCTGCTCCTGGTCCCGATCGCCACCGCCGGCCCGCTTCAGGCCGACGAGCTCGATGCGTCGATCCGCGGGGCCGGCGGGTTCGGCTCCAGCGGGACCTAACTGAAGGAGACCTGAGGAGCCTCGCGCTCGGCCGCGTCGCCGATCTCGAAGAAGGTCTTGGGCGTGAACCCGCCCTGATTGGCGATGGTCGAGCCGGGAAACTGCTGGATGCGCGTGTTGTACTGCTGGACATTCGAGTTGTAGATCCGGCGAGAGGCCTGGATCTCATCCTCCAGCTCCGAGAGCTGACGCTGGAGCTGCTGGAAGTTCTCGGTGGCACGGAGCTCCGGGTACTGCTCCGCAACCACTCGCAGGCCGCCCAGCGCCTGGGTGAGCTGCGTCTCCGCCTTGCCGGCCTCGGCAGGGCCGCTCGCCTGCATCGCGGCTGCACGCGCCTGGGTCACCTTCTCGAAGGTCGACTTCTCGTGCGAGGCATAGCCCTTGACCGACTCGACCAGGTTCGGGACCAGGTCATGCCGGCGCTTGAGCTGGACGTCGATGCCGCTCCAGGCCTCATCGCACTGGTTGCGCAGCCTGATGATGCCGTTGCGGGCGAGGACGTAGATCAGCCCGACCAGCAACAGCAGGGCGATGATGATGATCACGATGACCATGCGGGGGATCCTAGCCCGTCGAGGCCGCGCGCAGGGCGGAATCGTGGGCGGCCGCCTCCAGCGCGTCGTCGAGCGGCTCGAGCTCCGGCATCGAGCCGGTGCGGCGCTCAACCGCGAGCGCGATCAGCCGGTCCGCGAGCCAGGCGTTCTTCGGGAGGAGGGGACCATGCAGATAGGTCCCGATCAGGTTGAGGCGCTTGACTCCCTCGTAACCGTCGCGATCGTTGTTGCCGTGGCCGTGCAGGACCCGGCCGAGCGGCGTCGCATCCGGGCCGAGTTGGGTGCGGCCGCCGTGGTTCTCGAACCCGGCCAGCACCTTGGGCCCGTCGCCCAAGTCGACCTCGATCGAGACGTTCCCGATCAGGCGTGGCCCGGGGTCCCGCACCGTCTCCAGGTCGGCGACCCCCAGCCCGGGGATCGACTCGTCCCCGAGCTGGTAGCGGTGGCCGAGCAGCTGGTAGCCGCCACAGACGGCCAGCAGCGCGGCTCCATCCTCGACAGCGGAGGCGATGGCCTCGCGCTTGGTGCGCAACATGTCGGCGGCCACCAGCTTCTGGTCTCGGTCCTGACCGCCGCCGATGTAGATCAGGTCGTGATCGGCCGGGTCGAAGCCGTCGCCGGGCCCGGCCGCCGCGTACAGGAACGGGATGCCACGCCACTCGCTGCGCCTTTGCAGGAAAAGAATGTTGCCGCGGTCCGCGTAGATGTTCATCTGCTCGGGATAGAGAGCGAGCAAGCGGAGCTCGGATTCGCCCGGGCTCATCGAGGAGCCCCCAAGAGCACCACGACCGAGTCGGCCTCGTTCTCGCCCGAGCTGATCGACCGCCTTCCCATCGGAAGAAAGCCGGCGTCGGCAGCCTCGTGCTCGAGGGCCTCGGGGCTGACCCGATGGAGTATCTCGTCGTGGACCTCACGCTCCATCCGGCCGTCCGGCGAGACGCGCTCGCGCAGTCGGCGCACGGTCAGAGCCCGATCGCCGACCTGCACCCAGAGGGGCTCGCTCGAGTAGACCCAGCCCTCGATCTCTCGCATGTCGGGAAGGATCTGTCTTGAGGCAGCCCCGGTGCTGAGCAGGGTGGACTCGTCCACCAGGGTGAGCGCCACCGTTGCACCGGGGACGACGAGTTCCAGCAGGCGCGCCAGGAGCCGCGGCCGAGCCTCGGCATCGAGAACCTGGATCACGTGCAGAGGACCGATCGCAAGCTGCGGGCGTCTTGGGAGCCGCAGACCATCGGGGAAGTCGAGGTCGGCGGTGACGGTGGCGACGGAGACGCCCCGATTGGTGGCGAGGCGCTCGAGCTCGGCGGCCAGGCCGGGGTCCCGTTCGAGGGCGATCACGTCGTAGCCGTGCCCGGCCAGGTGTAGGGCGACTCGGCCGGCTCCCGCTCCGAGCTCGAGGATCGGGCCGGCGGCGGCATCGGCCAGCTCGACCCAGACCGGCAGGTCGGCGCCATAGCCGCCGAACTCGACCTCCTGCCAGACGGAGGGAATCGTCATCGCCAGAAGTCGGCCGCCAGGCCGCGGTTTGCCAGCAGGGTGCGCAGCTCGAGCAGCGCCGTATAGGTGGGGAGCGCGAAGAGCCGCCCCGGGGCGGCCGCCACCGCCTCGTCGAAGGAGGACTCGATCGGGCCGGCCACCTCGATCACGCCTTCCGGCCAGCCGGCGTACTTGAGGCGCAGGGCCATCTCCGGTGCCCGGGTGCCGGCGCAGACCACGCGGCGCACCCCGTCCGCAAGGATTTCGAAGTCCGCGTCCCAGATCCAGGAGACGTCGCGGCCGTCGGCGATGCGATCGTTGAGCGCGAGCCAGAGATCGATCCCGCCGTCGGATGACTCGAGCATCAGGGTGCGGAGTACCTCGTTTGCGCCCGCCGGGTTCTTGACCAACAGGATCGAGACGGGCTTGCCCGAGACCTCGATCGTCTCGACGCGGCCGAAGACGGCGCGCATCGACTCGAGTCCCTCGCGCACCTGCCGGAGGGAGACGCCCGAGCGCAGCCCGGCTGCCAGCGCCGCGAGGGCGTTGTAGACGTTGTAGAGCCCGGGGACGGGGAGCTCGAGGTCGAGTTCGCCCTCGGGCGTGGTGACCTGCACGCTGGAGCCGCTGATGCCGTGCAGCTCGATCCCGGTGGCGGCGATGTCGGGCACGGGTCGGTCGGCGCCGCAATTGGGGCAGCGGTAGTGGCCCAGGTGGCCGACGAAAGCGCGGTCGTAGGCGTAGGGGGCGCCGCAGCGGCGGCAGTGCTTCGCGTCGAAGGCGTGCTGGAGCTCGGGGAGCGCCTGGCTGGTGTCCTCGATCCCGAAGTAGGTGACGCCCGGACGGCGGTGGAGGTCCCGGTCGCGGCCGAGGTCGGCGATCAGCGGGTCGTCGGCATTCAGGGCGAACTCGCAGGACCCCTCCAGAGAGGCCACGAGATCCGCCCATTCGTCCGCGATTCGCTCCAGCTCGCCGTAGCGGTCGAGCTGGTCGCGGAACAGGTTGCCGAGGACCAGCAGGCGAGGCCGTAGGTGCGGGGCGACCCGAGGGAGCCAGGCCTCATCGAGCTCGAAGACGCCCTCGTCCCCGGACTGCTCCAGCAGCGCCGTCGCGACGCCCCAGTGCATGTTGGAGCCGGCGCGGTTGTGTACCGGTGTGCGTCCGGCGCCCCCCAGAATCCCAGCGATCATGCCGGCGGTCGTGGTCTTCCCGTTGGTGGAGCTGACCACGATCGAGCCGCGGTCGAGCGTTGAGGCGAGACGGTCAATCGCGTCGGGTGCCATGCGGACAAGGAGGCGACCGGGGAGCGTCGTCCCACCGCCGCGTCCGCTGCGGCGGCTCAGGCTCCCCACGGCCTTGGCGAGGCCGCGCTTGGCTGTGAACAGGGCGCTCATGCGGCCCGCAGGTTAGGCCCCGGGTCAGGCGGGGGGACCGACGAAGGGGCCGGGCGGTGCGATCACGGTGAGGGCGCGCTCGAGTACCCGCAGGGTGGCCGGCAGGTCGGTGAGGTGTTCGCCGTCGGCGTAGATTGCGAAGTCCCGATCGGCGCTTACGTCCATGGTCGCAGCGCGCCGCTCTGTCACCTCCTCGTTCGCGAGGTGCGTTCCCTTGAAGGCCTTGGGCAGCCCGCGGATGTAGCGGAGCTTGCTGACTTCGCTGATCGTGATGACGTCGAACCTGCCGTCGTCGAGCTCTGCGTGAGGCGCGATGAACATCCCGCCGCCGAACGCCCGGCTGTTGGCCGCCGCCACCGAGTAACCCCGGAAGGTGATGGGTTCATTCTCGTCGAGGGTCAGAGTGAAGGTGGCCGGACGCCAGGATGCGAGAACTCGGATCGCCGAGTATGCGTAGACGAGATTCCCCTTGATCAGCTTGGTCTCGTTGGCCACGCGGTTGCACTCCGAGTCGAACCCCCAGGAGGCGACGCCAAGAAACCGCCTGCCGTTCGCCTCGCCGACGTCGATCTGGCGCTCGTGGCCGGCCACCAGGACACCGACCGATCCCGCAGGGTCCTTGGGGATTCCGAGGACTCGGGCGAGATCGTTGCCGCGCCCGCCGGGCAGGATCCCGATCGGGGTGTCGGCTCCGGCGAGAGCGCCCCCGACCTGGCCGACGAGCCCATCGCCGCTCATCACGACGGGAACCTCGCCCGATTCGGCCGCGCTGCGTGCCTCCGAGATCCCGTGCTCCAGGCTCTCCGTACGGACGACGCGGTACCGCACGCCCTGCTCGGCGAGCTCGCGCTCGACATCGGGGAGCAGCTTCAGCGTCTTCCCGCCGCCCGAGTGGGGATTGACGAGCAGGAGGTGGCTTCGGTCGGTCGCGATCCGGTGAATCTAGTTGCGGCGCGAATCAGGAGGAGCGACGCCCGACGAAGTAGGTCCCGTCGGCAACTCCGCCGGTCTCGATCTGATCGATGCCTGCCCTGTGGAAGCCTCGTCTCAGCACCGAGTCCGGCGTAAAGAAGGGCGTCTGCGGGCCCCAGCTCGCGGCGACCACCGCGAAGCCGCCGGGGCGCAGGACGCGGGCGATCTCGGCGAAGAACGGAGGCATATTGAGTTGGGCGACCAGGTCGAATGACTCGTCCCCGAATGGGAGGTGAGCAGCGTCAGCCACCTTGAAGGCGACCCGTCCCTCTGGGTCAAGTCCGATTCGGTCCTGTGCACGGCGGATCATCTCGGGGGAGATGTCAACGCCGCGGACCCTCGCGTGCGGGAACTCCCTAGCGATCAGCAGCGCGCCGTCTCCGAGCCCGGTGCCGATGTCGAGCGCACGCTCGGGTTCCGGCCGGACGTGGAGGAGCGCGGCGGCCAGCGGCGCCAGGTGCCCGGGCGAACCGGCCGTCGTGCGCTCATCCCATCCCTCCGCCATGCGGTCGAAGAAGCGGCGCATCGGGGCGCGGACCAGCGGCCAGCTGGCGGGGAACCGCGCCACCAGGCCGTTCAGGAAGCGGCCGATCAAGAAACGGGTCCGCATGCGGCGATCATCGCAGGAGCCGCGAGTAGCCTTCAGCGCCTTGAGCATGGGGCGGAAAGCGATCGCGGCCGCGCTGGCGCTCGTCCTGATCGGGGGATGTGGAGGTGGGGGAGGAACCACTTCGACGGCCGCGCTTCCCGCCGGCTGCAGCAGGGTCGCGGTGCCGCCGCCCAAGCAGATCCATCTGTCACCGCCAACTTCCACCCTCAGCCGTCCGGCGACCGCGACCGTGGAGACGAGCTGCGGCTCGTTCCAGATCGCGCTCGATGTGACGCGGGCGCCGAAGACGAGCTCCTCGTTCGCGTATCTTGCTCGCAAGGGGGTCTACGACGACACCCTCTTCCACCGAGTCGTGCCGGGGTTCGTCATCCAGGGGGGCGACCCCACCGGTACCGGCACCGGAGGGCCCGGATATTCGATCGATGAGCCACCACCGCAGAACCTCTCCTACACGCGCGGCCTCGTCGCGATGGCCAAGAGCTCGGCGGAGCCGCCCGGGCGGTCGGGGAGCCAGTTCTACGTGGTGACCGCGGCGGACGCCGGCCTGACGCCAAGCGACGCGCTGCTCGGCCGCGTGACCAGTGGCTTTGATGTGGTGGAGCGGATCGAGCAGCTCGGCACGCCCAGCGGACGCCCGAAGGCGCCGGTGGTCATCCGGCGGATCACGGTTCGCGGCGGCTGATGGCGAAGCTGCGGGTGGGCGATTCGGCGCCGGAGTTCGACCTCGAGGGGACCGGCTCGCGCCGATACAGCCTCGCCGACTTCCGCAGCGATGGCGTGGTCCTGGCCTTCTACCCGGGCGACTTCACGCCCGTGTGCACGAAGCAGTTCTGCTCCTACCGTGACGACGGGGACCGCATCGAGTCCCTGGGCATGCCGATGGTGGGGATCTCGCCCCAGTCGGTCCCGTCCCACGAGCGCTTCGCTGACCAGCACGGCCTGACTGTGCCGCTGCTCTCCGACCCCGGCAAGAAGGTCGCGCGCCAGTACGGCGTGGTCGGGCCTGGCGGGTTCATCCGGCGGTCGATCTTCCTGGTGGATTCGGCCGGGACGGTTCGCTACCGGAACGTGGCGCTGTTCGGCCTCCGGTATCAGGACGTCGGCGACCTGGAGCGGGCGATCTCGCAGCTCTCGTAACGATGGCCGAGCGCCTCGATCCGAGTCCCTTCGAGCTCGACTCCTCGGGGGTAGCCCTGGCCGGCGAGGAGGTGGGAGAGGGGTCGGCGGTCGTTCAGTTGCACGGCCTGACGGCGACACGGCGCTACATCCTGCACGGCTCGGTCGCCCTCGCCCGCCGCGGCTACCGGCTGGTCTCCTACGACGCCCGGGGGCATGGAGAGTCGGCCCCGGCGCCGAGGGGGGAGGGGTACGGCTATGACGCGCTCGCTCGGGACCTGAGGGCCGTTCTCGATGAGCGGGGGGCGGGCGGGCGCCCGGTGCTTGTCGGGCACTCGATGGGCTGCCATACAGCCGTCGCCCACGCCCTCGACCACTCCGGAGATGTGGCCGCCCTCGTCCTCGCCGGGCCCGTGACGCTCGGCATTCCGGCCACGGATGAAACGCTGGCCTACTGGGACAGCCTCGCGGACGGACTGGAGCGCGGCAGGATCGAGGGTTTCATGGAGGCATACGAGAACTCCCTCGAGGCGGGGCCCGCCTGGACCGAGACCGCGCTGCGGATCACGCGCGAGCGGATGGCCCGCCACCGGCACCCGGATGCCCTCGTCCGGGCCCTGCGGGAGGTCCCGCGTTCGCTCCCCTTCGACGGGCTGGAGGAGCTCGAGACGCTCGACGTCCCGGCACTCGTGGTCGCCAGCTACGACGAGGCCGATCCCGGCCATCCTTACGCGATCGCGGAGGCCTGGGCCGACCGGCTGCCGGCCGGGAGGCTCGTCAGCGAGGAGCCCGGTAAGTCGCCGCTCGCCTGGCAGGGCGGTCGCCTCTCCCGAGCGATCGCCGAGTTTCTCGAGGAGCCAGGAGTGCTGGAGCGGTTGGGTTAGAAGGCGTGTGTCACGCTCCGAGGCCGCTGGCGGACGGTCGACCGAATTCCCGCCCTCGTATATTTCGCGGCGTGGGCGAGGACGACGGGTACCCGATCCACTACGCCGCCGTGAAGCGCGGCACCCCGGTGTATGCCTCCGACGGCCGGCAGGTCGGCGTCATCGACGAGGTGGTCGACAACTACCGTGAGCGGATTCTGGACGGGTTCGTCATCGAGGGCACCGATGGCGCCCTCCGTTTCGTCGATGCACCCGAGGTGGCCCGAACGGCCGAGCGGGCCGTCCGGCTGACGATCGATTCCGCGGCGGCGGCCGAGCTGCCGCCCCCCGAGAAGGGCGCCCCGGAGTTCAGCCCACGCCGCAGCGGCCGACTCGGCAAGCTGCTCGGCGGAAATTGGCGCCGCCGCTAGGCCCGAAGGGCGCCGCTGGCGCCGGCCGTCAGACGCCGAGCCGCTTCTTGAGCCGCTCGGCATTCCGCAGCGCGTAGCCCTCCCAGTCGTTGTTGAAATAGGCGTAGATCTCGGTGTCGCGGCGCCACTGGGCGATGCGGCGCGCCCAGGTATCGATCTCGGCGGCCGAGTAGTTGCCCCCGCGGCCGAGGCTGCCGTGGTGGAAGCGGATGTATGTCCAGTCCGCGGTGCGGACGTGGGGGGTGCTGATCCAGCGGGAGGACTCGTCGCCGATCACCAGGGCCGCTCCATGCTCCCTGAGCTGTCCGTAGACCTCGTCGGTGAACCAGCTCTCGTGCCTGAACTCGAAGGCGTGACGGCCCGGGGGCAGGGCGGCCAGGGCGCCGGAGAGGCGCTCGATGTCGCAGTGGAAGTTCTCCGGGAACTGCCAGAGGAGTGGGCCCAGCTTGGCGGTCCGCATGAGTGGCCCGAGCGGCTCGAGGAAGCGCTTCATGCCTGGCTCGACCATGGTGAGCCGCTTGATGTGGGTCAGGTAACGGCTCACCTTGACCGCAAAGGTGAACCCGGGTGGGCTGTTCTCGGCCCAGCCCTGCACTGCAGGGAGTTTGGGCAGGCGGTAGAAGGTGTTGTTGATCTCGACGGTGTCGAAGCGCTCGGCGTAGAAGCCCAGCCAGGCCCGCTGGGGAACACCCTTCGGATAGAAGCGCTCGCGCCAGTGCGGGTAAACCCAGCCCGAGCAGCCGATATGGACCTCCACTAGCGGGCGCCGTTGCGGTGCAGGACGAGCACCGCGATGTCGTCACGCGGCTCGCCGCCGTGGCGCTTGATCGCCGCCCGCGCAACACGTTCGGCGATCTCGTCGGCGCTCTTGCCGGCGAACTTGCCGAGCTCCTTCTTGAGCCAGTCCAGGTCGTCGCGCTTGGTGCGGTCGCTGACGTCGAGGACCCCGTCCGTGTAGAGCACCAGCGAGTCGCCGACAGAGAGGTCGGCCTCCGCATCGGTCAGGGCGATGGATGGCAGTGCCCCGAGCAGCGTTCCCGGCTCCCCGATCGAGTCGACACGGCCGTTCTCGCGCAGGACGAGCGGCATGGGATGGCCGCCCAGTGCGACGGTCAGATGGGCCGAGCCGGATCCGTTGGAGGGCGGTTGGATCCGGGCGAGAGCGGCCGTGCAGAAGCGCAGGTCGGCACGGTCGGAGATGATCGAATCGTGCAGAGCTCTGAGAACCTGGCTGGGCGAGCTGTCGGGTGACGAGGCGGTGCGCACGGTGTAACGGGCCAGTGCGGTGAGCGAGGCGGCCTCCGGGCCCTTGCCGCAGACGTCGCCGATCACCGCCGTCCAGCTGCCCGCGCCGCTGCGGAAGACGTCGTAGAAGTCGCCGCCGACCTCATACGCCTCGCCCGCAGCGAGGAACCGCGACGAGGCCTCGAAGCCCTTGATCTCGGGCAGCGACCGTGGCAACAGGCTGTGCTGCAGAACGGAGGCGATATGCGCCTGCTGCTCGTGCAGGCGGGCGTTGTCGAGTGCGAGCGCGGCCCGGTCCGCGAGCCGCTTCGCGATTCGCCGCGCCGTGTCGTCGAAGGCCTTCGCCGGGAGCATGATCCACAGCGTCAGGGCCCCCAGGACCGACCCGCGGGCCCCCAGCGGCAGCACGATGCAGGACTTGAAGCGGTGCCTTCTGAGGGTTTCACGCTCGGTCTCCCGGGTTGTGATGCCGTCGATCTCCTGATCGGAGAGCTGGTCCAGATACATCGTCCGGCCCGTTCGGATCACCTCCGCGACCGGATGCGGCCCGTGTGGGTCTATGGGGCTTTCGGCTCGCAGCTCGACGAAGATGTCGGCGACCTCGGTGCCCCGACCCTGCGCCGCCAACCGCTGAATCGAGCCGTCGGCCATGAGGATGTCCACCATCGCGACATCGCCGAGGGCGGGGACCGCAAGATCAGCCAGATGCTGGGCGCGCTCCCTCTGATTCAGCGCGTCCTCCATGAGCGCGCCCGCCTCCGCCAGCAGCTCGGAGGCGGCCTGCTCCCGGTTCAGGCTGACCCGCAGGCTCGCCAGCCAAAGGCCCACCGCTCCGCCGGCGACGGTGGTCGTCATGTCGACAAGGCGCTGACCGCCGTCGATGCCCTCGCCCCAGAGGATGGAGAGGGCGGCCAGGATCAGACAGAAGATCGCGACCACCGCAGTCTCGGGGAGCGAGGCGCTCATCGCGGCGATCACCGGCGGAATCGCAAGCAGGCCGATGATCACCACCTGGTTTCCCGCCAGCACGTCGACCACCGCGATCGCGCTCGCCAGCAGCATCGCCACCAGCGCCGGTCCGGACAGCTCCTGCAGGTCGGACAGCCTGGGCGGCGGGCTTACCAGCTCTGGATCCCTCAGAGGCATGCATCAATCGTAAGTCCGCCAGGGCGGATGCATGGCGCGGGTTGTGGCTCGGCACGGCTCGCGCGATAACCGCGCGCGTCGTTATGTCAACTTGGAGCGATGGAAATCGAGATCAGCCAGACCGCCCCGGATGACCCGATCGCGCTGGGGCTCGCCGAGGCACTACGGGACGACGTCGAAGCACGCGAGGCCCACAACGGCGCCGCCAGGCCGGACACGCCGCTGGCCGTGGCGGTTCGGGCGGACAGCGACACGCTTGTGGCGTACGCGGACTCGAAGCCCGTGGCGCTGGGGGCGCTGCGGCCATTCGGTCCCGGGGTGGCGGAGATCAAGCGGATGTACGTGCTGCCGGCATACCGCGGCTCAGGTGTCGGCAGCCAGATCCTCGACGAGCTCGAGCGACGCGCCCGTGAGCGGGGCTTCGATGCCGTCCGGCTGGACACGAACACGCGCCTGAGCGAGGCGATCGGACTCTATGAGAGGGCGGGATACCGGCAGATCCCGGACTGCAACTCGAACCCGCGGTCGAACCGCTGGTACGAGAAACCTCTCTCTGAGTTTCCATAACCCCCGTTCCCGTGCATTCCCCCAGCGCGGACCCGGCGCCAGACGCTTGTCTCAGCGCAGCTGCTCGATTGCAGGGGACTCACGTCGGTCGATGAGGTCGAGAACGGCCTTCTCGATCGGTCCCTGCACCTGGGGCCAGTCGGCGGGGTCCTCCGGGAGGCGCTCGAAGACTCCACCCACGGTGAGACCCCCATCGAATCGGTCGAAGACGCGTGGATCGATGTAGGAGGCCCGGCAGACCGCTGGCGTGTTGCCGAGATAGTGAGCGACCTGCTTGACCGCGTCGCGTTTGGCCCGTGCGCGCGAGCCCTTCGTCTCCAGGTCCCGCTCCCGCGCCGAGGCGGCTAGGACCACCGCGGCGAGCACCGTCGCGTTCCAGGTCCTGAAGTCCTTGGCGCTGTGTCCTTCCCCGAGCGTCTCCTGGATGTAGTCGTTGATCTCAGTGGACTTGATGTCCCGCCAGGAGCTCCCGTTCCGATAGGCGAGCAGCTCGTGCCCGCCCCCGCGACGGGCGCGGAGCGTCTTGACCAGCCCGGCGATCGAGCGGTCTCCCACGACCTGCACCCGGCGCTTGCCTCCCTTCGCCTCGTAGTCGAAGACGACCGTGCTCCCGTCCACCGTCACGTGGCGCTTTCGCATGGTCGCCAGCCCGTAGGTCTCGTTCTCCTCGGCGTAGTCCTCCGAGCCGATGCGGAAGAAGCCACGGTCGAGCAGCCGCACGGCGCAGGCGAGCACTCGCTCCCGGGAGATGCGCCGCTTGCGGAGATCCCGCTCGACTCGATCGCGCAGCTTCGGGAGCGCCCGGCCAAAGTCCAGCATCGCGTCGAACTTCTGGCGGTCACGCCGCTCGCGCCAGAGATCGTGATAGCGGTACTGCTTGCGACCTCTGGCGTCCACCCCGGTCGCCTGAATGTGGCCGAGGGGGTCCGCGCAGATCCAGACGTTCTCCCAGCCCGGCGGGATGGCGAGCGCCCGGATGCGCTCGACCACATCTGGATCCTGGATCCGCTCCCCGCCCTCGTCGACGTACTCGAAGCCTCTCCCCCGCCTGCGGCGCTTGATTCCTGCGATGGCGCAGTCACTTCGTCTGAGGCGAGGCATGGGTCAGGGATACCCCGCGAGAGCGATAGTTAGCGCGTGACCATCGTCATCGGCACCTCGAGCTGGTCGGACCCCGGCTTCGTCGAGCACTGGTATCCGCAGGGGATGGCGGCCAAGGACCGGCTGGACTTCTATTCCGAGCGCTTCGAGGCGGTGGAGCTGAACTCGAGCTTCTACGCGATTCCCGCCGTCGCGACCGTCGAGGGCTGGGCGAAGAGGACGCCGAAGGGGTTCAGATTCGACGTCAAACTCCACCGGCTGCTCTCCCATCATGCCTCCCAGCTCAAGGACCTGCCGGCCGACCTCCGGGACGAGGTGGAGACCAACGATCGCGGCCGGGTCCTGCTCGATCCCCCGCTGCTCGACGAGATGGTGCAGCGCACCGAGGCGGCGATGCGGCCGCTCACGGACGCGGGCAAGCTCGGGTCCTATCTCCTCCAGCTCACCCCCGCCTTCGACCCGCGACGCAACGAGCTCGACGAGCTGGCACCCGTGATCGACGGGCTGGCCGCGGTACCCGTCGCCGTGGAGTTCCGGCGGCGGAGCTGGGCGTCACCGAAGCGCTTCGAGGGAGTACTCGACTGGCTCTCGGCCCACGACGCCGTCTTCGTCTGCGTCGACAGCCCGCCCGGCGACCACGTCCCGATCTTCCCGCCGATCGACGCCGTCACCAACGATTCGCTCGCCTACGTGCGCTGCCACGGGCGGAACACCGAGGGTTACCTGCACGGCCGCAGCGTCGCCGAGCGCTTCGATTACGACTACTCGAAGAAGGAGCTGGAGGAGATCGCCGCGCGTGCACACGCGCTCGAGCAGGACGCTGAGCAGGTGCACGTCATGTTCAACAACAACGCGCGCGAGCTCGCCCCGAAGGCCGCCCGTTCGCTGCGGAGCATCCTCGGGCAGGACCCTGGGCCGGAGCCGTAGGCGGTCGGCCCGCTCTCATTTACTTCGGTGCCCTATGATCCCAACAAGAGGCCCTAAAAAAGGCCCGGCGAGGCGACCCCAGGGGGATGAAGGCCGCCTCGCCGGGTTGGCCAACGTGCTGGACGCCTGTTGAAAGGGTGCAGTTGGCCGGGGATCCGGATGAAGCCCAACCCTACGCACGGCCGTATGGGGCGACATCCGTTCCCATCCGCAGAAACACTCCGTACAAAACACGGTAGCCGGCCACTCCGACTGGGAGTAGGTGCGCCGGGAGCGCCGTGCGCCAGAATTCCCTCTCATGAGCACTGATCCCGCGGCAGGTGTCGGAGTCCTGACGGCCCTGGCTGCCGGCATCGTCTCCTTCCTCTCGCCCTGTGTGCTGCCACTGGTCCCGGGCTATCTCTCGGCGGTCACCGGGCTCGCCGCGGCGGACCTGGAGAAGGCGAATTGGCGGCGCGTGATCGTCCCCAGCCTCCTCTTCGTCTCGAGCTTCTCGGTGATCTTCATCCTGCTGGGGCTCGGAGCGACGGGCATCGGCAGCACGCTGCAGCAGCACCAGCTCGTCCTCGACAAGATCGCCGCCTGGCTGATCATCGCGATGGGACTGCTCTTCGTCAGTGCGCTCTTCATCCCGCGGCTGAACCGCGAGTGGCATGTCGAAGGTCTGCTCGAGCGCGCCGGCACGGGCGGGCCGCTGGTGGCCGGCGCCGCCTTCGGGATCGCGTGGACGCCGTGCATCGGGCCGACGCTCGCCGCCATCCTCAGCGCCGCAGCGGTTTCCGGGTCGGCGGCCCATGGAGCGTTGCTACTCGCCGTCTACTCAGCCGGCCTGGCGATCCCATTCCTGCTCACATCGCTTGCCTTCAGCCGGATGACCACCGCCTTTGCGGTCGTCAAGCGCCACTACCCCGTGATCATGGCGATCGGCGGAGTGATCCTGATCGCCTTCGGCGTGGCGATCCTGACCGGCTGGTTCAACACCTTCAACCACTGGGCCCAGGACGTCCTCGACAGCCTCGGGATCAACTTCTCCTCGACCGTCTGAGATTCGGAACTGGCCAGCCAGCCAGATCCCTAGACTCCGGGACGCCTGATGTCCGCCAAGCCCACCACCTGCGTGATCGGCGCCGGGATCAGCGGCCTGACCGCCGGCAAGGCGTTCACGGACTGGGGCCTCCCGTACACCTGCTTCGAGGCGAGCGACGACATCGGGGGCAACTGGTACTTCGGCAATCCCAATGGGCGCTCGTCCGCTTACCAGTCGCTCCACATCGACACCTCGCGCGACGGCGTCTCCTTCCGCGACATGCCGATGGGCCCGGATGAGTACCCGGATTACCCGCACCATGCCCAGATCCTGGGCTACCTGCACCGCTACGCGGACGCGTTCTCCCTCCGTGACGGGATCCGGTTCGAGACCCCGGTTGAGCACGCCAAGCGGAAGCCCTCGGGCGGGTGGACCATCCGGCTGGAGGACGGCTCAACCGAGGAGTTCGACTTCCTCGTCGTCGGCAACGGCCATCACTGGGACCCGCGCTTCCCGGACTTCCCGGGCGAGTTCGACGGCGAGTCCATCCATGCCCACCACTACATCGGCCCCGATGACCCCCTCGATCTCTACGGCAAGCGGGTCCTCGTCGTCGGGATCGGCAACAGCGGCGTCGACATCACCTCCGAGCTTTCCCGCAAGGGCGTGGCGGAGAAGGTGTTCATCTCCACCCGCAGCGGCGCCTGGGTGATGCCGAAGTACTTCCTGGGCCGGCCCACCGACACCCTGGTCAAGGTGAACCCGCGGCTGCCGCTCTCGCTCCAGCGCCGGATGGCGCGGATCCTGCCGCGCCTCGCCTCAGGCCGGATGGAGGACTTCGGCCTCCCCCACCCCAACCACAACTTCCTGGAGGCTCACCCGACCGTCTCGAGCGAGCTGCTGCTGCGGCTGGGATCGGGCGATGCCGTCGCCAAGCCGAATATCGAGCGGCTCGAGGGCAAGGGCGTCCGCTTCGAGGACGGCACCGTCGAGCAGATCGACGTGATCATCTATGCGACCGGCTACAAGATCACCTTCCCGTTCTTCGACCCCGACTTCCTCTCGGCCCCGGACAACCGGCTCCCCCTCTACAAACGGATCTTCTCCCCCGGCATCGACGACCTCGCCCTGATCGGGTTCGCCCAGGCCATCCCCACCCTGTTCCCCTTCGTCGAGCTCCAGTCGAAGCTGGTCGCGCGCTATGTCGGCGGCGACTACGCCCTTCCCTCGATCGCCGAGATGGAGGAGACCATCCGCCATGACGATTCGATCCACACCGCGACCTTCTCCGATCGGCCCAGGCACACGATGGAGATCGAGTGGTACACGTACGAGCACGACATCTGGACGAGGGAGATCCCGGTGGGCCGTGAGCGCGCCGCCGGCGGGATGGCGCCCAAGCTCGCCGGGCGGGTCGTGACGGCGGAGGCCGCAGCTGCAGGTCCGAGGGTGCTCCGAGGCGAAGCCGAGGAGCAACCCGCCTGATGGAGGCCGTTTCCTTCCCCAGCCATGGGGAGAGCTGCGCCGCCTGGCACCTCGCCGGCGAGGGCGACGCATTCGCGGGCGAGGGCGCCAGGCCCTGCGTGGTCATGGCCCACGGTTTCGGGGGGACCAAGGACTCTGGGCTCCTCCCCTTCGCCGAGGCGTTCGCGGAGGCGGGGCTCGACGCATTGCTCTTCGACTACCGCTGCATCGGAGAGTCCACCGGGGAACCGCGACAGCTGGCACAGCCCTCGCGGCACCGGGAGGACTACGTGGCGGCCGTGGAGTTCGCTCGGGGCCTGGACGGCGTCGATCCCGAGCGGATCGTGCTCTGGGGCACGTCCTGGTCGGGCGGGCACATCGTGTACGTCGCGGCCGAGGACCCCCGGATCGCCGCGATCGTCTGCCAGACCCCCGACCTGGACGGCTTCCGCGCGCTCGAGCAGATCCGGCGCTACGCCGGCCTCGGCCAGCAGCTGCGCCTCGGCCTGGTGGGGGTCAGGGACCTGATCGGGTCCGCCCGCGGACGGGAACCGATCATGATTCCGGTGGTCGGCCGCCCCGGGGAGCTGGCGGCGATGACCAGCGAGGAGTCCGAGCCCGGCATGCTCGCGATCGCCGGGCCGACCTGGCGGAACGAGGTCACCGCCCGAGGAGTGTCCGACGAGGCCTTCAACAGGCCGATCACCCGCATCGACAGGGTCCGTTGCCCGATCCTGGTGCAGATCGCCGACCGGGACTCGATCGCGCCGGCCGCGGCGGCGCGCGCCGCCGCTTGGCGGGCCAAGGGCCGCGTCCAGGTCCACGAGTATCCGTTCGCCCACTTCGACGTCTATATCGGCGAGGCGCGTGAGCGCGCGGTTCGCGACCAGCTCCACTTCTTGCGGCGTCACCTGGGCGCCGCCGAGGCCCGCGAGGCGGCCGCTCTAAGCTCAGAGACGTGATCAGCGACGTCAGCGAGCAGGACTTCCAGGCGAAGGTCATCGAGCGCTCCAAGCAGGTGCCCGTGGTGGTCGACTTCTGGGCCGAATGGTGCGGTCCGTGCCGCACGCTGGGCCCGGCGCTCGAGAAGGCCGTGACCGCGCGGAACGGCGAGATCGAGCTCGCCAAGCTCGACACCGACCGAAATCCGAACCTCGCGATGAAGTACGAGATCGCCAGCATCCCGGCGGTCAAGGCCTTCAAGGACGGCGAGGTCGTCGCCGAGTTCATCGGCGCCGTGCCGCCTGCGCGGATAGACGCCTTCCTCAACGAGATCGTCCCCTCCGAGGCCGACCGCCTCGCCGAGTCCGGCGACGAGGAGTCGCTGCGAAAGGCGCTGGAGCTCGACCCCCGCAACGCCCGGGCGGCGATCGGCCTGAGCCGGATCCTCCTCGGCCGGGGCGAGGGCGAGCAGGCGCTGGAGGTGCTGAAGCCCTTCCCCCACGACTTCGTCGCCGACGGGCTGGCCGCGCGGTCGCAGCTCTCAGCGTCTGCCAACGGCACCGGCGCCGACGAGCTTCAGCGGGCCTTTGCCGCCTGGGATGGCGGCGAGCCCGGCGAGGCCCTGGAGCAGCTGCAGGCCGCTCTCGCCTCAGAGCAGGACCCCGAGCGCAAGGATCAGCTGCGCCGGGTGATGGTCGCGATCTTCACCGAGCTGGGTGCCGATCACCCGCTCGCCCGCGAGCACCGCCGCCGCCTGGCGGCCGCCCTGAACTAGGTGGGCGGCTTCTCCGGCGGGCCGCTCGGGACGGCGACCTCGATCGGGATCCCGAGGGCCTCGGCTTCCTCGATGCCCTCGCCCTCCTGGTCGCGGGAGCAGATGATTCGGAAGGCGCCGGTTCCGAGCTCGGGGTCGGCGACGATCGGCAGGCCGCGGATCTCCTCCCAGCCGAGCCGCTCGCACTCGAAGGGGTTCATGCGGACCTCGCTGGCGGGGAAGGGGCAGCTCAAGTTGTGCTGGTCGATCGCCCGGGAGATCGCCTCGAGGTTCTTGGCCTCTGCGCTCGTCACCCCCCTGAATCTAGCGGTCTCCGTCGGGGCTGCGGCCTAATCTCCGTCGGTCGCAGGTGATCGCCCACGTCGACATGGATGCCTTCTACGTGTCGATCGAGATGCTGCGACATCCCGAGCTCCGCGGCAAGCCGGTGGTGGTCGCATACGACGGTCCGCGCGGCGTGGTCACCACCGCCTCGTACCAGGCGCGCAAGTACGGCGTCCATTCAGCCCTCCCGATGGTCACCGCTCGCCGCCGCTGTCCCGACCTCACCGTCCTCCCGGTCGATATGCAGCTCTACAAGCGCGGGTCGGTGAAGGTGATGGAGACCCTGCGCGAGTTCAGTGACGAGGTCGAGGTGGTGGGGCTCGACGAGGCCTACGTCGACCTCTCGGGCTCCCCCGTCCCCCAGGCGCGCGCGCAGGAGATCAAGCGGCGCATCCGGGACGTCACCCACCTCATCTGCTCGATCGGGCTGGCGCCGAACAAGTTGATGGCCAAGATCGCCTCCGATCTCGACAAGCCGGACGGCTTCTTCGTCCTCGATCACGACAACTGGATGTCGGTGATCGGCGACCGACCGGCGTCCCTCCTCCCCGGGATCGGCGCGCGGACCTTCGAGCGGCTCCAGGGCATCGGCGTCCGCACCGTCGCGGAGCTGGCCGCCGCCGACGAGCCGACCCTCGAGCGCGCCTTCGGGCCGAAGCACGGCAGGGGCCTGCGGGCGCGCGCCAACGGGGTCGGCAGCGAGCGGCTCAGCATGGAGCGGGTGCGAAAGTCGGAGAGCCGCGAGACGACCTATCCCGAGGACGTCATCGACCGCCAGGTGCTTCACGACACGGTGGAGCGCTTGGCGCGCTCGGTGTGCGAGAGCCTCGCCTCAAACAAGCGAAGGGGTCGCACGGTGACGCTGAAGATCCGGCTGCGGCCCTTCAGGACCTACACGCGCTCGAGGACGCTCGCCGATCACACCTGCGATCCGGAGGCAGTCGTGGCGACGGCGAGGGAGCTGCTCGACCGCTTCGACCCCCAGGTGCCGGTCAGGCTCGTGGGGGTCGGCATGGCCGGGCTGGCGGACGACGATCAGCGCCACCAGCCCGGCCCATCACCAAACGGGTTGCTCTTCGGCTGACGCCTCGGAGCACCCTCGCATCTAGCGCTACCGCGTGGTCAGCACGGTTCCCGTCGAGGGGAACCCGAGCTTCGCCTTGGTGGCGGCGGTCAGGTCGTACTCCCGGTTGCCCGCATAGGGGCCCCTATCGATCACGGGAACGGTGACCGTCTTGCCGCGATAGCGGAGCGTGACCCTGGAGCCGCAGGGGAGCGTCTTGTTTGCGACGCCCAGCTTGCCCGGGCTCAGCGTCCCGCCGCAGGCCAGTCCGCCTCCGTACAGGCCGGAGCCGTAGTACGAGGCCTCGGCCGGCCGGAAGGCGTTGACCCTGAACCGGTGCGAACGCACGGTCGAGCCGTCGACGCTGGCTCGGGCGCCATAGACACCGGAGCCCGGCGCGCGCCAGCGCACCTTGTAGGAGCCATCGGCCTGGGTGTGCGCGTGGATCCTGCGCCCACCGACCTGGACGACAACCGCCCGGCTGCCGCCCGGCGTGACGCGGCCGCGGAACGTCGTGGCGTGATGCGCCATCACGTCCCGGTGAGCGCTCAGGCTGATTGCGGTGGGCGGATCGCCAGCGGCGGTCGCCTCCGGGCTCGTCCCGGAAAGCGGCGGGACAGCGCCCGAAGCGCTCGCTATGCCTGCTGTGACCATCAATGCCATGGCGGGCAGCAGCGCTAGCGCAGCCCGCCTCCGCTTCCAACGGAAGCGACGCAAGTGAAACACCTGCCTCTCTCTGCCGCCTACGGGGTTAGCTGACGGGCTCGCGGCGGCCACCTCTGTGGCCCGTACCGCTAAGGGCGGATCACCGCCCCATTCGCCCCGGCCGGCGTGCTGCGTGGTGCCGGCAAGTGGTTCCCCCGCTCACCCGATGTCCGTCAGGGTGATTAGGCGAGTCGTTTGACCTTTGGTCGGCCGCGCAGGGTAGGTACGCAATTTGCGAACTTGTGTGACGGTGTGCACATTCGGTATGCGACCATCATGAGCGTGAACGATCGACTGACAGGCCTCGATTCCTCGTTCCTCCATCTGGAGCGGGACGGGACCCATATGCACGTCGCCTCGACGACCCTCTTCGAGGGGCCCGCACCCCCCTACGTCGAGTTCCGCGACCACATCGAGTCGCGCCTGCATCTGGTGCCCCGGTTCAGGCAGAAGCTCCGCTTCGTTCCCTTCGGCCAGGGCCGGCCAGTATGGGTGGACGATCCTCACCTGAACCTCGCCTACCACGTGCGCCACACCTCGCTTCCGGAGCCCGGCTCGGAGCAGCAGTTGCGGGTGCTGGCCGCGAGGATCTTCTCCCAGCAACTCGACCGCTCGAAGCCGCTCTGGGAGCTCTGGCTGATCGAGGGCCTGAAGGGCGACCGCTTCGCCATCGTGGGCAAGACCCACCACGCGATGGTCGACGGTGTCTCCGGCGTGGACATCACCACGGTCCTCTTCGACATGGAGAAGGACCCGATCGACCCGCCGAAGCCACTCGAGCGCTGGGTTCCCAAGCCCGAGCCGAACGGCGCGCAGCTGCTCGGGGAGGCGCTGGTGCAGCGGGCGATCGATCCTCGCGAGATCTTCCGTGGGGTTCGCCGGGTCATGCGGGGCCCGCGCCGTGCCCTGCGGATGGCGACCGAGGCCGTGGTGGCCGCCGGGACCTTCGCCTGGACGGGCGTCGCCGCTCCGCGCACTCCCTTCAATTTCGACGTCGGCCCACATCGCCGCTTCGCCTGGGTCCGCGCCTCGCTCGCGGACATGAAGCACGTCAAGGACGAACTCGGCGGCACCGTCAACGACGTGATCCTCGCCGCCGTCGCCGGCGCCCTCGGCCGGTACATGCGCGCCCGCGGACACGCGACCGTCGGTCTCGAGCTGCGCGCGATGGTGCCGGTCAGCGTCCGGACCTCCGACCAACACGGCAAGCTCGGCAATCAGGTGACCGCCATGATGGCGCCGCTTCCTGTGTGGTGCGAGGACCCGGCGCGACGGATGCAGATCGTCCGCGAGTCGATGGGCGATCTGAAGGCCTCGAAGCAGGCGATGGGCGCCAGCCTGATCACCCAGCTGGCCGATTTTGCGCCGCCGACCGTCGCCGGACAGGCAGCCCGGCTGCAGTCCCGGCAGCGGTTCTTCAACCTCGTGGTCACGAACATCCCCGGCCCGCAGTTCCCGCTCTTCCTGATGGGCCGCCGAATGGAGCGGGTGTTTCCGATGGTCCCGCTGGCCAAGAACCAGGGCGTCTGCATCGGGATCATGAGCTACGACGGCCAGGTCAACTTCGGCCTGATCGGAGACTACGATCGGATGCCCGACCTCGACGACCTGGCCCACGATCTCGAGGAGTCGATCGGCGAGCTGATCGAGGCGGCCGGTGGCAGGCCCGGGTTCTTCCGGCGCTTCGTCCCCCGCGCGGAGGTCGATTCGGACGCCGCCGACTCAAAACGGGCTGCTCCTGGCGGAGCATCCTCGAATAACGGCCACGGCGAGCGCGAGGAATCGCCCGCCGGCTGAACGCGCCCGGCGGCTAGGACTCCGCCGCGGATTCCTCCTCCACGTCACCGCGCTCCTGCACGAACGCCTCCTTCATTGTGGTGCGCCTCGCATCGCCCCAGACCGGCTCGTCGTAGCGGGCGCGGAGCATCACCTTCTGCAGCAGCCCCAGGTCCTCCTGGCGGGCGAGGTCGTAGCTCGAGCCAGATTCGGGACCAGGATGGCCTGGGTGGGTCACCCACTCTGTGACGCCGGGCGCCAGGTCCCGCAGCTCGCCAGGCTCGGCGGGCTCCTTGCTCTCACTGCGACCGATCAGCATGTCCGGGGTGTCGATCCCCCGCTCCCGAAGCCACTGGCGATGGTCGGGGTTGACCGAGCGAACCGGCGCGCGGATCTGCTGAGCGGTCTGGAAGACCGGGGTGGCGAGCTCCGGGCGAGCGTGGCAGTGCTTGTGGCCGTTGAGGAAAGAGGGCCAACGGCCGAAGAGGTCGACGAAGCGGTCGAGCTGGACCCGCAGCGAGGTGCGCGCGGGCGCGCCGCTCCGCGATCCCCAGCGGCCCTCGAACTCGATGTGGAGGCCGATCTCGACACCGCTCTCGAGCAGCGGCCCCGGGTCGCAGTACTCCCTGTCCACCATCGCGCTGACGCAGTCGAGAGCCCCCATCTCGATCGCCTCGAGGATCCCCTCGTTGTAGGACGGCCAGTAGCCGTAGTCGTCCGCGGTGATCACCAACCGGCGGCGGCTGTCTCCCTGGCTGAAGGCCATCCCCTCACGGTAGCCCTAACTGACCTGCTGGATCGCCGCCTGCACCTGCTCGAGGGTGGGGATCGTTCCGCCTCCGATCGCCTTCTGGCCCTTGGGTCCCTCGACCAGGATCGACGGCGTGCCGGTGAAGCCGAAGGAGTCGGCCTGAGAGCTGCCCTGCTGGATCGTCGCGTCCCACTTCGAGTCGTTGCGATCCTGGTTCCACTTGGCGATGTCGGGCACTCCCGCGCCCTTCGCCATGTCCGTCAGGAAGCTGTCCGTGACATAGCCCGAGTTCTCCCCACCCTGGTTCAAGTAGAAGAGCTGGAGGAACTGCCAGAGCCGGTTCTGCTCTCCTGCGGCGAGGGCTGCCCTCATCGCCGGCTTCGAGTCGGGCCCGATGATCAGGAACGGGCGGTACTCGTACTTGACGTTGCCGGGCCGGACCTCACTCGAGATCAGCTGGGGCGCGACATTCTCCGAGAAGAACTTGCAGGAGGAGCACTGTGGATCCCCGTACTCGATCACGCTGACCGGGGCTCCAGTCTGGCCAAGCACCTGGCCGCTCTGTGGGATCCCGTTCAGCTGCATCTCGACCTGGGCGGCGCCCGTGACGTTGGCGGGCGGACTGGAGTTGCTGCCACCGCCGCCGGACTGGCTGATCACGATCAGGGCCACGATGACGGCGACGGCGGCGAACGCCGCCAGGGTCAGGTACTGGACCCGACGTTTGCGGGCGAACTCGGAAGCGGCGCCCTGGGACTCCGCGGCCTGCCTCTGCGCGCGCAGGCGCTCCCTCTTGTCATGCCTACCCTCCATGCGATGACTCTATCTGGGGGCTGCTCAGGTCCCGCCCCGTGTAGGCGTAGGCGCGCGTCGCCGCTACCGCCAGGGACAGGGCCATCAGCACGGCGCTGGCCACACACCACTGGCAGATCGCGTCGATCACGAACAGCTCGAGGTAGGTGAGGTACGCGCTGAAGCCGAACCCGACGAGCGCGGTCAGGAAGCCGCCGAAGCGACCGGCGTCGCCGGGGACGAACGCCGCGACCAGCAGCAGTACGTAGCCGGCGATACCGATGGCGGCCACGTTGATCCCCGCGAGGTGTGAGTAGTGGCTGTGCGCCACGGTTTCGCACCCGTGGCCCCCGGCCAGGCACTTGGGCGTTCCTCCCCCGAACTCGGCGATCGAGATGTACGTCGCCACACCGATCCCGGCCAGCGCCAGAACGCCTGCAGCGATGCGCAGGTTGCGCTCGGTGACCATCGTCCCCAATGCTATGAAGCCAACGTGAACGCTTCGCAAAGAGCGCATTTCTCGATCCGCCCCGCCGAGCCCGGAGATGCGCCGCGGATCGCGGAGATCTTCAACGAGGGGGTTGATGATCGCGTCGCAACGTTCGAGACGCGCCCGGCGACGCCCGATGACGCTACGCGCTGGATCGCCGACTGCACCGTGGTCGTGGCGGAGCGCGACGGGGCGGTGCTCGCCTGGGCCAAGGCCGGCCCATACACCGACGCGCACCACTACTACGGCGGTGTCCGCGAGGCGACCCTCTACGTCGATCGCGGAGCGAGGCGCGGCGGCGTGGGGAGCGCTCTCCTGGACGCTCTCGCCGGCGCCGCGGCGGAGGCCGGCGCCCACAAGCTGGTCGGCAAGATCTTCACCTCGAACGAGCCCAGCATCGAGCTGGTCAAGCGCCTGAGTTGGACGGAGGTCGGTGTCCACCGCCGTCACGGCACTCTGGACGGCGAATGGAAGGACGTGCTGGTGGTCGAGAGGCTGCTCGCTCCGGGTGAGTAGACCGGAACGTCGCGGGTATCCGCGTGTTCAAGCCAGGAGATGCCGGAGGGACGAACAAGCAGGGGAATCCTGGCCGGGGTCCTTGGAGTCGCCGTGGCCCTCGTCGCCTCACCCGGGGCGACAGCGTCGAGCGTCACCGTCACCGGCTCGAACTCGGTCAGGGCGGCCGAGACCGGCAGCGAGACGAACAGGATCGCCGTGAGCTACGACGGAGCCACGAACTCCTACACGGTCAGGGACATTGCGGCCAACCTGACGCCGGCCGGCATCTGCACGGCGGTCGACGCCCACACAGCCACCTGCCCCGGGGCGGGGATCAAGACGATCTCGGTGGACACCGACGCCCGCGACGACACGATCTCGATGAGTCCCTCGATCCCGTCGACGGTCATCGGCAACCTCGACGGCGGTCCCGGCAACGACACGGTCACGGGCCACGGCACTCTCGACGGCGGCTCGGGCAACGACACCGTGCTCGGGTCCCCAATGGCGGATACGCTCCGCGGCGGCAGCGGCCGAGACGCGCTCGACGGCGGCAACGGCCCCGACGACATCGCCGGCGGCAGCGGCACGGACTCGCTCACCTATGCGGCTCGCTCCACTCCAGTCAACGTCTCGATCGGGTCCAGGGACGGCAACGACGGCGGCGCCGAGGATCAGGGCTCGGGGCGGCGAGACACCGTCCACAGCGACGTCGAGGTCCTGATCGGAACCCCCCAGGCGGACTTTCTCGCGGGTGACTCGAGCTCGGAGACCCTGATCGGCGGTGCCGGCGACGACACCCTGATCGGGAACAACGGTGGCGACAGGCTGCTGGGGCTCGAGGGCAACGACCTGATCCTCGGTGGCAATGGCCGGGACATCCTCAAAGGCTGGCTCGGCGCCGATCGGCTCTTCGGCGGCAGCGATCGCGACAAGGTCGTCGGCGGGCCCGACTCCGACCTTGTGGTGGGCAACAAGGGCAGCGACGTCCTCAAGGGCAAGGGAGGGATCGATTTCCTCCGAGCCAAGGACGGATACCGCGATCGGAAGATCAGCTGCGGCTCCGGGCCGAACAAGCGCGAAAGCGCGAAGCGCGACAGGCATCTGGACCCGCCCCCCCGTTCCTGCTGAGGCAGTGGCGTCCTGCGCGCTGGCGAAGATGCCCGCGTGCACAGGATCCACTACCGGTTCGGGCTCGTCCTCCTACTGATCCTCGCCACGATCACGTTCACGCTGGCGGCGCCATCGGGTGACGGCGGCCGATTCGTGGGCGTGATCCTCCAGGCAGCGGTCCTGGTCGCCGCCGTGATCGCCTCGCGAGCGCATCCCGGCGTCATCCTGGTGACCATGGTCGCGGCGGTCTTCGGGATCGCAGGCGCAGGCGCGGCTCTCTTCGGCACCGGCCAGTTCGGCAACAGCTCGGCGGGGATCGTGGCACTGCTCTATGTGGCGCTGACTCCGGTGGCGCTGGTCTCGGGGGTGGTCAAGCAGTTCCGCGATGCGGGCGCCGTGACCCTGCAGACGATGTTCGGGGTGCTCTGCCTCTACCTGCTGGTCGGCCTCCTCTTCGGAGTGGCCTACGCCACCGTCAACGACCTTTCCTCCACCTCGTTCTTCAACCCGCCAGGCAGCTACGGTCGAGACGACTTCCTCTACTTCAGCTACACGACCCTGACGACGGTCGGCTACGGGGACCTGGTGGCGGCGACCAACCTGGGCCGGTCCCTGGCGATCACCGAAGCGCTGGTCGGCCAGCTCTACCTGGTCACCGTGGTCGCGGTGATCATCGCCAACCTCGAGGCGGTGCGACCGGGGCAGCGCCGCAAGAACACCGCAACCTAGGCGAGCTTAAGGAGCGCCCAGAAGGGGTGCTCGCGTGGCGGGATCCGCGGCGGCACCCGACGGTGCTGGCGGTTCCGCGCCCAGCCGAGGTAGCCACGCAGGCGGCGGGAGATCGAGCGCTTGGTCGCCGGCGTGGGCTCGACCACGCTGTGCTCGAGTGCGAAGAGCCAGGCGTTCGCCTCCGACTCGAGCCTGGGCGCCGAGCGGCCCCTGCCCACCAGGTGGCCGATCTCATGGAGGGCGATGAAGTAGGAGACCTGGCCGCGAATCGGCGGGATCGAGATCTCGAGCCTGCCGCCGCGCCAGCGGATCGCGCGCCCGCGCGCCGAGGATCCGGCCAGCTCGATGTCGTACTCGCGGCAGAGGTCCTCGACGTGGGCCTCCATCAGCTCCACGCCCCGGCGCCTGCGTGGGTTCCGCTCCTGCCTGAACACGCGCGGCAGGGTAGCCCGAGCCGCGGACCGAGCCGCGGATAAAGCCATACTGGGTTCGTGGCCGAATCCACGCACCTACGCCTGGCACTCGCCCAGATCGACCCGACGGTGGGAGACGTCGAGGGCAACTCCCGCCTGATCTCGGAGTCGATCGAGCGGGCCAGCGATGGCGGCGCGCAACTCGTCCTACTCCCCGAGCTCTGCATCTCCGGCTATCCCCCCGAGGACCTGGTCCTGCGCAGGGACTTTCTCGATGCGGTCGGTGAGGCGCTCGAGGCGCTGGCCGCGGAGGTTGAGGGCACCGTCGCGCTGGTCGGTTTTCCGGAGCGGATGGAGCGATCCGCCTCAGAGCTGGAGCGCTTCGATCCGCTGATCGACCCTCCCCCTCCCCCGGCCTACAACTCGCTCGCCGTGCTCGCCGGCGGCGAGGTCCGGGCGACCTACCGGAAATGCGAGCTGCCCAACTACGGCGTCTTCGACGAGCGCCGCTACTTCGAGCCCGGCACGGAGCCGGCTCTGATCGAGGTCGATGGCGCGCTGGTCGGCCTGACCGTCTGCGAGGACATCTGGCAGCGGCACCTACGGGGTGGCGGGCGTCACCGGTCGCCCGCCTCCGGCTCCTCCTCGACCAACGGGTTCATCGACTCCGGCAACCAGTGGAACGTGGGCCTGCAGCTGAACTGGACGCATCTTCGACGGCGGAAACAAGATCGCGCTCTACAAGCAGGCCCAGGCCCAGCGCGACGCCGCCCAGGCGCGGGTGCGCGACACCGAGCTCACGATCTGGCAGCAGGTGGAACGGGCCTACGTCACCGTCCAGCAGGCCGAGGAGGCCATCGGCGCGGCCCAGAAGGCCGTCGAGTCCGCCGACGAGAACTTCCGGCTGAGCCAGGGGCGATTCGATGCCGGCGTTGCGAACATCATCGAGTTGACCGACGCGCAGCTCGCGCTGACCACCGCCCAGTCCAACGTGGCGCAGGCCCTCGCCGCTACTGGATCGCGATCGCTCAGCTCGACCGATTCCTGGGCCGTCGGTAGGAATAAACAGCGCCAAAGCGTAGTCTCATGGCCATGAGCCGCCGTGTGGATCGTGGCCCTGTTGCTGGTGGTGGCCGCCGCCGCGAGCGGCGGCTTGGTTCTACGCCCAGAGCCGGGGTAACACCCCCCGCTTTCCGCACGGCCAAGGTTGAGCGCGGTCCACTCACCGCCACCGTGTCGGCCACGGGCACCCTCAACGCCGTCGTCACCGTCCAGGTCGGCTCCCAGGTGTCCGGGCAGATCAAGGAGCTCTTCGCCGACTTCAACTCCCAGGTCAAGCGCAACCAGCTCGTCGCCCGCATCGACCCGGAAAAATTCCAGGCCGGCCGTTGCCCAGGCCAAGGCCCAGGTGGAAGCGGCGAAGGCCAACGTCCTCAACCAGCGAGCCGCTCGTCGAGAAGACCCGGGCCGACCTCGCCAACGCCCAGGCCGCCCTCGCGGTGGCCAAGGCCCAGACCGCCAAGGCCCAGGTCGCGGTGCTGGACAGCCGCCGCACGCTCGCCGCAACCAGACCTGAGGAAGAGAGGGCTTCATCGCCCAGGCCGACGAGGACACGGCCCAGGCCGCCCACGACTCCGCCGTCGCCCAGGCAGAGTCGAGGCCCAGGAGGATGCCCAAGCCTCCCAGATCCGGTCCGCCGAGGCCCAGCTCCGGGTCACCGAGGCCATGCTCCAGCGGCCACCGCCAATGTGGCTCAGCAGGAGGCGGCGCCGGACAGGCCCAGGTCGATCTCGACCACACCGAGATCCGCGCACCGGTCGACGGAGTCGTCGTCTCGCGCACGGTGGACGTCGGGCAGACGGTGGCGGCGAGCCTCCAGGCCCCGACCCTCTTCACCATCGCCCAGGACCTGACCAAATGCAGGTGGACACCAACGTGGACGAGGCCGACGTCGGGCGCATCCGGGTGGGCCTGCGCGCCACTTCACCGTGGACGCCTTCCGCGGCCAGACCTTCTCCG
>CAVUXZ010000003.1:0-270300 GCA_963745625.1 uncultured Solirubrobacterales bacterium | reverse complement strand
CCACGTATTGCTAAGGCCTCCGACACCCTCTACATCGAGGCCTTCGCCGCGCCCGACACGATCAACACGATGCCCGACAAGACCCTGCACGCGTTCGCCGACCACGGCAAGGTGGGCGATCCGCTGCCGGCCGACGGCGGCGATTCCGAGGAGGTCTTCAAGGCCTACCGGGACGCCGGGATCGACACCGACGCTCTGGCGCTGAAGCTCCAGAAGGACGGCGCCGACGCTTTCGTCGAGTCCTGGACGGAACTGCTCGAGACGATCAAGTCCGAATCGGAGCGCCTGGCCGCCTAGTACCGAAGCGGAAGTAGCTCGAAGTCCCTAAGGCCCGCGCTCCGCAAACGCACGGTGTCCCGGTCTCAGGCACCCCTTGCGCTGAGGATTCACTGCGCCGTATCCTTTTCCGGTGTTCGGTCTTTTGGGGGTCCATGACCGAACCCCACAATTGAGGGAGAGAGCTGGCCGCAGCGAGCATCGAAGCGGGAGACCCCGACTCCAAGGCCCGCGGCATCCGGGTGCTCATCGTCGATGACCACGAGCTCTTCCGTCGGGCGCTGCGCGAGCACCTCGAGGCAAACGGCGTCGATGTGGTCGGGGAAGCCGAGGACGCCGACGGCGCGGTGGCGATGGCCACCGAGACCGAGCCCGAGGTCGTCCTGATGGACATCCGCATGCCTGGCGAGTCCGGCATCGACGGGACCAGGAGGTTGCTGGAGGCGGTCCCGGGCACCCAGGTGCTGATGTTGACGGTCTATACGGAGGACGAGGTGATCGCCGAGGCGATCATGGCGGGCGCCTGCGGTTACCTGCTGAAGGACGCGGGCGGAGACCAGATTCTGGCCGCGATCGACGCTGCCCACAGCGGTGAGAGCGCGCTGTCCCCTCGGATCGCCTCGGTCCCTCATCCGGCTGCTCCGGAGCGTGAGCCGTCGCCGGTCTTCCCGAGCGGCGATCCCCGGCCTGACCGAGCGGGAGCGCGAGGTCCTCGCCCTCATCGCCAAGGGAAGCGACAACAACGAGATCGCGGCGGAGTTGGTGATCAGCCCGGAAACCGTCAAGACCCACGTCTCCAGCATCCTCGAGAAGCTGGGGGCCGCCAACCGGGTGCAGGCGGCCGTCAAGGCCGTTCGGGCGGGGCTTGTCTGAGGCCGTCGGCTCCCGACGCGGGACCCTCACCGAATGGCTTGCTCGCGCCGCACCCGAAGCTCGGCCGCCAGCTCGTAGAGCGTCGTCGCTCGGCCTCGATCGGCGATCGCGCCGCCGGAGGCTCAGGGCCTCCGCTGCGCAACGTGTGATCAGATCGTCGATCTCGTCCGCGTTTGGCTCGGACGGGTCAAGTAGCACTCTCATCACCTCCTGCTCCAGCGCGGAGGTTTCGGAGCGTTTTGGGCCTCGGATCTTGTCTTGTCGGCGTCCATCGGCTTCCTCGCCCCGTCCGTGCACCACCTCACTCCTGGGGCCATCCTATGGGTCACCGTTCAAAGGATCGCGCTTCGGCGCACGATTCCCGGAGTTCGCGGGGATCTTTGGATCGGACTCCCCAAATTGGGCGTTCAACGGAATGAACGCAAGATCGCGCATCCGGGCCATTCACAGCCGCTTCGGAAGCGAACAGTCTTAACGCATGGGATCTGACACCGGTGGGATCGAACGGCTCACTGGAGCGGAGGAGGAGGAGGACCTCGGGCGCGACCTGGAGCGCCGAGCGATCGCCGCGGCGAAAGCGGGCAGCTGGGATGGATTGCACTTTCTCTATGCGCGCTACGCGGATGACGTCCAGCGGTTGAGCCAGAGCATCGTCCGGAACCACCACGATGCCGAGGACGTCACGCAGGAGGTCTTCGCGAAGCTGATGCGGGCTATTCAGAAGTACGAGGAGCGCGAGGTCCCGTTTGCCGCTTGGATCCTGAGGGTGGCGCGCAACGCCTCACTCGATCACGTCCGCTCGAGGCGGCAGATCCCGGTTGAGGAGGTTCGGATCAGCGAAAACGGCCAGGAGCAGACGACGTTCGAGTACACGCATGCACTCCGCACGGCGCTGGCCAAGCTGCCGGAATCACAGAGGGAGGTGCTCGTCTTGCGGCATATCGGCGGGCTCTCGCCCAACGAGATCGCCGAGCGGCTGGGAAAGACCGAGGCGTCGGTTCAGGGGCTGCACCACCGGGGGCGGGCAGCGCTCAAGGACGGGCTTCGCGAACAGGGGGTGGCGCCGGTGATCGCACTCTCGGCGCTCGACGCCGAAGGACGCCGCAACGGCGCGCATCCCGGCCGACCCGCAAGCTGACCCACTCACTCCGGAGCTTTCGGCTGCCGCCTCAGAGCGTCAGGAACCCGGCGCGGCCGCCGGGACGCCCGGGGCGTCCCGGGTTGTTCCGGTCGGAGACATGGAGGAGCGCAGCGTGCTCACACAGACGGCCCAGCCCAACGCCCTGGCGCTTTGCCTCCCGCTCCAGCCGACCCAGGCACTCCGGATCCAGCTCCAGCGTCAGCTCGCGTGTCTCACGCTCTGACGCCGGCTTGTCGAAGTCGGGAACCATGGTCGCCGCCCGTCCGGCGACGACGTCCGCCGCGTATTGGTCGCACGCACGCGCCAGCAGTCGGCTGAGCTCAAGCCCCTCTCCACTCGCTTCCTCGTCCAGGAGGGCCCAACCGAACTCATCGAAGGTGATCGCGATCTCTAGTTTCATCGTGACGCTCGAGATTGGGCCAGTCTAGTCACGGTTCCGCTGCCGGGTCCGCCGCACCATCACAAATAGAAAACGGCGGGCGGAGACCTCATTTCCCGCTCACTGCGGCGATCCGTCCGAAACCGGACCGGTCGAACCTCGACCCATCGAAGCTCATACTGCCCGCTGCCGGCCGGACTGCTTCGAGGATCAGGCCTTGACGATCCCGAGCCCCCGGCTGCGCTCGGGATCGAGTATCACGGCAGCAGCCTCGCTACGGGAAGAGACGCCGAGCTTGCCAAAGGCCGACGACAGATGGCTCTTGACGGTGCTCTCGGCGAGGAACAGCTGGGCCGCGATCTGGGCGTTGGTCAGCCCCGTGACCATCAGCGTCAGGATCTGCTTCTCGCGGGTGGTCAACGCCCGCGCCCGCACTGCACGCCGCTGTCCGCTCGGCGCCGAAACCTGGCCGGCGCTGACAGCGACGACGACGGCCGCCAGCGCTTCATCGGCGTCGTCCTTGAGAACGATTCCCTCGATGCCCAGCTCGAGCGCACGGCGCACATCGGCCATGACGGCACGCCGGCAGACCAGGACCGCCGCGACGTCCCCGAGTCTTGAGCGGAGCGTGCGCACCATGTCAATCGTCGGTTTGTCGGGTCGCTCCGCGGCCGCCACGATGCATGTCGGCGCGCTGCCGTTAGAGGAAGCCGGCAGATCCTCGCCGGTTTCCGATCGGGCCAGGACGGAATGGCCGCCGGAGACGAGCGCGGTGAAGACCTCGTCGCGAAAGGAGGGCTCCTCCGCGCAGAGAACAACCCTCAGGCCGTTCCCGTTGCCGTTGGATGTGGCCATACGAGTCACGAACGCTCCGCCGTCAGCCGGACTTTCGCGGTGGGGAGCTCCGCGTCGAGACCGTGTCTGACTGGCGTGGCCCTTCACAGCCCTCGCCGCCCCAGCACGAATGGGACCGTCCTCAACAGGGTCTTCATGTCCAGCCAAAGCGACCAGTTGGCGCCGTAGAGGTAATCGATCTTGACCATCTCGTCGAGCGGAATTCGAGCGGAGCCGAACACCTGCCACGGGCCGGTCATCCCGGGCGGGAGCTCGAGTCTCGAACGTTGCCATCCCTCGATCATGCTGTCCTCGTCGAGTATCAGCGGCCGGGGCCCGACCAGGGCCATGTCACCGCGGAGCACGTTGAGCAGCTGGGGCAGCTCGTCGAGCGAGATCTGCCGCAGGCGCTTGCCGGCGCGGGTCACCCGCGGATCGTCCTTGATCTTGAACAGGCCGCCGCCCGCTTCGTTACGGGCCGCGAGCGCGGACTTCTGCGCCTCCGCTCCGTCCACCATGGTCCGAAACTTGAGCATCTCGAAGGGCACCCCGTCCCGGCCCATGCGTCGCTGCTTGAAGAAGACCGGACCGCTCGAGTCGATCTTGATCGCGATCGCGATCGCTGCGAGGAACGGCGAGAGCACGAGGAGACCGAGCCCGGCGCCAAGGAGGTCGAAGCAGCGCTTGATCGCCCGCGATGAGCGACTGAGCCCGAACCGCCGCATCCCCAGCAGGGTGACGCCGTCGACGTCGTCGAGTTCGACCGACGAGCCCACCACCTCGGGCAGACGAGGCAGCACGCTCACCCTCAGTCCCATCGACGTGAGGCTTCGGGTCGTGTTCAAGAGGTCATCGGAGAGCTCGCCTCGCGGCGCCATGATCGCTCGCTCGATCTGCTCGGATGCGAGCAGCCGTTTCAGGTTGACCCCGTCGCCGTTGACCCCGTTGCCGTTGACCCCGTTGCCGTTGACCCCGTTGCCGTTGACCCCGTTGCCGTTGACCCCGTTGCCGTTGACCCCGTTGCCGTTGACCCCGTTGCCGTTGACCCCCGCCACGACGGAGTTGCCATTCGTGGAGGTTGCCGGCGCCAGTGGCGCACGTCCCACCACCCGCGCCCTCAGGCCCGGTGTCTCGTCGAACCGGCGGGTGATCCAGCTGGCGGTCTCGGCGTCGCCGAGCACCAGGCATTGCACCTCTCCAGACACGATTCCAGCCAGGTACCTGGCCACGGCGCGGAAGCCCACCATGCTGAGGAAGAAGAGCGCCCAGACGCCGATCGCCTGGTCCCGGCCGAATTGGCCCACGACGATCAGGTTGCCACCGAGCCAGATCAGGAACGCGTACAGCGTCGCGGCCCAGAAGAGGGTGGGAACCTCGTCGAGTGTCGTCCTTCTGACCAGGTGCTCGTCTCGGTCATAGAGCCCCGCGACCTTTCCCACAACGAGCACCAGGGGCAGGGCGAGCAGGGCAAGGGGATTGAGGGCGTCGTCGCCCAGGATCGGTACGCCGACCAGGACAGCGATCGCAGCCGAGGCGATGTCCGCAAGCGCAAGTGCGCGGCGGTAGACCGCATCGCGGCGATAGGTGGTCGCCCTCAGATGCCCCTTGGGGATCTCCTGCTGCGCCCTTTGCCCCCGCTCACTGGCGCTCGCGAACCTCGTGCCGAATCGGAGGTTCGTGAGCGAGGAAAAAGGCGACGACGGAGAAGACGAATCACGCTGGTCCGCCTCCTCGATCGTCGGGTCGACTTGTAGTTGATTTTCGACCATCCTCGCCCACTGGGACAACGTCCCCGATGGGCAGGACGAGGCGCGCCCGGGGCGCAGATCCAACGTAATTGGAACCGCTTCGTCGTCGCTGCAGATTCGCGCGTGAGAAACGTGGCTCGTTCCCCGTTGATGTGCAGGAGCCATTCATGCACGTCCGGGAACGAGATCAGATCAAGCAGCGGTCGGCCCCGACCAACCTGCCGGGCTGTCGGTTCTGCTCGGCACCCCTCCGGCACACGTTCGTCGATCTCGGCATGTCGCCACTTTGCGAGAGCTACGTTCCTGCGGAGCGGCTCGGAGCGATGGAGCCCTTCTATCCCCTGCACGTCCGAATCTGCGAGCAATGCCTGCTGGTGCAGCTCGAGGAGTTCGTCGCACCGGAGGAGATCTTCACGGAGTACGCGTACTTCTCCTCCTACTCGGACTCCTGGGTCGCTCATGCGCGCGAGTACGTCGAGTCGGTGGTGGAGCGCTTCGGACTTGATGGAGGGAGCCAGGTGATCGAGGTGGCCAGCAATGATGGCTATCTGCTCCAGCATGTCCTCGAGCGGAGAATTCCGGCACTCGGGATCGAGCCGGCGGCGAACGTGGCCGAAGCGGCCCGGGAGCGGGGAATCGAGACGGTGGTCGAGTTCTTCGGCCGTGAGCTCGCCTCCCGGCTGGTGCGCGAGGGCCGCCAGGCGGACCTGCTGGTCGCGAACAACGTGTTCGCTCACGTTCCCGACCTGAACGACTTCACCGCCGGCATGAAGCTGGTACTGGCGCCACAGGGCGTGGTCACGATCGAGTTTCCCCACCTCGCTCGCCTGATCGAGCAGAACCAGCTCGACACCATCTATCACGAGCACTTCTCCTACTTCTCGTTCCTCACCGCCCGGAGCGTGCTCGCCGCTCACGGGCTCGAGGTCTTCGACGTCGACGAGCTGGCCACCCATGGCGGCTCACTGCGGCTCTACGCGCAGCAGGACGAGGACGGTGGCCGCCCGGTCAGCGAGAGGGTGACGGAGCTGGCGGAACGTGAGCGGGAGCTCGATCTGGACCGCCTGGAGGGATATGAGGCGTTCGCGGAGCGTGCGATCGACACCAAGTGGAGGTTGCTCGAGTTCCTGATCGAGTGTCGCCGCGCGGGCAAGCGGGTGGCCGGCTACGGCGCGCCGGGCAAGGGAAACACGCTGCTCAACTACTGCGGTATCCGCACGGATCTGCTCGATTTCACGGTCGATCGCAATCCGTACAAGCAGGGCCAGTTTCTGCCCGGCACGCGGATCCCCATCCGCCACCCCGAGGCGCTCGAGCAGGCCCGACCGGATTTCGTCCTCATCCTTCCCTGGAACCTGACCGACGAGATCGTCGCCCAGCTCTCCAACGTGCGCGAGTGGGGCGGCCGCTTCGTCGTCGCGATCCCGGAGGTGCGGGTCCTGTGAAGGTCGTGATCTTCTGCGGCGGCCAGGGACTGCGGATGCGGGAGGTGTCCGAAACCGTTCCCAAGCCGATGGTTCCGATCGGCACCCGACCGGTCCTCTGGCACGTGATGAAGTACTACGCCCACTTCGGCTTCACAGACTTCGTGCTCTGCCTGGGCTACAAGGCCGAGGCGATCAAGCGGTTCTTCCTCACCTACAACGAGGCGATGGCCAACGACTTCGTGCTCACCAACGGCGGCGCGGAAGTCCATCTGCTGAGGACCGACATCCACGATTGGAACATCACGTTCGTCGACACCGGGCTGCGGGCGTCGATCGGCGAGCGGCTGCACGCCGTTCGCCACCTGCTGCGCGAAGACGAGTTCGTGCTCGCGAACTACGGAGACACGCTGACCGACGCCGACCTGCCCGCGATGATCGACCGCGTCAGGGACGAGCGGGTGATGGCGAGCTTCCTCGCCGTGCGTCCGAACTACAGCTTCCACGTCGTCTCGATGGGCACCGACGACCGCGTCACGGAGATGCGCGACGTGACGCGCTCCGACATCTGGATCAACGGCGGCTACTTCGTCCTCGGCCGGGACTTCCTGGACCAACTGCGCCCGGGTGAGGAGCTCGTCGAGGAGCCGCTGCGCAGGCTGTTCGCCGCCGGCAAGGTGCTCGCGCAGCGACACGAAGGGTTCTGGGCCCCGATGGACACCCTGAAGGACCAGCAGTGGCTGGAGAGCCTGCACGAGGACGGCCAGCGCCCCCTGGCAGCTTTGGGACCCGGGCCCGACCGCGCCGCGCGTGCTGGAGCAGGCGAGCTCGGGATGATGCTTCCCCTGCTGCTCGGTCGGCCCGACGCCTCGGCGGTGCGCGCGCTCGCGATCGGCGCCCACCCCGATGACGTCGAGATCGGCTGCGCGGGGACGATCATGAAGCTGATCGAGGAGTCGGCGATCTCCGAGTTCCGCTGGGTGGTGCTGAGCGGGGAGGGCGAGCGCTCCCACGAGGCTCGCCGAAGCGCCGAGGCGCTGCTCGAGCGGGTGCCGGGCAGCGAGGTGGTGATCTGTGACTTCCTCGACGGCTTCTTTCCGTACGAGGGCAGGCGGATCAAGGAGTTCTTTGAGGATCTGAAGGTCGATTTCGCGCCCGACGTCGTCTTCACCCATCAGCGCAACGACCTGCACCAGGATCACCGCCTGACCTGCGAGCTGACCTGGAACACCTTCCGCGACCACCTGATCCTCGAGTACGAGGTGCCCAAGTACGACGGCGACATGGGCGCTCCGAACACGTTCGTCCCCCTCTCGGAGAGCCTTGCCGACCGCAAGATCGGCCACCTGATGGACCACTTCGCATCGCAGCGATCGAAGCACTGGTTCCGGGAGGACCTGTTCACGAGCATCCTGCGGCTGCGCGGCATGGAGTGCAACTCGGCGAGCTCCCACGCCGAGGCGTTCTTCTGCCGCAAGTCCGTGCTCGCGTGACCGCGGAGTCGACAGGCAAGCCCGAGGCGCTGGTGACGGGCGCGAGCAGCGGCATCGGCGCTGCCACCTGCCGGAAGCTGCGCGAGCAAGGCTGGCACGTGGCCGGCGTGGCCCGCCGGCCGAGCGACGCGGCGAGCGTCTCGCTGGAGCTCGACATCACCCGTCTCGACGATCTGGAGGGTGCCTTCAGTGCCGTTCCGCATCTTGAGCTCCTGGTGCACAGCGCCGGCACGATCAGGCCCGTGGGGCCGTTGCTGGAGAGCGATCCGGACGAATGGCGGCGAGCCGTCGAGGTCAACCTGATCGGGACCTACAACGTTCTTCGGGCCGGCTTGGCCGGCGGGCTGGCCTCCATCTGGCGGCCGGGCAATTCACATCACGACCGGGGCGGCGAGCACCGCCAAGCCCCATTGGAGCGCCTACGCGGCCTCGAAGGCGGGTGCGGAGCACCTCGTCCGCTCGGCGGCGGCCGACCTCGGTGACAACGGCTGCGCGGTCTGCGCCCTCGACCCGGGGATCACCGAAACCGCCATGCAGGAGGAGGTCCGCATGCTCGACTTCCCCGACCGCGAGCGTTTCGTTCGTGCCCACGAGGAAGGCACCAGCCGCAGCCCCGAGGAGGTCGCGGCGGCCGTCTGCGAGCTCGCCCGCCGCGAGCCGGAGGACCTGAACGGACGGACGTTCCGGGTGGGGGCCCTGTGATCGGCGCCACTGCGAACGATGTCGGGCGCGAAGCCCATGAGCTCGCGCGACGACTCTTCCCGCTCTGCAGGAGCCTGACCGGTGGGGGGGTGCGAGCCACATTCGATCTGCTCGAGGAGCACATCCCGATCCGGCGCACGGAGATCCCCAGCGGGACCAAGGTGTTCGACTGGACCGTGCCGGACGAATGGAACATCCGCGACGCGTACATCGCCGCCCCGGACGGCACCAGGGTCGTCGATTTCCGCCGCTCTCCGCTCCACGTCGTCTCGTACAGCGAGCCGGTGCGGACCAGGTTGCCGCTCGACGCCCTGCGCGAGCGCCTGCACACGCTGCCCGACCGGCCCGAACTGGTTCCCTATCGAACCTCGTACTACGAGCGGACCTGGGGCTTCTGCCTCTCCCACCGCCGGCTGCTCGACCTCGAGCCGGGTGACTACGAGGTCGTCATCGACTCGACCCTGGAGCCGGGCCACCTCACCTACGCCGAGCACCTGGTCGAGGGGGCCGGGGAGGGGGAGGTGCTGATCTCGACCTACGTCTGCCACCCGGCGCTCGCCAACGACAACCTCTCGGGCATCGTGGTCGCGGCGATGCTCGCGAAGCAGCTCATGGGCAGGCGCCTCGAGCACTCCTACCGCTTCCTCTTCGCTCCCGGGACGATCGGGCCGCTCGCCTGGCTGCACCAGAACCGCGACAGGCTCGATCGGGTCACGCACGGCCTGACGCTGTCGTGCATCGGCGACGCAGGGAATCTCACGTACAAGCGCAGCAGACGAGGTGATGCCGAAGTCGATCTCGCGGCGGAGACCGTCCTGCGCGACCTGGGGGCGGCGAACCGCGTGCTCGATTGGGAGCCGTGGGGCGGCGATGAGCGGCAGTTCTGCTCGCCGGGATTCGACCTGCCGGTCGGCTCTCTGATGCGGACGCCGCACGGCGAGTTCGACGGATACCACACCTCCGCGGATGGCCTCGACCGGATCCTGCCCGAATCGCTCTCGGAGGCCGTCGAGCGCCTGCCTCGCCATCATCGACGTGCTCGAGACGAACCGTCGCTGCACGAACCTCAGCCCCCACGGGGAGCCGCAACTCGGGCGGCGCGGCCTCTACCGATCCGCCGGCGGCGCGGTGTGCCACGCCTGACGACGAACGGGCACTGCTCTGGGTGCTCAACCAGAGCGATGGGAACACGAGTCTGCTCGAGATCGCGAGTCGCTCGGGATTGAGCTATGCCGTGATCGCGAGGGCCGCCGAGCGGCTCGAGCGAGCCGAGCTGCTCGCCGGGAGCGCGGGCGATGTGTCCAGCCTGCACGTGCTCGGCGCGAGATCCTGACCGGAAGCATGGAGGCCTCGCAACCGTTAGATGGGCATGGGCGATCGAAGATTGAGGCCGGGGGACGTGGTCGAGGTCCGTGCGCCGGCCGAGATCCTGGCCACGCTTGACGGCGATGCATCTGTGGACGCGATGCCGTTCATGCCCGAGATGCTCCAGCACGCGGGCAAGCGGTTCACGGTCTCCAGCCGGGTGGAGAAGATCTGCGACACCGTCAGCGGAGAGGCCCCGAGGAGCCTGAGGATGCGGGACACGGTCCTGCTCGACGACCTGCGGTGCGAGGGCTCGGCCCATGGGGGTTGTCAGGCCGGGTGCCGGCTCTATTGGAAGGAGGAGTGGCTTCGGCGGGTCGATCCCGCCAGCGAGAGCAACGGCAGCGAGAGCGATGATGATCACGCCGATGCCCTCGCCCGGCTCGAACGGCTTGGCGCGCGAAGCAACGGTGGCGGCGCATGGCGCCGACGGCACGTCGGTCGAGACCTACCGCTGTCAGGCGACCGAGGCCCTGCGCGCGAGCGAGCCGCTGAGGAGCTACGACCTACGCCAGTACGTCCGTGAGCTCACCTCCGGGAACGTGGGCGTGCTGCGCCTGCTTCGCGTCGCATGGCGGGCCATCAGCACCGCCGTCCGGCGCCGACTCCGGCTGATCGGCCGGCTTCCCCTTCGTCACCAGGAGGGGCCCGTCCCGCCGAAGGGAGAGCTCAACCTGCAATCCGGCGATCTGGTGGAGGTGCGCTCGCCGGAGGAAATCGCGCCCAGCATCGACGAGACCGGCCGGACCCGCGGGCTCTGGTTCGACTGGGAGATGATCCCCTACTGCGGCGGCCGCTATCGGGTCAAGGACCGCGTCGAGCGGCTCATCGACGAGCGAACGGGCGAGATGATCGAGATCTCCAGCGATTGCCTGATCCTGGATGGCGTCGTCTGCGGCGGAGAGTGCAGCACGGGGCGCTGGCTCTGTCCCCGGGCGATCTACCCCTACTGGCGTGAAGCCTGGCTTCGCCCGGTGGATGGTGCCGACGCTGCCCTCAACGGCGGGTCGTCAGCTGAGAGAACCCAGCACGCCACGCGCTGACGTGACTTCGCACGCGCAATGAACGCAGGGGCGGCGTCAGATTCGGTGCCCATCGACGTCACCGTCGGCATTCCGACCTACAACAGATCGCAGTTGCTGAAGAGGTCGATCGCCAGCGTTCTGCGGCAGAGTTACCGAGGTTTCAAGCTGATCGTCTCGGACAACGCGTCGGACGACGACACCGCGAGCGTCGTGGCCTCCTTTCGCGATCCTCGGCTCGTCTACCGGCCGCTCGAGCGCAACATCGGCAGGGCCGCGAACTTCAACAGGTTGATCGACCTCGCCGAGACGCAGTTCGTGGTGCTGATGGGAGACGACGATCAGCTCCATCCCGAGCATCTCTCGCGCACGGTCGAAGCGCTCAAGCGCTGCCCGACCGCCGGGCTGGTCCACACCGGCTGCACGATCGTCGACATCTCGGGCTCACCCCTCGTCTCGCACCATCGTCTGATCGAGACCCGGCGCCCGGCCCTGGTGGAATCCGGGTCGCAGTTCCTGGAGCGGAGCATGAGGTCGGGCTGGACGGTCTGCTTCCCGTCGGCCACCTTCCGCCGCGAGGCTTTGATCGGCGGAGGAGGCCTGCGGCCGGAGGACGGCACCATCGACGACATTCCCCTGCTCATGCGGATCGCAACCAGCTGGGATCTGGCCTACCTCAACCTCCCCCTGACCGTCGTCACCGCTCACTCTGACGCCTCGTCGTCCTCGCTCGGCTCCTTCACGCCGAATGGGTTTCGGGCCTCACGCTCCCTGCCCGACATGCTCTACGACCGCAGGCGCCAGTTCCTCGACGAGGCCGACCTTCCGGACGCTGAGGCGGGACGACTCGCCCGGATCGCCGAGAAGACGTATCGGCGCGAGGTGCTCGGCTGCCTCTCCATGCGCGCGACGACGGGAGATGGTCAGCTGACGATCTTCAGGGCTCTCGCCGGGGAGATCCGCCGCGATCGTCGCCTTGGGCTCGATCCCATGACAGGGCGGTTCGTCATCGGCCAGCTGGGCGCCCGTCGCCTTCGCGATGCGCTCCGGCGGCAAGTGCGGCCCTGCGGCGCATCGACCGCTGACGTTTCCTCCGCCTGATCAGCCCTGCGGCCGCATCGCCGGCCCCAGGCCACGAACCATCCCGAGGAGCCGGCGGGCGACAGCCGGTGCGATCAGCGCCAGGCTGGAGACATAGAAAGCGGCCCCGGCGGCGACCGAGAGTGCGATGCGAGGCTCGAGCTGGATCCCATCGGCTTCCAACAGGTGGCGCACACAGACGACGGCGACGCCCGCAGTGACCGCCGAGAGCGCGATCTCCCGCAGACGCCTGAGCACGCTCAGCTGCGTCAGGGAGAGCTCGCGCGTCGTCAGCACGAACGACGGGATCTCGCCGAAGAGCAGCGCGGCGAGGCTGTAGGCGACCGCGACACCCTGGACGCCGAACTCGCTCCCCAGCCAGATGCTCGGCGGCAGGACAAGCAATACCAGGGCGTTGAGGATCATCCCCACATGCGGCTTGCCGGCCGCGTCCATTACCGAGCTGTTCCACATCTGCAGGGCCCGAGACATGAAGAAGACGGCCAGGATCTGTACGACCGGCACCGCCGGCCTCCATTTGGAACCGAAGGCGAACGGAATCAGGTCCGGTGCGATCGCAATCAGGACGATCAGCACGGGGAGCACCACCCCGGCCACCAGCATCAGCCCGTTCAACCAGACCTCCGCCACGCGCTCCCGCTGCCCGCGCATGCGCGCGAACGCCGCGTAGATCACTCGCGCGAGGGGGGCCGAGAGCAAGACCGCGGGGAGCACCACGATCGCCATCGAGAAGTTCCAGATGCCGAGCGCGTCTATTCCGACGAGAGATCCCACCAGGAGCGCGGTGACCAGCGCCTGAAGCGCGAACAGCACGGCGGCCCCGGTCAGCGGCATGGCGAACCGCGCGAGGGATCTGAAGGCGGTGCGGGAGAACTCGAGGGAAGGCCGCCAGCGTGCCGCCACGATGAAGAAAGCGGACATCGTTCCCGCCAGGACAACCTGCTGCAGCACGAGCGCCCAGGCGCCGGCGCCGAGATAGGCGGCGCCCACCGCGCAGGCCATCGCCACCAGCGCGGCGGTGACCGTCGCGCCCTGGATAACGCCGAAGCTCATCGACCGCGTCAGGAACGCATTGCTGGCGGAACCGACCGCGACCACGAGGAGCGTCAGCCCGCCCGCGATCAGCAGGGGTGCCACCTCCGGCTCGCCGAGAGCCAGCGCCGCCGGGTATGCGGCCAGCGCGGCGAGTCCCGATCCGATCGCCCCCGCTCCGAGGGCCGCCCAGCAGGCGGTCGACGCCCAGCGCTGGGATGCGGTCTCGGCCTGTACGAGCGCTGTGCCGAAACCGAAGTCGCCCGAGGGTCATCGAGAACGACGCGAGCGTGACGGCGAGAGCCGCGACGCCGTAGTCGGCCGGCGTCAGCAGCCGGGCGAGAACGACGACCCCCGACGAGCCGGACGGCCTGGACCGCCACCTGCGAGCCGATCGCCCAGACGGCACCGCGCTTCAGCGAGCGTCCGATGTCCTGCGACGCCACGTCCGTCAGGGGCTGCGCGACCAGGGCGCGCTGAGAGGTCCGGACTCGCCCGGACCGCAGCGCCACCATCAGGCGGGGAGGCCGGGCCATCCTCGATCGCGCTCGGAGATGATGCGCTCCTCGGCGGCGGGCCAGTCGATGCCCAGCACCGGATCGTCCCAGCGCACGCCGCGAGCCGCCTCCGGCACGTAGTGGTGTGACATCTGGTAGAGGACCTCGGTGTCGTCCTCGAGGGTCTGGTAGCCCTGGGCGAATCCCTCGGGAACGTAGGCAAGGCGCTCGGACTCCGAGCTGAGCACGACGCCCAGCCACTCGTTTCGAGTCTGCGATTCGGGTCGCAGGTCGACCATGACCAGGAAGATCGAGCCGCGCGTGCAGCGCACCAGCTTGATCTCGCGATGAGGCGCCTCCTGGAAATGGAGGCCACGCAGGGTGTGGCGCTTCGGGCTGTGGATCGTGCTGCTCTGCACGATTCGCATCGGCAGGCCGTGGTCGGCGAACTCCCGCTCGCAGAAGGTTCGCGCCAGGAAACCGCGTTCATCGCCGTGACGCTCCACGTCGATCAGGAAGGCGTCCTCGAGTCGAGTGGGGGAGAAGATCATCGGCTCGGCGACCGGGGTGGTTGTGATCCGAGCCTGGTCAACTCGCGCCGACGGGCACCCGCCAGCGCAGATCGTCATCGAGTCGGCCGGACTCCTGAAGCTCGCGGACACGGTTGATCCGCAGGTACCGGGTGCCGGTGAACTGCTCGAAGCTCAGGTCGTTCCGGTCGTATGCCTCGGACAGCTGCTCGACGCCGCGACGCACCGTCCAGCGCGGCTCGAAGGTGGCCAGGACGCGCGCGATCTTCGAGCAGTCGACCTGATACGAGCGCTTGTCGGGTCCGCCCCCTGCGGCGAACGTCGCCCTGGCGTCCGGGACGACGTCCTCCACGATCTCGGCCACCTCCCAGATGCGGTAGTTCTCCTGACTCGAGCCGACGTTGAAGGCCTCGTCGTGGACGAGCCGGCGCGGTGCGTCCAGGACGGAGAGGAAGGCGCCCGCGATGTCCTCGACGTGGACCAGCGGGACGCCAGGGCATCCCATCGCTCTGGATCAGGACCTTGCCCGTCGTGCGGGCGAATCCGACGAGGTTGTTGACCACCACATCGACGCGCAACCGGGGCGATAGGCCGTAGGCCGTGGCATTGCGCAGGTAGGTCGGGCTGAAGGAGTCGTCGGCCAGCTCCGAGATGTCCCGTTCGGCGAGCACCTTGGAATGGCCGTAGGGGGTCACCGGTGCGAACTCGGCCTGCTCGTCGAGCATCTCATCGCCGGCCTTGCCGTAGAGGCTGCACGAGGACGAGAACAGGAAGCGCGATACGCCCGCCGCCTTGGCCATCTCCGCCACCCGCACAGAGGCGATGTGGTTGATCTCGTAGGTCGCCTGGGGGTTCAGGTCGCCGACCGGGTCGTTGCAGACGGCGGCGAGATGGATCACCGCGTCGAAGCCGACCAGCTGCTCGCTCTCGACGTCCCTGACGTCCATCTCGAGGGAGTCCACCTCGGGTGGCTCCGGACCGAAGGTGCAGGCGGCGAACAGGTCGGAGTCGAGCCCCGTGACCTGATGCCCGGCCCGCTGCAGCGCCGGGACCAGCACCGAGCCGATGTAGCCGTTGTGACCTGTGACTAGAACGCGCAAGGGGGCCTCCTGGGACTGCGCTGACCGCGCCAGCGCCGGTGGGTGAAAGGGCTACGTGGAGAGAACGTTTGAGCCGAGTCAGCTCTTCTGCGGCTGTAGGCCCCTCGGCGACCGCTCGCGCAGTCGGGGCCTCGGCGCTCAAGCCGAGCAGCCGGCGGATCTCCTCGGTTCTCGCCGCCCAGGAGTGACGTGCACCGAGAGCCCGTCGAGCGCTCGCCGCCCGCTCGGATCGCTCGGCCCCGAGCAGTGAAACGGTCCGCTCGGCGAACTCACGCGGCGTCCGGGCGATGCTCACGTGTGACGTCTCGAGCCATCGGTTTGCGGGCAGGTCGCTGGCGACGACGGGGCGGCCTGCGGCCAGGTACTCGAGCGTCTTCAGGGGAAAGCTCGCGCGATTGAAATCCGACTGTGAGTACGGCGTCAGCCCGACGTCGATCACCCGCAGATAGGACGGCAGCTCCTCGAACTCCTTGGGGCCGACCCATTGGACATTGGGCAAGGCGAGCAGACGCTCCAGCTTTGCGATCTCGAAGGTCTTCTGGCGTGGGCCGACGAGCAGCAGCGAGACTCCCGACGACGCGACCGCCTCGAGCATCGCCAGATCTATCCGCTCCGACATATGCCCGATGAAGCCGGCAACGGGCCCCTCCAGATGAACGTCCTGGGGGGGAGGGGCGCGATCCGCCGTGGCGAAGTGCTCGGCCTCACAGCCGTTCGGAATCATCTCGATGTCCGGTCGGTATGCCGACCACTTGCTCTGCAGCACCGGCGAGGTCGCCAGGACGAGGTCTGCGCCCTGCAGCTGGCGACGGGTGCATCGCCGCAGCCAGCGGACATCGGTTCCGGTCAGGCCGGCTCCGGCGATGTGGTCATCGGTCCCGTAGAACACGCGCTGCGCCGACGGGACGACGTCGAGCATGTCGTTGAGCGAGGAGACGAGAACGGTGTGAACGCTCGCCCCGATCGCCTGGACGGCCCGGCGCACCGCACGGCGCGCCTGGCGGGTTGCGAGATCGCGCAGCAACGGCCGTGTGACACCGGGGACCGTCACCGGCGTGAGCCGGATGATGTTCGGGGCCACCGGGCGCAGGCGGTCGCCGCGCAGAGCCCTGGTGGCCGTGGGATTGCGCATCGGGCTCAGGTGCGAGATCTGCGGGTCGACCCAGAGCACCGGCTGGCGCTCCGCCAGGTGCATCGCGACGTGACGCTCCGATTGCCAGATTCCGTCCCACGAGGTTCCGGCGACGACCACGACGAGGCCCTCGTCGGTCTCCAGATAGCCGTTCGCCCGACCGCTGATCTCAGTGTCCCCAAAGCCGATGTGCCAGCGCCCAGCCGAACAGCCTGAGGCTGAAGGGGAGCCCCCACACCACGTATCGCCTGAAGAGGCGACGAGGCTCGTGCAGGAGGCGGTGCGATCCACTCGAGCCCGAGGCGTTGCAGCATGGTCGGCGCACGCGACTGGTCTCCTGTCAGGAAGCTGAGCGAGATCCCGACGCCGGCGAACCACGCCTCCGGGAACTCGGGCCTGAGAGCCTGGATCAGCCGCTCCTGCTTCGGAAAGCCGAGGCCGATCAGGACCAATGTTGGCCGCGCAGTCCGCAGGGCGTCCTTGATCCTGTCCAGCTCGCCCGGATCGTCCTCGTATCCGAAGGGCGGGCAGTAGGAGCCGACGTGCTGAAGCCCCGGATTCAGAGCCTGGAGCCGGCGAGCGGCGTCCGCGGCCACGCCTGGGTTTCCACCGAGCAGGAAGACGCGCACCCCGGCGCGGGCGGCGGCCTCCGGCAGGCTCAGGACGAGATCGCTGCCGGGAACCCTCTCCGGCACCGGTGTACCGGCCAGCCGCGAGGCCCAGACGATCGGCTGGCCATCCGCCACCCGATGGCTGGCAGCCAGGACGAGCTCTCGGCTCCCGGCATCCGCTCTGAACTGCCGAAGGACGTCGAGGTTCGGCGTAACGATCCATCCACCCTTTCCGGCACGGACACCCTCCAGGAAGAGCTGGACGAGGTCGCCCTGATCGACCCTGTCCAAGGGCAGGCCCATGACCGACGCCTGCTCGCGCCTGAATGCCGGACGGAACCCACTCGGCAGGCGTTGGACCTCGTTGTCACTGAGCTCCGGGAGCTTGGATGACGTTGCCGACATCCATTGATCAACGTCTCGGGAGGGGCGATTCTCACGTGCCGAATCACGATCGCCCCGGAAGCTCTGCCCGCGCCAGCCGTTGTAAGGGAAGAGTGAAAAACCTCACTTCATTCCCGGGTCGATGAGATTCGCACCCACTCGCTCCCAGGCGCGACCGCCTCTGCGCGTCGTCCTCTACCACCACATCACCAGCCGGCTCTCCTCGCTGGTCGATCGGCTTGCGGTGAGCACCACGCCGGCGGTCTTCGAGGCCCACATTCGCAGGATGGCGCACGACTACGAGATAGTCGGCCTGGACGCCGTTCTCTCCGGGAACCTGCCACGTCGACCGCTGCTGCTCACCTTCGACGACGGATACCGATCGTTCGTCGAAACGGCGCTCCCCGTCCTGCGACGGCTCGGCCTCCCCAGCGTGTTGTTCGTCACCGGGGCATGCCTCGACCCCTGCATCCTGCCGCTCGACAACCTGCTCTCGTACCTGTGTGCGAGCGTCGGCCTCGAGCGGCTGGCGGCGGCGCTCAATCCGCACGCGCCGCCCGCCGCGCACCTTCCTGCAGCTTCTTGATCTGGTCGCGGCGATGCCGTACAGCCGCAGCCTGGGGCTCGGCGTTGAGTTGGCGGCGCGCTTTGAGCTCGACCAGGCCGCGCTGCGAGCCGAGAGCGGGCTGTTCCTCGATCCGCAGGACCTGGCGGGATTGGCGGAGGACGGCTGTGAGGTCGCGAATCACACCCGTAGCCACCTCTTCTGCCGGACGTTTCCCGACGAGGAGGCCGCATACGAGCAGATCGTCGAGAACGCCCGCCGGCTCGAGTCGCTGAGCGGCCGGCGCGTTCGGGCCTTCAGCTACCCCTATGGGCGCCGCGACGACGCCACGCCGATGATCGAGCGAGTGCTGCGCGAATCCGGGCACGACGCCTCCTTCCTGGCCGAGTCGCGACACCATCCGACGGGGAGCTCGGGCCGCCTTTGGAACCGTGTCAGGCTGGACGGCTACGCGACCTGGCGGATCGGGGCCGAGCTCGAGCTGATGCCAGCCCTGCGCGGGGGACGGGACTGGCTTCGCGATACCGCCCAGATGGCATGACGGGTCAGCCGGTGGCGCCATGGGTGATCTCGGCCCAGCGCAGGATGTCCGCCCTCAGCCAGACCATCCTGTGGGCGACCGGAACGTACTCGCCGGCTTCGTAGAGCCGCCTTCGAGTCGGTGATTTCGCGGTCGCGTTCTCGATGTCGAACTCGGAGGTGTGCCCGCGTATCAGCAGAGCGCCGCCTTCGAGCGGGCGCTGGCGCAGATAGCTGAGCCGCGGACTGACCTGCTCGAGGTGCGGGTCGAAGAACCAGCTGTATGCGGCGATGCCCGCGACGTCAGGGTGCCTGCGCAGCAGCGAAGCGACGTTCATGTAGGTGCTCTCCCAACCGGCCTCGTCGAACTCGTCGAGATATCGCGAATCCGTGTGCGGGGAGAACCAGGCGACGGCCTCCCCGGGCCTCAACGTGCGCACCGCGAGCCGGGGCGCCCTGGCCTTGAGCGCGATGAGGGCGGAGGCGGGCAAGCTGATGCGAGTGCGGAGATCGATCACCTCCGAGCCGCAGGGGACCGTCCAGCCCGCGGCAAACCGCACGTCTCTCAGGAAGTGGTCGTCGCCGAGCCCATAGCCTGGGTGCTCCTCGCTGAGAAAGGAGTGCAGGCGATCGAGGGCGGGCGGTATCCGGCGTTTGACGTCGGTCGGGAGCGCGAGTCCGTCCAGGCGGAAGTGCAGCCGCGACGCGAGGTGAGCCACCAGCGCCCGGTTGTAGATGCTGCGCTCGAGTAGTGCTTCCGAGGCGGGCCTGGGCAGTGCGGAGCAGCGCGGGAAATCGCGCGCCCAGATCGGCGGCGGTACGCGGAGTGCGCCAGTCCGAGAGCCCGTCCTCCAGGGCGAGGAACGTCGCGGCCTCGGCCTCGACCGGCGCCAGGGACCGACCGAGTTCCGCAAGAGCCTCGGATGCCCGCACGAGCTCGAACCCGCCTCGTCGCAGGCCCTGCTGCGTGCGCGGCCGTCGAGCTCATGGCGCGCTTTCCGGCCGGTGGATTGCGCCCAGTGCCGCTCGCGCGGCCGCCAGGTGCCCGCGACGACGCGCGGGACGATGTGCCCAGGCGGCCGCGCGGGTGAGTGCGTCGATCGCCACACCGATCGCCTCCAGGAGGCTGACGAGCGAGCCGTGATGCTTGCGCGCGTAGCGCACCCGGCTGGATGCGAGGATCGGGGCCGTGCTCTCACGCGGCGCCGATCCGAAGCACTTGTGGTACGCCGTCGCGCGCGGCTCGAAGCGTGCGTACCACCCTCTGTCCCGCAGGCGACGGAACAGGTCCGTCTCCTCTGAGTACAGGAAGAAGCCCTCGTCCAGGCCGCCGGCCTCGTCGAGCGCGGCCCTGCGCATCAGCACGCATCCTCCTGAGAGCCAGTCCGGATTGCCCGGCCGGGCATAGTCGGCCGGCCGGCTGATCACCTCGCCGGCCCAGCTTGCTTGCGGGGCGACCCGATGCAGGCCCAGAGCCTGGGAGTAGGTGGAGCGCAGGCGGGGAAACCGGCGCTGGGTCAGCTGGAGCTGACCCCGGTCGCCGAGGGTCCGTGGTCCCACCCCTCCGAGGTCCGGATCCTCGCGAAGGGCGTCGACGAGGGTCCTCAGGCTCGCGGGCTCGATCGTCGCGTCGGGGTTCAGGAAGAGGACGAATTCCGCCGCGCCGGCAGCGGTCCCGAGGTTGCACCCGTAGGCGAACCCGCCGTTTCGCGGCGTCCTGATGGTGCGAATCGGGAGATCGGCGACCGCCGCAGCCGAGTCGTCGGGCGACGCGTTGTCGACGACCGTGACGTTGACCCACGGGAGCGCGGCGAGCGGTCTTACGCAGGCGCGAAGCGTGTCGCGGCTGTTGTACGCGACGATCACCGCATCCACGGTCACCGGGGTTGTCGTTGCGGCGGCCGGAACTCCGAACGGGGCACTGTCCTTGACCACCTGTGTCACGCGCTAGTCACCTCGGGGCCACCAACGAGTGGGGGCGGCGCGGTTTTCCGCTCCCTCGGCGACGACCGGGCAGGGGAGAGCCAGGCAGAAGATCCTCGCTCGTCGAAGCGTTCATCTGTTGAGCCAACGATGAGCAGCTTCGCCGTCCTCACGCCCAGCTATGCGCCGGATTTCCAGTTGTGCCGCGAGCTGAACCGCTCGGTGCTCGAGTGGACGGCGCCCGACGTCGACCACCATCTCGTGGTCCCGCGCTGGGACCGGGAGCTGTTCGCGCCGCTCCGCGGACCACGCACCCACGTATGGACGGTCGAGGAGCTCCTGCCGCGTCGGATGCTGCCCGTGAAGACCTTCAACGCCTGGCTCGATCCGCGCCGCCCCTATCCGCCGGTTCGGGGCTGGGTGATGCAGCAGATCGTCAAGTTCGCCGCGGTCACGAAGCTCGACGCCGAGCTGCTGGTCCTGGCCGATTCGGACGTGGTCCTGGTGCGCCCGGTGACGATTGACACCTTCCGAAGGGGCGAGCTGGTGCGTTTCTATCGAAGCGACGACGCCGTGGATGAGCGCCTGCCCCGTCATCTGCGCTGGCACGAGGCCGCCCGTCGTCTGCTGGGCCTGCGGCCGGCCGGCCCGCCGCCGCTGCCCGACTACATCAGCGCATTCAACGTCTGGGACCGCCGGGTGGTGCTGGCGCTGCGGGACCGGATCGAGGACGTCAATGGCAGACCCTGGCTCGACGCGATCGCCTCCCAGCTGCACATCTCCGAGTTCATCCTCTACGGCGTCTTCGTGGACGGGGTGCTCGGAGCGTCCGCGAAAGTCATCCCCGCCGACTCCATGCTGTGCAACAGCCACTGGGGCCCTGAACCGATGGCGCACGCCTCCGTCCCAGAGTTCGTCCGTTCCCTGCAGCCGCACGACGTGGCCGTGATGATCTCCTCTCAATCCGACACCGAGCCGGACGTGCGCCGACGCGCGCTCTCCGGCGTTCGCGCGAGCGTCGCCCCTGGAGGTTGACCGATGCGGGAGTTCGACCAGGCGGCGTTCGACGGTGCCTTCGGGAAGCTGGTGAGCTTGAGGTGGCAGGAGGAGCCGAGCTACTACCCGCGCTACCGCACCCGCTACGCCGCGATACTCCAGCGCTTCGCAGAGCGTGCACCGGACAGAACTCTGGACGTGCTCGAAGTCGGAGGCGGCCAGCTGGCATATCTGGCCGTCACGCTCTGGGGCGACAGGGGGTCCGTGGCGGACGTCCAGCCGGGATGCTTCGCCGGTCTGCGCGCACACGGGATCGACGCGTTCCGGTGGGACCTCGCCCGGGACGATCCGCCGACCGAGAAGCGATTTGACGCGATCTTCTTCTCCGAGGTCATCGAGCACCTGCCGGTGCCGGGCCATATCGCGCTCCGGCGCCTGCGAATGCTCCTCAGAGACGAGGGGCTGTTGCTCTGCTCCACCCCGAACCTCTACCGCTTGCGAAATGTCGTCTACCTATTCCGCGGGCGCCCCCTGTTCGACCACTTCGATCTCCCCGGGGAGAGGGGCTTCGGCCATGTGCTCGAGTACTCGGCCGAGCATCTCTCCTGGCAGTTCCAGAGGGCTGGTTTCCGCGACTTCGCAGTCGAGCTCCGGCAACTTCCCGCACACGCCGAACGACCCGGTCGACAGGGTGCTGTCGTCGGTTGGTGCTCCGCTGCGTCGGATCCCGCGCTATCGGGACAATTTGCTGGCCGTTGCAACCGCGGCCGGGCCGCCCGGGTGATCGCCCGAGAACGATTTCGGCGATCGGCCAGAAGATCCTCGTCCCATGATTCGTTCATCGGGCGAGGAAAGATCGAATGAACTTCGCCCATATCCCGGATCCGCTGGGCTCAGTCGTGATCCCGGCACACGATGAGGGCCGGGTCATCCGGCGCACTCTGGACGCCCTGTTCGCAGGCTTCGAGCCGGATGAGCTGGACGTCGTCGTGGTCTGCAACGGCTGCACGGACGACACCGCATCGCTCGCGCGGGCCTGCGGCCATTCGGTCCGCGTCCTCGAGTTGCCGGCCGCGTCCAAGCCCGCCGCCCTGCGCAGCGGAGACGCGGCGGCGAGGACGTTCCCGCGCCTGTACCTGGACGCCGACGTGCTCATGCCTGGGGCGGCGGCCCGCATCGTGCTGGAGCGACTGCGAAACGGGGTGCTCGCCGCCAGACCGCCGATTCGATACGAGATCGACAGGGCCTCGCCGCTCGTGCGCAGCTACTACCGCGCCCGATCCCGCGTTCCCGCCGTCCTCGGCTCGCTCTGGGGGGCCGGGGTCTACGGGCTCTCGGAGAGCGGGCGCGGGCGATTCGGCGTGTTCCCTGAGGTGGTGGCGGACGACCTCTGGGTGGATCGGCTGTTTGCCGCGGAGGAGGTCGAGATCGTCGACAGTGCGCCGGTGGTGGTCACGGTCCCGCGCCGCAGCCGCGATCTGCTGCGGGTGCTCGGTCGTACCTACCGGGGAAAGAGGGAGCCCGCGCGCGCACCCGATCTCCGCAACCGCGCCCCGGAGACCGTCGGCTCGACGCTCCGAGACCTCGCGGGCGCCGGCCTGGCCGGCCCTGCAGCGGCGCTCGACGCGGCGACCTACGCCGCCTTCAGCGCGGGAGCACGGCTCGCGCTGGCGCTTCCTCAGATGTCCGCACCCTCGCCTGCGGGCGGGCGGTGGGAGCGGGACGAGAGCTCGAGGGCGGATTTGAGGTGACCAGCGCTGTCTACCGATCCGGCGCAACCTTCGGGGAGGCTCGTTCCGTCGCCTCCCGTTCGCAGGTCGTCGTCTTGCTTCAGCTTTTCGCGCTGACGGTGATGCTGATTCCGTCGGACGCGGTGATCAAGGCGATCGGCGCGGGCGGTTACGCCGCCGCCCTGGTCGGCATGTTCGCCTTCGCCGCCTACCTCGCCGCGATCATGCTCGGCCTCCACAGCCTGTCGGAGCACCGAAACCCGATCCGCATCGTGCTCTGCCTGCTTTGGCTGTCCGTGCTCGCCTCCTATGTGCTGATGAATCGGAGCATCCTGACGGTGCCCGAGTTGGCGAGCGCCGACCGCCAGCTGATGCAACTCGCGGTGATCTCCGGCGTGGCGCTGGTCGCCGCCGAGTGGGTCAGCTCTCTGAGCGACATACGCCGGGTACTGAGGGCGCTCTGCTGGGGTGGCGCGTTCGCCGGTGTGGTGGCGACGCTGCAGTTCTGGCTCAACCTGGACCTGGCGGTCTATCTGCGTGACCTGCCCGGCTTCTCGCTCAACTACGACAACGCCGGGATCCTGGTCCGTGACGGGCTCAACCGGGTCTCCGGGACAGCCATCTACCCGATCGAGCTCGGGGTGGTGGCCGGGATGCTGCTCCCTCTGGCCGTCTACCTCGCGGTCTACGACGTCGAGCGGAGCGCACGTCGCCGGTGGGCGACGGTGGGCCTGATCGCGCTCGCGATCCCAACGTCGGTATCTCGGTCGGCCATCATCTCGGTCGGCCTGGCGCTCGCGGTGCTCGTGGTGCTGATGCCGGTGCGCCAGCGGCTGGTCGCGCTCTTCGCCGTGCCGCTCGGCCTGGTGGCGGTCTTCATGTCCGCCCCCGGCGTGATCGGGACGCTGACGTCCTTCTTCACGGCAGGGACCAGCGATCCGTCGGTGGCGACCCGGGTGAGCGACTACCCGCTGGTCGAGGCGTTCGTCCAGAAGGCCCCGTTGTTCGGCCGCGGCGGCGGGACCTACATCGCGGACAACGCAATTGACATTCTCGACAACCAGTTTCTGAAGACCGCGATCGAGCTCGGCTTGGTCGGCGTTGCCGCCCTGACGATCTTCTTCGTGGTGCCGGTGATCGTGGCTTTCAGCGCGCGCCGAAGGAGCAGCGACCCCGAGCTGCGCCTGCTCTGCGCCGCGCTGGCCGGCGCCGCGCTGGCGGGGACCGTCTGCTCGTTCACGTTCGATTCGCTGTCGTTTCCGATGTTCGCCAACGTCGAGGCCCTCGTGGTCGGCCTGATCGGGGCCGCATGGCGGCTCGCGGTCACCGCCCGGTCGTCGACGACCACCCCTCCCGACGCCGGATCCGCGTTCGCCGCGCCGGCCGCGGGCACCCGAGCGCTGCTCTCGACAGGAGGCTCATCATGGATCTGTTGATGATCGCGAGGAAGATCTGGCGCTATCGGATCGCGACCCTGCCCGTGATCGCCCTCACCCTTCTCGGCGCGATCTACATGGTCGTGCTCAAGCCCCCGGTCTACGAGGCGTCTTCCAGCTACATCCTGATCAACCCTCCGTCGCCGCCGACGCCGGAGGAGATCGCCCAGAAGCCCGCTCTCGGGCGCATCGACCCGGACAACCCGTTCACCCGTTTCTCCGACCAGTCGGTCGTCGTCGGCCTGCTGTCGAGCATCCTGAGCAACGACGTGGAGCGCCAGGCGTTGGTGAAGCAGGGTGCCGACTCCCGCTACACGGTGGCGCCCGTCCAATCGACCTACGGCTACTCGAGCCTGATGTTGGGTGTCACGGGGGTGGGATCCTCCGGACCCCAGGCCATTCGGACGGCGGAGCTCGTCGGGGCTGCGCTCAATCGCGAGCTCGAGAACCTGCAGGCGTCTCGGGGCGTGGCCCCTCACTATCGGATCAAGTCGGAGCTGATCGATGCCCCGGACACCGCCAGCCAGAAGGTGAGCGGGAAGCTCCGGGCTCTGATCGGCGTCTTCGTCCTGGGGGTGGTCCTGCTGTTCGTGGTCATCTCCGCCGCGGAGGGCCTGGCCACGCTGCGAGCGGAGTGGACCAAGCGAGAGCCGCCTGAGGAGCCGGAGATCGAGGGCTCGATCCACGGCGCCGCCACGAACAGCCCGACAACGAACAACTCCGGGCACCACGAGCAGTCACGCCGCGCCCGCAGAGCCGCCAGCAGCGCCTGAGCCGGGCCTCAGCCGCTGCTCCGTTTGCCCTTGCGCGCCAGGCCGCAGGTCGATCCGCCCTTGATTCGGTAGATGTGAATCGCGTTTCCGTCGGCGAACCCGTCGCTGAAGGTCCCCCTCCGAATCCGGATGGCCCGGTTCTCGCCCACAACCACGGCCTTGGCCCTGCCGACGCAGGGCAGCGAGAACCTTCCCGTGACGGACGATCCCGCCGAGCCGGCGAACACGTACAGATGCCCCTTCGTCCTCTTGCACCTCCCTCTCTTCCTCTTGGAGGTGCACCGCTTGTGGCCCTTGTCCCACTTCACCATTGCCGTGGTTCCAGGTCCCTGCGACCAGCCCGACGTGACCGTGGGAGAGTTGAGAACCCGAGCCAGACCCTGGATCTGCCTGTCGGTGGCCGTGACCACCGACCGGATCGGTGCGTAGGGGGAGCCGGCGGCCGTGCCCTCCCTGAGGATGTGCTGTGTTTGGTGGGGCCCACCGAACGAGTGGTTGAAGTAGACGATGCCCCGCGCTCCCGCGATCAGGCTCTGCCAGACGGCCGCGCGGACCTGCGCGGGGGTGATCGTCGGCCAGTCGTCCTCGCTCGCCGGATGGCCGAGCTCGACGACCGCCCAGACCGGCTTCGATGCCGCCGGGCTTTCGAGGGCGCGCAGCCTTCTGACGGTGGCGCCGTAGTTCGCCGCCCGGTGGCATTCCGCCGGGCTCAGGTCGGCCCCGCCCGCGATCAGCTGGCCGCCCTCGGTCCCGGCGCAGATGTTCTCGTCGGTGAACCAGTAGTTGTCGTCGGAAACGACGTTCTGGAAATCGTTGACGTAACGCGCGGCCTCGGCGTCCGTCAGCCAGAAGGAGACCCCCTTTCCGTAGTTGCTGTAGCGGAGGCGCCTGTCGGCCGGCAGCGAGCCGAGGATCTGGTTGAGCGAGGCGTAGCCGGCCGCCGGGGACAGCTGCATGTCGATCTCGTCTCCCAGCACCCATCCGGACACCGCGGGGCTCGCTCGGGCCGGGGCGACGGTTCCCCACTCATCCTGCTGGAGGAGGGTGCGCATGCCGTTCGCCTGCACCAGGGAGAGATTCGAGTTCGCGGTGAGGACGACATAGAGGTTGAGCCCGGCAGCCCTGTCCTGGTTCACGTCGGCCTGGGACACCACGCTCTCGAACCAGACGCCGATCGGGAAGTACGAGGCGCTGGCCGGGAGCTCGTTGTGGAACCTCGCGTAGTAGTCGGATCCCCCATCCACGGGTGCGAGGGCCATGCGGTGCTTGCCTCCCGCGCCCGACGGGTCGGCAGTCGCAGCGAAGGCGGTCAGCGTCAGAAGCAGGGCGATGATCGACACGGGCAATGCAAAGCCTCGAGTTGGCGGTCCGCCCCCTGCCGAGTTCACCGGAAACCCGTCCTTCTTGACTCGGGGACCACTCTACCGTCGGGCCGCCGGGGCCTCAAGCGGGGGCTGACCCGGGATGAGCGGAGCCGGCCGGGGAACCCGAAAAGCAGGTGAATTTCCTGCAAATACAGGGGATTGACATACCAAGGGCACCCGGTGAGACTCATTGTCGATGAATTCGGGAGAGGAGGCGGCGTCCCCGCCGGGGATCGTCCTGGTCGTGGACGAGCCGATGACGCGGGCTTCGCTGCGCAGACTGCTCGAGGACGCCGGTTTCGATGTCAGGGCGGAGGCCGCCGACGCCGAGACCGCAATCGAGGTAACCGTCCGGGAGCGGCCGCGACTCTGTCTCGTCGATCTCTTCATCTCGGGAGGCGGGATCCGTGTCGTTCGAGAGGTTTCCCAGCGGCTCCCTGAGACGGCGGTGGTGGTGCTGACCGCTTCCGCGGATCGCGACAACATGATCGACGCGATCCGGGCCGGTGCCTCAGGCTATCTGGTCAAGAGCATGGACCCGGACCGGATCGGGCAGGCACTTCGCTGCGCGCTCGCAGGCGAGGCGGCGATCCCGCGGCTCCTCGTGGCCGAACTGGTGCAGGACCTGCAGATGCTTGGTCGGCACCGCGTCGTCGCGGGCGGTCGGGGCCGCGCGACGTTGACCGGACGCCAGTGGGAGGTCCTGCAACTGATGTGCGACGGTCTCAGCGGACCCAACATCGCCGAGCGCCTGAAGCTTTCGCCGGTCACCATTCGCCGGCACAGCGCCGAAGCCGTCCGCAAGCTCGGAGTGCGGGATCGCCAGGAGGCGATCGCGCTGCTGCAGGAGCACGCCTAAGCTCGCGAGCGTGGGGATAGGCTGCGGCGCGTGGCGGCGGAACCCGAGCTGCGGAAGCGCAAGGCATGGAAGGCCCTCGAGAAGCATCACGGAGAGATCGGGGAGCGCCACCTCCGTGACCTCTTCGCGGAGGACCCGGACCGGGGCGAGCGCCTGGTGGCCGAGGGCGCCGGCCTCTTCCTCGACTACTCGAAGAACCGGATCACGGACGAGACGCTTCGGCTGCTCGCCGAGCTCGCCGACGAGTGCGGTGTCGCCGAGCGCCGCGACGCGATGTTCCGTGGCGAGCACATCAACGTCTCCGAGGATCGGGCCGCCCTCCATGTCGCCCTGCGGATGCCGAAGGACCGCTCGCTGGTGGTCGACGGCGAGGACGTCGTCAAGCAGGTCCACGAGGTGCTCGACCGGATGTCCGCCTTCTCCGAGCGGATCCGATCGGGGGACTGGAAGGGGCACACGGGCAAGCCGATCCGCAACGTGATCAACATCGGCATTGGCGGCTCGGACCTCGGCCCGGTGATGACCTACGAGGCTTTGCGCCACTACGCGCGCCGTGACATGACCTTCCGCTTCGTCTCCAACGTCGACGGCACGGACTTCGCTGAGAAGACCAGGGACCTGGACCCCGAGGAGACGCTCTTCATCATCTCCTCGAAGACGTTCACCACGCTGGAGACGATGACCAACGCCCACACCGCGCGCGAGTGGACGCTGGCGAAGCTGGGGTCGGAGGACGCGATCGCGAAGCACTTCGTCGCCGTCTCCACGAACGCCGAGGGCGTCAGCGAGTTCGGCATCGACACCGACAACATGTTCGGCTTCTGGGACTGGGTCGGCGGCCGCTACTCGATGGACTCGGCCATCGGCCTCTCGACGATGCTGGCGATCGGCCCCGACTCCTTCGGCGAGATGCTGGCCGGCTTCCACGCCGTCGACGAACACTTCGTTGAGGCTCCCATCGGCCGGAGCCTGCCCTCGATTCTGGGCCTGCTGGCCGTCTGGTACACGGACTTCTTTGACGCGCAGACCTGCGGCGTCTTCCCCTACGACCAGTACCTGCACCGCTTCCCCGCCTACCTGCAGCAGCTCACCATGGAGTCGAACGGCAAGCACGTCACCCTCGATGGCGCCCGCGTCGACTACGACACCGGCGCGATCTTCTGGGGCGAGCCGGGGACCAACGGCCAGCACTCCTTCTACCAGCTGATCCACCAGGGGACGAGGCTGATCCCAGCCGACTTCATCGGCTTCATGCACACCCTCAATCCGCTCGGCGATCACCACGACCTGCTCATGTCGAACGTCTTCGCTCAGCCGGAGGCGCTGGCCTTCGGCAAGACACCCGAGGAGGTCACGGCCGAGGGCACCCCCGATCCGATCGTGCCCCACCGGGTGATGGAGGGAAACCGGCCCTCCAACGTGATCCTCGCCGACCGCCTCACCCCGCACACCCTCGGCACGCTGGTCGCGCTCTATGAGCACAGCGTCTTCACCCAGGGCGCGATCTGGGAAATCGACTCCTTCGATCAGTGGGGCGTCGAGCTGGGCAAGGTCCTGGCGAAGAAGATCATTCCCGAGCTCCAGGCTCCCGAGGAGCCGAAGCTCGACCACGACTCATCGACCAACAACCTGATCCGCCGCTACCGCGCGAACCGTTCGGGTGGGTGAGGTGGGCCTGGACGGATACGAGCGCGTGCTGGAGGTGGCCGGCGAGCGGGCCCGCCGCTACTTGGCCGAGCTTCCGGAGCGTCCGGTGCGCGAGGAGGCGAGCACGGAGGAGCTCCGCTCGTTGCTCGATCGAAAGCTCCCCGATCAGGGTGAAGACGCAGCGACCGTGGTCGAGCAGCTCGCCGACGCAGCCGAGCCCGGGCTGATCGCCCTCGGCAGTCCGCGGTACTTCGGCTTTGTCATCGGCGGCGCGCTGCCGGCGGCGATGGGCGCGGATTGGATGGCGACGGCCTGGGACCAGATCGCGAGCCTCTATGTCTGCGGACCGTCGGCCGGGGTCGCCGAGGATGTCGCGGGCCGCTGGGTGCTCGACCTTCTCGGCCTGCCGTCGAGTGCCGCCTTCGGGCTCACGACCGGCGGGACGATGGCGAACTTCACCGGGATCGCAGCCGGCCGCCACGCGGTTCTCGAGCGACGCGGCTGGGATGTCGAGGCGAACGGGTTGAACGGAGCACCGGAGGTACGCGTGCTGGTCGGCGAGCATGCGCACGCGACGATCTTCTTGGCGCTGCGGATGCTCGGGCTGGGGGCGGAGCGGGCGATCCGGGTTGGAACCGACGAGGCGGGTCGCATGGACCCCGAGGCCCTCGCCGCAGAGCTCGACCGAGGGGAGGGACCGGCGATCGTCTGCGCGCAGGCCGGCGAGGTGAACACGGGCTGCTTCGATCCCTTCCCCGCGATCGCGGAGATCTGCGGTCGGCACGAGGCCTGGCTCCACATCGACGGGGCCGTCGGGCTCTGGGCGGCCGCCAGCCCCGAGTTCGATTCCCTGACCGAGGGACTGGAGCGGGCCAATTCCTGGTCGACCGACGCGCACAAGTGGCTCAACGTCCCCTACGACTGCGGTTTCATCGCCGTCGCCGATCCCGACGCCCTGAGCGGCGCGATGGCGATCAGCGCGCCCTACCTGACGGCTGCGCGCGACGCTCGCGACTCCTACCACTACGTGCCCGAGTCGTCGAGGCGTGCGCGGGGATTCGTGCTCTACGCCGCCCTGCGCTCCCTGGGGCGAAACGGCGTGGCGGAGCTGGTCGAGCGCTGCTCGTCGATGGCCCGGCTGATGGCGGCCGAGCTCGACGGCGATCCGGCTCTCGAGGTGCTCAACGAGGTCGTCATCAATCAGGTCCTCGTCGCGATCGTCGGTGACCAGTCAGGCGAGCTGACCACAGATGCGGTCGAGCGGATCCAGCGCGATGGGACGTGCTGGCTGGCGGGCACGAGCTGGCGCGAGCGGCCGGCGATCCGGATCTCGGTCTGCAACTGGCGCACGAGCGAGGACGACATCCGCCGGTCTGCCACCGCGATCCGCCGGGCGGTGCTCGAGGCCTCGGCCGCCTGATGGCCGAGTCAGGGACGCAGGCCGTCCTCTTCGACATCGACGGCACGCTGATCAGCACCGGCGGCGCCAGCGACCGCGCCTGGAAGCGGGCCTTCGAGGAGCTCCAGGGTGTGCACGTGGACGTTCCGGCCGTGACGGGGAAGGGGGTTCCCGATCCGGAGGTCGGCAGGGTCGTATTCGAGAAGGCGATCGGCCGGGAGCCGACGCCGGAGGAGGCCGAGGCGGTGATGCGCCGCCGCCTCGACTATCTGCCGGAGGAGGTCGAGAATTCCCCGGGGTTCGTGGTCAAGGAGGGCGTCGTGGAGTTGCTGGAGAGACTCCACGCGGACGGGATCCTGCTCGGCCTCACCACCGGCAACGTGGAGGAGGCCGCCCACGTCAAGCTGGCGCGCGCCGATCTCAACCGCTTCTTCTCCTTCGGCGGCTACGGCTCGGACTCGCCGGACCGCACCCAGCTCACCAAGAAGGCGCTCGAGCGCGCCGAGCGGATCTACGGCGACGGCTTCGATCGCGACCTCTGCTTCTCCTGCGGCGACACGCCGCGCGACGTCGAGGCGGGGCACGGCGCCGGCATCCGGGTGGTGGGCGTCGCAACCGGCGAGTACACGGTGGAGGAACTGAAGGAGGCCGGTGCCGACGCGGCCGTCGCGTCGTTGGGCGAGGGTCTGCCGCTGCTCTAGTCGACCAGTCGGCGGCTGACCGCCCAGCGGCTGAGCTCGTGGCGGTTCGAGAGCTGCAGCTTCCGCAGCACCGAGCTGACGTGCGCCTCCACGGTCTTCACCGAGATGCTGAGGCGCAGGGCGATCTCCTTGTAGAGGTAGCCGCGGGCGATGTAGCGGAGCACCTCGCGCTCGCGCGCGGTGAGCTGGTCGAGCTCGGGGTCGACCTGATCGGCTGGCAGGTCACCGGCGAACGCGTCGAGGACAAAGCCTGCCAGGCGCGGTGAGAAGACGGCGTCGCCGTCGCGGACGCGCTTCACGGCGTCGGCGAGCTCCTCTCCGGTGATCGTCTTGGTCACGTACCCGCGGGCCCCGGCTCGGACGATCGCGATCACATCCTGCGGGTCGTCGGAGACCGAGAGGGCGAGGAACCGCTGGTGGGGCCTCTGCTTGGCCACCTGCTGGATCACCTCAACCCCGCCGCCGCCGGGCATGTGCACGTCGAGCAGGACCACGTCGGGCTCCAGCTTGGCGATAGCACGCACCGCATCCTCGACCGACTCGGCCTCGCCAAGCAGCTCGACTCCCTCTCCGAGCTCCGTCTTGACGCCCGCCCGGAAAATGGCGTGGTCGTCGACGATCACGACCGAAGGGGTGCTCATCGGCCCGCTCTCATCGTCAGCTCGACCTCCGTGCCGTCGCCCGGATCGCTGCGGATCTCCGCGGTCCCGCCGTATCTCTCCATGCGACCGATTATCGACTCGCGGACGCCGCGGCGATCGGCCGGTATGGACTCCGGGTCAAAGCCCGGCCCGCGATCGTCGATGAAGACATGCGCGCCGCTCTTCTCGATCTCGGCGTAGAGGCGCACCGGTCCCCCATCAGACGCGAACTTGGCGGAGTTGGTGAGCGCCTCACGGCTCGCCGCGACGAGCGCCTCGAGCCGCTCGTTGAGCTCCGCATCGCCGACGACCACCGCCTCGATGGGAGCGCCGTGTGAGTCCTCGATGTCAGCGGCGGCCGCGCGGAGCGCGTCGGCGAGACGCTCGTCAGGCCTGCTCGGCTCGGTATCGGAGAGCCAGTCGCGAAGCTCCCTCTCCTGGCGGCGCGCGAGCCTCCCGACCTGCTCGGGATCGTCGGAGCGCTTCCGGATCAGCGCGAGGGTCTGGAGGACCGAGTCGTGGAGGTGCGCGGCAACGTCCGCGCGCTCATCCGCGCGGGCACGGGCCACCCGCTCGGCTCCCAGGCGCTTGAACGTCGCCCGCCAGAACGGCGCCGAGATCAGAGTCAGGGCAACCGCGACGACCAGGGCGGCGAGGGCCACCCGGCCCGCGAACTCGATCACGCCGGTCAGCCAGAGGACGATCAGGCCGGCCCCGAGGAGCGTGCCGACGGCGAGGCCCAGCTTCGAGGCGCGGCTTGTCTCGGGGCTGAGGGCCGGAGCGATGGCCAGCGTGTCCCGCTCGCCGGTGTCGGCCGTCGCCGCCGAGCGCCCCATCGCCCTCGCGATCAGGGCAACGAGGATGCAGCCGCCGAGCAGCGCAAACGACGCGCCGGCGTCGAGATCGAGGGTGCCCTTCGAGTGGAGGTACAGGAACGCGCCGAGGACCAGGACAGCCGTCCCGGTCCCCAGCGTGCTCAGATCTGGTCTTCTCACCTACCGCATACCGTCCTCTGCGACGCCAGCTCTTGCTGATGATGGTCGTAGTCGACGCCGCGGCCATTCTGCGCCTGATCGGGAGACTGGTCGGTGACGACCATCTGCCCGAGTTGGATGTCGGCGTCGAGGTTGAGCCGGGGTGCATCGCTGGTTGGAGTCCCCAGCGCGACGTCGGGATCGATCCCGTGGCTGACCTCGCCGGCCACCACCAGCTCACCCGCCTTCCCGGTCGCATGACCGACGACGCAGACGTTCTTCGGCGCCGAGACGATCATCTGGCCGATGCCGAGGTGGGACGAAACCGTGATGGTCTTGCCCTTCTGCCAGGGCAGTTCCCTGAGATCGACCACCAGCTGGCCGGTTCCCAGCCTATAGCCGTCGGCCGGCAGGTCCGCCACCGCGGTCGGCGTGTAGGTCCGCTGGCCGATCGATCCGTCGATGTCGATGTCGCCGGCGGCGATCGCCCCCGCGGGAATGCCGAGCACGAGCGCCGTGGTGAGCAGCAACGGGGTGCTGCGGCGGCGCACGTCCGGGGCGAAGGCGAACGCCACCAGCGCGACGCCCAGCGCTATCACCACGGCGGCGACGATCCCGCCGTGGCCGGTCGCGGTGGTCCAGGCGCTGAGGGCGGCCAGGAACGCGGCGACCGCGAGCCCGATCGAGACCAGCACGCAGACCACGAACACCTTTCCTAGGCGCGCCCAGACGCTCTCGGGCACCGGCTTGCCGGTCCCGTCGTCCTCAGGGAGCGCGACGGCCAGGACCAGATAGGCCAGGATCCCGGCACCGCCGAACAGGGTGGTTACGACGAACGCGATCCGGACCAGGGTGGCGTTGAAGCCGATGTGCTCCGCGAGCCCGCCGGCGACACCCCAGAGCACCCGATCGTTCTTGGATCGGAGCAGGGGCTGGCGCGGGCCGACTTCGGTCGTTTTCTTGCTCTCTGTCTTCTTGTTTTTGGGTTGGTTTGCCATGACGTTGACGATGAAGCCCGTGGCCGGGCCTGTCTATCGGGAATGGCCCCTAGGAGCCCCCTAACTCTCCCCGGTAGCCTCGGATCATGGGCACGCGCCGCATCGTCCCAAGCCACTTCCGCTCCGATGGCAAGCCGAAGACCGCGTACGAGAGCGAGTCCGTGGCTCGCGTCGAGGCCGAGCGCCTGGGGATGACCTACTACCGCTGCGACTTCTGCAACCGCTTTCATCTGGCAAGCAAGCCCTAGGACCATCACCAGGCAACGGGGCGCAAACAGGTTGCTCGCAACTCAAGTTCACCCGGAACAGGTGATGCCGACCGAGAGGGGCCTGGGCAAGATCACACTCTCGGCCCAGGCTGAGGCTCATGGCGACAGGAACCAGACAGCGGAAGAACGCGGCGACCGGGAAGGCCGCGGGCGGTCAGCGCCCAGCCGACGTCTTCGTCATCTTCGGGATCACCGGCGATCTCGCCAAGGTGATGACCTTCAACTCGCTCTACCGGCTCGAGGCGCGTGGGCTACTGAATTGCCCGATCGTCGGCGTCGCCTTTGACGATTGGTCGGACAAGGACCTTCGCGAGCACGCTCGCAAGGCGATCGCGACCTCCTCGGGCGAGAAGCCCGACCCGAAGGTGTTCAACCGCCTGGCGAAGCGGTTCTCCTATGTGCAGGGCGACTTCTCCGATGACGCCACCTACGAGCGGGTCGGGAGGGCGATCAAAGGTGCCAAGACACCCGTCTTCTATCTGGAGATCCCGCCGTCCCTGTTCGGGATGACGATCGGCGGGCTCTCCAAGGCTGGGCTGACGGAGAACGCGCGGGTGGTGGTCGAGAAGCCCTTCGGTCACGACCTCCAATCGGCCCGGGATCTCGCCGCCGAGATCCACCGGTACATCCGGGAGGACCAGCTCTACCGGATCGACCACTTCCTCGGCCTGATGGGCCTGACGGAGATCCTGTTCCTCCGTTTCGCGAACTCGATGTTCGAGCCCCTCTGGGACCGCAACAGCATCGAATGCGTTCAGATCACGATGGCCGAGGATTTCGGGGTGGCTGACCGCGGCAGCTTCTATGACCCGGTCGGCGCCCTTCAGGACGTGGTGGTCAACCACCTGATGCAGGTCGTCGCCGCGACCGCGATGGAGCCGCCGGCGAGCCGCGACCAGCGGAGCGTCAAGGACGCGATGTTCGCCGTCTTCTCGGCGATACCCGCGGCCGACCCCGCCCGGTACGTTCGCGGGCAGTACGAGGGCTACAAGAAGGTCAAGGGGGTCGCGAGGGGTTCGAGCACTGAGACCTACGCCGCGTTGCGCCTCGAGATCGACAACTGGCGCTGGACCGGGGTGCCCTTCTTCATCCGCACCGGCAAGCTTCTCTCGGTCACGCAGTGGGAGCTGCGGCTGATCTTCAAGGAGCCGCCTCGGCTTGGGTTCGCCTCGAGGAGCGCCTATAGGCCGAACCCGGACGAGCTCGTCATCAAGCTCTATCCGAGCACCGGCATCCGGCTGCTCGTCGATGCCCAACGCAGCGGCAACCCCAAGCCCGAGCAGATCAACCTCGACATGGAGTTCGCCCGGGAGGGCGGCGAGGGACCGACGCCCTACGAGGTCCTCCTGCACGCGGCGATGGTTGGAGACAGCACGCGCTTCACGCGGCAGGACAACATCGAGGAGACCTGGCGAATCATGGCGCCGTTGATCGACAAGCCACCGCGGGTCCACCCGTACAAGCCGGGCTCGTGGGGCCCGAAGGCGTCGGACAAGCTGGTCGCCGGATACGGCGGCTGGCACGGACCCTGGCTCCCGTCATGAGCCCCGCCAAGCCGAAGAGGCCGACCAAGGGGAAGAGCGCGCCCAAACCTGCAGCGGAGCAGAGTGCCGCCGCGCCCTCGCCCTTCCCGCCGATCGCGGACTACGCCTTTCTCTCGAACTGCCACACCGGTGCGCTGGTCGCGCCGGATGGCGCGATCGATTGGCTCTGCGTCCCTCGCTTCGACTCTCCCAGCGTCTTCGGCACCCTGCTCGACCGGCAGGCGGGCTCGTTCAGGTTCGGCCCGTTCGGGATCAACGTGCCTACCGCCAGGATCTACGAGCCGGGAACCAACATCCTCAACACCGCCTGGCATACGCCGACGGGCTGGGCGATGGTCCGTGAAGCGCTCACGTTGGGCCCCACCACCCACGAGGACAAGATCACCCCGCACACCCGCGCCCCCGCCGACGAGGACGGCCACCATCTGCTGGTTCGGGTGGTGCTCTGTCTCGAGGGCTCAGTCGAGATGGAGATGCGCTGCGAGCCGGACTTCGATTACGGACGAGAGCCGGCGAGCTGGTCCCTGGGGGACGACCACCACACCGCCGACGCCACATCCGGGGATGTGTCGCTCCGGCTGCGGAGCAGCATGCCCCTGGGCATCGAGGACGAGACCGTGCGGGCCCGCCACACGCTGCAGGAGGGGGAGCAGGCCTTCTGCAGTCTCTCCTGGGCCGAGGAGCTGGCATCGCCCGAGGACATCGATGAGGCCAATGCGCGCATGGGCGAGACGACGAGCTACTGGCGCGGCTGGCTCGCCGGAGCGCGGATGCCAGACCACCGCTTCCGTGAGGCGATCCAACGTTCGGCACTCGCGATCAAGGGACTCACCTACATGCCGACCGGCGCCACCGTTGCGGCGCTGACTACCTCGCTGCCCGAGACACCGGGCGGCGAGCGCAACTGGGACTACCGCTTCACCTGGATCCGCGATTCGACCTTCACCCTGCAGGCGCTCCACTTCCTCAACCTCGACTGGGAGGCCAACGAGTTCATGCAGTTCGTGGGTGACCTCGAGGCGAATGACGACGGGGCTCTGCAGATCATGTACGGGATCGACGGGCGCCGCGATCTGACCGAGTCGCTTCGGGAGGATCTCTCCGGGTATGCGGGCGCGCACCCGGTCAGGGTCGGAAACGGCGCCTTCGACCAGCGCCAGAACGACGTCTTCGGAGCGGCACTGGACTCGATCCTGCTGCACAGCCGCCGCAGCCAGCGGCTGCCGCGCCGGCTCTGGCCGGTCGTGCAGGCCCAGGCGGAGTGCGCCACGTCGGTCTGGAAGAAGCCGGATCAGGGCATCTGGGAGGCCCGCGGCAAGCCGCAGCAGTACGTCTCCTCCAAGCTGATGTGTTGGGTCGCAATGGACCGCGCCTCGCAGCTGGGCGAGATAGCGGGCGACGCAGAGCTGCAAGCCAAGTGGCAGGCCGTCGCCGAGGAGGTCCGCGCGGACATCCTCGAGCACGGCGTCAGGGACGGCGTCCTGCGCCAGCACTACGAGACGGACGCGCTCGATGCCTCCACCCTGCTGGCCGCGATCTTCGGCTTCCTCCCCGGCGACGACGAGGTGTTGCGAAAGAGCGTGCTGGCGATCGCGGACGACCTGACCGAGAACGGCTTCGTGCTCCGGTACGTAACCGGGGAGACCGACGACGGGCTCTCGGGCAAGGAGGGCAGCTTCCTGATCTGCTCCTTCTGGCTGGTCTCGGCACTGGCGATCATCGGAGAGGCGCAGCGAGCGCGGGACCTGATGGACAAGCTGCTCAGCGTCGCCTCCCCGCTTGGGCTCTACGCCGAGGAGTACGACACCGACACCGGTCGCCACCTCGGAAACTTTCCGCAGGCCTTCTCCCACCTTGCCCTGATCGAGGCCGCCGCTCGGATCATCCTCGCGGAGCGCCTCAAGGAGTACACGAACTGAGCGACTACGACGTGATCGTGATCGGCAGCGGCGCCGGCGGCGGGACCCTCGTCCATCAGCTGGCGCCCTCCGGCAAGAGGATCCTCCTGCTCGAGCGAGGCGATTGGCTTACCCGGGAACCGCAGAACTGGCTCGCCCAGGATGTCTTCGCCGACGGCCGCTACCAGTCCGAGGACACCTGGTATGACGACGAGGACGAGCCCTTCCCGCCGCAGGTCCACTACTTCGTCGGGGGGGCGACCAAGCTATACGGCGCCGCGCTCTACCGCCTGCGTGCCGAGGACTTCGGCGAGATCCAGCACCACGACGGTATCTCTCCCGCATGGCCGATCTCCTACGAGGAGATGGAGCCCCACTACATGCAGGCCGAGCGGCTCTACCAGGTCCACGGGGCACGAGGAGAGGACCCGACCGAGCCGCCGGCAAGCGGCGAGTATCCCTTCCCCGCCGTCAGCCACGAACCGCGAATCCAGCAGCTTGCCGACGACCTCGCCGCGGCCGGCCACCAGCCGTTCCACGCGCCGTGCGGCGTGATGCTCAACGAGTCGAACATGCCCTACAGCACGTGCGTGCGATGCCAGGACTGTGACGGCTTCCCCTGCCTGGTGCACGCCAAGTCGGACGCAGAGGTGATCTCGGTGCGACCCGCGCTTGAGCACGACAACGTCACCCTTCTGACCGGAGCGAAGGCCGTGAAGCTCGACACCGACGCCGGTGGCAAGACGGTCACCGAGGTCGTCGTCGAGCGCAGCGGGGAAACCGAGACGTACACGGCGGACATCGTCATCGTCTCCTGTGGCGCGGCCAATTCCGCCAGGCTGCTGCTCGCCTCGGCCACCGACAAACATCCAAATGGCCTCGCCAACGGCTCCGACCAGGTGGGCCGCAACTACATGTTCCACAACAGCCAGGCGGTGCTGGCCCTTTCGAAGGAGCCCAACCCGACCATCTTCCAGAAGACGCTCGGGCTCAACGACTACTACTTCGCGGGCGACGAGTTCGACTACCCCTTGGGGAACATCCAGATGGTCGGCAAGTCGCAGGCGCCGATGTTCCGGGGCGAGAAGCCGGGCGAGACCAAGTTTGCGCCCGAGTGGACGCTCGAGAACGTCGCCGAACATGCGGTGGACTTCTGGCTCTCGACCGAGGACCTGCCCAAGCCCGAGAACCGCGTCACCCTGGGTCCCGACGGTCGGGTGAAGCTGAGCTACACCTACTCGAACGACGAGCCCAAGAAGCAGCTGCTGGGAAAGCTCGAGTCGATGCTCGGCCAGATCGGCATGCACCCCCACCACCTGCTCCCACACCATGCCTACCTGAAGAACGAGATTCCGGTGGCCGGGGTCGCTCATCAGACAGGTACCTGCCGGTTCGGCGCCGATCCGGCGAGCTCTGTGCTGAACACCGACTGCCGGGCGCACGAGCTCGACAACCTCTACGTGGTGGACACGAGCTTCTTCCCGAGCATCGGCGCCGTCAACCCGGCGTTGACGGCGATGGCGAATGCGATCCGGGTGGGCGATCACCTGCTCGAGCGCCTGGGCGCGTAGGCCGGACGTTCCCGACGGGCACGCCGTGAACTCCGATCCCCATCGAGTCGTGATCGTGGGGGGAGGTTTCGGCGGCCTGTTCGCTGCCCGCACTCTGCGGCGGGCGCCGGTCCAGGTCACCCTGGTGGACCGCGTCAACCACCACCTCTTCCAGCCGCTGCTCTATCAGGTGGCGACCGGGATCCTTTCCGAGGGCGAGATCGCTCCACCGCTGCGCGGCGTGCTTCACCGCCACCGGAACGTCAAGGTCGAGCTCGCCGAGGTCAGCGCGTTCGACCTGGAGGGGCGGGCCGTGACCGCAATGAGCGCCGGCGGGGTCTTCTTCGAGCTTCCCTACGACAGCCTGATCGTGGCGGCAGGTGCGGGTCAGTCCTTCTTCGGCCACGACGAGTTCTCCCGCTGGGCCGCCGGAATGAAGACGATCAACGACGCGCTCGAGCTGAGGGGAAGGATCCTGGGGGCTTTCGAGATGGCCGAGCTCGAGCGTGACCCGGAGAAGCGGAGGGGGTGGCTCACCTTCGTCGTCGTCGGCGGCGGTCCGACCGGAGTCGAGATCGCCGGGCAGATCGCCGAGCTGTCGAGGCGTGTGCTGAAGGACGATTTCCGGGAGATCGACTCCAGCACGGCCCGGGTCCTGCTCTTCGACGGAGGCAAGGAGGTGCTGGCGGGGTTCGGGGAGCACCTCTCCTCGAAGGGAGCACAGGGCCTGGAGCATCTGGGTGTCGAGATCCACACGGAGAGCATCGTCACCAAAGTCGACCGCACCGGCGTCGTCGTGAAGGCGGGCGGGGCCGAGCGGCGGATCGAGGCGGGAACGAAGGTGTGGGCCGCCGGCGTCCAGGCGTCTCCGCTGGCGCGGATGCTGGCCGACGGGTCCGGCGCGGAATGCGATCGCGCCGGGCGAATCGAGGTGCTGCCCGACTGCACCATCCCTGGCCATCCCGAGGTGTTCGCAATCGGCGACATGATGGCCATGGACAACCTGCCCGGGGTCGCGGAGGTGGCGATGCAGCAGGGCATCCACGCCTCCAGCACGATCAAGCGCCGGCTGAGGGGAAAGGAGCCGAAGCCCTTCCGCTACCGGGACCTCGGCAGCATGGCCACGATCTCCCGCTTCCGGGCTGTCGTCAGCTTCAAGGGGATCCGCCTCTCGGGCTTCCTGGGTTGGCTGGTCTGGCTCTTCGTCCACCTCACCTTCCTGACCGGCTTCAAGAACCGGCTCGCGACTCTGCCTAGGTGGGCGATCACCTTCATCGGCAACAGTCGCCCTCAGCGGACGATCACCATGCAGCAGATCATCGGGCGCGTCGCCATCGACGAGGCAGGGGGCCGGCCCTTCCTGCTCTCGCTGACCTCGGATGACGAGCCCAACCGCCCGGAGGACGATACGCTCCGAATGATCGGCTCGCGACGTGTCGATGGCTTCGAGGCGCTGACCCTCTTCTCCCGGGAGGCGGAGTTCGAGGCCGCCTTCGTCCCCGAGGCCGGTATGGTCGGCTGCTCCCTGCGCTACCGCGGGGAGGAGCTGCTAGGCCAGCGCGGGGGCCTGGAGAGCTACGTCGCGGAGCGCACGACAATGGGGATCCCGCTCCTGCACCCCTGGGCGAACCGAGTAGCCAGCCGGCGGTTCTCGGTCGCAGGGCGCGAGATCGATCTCTGGGCACACCCCGGGAGGTACACCCTCGATCCCAAGGGCCTGCCGATCCACGGCCTGCTCGCCGCCGCCGGCGGCTGGGCGGTCGAGGAGCACAGGGAGCGCGGCGGACGGACCGCGCCTCGCCGCCGTCTTCGACTTCGGCGCCCAGCCCGACCTGGCCGAGGCTGTTCCCATTTCCCCACGAGGTGCGAATCGAGGCGCGGATCTCGGACGCGACGCTTCACATCGCGACATTGGTGCGCGCCACCGGTGACGTCCCCGTGCCGATCTCCTTCGGCTACCACCCGTACTTTCATCTTCCCGACGTCGAGCGGAGCGCCTGGAGGGTCGAGATACCGGTGAGTGAGCGGGTGGTGCTCGACGATCCGAGCAGCTCCCGACCGGGAGAAGGCGCCGACGGATGTGCCCATCGAGCCGCTGGGGTCCACGGCACCTTCGACGACGAGTTCGTTGCCCCGTCCGCGCCGTTCGCCCTGAGGGAGGCGGACGGCGCATCGAGGTCTCCTTCGATCATGGCTACCCCTACTCGCAGGTCTACGCCCCTGCGGACGACGACGTGGTCGCCCTCGAGCCGATGACGGCTCCAACCAACGCGTTGGTCGAGGGCGGCTCCGATCTGGCGCTCGTGCCCGGCGAGAGCTATCGGGCCGAGTTCACGATCCGGGTGTCGGGCTGATGTCCGAGGACGCCGCGATCGGAGATGTCGGCCGCGGAGTTTCGCGAGTTGTTTCGAGCGGGTCTCGAACTGGGGACGCTGGGGTGCCGACGACGAGCGGGGGGCGCTCAACCTCCTGACCCCGGACCGAGTGCGCCGCGGCCGCGCACCTGGTCAGGACGTGGGAGACTGTCACGATCAGCCGTCCGCTCAACACCGAGCGCGAACCCGACAACCCATTCCCAGCGGACCATCACATGACGATGCTGACGGACGAGGACATCGGCTCGGGAACCCTGCGCTTCGCCAAGGACTACGTCGGGGTCGACTACCACAATGATTCGCACAGCCACATCGACGCGCTCTGCCACGTCGCCTTCGATGGGGCCCTTTACAACGGCAGGGAGAGCGAGTCCGTGACGGCCGAGGGCGCGAGCGGCCGAGACAATCGAGGTCCTCAAAGACGGACTCGTGGGGCGCGGCTGTCCTGCTCGACATCCCCCGCATCCGTGGCGTGGAATGGCTCGAGCCGGGCGAGCACGTCTTTCCAGACGACCTGGACGCGGCCGAGCGACGCCCAGGGTGTCTCGGTCGGGTGAGGGAGACATCCTCCTGGTGAGGACCGGCCACTCCCGCCGTCTCGCAGGGAGCTCGATCCCTGGGACACGCGAACGCGAAGGCCGGACTCCATCCGAGTTGTGCGCCTTTTCGTCGCCGAGCGCGGCGTGTCGGTGCTCGGCTCGGACGGCAACAGCGACACCGCGCCGAGCACCACCGAGGGCGTGGACTTCCCGATCCACGCGCTGGCGCTGAACGCGATGGGGATCCACCTGCTGGACTACCTCGACTTCGGGGAGCTGGTGCCGGCCTGCGAGCGGTCCGGTCGGTGGGAGTTCCTCTTCGTCGGAGCGCCGCTCCGTATCACCGGCGGGACGGGGTCGCCCTTAACCCGATGGCGATCTTGTGACCGCATCGCGGAGGGATAGGCTCCAGCCGATGGCTGACGGCGTCAACCTCGTCAAGGGGATGAGGGCCGATGACCTCGTCCATTTCCCTGCTCGCGGACTCCTCGTCCAACCTCCTGGCCGCGCGCAACCAGATGGGCTTCACCCTCGGGTTCCACATCGTGCTCGCGTGCTTCGGCGTCGCCTTCCCCGCGATGATGCTGATCGCCGAGTGGCGGGGGCGGAAGCGGAACGACAAGGAGGCGCTCCGCCTGGCGCGCAACTGGTCGAAGGCGGTAGCCGTCATGTTCGCCGTGGGGGCGGTCAGCGGCACCGTCCTCACGTTCGAGTTCGGGCTGCTCTGGCCCCGGTTCATGGACCGCTTCGGCGATGCCTTCGGGGTGGCGTTCGCGATCGAGGGGATCTTCTTCTTCCTCGAGGCGATCTTCATCGCGATCTACATCTACGGCTGGGACCGCCTCTCGCCGCGGGCCCACATGTGGGCGGCGGTACCGATCGTGATCTCGGGGGTGGGCGGCGCCTTCTCGGTGATCGCCGCTAATTCGTGGATGAACCAGCCTCAGGGATTCACCCTCGACAGCGCCGGCAAGGTCACCGACGTCCAGCCGTTACAGGTCCTGACCAACTCGGCCGCCGGCTACGAGTTCGCGCACATGCTGCTGGCGGCGTACATGGTCACCGGCTTCCTGCTTGCCTCCGTCTATGCGGTCGGCATGCTGCGGGGCAAGCGGGACCGCTACCACCGGCTGGGCGTGATCATCCCCCTGACGGTTGCCGCGATCGCGACACCGTTCCAGTTCCTGGTCGGCGACACCGCGGCACGCGCCATCGCCAACGATCAGCCGGCCAAGTTCGCCGGGATGGAGTGCATCTACAAGGGCGGCCCGGACCAGACCGAGTACCTCGGCGGCCGCTGCGTGGACGGTCAGGTCAAGGGCGGGATCGGGATCCCGGGGCTCGATTCGTATCTGGTCGGGTTCAGCAAGAACACCGACGTCACCGGCCTCAATCAGATCCCCGCCAACGAGCAGCCCCCGGCCCTGACGATGCTCCACCTCTCCTTCGACACCATGGTTGGGGTCGCGAGCCTGCTGATCCTGCTCGCCGCCTGGTACGCGGTCGTCTGGTTCCGGAAGAAGGACCTGCCGCAGACGAAGTGGTTCCTCCGGGCGGTTGCGATCTCGGGCGTAGCCACGGTCGTGGCGCTGGAGTGCGGCTGGATCGTCACGGAGGTGGGACGCCAGCCCTGGATCGTGAACGGCTACATGCGCACCTCCCAGGCGGTGACCCCCGCGCAGGGGATCTGGTGGGTGTTCGGCATCACGCTCGCGATCTATGCCGCCCTCGGGGTGATCGCGGTCGTCGTCCTGCGCGGGCTCTCGCGCCGCTGGCAGGCCGGCCAGGGGGAGGGTGAGCTTCCCTACGGCCCGCCGCCTGAGACTCCACCGACTGAGGCTTCGGCATGAGCACCGCCGACGTTTGCGCCGTGATCCTCTGGGTCGGAGTGACGCTGTACGCGATCTTCGGGGGTGCGGACTTCGGGGCCGGCGTCTGGGACCTGCTCGCCGGCGGCGGGAAGAGGGCGGAGCGCGTTCGCGGGCAGATCGATCGGTCGATCGGCCCGGTCTGGGAGGCCAACCACGTCTGGCTGATCTTCGTACTGGTGGTCCTCTGGACCGCGTTCCCCAGCGCCTTCTCCGCGATCATGACAACCCTCTACATCCCGCTGGCGCTGGCCGCCCTGGGAATCGTCCTGCGCGGCTCGGGCTTCGCCTTCCGGCACGCACTGCCCGGGCGGGTGCAGGGGCCGGCGACCCGGGTCTTCGGGGTGGCATCCGTCCTCACCCCCTTCTTCATGGGGACCGTGGTCGGGGCGATCGCGTCGGGCGAGGTTCCCGCGGCGGGTGATGGGGACCCGACCGGGAGTTGGACCGGCTTCCTCCCCCTTGTCACCGGGGCTCTCTTCGTCCTGGTTGCGGCCTACACGGCCGCCGTCTTCCTCGTGCGCGATTCGGGGGCCGCCGGGGACGAAGAGCTTCGTGACTACTTCTCCCGTCGCGCCCTGATCGTGGCTGTGGTGGCGGGCGCGGCAGCGGTGCTCGGCGTGATCGCCCTCCACCAGGACGCGCGCTACATCTACGACGGGCTCACCTCGTGGCCCGGCATCGCCTTGGTCGTCCTGTCGGGCATCTGCGGGCTTGCGGCCCTTGGACTGCTGATCAGACGGCGGCATCGGGGCCTGCGAGTGGCCGCCGTGGGCGCCGGGGTCGCGCTGATCTGGGGCTACTTCGCCGCGGCGTTCCCGTACATGCTTCCCACCTCGCTGAAGATCTCGGACGCCGCCGGCGTCTCCGCCACGCTCACCGAGGTGATCGTCGTCTTCGGGGTCGCGGCCGTCACAGTCGTCCCGTCGCTGATCCTGCTCTACGTGCTCTCCCAGCGAAGCGCGCTCGAGAGCTATTCGTCCTCGAGCGACTAGCGGGGCTTGTGCTTCCCGTGCTTCTTCCTCCCACACTTGCGGGCCTGCTCGAGGTCGCCGAGGGGTGGGGCACTGGTTGGCTGCTCCTCTCACTCCCTCACCGGCATCCAGGGGGCCGGCTCCCGACGGGCGCAGAGTAACCGAATGGGCCTGGCCGATTCCCGGCCAGCCGTTCAGCCTGTCGCCCTCGGGGCGGGGATAGAGTGGCCTTCTATGAAGTGGAAGCCCGGTGGGCGGAGCGCCGACGTAGAGGATCGGCGGGGGCAGGGAGGAGGACTGGGCGGCGGCGGAATGCCATTCCCGATCCCGATGGGCCGCATGGGCGGCGGCGGGATCGGCACGATCATCGTTCTGGTCGTCATCTACCTCCTGTTCATCAAGGGCGGGGGAGGGAGCGGCGGCTTCGATGTCCCGGGGCCGAGCAGTGCGTTTCCTCAGGTTCCGCAGACCGGCACTGGCAGCGCGTCGGTTCCCGACAGTCCCAACGAGGACAAGGAGAAACAGTTCGTCGAGTTCGTCTCCGGCGATGCGCAGAGCTTCTGGCGCCGGCAGTTTCAGGAAGCCGGCAAGCCCTACCAGCGCGCCAAGGTGATCCTGTTCCGAGGTCAGACCGACTCGGGTTGCGGGCCGGCGAGCTCGGCGACCGGGCCCTTCTACTGCCCGCTCGACCAGCAGGTCTACCTCGACCTCGGATTCTTCAACGAGCTCAGCAGCCGGTTCCAGGCCCCGGGTGACTTCGCGCAGGCCTACGTCATCGCACACGAGCTCGGGCACCACGTGCAGCAGCAGCTCGGGGTCGAGCAGAGTGTGCGGCAGCAGACCCAGCAGAACCCGGGGGATGCCAATGGGCTCTCGGTGCGCCTCGAGCTGCAGGCAGACTGCCTTGCGGGCGTTTGGGCGCGCTCGACCTACGACCGGGGCATCCTCGAGAGCGGTGACCTCCAGGAGGGCCTCCGGGCCGCCGCGGCGGTCGGCGACGACCGGATCCAGTCTCAGACGCAGGGTCGGATCGACCCCGAGACATTCACCCACGGCACCTCAGAGCAGCGGGAGCACTGGCTGCAGACGGGCTTTGACTCGGGAAAGCTGGAGTCCTGCGACACGTTCTCGGGCGAGATCTAGCCACCAAGGAGCCATCAATCCAATGACAGACCTCTTCGACTTCTATCCCTATGCCGAGCGCTTCGGCGTCAATCGCGCGATCCCCGACAGCGGCCGCTCTCGCGAGGAGGTCCTCGGCGAGCTACGCGCCATGGCAGGCGAGGAGGATCAGGTCTGGGAGGACGGCCGCTGCTCCGGGACGATGTACTGCGGCGACCGCGACCACTACGCCTTTCTGAAGGAGGCGTTCGGGCTGTTCGCTCACCAGAACGCCCTGCAGCGAGACATGTGCCCGAGCGCGACGCGCTTCGAGGGCGAGATCCTGGCGATGGCCCTCGACCTCTTCCATGCGGGCGCGGCCGACGGCGCCGACCCGGTGGGCATGGTCACCTCGGGCGGCAGCGCCAGCATCGCCCACGCCGTGCTCGCGTACCGCGAGCAGGGCAGGGAGGAGCGCGACATCGAGCGCCCGAACCTGGTCAAGCCCGAGAGCGGCCACCCGGCGTTCGACAAGGCCTGCCATCTGTTCGGCGTCGAGCTGCGCCGCGTGGACGTGGATTCCGAGACGACGCAGGTCCGGGCCGAGGAGGCCACAAAGCTGATCGACGATCAGACGATCGCGATCGTCGGCTCCGCCGGGACCTATGGCTACGGCACGATTGACCCGATCGCCGAGTTGGGGGAGCTGGCGCTCGATCGTGGCGTCGGCCTGCACGTCGACGGTTGCCTGGGCGGCTATCTGCTGCCCTTCGGCGAGCAGCTCGGCTACTCGATTCCGCCGTTCGACTTCCGGGTCCCGGGCGTCACCACTCTCTCGGCCGACACGCACAAGTACGGGTACGGCCTGAAGGGCACCTCCACGCTCCTCTTCCGCGACCGCGAGCTGCGCAACCGCTGCTACTTCTTCATGCCGGACTGGAGCGGTGGCAAGTACTTCTCCCCGGGGATGGACGGGTCGCGCTCGGACGGGCTGCTGGCCGCCACCTGGGCCGCGATGGTCTCGATGGGCCGCGAGGGCTATCGCGCCTACGCGAAGGGGATCCTCGAGGCATCGGCGGCGATGCAGGAGGCCGTTCGCTCCCATTCCGAGCTGAGGATGCTGGGCCAGCCGACCTTCCTCTTCGCTTTCACCTCCGACGAGTTCGACGTCTACCACGTCAATGACGAGATGAAGCGCCGGGGCTGGCGCTTCAACGGCCTTCAGTACCCCAACGCCCTGCACATGACGGTCACCCACCCGCAGTCGCAGCCTGGCGTTGTCGAGGCGTTCGCCACCGACCTCGACGCCGCCGTCGCCTACGCTCGCGAGCACGGCGACGAGCCCGCCGAGTCGAGCGCGGTCTACGGGGGCGTGCCCGGCGGCCTCAACGTGGAAGCGGAGGAGATGATCCGCGGCGTGATGACACAGCTGATGGACTCGCAGCAGAGCGTTCCCGACCCGGCGTGAATCCCGAGTTGCGCGACGACCGCTCCGAGCGGTTCGTCCTCGCAATCGACCTGGGCAGCGGCGCCCTCAAGGTGGGGGCGGTCACGCTTGCGGGCGAGATCCGGGCGGTTGGCGAGCGCGCCTACGAGACCGAGAGGCTTCCGGGCGGCGGCGCGGTGCAGGACGCCTCGGCCTGGTGGGACATGGTCCGCGAGCTGGCGCGGCAGGTGCTGGAGGGGATCCCCCGGGAGAGGGTTGTCGCGGTCTCCTGCACCGGGCAGTGGGCCAGCACTATCCCGGTCGATGGGCGGGGGGAGCCGGTGGGGCCTTGTGTCATGTGGCTGGACACTCGCGGCGCCCGTCATTCCCGGGAAGTGATCGGCGGCCCTCTGCTGGGCTACTCGCCACGGGCGCTCGCCCTCTGGATCCGCCACACCGGCGGTGTTCCCTCGCCGTTCGGCGGCGACCCCGTCAGCCACATGCTCCATCTGGAGCGCGACGAGCCCGAGGTCGCCGCGGCGGCGCGCTGGTATTTGGAGCCGGTCGACTATCTGACCATGCGCTTCACCGGCCGGGCGGCTGCGAGCCATGCCTCGATGAGCGGCGCCTGGCTCACGGACAACCGGAGCCTCGGCCGGCTCGAGTACGACCATGCGCTCGTGCGCAGGACGGGCCTCGATCCGAGCAAGCTGCCACCGCTGGTCGGGACCGGCACGCTGATCGGCGCCGTTCGTCCCGAGGTCGCCGGCGATCTCGGCATCAGCCCAGAGGCGCAGGTCGCCACCGGCACCCCCGATCTGCACTCGGCTGCACTCGGCTGCGGTGCGATCGGCGAGGGCGAGCCCCACATCACGATCAGCACCACGTCCTGGATTTCGCTGCCCTTTCCACGCAAGAAGACCGACCCGATGCGCTCGATTGCGACCGTCCCGGGTCTGGACTCGCGCAGCTACCTGGTCGCCAACAACCATGAGGCCGCCGGCCTCTGCCTGCGCTGGCTGCGCGAGAGCTTCACCGTCGATGAGCCGGCCGGCTACGAGCGTCTGATCGAGTTGGCGGAGAGCTCCCCGCCCGGCAGCGGAGGGATTCTGTTTACGCCCTGGATCGCGGGCGAGCGCTCCCCGGTCGACGACCGCCAGGCGCGGGGCGGCTGGCACAACCTCTCGGTTGAGACGCGGAACGCGGATCTGATCCGCTCAGTGCTCGAGGGCGTCGGCTACAACAGCCGCTGGCTCAACGAGGCCGTGGAGCACTTCGCCAAGCGGCGGCTCGATTCGCTCCGCATCTTCGGCGGCGGCGCGATCCCGGACCTGTGGTGCCAGATCCACGCGGACGTCATGGACCGCCGCATCGAGCGGGTGGCCGAGCCGATGCACGCGAACCTGCGCGGCGCCGCCCTCTTCGCCGCGCTTGCGCTCGGCGAGGTTTCACGCGATGAGATCCGCGCGCTGGTGCCGGTCGACCGGGTGTTCGAGCCGAATCCCGCCAACCGAGCGACCTACGACCGCCTCTATAGGGAGTTCCCCAGCCTCTACAAGGCCCAGCGCAAGATGTTCGCTCGGCTCAACGGGTAGTCGAATCCACCGCCGCATTGCATGGAAAGCGGCGGTCCGCGGCGAGATACTGCGTGGGCGATGTCGGACGAGAACGTCGAGATGGTCCGGCGCGCTTTCGAGGCATATGAGCGAGGGGACCTCGACGCGGCTGTCGTGGACATTGCGCCCGACTGTGAGTACGTCGCGGCGGGAACGGTTCCGGGACGCACCGGCACCTACCGGGGACCTGAGGGATACAAGAGCTTGATGGCGTGGCTAGACGAGGAGTTCAGCGACTCTCGCGCCCAAGTCGACGCCTTGATCGACGCAGGTGATTCCGTCGTCGTGGGCGCGACGCTCCGCGGGCAGGGGCGCCAAAGCGGCATCTCCTACGTGATTCCGTTCGATGGCGTCATCACCTCTTGGACCTGGCGGGCTGGGGCGACTCCGGTCACGGGCCTCAAGCGCTCCAAGCTCGACCCCGCTGACGCCTGCGGGGGCGGTCAACAACATCGCGCTGCCGGTCCAAGCAACGGTCGCTGAGGTCACCCAGCCACTGCAAGAAACGCGCTAACAAGCGCCACTGGTCCCACAAGCGCCTCAGGAAATGCAAGAAGAAGGCGAAACTGCTTCCAGTTTGACGTTGTAGTCCGGCCAGATGGATAGCTCGCGGGATAGAGTTCCCGCGGTGCGGTTGATCCACACCTGCTACCGAATCACCGATCCTCGTCGGTCGGTCGCCTTCTATGAGGCCCTGGGGCTCGAGAAACGCCGCGAGATGCCGATCCGCGACGAGGCAATCAACATCTTCATGGGCGTGCCGGGTGAGGAGTTGCCCGAGCTCGAGCTGACCCATAACTATGGCGTCGAAAGCTACGAGCTGGGCACCGCCTACGGTCACGTAGCACTCACGGTCGACGACCTGGATGTCACCCTCGAGCATCTCAAGGAGATGGGGATCGAGCCGGAGAAGCCCCCTTATCGAATCCACGAAGCCGGCTCGCGCCTCTGTTTCGTCAGGGACCCCGACGGCTACAGGGTCGAGCTGCTCGAGCTGGCGGGCTGAGGGGGCGCCCCTTCGGCGGTCGCGGGAGTGTCATCTGGCTGTGATCGCGTACGCGATCACCATGATCGCGCCTGCGATCACTCTCCCGACAAGGGATCGGGAAGACGGTTCCGCAGAGCTGTTTGGGCCGCCGGGCACCGGCTTGGGATAATCGGAGGACATGCAGTGTCCGTCCTGCGGCAACGAGAATCGTGAGGGCGCACGATTCTGTGACTCGTGCGGCAGCGAGCTGACCGCTGAGCCGGCCGCCGCGGAGGCTCTGCAGGAGCCGCTGGCCGCCGACGTCCCGATTGAGATCGCGGGCCGCTATCGCGTCAAGCGATTCCTGGGGCAGGGCGGTCGGAAGCGCGTCTATCTCTCCGATGACACGGCGACCGGCAGCGAGGTGGCCCTCGCCCTTTTTGACACGGAGGGAGTCGGCGCCGCGATTCAGGCCAGGGCGCGCCGCGAGGCCGAGGCGATGCGCAAGCTGGGTGACCACCCCCAGGTGGTACCCGTCCTGGACACCGGAGAGGAGGGCGGCAATCCCTTCATCGTCAGCCGCTACATGCCCGGCGGCGACGTCGAGGGCCTGCTCGCCGCAGCTGGCGGGCGCCTGGAGGTGCAGCGTGCCGTCGAGATCGCCGCCGATGTCACCCGCGCCCTCGAGCACGCCCATGCTCGGGGCGTCGTCCACCGGGACCTGAAACCCGCGAACGTCTGGATCGACGACGACGGTCACGCTCGGCTCGGCGATTTCGGCCTGGCGACGACCGAGGCGCGATCGCGGGTGAGCGGGGGGACGCTGGTCGGGACCGTCGCCTACCTGCCGCCGGAACAGGCGCTTGGAGAGGTGGCCGGCCCGCGGAGCGATCTTTACTCGCTCGGCGCGCTGCTCTACGAGATGCTCAGTGGCCAGCCGCCGTTCCCGGGTGACGATGCCGTCTCGATCATCTCGCAGCACCTGCACGCGGATCCCGTTCCGCCGTCCCGGCACAACGCGGAGGTCCCCGAGGCGCTCGACCGGGTCGTGCTGGCTTTGCTCGCGAAGCGCCTCGAGGACCGCCCCGCCAACGCGGCCGAGGCTCGGGAGCGAATGCTCGCCGCGCTCGAAGAGGAGCCGGGCGAGGCCACCGATCAGCCGCGGGCAAACCCCCTGGAGAGTCTCGCGGGCGGTGTGTTCGTCGGGCGAGAGCGCGAGCTCGAGCGGCTTCGCGAGTCGGTGGATGGAGCCCTCGCCGGGCGCGGATCCCTCCAGCTCCTCGTTGGGGAGCCTGGGATCGGCAAGACGCGTTCGGCCGAGGAGCTCGCCACCTATGCGCGGGTGAGCGGCGCCCGGGTCTACTGGGGCCGCTGTCGCGAGGACGAGGGCGCGCCGGCCTACTGGCCCTGGGTCCAGGCGGTCCGGTCGTACGCGAGAGACGCCGACCCTGTTGCGCTCGCCTGGCAGCTCGGCGCCGGCGCGGCGGAGGTGGCCCAGCTGATTCCCGAGGTTGCCGAAAAGCTCGATGTCGAGCCGGCGACGGGGACTGACAGCGAGGAGGCGCGCTTCAGGTTGTTCGACTCGGTGACCAGTCTGCTGCTGGCCGCCGCCCGCGACCGGCCCATCGTGCTCGTCCTGGACGACCTCCACTGGGCGGATGAGCCCTCGCTGCTCCTGCTCCGCTTCGCGGCGCGCGAGCTGGCCTCGAGCGGCCTGCTCATCCTGGGCACCTACCGCGACGTCGAGCTCGGCCGCCACCACCCGCTCGCGCGGGTGCTCGGTGAGATCTCCGGGATCGAGGGCAGCAGGCGCATTCCGCTGAAGGGCCTTTCGGTCGGCGCCGTCGAGCGCTACATCGAGATGACGTCGGGAGCCCCGGCCCCGACGGGGCTGGCCGAGGCGGTCCAGGAGCAGACGGACGGCAACCCGTTTTTCGTCGGGGAGATCGTCAGGCTGCTCGCCAGCGAGGGCAAGATGAGCGGCGGCAGTGCGGCGGAGATGCAGATCCCGCAGGGCGTCCGGGAGGTGGTCGGCCGGCGCCTCGACCGCCTCAGCGACGAGACGAACACGGCGCTGGGCGTGGCCGCGGTAATCGGGCGGGACTTCGAGCAGGAGCTGGTCTGGCGGGTCGCGGACATGCAGCCCGAGCAGCTCATGACCGCCGCGACCGAGGCGATCGCCGAGCGCCTGGTCACCGATCTGGGTGACCGCCACTACTCCTTCGCTCACGCCCTGGTGCGTGACACGCTCTACGAGGAGATCAGCCCACCCAAGCGCTCCGCGCTCCACGAGCGCGCCGGCCTCGCGATCGAGGCGATCTGCGGCGGGAACGTCGACGAGCGGCTCGGTGAGCTCGCTCATCACTTCCTGGAGGCGGCGCCGCGCGGCGACCTGGCCAAGGCGATCGACTACGCCCAGCGTGCGGGAGAGCAGGACATGGATCAGCTCGCCTACGAGGACGCCGTCGACGTCTATGGGCGTGCGCTCGAGGTGCTGGAGCTGATGGACGAGCCGGACGAGGCGCTCCGCTGCACCCTGCTGCTCTCCCTGGGCGGGGCCGAGGCCAAGTCCGCCCGTGTCGCCGACGCACGTGATGCGTTCGAGCGGGCGGCGGACTCCGCCCGCCGTCTCGAGGACACCGATAGCCTCGTCGGCGCCGCGATCGGGATCGCGATGATGAGCGACGCCGGCCGCCTCGACCAGAAGCTGCTCGCGCTGCTCGACGAGTCGCTCGAGCGCATCGGGCCGGAGCGAACCGCGCGGCGCGCCGCCCTTCTGAGCGCCAAATCGGCCGAGATGTACTGGGTGGCCAACGACCTCGCCGAGTCGTCACGGCTGGTCAATGAGGCGATCGAGATCGCCCGTGAGGTCGATGCCCCGACCACGCTGGCGGCGGCGCTGCACCGCAAGATCTTCGTACCCACCGGTCCCCAGGCGGCGCGGGAGCGAATGGAGATCGCCGACGAGATGGTCGAGCTGGGCGAGCGATGCGGTGATCGCGAGGCGGTCCTCCGTGGCCACGCCTACCGGCTCTGGTCGTTCCTCGAGCTCGGCGACATCGCCGCCGTGGACCGCGAGCTGTCGCTCTATGCCGCGCTGGCTGAGGAGCTGCGAATGCCGGAGCACAGCTGGCACACCTACGCGCTGCGCGGGATGCGTGTCCTGCTCGACGGCGACATGGAGCAGGCGGAGCGACTGGCGGAGCAGGCGCGGAAGGCAGGGGATCGGGCCGAGCAGGCCATCTCCCAGCAGTACTACGGCATCCAGATGACACAGATCCGCAGCATGCAAGGCCGCGCCGCCGAGCTGCTGCCCTCCGCCCGGGACCTGGCGGAACAGTTCCCCGGCATCCCGGCCTGGCGCACCGCCGTGATCACCCTGGCCGCCCGCTCCGGCAACACCGAGCTCGCCAAGCTCGAACTCGAGCGATTCGCGGGCGATGACTTCGGTGGGCTGCCTCCCGATGCGAACTGGTTCACGGCGATGAGCCTGATGGGGGAGGCCATCGCGCTGATCGGCGACGCGGAGCGAGCCGAGCGGGCATATGGCGAGCTCCTCCCCTACGAGGGGCTGATCATCGTCGTTGCACGGGCGGCGGGGTGCAATGGGCCGGTCGACAGGGTCCTCGGGCTGCTCGCGCAGACGCTGGGCCGCACGAAGGAAGCCGAGCGGCACCTGGGCAATGCCGTGGAGATCGCCAATCGGATGGGCGACCGGCCCGGCATGGCGCTCTGTGGGCTCGCCTTCGCGGAGATGTTGCTCGCCCGCGATGAGGCCAACGACCGCGAGCTCGCCCTGGAGATGCTCTCCACGGTCCTCGGCACCGCTCGGGAGATGGGAGCCCGCTGGATCGTCGACAGGGCGCTGCGGGACCGTCTCGACGCCCAGGGGCTCACCGGCGTCGACGTGACCACTTCGATCGACGACATGGTTTCGGCCCTGGAGGCGGAGCGCCCCGACATGCGAGCGCATGCCGCGCCCGATGGAACCGTCGCGATCCTGTTCAGCGACATCGAGGACTCCACCGTCCTCACCGAGAAGCTCGGCGACGAGGACTGGCTGCGCGTGCTGCGCGAGCACAACGCGATCTTCCGGGAGCAGATCTCCCGCCATGAGGGCTACGAGGTGAAGAGCCAGGGCGACGGCTTCATGCTCGCCTTCCCGGACCCGTGCGAGGCGCTCGAGTGCGCGATCGAGGTCCAGCGCGCGTTCGCGGAGCGCGACCGGGACGGATCGGGCGAATCCCTGCGCGTCCGGATGGGGCTCCACACCGGCGACGTGATCTCCGAGGAGGGCGACTACTTCGGCAAGAACGTGATCCTGGCGGCGCGTATCGCCGCCCAGGCGGTGGGGGGCGAGATTCTCGTCTCCGAGGAGCTGCGCAAGGCGGCCTCGAGCGGGGACGGCAATGGCCTGAGATTCGACCAGGGGCGGGAGCTCGAGCTCAAGGGGCTCGCCGGCAGCCACCGGATCTTCCGGGCAGAGTGGGCCGGGTCCGACGCCGCCTCGCTTGCCTGAGATGGGCGATCCCGAGCCGCTCACCCCGGCCCACCACCAGGGCGCCGCACGGGTTCTGGCGGACGCCTTCATCCACGACCCCGGCTGGGTCTCGGTCGGCCCGAGGCGGTCGGCGCGGCGCTGGAAGTACATCTACCGCGTCTGCCTGGCGACGCTCCGCGTCGTGGAGCGTTGGTGTGGGCCCTCCTGGTGCATCACCGAGGATGGCGAGCCGACGGCGGTTCTGGCCGGCTGCGCGCCTGGCATCTGGCCGCCGCCCGAGTTGCGCACCCTGCTCTGGCTCTCGCCGGGGCCCGTCCTCGCGGGACCGGCGGTGCTGGCCCGCTCGCTCCGCGCCGAGCTCATCTTCGAGAAGGCTCACCCGAAATACGACCACTTCCTGGTCTGGATGTTCGCCGTCAGCCCGGCGAAGCAGCGCAGCGGTTTCGGCCGGCGCCTGATGAGGGAGGCGTTGGCCAGGGCCGACGCCGCCGAGGTCCCCGCCTACCTCTGGACCGCCAATCCGGACAACCTGCCCTATTACCGCTCCCACGGTTACGAGGTGATCGGCGAGACCACTATCCCGGGGGGCGCCGGTACCTGGTACATGGAGCGCCCCGCCACCCCCGCCTCGTAGACGCCCCTTAGAGTCGGCGGGTGCCCGAGGAGTTCGTCACCCACACGATCGAGCTGCCAAGTGGGGAGCTTTCGCTGCTCCAGCCCGCCGACGCAGCAGAGATCCCGGACGACCATCAGGTGGAGTGGGCGCCGCTCGCGCCCTACTGGTCCGTTCTTTGGCGCAGCGGCATGGCCCTGGCGCGCGAGCTCGACGACCAAGCTCTTGCGGGCCGGCGGGTGGTCGAGCTCGGCTGCGGCCTGGCCTTGCCGAGCATCGCGGCGGCGCGCGGGGGGGCGAAGGTGATCGCGACCGACGGGGACATCGATGCACTCGGCCTGGTCGCGCGCAACGCCGAGCTCAACGGCGTCGAGCTCGAGACGGCGGCTGTCGATTGGGGCGATCCCGACGAGCTCATCGAGCGTGGCCCGTTCGACCTGGTGCTCGCCAGCGACATCCTCTACGAGCGGGCCGGCGTCGCTTTCCTCCTGGAGCTGCTGCCCCGCCTTGCTCCCGTGGCCTGGGTCGCCGACCCCGGACGGCCGGCGGCCGAGGCATTCTTCGAGCAGGCGAGGGCTCGATGGTCGATCGAGACGACCATCAGGGGCGTGGTCCACCTGCATCGGATCCGAATGGACTGAGCCATACTCCGACCGGAGGCCGGGACGTGCTTTCAGCAATTCGCAATCACAGCCGAGCTGCGCTCGGGATCGGGGCCATCGTCGTGATCGCCGCTGCGGCGACCGCCCTCTTCGCGGTCCCCGAGCTGCGCGGAGGTGGCGACAAGGCCGCGCCGGACAAACTCGCCGACACCAAGCTCGCGCCCGAGCCCTGGGCGGCCGATCCTCGGTACAGGCCGCGCGCACAGCCGGCCACCACCACGACACAGCCCAAGCCGGTGCCGAAGGCCCCGATCGACCCCAAGACCGGCATGCCGGCGGCGTCGGCGGGGACCAACGGATCGTTCACTCCGCCGTCGCCGGCGGAGCGAAAGCGCGTCTACACCGCAACCCACCCGGTCGGAGGAAACGACTCGGCGCTGCTGTTGAACCGCACCGCGCTCGCCCCGCCTTCGGCGCCGGACCCGATCAGGGCGATGATCAGCGCCGCCAACCTGATCGTCGGCCAGCCCTACCGCTGGGGCGGCGGCCACGGCTCCTTCCAGTCGAAGGGCTACGACTGCTCGGGCGCGGTCAGCTACGCGCTCGCCGGAGCCGGCTTGCTTCAGACCCCGCTGACGTCAGGTCAGTTCATGGGCTACGGCGCACCGGGCCCGGGGCAGTGGCTGACGATCTACGCGAGCTCCAACCACGTCTACGCGGTGATCGCCGGGCTGCGCTGGGACACCGTGGGTGACGCGCGCGGGTCGGGCCCTCGCTGGCACCCATACGACGCCTACCCCAGCGGCTTCGTCGCCCGGCACGTCCCGGGCCTTTGAGCAGAGCCTTCGGGCGAGCATCGATGGGCGCGCTCTAGGCTTCCGCGATGCTTTCGGCTCTGCTGGCGGGCGCGCTGATCGTCGGCGCCTCACTCCTGCTTGGCTCGGCGGTCATGGCGATCGCCGGGCTGCCGCGGCATTCGCCGGTGGGGCCGGCCGCGGGGCTCTCCGCACTGCTCGTCATCTGTGGGGTCGCGGTGAAGCTCCCCGGCCACGCGGTCACCGCGGCGGTCGTGGTCGGCGTGGCGCTGGTCGGCTGCTTCGTCGTCTTCGGCCGCACCAGGGCGCCGCCCGGGAGGTTCCGCATCGGCGCGGTCGTCGCCGTGGTCGGCGCGGGGCTGGTGGTGGCGATCCCCTTCGCCACCAGTGGCCGGGTCGGGATCCTCGGGCAGGGTCTGGTCAACGACGACATGGCCTCCCATCTGCTCTTCACCGAATGGATCAGCTCGCACGCTGGGCCGACCCCGGACCTGATCAAGGACGGCTATCCGCTCGGGCCGCACGCGATCGTCGCCGCCACCGCCAAGGTGAGCGGCGCCAGCCTGATCGAGGGGTTCGCGGGGCTCACCGGCGGGATTGCCGTGCTGCTGGCGCTGACGGCGTACGGGGCGCTGGGCGGGATCCGCGGCTGGCTGCGGGTCCCGGCGGCCGTGCTGGCGGCGAGCCCATACCTGGCCGCCGCCTACCTCGCCCAGGGGGCGTTCAAGGAGCCGATGCTGGCGCTCGCCCTGCTCGCCTTCGCGCTGGCGCTGCCCGCCGTGCGCCCCACATGGTCGGAGAAAGCCGGTAGCGGCGGCTACCAATCCGCTAGCGGGGACAACCGGTCTTGGGGGAGGGCCGCGATCCCGCTCGGCGTGATCGCGGCGGGCACGATCTACAACTACAGCTTCCCCGGACTCGCCTGGCTGCTCGGCGCCGCGATCGTCTGGATGCTGCTGGTCGCCTGGCGAGAGCGCGACGCCACTCGCCCCTTCCTTGCGGGCCTTCGCCTGCGCGAGCGGCTCCGTGGAGCCAGGGGCGCGCTGGCCCTGGGGATCGGGATCCCGATCGTGGCGGCACTGCCCGAGATCTTCCGGCTGGCGAGCTTCTCGAGCTTCAAGGCCTTCAACCCGTCGGGCACCGGCCCGACGGTCGGCTTCGGCAACCTCCGCCAGCCTCTCAACCCTCTCGAGGCGTTCGGGATCTGGCCCTCCGGCGAGTTCCGGATCACCCCCGCGAACTCGACCACCCCCGAGATCGCCTTCTACCTCGGCGCGCTGCTGGCGCTCGTCGCTTTCGCCTGGGGCCTCGGGCGCGCGCTCTCGCGCCGGGAGTCGGCGCTGCCCTCGGCCCTCCTCGCCGCGACCCTCCTCTACCTCGGCTCGCTGGCGCTCGGCACCCCCTATACGCAGGCGAAGGCGCTGGCGATCGGGGCCCCGCTGATCATGGTGATCTCTCTGCGCGGCCTGCTCGCCGCGGACTCGCTGCCCGGTGAGGAGCCAGACGTCCCGGAGGGGGGAGGGGCGCGCTGGTGGCCTCCGCGCCCGGTGCGGCCGCTGACCGGCTTCGCGGTTCCCCTGCTCACACTCGCCTTCGCCGCCGCGGCCGCCTTCTCGACCCTGCTGCCCCTGCGGCAGTCGGCGGTCGGGCCCGACTACCACCTGCAGGAGATGCTGCGAATGCGGCCGATCGTCGACGGCCAGAACGTGCTCTTCCTCGGCCGCGACAACTTCGTCTCCTGGGAGCTGATCGGCTCGGAGGTCTATGCGCCGATCACCAATCACTACGACGTCGAGGAGACCCACTCCCTCTACCGGGCCACCGACCTGAACGCGAAGTTCGACTGGGACAACGTCCCGCAGTTCGTCATGAACAAGTTCAACTGGGTGGTGACGACGAGCGCGGCGATGCAGAGCCAGGCGCCGCGCGGCTTTGCGCCGCGCCTGCGAACCGGCGACTTCATCCTCTGGCACCGCGACCACCCGGTCGGGCAGCGGCGCACCCTCTATGAGCCGCTCAACCCGGGCGCCCCCCTCGACTGCAACGACCCGGGGCATGCGCCGCTGGCGAGAGTGGACGGCGTGGCGACGGTCTTCACGGTCCAGCCGGTGGTCGGCAAGATCTGGAGCCCGAGCCCCGAGCTGACCCAGACCAAGCCCGCGCACATGAGGCTCTTCCTGACGCCGGGGCGCTGGGATCTCTCCATCCAGTACGCGAGCACTCAGGCGCTTCACGTGACCGCGAACGGGCCGGGCCTCGTTGCGCCCTTCAGCTCCGAGCTCAACACCAACCTGCTCTTCCGCGGGCCCTCGCCCTACTACCCGGTCGGCTCGCTCGATGTGAAGAGGCCAGGCAACGTCATCATCAACGTCGACGTCGCCGACCCGCCGCTGATCGGTCGCCTGCTGCACACCGAGAGCAAGGCGTATCTGAGCGGGCTGGCGGCGACCCGCGCGGACCCGGCCCGTCAGACCGTCCCGTTGAAGCAGGCGTGCGGCCGCTACGTCGACTGGTACGCGGTCGCCCCCGGCACGCCACCGAGCGCGCTCCGGGGCGTGGTCACGCCACAGCCGCAGCCGATCCAAGACGATTGAGCGGGTCGCCTGTCGCGCGCCCTTGCCCAATAGGATCGCCCCGTGCCGCGCCTCTGGGCAGCCACCCTGGTCGTCCTCGTCGTCTGCCTGCTGGCGTCGATGGTGATCGCGATCGTCAAGCTGAGCTGAGCACCCGGATGCCGCGCCGGTCGCTGCTCGCGGGGTAGTATCGGCGCGCAAATTCCGGCTTGGTGAGGAGGCGTGATGTTCGACCGCATAGTGGTTGGAACCGATGGCTCGGAGACCGCCACGGAGGCGGTGCGGACGGCAGTCGAGCTGGCGAAGCTCTCCAACGCCAAGCTCGAGATCGTCAGCGCCTACCAGCCCGTACCCCAGCAGCAGCTGCGGGACGAGGGGGAGGGCATCTCGGGAGACGTGGCGCATTCGGTCAACCCGCGAGAGGATGTGGAGCTCGTCCTCGGCAACGCCGCCGCCGTGGCGAAGAAGGCCAAGGTCGACGTCGTCACGCATCCCCGCGAGGGCGATCCCGCGGACGCGATCCTCGACGTCGCCGAGGAGAACAACGCGGACCTGGTCCTGGTCGGCAACAAGGGCATGACCGGCGCCAGGCGCTTCCTGTTGGGGAGCGTGCCGAACAAGATCTCCCACCACGCGCCCTGCGACGTCTGGATCGTGAAGACGACCTAGCGGTCGTCGGGCATGCAGGTAGGGTGGGCCGATGCGCCGCCCGCCGGTCGCGCTCATCCTGCTGGCGCTGGCCGTTGCCTTTGCGCCCTGGGCGGGGCAGGAGCAGGCGAGGGCCTTCTCCTATGACGTCCCGGTCCAGGCCCGCTCCCCATGGCCGGAGATGCGGCGGGACAGCCGCAACACCGCGGCCAGCCCGATCCGGGGACGCTTTCGCGGCGACCGGCCGTGGGCGTTCGCGACGTCGAGGGGGATATTCAGCACCCCTGTGATCGGCGGTGACGGCACGCTGTACGTGGGCTCGGCCGACCACTACTTCTATGCGTTGCGTCCCGACGGACGCCTCCTCTGGAAGTTCCGAACCGGGGGCATCATCGATTCGGCGGCGGCGATCGGCCGGCATGTCAAGAGGCTCAGGAGCGCCCCGATCACGGTGGGATCGGGTGACGAGCGTCTCTATCACCTGCGCACGAACCCGCATCTGCCGCGTGGACGAAGAATCGTCTGGAGCTTCGCGCCGACCTTGCCTCCCAGCGGCGGCCAGCAGGTGAGCTGGTGGGAGGGGAACCCCGCGATCGGCCCCGGGGGCACGATCTATGACGGAAACACCGGGGGTGCCGCGTACGCGATCAATCCGGACGGCACCCAGCGATGGGCGACCACTCGGGGCCAGTCCGTCTGGACGACGCCGGCTTTCGGTCAGGGCGCCGAGGCCGGCAACACGTTCTGGGGATCGGTCGACCTGTACGTGTTCTCCCTCGACCAGAACGGCCGGCAGCGCTGGCAGACGTTCACGCCGGGCTACATCACCTCATCTCCCGCGCTCGGCTCCGACGGCACCGTGTACGTGGGCTCTTTCGACCACAAGCTCTACGCCCTCGACCCGGCGACGGGCCAGGTCCGCTGGGCGTTCCCCACGGACGCGCACATCTACAGCTCGCCCGCGCTGGCGTCGAGCCCCAACGGGGATACGACGGCGATCTACATCGCCTCGGCTGACGGCTCCGTCTACGCCATCGACCCGTCCGGCCGCCTGCTGTGGCGCTACGACACGGGCGACCCGATCCGCTCCTCGCCCGTGCTCGGGCGAAAGCCGCGCGGGGGCGGTCAGATCCTCTACGTCGGCTCGTCCAACGGACGCCTCTACGCCCTCGACGCGGCGACCGGCAGGCGCCGGTGGTCGTTCGACACGACGCCGCGCGATCCCGCGCTTCGGGATCGCAACGACCTGAACGGCTCGCCGGCGCTCGGCAGGCGCGGCGTCTACATCGGGGGCGAGCATGGGAGGCTGTGGTTCGTTCCCTACGACTACTGCCTCCACAATCGCAATCCGCGCTGTGACCGGCGGCCGGGACAGGAGTACGGCAGGGAGATCGACCGGATGTTCTACGTGACGCCCGGCGGAACGACGGTGGCCGGGCGCAAGGGTCTCGACGTTCCGCCGGCAACGGTGCTCGCCACGCGACTGATCGTCCGCAAGAACGGGCTGACCGAGGATGCGGCGCTGCAGCCCCCGGCGTCAGCCGGGCAGCTGGTCAGCGTCAAACCACGCTTCATGTTCGCCACCCAGCTCTCCGGCGACGGCCACTATCTGTTCATCCGGCCGACGGGCCTGCTTCATCCGAACACCCGCTACCGGGTGCGCATCCACAGCGACTGGCGCGTGGGCCCTGCCCCCGGTAGCGACGCCGGCACGGTGGATACGACCCTTCGCTTCCACACCTCACGGTCGCCGGGGAAGCTGCCCCTCCGTGCCACCAAGCGGGTGGTGAGCGCATTCACGATCAGCAGGCTCGCCATCCCCCTTCCACCGCTCCTTCCGAGCGTCAACCAGATCGGTTTCGACAGCTACGACATGCTCGCCGGCACGATCTCGAGGACGAAACCGAACCGCCGTGGGGCCGGCAGGCTGCTGCTCTGGGTCATCGGCGCCAGCCGTGACCGGCGCGGTGTTCTGCGGCCCGATCCGACTGGGAACTTCCAGTTTCCGCTTTCGGGCGGCTATCGGAACGACACACTCGATCTGAGCGCGCCCGATTTGAGCCTGCAGTTCAGCTTCGGGTCCGTACCCCTGCGGCTGTTCGGCATTCGGGGGCAGATGGGGAGCGATTTCGCCCTGCGCCCCGGCGCCGGCCTCTACTCGGAGACGACCTGCGCCGACGTTCTCAACTACAGCGCCCAGCTCAGGTTCGCGGGCGTCTGCAACGCGCAGGACACCCTCGCCGCGAGCGGCACCCTGCTGACCGGGCCCTACGGCGGACGTGTCGCGAATCGCCGCCCCGCCGGCGTCCGGCTGGCGTCGCTTCAGATCACCCGTCCAGGGCCGGGCGCGCCTGGCGTCGCGACGGCCACACTTCGCCTGGCGCCGCGAGCGCGCTACCCGGCACGACGGCACGTCGGTTCGATCCTGCTCACGGCTCCCGACGGGGAGGTCGTTCCGCTCGACTACCGCAACGGGACGACGACGGGTGCCGACGCCCGAGGCAATCTGCGGACGATCCAGCTCGCGATCCCAGCCGGCACCGCACTGCCGAGCCGCGTGCGCGCCTACGCGATCCTTGATGTTTTCCCGCTGGGGTTCCGCGACCTGTAGCGAAGCCGTTCGTTCAGCAGCCCGGCGCTCTCGCCTTGACCGCGGCCGCTGCGTCGACCAGGCCGGCCCCGAAGAGCCTTGGGTCATACGGCTGCCCGAGCTGCCCGTCGCCATGCCGCGCTGTGCCCTCGAGCTGGCACGCGACCGCCGTGGGCGAGCTGCCGACGACCCGGCTCGCGATCACCATCGCTGCGACCCCGGAGACGTGGGCGGCGGCCATCGAAGTTCCCTCGTAGCCGCCCGGGTAGCCGAAGTTGGTGAAGCCCGGCCCGGGGAACGTGAGCTGGAAGATCGGCACGCCACGGGTGAACAGGGGGTCGTCACTGCCGCACGTATTGAGCAGCGGAAAGCCACCGCCCGGCGCCACCAGGTCGAGGCCAGCGCCCGTGCGGGAGTCGTTCGCCAGGCAGGCGTCCTTCGTGGTGCGCCCGACGCCGAGCACGTGGGGGGCTGCCGCCGGGTAGGCGACGGGCTCGCCGTTCTCGTTGCCGGCAGCCGCGACCACCAGCGCGCCCTTCTTGAAGGCGTACTTGACGGCGGAGCAGATCCCCTTGATCTTCGCGCAGCTGTTGACGCCGAGCGAGAACTCGAAGCTCATGTTGATCACCTGAGCCTTATGGGAGGCGGCGAAGCGGATCCCCCTGGCGATGTCCCGGGCGGTGCCGAACCCGTCGGAGTCGAGGACCCGGACCGGCATGATCTTCGCCCTCGGGGCCAGGCCGGTGAGGGCGATCCCGTTGCCGTCCTTCTCGGCGATCGTTCCCGCGACGTGGGTGCCGTGACCGTCCTCGTCGAGGGGGAGCCTGTCCTTGTCGACGAAGTCGTAGCCCGGAACGAACTGGTGGCGGGAGAAGTCCGGGCTCTTGCGGAACTGGGGTTTCTTGGTCATGTAGGCGATCCCGGTGTCGAGCACCGCGACGCGTGCCCCCTTGCCGCCGGCCGCGCCGCGCTGCTTCAGGATGTCCCAGGCCTCCGGGGCGTTGAGGCCGCCCCTTGCCTGGTACTGGGCGGGCGCCTCGCCGCAGAGTGAGCCGCAGGGCAGGAAGTTCCACTGCGTCCGCTGCCAGCCGCCGGGGACTCCCGCGGGACCTGGGTCGTTCGGGATCGCCGAGGCGTGGGCGACGTAGTTGGGCACCGCGTAATCGACTGCGGGATTTGTGTCGAGAGCCTGCTCGGCGACGGGAAGGCTGACACCCTTCGGCAAGTCGAGGACCTGCTCACGAGCGCCGTCGAAGCGGACGAGCAGCTGGCCGGGGACATAGGAGGCGTGGGTCGCCGCGTTGGCGGCCGAGGCTCCTGGCGCCATTGCGCCGGCGGCGGCGAGAACGAGCGTGGTTGTGGCGATCAGCTTTCGCATCGTCCTCGGAACACCGCCTGGCGGAAAAAGTTCCTGGATAGCGCGGGTCTACTGGCGTCTCCATACTGCCCTAGCGATGCAGCCGGCGGACTTCACAGAGGCCGATCGGCGTCACATGCAATCGGCTCTGCAGCTCGCCGAGCGGGCGGCCACACACGGTGACGTCCCGATCGGCGCCGTGGTGGCGCGCGGCGACGAGGTGCTGGGGGAGGCCGGCAACGAGCGGGAGCTGCGCGGTGACCCGACCGCCCACGCCGAGGTGCTCGCCCTGCGCCAGGCGTCAGAGAGGCTTGGCGGCTGGCGTCTGCTCGAGACCACCATTTACGTCACGCTCGAGCCCTGCCCGATGTGCGCGGGCGCCATCACCCTGGCTCGGGTCCCGCGGCTGGTCTATGGCACCGCCGATCCGAAGGGCGGCGCCGTCGGCAGCGTCATCGACCTGTTCGCCGAGCCGGTCGTCAACCACCGGCCCTCGGTCGAGGGAGGCCTGTTGGCCGACCGCTCGGTGGCACTGCTCGAGTCCTTCTTCTCCGAGCGGCGGTAGCCCGGCTCAGGCGCGCGTGGGTCGTTCGCGTCCGCTAGGCCGTCAGCCACGAAACAGCGTTGTCGACCATCATCGTCCGCTCCTGCTGATCGGTCATCCCGGACTCACGGAGCTCGGGCAGCACCCTCTCGGGAACGATGCGGATCGTCCAGTCGTGCGCGGCGCCGCTGGCGATCAGGCCCTCGATCACGTTGGGCGGGAACCAGTCGGTTGTCGCCACCGAGTCGGCCGAGAGGAAGATCCGGTCCGCGTAGCCGCGCTCGAGCAGGGCCTTCGCCGTCGCCTGACGCTTGTCGTATGGGAGGAAGATGTCGAGGCCGTAGCGGTCCAGCCCGATCCAAACGCCCGTCTCGAGCAGGCGCTCTATGTAGTCGAGGTCGTCGGTGTCGCCGGTGTGCGCCATCTGGATCTTCGACGGCTCGACTCCCTCCTCGACGAAGATCTCGACCTGGCGCGGGCCCGTGCTCCTCGCCGGACTTGAGTGGGCCATGATCGGCGCTCCGGTCCGAACGCTCGCGCGAGCCACGGCGCGATGGACCTTCTCGATGTTCTCGTTCACCCCGGGCTCGTCTGCCGCGCACTTCAGGAAGGCGGCCTTGATGTCTGTCCCCTGGATCCCCTCCTCGATGTCGTGCACGAAGAGCTCGGCAATCTGGTCCGGGTCGCGGTTGGCAAAGAACTGCGGCAGGTGGTCGTACGTGTAGATCCCGGTGCACGGGATCACCTGAAGGCCGGTCTCCTCGGCGACGCGGCGCATGAACTCGACGTCACGGCCTAGGAACATCGCGGTGGGCTCACCGATCGTCTTGACGCCGAGGTCCACAGCCGCCTTCGCTTCGCGCACCGCGATCTCGAAGACCTGTTCGGGCGCGACCTCGTGGGGCTTGTCTTCCTTGACCGCGCCGGCGATCGGCCACTGGTTGCGGACGGCCTCGTCAGCGTTGCGCAGATGCTCGTGGATCAGGGTCGTGCCGAGCTGATCCGCCTCGATCGGCCCAGTCACGGTCTGTACCTGCGCCATGAGTTCCGAAGCCTATGCGCTGAGCGGAGAGGGTGGGATTCGAACCCACGAGGCGGTTTAACCCGCCCACTCGCTTTCCAAGCGAGCTCCTTAAGCCACTCGGACACCTCTCCGGGTGCAGAGGAGTCTAAAAGGGAGCAGGCGGTCAATAAGATCGCGCCATGGCATGGAACGTGTACCTCGCGGGCGAGATTCACTCGGACTGGCGCGAGCGGATCGCAGAGGGCGCCGCGCAGGCGGGCCTCGACGTCGGTTTCACCTCGCCGGTCACCGATCACGGCGCCTCCGACGACGTGGGCGTCGCCATCCTCGGCGAGGAGTCCGACGGCTTCTGGAAGGACCACAAGGGGGCGGGGGTGAACGCGATCCGCACGCAGACTCTGATCCGGCAGGCCGACGTGGTCGTCGTCCGCTTCGGCGACAAATACAAGCAGTGGAACGCCGCCTTCGACGCCGGTTTTGCCGCGGCGCTCGGCAAGCCGGTCGTCACGCTGCACGATCCGGCCACCACCCACGCACTCAAGGAGATTGACCGCGCCGCGATGGCGACGGCCGAGACGCCGGAGCAGGTCGTCGACGTCCTGCGCTACGTCCTCGAGGGCAGGCTGCCCGCCGGCTCGGCCTGAACGGGCCGCAGCTCATCCGCCAGAGCGGGGGCGAGTACGCGTTCGTCCGAGGAGACGTCGTGGTCGTGGAAGCCGGCAATCCTGGGGCATTGAGCTCACGTAGGTACTCAGCAATGGAATTCGCCGACGTGAGGACGGACAACATCTCGGTGGTTCGGGACTACTACGCGACGTTCAATAGATGGCTCGCCTCCTACTGGTCCGACCCCGGACAGCCGGTGGATGGGTCCGATGGCCTGGAGGAGGTCTTCAGCCATCTAGCGGAGGAGGTCGAATGGGATTGGCCGCTGACTCCCGAGACGTTTCGGGGACGTGAGCAGTTGTTGGGGGCGGTCGAGGATTGGCTCGCAACGGTCAGCGACTGGCGCATTGAGGTGGAGGAGCTGATCGAGGGCAGCCACGACAAGGTGCTCCTCGTCGGGCTGGTCCTCGCGCGGGGAGCGATCAGCGGTGCTCCGGTCCGGCAGCCCGTCTTCAGCGCAATCACTGTGCGCAGGGGCAAGGTCGCGCGGATCGAGGACCACACGGAGAAGGCCAAAGGTTTGGCGGCGGCCGGCGTGAAGCGTGCCTAGCTGGCGGCTAGAACACGCGTCGCAGCAGGTACAGCACAATCAGCACAAGGATGATGATGATGAGGATGGTGATGATGGACACGTCTCGGCCTCCCTTCTTGGTGGACTTCCTTGTCCAGCGTCGGAGCGCCTACCCCGATGGCGTCGCTTCCAACCAATGGGGGTGCCGGCTCAGCCGAACATCTTGCCCGTCGCTGTCAGCGCGACCAGCCGTTCGACGGCCTCGTGCTTCGACGCTGGCGAGGTCCAGCTCTCCGGATACGACGAGCCGCATGCCGTCCTCGGCTTGAATCGACCGGACTCCGAAAACCTCACCTGCGGTGCGACCTTCGCTGACTTCCATTTCGCGCCCCTTTCTTCAAAAGACGCGAGCCGAGATCCCGTCCCAATCCGGGTCCAACGGACTCGTCTCGCTCAACTAGCCAAGTGAGCCGTCGCTAATTCTGCCGAATGTGAATTCTGGTCGTCAAGCATCGGACCGTGGACCCCTGGTACGCACGGTGGTACGCACCCCGCGCCGCTAGCCTTCCCCGGCGAGAATCCCCCGCAAATGCGGACCCGGAGGGGTGCCGGAGTGGTTGAACGGGGCGGTCTCGAAAACCGTTAGGGGCCTTCGGGTCCCTCGTGGGTTCGAATCCCACCCCCTCCGCTGATAAAGCCGAAAACAGCTCGTTTGCAGGGATTGCCGAGCAGATCGACCGGTGGATCGCTGTCAAGGCGATCCGCCGGAGACCGCTGGAGACCGCTCAAAACGGTGTCCGACTGGCGCATTTGTGGCGCAGAGCGTTGGTGCCCCTCGGCCTTATTTGAGCTGGTGCACGCTCCTCCGCTGAAACTTGACGGAGCCCGGCTGGACGGCGGGCGACCTGATGGTGGCACGGCGCAGCTGTGCGGTCGGCCGCCCCTCATGGCCGCCCAGCCGGACTCCCAACCCAAGCGGTTGGCCTTCACTGGATGAGCTGCGCCTGGTCCACGCGATCGACGGGCCGCGGCCTTACCGCGACCCGTCGCGTCGACCACGTTGAATCTCGCCTCGGGCTCAGCCGCTGGGCGGCGTAAGCACTCCGCCGATCACGTGGACGATCCCGTTGCCGGTCTGAACGTCAGCGGTTTCGACCTGCACGCCGTTGACCAGGACCTTGCCTCCCTTGACCGTGATCTTCAGATCGCCGCCCTGGAGCGTCGGGACCATCTGGCCGTTCTGCAGATCGGTCGCCTTGTACTCACCGTCGACCACGTGGTAGGTGAGGATGTCCGCCAGCTTCTGCTTGTTCGCCGGCTTCAGCAGCTCGTCGAGCTGCCCCGGGGGCAGGGCGTCGAAGGCCGCATTGGTGGGCGCGAACACCGTGTACGGACCCCCGCTGCTGAGCGTTCCAGCGAGCCCGGCCGCGCCGACGGCCTTGACCAACGTGCTCAGCTCAGGCGTCGCCTGGGCCGCCGCCACTATGTTGGCCGGTGTCGCGGCGCTCGCCCCGGTCGCGGTCGACGCACTCGTCGTCGTACTCTTGTTGTCGCTGCCGCCACATCCGATCGCGACGCCGGCAAGCGCTGTAATTGCAAGCGCAGCGCAAAGAGTCTTCTTCATTGGTCTGACCTCCGTGTCAAGGGTTTGTCCAGCTTACTTTCTGGTGTTTAGCAGAGATTGCCGCAAGTTGTCAAGATTTTGTCCAGTGTTCTGCCCACACCCCACTTCGAACCCTGCCAGTACCGCCGTGCCATGAGCCCGATAGCGGGCGGCCCTTCGACTCGACTGACGCATCACGTCGCCCACCAAAACGCGCGGGAGCCCCAAGGCCCCATTGGGCAGCAGGGAGGACGGTGGCGAGCCTGATCAGGGTCCGGCGCGACCCCACCGCGCGCGCACGCCGGCGCCCTGCGCGAGCACCGGACCGAGCTGGCGGACGTCCAGTAGGCGATTAGCTACGTCGGGTCCGTAGACGGCGCCACTCCCGGCTCAGCCTTGTCGTCTGCCGCTACGCTTCGAGTTCAGAATGCGGTGCCCGGACCTCGCGGGAGAAACAAAGGAAGGGAGCAGAGCAGATCAGCCCGCCAGCGCCCCTGCGTACACCTGCCAGGCGAGCGCAGACTTCGCGGTCAGGCTGAGCACGATGTAGACCTTCTCGCCGTACAGGTAGTCGCGCCAGGGGCCAACTCGCCGGTACTGCAGCACCATGTTGACGGGGAAGAGCGCGAACAGGACCAGTAGCGAGAAGAAGATCCCGAAGACGAAGCCCGGCACGTTGGCCTGTTGGTCGGCGCGGATCAGCTGGTAGGTGATCACCACCCACGGGACGGCGCCGAGGATCGAGCCAAACCAGAACGGCCGCCAGTCGGCGTCGCGCCCCGGGCTCTGGGTGCGCTCCATCTCGAGGCCGAAGAGGATCATCCCCGCGTTGACGCCGAACAGCGCGATCAACGCGGTCAGCTCCAGGACCCCGCAGAGCATCGCGATCAGCACCACCATCACCGAGGCGCTCAGCGAGTACTCGATCCAGCGCGCGTAGTTGACCGAGCGCGCCAGGTTGCGTTCGTACCATCCCCGCAGCGGCCCACCGACCAGCAGGTGGTCGATCGCCGCCAGGTACAGGAACGCCGCGGTCGCGGCCGCGAACGAGAGCTTGAAGAGAGGGTCCCCCCTGACCAGATCGGCTGCGCCCGGCGGGCCGTTCATCCAGCTCCCGTAGACGGGCAGCGAGGCGTCGGAGGCGATCAGCAGCAGGACCGTCGCCTGCACGGCGTGGATCAGGCCGACGCCGAGGTTCCAACGACGGAGGTTCCGGGCGCGGCCCGGGTCGATGCCCTGCCGATCCGTCATTGGTCTCGATTATGCCAATCACTCGGGGCGCGATTCGTTTCGTGATCCGATCGGCCGAGCGTGTCTCGCCCCGGCGGGGGCGTAGCGAGGCGACCGCTCAGTGGCCGCTCAGCTCCGCCGCGGCCCGGACCGGATCCTCGTCGAGGAGTTCCACCCGCAGCCGCTTCGCGATCGCCGGCCCGGCCCCCGCCCCGCCGATCAGGAGGCGGGACTCGCTCGCGAGCTTCGAGAGCTCTCTCGCGGCCCGTTCGAACGGCTCGGGGTCGAGTGCCGCGATCACGATCGCGTCGGGACGCAGCTGCTTCGCCGTCTCGGCGATCGTCTCGATCGGGGTGTCCGGACCGAGGTAGGTAATCCGCCAGCCGCGGGCCCGAAGCACGACCCCGAAGACGACCAGGCCGAGGTCGTGGTCCTCGCCGGGAGGACAGGCGAGCAGTGCACGAGGACCCGAGCCGGCCCCCCAGTTCCGCGCGACGGAGAGCATCCGCCCGCGCAGGACCCCGGTTGCGAAGTGCTCCTGGGCGATGCTGACCTCGCCGCTCTCCCAGCGCTCCCCGATCGCCCGCATCGCCGGCAGGACGATGTGGTCGGCCACCGTCTCCACCGTGAGGCCGGCCAGCGCCTCGTCGAGGAGCGTGTTCGCTTCGGCCTCCTCGAAGCGCTCGAGCGCCAGGCGCAGGCGCTCGGCCTGCACGTCGAGGGCCCACACCGCGGCACCGCCGGTCGCCGCCGCGACTCCCGGCGCCGACGACTCCAGGGCGAGCCGAGCCGCCTCGGCCGCGGAGACCCCGGAGTCGATCAGCGTCTTCATGCGGATGACGCGCTGCTCGTCCTCGGGCCCGTAGAGGCGGAATCCCCCGTCGCTGCGCTCGGGGCGCAGCAGGCCGTATCGGCGCTCCCAGGCCCTCAGCGTGTCGGTGCGCACGCCGGTGCGCCGGCTGAGCTCGCCGATTTGCAGCCGCGCGGGATGGGGGTTCATGGGTGGTACAGACATTGAACGAACTCTGGACATTACCGCATGAGGGGTGCTATAACTTTGGACACGCCTTCGATAGACCTTTGACAGACACTCCGAAAGAGGCCTTCAACGAATCCTGACTCTGAGCCGACCAGCCGAACCACCCTCGCGAGGGCCCTGATCCTCGCTGCGGCCGTGCTCTCCTTCGGCCTGTCGGTTGCCCTCTACTTCTCGGGTCACGAGCGCGAGGGCATCTTCGTTGGGCTCTGGGTGCCGTCGATCCTCGCGCTCGGCGCCTTCCTAGCACCGCGCCGCGACCGCGACGTCGAAAGCCCGCGAGGAGCACGACGATGACGGCGCTGATCTTCATCTACGGAGCGGTCGTCTTCGGGATCGTCTCGTTTGCCCTCGGACTGATCGCCTGGGGGATCGTGAACGAGCGCCGCGACCGAAACCGCCTTGAGCAGGGTCGCGAGGTCTATGGCGAACCCGCAGCCTCGATGCAGGTCTCAGACCGGCAGGGAGCGACAGCCCGATGAGCGCAGGAGCATTTGATCGAGCGCTCGACGCCGCCGTGCTCCCCGGATACTCGCGACTCGGCTATCGGCTGCGCGGCCTGGACTGGAAGGACGCGGTCGCGGCGAATCTTGAGGGTCAGACGGTCCTGGTCACCGGTGGCAACTCCGGAATCGGAGAGGCCGCCTGCGAAGGCCTGCTCGCGGCCGGCGCAGACGTGCACCTGCTCGGGCGAGACGAGCACAGGGTCGCCGGAGCGGTCTCCCGGATTCGATCCAGGCTCCCGGATGCCAGCGGCCGGCTGACCCCCGAGGTCTGCGACCTCTCCGACCTCGCCCACGTGCGCCGGTTCGCCGAGAGCTTCCTGGCGCGACACCATCGCCTCGACGTCCTCGTCAACAACGCGGGGGTCCTCGTCCAGTCGCGCCAGCACACGCCCGACGGCGTCGAGCTCACCTTCGCCACCAACGTCCTCGGACCGTTCCTGCTCACCGGCCTGCTCCTCCCCACCCTCTGCGAGGCCCCCTCCGCTCGCGTGATCACCGTCTCCTCCGGCGGCATGTACACGGCGCGGCTCGAGGCCGATGACCTCCAGCTCGAGCGGCGGCTATTCGACGGCGCCGGCGTTTACGCGCACACCAAGCGCGCCCAGGTCGTCCTCAGCCGGCTCTGGTCCGAGCACCACGCGGGCGACGGCATCGCCTTCCACGCGATGCACCCGGGATGGGTGCAGACCGCGGGCCTGCAGAGGTCGCTGCCCCGCTTCGAGCGGCTCATGCGGCCGCTGCTGCGCGATGCGCGACAGGGCGCCGACACGATCGTCTGGCTGGCGAGCGCCCCCTCCCTGACCCCTGCCAGCGGCGGCTTCTGGCACGACCGGGCGCCTCGTCCCGAGCACCGACTTCCCGAACGCGCGAGGACGCCGACGACCGCCTCCGGCTCTGGGCCGAATGCGAGCGGTTGTCCGCGCTGTCGTCCCGCCTCGCCAGGTGCCTGGCGACCGCCGCCTGAACCAACCAGACCAAGGAGAACCAGCATGGCCAGTTCACCGGAACTGTCACCGCCGTCCATCCGCAGGATGAGGTCTGGTCCTACCTCGCCGACCTGCGCCTGATCCGTGAATGGGATCCGAGCGTCGCCGACGCCCGGCTGGTCAGCGGCGAGCCGGGGAAGGTCGGCTCCCGGTACGAGCTCGACGTCACCTTCCTCGGCCGGACGGTGACCCTCGCGTACGAGACCGTCGTCTCCGAACCGCCCCACCGGATCGTCTTCGCGGCAGAAACCGATGCTCTATCGGTCGTCGACGAGGCGTTGATCCTCCCTCTTCCGGAGGGGAGCCGGGCGACCTGGAATGCGTCCCTACACCTGAAGGGCGCCCGGCGGATTCTGGAGCTACCCCTCCGGGCAGCCTTCGCCAGGCTCGGAGGCAAGGCCGAGCAGGGGCTGCGCGAGCGGCTCACCGAGCCGATGCTCGCCGGAGTCCCGGCAAGGGCGCACTCATGATCGGGGAGATGATCGCGGAGACGCTCGAGACGGGTCGCAGTCGTCGGGGCGGGGGTATCCGGCCTCGTCGCCGCGGCTGAGCTCGTACGCGCGGGGCACGACGTGCATCTGTTCGAGGCCGGCCCCTACCCCGGAGGGCCACACCAACACGATCGACGTCGAGACCCCCGGCGGCCGCTGGCCAGTCGACACCGGGTTCATCGTCTTCAACGACCGCAACTACCCCAACTTCGAGCGGATGATCGACGAGCTCCGGGTCCCCGCCCAGGCGGCCAACATGAGCTTCTCGGTCTCCGACGGGCGCGGCGAGTTCGAATGGGCGACGCGCGGGCCCCGGGGGCTGTTCGCACGGCCGGCCACGTCGTCGACCGGCGCTTCCACCGGATGCTGCGGGACCTCGCTCCGCTTCAATCGCGAGGCGCGGTCCCTGGTGGGCACCGGCGACGGCGGGCCCTCGCTGCGCGAGTTCCTCGCCGACGGCGGCTACTCGGAGTACTTCGTCGAGCGGCTGCTGGTGCCGCAGGCATCGGCCGTCTGGTCCGCCGACCCGGAGCAGCTCTGGGCGTTCCCCGCCGGCTTTCTCGCCGCAGTTCTTCGAGCAGCACGGCGTCCTCCAGCTCCTCGGCCGCCCCGCATGGCGGACGATCACCGGCGGCTCACGCCGCTATGTGGAGGCGCTGATCGCCCCCTTCCGCGACCGGGTCCACCTCCGTTCGCCGGTGCGGAGCATCCTGCGCGGACGAGGAGCAGGTGACGCTGCTGCTCGACGACTCGGACCCGTCCTTCGACGAGGTCGTGATCGCGACTCATTCCGATCAGGCGCTGAAGCTGTTGGAGCAACCGCGCCAGGCGGAGCGCGTGATCCTGGGGGCGATTCCCTACCAGCGCAACGAGGCCATGCTCCACAGCGACGCGAGCGTGATGCCACGACGCCGCTCCGCCTGGGCGAGCTGGAACTACCACCTGACGAGCGAGCCCACGGCCGCACCACCGTCACCTACGACCTCAACCGGCTGCAGTCGCTCGGCGCCGATCGCGATCTCCTGGTCACCCTGAACCGCACGTCTGTGATCGAGCCGGCGGAGGTGATCCGGGTGATCGACTACTCGCACCCCGTCTTCACTCCCGACGGGGTAGAGGCCCAGAGTCACTGGGACGAGCATCTCCGGCGTCGGCCGGACGCATTACTGCGGCGCGTACTGGCGCTGGGGCTTCCACGAGGACGGCGTCTGGTCGGCGCTGCGCGTCGCGAGGGAGCTCGGCGGCCGTGGACCGGTCGAGCTTCCCGATGAGGTCGAAGCGCCGGTGCGCAGCTCGAGCCGCGGGAGCCCGAGCTGGTGGAGGCGGCGTGAGCGCTTCGGCGATCTACGAGGGCTTTGTGGCGCACAGCCGACTGGCTCCGGCGCCGCACAGCTTCCGGTACCGGGTCTTCATGCCCCTGTTCGACCTCGGCGAGCTGCCGGAGCTGCTCGATCGGATCCCGCTCTGGTCCGCCCGCCGACCGGCGCCCGCGCGCTTCCGTCGCGACGACTATCTCGCTCTGGGCGGGGATTCTCCCGACCTCGCCGAGAGGGCTCGCGACATGGCGGAGGAGCGGGTCGGGCGCCGGCCGACGGGACCCGTGAGGCTCCTGGCGAACCCCCGCTACCTGGGAGTCGGCTTCAACCCCGCCTCGTTCTACTTCCTCTACGGCGAGGACGGGGAGACGGTCGAGGCGGTGATTGCGGAGGTCACCAACACCCCGTGGGGAGAGCGGACGGCGTACGTCCTGGACGGCACGCGGCCCGGCCCCCTCACAGCCGCCTTCGAGAAGGCGATGCACGTCTCGCCGTTTCAGCCGATGGAGCAGAGCTACGAGATCTCCGTGGACGATCCGGCCGAGCGCCTCCGCGTGGAGATCACCAACCTCGAGGGCGGCAGGCCCGTGTTCTCGGCGGCCATGGACCTGCGCCGGCGGGAGCTCACGCCGCGCCGGATGCTCGGGCTGCTGGTCCGCTACCCGCCGATGACCCTCGCGACCCTGTCGCGGATCTACGCGAACGCGCTCCGGCTGCTGCTCAAGGGCGCCACGTACCACCCGCACCCGCGTCTCGCGGCAAACTGAGCAGCGGTGCTCCGCCGGATCTCCACCCTCGCGGCGGGACACCGGGCCAAATGGGTCGTGCTCGGCCTCTGGCTGGTGCTCGCCGTCGCGCTTGGACCGCTGCAGCCCAAGCTGCAGGACGCGACCAAGAACGAGAACTCGGACTTCCTCCCCGCCTCCGCGGACTCGACCAGGGTCGACCGGCTGCTCAAGGACCGGTTCCGCGAGGGCCGGGAGGTGGACGCGCTCGTCGTCTACACGCGCGAGGGAGGCCTGACCGCCGCGGACCGGGCCCGGATCCAGGGCGACGCGCGGGACCTCGTCTCGAACGGCGACCTGATCCGGGCAGCGCCTCCGATCACGCCGTTCGGCCAACCGGGCGGAGGCGGCGCGCAGGGCAACGGGCCGTCCCTCGTCTCCAGAGATGGAACGACCGCGTTGATGATCGTCCCGGCGTTCGCCCAGACCTCGGACGCGATCCAGCACAACGTCGATCGGATCCGCAAGCTCACCCCGTCCTCGGACGCGCCGTCCGGCCAGCTCCGCTCGTACGTCACGGGCCCGGCGGGGTTCACGACCGACGCGATCGGCGCGTTCGAATCGATCGACACGACGCTGCTGCTAGTCACGGCGACGCTGGTCCTGGTGCTGCTATTGGCGATCTACCGCTCGCCGGTGATCGCGCTGGTCCCGCTGCTCGTCGTGGGCGTCGCCTACACGATCGTGGCGGCCGCCGTGTATGGGCTTGTCAGGTCGGGGGCGATCGAGGTGAACGGCCAGAGCACCGGGATCCTGATCGTCCTGATGTTCGGGGCCGGCACCGACTACTGCCTGCTGATCGTCTCGCGATTCCGGGAGGAGCTGCGCCGGACTGAGGACAAGCACGCGGCGATGGCGCATGCGGCCGAGCGCACCGGGCCCGCGATCCTCTCGGCCGGGGGCACGGTCTTCGCGGCGATGCTCGTCCTCACGCTGGCCGATTTCAAGTAGCTCTCCGGCCGGTCGGTTCACTAACAATCAGCGCGTGCCGCGACTGGCGAGCTTCTACGGGATCGTGATCTGGATGTATCGCCCGGACCACCCACCGCCTCATTTCCACGCGGAATACGGCGGGCACGTTGCGCAGGTCGAGCTCGGGACCTGGCGGATCCTCAACGGCTCGCTGCCGCCGCGGGCCCTGCGGTTGGTCCGGGAGTGGGCGGATATGCACACCGAGGAGCTCAAACGCAACTGGGATCTCGCGCAGGCGCTTGAGCCGTTGGAAGCGATCGACCCGCTCCCCTAGCATTCTGGCGATGCTTGAAGTCACCGACGTCAAGGCGCTGGACGACTACCGTCTCGTTGTCACCTTCAACGACGGCGCGACTCGCGAGGTCGACTGTTCCTTCCTGCTCCACGGGACTCTCGGCGAGCAACTCCGGGACCCCGAATACTTCAAGCAGGTGAGGATCGACCCGGAGGGACGCACCGTGGCCTGGCCCAACGGGTTGGACCCAGCCCCTGAGCTGCTGCACGGCGACTTCGAGCCGCCGAGTCCGGGCGCTCGCGAAGCAACGGTCACTCACCCGTAGACCGAAGCACTGCTCTTTCTTCTGCTGACTGGCGCACCTACTGGCGCACAGCTAATCGTAAGGTGCCGATTTGCAGGAAAAACGTCCGAGAATCAGCGGTCTCGAAAACCGTTAGGGGCCTTCGGGTCCCTCGTGGGTTCGAATCTCACCCCCTCCGCTCGAACTCGCTCAGCTATCGAACACGCCGGATCGCCGTTCAGCTCGCGTGAGATCGCCCGAGCGGCGCGCCTTCGAGCCCCCGTCGGTAGCCGGTCGCCGCGATCACGGCATCCGGTTCGACCCGTTCGCCACCATCGAGCCGAACCCCGCGGGCGTCGAGCGACTCGACGCCGGGCACGATCTCGAAGCGTCGCTCGCGGATCGCGTCGATCACCTCTTCATCGAGGATGGCAGGCGCGACGCCGAGCCGCCGCAGGCGAGCGAACACGCCCTCCTCGGGGATCGGCAATCCGTACTCGGTCAGGTCCCCGAGAGCCTGTCTGCGGCCGAAGCGCGCTACGGCATCGGCGAAGCGGACCGGAAATCGCAGCAGCGTCGCTGCGATCACGTCCCCGGGCAGGCCGCCCGGGCGTTCGCGAAGGAAGATGCTCGGCGCCGTCCGAGCTGCCAGCCAGACCTGGGCCGCGCCACCTTCGGCGAGGTCATGCGCAATCTCCATTCCTGACGATCCGGGGCCGGCGACCAGCACCATTCGGCCGCGGAACGAATCCGGGTTGCGATAGGCCGACGAATGCAGCAGCCGGCCCGCGAAGCTGTCACGGCCGGCCCAGTCGGGGATGTGGGGCGCATTGTCGTAGCCCGTCGCGACGACCAGCTGCCGCGTCCTGACGATGCCGCCATCCAGCCGCACGAGCCAGCCGTCCCCGCCTCGCTTGATTCGCGTCACATTCGCCCCGCAGAGGATCTCGATGCCCGGCTCGGTGGAGTGGTGCTCGAGATGAGCGACGAGCTGATCGCGGGTCGGAAACATCGGCGTGCCGGGCGGGAATGGCCGACCCCGGGAGGTGCGAGAAACGGCGGGCGCTGTTCAGCCGTAGTCGGTCGTAACGCCCGCGCCACGACGCCGCGATGTTGTCTGCGCGCTCCAGCACCAGGGGCCGCACCCCGACGTCCTTCAGCGCCAGCGCGGAGGACAGGCCGGCCGGCCCGGCGCCCACCACGACGACGTCATAGCGACGCGGCCGCGCCTTCGGGCGGGGTCTGGCCCAGCTTGCGTGCCCTGAGATCGCCCGCTCGGTTGCTGTGGTTGCGGTAGTCACCGGTTCCCCTAAGATATGTTCCATAGTTATACACACTATGATCCACAGTTATGGAGCGATGACCTGAGTTCCATCCTAGGTCAGTGGCCGACTTGGCTGACGAGCGCACCCCGCAGCAGCCGGTCGAGCTCTCGGGCGGCGACCCTGGGCGCGAAATGGCGCTCGACACCGGTGCGGCCCCGCTGGGCGAGGCGCTCACGCTCCGCCGGGTCGGCGTGCAGGGCCGCGATCGCCCGGGCCAGCGCCTCGACGTCTCCTTCGGGGAAGACGAGTCCGCCGCCGCTGGTCTCCACCACCCAGGGGATCTCGCCGGAGGACGACCCGATCACCGCGGTCCCGCAGAGCAGCGCCTCGCAGAGCACCTTGCCGAACTGCTCTGCCCAGGTGGTCATCGTGCGCGACGGCAGAACCAGCAGGTCCATCCTCGCGTAGAGCTCCGGCATTCCGGCGGTCCGCACCCCGGTGCGGAGCTCCAGCTCCCCCCGCCCGAGGTCCGCGCCTTCGACCGTCTCCCGCAGGGGACCGTCGCCGACCACCATCAGACGAAACGGGAAATCCAGGCGTCGGGCGGCGGCCAGCAGGTCGCGGATCCCCTTGGCCTCGACCAGGCGGCCGGCGAAGCCGATCGTGAAGAGCTCGTCGTCCGTCCGAGCGCGCTCGGGAGGCGGCCACTCCGGGATCGTGTGGGGCACGATGCCGATCTCCGCACGGGCGCCCCAACGGCGGAGCATCTGCTCGCCGCCCGGTGACCGCGCGGCGAAGAAGTCGATGCGAGGCATCGACCAGCGGCGGATCAGACGGGCCGGCAACGGCAAAGGCCGGTCGAGGTTCTCGTCCCCCTGCACTCCCCAGGGGATCCCCAGGCGCTCCGCCGCCAGCCCCCACTGGAGCGTCGGCACCGAGAACGGCTCGAGCTCGACAAAGATCGCGTCGGGGCGCCAGCGGCGGAGCCGGCGTGCCGGCCGGGCCACGTAGAAGTGGCGCTGCACCGCTCCGGGCAGGGCGACGCGAACCCGGGCGAACGTGCCCACAAGGCCGTCGACGGGCTCCGGTCTGAAGCCGCCCGGGCTGTATTCATCGCGCCACCTGCTCGGGACCACGTACGTGACGTCCCAGCCGAGGTCCGCCAGCCTCAGGTAGGTGAGCTGGTTGTGCGGCACGACGTTCGGCATGCTGACGACGACGACCCGGCGCCCGGTCATGGAGGGAACTTAGTCTTGTCCCATGCTCGAACGGCTGGAAGCGGTGGAAGCGCCCGTTCCTCAGAACGACGAATTGCGGGAGGTGAGCCTTCCTGCCAGGCTCTACGCGTCTCCGCGCACTCATCGCCTGCTGCCCGCCGGCGCCGCCCTGGCCCTCGCCGGCTGGCTCGGTCCGGCGGTCCGTCGCCATCGAAACTCGGCCGAGCGCCGGGACGGGGAGCGCTTCATGGCGGACCTCCTCCTGCACACCTCGCGCGCCGCCGAGGCGGACGAGTTGGCGGACCGCTGGCTGGTCGAGAAGTCGATGCTCGGCGAGCTCTTCTGGCGCCCCTGGCTGCTCAAGCGCTCCCGGATCCTCGGGCGAGAGCACTACGAGAGCGTGCGCCGCGACGATCGCGGCTGCCTCTTCGTGTCCGGGCACATCGGCGGCCACTGGTTCGTCTCACCCATCCTCCTGCGGGGAGGAATCCAGCACTACGCCGTCTCGCATCCACATCACTGGGAGGTTCTGCCGCCCGGCTACAGGGGCCTGGCGAAGCTCCACCTGCGCCATGAGTACCTGGAGAAGCCGCTCGGGGGATCCAGGATCATCCTCAGCGACGGGCCGCCGGAGCGCCCGCTCCGCCTGCTCGAAGCGGGCAATTCGATCCTGATCGCCTTCGACGTCGCGGGGTCTGCCGCGACCCCCTTCCTGGGCAGGTCCGTCGCCCTCGCCGGCGGGCCGGCGACGCTCGCCTTCCGGACGAAGGCTCCGGTGATCCCGGCGGTCCCGCAGCGAACCGGCACGCGCATCGACCTTCGCCTCTTTCCCGCGATCGACCCGGCCGAGTACCACGATCCGGTCTCCCTGCGCGCGGCGATCGCCCGTGCCTTCGAGCCGGTGGTGCTCGCCCATCCGGAGTCGGTCGAGCTCGCCTGGTTTCCCTCGCCGCTGGTCACGGAGAGCCCGCCCGCCGAGGTCCCTCGGACCGTCCTGCCGTGAGGCTCCCGCTCTTCGCCTCCGTCGCCGCGCGATTCCTCCGCCACGAACCCAGCCGCCGCGACGGGGCGAGGCTCGCGGCCGCCACGATCCTGCTCTGGGCACGCGGGCGCTGCGGTCTCGGGGGGCGCCCGTTCTCCCTCGCCGCCACCGGGGAGGGCCGCCGCGTCTGCTTCACGGCCTGGACGTACATCGACATCCTCGTGGCGCGCGAGATCTTCCTCGACCGCGACTACCGCGTCCCGGCCGATCTGGAGCCGCGGACCATCATCGACCTCGGGGCGAACACGGGGATCTCGGTTCGCTTCCTGCGGGCCCTCTACCCGTCCGCGGAGATCGTCGCGGCCGAGCCCGACCCGACCAACTTCGCGCGCCTCGAGGCGAATGCCTTCGGCAGCGACCCGATCAGGCTCGTACCGGCCGCCGTCGGCCTCGAGCCCGGCCGCGCGAAGTTCTACCCGGGGAAGGAGGGCTGGACCTCGTCGCTCGAGCCTCGCCCCGGTTCGCGCGCGGTCGAGGTCGATCTGGTCACTGTCCCCGATCTCCTCGCTCGCGCCGGGACGACTCAGGTGGACCTGCTGAAGCTCGACATCGAGGGCGCCGAGTGGCCGCTGCTCGAGGGGGGCGCCCTGCAGAGCGCCAGCCCCTGCCTGGTCGGCGAGCTCCACTTCGGCGAGGGCCACACCCTCGCGGATGCGGAGCGGCTGCTCGCCGGGTTCGACGTCACCTTCCATCGCCGCGACGAGGCCGCCGCCTGCTTCACGGCGCGGCGGCGCCAGGCCCCCGCCCGATGAGCCTGCTCGCGGACCTGCTTCCTCCCTTCGTCAGCGCCGTCGAGACGCGGGAGGACCGACTCGATGTCGAGCTCTTCCCCGAGGAGGAGCTTGCCCTCGGGGACGCGGTCGAGAAGCGGCGTCACGAGTTCGTGACCGGACGGGCCTGCACGCGCGAGGCCCTCACGGCGTTGGGCCTGCCGCCGTCGCCGATCGGCAGCGGTGAGAGGGGGGAGCCGCTCTGGCCGCCGGGGGTGGTGGGCAGCATCACGCATTGCGCGGGTTACCGGGGGTGCGCGGTCGCCAAGTCGTCCTCGGCGCTCGCGCTCGGGATCGACGCCGAGCGGAACGCCCCCCTCCGGGAGGGAGTGTGGGAGGAGGTCGCCCGCGGGCGCGAGCGGGAGCTCCGTTACCCAGGCTCAGCGAGCGGCCCCCGGCTGGATGCCGTGCTGTTCAGCGCGAAGGAGGCCATCTTCAAGGCCTGGTATCCGCTGACGAGGCGCTGGCTCGGATTCGGGGACGCGGAGCTTTCGATCGAGAGCTCCGGCTCCTTCACCGCTCGATTGCTGGGTCCAGCCGCCGAGGTCTCCGAGGAGCCGCTCGGGCAGCTCGCCGGGCGGTGGGCCTGGGATGAGGGCGTGGTCGTGACCGCGGTGCTGCTCCCGAGGCCCCCCGAGCCCGGATCCGGCTGACCCGGCAGGGCCACCGTCCGGAACGCGCTGCGTGCTCGCGGGCGCTACATAATGCAACGAATGGATCACCACGGTTCGGAGGGGCTGAGGGTCGATCGCGACGCCATTGCGGTGGTCGGCATGTCGTGTCGCCTGCCTGGCGCGCCGAGCCTCGGCGCGTACTGGGAGCTCCTCCGCGAGGGCCGCGAGGCGATCGTCGATACCCCGAGGGAGCGGTGGGAGCTCTACGGACTCGCCGGGCCCGAGGAGTCCACGCGCGGACTGCGCCGCGGCGGCTACCTCGAGGGAATCGATCGCTTCGATGCCGGCTTCTTCGGCATCTCGCCGCGCGAGGCCGCGACGATGGACCCGCAGCAGCGCCTCATGCTCGAGCTTGCCTGGGAGGCTCTCGAGGACGCGGGGATCCCGCCCGATGGGCTGGAGGGCGGCGAGACGGGTGTGTACGTCGGCGCGATCTCGAGCGACTACGCCGGGCTGCTGCGGCGTGCCGGCGTCGCCGTCACGCGGCAGGCCTTCACCGGCACCCAGCGGAGCATGATCGCCAACCGCGTCTCCTATTTCCTCGGAGTCCGGGGCCCGAGCCTCAGCGTGGACACGGGCCAGTCCTCCGGGCTCGTCTCCGTTCACATGGCCTGCGATGGCCTGCGCTCGGGCGAAGCGAGCATCGCGCTCGCCGGGGGAGTCAACCTCAACGTCGGACCGGACAGCGCTCTCGAGCTGGCGGCGCTCGGCGCGCTCTCGCCGGACGGGCGCTGCTTCACCTTCGACGCCAGGGCGAACGGCTTCGTGCGAGGGGAGGGCGGGGGCCTGGTGGTCCTCAAACCGCTCGATGCCGCCCTCGCGGATGGCGATCGGATCCTGGGCGTCATCCGCGCCAGCGCCGTCAACAACGACGGCGGCGGAGACGGGCTGACCGCGCCCGATCCGGACGCGCAGCATCGTCTGCTGCGGACGGCCTACGAGAACGCCGGGGTAGGGCCCGACGAGGTGTCCTACGTCGAGCTGCACGGCACGGGCACGCCGCTCGGCGACCGGGTCGAGGCGGCGGCGTTGGGAAGGCTGCTGGGGGAGGACCGTGGGGACGCGCCGCTGCGGGTCGGCTCGGCGAAGACGAACATCGGGCATCTGGAGGCCGCCGCCGGGACCGCCGGCCTGATCAAGGCGATCCTGGCTCTCGATCACGGCGAGATTCCCCAGAGCCTCAACTTCGAGCGACCAAGCCCCGCGATCCCGCTCGATGAGCTGGGTCTGCGAGTACAGACCTCCCGCGAGCCGTGGCCCGAGGGGGCGCCGAGGATCGCCGGCGTCAGCTCCTTCGGCCTCGGAGGGACCAACTGCCACGTCGTGATCGAGTCCGGGCCCGAGCCGGCCGGCCGGGCGAAGCAGCTCGATGCCGGGCCGTCGGGCGCCTCCTCGACCCCGGCGCCTTTCGTCCTCACGGCCAAGACCGTCCCCGCGCTCCGCGAGGGGGGGACGCGCCTCATGGCCCACCTCTCCGAGCACGACGACCTCAGCCCCGAGGACGTCGGCTGGTCGCTGGCTTCTACGCGCGCCGCTCTGGACCAGCGGGCGGTCGTCATCGGGGAGAGCCGCGACGAGCTGCTCGAGGGCCTCTCGAGTCTGGCGGAGGGCAGCCCATCGCCTCGCCTCGTCGAAGGCGTCGTCGAGGGGGCGGGCGGGGGAGCGCCGGTGTTCGTGTTCCCCGGCCAGGGCGGCCAGTGGCCCGGGATGGCGGTCGAGCTGCTCGACCGCGCCGCGGTCTTCGCAGAGCAGATGCGGGCCTGCGCCGCCGCGCTCGAGCCTCACGTCGATTGGGACCTCGAGGGGGTCCTTCGGGGCGACGCGGGGCAGCCCCCGCTCGAGCCGGTGGACGTGGTTCAGCCCGCCCTCTTCGCGGTGATGGTCTCGCTGGCGGCCCTGTGGCGCTCCTTCGGGGTGGAGCCGGCCGCCGTGGTCGGCCACTCCCAGGGGGAGATCGCCGCCGCCCACGTCGCCGGCGGGCTGACGTTGGAAGACGCGGCCCTGATCGTCGCCGCCCGGAGCCGAGCCCTGGCGCAGATCGAGGGCAAGGGCGGGATGATGGCCGTGGCGCTCTCGCCCGAGCAGCTCTCGGAGCGTGCCGGCGTGCAGCGGGTCACCCTGGCCGCCGTCAACGGGCCGGCGTCGGTGGTCGTGTCCGGCGACCGAGAGGCGCTCGATCAGCTCGAGGCGGAGCTCAAGGCCGACGGGGTGCGAGCCGGCCGCATCCGCGTCAGCTACGCGAGCCACTCCCCCCAGGTCGAGGCGGTCCGCGAGGAGCTGCTCGTCGCGCTCGCCGGGATCGAGCCGCGGCCCAACGAGATCCCCCTGTACTCGACCGTCACCGGCGAGCCCGCCGACACCGCCGAGATGGACGCCGAGCACTGGTTCCGCAACCTGCGCCGCACGGTCCTGTTCGAGCCGGCGGTGGAGCGACTCCTGCGGGAGGGGAGGCGGACCTTCGTCGAGGTCAGCCCCCACCCGGTGCTCACCTACGGCATCGAGCAGATCACTGAGGCCGTCCTGGGAGAGTTCGAGCGGGCGGCGGTCATCCCGACGCTGCTGGGGGACGAGGGCGGCCCTGCTCGCTTCTTGACCTCGCTGGCGGAGGCCTACGTGCAGGGCACGGAGGTGGACTGGACGGAGGCGTTCGCCGATGCGGAGCCGTGCCGGGTTCCGCTGCCCAGCTACGTCTTCCAGCGCGAGCGTCACTGGATCGACACCGCCCCGGTCGACGAAGGGGGGGCGCCCGTGGTGTCGCCCGGGATAAGGGTCGAGTCCGAGCCCCTCGACGAGCGCGCGCCGGCCGTGGAGCCGGCGCGCGGCTCATTCGCCGCCCGGATCGCGGCGCTGCCGGAGCAGGACCGGCGCAACGCGGTGCTGGAGGAGGTGCTGATGCAGGCCGCGGTCGTGCTCGGGCACAGCTCAACCGACGCCATCGACCCGAGCCGGACGTTCAAGGAGCTCGGCTTCGATTCGCCCGCCACCGTCGAGCTGCGCAACAGGCTCGTGGCGTCCACCGGCCTCCGGCTTCTCGCCAGCCTGGTCTTCGACCATCCCACGCCGGGTCGGCTGGCCGACACGCTGCTGGCGAAGGCGACCGGTGAGCCGGCTCTCGACGAACAGGCCCAAGCAGGCCAGCGCATCCTGGACGAGCCGATCGCGATCCTGGGGATCGCCTGCCGCTATCCGGGCGGCGTCCGCTCCGCGGAGGACCTCTGGCGGCTGGTGGCCGCAGGCGAGGACGCGATCGGGGAGTTCCCCACGGATCGCGGCTGGGACCTCGACCGGCTGGTCGATCCCGAGGGACGCCGGCCGGGGACCAGCCTGGTTCGCCATGGCGGGTTCCTCTACGACGCCGCCGAGTTCGACGCCGAGCATTTCTCCATCTCGCCGCGCGAGGCGCTGGCAATGGACCCACAGCAGAGGCTGCTGCTGGAGTGTGCCTGGGAAGCACTGGAGAACGCGAACATCGATCCGCTCAGCCTGCGCGGCAGCCTGACCGGAGTGTTCGCGGGGGTGTACGGCCACGACTACGGCCCCCGCCTGGACGAGGGGAACGAGGCCACTCACGGGTACGCCATGACCGGCACTTACCTCAGCGTCGCCTCGGGTCGCGTCGCCTTCGCGCTCGGGCTCGAAGGCCCGGCGGTCTCGGTCGACACGGCCTGCTCGAGCTCGCTCGTAGCGCTGCACCTGGCCGCGCAGGCACTGCGCCAGGGCGAATGCACAGTGGCGCTGGCGGGTGGCGCGAGCGTCATGGCGAGCCCGGGCATCTTCGTCGACTTCTCGCGGCAGGGCGGCCTGTCCCCCGACGGCCGCTGCCGCGCCTACGGCGCCGGCGCCGGCGGCACGGGACTCTCCGAGGGCGTCGGCATGCTGGTCCTCGCGCCTCTCTCCGTTGCCCAGGCCGGCGGGCATCGCGTGCTGGCCGTGATCAGCGGGAGCGCGATGAATCAGGACGGAGCGTCGAACGGCCTGACGGCGCCGTCCGGTCTGTCCCAGGAGCGTGTCATCCGCCAGGCTCTGGCGAGCGCCGGGATCGAGCCCGGCGACGTCGATGCCGTCGAGGGGCACGGGACCGGGACCGAGCTCGGCGATCCGATCGAGGCCGGGGCGCTGATCGAGGCCTACGGCCGCGACCGGAGCGACGGGCCACTCTGGCTCGGCTCCCTGAAGAGCAACATCGGCCACCCGCAGGCGGCAGCGGGAGTGGGGGGTCTGATCAAGATGGTGATGGCGCTCCAACACGAGACGCTGCCGCGGACGCTCCACGCGGAGGACCCGTCCCCTTACGTCGAGTGGGACGACGGCGACGTGAAGCTGCTCAGCGAGCAGGTGAGATGGCCGGCCGGCGAGCACACCCGGCGAGCAGCCGTCTCGTCGTTCGGGATCTCCGGGACGAACGCGCACATGATCCTGGAGGAGGCGCCGGTGGCGGAGCCCGTCGCCGCCGGCGATCATCACGCGGCGCCCGGCGGCGGTCCGGTCGATGCGCCCGCCCGCCCCTTCCTGGTCTCCGGCTCCAGCGAGCGAGCGCTGCGCGCGCAGGCGGCGAGCCTCCTCTCCCGTCTGGAGGGCCGACCCGAGCTGGAGCTCGAGGCGGTCGCGGCGACGCTGGCGCTCGGCCGCGCCCAGCTCTCGCACCGCGCCGTGGTGCTCGCCGAGGACCGCGACCAGCTGATCGCGCGGCTCGGCGCCCTCGCGGCCGCAGAGCCGACGGAGGGAGTGATCGAGAGGCTCGCCCGCGGGGAGCGACGCGTCGCCTTCGTCTTCCCCGGCCAAGGCGGCCAGTGGGAGGGGATGGCGCGCACTCTGTGGGACTCTTCGCCGGCGTTCGCCGAGAGCATGGAGGCGTGCGACGCGGCGCTCAGCCCGCATCTCGACTGGACGGTGAAGGGCGTCCTGAGCGGCGCGCCCGGCGCCCCCTCGCTCGAGCCGGTGGACGTGGTTCAGCCCGCCCTCTTCGCGGTGATGGTCTCGCTGGCGGCCCTGTGGCGCTCCTTCGGGGTGGAGCCGGCCGCCGTGGTCGGCCACTCCCAGGGGGAGATCGCCGCCGCCCACGTCGCCGGCGGGCTGACGTTGGAAGACGCGGCCCTGATAGTCGCCGCCCGGAGCCGAGCCCTGGCGCAGATCGAGGGCAAGGGCGGGATGATGGCCGTGGCGCTCACATCGGCGGAGCTGGAGCCACGCCTCAGAAGGCTCGACGGACGCGTGACCGTGGGCGCTCAGAACGCCCCCGGCTCGTTGGTCGTCTCCGGGGAGATCGAGGCGCTCGATCAGCTCGAGGCGGAGCTCAAGGCCGACGGGGTGCGAGCTCACCGCATCCGCATCAGCTACGCGAGCCACTCCCCCCAGGTCGAGGCGGTCCGCGAGGAGCTGCTCGTCGCGCTCGCCGGGATCGAGCCGCGGCCCAACGAGATCCCCCTGTACTCGACCGTCACCGGCGAGCCCGCCGACACCGCCGAGATGGACGCCGAGCACTGGTTCCGCAACCTGCGCCGCACGGTCCTGTTCGAGCCGGCGATCGGGGCGATGGCTCACGCGGGCATCGACGCCCTGATCGAGGTCGGGCCCCATCCGATCCTGCTCTCGCCCGCCTCGCAGACGCTCGACTCGCTCGAGGACGGTCGCGCGGTGGCGACCATCGGGTCCCTGCGCCGCGACGAGGGCGGTTGGGAGCGGTTCCTGACCTCGCTGGCAGAGGCGCACGCGCAGGGCGTCAGGGTCGACTGGGAGCCGCTCTTCGCGGGCGCCGGGCGGGTCGAGCTGCCCACCTACGCCTTCCAGCGCGAGCGCTATTGGGTGGTCGCCGCGCCGGCCGCGCGTGACCGGCAGGCGGGCAAGGCCATCGCCGACCAGGACGACCGCCTCTTCGAAATCGGCTGGAGGAAGCTCTCCGGTACGGCCAGCGGGCCGGAAAGGCGGCTGGCGGTCATCGGCGATGGCGTGCCGCAGACAGGGGCGGGCTCCTCCGTCGAGCGCCACGTCGACCTGCCGTCGCTCCTCGAGGCCATCGACGCCGGTTCACCGGCCCCGGAGGACGTGCTCGCGGCGATCGAGCCCCAGGCGGAGGCGGTCCTCCCGGAGGCCGCGGACGCTACCGCCGCCCACGCCCTCGGGCTGATCAAGTCCTGGCTCGCGGCCGAGCCCTTGGCTGGCTCGCGTCTGGTGCTTGTCACGCGAAATGCGCTCGCGACGGCGGACGGCCAGCTCCCCGACCTCTCCGCGGCGCCGGTGCCCGGACTCGTCCGCACCGCCAACTCCGAGCATCCCGGCCGCTTCGTCCTCCTCGACACCGATGGCGGCGAGCTGACGCCCGCCGTGCTCTCGGAGGCGTTCGCCTCGGGCGAGCCGGAGCTCGCGCTCAGGGACGGCGCCCTGCTGGTTCCGCGGTTCCGTCCTGCGCCGGCCGCCGGCGCGACAGCCTCCGGGGGGTCCTCACTCGCCGACGGCACCGTCCTCATCACCGGCGGCACCACCGGCGTCGGCGCATTGCTGGCTCGGCGGCTCGCGGAGCGCCACGACGCCCGCCACCTGCTGCTGGTCAGCCGCCGCGGAGCGGAGGCACCGGGCGCGGACGAGCTGGCCGGCGAGCTCCGCGAGCTGGGCTGCGAGGTCGAGCTCGTCGCCTGCGACGTCTCCGATCGAGAGGAGCTCGCACAGCTGATCGAGTCGATTCCCCCGGAGCGGCCGCTCACCGCAGTCGCCCACGCGGCCGCCGCGCTCGACGACGGCGTGATCACCGCCCTGGACGGCGAGCGCCTGCACCGGGTGTTCGCCCCGAAGCTCGACGGCGCGGTCCATCTCCACGAGTTGACGCGTGACCTCGAGCTCTCGGACTTCATCCTCTTCTCCTCCGCCGCCTCCAGGCTCGGCAATCCCGGACAGGCCAGCTACGCGGCGGCGAACGCCTTCCTCGACGCCCTGGCGCACGCGCGCCGAGCCGAGGGATTGCCGGGCCTCTCGCTGGCCTTCGGCTTCTGGGAGCGCGTCACCGAGCTGACGGAGGGCCTGAGCACGGCGGACGGGAAGCGGGTCGGGCCGGTGGACCTGCTTCCCATGTCCGACGATCTCGGGCTCGACCTGATCGACGCCGCTCGGGCCGCGGACCGGCCGATGCTCGCGCCGATGGTCATCGACCGGGAGGCGCTGCGACGCCGCGCCCGGTCGGGCACCCTCCAGCCGATACTCAGCGAGCTCGTGCCGGCGGCGCCTGCGCCGGAGCAGCGCGAGGCCGCTCCCGAGCGCAGCGACTCGCTCCCCGATGCGATCCGGGCGGCGGTTGCAAGATCGCTCGGGTACGACTCGCCGGCGAGGCTCGATTCGCAGATCTCCTTCGTTGAGCTGGGCGTCGATTCCCTCGTCGCCCTCGAGCTGCGCAACCAGCTGCAGACGCTGACCGGCCTGGACCTGCCGACCACGCTCGTCTTCGACCATCCGACCCCCGCCGCGCTGATCACTCACCTCCAGGCGGGTGTCGCGGGCGTGGGGGCCAACGGCGGCGCCGCGGATCACGGCGACGACACGGCTCGCAACCTCGGCAGTGGCGGCGCCGCCGGACCGCACGGGGCCGACCAGCCGCTGTCTGCCATGTTCCGGCGGGCGCACCGCCTCGGCCGGCTCGAGGACGGCGTCGCCCTGGTGGAGGCCGCGGCCAGGCTTCGCCCGAGGTTCGGCCTCAGCCACGCCGAGGAGCAGGCGCCCGGGGTCCTCCGGCTCTCCGAGGGCTTGGAGGAGCCGATCCTCATCTGCGTGCCTTCGGTGATCGCGACCGCCGGCCCCCACGAGTTCACCCGCTTCGCGCGAGGTTTCGAGGGGCGCCGGGAGGTCGGCGCCGTCTCCAATCCCGGCTACGCGCAGGGCGACCTCCTGCCCAGCTCGATCGAGGCCGCGGCGGCGACCCAGGCGGTCGCAGTCGAGCGGCATGCCGCCGGACGGCCCTTCGTGTTGGTCGGCTATTCGACCGGGGGGCTCCTGGCCTACGCCGTCGCGGACCAGTGCGCGCGCGATGGGGTGGGACCCGCCGCGGTGGTGCTCGTCGACAGCTACCCCGCCGATGCGATGCACCGGCTGACGGTTCCGGTCCTCGAGCGGATGCTCGAGGCCGGCCGGGCCCAGCCGGAGCTCACCGACGAGACGCTGACGGCAATGGTCGCCTATCTGGGCATGCTTCGTGAGTGGCATCCTCCGGCCCCCGCCGCCCCGACACTCCTCGTCACGGCCGCGCAGCACCTGACGGGAGTCAACGGCACGAACGGTGCCAGCTGGCCTCACCGCGACGCCACCATCGAAGTCGCCGCCGACCATCTCACGATTCTCGAGGAGCACGCCGATGCATCGGGTCGTGCCATCGAGGAATGGCTCGACGCCGCGTCTCCGGGCGCCCGCCGCGCACGACTGGGCAAGCTGCTCAGGCGCTGACGACGCGGAACGGAGTGACGTGAGCCTGCTGCGGCGCGGCTTGGAGGCCCTGAGGCACCCGGTCTCGCAGAACGCCCTGGCGCTGCATCTCGTGCAGATCGGCAACCTGGTGGTGCCGCTGATCACGCTCCCCTACGTCTCGCGGGTCCTGGGCAGCAACGGCTTCGGCCTCGTGGCGTTCTCCCAGAGCCTCTCGTTCCTGCTCGGCATGGTGATCGGGTGGGGGTTCGACCAGTGGGCAAGCCGGGAAGCGTCGATCAAGCGCGACGATCCGGGCGGCCTGAGCGCGCTCACCGCGCAGATCGTGGGCGCCCGCTTGATGCTCTCGGCGGTCGCCCTCCTCATCGCCGCGCTCGTCTACTTCACCTCGAATACAACCAGCGGCAGCCCGGAGTTCATCGCGATGGCTTGGCTGGCGGCCGTGGCCACGGGTTTCACGCCGCTCTGGTTCTTCCTCGGAGTGGAGCGCCTACGGATGCCTTCCTCGGTCGCCCTGGGGGTTCGCGTGGTGGCCGCGGCGCTCACCTTCGTGCTGGTGCAAAATTCGGGGGACGCCTGGATCGTGATGGCCCTGTTCACGGGCTCGGCCGTCCTCGGGGCGATGATCACCAGCGGCATGTTGTTCCGGCGCGTTGACCTGCGGCGCCCCGCAGTTCGCCCGGCCCTCTCCGCGATCCGTGCCGGCGCCGCGCTGTTCGCCGGGATCGCGGGGCTCAGCCTCTACACGGCCATGAACGTGGTTCTCCTGGGATTCCTCGGGACGCGCGCCGAGGTGGCGCACTTCAGCGCGGCGGAGCGCGTCATTCGAGCCGCGATCCAGCTCCTCCAGCCGATCACGACAGCGGCCTATCCTCGCATCACCTTTCTCGAGTCCTCTGGCAATCCCCGGCGGGGCCTCCGGCTACTGCTCATCGGAGCGGGGCTCGTGCTGTCGATCGCCCTGATCGGGGCGGGGCTGATGTTCGTGCTCGCTCCCGTGATCATCCGGTTGGTGTACGGCTCGCAGTTCGCGGACGCGACCGGGGTCCTGCGTGTGATGTCTCTGCTCCTTCCGATCACGACGATGAGCTTCGCGGTCGGCACCTGGCTGATGGTGAAGCGACAGGACGCCCTCATCATGCGGATCACGCTTGCCGGCGGCATCCTCAACGTCGCGCTTGCACCATTGCTCGTCCATCTCGCGGGGATCGACGGCATGGCGGTATCCGTCGTCTGCGCCGAGTTCGCTGTCTTGGCGATGGCAGTGACCTTCGTGATCAGGCGAGGGCTCCTCCCGCCCCGTGGCCGGGAAGCCGGTGAGAGCGGCGTAGAGGTGGTCGGCGAGCGCACATGACGAGCGTCCGGGCCGACCGGGCGGGCAGCGGGCGTCTCGTCATCGCCCTGCTGCTCTGCGTCTCGGTGGCCGCCACGGTCGCCGGGTGTGGGGGAGGGGGCGAGGAGGCCGGCGCCGGGCAGTTCGACTATGACCACAAGGCGCCGCTCGACGCCCAGTTCGCGGCGCAGCCGACCTACGCCGGCGACCAGGTCGAACTGGGCACCTACAGCGGTGATCACGATCGCGTGCCCGCCTTTCTGGCGTTTCCCCCCGGCGAGCGCCTGGGTCCCTGCGTGATCTACATGCACGGGTTGACGCGCTCGAAGGAGGATGCAGCAAGCCTGGTGGGGCCACTTGCGGGCGAGGGGATCGGTCTGCTCGCAATCGACGCGCCCTACCACGGCGCCCGGTCTCAGGGGCCGGCTGCACTCGAGCACATCGTCCAGGACCCGGCCGCCATGGCGGCGATGCTTCGTCAGACGACGATCGACCTGCGACGCGGTCTGGACCTTCTCGCGAGCCGGCCCGAATGCGATACGCATCGGCTCGGGTTTGTCGGGTTCAGCTTCGGGGCGTTGACCGGAGCGATGCTGGCGGGCTCGGATACCCGGGTCCGCAGCGCGGTGCTGCTCTCGGGCGGGGCGGGCTGGGCGACCATCTTGTCCCGGGCGCAGTCCGTCGACTTTCCGGCGGACACCCAACAGACACCGGTGGACCGCAGTCAGCTCAGCGCACTGGACCCCTATGCGCTCCAAGCCTGGGTCGCGCGCATCGCACCTCGTCCGGTGCTGATCGCCAACGGACTCCATGACGAGGTCCTCCCTCGGGCCTCCCAACAGGCCTTCCGAGCGGCGGCAGGGCAGGGGAGTGTGCTCATGTGGTGGGACGGTGGTCATGACCCATTCGCCGGCCCGCAGGGGCCGGGGGTGTTGGGGCGCATCCTGGATTTCTTTCGAGGGACCCTGGTGAACGGCGGCTGAGGTGGCGTCAGCGGGCTGTTGACACTGCGCGTCTGATCGCTGCCGACTTCACCGGGTGTACGAAGGTGGTGCCGCTCCGCTTCAAAGCCGAGACGTCCGCCAGGTCGTACTCGGGCTCCCAGCGCACGTGCCGGTAGAGGTCGCTGACGGCGTCGATGTCGACCAGCCGGTGACCGAGGTGATGGAGAACGGTCGGTACGTAGAGCTCGCCGTAGCAGCGTGGGTGGGCTTCGAGCGAGAGGTACGAGTCGAGCGCACCCCGAGAGAGCCACATCCCGGTGCCCAGCGTCCCGAACAGAGCCGTCGGGTCGTCGCGGGTGGAGATCCGGCGCAGGTGCTCAAGAAGTTCGGGATCGCGGCGGAACCGCGTGTAGTGGGGCCAGTTGGTGCGGTTCCGGGGGACGCAGTTCTTCCCCATGAAGTCGGCGCCGGTTCGCTCGGCGAGCTCGGTCAACCTGTCCTCGAAGCCAGGGTCGAGGACCAGGTGGTCGTACTCGAAGAGATAGAGCGCGTCGAAGGAGTGCTCCGCCAGGGCGGCGAAGACCCCGTGGTAGGTCTGGTATGACCGCGGCGGGCCGGCCAGCAGGCCGTCATCGAGCAGGATCGCGTCGTCGAGGCGCTCGAACTCGGAGCGTGGGCCCGTGTAGCAGGCGACGAACCGGGAGTCCGGAGCCAGCTCACGGAGCGCTCGCAGGTCCTGTTCCGCCTCGACGGCCGGCAGGTGTGTGATGACGGCGTTGAGCTGGTTCACTGCTGGGCGCGCAGCACCGGGCAGCGATCGGCCTGAAGGTGCCGGAAGACGAGGGCATTCGCGGAGTCGAAGTCCACGTGCACCAGTGCCTCATCGGCGCCCGGGAGCTTGACTCGGCCGCGTCGGACGAATGGGCTCGTCCGGAAGAGCGGCTCGCCGCAGAGCTCGCAGGTGACGTTCCGGCCGAGCACTCGGAGGAGCGGTCGCCTCAGGCTGCGCTTCACAGGCTCATTGTGGCGGACCGCACCTCGCGCGGTCGGCGAGCATGGCCGGTAGCGTTCCGCGCGTGAGCCGAGTCCTGATCGTGGGGGCCGGGTTGACCGGCTGCACGCTCGCCCACCGCCTCGCGCGCGACGGTGTCGAGTCGGTGCTGCTCGAACGGGCCCAGGTCCCGGGTGGCCTGATCCGGTCGGAGTCGCTGGAGGGCGTGCTCTACGAGCCGCACGGCTCGCACATCTTCCACACCGAGGACCGCGAGGTCTGGGAGCTCGCGAACGCGATGACACCGTTCAACGACTACCGGCACCGGGTCGACATCGTGGTGGAGGGCAAGGTCCTGAACTGGCCGATCCTCCTCTCGGACATCGAAGCGCAATCGCGCAGCGACGAGATCCTCCATGAGTTGGAGGAGCGGAAGGGCCTCGACGCCGAGCAACGCGCGCAGGCGGCGAACTTCGAGGAGTGGTGCCTCGAGTTGATGGGGCCGATCCTCTATGAGCGCTACATCAAGCCCTACACCGAGAAGCAGTGGGGACGCCCGGCCCGCGAGCTCTCCGCACAATGGGCACCGCGCCGGGTGAGCGTGCGCTGGGACAACGACCCCTACCTCTTCCCGGATCCCCACCAGGGCTGGCCGGGTGGGCCGAACGGATACACCGACCTGATCGACGGGCTGCTCGAGGACGAGCTCGTGGAGCTGCGTACCGGGTTCGATGTGACGATCGAGAATCTCGATGCGCACACGCGCGAGGTGGACGCGGACGCGATCGTCCTCACCTGCCCCCTCGACGTCTTCGCCGGTCAATGCTTCGGCGAGCTCGAGTGGCGCGGAATCGTGGTGCGCAGCTTCCACCTGCCCCACGTCGAATACGCGCAGGGTGCGATGGTCGTGAACTACCCTGGCTTCGAATACCCGTTCATCCGCATCCACGAGACCAAGCACGCCTCGGGTCAGAAGTGCGAGGGGACCGTGCTTGGGATCGAATTCACGAATGCGCCGACGCGCTACTACCCGATCGAAACCGAACGCAATAGGGGGCTGAACGATCGCTACCAGAACCATCTGCGCGAACAGATCGGTGCCGGTCGCGTCTTCTTCGCCGGCCGCCTGGCGAACTACCTCTACATCGACATGGACGACTGCATGCGCCAGGCCCTCGACGCGGCGGAGGGCGAGGTGCTGCCGGCGCTACGGCGATCCGCCCCGGCGGGCTGAGCCCAGGCCGCACCTCGAGTCCAACGAATGATCGGAAAGCGGAATGAGTGAGCCGCGGTCGGTCGGCCTTGTCCACGACTACCTGCTGGTTAAGCGCGGCGCCGAGCGGACCTTCTGCGAGATCGCCGCCTGCTGGCCGGGGGCGCCCATCTACACGCTGCTCTACGACCGCGATGCCTTCGGCACGGACCTCGCAGGCCGTAGCGTCACGGTCTCCGGACTCCGCCGGCTGCGCATTCGTCAGGCCGGCTTTCGCCGCCTCTTGCCGTTTTTCCCGTCCGCCGTCGAGCGGCTCCCGGTCGACCGGCACGACCTCGTCGTCTCCAGCAGCAGCGCGTTCGCCCATGGCGTCCATCCCGGTCCCGCCGCGGTGCATGTCTGCTACTGCCACTCGCCCTTCCGCTACGCCTGGTTCGAGCGCGACCGCGCGCTCGATGAGGCTCCAAAGGCAATGCGGGGAGGCCTGGCCCTCACGCTCGCGGCAATACGGCGATGGGACCGGCGCGCCTCCGAACGGGTCACCCACTACGTCGCGAACTCGGAGCTCACCCGTCGCCGGATCAACGACGCCTATGGTCGCGACGCCACCGTCGTGCACCCTCCCGTCGGTGTCGAGCGGTTCACGCTTCGCGAGCCGGAGGACTTCTTCGTCGTCGTCGCAGAGCTCGTGCGGCACAAGCGCGTGGACATTGCCCTCGCCGCCGCGGAGAGAGCGGGCCAGCACGTCAAGGTGCTTGGTGCCGGGCCCGAATTGGAGCACCTTCGCCAGCGTTTTGCCGGTACCGCCGAGTTTCTGGGCCGGGCTTCGGACGCCGAGGTCGCCGATCTCCTGCCCCGAGCGCTCGCTCTTCTCGTTCCGAACGTGGAGGAGTTCGGCGTCGCCGCGGTGGAGGCGCAGGCCGCCGGCCGCCCGGTGCTCGCTGCCGATGCGGGCGGTCCCCAGGAGACCGTCCTTCCCGGCGAGACCGGCGTCCTCGTGCCGCCCGGCGACGTGGACGCGATGGCGGAGGCGCTGCGGTACATCGATTTCAGCCGCTTCGAGCCGGAGCGGATCGCGGCTCACGCCGCCCGTTTCTCGGGTGACCGGTTCCGGTCGGAGCTTCAGGCCGTGGTGGAGCGGGCGTACGCCTCACGCTGAGGGCGCCGCTCGATCACCGGAGGCCGGCGCCTCAGCTCCGTCAGGCCGCTGAAGCCGCGAGCGGTCAGGACCACGAGGCAGAGCCCGAGCACATGGAAGGCATCGAATGCATCGCCCGCGAAGAAGAAGCGGACGAGGAAGTACCCGAGCAGCGCAGTCCAGATCGAGGGCTTCGCCATGCGGCGGAAGATGCGCTCCGAGAAGAAGCCGAGGAGCAGGAATAAGACGGGCACCGCGGCAGCCGTACCGAAGACGATCAGGGTGTATCCGGGCCCCGATAAGAAGATGCCGCCAGCCCCGAAGTTGGTGTAGAGCTGCGTGACCTGAGCCGACAGCCAGGGAGGCTTGGACGGCCAGATCTGGTGAGGGATGAACCCGGTGAAGACCTTGAGCGGGTCGGTCGCCTTTGCGCCGGCGAACTTCCGGTCGACCTTCGACGAGAGGATCAGGCCGTCGACGGTGTCCAGGCCCTGCTGCTGGAGGTGGACGAAGGGATCCTGCGCCGCCAGGACCACGATCGCCGGGAGGCCCAGGGTGCCACCTGTGTTCTTCTGCCCGCGCCAGGCCGAGAGAGACACCAGCATGACCGAGCCGACGTAGACCGCCAGGACGATGACGACGATCTCACGCAGGCCGAAGCTCCTGTTCCTGCTGCTGAAGAGGTAGCGGACACCGGCCGCCGCGGCGATGATCAGAAGCGGCGTGCGGATGCCCTCGGCGATGAGGAACGCCATCACTCCCAGGCTCACGGCCGCGAGGAACCGCGAGCCCCAGTGTCGATTGAGGATGCCGACTGCGATTGCGAGCGGGGCCGAATAGCCGAACAGCTGGACGGCCCCCTGGCCCGTGACCGTCCCTCGCTGCGAGAAGTCGCTGCCGATGCTGGCGATGATCAGCAGGACTCCGACGACCATCAGAAACCAATAGGTCGCGCGCGTCTCCCAGGGCCGCCCAATCGGCCGGGACGGGGTGGACTCCCGCTGTCCCCTCCGCTTCGACACGGCCTCCGCGAGCAGCTCGCCGGCCCAGAACGCGACCAGTGCCATGGTAAAGATCAGGAGGGCGACGGAAAGATCGTGGCCGACGTTACTGGTGGCGAACCCGGTGTCGTCCAGGCGGGATTTCCGCGTGCCGAGGACGAGCTGCACGCCGGGCAGGATCACCGCGATCAGGATGCCGGCGCCGAGGATGGCCGACCCCAGCCGCGAAAAGCCGCCACCCGCGCGCAGGCTGGCGCGGCAGGTCGACAGCGAGCGGGAGGCGATCAGGATGCTGAGGAGCCCCAGGACGAGCGCCGCCCCTCCAGCGGGCATGCGCACGCCGACCTCCACACCGTAGACGAGGGCCCCCGCCGCGAGCAGCGACAGGGTCACCGCTAGCAGCCACTCGGATCGGCGGATGTCTCTCGTCTCCATGGTGTTTGAGCGAAATTTCCCCGCCGGCTCCGAGGCGGCGGGCCACTGCCCGCAGGAAGCGTTGCACGTCGGCAGCTTTCACGGCGAGGTCGGACAAGCGGATCCGGCCCCGGCGTGCTTCCTTCCCCGGGGTACCCTGCCCAGCCATGCCTGAGGACGATGGCAACGTTCCGGTGACAGTCGCCCTGGTCACCCGAAACCGCAAGACCGAGCTGCGGGGGGCGCTCCGCTCTGTGCTGGAACAGGACGGGGACCCGGAGATCGTCGTCATCGACGACGCGTCGAGCGATGGGACCAGCGAGATGGTTCGGGAGGAATTCCCCGCGGTGAGCCTTCATCGCCACGAGCACGCGCTCGGCACGACGCACAGCCGCAATCGCATCACGAGCCTTGCCGGCAACGACATCGTGATCCACCTGGACGATGACGCCCGCTTCATCTCGAAGGCGACGATCACCCAGACCGTTTCGGACTTCGACCATCCGCGGGTCGCCATCGTTGCGATCCCGTTCGACGATGTGGTGAGCGGCCAGCGGAAAGAGCGCAATGGAAGGGCGCCCGACGACGAGGTGTGGGTGATGGCGACGTACACAGGTGCCGCGTACGCGGCGCGGACGGAGATCTTCAGGCAGGTCGGTGGCTACGACAGGGAGTTCTGGATGTACGGCGAGGAGCGGGATCTCTCGCTTCGGCTTCTGGCGGAGGGATTCGTGACGCGAATGGGTCGCGCGGAACCCGCTGTTCACCTTGTTTCGGTGGTCCGATCCCTGCTGCGCCAGGACGTCCTGGGACGCAGGAACGAGATCGTCTGGTCCTGGTCCTCCTTTCCGGCCCCGTGGCATCTCATCTACATCGCGGGCTACGTGGTCAAGGGGATCTGGGTGGGGATCCGTGCCCGCCGACTGCGCCGGATGATCCGCGGTCTGATCGAGGGATTTCGCGCGATCCCGTCCGTGCAGCGCAACCCCGTCTCGAGGGAGACCTTCGCCCTGGACCGCCGCCTGCGCAGAAAGGGCGCCCTGCGGCTGACCGAGATCGACTCCACCCTGCGCCCGCTCGGCTAGGCCACTAAGTCCGTCCGCGCGCCTCGGGACCAGCGCTCGATCGCGAGCTCATAGGCGTGGATGTGGTCATCCACGGCCTTCGCCCAGGAGAAGTCCTCGGCGCGCTTGCTTCCACGGGCCACATACCCAGCCCGCATGTCGTCGCTCTCCAGGGCCTCTGCAATCGCCTGGCCGAAGCCGTCGTCCTGAACCAGCCGGCCCGCCCTGCCCTGATCGAGCACGTACATGGACCCCGGATTGGGAGTCGCGACGACCATCGTCTCGGAGGCCATCGCCTCGAGGTAGTACACCCCGAAGCCCTCGTAGAGGCTCGGTGCCGCCAGTATCCAGGCCCGCGAGTACAGCTCGCCGAGCTCCTCGTCGGTCGGCCTCGCGAACCACCGTACGCGGTCCGTCTCGACGCAATGGTCGCTGACCATCCAGAGCTCAGCGTTCGGGATCCGCGGCACGACCTCCTCGGTGAAGATCCGGTGCAGGAACGCTCCGCGCTTACGGCCGGCCCAGGTGCCGACGAAGAGAACGGTGGGCGACTCGGCCGGGGTCAGGGCCCCGGCGGGCCCCTGGATCCCGGCCGGCAGGTGGCCATCGAGTTGGAGCCAGGTCTCCGTGCCGGGCGCAACGCCGAAGCGGGCGTTCGCCAGCCGGGCGGCCCGCATCTCCAGGGGCACGATCGCCGCCTGCGTCAGCCGCCGCCGCCAGCGCGCCGCGAACATCGCTTCATAGAGAGCGGAGCCATGAAATGTTCGGACGCTCGGAAGGTGGCGACGGGTGAGGAACCAGTCGTCCGAGTGCAGATGAAGGACATCTCCATCGAAGTCGCAGCGATTGAGCAGGAACGGCACCACGGTCATACGCGCCAATGCGCTGTTGGCGAAGCGATGGGGCCGGAGGCGAACGTGGTCGAAGCTCGCGCCCGGGAGGGCGGCGGAGTAGGAGTAGACGCACACCGGGTGTCCGGCGGCTTGCAGCTGCTCGGCCAGCCTGGAGATGTAGATGTCGACCCCGCCGGGCTTCCGGTCGGCTTGGGGAAGCGCCGCTGAGAACATGGCCACTCGCATCTCCGGCGTTTTACCGCTTCGGCATGGTGGGTCGAATCCTGCTACCAATTCTCGGGTCGGGGGGATGGAGATCGGGGCACGTATCCGGTAGATCCGGATTGGCGTCCGCTTAAAAGATTCCTGCTAGACATCTTCAAATGCCGAGCGAGCGTTCCAGCGAGCAAAAGGACGGGTGGGACGTCTACAGGGTCATCGAGGCTCTCAGGCGTCGCGCTGGCCTCGTCGTGCTCTGCATCGTCCTGGTCCCGCTTGCGGCGCTGGGTCTGTCGCTGGTCCAGCAGAAGCAGTACACCGCGACGATCGCCATTCTCTTCCGTAATCCCGGACTCGACCAGGAGATTCTCGGCCACGGCAACATCCTCTTCCCTCCGATCGACGCTGACCGAGAGGCGGCGACGAACCTCAGGCTCGTCGACCTGGACACGGTCGACCGGCTGGTCGGCCGGCAGCTGGGGCTCAGTCAGAACGACGTCCGGGGCAAGATCGATGTGCAGGCGCAGGGCAACTCGAACATCGTCACGGTCGCCGCGACCGACCCCAACGCACGGCGGGCCGCCGCTCTCGCGAACCTCTTCGGACAGCAGTTCATCGCCTTCCGCCGGGACGCGGACGTAGCCAAGATCGACCAGGCGACCACTCTCCTTGAGAAGCGGATCAGCGAGCTGCCGCCCGGGGGTGGCGGCGACGTGCGCCGGAGCCTCCTCGAGAACCGGCTCACAGCGCTCCAGACCTTGGCCGATCTGCAGACCGGCAACGCCGAGGTGGTGCAGCCCGCCGACGTTCCCACATCGCCCTCCTCCCCCAAGATCGTGCGCAACACGGCCATTGGGGGCCTGATCGGAGTGCTGCTCGCGATTGGTCTCGCGCTGATCCTCGACCGGGTGGACCGCCGGGTGCGCGAGCCGGATGAGCTCCAGGACATCTTCGACCTGCCGGTCGTCGGCTACGTGCCGGAGAGCGGAAACCTGCGCAAGGAGAACGCGGGCCCGCAGCTCAGAGGGCCCAACGCCGAGGCCTTCCGGATGCTGCGCACGACCCTCCTCTACTTCAACGTCGACAAGAACATTCGCTCGCTGCTGGTCACCTCAGCGGCGCCGAAGGAGGGCAAGACGACAGTCAGCTTGAACCTGGCCTGCACGGCCGCTGCGGGCGGGGCAAAGGTGCTCCTGCTGGAGGCCGATCTCCGCCACCCGGCTCTGCGGAATCAGATCGGCGGGGCCGCTGACGGGGTGCCGGGGCTCGGCGAGATCATCGCGCGCGATCTAGACCTCCACAGGGGAGTGACGCGAGTCCCGTTGGAGTCCACCAAGGAAGGGCGTCCGCTGGCGTCCCTCGACGTCATCCTGGCCGGGCCGGTGCCCCCGAACCCCGCTGACCTTCTCGAGTCGCAGCGGATGAGGAAGCTGATCGAGGATGCAGAGAGGGACTACGACCTGGTCGTGATAGACACGCCGCCCACCTTCGTCGTGCCCGATGCCGTGCCGCTGGTCAAGCAGGTGAGTGGGGTCATCGTGGTCGCCCGTCTCGGCGTGACGATGCGGGACACGGCACGCAAGCTCCGCGATCAGCTCGATCACCTCGGCGCTCCGACTCTGGGCCTCGTCGTGAACTCGGTCGACCACTGGCGAGGCCGCTACGGATACGTCTACGAGGCGGCGGTGTCACCCAATGGCGGCGCTGATTCAGGAGAGGGGAAGGGCCCGCGCAGGTGGCTGCGCCGGACCAACGACGGTGCCGATGCCTCGTCGGGCGCCGGTGATGAGCAGGGCAGCCCGGAAAGCGAGAAGGGCGAGCGCACCTCCTAGCCGACGGGCCGTTCGGGCCGCCGGTGAGACAGGAAATGGGGCTCGTGCCGCGGCAAAAAGCGGTAGGTTACTTCGCCTTGGCGGCGGAAAGGCGACAAGACGTCGTATCGCTAGGGCGTGCACCCGAAGAGCAGGCTGATGTCCGGCGAGCGAATGGCGTGCACGCGTCGCAGCGGGCGGAGCAGGTCGGCGTAAGGCCGCCCAGCCCGCGACGCTTCGAACCGGAGCACGCAGAGACGGGCGCCGCGGAGGGCGCGCTCCAGACGCATGGGTCCCTCGAACGCCACTGGGTCCAAGGCACCGAGCTCAGCGGGCCCGCACGGTGGATCAAGCGCGCCTTCGATCTCTTCGGGGCAGCGCTGATCATCTTTTTGACGACGCCACTTTGGGTCGCCATCGCCGTGATGATCAAGGCCGATTCTCCGGGGCCGATCTTCTTCCGCCAGCGACGGGTCGGCCGGAGCGGCCGGCACTTCGAGATGCTCAAGTTCCGGACGATGGTCGACGGCGCCGACGCGAGAAAGCCAGGGCTGCTGCACATGAATCAGGCGGGTGACGGGCTGTTCAAGATCTACGACGACCCACGGGTGACCCGTGTCGGACGCTGGCTCCGCTCCACCTGGATGGACGAGCTGCCCCAGCTCCTGCAGGTCGTGACGGGAAAGATGAGCCTCGTCGGGCCACGGCCGCTGGTGCCGGACGAGGACGCCCAGATCGAGGGCGACGCACGTGGCCGGCTGGCGGTGCGGCCGGGGCTGACGGGGCCCTGGCAGGCTCGCGGTGCGAAGCCGATCCCCATCGACGAGATGGCGGATCTCGATTGCCGCTATATCGAGCAATGGGGCCTTTGGCTCGACGTGAAGCTGGTCGTGAAGACCGCCTGGAACGTGATCCGGCGGCGCGGGGCCTGAGCAGACTCGCGGAGCCCACCGCGTGAGCGGCAAGCGCCCCGTGCGCGTGACCTACCTCGATCACGTCGCGCGTCTTTCGGGCGCTGAGATCGCCTTGGTCCGGCTCATCCAGGCAGCGGGTCCCGAGCTGGAGGCGACTGTGATCCTGGCCGAGGACGGCGAGCTCGTCGAGCGGCTGGGCGCCTCAGGTGCGAGGGTGGAGGTGTTGCCCTTGGTCGAGGCGGTCCGCGGGATGAGTCGCAAGGAGATTCGCCCGGGGCTACGGCAGGCACACGCCGCCGCCGAGGTTGCCGGCTATACGAACCGCCTCCGGCGGCGCCTGCGCGAGCTGCGGCCCGACCTGGTCCACACGACCTCGCTGAAGGCGTCCGTCTATGGGATGGCCGCCGCTCGGGCCGCGGGCTTGCCCGTCCTCTGGCATCTTCATGATCGGCTCGCCCGCGACTACCTGCCTGGCGCGGTCGTTCCGCCAATGCGGCTGCTCGCCGCCACTGCCCCCAGCGCGCTGGTCGCGCCGTCTCGATTCACGCTGGAGACGGTTGGCCGGCGATTCCGGCGGGGGATGGTCGTCGCGGCGTTGCCGAATGTGGTGCCGTATCCGGAACGGGCAGTCGAGGTCCGCGAGCAGGTCGAGACCGTCACGATGATCGGTCGCCTCACCTCGTGGAAGGGCCAGCACATCTTCCTCGAGGCGTTTGCCGTGGCCTTTCCGGAGGGACCTGTGCGCGCGCGCCTGATCGGGTCGGCCACCTTTGGCGAGGCCAACTACGAGCGCGGGCTCCGAGAGCAGGCGGTTCGCCTCGGCATCGCCGACCGAGTCGATTTCGTCGGCTTCGTCCCGGAAGTCGCCCGAGAGCTCGAGCGCACCGACCTGCTCGTTCATGCCTCGGTCCTCGCCGATCCCCTCAACACCGCTGTCCTCGAGGGGATGGCGGCCGGAGTTACCGTGGTGGCGACGGATACCGGCGGGCATGTGGAGTACCTCCGCGACGGCCGGGAGGGACTGCTCCATCGCCCCGGCGATGTCCACGGTTTGGCAGACACGCTGCGGCGGGCGTCCGAGGACGCCGGGCTGCGCCGGCGGCTGGCTGCCGGAGCGCGCGAGCGCGCCCTCGAGCTGGCGCCGGCGGCCGTGGCCGAGCGTTGGATGTCGCTCTATCGCAGACTCAGTGAGCCGCCTTGCGCGCAGCGGTAGTCGGACACCTCGAGTGGGTGGAGTTCGTCCACGTGGACCATGTCCCCGCGGCGGGCGAGATCGTCAACTCCGCCGACGGATTCGAGGAGCCCGCGGGCGGCGGGGGGGTCGCCGCCGTGCAGCTCGCCCGGATGGCCGGCGGCGCCCTGCTGGTCACCGCGCTGGGCGTGGACGAGCTTGCGGACCGAGCCCGCCGGCGGCTCGCCGAGCTCGATGTGGAGGTCGATGCGGCGATCAGGGTGGGACCGACGCGTCGCGCCCTGACTCTGGTCGACTCGCACGGAGAGAGGACGATCGTCACGATCGGGGACCGGCTGGCCCCGCGCGGTGAGGATCGGATTGATTGGGCCGCCCTCGACGGCGCCGACGCCGCCTATTTCACCGCGGGCGACGAGGGGGCCCTGCGGGCCGCACGGGGTGCCCGCATCCTGGTGGCCACACCCAGGGCGGGCCGGGTGCTCGCCGAGGCGGGGATCCGGCTCGATGCGCTCGTCTACTCGGACAAGGACGAAGTGGAGTCCGCGTTCGCCCGGGCGGTGGACCCGCGGCCGGAGCTCCTGGTCGCGACTACGGGAGCGGGGGGCGGCCGCTATGAGACCGCCGACGGGCAGACGGGCACCTGGGAGGCCGCGGCGCCGCGAGGCTCGATCGCCGACACCTATGGCTCGGGCGACACCTTCGCGGCGGCGCTCACCTACGGGCTCGCCGCGGGCGAAACCCCAGAATCCTCAGTCGAGCTGGCGGCCGAGGCCGCGGCCGCCTGCCTCACGCGCCGTGGTCCGTACGCCTGATCCGCGTTCAGGCCTCGGGCTTGGGCGGCGGGTACTGGGAGCGGACAAAGCGATCCCACATCCGATCCGTCATCAGCCCGCGCATTCCCATCACCATCCGCGCCGAAGGGGTGACCTTGTAGCGAGTGCTTGGTCGCCGGACGGTGAGCGCCTTCGAGATCTTCCCGGCGACCGCCTCCGGTCCGGCGCCGAAGCGAGCCATGCCACCGGTGTAGGCGTTCGCCGTGACACGGCCGACGTCAGCGTTGAACTTGGCGTACGGGCCGTGTTCCTCCACCGCGCCGATGCTGGCGTTCGCGGTCTCGCCGAACTCGGTGATGATCAGGCCCGGCTCGATCACGACCACCTCGATGCCGAACCCGTGGACCTCGAAGCGCAGAGCGTCGGAGAGGGCCTCGACCGCGTGCTTGGTCGCGTGGTAGACCCCGCCGCCGGGGAAGGTGAGCTTGCCGCCCATCGAGCTCAGGTTGACGATTCGCCCCGAGCCCGCGCCGCGCATCCCCGGAAGGACCAACTGGCACATTCGCATCAGGCCGAAGACGTTGGTCTCGAACTGCCTGCGGACGCTCTCCATCGGGATCGTCTCGATCGCGCCGCTCTGGCTGTAGCCGGCGTTGTTGATGAGGGCGCCGATCGGGCCGTCCTTCTCCGCCTCCGTGACGGCAGCCTCCATCGAACGCTCGTCGGTGACGTCGAGCGCCTGGATCTTGCAGCCCTTATTCGCCAGGTCCTCGATCGTCTCCGGGCGTCGCGCGGTGGCGTGGACATTCCAGCCCTCCCCGGCGAGCTGCTCGGCGGTGGCCCGGCCAATCCCTGTGGAACACCCCGTGATCAACACCGGGCGCGTCTTCTCGATCCCCATCGCATCCTTCCTTTCGTCGAAGCCGGCTAACCCTCTCAAAACGAGGCGGCCGGCGCTACGTCTGGCATAGGCTCCAGCGATGCGCGCGGTCACCTTCCAGGCCCCCGGCGAGGTCCAGGTCGACGACGTCGCGGAGCCCGAGCTGCTGGCGACCGACGACGCTCTCATCCGCGTCGAGGCGAGCGGCATCTGCGGCTCGGACCTCCACATCTATCACGGGCGGGTCCAGATCGAGCCGGGATTCGTGATTGGCCACGAGTTCGTCGGCGAGGTGGTCGCCACCGGGGACGACGTGACCCGGGTCGCCGTCGGCGACCGCGTGCTCGGCACCTACGGCACGGCCTGCGGGCACTGCTTCTTCTGTCGGCGCGAGGAGTTCCACAAGTGCGACGAGGCGCGCGTCTTCGGACACGGCAAGACTCTCGGCGACCTCCAGGGAGCGCAGGCCGAGCTGCTGCTCGTGCCCCACGCGAACCTCGGCCTGAGGAAGGTGCCGGAAGGCCTTTCAGACGAGGTGGCGCTGTTCGCCGGCGACGTGATGGGGACCGGCTACCACGCGATCGACTCGCGGCCACTGGCCGAGGGGGAAACCGCCGCGATTCTCGGCCTTGGCCCGGTGGGCCTCTGTGCGATCCAGGCGGCGAAGGCGGCGGGCGCCTCGGAGGTCGTCGCCATCGACACGGTCGAGGACCGGCTGCGAATGGCGGAGTCCTTCGGCGCCACCCCGGTCCACCTCACCGAGCAGGACCCGCGCGCCGAGGTGAAGAGGCTGACCGAGGGCCGCGGCGTGGATCTGGCGGTCGAGGCCGTCGGAAATCCGGAGGCCCTCGATTTGGCCCTGCGCCTGGCCCGCAAGGCCGGCACGGTCTCGGTGACCGGCGTATACGCCGAGCGGGCGGAGGTGCACATGGGGGTTCTCTGGATCAAGGCGATCACACTGACCAGCGGCCACGCCAACGTGATCAAGCACCTCGACCCCGTCCTAGGCCTCCTGGCCGCCGGCAAGCTCGACCCGGCCCCGCTCGTCACCCACCACATGAAGCTGGACGAGGCGCCCGAGGCATACCGGATCTACGACAACCGCGAGGCGCTCAAGATCGTCCTGACCCCCTGAGCGGAGCGAGCAGCTCCGCGGGCAGCAACCCTGCCGGGAAGTCGTTGCCGAAGTCGGGGACCAGCCGCCTTGCGAATTCGGCGGCCGGGCGGCCCTCGAAGACCGGCTTCAGGTCCTGGACGGTGAGGACGGCCCGCACGGAGGTGGCGATCTGGAAGTCGGCGGCGTTGGGCTCCTCGCCGCCGATCACGCCCTCGGCGATCAACTCGTCCACATGGTCCAGAACAGCAGGCACCTCGGCGACGGCGTTCTGGATCTCATCGTCGCTGTCCACCTTGTTCGCCATGTAGCGTGCGGATGGGGCGTTGATCCAGGCAGCGAAGCGGGGCAGCGGGACCCGGATCTCGCGCGCGATCATCACGCGCGTCTCGGGCCGATGCACCGAGAGCCAGCGGACGATCCGTCGTGGCACGTCCTGAAGCACCTCATCACCCCAGCGCTCCGCCTCCTCCACCGCGAGCCGCTCCTCCGGGTCGGTGGGGAACAGGGGCGGCTCTGGCCGGAGCTCCTCGAGAGCTCGCGAGATGGCGCGGGACTGCTGAAGCTTGCGGCCGTCGATCTTGATCGCGGGGACGGTCCCGCCGCGAAGGCCGCGGGTCCTCAGCAGCGCGGGATGAAGGCCGGGAAGGAGCCAGACGGTCTTGTGCTCGAGGCCCTTCCACTCGAGCATCAGCCGGACCGAATGGGAGGGAGGCGACGGCTTCGTGCCGTACAGCGTGATCCCCATGCCTGCAGCCTATTGACCGTCCCCCGGCGCCCACCCTCGTTCAGACTCAAGTGGATGGACGAGAGCCTCAACGGCAAGCTCCTGATCGCGTCGCCGGGCATGGCGGATTACTTCCACAGGACCGTGATCCTGATAGTCGAGCACGCCGAGGAGGGCGCCTTCGGCCTCGTCCTCAACCGCCCCTCCGAGACCACCGTCGGCGAGGCCTCACCCGAGCTCGCCGAGCTGATCGGCGACGACCATGTCCTTCACGTCGGAGGGCCAGTACAGCCAAACGCGGTGACGGCGATCGGGGAGCACCCGGATCCGGCCACGGCGACGAAGCTGATCGTCGGAGCGATCGGGATGGTGGACCTCGACGACCCGCCGGAGCTCTCCAGGCTCCGCGTCTTCGCGGGCTACGCGGGCTGGGGACCGGGCCAGCTGGACGGTGAGCTGGAGCAGGAGGCCTGGATCGTCGACGAGGCCCGCCCCGACGACCCCTTCGGCGACGCAGGGCTCTGGGCCCATGTGCTGGCCCGGAAGGGCGGCGAGTACGCGCTGCTCGCGCGCATGCCCCCGGATCCGTCGGTCAACTAGTCCGACTCGTATGCGAGCTGCACGTGGTCCCGCGCAACGGCGATGAACGGCCGCTCCACCGGCGGCTCGCCGTTCCGGCCGCTGACCGTCGCGTCGATCAGCGGGATGAACTCCACGCCCTCTCGGTTGAGCAGGTCCGAGAGACGGCTGTGGAACCCCTCGGCGGGCAGGGTCACGTCGCCGACGATCGTGTATCGCTCGGTCTCGAGCACGACGCGTTCCCGCCTGATCTCGGCGCTCATGGGTGAGGTATCGGGCCGGGGCGCCGCCACCTTGAGTCTCGCGCAGTCGGATACGGTGCTCGTCAGATGGGAGCACTCGAGGAGGTCTCCATCCCCGCGATCTCGCCGGACCGCTTTCGGTCCCTGCTTGGCGACCGGTACGAGGAAGTGGAGGAGGCGATCACCACCGCCCAGGAAGTGCTCAGCGGGAGGGTGGTCTGGCACATCAACTCGACCGCGAAGGGCGGCGGAGTCGCCGAGATGCTGCAGTCGCTGCTCGCCTATGCGCGAGGCGCGGGCGCCGACGTCCGCTGGATGACGATCTCCGGCAATCCGGAGTTCTTCATTGTCACCAAGCGGCTCCACAACCACCTGCACGAGTCCGCCGGGGACGGCGGGCAGCTCGGGCCCGACGAGCACAAGAGCTACGAGGCGGCGCTGGCCGAGGCAGCGGACGAGCTCTTCCAGCTGGTCCAACCGGGGGACGTGGTGTACATCCACGACCCACAGCCGGCGGGATTGATCCCCCACATCAAGGACAAGGACCTGAAGGTGGTCTGGCGGTGCCACATCGGAGCCGACAAGCCAGGTCGGCTGGCGCGGGAGGCGTGGGACTTCCTGCGCCCGTACGTGACCGAGGCGGACGCCTATGTCTTCTCGCGCAAGGAGTTCGTCTGGGACGAGCTCGATCGGGGGCGGATCTGGATCGTTCCCCCCTCGATCGACGTGTTTTCCCCGAAGAACGAGGACCTCGAACCTGCCGTGGTGGGGTCGATCCTCGGCGTGGCGGGCATCCAGGAGGCAGACCATTTCAGCGACGCCGTGTTTCACCGCTTCGACGGGAGCGCGGCCCGTGTCGGCCGGTCCGCGGAGCTCGACCAGGACGCCCCGGTGTCGCGCGATGCGCCCCTGATCAGCCAGGTCTCGCGCTGGGACCGGCTCAAGGATCCGGCGGGAGTGCTGCGCATGTTCGCCGATTACTCCGAGGCCGACGCGCATCTCCTGCTGGCCGGGCCTTCGGTCGCGGGGATCTCCGACGATCCGGAGGGCGCGACGGTGCTGGCCGAGGTTCGCGAGCAGCGCGACGCCCTGCCGCCGGAGAAGCGCGCGCGGGTCCACCTCGCATCTTTGCCGATGAACGACGTGGGGGAGAACGCGGCGATGGTGAACGCGATTCAGCGCCGCTCCAACGTGATCGTCCAGAAGAGCTTCGCCGAGGGCTTCGGCCTGACGGTCGCCGAGGGGATGTGGAAGGCGAGGCCGCTGGTCGCCAGCCGGGTGGGCGGGATCCAGGATCAGATCGAGGACGGGGTCTCCGGCGTCCTGATCGACGATCCCACCGACCTGGCAGCGGTCGGGCGCGCGGTGGATGGCTTCATCGCCGACCCTGACAGGGCGGCGGAGGTCGGCGCAGCTGCGCGGCAACGTGTCCTCGATGAGTACCTCGGCACCCGCAGCCTGACGCAGTACATGGACCTGCTGCAGCGGATGCTCGCCGGTTAGCGCGCGTCCCTCCAGCCGCGGAAGGCCTCCATCAGCTCCTCGCGCGCGGCTGGATCGATGTCGCCCTCCGTGAGCCGACCGGTCGCCTCGATCATCACCCGCATCTGCTCGACGTAGGCCGTGCAGTTCTCGCAGCCGCGGATATGTGAGCGGAAGCGCCGCCGGTCGGAGCGCGACAGGCTGCCGTCGAAGTAGGCGGTGACCAGCTCGACGAGCTCCTGGCAGGGCATCTCCCTGGTGAAGAGGCTCATGCTCGACCCCCCGCAATGTCCGGGTCGAGATAGCGCTCGAGCGCGGCTCGGACCTTGGAGCGGGCGCGGTGCAGCAAGACTCGCTGATTGCCGTCGGTGATCTCGAGCGCGTCCGCGACCTCCATCGGGCTCCAACCCTCAAGGTCGCGCAGCCGGATCACCTCCCGTTGACCCTCCGGCAGCTCGGCGATCGCCATCTGGATCACGCCGAGCGTCTCCCGCTCCAGCAGCCGCTCCTGAGGCCAGGCCCTGGGCGGCGCGGCCCAGGCGCCGGGGGTGGGGGAGTCCGGGCCGAGGAAGCGATCCGGATCGACGGAGGGGTCGTCCCCGTCCCCTGCTCCGGCCAGGGAGGAGAAGGGGACCATGCGCCCATCACGCTCGCCCCTTGTCTTTGCCCTGTTGGTGAGGATCCGGAACAGCCAGGTCTTCAGGCTCGAGCGCTCTTCGAAGCGGTCGATCCCGTTGAGCACCGCCAGCCAGGTCTCCTGCACGACCTCCTCAGCGCTGGCACGGTCCCGTACGTACATCTGCGCGACCCGGAGCATTGTGGTCCCGTACATGTCGATCAGCTCCGCGAACGCGGATTCGTCGCCGTCGCGCAGCCGCTCCACCAGCTCGTGGTCATGGGATTCAGTCATCTGGGGGTCCCCACGGTTACATGGGATACTCGCCTCGTGCAGGGCGGCAGGAGCTTCCCGCATCCCCAGAACCCGCAGGAGGCCCTGAACCTGCTCGTCGAGGGGAATCGACGCCACCAGAATGGCGATCTCCAGCTCCGCGACCACTCGCCCGTCGGCGAGGATCGCGCTGGCGTCCAGCAGCCGTTCGCGGCCGTCATCGCCTGCGCCGACTCGCGGGTTTCTCCGACCTTGATCTTCGACCTCGAGCCGGGCAACGTCTTCGTCTCCAGGGTCGCCGGCAACAGCCTGGGCACCGGCACGTTGGGCAGCACGGAGTTCGCGATCGCCGTGCTCGGCGTGAAGCTGGTGGTCGTGCTCGGCCACAGCGATTGCGGGGCGGTCAAGGCTGCGATCGGGGTCGTCGACGGGACGTCGAGCTATCCCGTCGACCGGTACGGGGCGATTGGGCCGCTCGTCGAGCGGCTGGTGCCACCCATCCAGGGACTACCGCCCGGCGAACGGACGCTGCCGACCTGCATCTCCGTCAACGCAAAAGCGCAGGCCGCTGACTTCGCCTCTCGGGAGCCGATCGTGAAGCAGGCGGTCGACGCCGAGCAGATCGCCGTGGTCGCCGCGGTCTACGACATCGAGTCCGGCGTGGTCAGCTTCATCTGACGCTTAGTTCCGCTTCAGGCCCTGGCGGCACGCTGGGCAGATGGGCGATTCCGGCCAGGGCGGCCCCGTGCGTCTCGCGATCCTGCTCTTCTCGATCGTCGGCATGGTCGTTCTCGGGATCAAGACCACCGGCGGTTCGGACCCTTCCACGAGCCACGCCACAGCCCATGGACGGCCGGGGACCGTCCTGGCGGTCCCGGCTCGCGGAGCGGTCCCGGCGGTGGTGGGCCAACGGCTTGACGCGCTGCCACGCAAGCGCGGTGCGGCCCCCCTGCAGGCAGGGGGTTCCATCTATCTGCTCGGCGGTACGCAGAGGACCGCGCACGGCGGCAGGATTTCGGTCGGGACGGTCCTCAGGATCGACGGCCCGACGCAGAGGACCCGAGTCGCCAAGCTACCGACGCCGGTGACCGATGCGGCGGCGGCGGCCGTCGGCGACCGGCTCTACGCGATCGGGGGTCTGATGGCCAACGGCAAGCCCTCGAACGAGGTGCAGGAGTACGACATCGCCACGGAGCACTCCGTGATCGCGGCCCGGCTGCCCCGACCCGTCTCCGGCGCCAGCGCGGTCACCCTGGAGGGCTTCGTCTACGTCCTGGGCGGGAAAACCGGTGCGGCGTCCAGCGCGTCGATCTTCCGCTTCGACCCATATGCCGACGCCGTGGCCCCGGGTGGCCGGCTGCCGACCGCTCTGGAGGGCGGCTCCGCCGTAGCCGTGCGCCCGCGCAGCGCCTTCCTGGTCGGCGCGAGCGGGCCCGACAGCTCGCATCTCGCCTATGCGCTCACGCTGAAACCGGGTCGTTGACGTAACCCGGCGGAAGCTCGGCCTCAGCCCGGCGCGGTGCCGTTGATGGCCATCAGGCGGTCGAGGCGCTGGCCGAGCTCTGAGCGGAGCGGCGCGTCGGTGGAGCTCAAAGCCTGCCCCGTGTGCCGGTCGACGAGGTTGCGGCTTTCGTTCGGATCGCGCTCGAGGCCATACATCTCGTACTCGGGCGGCCGCTTGTCCGCCGGATCGAAGTAGAGCGCGAACTTGGCGGCCTCGGTCCGCACCGCGCGGATGCGGTTCGGCTGGCCGGGGACGTCCTGCAGGGCGGTCGCAGCCTGGTGGTCGTCATAGGTGAAGTGGATCTCGTCCTGGACCGATTCCGCGGGTGAGCGGTGGGCGATGACCGGTCCGAGGTCGACGTCGGTGTGCCGCAGGCGGCCGCGCTCGGGGTCGGCTCGGCGGGCCAGGATCGGCGTCAGGTCACGTCCCTTTCCCTGCCCGTCGAGCCGAGCGCCGGCAAGTGCCCCGACCGTCGGCAGGAAGTCCACCAGGGAGACCAGCGCGTCGCTTTCTGCCGCCTTTGGGAAGAGGACCGGGTTGGAGACCACCAGCGGGATGTGGATCGTCTCCTCGTAGGCGTTGAAGGCCTTCTGGCGCAGCCCGCCGTGGGAGAGCCCCATCTCGCCGTGATCGGCGCACCGAAAGACCACGGTGCGCGAGCGCAGAGACGCTGGATCCGAGGGATCGCCGAGCGCTCCCATCACCCTGCCGACCTGTTCGTCGATCACGCGATGCAGATGCGCGTAGAAGTTGACGTACTCGAGCTTCTCCTCCTCGTTCCGCAGTGGTCCCAGATATGCCGCCATCCCCATCTTCATCAGCTCGTGGACCGAGGGCTTGTCGCGCAGATCCTCATCGAGCGTGGGCGGGACCTTCACGCCGAGGTCCCGGTACCCGCCCTCGCTGTACCCGCCCCGGACGTGCTGGGCCGGATAGCCGAGCACGTCATGCGGGTTGACCAGCGAGACGACCAGGCAGAACGGCTCGGGGAGGTCCTGCCGGCCGAGCCACTCCTCGACCTGGCGGGTATAGACCTCGTCCCAGCCCTGCCGGAGGGGGCCGGCGTTGCCGGCGCCGAAGTGCTCGGCCTTGGCGTTCTCGCCGGCGTCGGGCGGCTCCCAGTCCGCGAAGCCGTAGTCGTCGCGGATGCGCTCGGCGTCCGCGGCGGTCCAGCCGCCGAGCATCTCTCCACCGCCCGACGGGTGGGTGAGGTGCCACTTGCCCTTGTAGGCGACCTCGTAGCCGCGCGCCCGCAGCAGGTGGGCGAGGCTCTGGGTGTCCGGGCGAAGCTCCGGCTCCCCGCCCGACTTGGGTCCCGCCTGGACCAGGCCGCGACCGAAGTTGCGCAGCGCGCGCCGCCGTGGCGCGTTCCGTCCCCGCATCATCCCGGCGAGCTCTCGGAGCACGGCGGGCGTGTTGCCGATATCGGGTCGCAGATCGGCCTGCGTGTGGGTGAGCGTGACGCCGTGCTGGGCCGGAAAGCGGCCGGTCAGCAGAGTCGCCCGGCTGGGGGAGCACATGGACGTGTTGGTGAAGGCGCGATGGAAGGTGAGCCCGGTCTCCTGCAGGGCATGCTGATTCGGAGTCAGGTCGCGCAGCCAGCCCGGGATCTCGGGCCAGTGGCATGGATACCGCTGCTGATCGGTGATCAGCAGCAGGAGGTTCGGGGGCTTCGCGGCCGTGGCTATCCCTTGTGCTTCGTCTGGCCGAAGGGACAGCCCTTCGCCTCGAACTGCGCCCTGCTCATGTAGCTGCCGGTGGGGTAGTACCGGCCCATCACCTGGGCGGCCGTGTTCGGCTGGGTGATCTGCCAGGAGCTCCTCTGGAAGCGCGGCGAGGGGATCACGTTTCGCGAGACCAGGCTGCCGACGTCCGGGCGCCCCGCCGCATCGCCGAGCGGGTCGGCGGGCAGCCAGGCAACGCCGCACTTCTTGCGTGCGTTCTTGGGCCGGACGCCCGCGTGCGCGACGACGATCACGTAGCGGCGCTTCGAGCCGAGCGGCAGCTGCTCGTCATAGAGGCACTTGTATGTCCCCGTCACCGTCAGGGACTCCTCCACGCACATGTCCCACTCACGGAGCTGGCCGCCGCCCATCCTCTTCTCGCCGGCGTGGGTATGGGGGGTGCTCGGCAGCGTGCCGCGGACGACCAGGACCTGCCCGTAGGCGAAGGCGTAGGTGCCGACCATGTAGCGGGCGTCGAGGTTGTTGTAGAAGGTGCCGACGGGCGTGTAGTCGGCGGCGGCGTGCTCGGCCGGGCTCTTGTAGGAGCTCAGCGTGTAGGAGAGGCTGAAGAACTTCTCGAAGGAGAAGAAAGGGGTGGCCGGGTTGGTGGCGGGATCCTTGCCGGGCCAGTGGACGTAGCTCTGGTAGGCGGGAAGAGGCAGGTTCTGGGTGGCGTACGCGTGGTTCGAGTTGAGCGCGTCACACATCGCCTGTCCCTTCAGCGTGGTGCCGTCGGCGAGACGAAGCTCGGGGGTCGGGAGCGGTTCGCCCCCGGCGCGCCCCCTGCCCTTGTCGGGGACGTAGACCCGGTAGAGGATGTCCTGGTAGGAGTTGTAGTTGGGGTCGGGCTGGGCGTAGAGAGTGTTGCGCGCCGGGTTCGGCGGCACCGGCGAGCCCAGCACCGTGACCGTGTAGTTCCGCTTCCGCAGATCGCGGCGGTGCCCCTTGATGAACGGGTTGGTCGAGCCCTTGTCCGGACGGGTGAGGTAGTCGGGGACCCTGTTGGTGGCGGTCCCGTTGTTGACGTATGCCGTCAGCGACTGGAAGCGGGAGTGTGTGTACTTGCCATGGAGGATCACCGAGGCGCCCGGCGGCGTTGCGAACTTTGCGCCCCAGTAGGTGATCTCCTGGCCGGGAAAGCCCTGGTTCGTCCGTGGGTCGACGTTGGTGAACGGCCCGGTCCAGAAGCAGCTTGCGATCGGAAGGTTGGAGGGGTTGTAGCCGGTGGGGACGGCGGCGCCTTCTGCGGCCGGTCCCGTCGCCAGAGCGCCGAGCAGCAGCAGCCCCGCGAGCACGACGGACCTGAGCGACCGGGGAGTCACTTGGCGGCACCGTCGATCGCCGCGGCCAGCGTGCCCCCGACCAGCTCGATCACCCGCTCGCGGGGCAGCCCTTCAGCGAAGGCGTCCTCGAGCACGGTCTCGACGTACGCGATGAAGCCGTCCAGCGCGATCCGCACCACCGGAGGCGGGCTGGCCGTCCCCAGTTGGTTGAGCGAGATGGTGGCGATGATCTTCTCGCGGTAGTGCGCCATGATCTCGAGCAGCTTCGGATCGATGGAGCCGCGGCCCTGCCGGTAGAGCAACCAGGCCTCCGTCGGCTCCTCGGCGTGATCCATCATCTGACTCAGGTTGGTCGCGAGCCGCTCGGCCAGGGGGACCGCGGGATCGGTGACCCAGTCGCTGGAGAGACGCTCGCCGGCGCGGTGGGCCGCGGCCTCCAGCAGCTCCTGGCGGCCGCCCGGGAAGTAGTGGTAGACCAGGTTGCGGGTCACACCGGCGCGCTTTGCCACCTTCTCGAAAGCGAGGTTCTCGTAACCCTCGCGCGCCGCGATCGAGAGGGCGGCCTCGATCAGCTGCTCGCGCCGTTCTGCGGGCGGCAGCCTCTTCGCTGCCGTGATCGCCTCCATGCGATGGAACGTTACACACTATTTACGCTTTGCCCAAGTTGGGCAACAATCAAATAGGCGAATCGGAGGCTATCTGGGGGACGCTGCGACGGACAGATGGCCTTGATCACCCGATCTGAGTGATGACGGGCTTGGCAGAGCCTTCTACAAGTCATTCATGGCAAACGATTCCCAGCAAGGCGAGGAGCGTGGGCTGTCTCAAGGCGCCGACGTATCCGATCTGATCGGCGTCAAGCTGACGCTCGGTCTTGCCCTCTGGTTCCTGGTGGTCCTGGCCTGCTTCTTCTTCGTCGGTCCGGTGGCGGGCATCATCGCGATCGTCGGCGGCGTCGTGCTCGGAGCGATTTTGGCCGTCGCGGTGATCCGCAGGGCCGATACGACCGGCTGAGACTCGCCCACGCCTGGCTCGATCGGCCGAGTCGCTCAGTGGCTGACGTTGGTCTTGACGCGCGCCCGCTCGGAGGAGCTGACCGGGCCCTTGACATCGAGAGTCTTGACTGCTTCGGAGATGTCGTCCACCAGCCTGTCCACCAGGGACCTGGGCAGGTTGAGCTTGACGAGCGCCCGCATCATCTTCACGTCCTGGGCATCCGGCGGCATGGTGTAGGCAGGCACCATCCATCCTCGCTCCGCCGAGAGCTGGAAGGCGACGTCGAACTCGTCCCAGGGGTGCTCCTCCGCGAGGTTGAAAGCGACCAGAGGAAGCGTGTCCTCGCCGGCACCGATGATTTGAAACGGGCCCATGCCCTTGATGTCCTCCGCAAGGGCGTTGGCGTTCTCCTGCATGATCTCCATGATCAGCCGGTAGCCGGCCTTGCCGAAACGGACGAAGTTGTAGTACTGCGCCAGCACCATCGACGAACCGGTCGAGAAGTTCAGCGTGAAGGTGGCATCGGTCTTCCCGAGGTAGTTCTCGTAAAAGACGAGGTCCTCGGCCAGGTCGGACTTCTCCCTGAAGATCAGCCAGCCGATCCCCGGGTAGACCATGCCGAACTTGTGGCCCGACGCGTTGATCGAGCGAACCTGCCCGAGCCGGAAATCCCACTTGGAGTCCGGATAGAGGAAGGGCCAGGCGAAGGCGCCACTGGCGCCGTCGATGTGCAGGGGGATGTCCAGCCCCTTCTCATCGCGAAAGCGGAGCAGCAGCTCGTTGATCCCGACGACATCGTCGGCGTGACCGGTGAAGGTGGTTCCGACCACGGCCGCCACGCCGATCGTGTTCTCATCGAGGTGAGGCTCGACGTCCTCGGGGCCGATCGTGTACTTGCCGGCCTGCAGCGGGACGATCCGCGGCTCGACATCGAAGTAGCGGCAGAACTTCTCCCAGACGACGTGCACGTCCCCGCCGAAGACGAGGTTCGGCTTGTCCGTGGACTTCCTGGCCGCTTCTTGACGCTTGCGCCAATTCCACTTCAGCGAGAGCGCGCCGAGCATGATCGCCTCGGAGGAGCCCTGGGTACTGGCGCCGGTCGTCTCTCCGGGCGCGTTGAAGAGCTTGGCGAGCATCCTGATGCAGCGCTGCTCGATATCCGCGGTCATCGGGTACTCGGCGTGGTCGATGAAATTCCGGTGGAGATTCTCGTCGATCACCTGGCGCGCCTCGGGCTCCATCCAGGTGGTGACGAAGGTCGCCAGGTTCCGCTCCGGAATTCTCCACGGCCAGCTCCTCGGTGACGAGCCGCATCGCGGCGGTGGCATCCATCGCGTTCTCCGGAATCTCTTCCTGGGGCGCGTCTGCAGTCAGCCAGGAGCCTTGCGGAGCCTCCTCGAGGTGCTTCATCTGCTTGGCCTTCTTCTCTGCCATCACCGGCAAGCCAATCCGAGCTCGCCGGCCTTGTCGTCATCTGGATCGGGTGAAATCGCTGGGCGGGGTGCCGCTTAAGTGAGGAGCTCGATCACGCCACGGATGATCAGCAGCGCACCCAGTCCCGCAGCGACGTAGATCCCTGCCTTCAGGCCGTTCTTGCTCAGCCAGCTCCTGAAATCCTGGACGGCCACCACCGTTCTCTCCGGGGCGAACACGTAGCCGATCAACGGGATCTCGAGCAGGATCAGAAGCATGGCGTTGAATCCGAGGATGACGAGGATGGTCGGGACCGTGCCGTAGTTCAGGTTGTCGAGCTCGTGAAGCGCGGCGAGGTAGGAGACGCCGGGGAGGGTGAGGACGATTCCGACCAGAAAGGTGATCCGGGCGGAGCCTCTGCCCAGGACCTTCTCGACCTTGGAGGGGCCTTTCTCAACCCCTTCCTTCTCCCGCTTCTTTCGCTCGCGCCTGCGCTCCATGCGCTCGCTCCTGAGCACGTAGGCGACCACCAGCAAGATCAGCCCGAACGCGATGTCCATCGCTGGGCTGATGCTGTTCTGGCTCGTGCTGGTGGCGCCCGAATGGTGAACCACAAAGACGATGACGAAGCCGATCGTGAGACTGACGAGCAGGCCACCCAGCAGGTAGCCGAGCAGGAGGCGCTTCGGGTTCGGCAGGAAGAGCATCACCGTCACAGCGGCGAGCAGGGTGGCGTTCGCCGCGGCGACCAGCGAGTAGAGGAAGATGTTGCCCATTGAAGCTTCAGCTCTCTCTGAGCTCTGGCGCTGCCGGCTTCGTCCCCATCCCCATCACCCGGAACCTACTGCAGGAATCGACTCACGCTTTCACCCTCTTCGGATGATGGCCCGGCTTCAGGCGCGAGGCCCAACTGGATCCGAGGAGGCGTCAACTTGCATCGGGGGTCTTGAGCGGGTACCTCCCTTTGTTCAAAGGAGGGGCAGCTACTCTTACGACCGCCGGGGCGCGTAGCTCAGCGGGAGAGCGTTCCGCTCACACCGGAAAGGTCGCTGGTTCGATCCCAGCCGCGCCCATGTCCCGAGGAGCCTGGCTGTGAGCCTTTTCTGGGGGCGCGTCCGCGAAACGGGGCCTGAGCGTGGTTCCCGCGTGAGGAGAGCGCTCTCCCGCTGAGCTACGCGCCCGGGGCGGCGGATGATACGCCCGGCCCCGCTACACCTGAGTTTGCGCCGTCTCCTTCTTCATCTTCGGATCGCCCTCCACCGAGAGGTTGGGCAGGATCCGGTCGAGCCAGCGCGGCATGAACCAGTTGCGCTCGCGGATCAGCTCGAGCACGCCCGGCATGATCAGCAGGACGACGAGCGCGTCGATCGCGACGGACGCCGCCAGTCCGACGCCGAACTGCTTGACGATCGGGTTGCCGTTGATCACGAAGCTGAAGAAGACCGCGAACATGATCGTCGCGGCGGCCAGGATCGGCTTGCCGGCGTTGACCAGCCCGGCGCGGACGGCCTCGCTGTTGTCGGCCTCGCCCTGGTGGCGTTCCTCGATTCGCGAGACGAGGAACACCTGGTAGTCCATCGACAGCCCGAAGAGGATCGCGAACATCATCAGCGGCACGTAGCTCACCACCGGCATGGTGTGGTCCACGCCTAAGAGCGACAGGCCATGCCCCTTCTCGAAGACGGCCGTCAGAATCCCGTACGAGGCGGCGACCGCGAGCAGGTTGATCAGGGCGGAGACCAGCGGGATGGTCAGGGTGCGGAAGGCCATCGTCAGGAACAGGACGCTGAGGACCACCACGATCGCGATCACCAGGAACAGCTTGTCCCCGATCTTGGTGGCGAGGTCGATGTAGGAGGCGGTGGTGCCGCCGACGTAGGCGGTCATCCCCTGCCCCTTGGTCGCGTCCGGGATCGTCTTGTCGCGCAGGTGGTTGATCAGGTCCTGGGTGGCGCGGTTCGACGGCGAGGTCTTGGGCGTCGTCGAGAAGACCGCCGCGGTCCCTGCCTTGTCCGCTTGCGCGGGTGAGACCGCCTGGACGTTGCTCTGCTTCTGGATCTCCTGCTCCAGGTTGACCAGGCGCGGGTCACCAGCGGGCGTCTCCGCGATCTGGAGCTCCTCCGAGAGCTGCTGCTGCTGAGACTGGATCTGGGGCGTCGGCCCGCTGACCGCCTCCTCCTGTTGGAGCTGAGCCTGCTGCTGCTGGAGTTGCGTGACCTGGGACGGATCGGAGGCGAGCGGTTTTCCAGTGACGTTGACGGCGATCAGCAGCGGCCCGTTGGTCCCGACGCCGAAGCCGTCGGTGAGCGCGTCGTATGCCTGCCGCTCGGTCGTATCGGTCGGCAGCTGGCCGTAGTCCGGGGCGCCCAGATGCATCGAGGTCGCCGGGATGACGAGGAGCGCCAGGATGACGATCCCGATCCCCGACGAGATCAGTGGGTGGTTCCGGATCGTCTCGGACCATCTCTCCCAGGCGCCCTTGCGGTCCCCGTCGCCCTCCTTGACCTTGCGGATCAGCGGGAAGGCCTGAATCCGCTTTCCGAGCAGCCCGAGGATCGCCGGGAGGAGCGTGATCGCCGCGAGCAACGCGAATGCGACCACGATCGCGGTCGAATAGCCGAGCGAGCGGACCAGCGGGATCCCGCTGAAGTAGAGGCAGAGCAGCGCGATGATGACCATCACCGCGGCGAAGACGACGGCCGATCCGGAGCTCGCGATCGTCCGAGCGATGGAGTCGTTCGGCTCCGCGCCCTCCTCGAGCAGGCGCAGGTGGCGGCTGATGATGAACAGGGCGTAGTCGGTCCCGACCGCCAGGCCGAGCATCGTGCCGAGCGTCGGTGCAATCGACGGGACGTCGAAGAGGTGGCCGGCCAGGCCGACCACCGCGAGGCCGATCGCCAGTGCGACGATCGCCGTCGTGACGGGCAGCGGCATGGCGACCAGCAGCCGGAACGCGATCAGCATGATGATCAGCGCGGCGACCACCGCGATGATCTCGCTGGCCCGGGTGCTCGGGCTGGAGATCTGCTGTCCGAGGTATCCGCCGGCGGAGACGTCGATCCCGGCGGGCTCGGCGGCCTTCTTGGCCGTGTCGAGGATGTTGTCGCCCTGGGCGTCAGTGAGATCGCCGGACGAGACGTTCAGGGCGGCCGAGATGTAGGCGATCTTGCCGTCCTTGGTGATCTGGCCCGATCCCTGCGGCGTCAGCGGACTCAGCACCTGGGTCACGTACTGGTTCTTGGCCAGCGCCTGGGCGGTGGCGTTGACGGCCTGAGCGTTCTTGCCCTCGGCGAGCGACGTGTTGGACTGCAGGACGATCGGGACGCTGCCGTTGGCCTGTTGCGGCAGCTTCGCGTCGAGCAGGTCGGTGGCGCTCTGGGAGCCGGTGCCCGGGAGTTCGAGGTTGTCGTTCTCCGGGCGGCCCGCCGAGTTCGCGATCAGCACCAGCCCGACCGCGAGCACCACCCAACCCAAAACGACCCACGGGGCCCTCCGCGCGCAGAACCCCCCGAGCCTGTGGAGAAAGGCACTCATCCGCTGCGCGCCATCCTTTCATGCGGCCGCGACTGAATGGGTCGCGATTTGTGACCAAGTTCGGCGAACCCGGTTCGGCCCGGCGGCGGATAGCCTCGCGGGACGTGAGCCCCCGGCGACCCGACAACCCCCCGCTGGATCGCGATCGACTTGCCGCCGATCCGATGGAGCAGTTCGCCGTCTGGTCCGCGGAGGCGCGAGACGACGTTCCGCTCGACGAGGCGATGACCCTCGCGACCGTCGACGAGCAGGGCTGGCCGGATGCGCGGATGGTCCTGCTGAAGGGATTCGGGCCCGACGGCTTCCGCTTCTTCACCAACTACGAGAGCGCCAAGGGCCGGGAGCTTGAGGCGAATTCCCGTGCGGCTCTGGTGGTCTACTGGCGCGAGCTCGACCGGCAGGTTCGGGTCAGGGGAGGGGTGGAGCGTCTGTCAGTCCAGGACTCGGACGAGTACTTCGCCAGTCGCCCGAGGGAGAGCCGGGTCGCGGCCGCCGTCTCGCCGCAGAGCCGGCCGATCAAGCGCGAGGAGCTCGACCGCCGATTCGAGGAGATGCTTCGCGGGCTCGGTGACGACGATCCCGTTCGCCCCGAGCACTGGGGCGGATACCTGGTCCGGCCCAATGCGATCGAGTTCTGGCAGGGGTGCGAGAACCGGATGCACGACCGGTTCCGCTACACCCGCAAGACCGGCAATGAAGGGTGGACCATCCAGAGGCTGGCGCCATGAATTGACGGATTGGTTGCCGTATAGGCAACTAACCCGCCCATTCCGACAGCCGGCTCTCCAGAAACCGTCTCTCGACCGGGTTGGTCGCCAGCTCGAGCGCGCGCCGATAAGCCTCCATTGCATCCGCATTCCTCCCCGAGCGGCGCAGCAGGTCCGCCCGTGCGGACCAGAACCACTGGTAGTCCGCGAGTGGTTCCGCCAGCTCCGGGTCGTCGAGCAGTTCGAGGCCGCGCTCCGGGCCCTCTGCCATCGCGACCGCTACCGCGCGGTTGAGCCTGATCACGGGCGAGGGCTGGGCCATCGCCAGCAGCCCGTAGAGGGAGGAGATTCGGTTCCAATCCGTCTCGGTCGGAGTCGCAGCGCGTGCGTGCTCCCCCGCGATCGCGGCCTGCAGGACGTATGGACCCAGAGGCTCGAGCTTGAGGGCACGGTCCAGCAGGGCGAGGCCGGTCTCGATCTCCCGGCGGTCCCAGAGCGAGCGGTCCTGTTCCTCCAGCAGGACCAGCTCGCCGTCCGCCCCGACCCTCGTGTCACGCCGCGAGTCCTGAATCAGCATCAGCGCCAGCAGGCCGAGCGCCTCCGATTCGTCCGGCATCAGCCGCGCCAGGGTTCCGGCCAGGCGGATCGCCTCGCCGCTCAGCTCTCTGCGGACCAGGGCCTCGTCCGAGGTCGCCGAGTAGCCCTCGTTGAAGATCAGATAGAGCGAGGTGAGCACCGAGTTGAGCCGGTCCGGCAGGTCGTGGTCCGCCGGTACCTCGTAGGGGATGTTGGCCGTCTTGATCTTGCGCTTCGCGCGCACCAGGCGCTGGGCCATCGCGGGCTCGGAGACGAGGAAGGCGCGCGCGATCTCGTCAGTCGCCAGGCCGCCCAGCGTCCGCAGGGTGAGGGCGACGCGGGCCTCCGGCGCGAGAGCCGGGTGGCAGCAGGTGAAGATCAACCGGAGGCGGTCGTCGGAGATCACCGGGGGCTCCTCGAGCTCATCGTGCTCGGTTGCGGCCGGAGGCTCCAGCGCGCGCAGCTCCTCCAGCTTCTCGGTGCCGCGGCGCTCTCGCCGGAGCCGGTCGATCGCCTTGTTGCGGGCGGTCGTTGTGATCCAGGCACCCGGGTTTTCCGGGATGCCGCGGTCGGGCCAGACCTGCATGGCGACGAGGAAGGCCTCCTGAACCGCGTCCTCGGCGAGGTCGAAGTCGCCGAGTACGCGGATCAGCGAGGCCGTCGCCCGCCCCGACTCGTGGCGGAACAGGCGATCGACCAGCTCTGGCGAAGCCTCTCTAGGCAGTCGCTTCCTCGACCAGGTTGCCGGCCTCGTCGAAGACCATCACGGGGCGGATCTCGATCGACCCGAACTGGGAGCCCGGGATCTTCGCCGCCCACTCGATCGCCTCGTCGAGGTCCTTGCAGTCGAGCACGTAAAACCCGCCCAGCTGCTCCTTGGTCTCGGCGAAGGGCCCGTCGGTGACCTCGCGCTCGTTGTCACGCACGCGGACGGTGGTTGCGGTCTGGGTGGGGTAGAGGCCCTCTCCGGCGACCAGCACGCCCTTCTCCTCCATCTCCTGGGTGAGGGCGCCGTAGGCCTGGCTCATGGCCGCTTGGTCCTCCTCGCTCGCGGCTGCCCGCTGACCCTCGTCCCCGTAGATCGTGAATGCGTACTTCATCTCAATCTCCTTCTCTCCGGCGGCGCGGTTCGCCGCTTCACCCTAGCGACGAACAGCGGCCGCCCGGATCGACAACCGGTCCACCGGCCGGACATAGACTCGCGGGCATGGCTCAAGTCCAGGGAAAGACGATCGTCTTCTTTCCCGAGGGGGCCTTTGGGCCGACCAACAACTGCATCGGCATCGGGGAGGTGCTGCGGCGCCGGGGCCACCGGGTGGTCTTCGTGATCGAGGAGTCCTTCGCCGGAACACTGGAGGAGAAGGGTTTCGAGGAGCGCCTGATGCGGCTCGCCCCGCCGCCCGAAGTGGAAGAGGAGCCCGGGCAGTTCTGGAAGGACTTCATCCGCGAGACGGCCCCTGTCTTCAGGAAGTCGACCTTCGATCAGCTCGGAGAGTTCATGGCCCCGACCTGGGAGGCCCTGCTGGACGGCGCGCGGTACGTCGACGAGCGGCTCGTCGAGATCTTCGACGAGCTTCAGCCCGACGCGATCGTGGAGGACAACGTCTGCGCCTTCCCGGCGATACCGGCAAGCGGCAGGCCATGGGTGCGAATCGTCTCCTGCAATCCGCTCGAGCTCAAGGACCCCGAGTTGCCGCCGCCCTACACAGGGCTGCCGATCGACGACCGTTCGAGCTGGGACGAGTACCGCGAGGAGTACCGGCACGCCATCGCCGATCTCCAAGCCGGTTTCAGTGAGTTCTGCGTCGAGCGCGGGGCTCCGCCGCTGCCGGACGAGGAGATGATCCACGAGTCGAGCTGGCTCAACCTCTACCTCTATCCGAGCGAGGTGGACTACCCGCGCTCGGTGCCGCTGGAGCCGACCTGGCGCAACCTGGAGTCGAGCGTCCGGACCACGGACGCCGAGTGGAAGCTGCCGTCGGAGCTTGCCGACCGGGACGGCTCGTTGATCTATGTCAGCCTCGGCTCGCTCGGGTCGGGCGACGTCCCGCTGATGAAGAGCCTGGTCGAGGCGCTCGCCGAGACGCCCCACCGCTACGTGGTCTCGAAGGGCCCCCAGCACAGCGAGTACGAGCTCGCCGACAACATGGTGGGCGAGGAGTTCCTGCCGCAGGTCTCGGTCCTGCCGCAGGTCGACCTGGTGATCACGCATGGCGGCAACAACACGACGACCGAGTGCCTGCACTTCGGCAAACCGATGGTCGTACTGCCGATCTTCTGGGACCAGCACGACAACGCGCAGCGGATCGACGAAATGGGGCTCGGAATCCGATTGCCGACCTACTCGTTCGGGGAGGGCGATCTGCCAGCCGCGATCGATCGGCTGCTTGCCGATCGGGACCTCCGCGGCCGCCTGGGGCAGGTGTCCGAACGGCTCCAGGCGGATCCGGGGAACGAGCGCGCCGCCGAGCTGGTCGAGCGGCTGCGGTGACGACCGAGCGCTAGCCCGTGGTGCCGAGCACCCGGACCACTTCGGACACCGAGGTGATGCCGCGGCGAACCTTCTCGAGGCCGTCGTCTCGGAGCCTGTGCATGCCGGCGTCCACCGCGGCGGCCTCGATCTCCTTGCTCGATGCCTTGTCCAGGATCAGCGCACGGACCTCGTCCGTGAGGATGAGAACCTCATAGAGGCCGATCCGCCCGAGGTACCCGGTGTCGCCGCAGGTGACGCAGCCGACAGGCTCGTACACCTGCGGATCGCCCTCCTCCTCGGAGAGGCCGACTGAGCTCGATTCGCCCAGCGTCGCGGGGCGTTTGCACTGGTCACAGAGGCGCCTGACGAGCCGCTGGTTGATCACGCACTGGATGCCGGAGGCGATCAGGAAGGGCTCGAGGCCCATCTCGACCATCCGGGCAGCGGCGATCGCCGCATCATTGGTGTGCAGGGTGGAGAGGATCAGGTGGCCGGTCAGCGCCGCCTCCATCGCGACCTGCGCCGTCTCACGATCGCGGATTTCGCCGACGACGAGGGTGTCGGGGTCGGAGCGGACCATCGAACGCAGCCCGGAGGCGAAGGTCATACCGGTGGCGGGGTTGACGTGAATCTGCTTGATCCCGTCGACCTCGTACTCCACCGGATCCTCGATGCTGATCAAAGTCTTGTCGGGAGTGTTGACCGCGTTCAGCATCGCGTAGAGCGTCGTGGTCTTCCCGGTTCCGGTCGGCCCGGTCGCCAGCACAGCGCCCTGAACCTGACCCAGGGCGCCGAGGACAAGCTCGCGGTCCTCCGCGCGCATCCCGAGCGCCTCGAGGTCGAGGACGACACGGCCCTTGTCGAGAATGCGCATGACGACGGACTCGCCACGGATCACAGGGAGGGTGGAGATCCTGATGTCGATCTCGCGGTCGTCGACTCCGAGTGCGACACGGCCGTCCTGCGGAAGGCGCCGCTCGGCGATGTCGAGGTCGGCCATGATCTTGATGCGCGAGACGAGTCCTGCGACCAGATCGCTCGGCACGGTGGTGGAGTCGACCATGACACCGTCCACGCGATATCGGACGCGCATGTCGCCCCGATGCGGATCGAAGTGGATATCCGACGCGCCGCGACTGGCCGCATCGGCGATCACCGCGTGAACGAGCTTCACGACCGGCGCTTCCTGGGCCGATGCGCGCAGGTGCAGCACATCGCTGCCATCCGGCTCGGTCCGGTCGACGTTGTCCTCGATCTGCTGGACCGAGCCGCTCAGGTTGGCCAGGCGCCCGATCACCGCCTCCACCCCGTCAGGGGTGGCGATCGCCCGCCGAACCTCATACCCAGTCTTGATCGCGATGTCGTCGGCACCGAGCACGTTCGAGGGATCGGGGGTGACGACGAGCAGTGATCCATCGTCGAGGAACGCGATCGGGATCGCCCGATAACGGCGCGCCTCGGTCGCGTCGATCAGGTTCGCCGCCCCCGAATCCACTTCGAAGAGATTGAGGTCGACGTAGTCGAGGGAGTTGCGCTCGGCCAGCGCTTGAGCGAGCTGGCTGGAGTCGATGATCCCCGACTCGACGAGCAACGTCCCCATGTGCCGATGGGACTGCCGCTCTTGCGCCATCACCTGCTCGACGAGCTCGCGGTCGGCGAAGCCCATCTCGACGACGACGTCGCCGAGACGCCGTCGCGGATCGCTTACGCCGGAAGGCGGGCTGAGGCCCGGCCTCGGCCCCCTCTCGGCAGTGGGTGTCGTGTGTGCGCCGTCGGCCACGTCTCCACTATCGGCCGGAGCGCCGAAAAGGTGAAGTCGGCCTAGACTCCGCGATGGACCGTGCTAGGCGGGGAATCAGCGGTGCCCTGTAACCCGCAATCCGCTCTAGCGGGGCTGAAGTCCCGAACGAGGGACAGGCCCTTGGGGCCAGTGCCGCCGCGGGCGGCGTTGACGGCCAGGTCCTGCGCAGTGTCGGCCTGTGAACCAGGTCAGGTCCGGAAGGAAGCAGCCTTAAGCGGTAGCCGACATGTGATGCAGGCAAGCCTGGCCCGAGCCAAACACAGCGGACACGCCCGGGAGCCTCGTCTCGAGGACGGGTGCACGGTCCATTTTCTTCCGCTCCCATGACGAACAGGACGCGTTTTCACCGATATAGGGCGAAAACGCGTCCCGGGCGAGGAGAGGCCGCACATTGCGGAGTCCCCCGAAGGGGCGCGGTAGGCGGTGGATAGACTCGAAACGTGGCCGAATCAGCGTCTCTTTACCGCCGGCACCGCCCCCAGAGCTTCGGGGAGGTGGTCGGCCAGGAGCACATCGTCCGCACCCTCTCCAACGCCGTGGAGAAGGGCCGCGTCCATCACGCCTACCTGTTCGTCGGCTCTCGAGGGACCGGCAAGACGTCGATGGCGAAGATCCTCGCCCGCTCGCTCAACTGCGTAAACGGGCCGACCCTCACTCCCTGCGGCGAGTGCGAGTCCTGTGTGACGATCGCGGCGGGCACCTCGCTGGACGTGATCGAGATGGATGCCGCCTCGAACCGCTCGGTGGACGACATCCGCGAGCTGCGCGAGCGGGTCGGCTTCGCTCCCGCCGCCGGCCGCTGGAAGGTCTACATCCTGGACGAGGCGCACATGCTCACCAAGGAGGCCTGGAACGCCTTCCTGAAGACGCTCGAGGAGCCGCCACCGAACACAGCCTTCGTCCTGGCGACGACGGAGCCCCAGAAGGTGATGGCGACGATCGTCGACCGCTGCCAGCGCTTCGACTTCCAGCGCCCCTCCCTCGAGCAGATCTCCGAGGTCGTGCGGCGCGTCGCCACTGCCGAGGGGATCGAGATCGAGGACGGCGCCGTGGCGCTGATCGCACGCTCGGCCACCGGCAGCTTCCGCGATGCGCTCGGCACGCTCGACCAGCTCGTCGCCTTCGGCGGCGGGTCGGTCTCGACCGACGAGGTCATCGAAGTGCTCGGCGTCGCCGATGCCGAGCTCCTCTTCGACACCACCGACGCGCTGGCGTCGGGCGACGCCCGCGCCGCGCTCGAGGCGGTGGAGCGCCTGTCGCATTCGGGCCGTGACCCGGGCCAGTTCGCCCGCGACCTGATCGCCCATCTGCGTCAGCTCCTGGTCGCTCGCGCCACCGGCGAGGTGCCCGAGTCCTTCACGGTGACCGTCGCGCAGCCGGAACGGCTCGCCGGGCAGGCGCAGGCGATTGACGACGCCAAGCTGGTCGGGGCGATCGATGCCCTCAGCGGCGCGGTCGCGGCGATGCGGGAGGGTGACGACCCGCGGCTCACCCTCGAGGTCGCTCTGCTGAAAGTCGCAACGCCGAGTCTCGACTCGTCCCGGGAAGCTCTGCTGCGCCGGATCGAATCGCTCGAGTCTCGCTTGACCGGGGGCGAGGGCGGGGAAGGGGGCTTGGCAGGCTCCAGCAGTTCGATGGCAGGCTCCACTGTGGCCGGAACCCAAGCTGAGGCCGCAGCGCCGGCCCTGCCTGCCGAGAACGCTTCCCCGGCCGCGCCGCCCGTCGAGAAATCCGACTCGGAGCAGCCGGATCCGGCAGCCGGCATTGCTACCGCGACGATCGAGATCGAGAAGGTCATCGAGCTCTGGCCGGCGGTCGTGGATCACCTGCGCGACTCCGGGTCGGCGATGCTCTCCACTCTCTTCGACGAGGCAAAGCCTCTCGGCATCGACGAGGAGCGGTCGATGCTCCGCATCGGCTTTCCGGCATCGGCGAAATTCAACAAGAAGAAGGCGGAGTCCCCGGTCAACGTGGAGCGGATGAGCGAGGCGGTCGGCGCGATCGTCGGCACGCGGATCCGCCCCGTCTATGAGCTGATCGATGAGGAGAGTCACCCGGCCGTTCCCGAGGGATCGGCCGAGATGAGCGAGGATGATCTGGTCGACCTGATCAAGGACAACTTCGACGCCAGCGAGGTCCCTTCGAACGAGGCGCGAGAGAGCGAGGCCGGTTGATGCCCCAGGGCCCCAACATGAATCAGCTGCTCAAGCAGGCTCAGCAGATGCAGGCCGAGATGGCGAAGGCCCAGGAGCAGCTCAAGACCGAGACCGTCGAGGCCAGCGCCGGTGGAGGCATGGTCAAGGTGACGATGACCGGCGACATGCAACTGCGCGAGATCAAGATCGATCCGGAGGCGATCGATCCGGAGGATGCCGAGATGCTTCAGGACATGGTGGCCGCCGCGGTCAACGAGGCGCTCCGCTCCGCCCAGGAGCTGGCCGCGAACCGGATGGGCGGCATCGCCGGCCTGGGCGGCGGCGGGCTTCCGGGGTTGCCCGGGATGTAGTTCGGCGGCGGTTCGTTGCCGCCGCTGATGGCGAAGCCGACCCGTTCCGTAGGCTTGGCTCATGTACGCCGGACCGATCAGTCAGCTGATCGCGGAGCTCTCGAAGCTGCCGGGGATCGGGCAGCGCACGGCTCAGCGGCTCGCCTTCCACATCCTGCGGGCGGACGACGCCGACGCGCTCGGCCTCGCCGATGCGATCCGCGAGGTGAAGGAGAAGGTGGGTCTCTGCGAGGTCTGCTTCAACCTCGCGGAAGGCCCCCGCTGCCGCATCTGCGAGGACGCCCGTCGCGACCAGTCGCTGATCTGCGTGGTCGAGGAGCCGGCGGACGTCATTCCGATCGAGCGGACCGGCGAGTATCGCGGCGTCTACCACGTGCTCGGCGGCGCGCTGTCTCCCATCGACGGCATCGATCCCGAGGACCTGCGGATCGCCGAGCTGATCGACCGAGTCAACGGCGAGGTCAAGGAGGTCGTGCTCGCCACCAACCCGACGACCACCGGGGAAGCGACGGCGCTGCACATCGCCGAGGAGCTGCGCGGACGCGCCATCATCACCCGCCTCGCCAGTGGCCTGCCCGTCGGAGCTGACCTGGAGCACGCCGACGAGGTCACGCTCGGCAAGGCCCTGGCGGGCCGCCAATCCCTCGGGTAGATATCGACGTACCTCTGAGATACGGTCCGACCAACTCAATCGACCGGGGAGAAGATTGCTCATGCGAAGGAAGGGACTGCTCGTCTTGGCATTGCTCGCGCTGCTGGCGCTGATGATCAGCGTCACCGTCGGCGCGACCGCGAGCGCCTCCGGCGGCAACGCCGTCGCGGCGAAGAAGAAGTGCAAGAAGAAGAATCACGCGGCGTCGGCCAAGAAGAAGAAGTGCAAGAAGAAGAAGGCCGGCCCCGGTGTCGCTCGTTCGGGCGACGCTGACCTGGTCGGGCGGCGCCGACAACACGTGACTACGACCTCTACGTTTTCGACCCGAGCGGAAGCTTTGGAAGGGCAGCCTCGGATCCGATACCGAGCAGCGCGTTCTCACCGAACGTCATCGGTCCGTCGGGAACTGAGACATTCACCGACCTCAACTCCGTTCAGCACCGCGCCTTCCAGTTCGGTGTTTGCTACCAGGGCGGCGGATCGAACCCGGTCACCTACTCCATCGACTACGTGACCGCCGACGGCGCACACCACACCGACTCACAGACCGGCGAGGAGGGATTCAACGCCCGAGAAACGGCGGGGCCCCGGCCCGAATCACGTCACTTGCCCGGCCTCCTGAATCGGGTAGCCGTCCCTACCTCGGCTAGGACCCGTCAGATCCCGGCTGAGCTACATTCGGCGGGTCGGGATCGTCGTAGCCGCCCCGCCGCTGCGGGTACTCGTCCTTGTCCTTGGGCGAGCCGCCCTGGCGGACCAGCTCGTAGAGCAGCGAGAGCGCCAGGCCGGCGCCGCCGGCGATCATCAGGATCAATCCGACGGTCTGGATGTTGATCACGTCGCTCGAGACGTTGATCGCGTAGCGCAGGATCGCGCCGATCGCGATCAGGAATATGGCCGTGGCGATGGTCAAGGGCCGCCCAGGATACCCGTGGGCCTGGGCGCCAACTGCGTGCTTTCATCCGGTGGCGGCCTCCGGGCCCGCGTCGCTCAGCCCGAACCGGTGGTGCAGGCGGCGCAGCGGCTTCGGCGCCCACCAGTTCCAGCGGCCGAGCAGCTCCATCAGCGAGGGAACGAGCAGCGCCCGGATCAGGCTCGCGTCGAGCAGGACGGCGAGCGCCGTGCCGACACCGTTCTCCTTGATGAAGATGATCTGGGAGGTCGCGAAGGCGCCGATCGCGATCGCGAAGAGCAGCGCGGCGGCCGTCACGATCCGGCCGGTTCGCTCGAGGCCAATAGCGACGCACTCCGAGTCGCTGGCGCCGTTGTCCCTCGCCTCCTTGATCCGGGAGAGCAGGAAGACGCCGTAGTCCGTGGAGAGGCCGAAGACGACCGCGAACAGCAGGATCGGCATGGTCTGTTCGAGCGCCCCCTGGCTCCGGTAGTCGAGCAGGCCCTCCAGGCGACCGTCTTGGAAGACGAAGACCAGGATCCCGAAGACCGCGCTCAGGTTGAGGGCGTTCATCACCAGCTGCTTGACCGGGAGCACGACCGATCCCGTCATCAGGAAGAGGACGATCAGGGTCGCGATGATCACGATCGCCAGGGCGATCGGCGCATGCGTCTCGAGGCTGTGCTGCAGGTCGACGAAGTGGGCCGCGGCGCCTCCCACCAGCAGCTGGGAGCCAGCGGGGACCGGCAGGTCGCGAATCTCCTTCGCCGCATTGCGGCTGGTGTCGGAGATGTAGCTGTCGGAGGAGTAGGCCTGGAGGACGGCGTCGCCGTTGGCCAGCTGTTGCGGCGGTCCGACCTCGGCGATGCCCTTCACCCGCGACACCTCTCGGTTAATCGCGGCGAGCGACGACGGGGTCGCATTCTCCACCAGCAGCAGGTTCGGCGTGTCGTGGAACGGCGGGAACTGGGCCCGCATCGCGTTGTCGACCTGCCTGGCGCTGGCGCTCTCGGGCAGCACCTGCGCGTCGACCGAGGTGAACTTGAGATTCCAGAACGGGAGCCCGAGCACGATCAGGATCGCGGCGGTCACGGTCGCGATCCCGACGGGGCGCCGCGTGACGAAGCGCGACAGGCGGTACCAGAAGCCTTCCTGTGTGACGGTGGCATCACGCTCGGCGCGACGCTGTAGGAAGCTCGGCGCCAACGCGTTCACCCGGTGGCCGAGCAGCGCCAGCACCGCCGGCAGAACCGTCAGCGCGATCGCCGACGCGAGCAGCGCGACCAGGGCGCCGCCGAGCCCCATTGAGTAGAGGAACCGCTGAGGGAAGACCATCAGCGATGCGAGTGCCACCGCCACGGTGAGCGAGGAGAACAGCACCGTGCGCCCGGCGGTGTTGAGGGTGCGCTTCATCGCCTCTACGCCCGGCCCGGCCTTCGCGATCTCCTCGCGGTAGCGGGAGACCACGAAGAGGCTGTAGTCGATCGCCAGCCCGAGCCCGAGCCCAGTGGTCAGGTTGAGGGCGAAGATCGAGACGGAGACGAATTCATTCGCCACCCGAAGCAGGAGGAAGGTGCCGACGATGGCCAGCCCGCCGATCATCAGCGGAAGCAGCGCGGCGACAGCGCTGCGGAAGAAGAGCAGGGAGAGCAGGAAGAGGATCGGGAAGGCGAGCATCTCCGCCTTTCGCAGGTCCTTCTCGACCTGCTTGTTCACCTCCTGCTGGGCGAGGGCGATCCCGCCCACGGCGACGCCGGGCTGACCGGACAGGTCGTCGGCAATCCTCTTGGCGGCGACCTGCTGTTCCTTGTCGTCGGTCGGCTTCAGGCTGACCGCGAGGTACGTCGCGGTGCCGTTGTCTGAGACGAAGTCGGGGGATCGCGTCTCCAGGTAGCCGGTGACCCGCGAGACGTCCGGGTCCGCCCGCAGCTGGCGCTCGACTCCCTGGATCCTCTGCTGACCCGAGCTCGAGGTCGGCGAGGTGTTCTGGAAGAGAACGATCACGCTCGGATCGCGGTAGCCGTCCGCCTCCAGGCGGTCGGCCGCCTTGACGCTCTCGGTCGCCGGGTCGTCGTCGCCGTACGGAGCCAGCTTGCTGGCGACCCCGCCGCCGAGCGCGCCGGCGATGACGAAGAACACCGCCGCGAAGATCACCGTCCGCTTGCCGTGACGCTGAGCCAGTGATGCGAGTGCGTTGAACATGACTACCCCCTTGCTGTGCCGGCCTGTCGGTCGGCCGTTTCATTCTCCAGGTTCTCAGCGGCCCGCTCGAACCAGTCAGCCGCCCATTCACTCATCTCGATGCCGTAGCGGAGCACCATCAACGAGCCCGCATCCGGCTCTGCCTCCGGGCCCGCCGGGCGCCCGGCCTCCTCGACCGCCTCCGCGATCGAGCGAAGCTCCGCCGCCTTGGCCCGCGAGGTGGCAGCGCGCTCGCGCGCGATCTCCGCAGTACGAGCGGGCTCGATCGAGCCGGCGAAGAAGAGCGCGAGCAGCCCCTCGTCCCGCATCTCGAAGACCTCGGGCGGGCTCGCGATCCAGGCGCGAGCGGCCTTCCTGCCCGTGGCCGTGAGCTCGTAGAGGGTGCGCTGCCGAGCCCCCTGGGATGAGTCCGCACCGGTGATCAGGCCGGCCTTCTCGAGACGCTTCAGCTCCGGGTAGATCTGGCCGTAGCTGGCGGCCCAGAAGAAGCGGGCCGAGCTGTCGACCAGCTGTTTGATCTCATACCCGGAGCGCGGCCTCGCGGCCAGCATCCCCAGAATCACCTTGCCCGTGGCGTTCAGTTCCATCGCGCCACAGATATATCAATCCGATATATCAGCCGTGTGTGACGTGCCTCACGACGAGTCGCCCGCGCGACCCTGCGGCTCCCACTTGAAGCTCCTCGCCGCGATTCTGATCGCGGCGAGGCCGGGCGAGCACGATCACGTCGCCCGCGTTGAGACTGAAGCCAGCCGGGTCCTGCGCGACGGTGGTCTGCAGGCCCGCGGCGAGATCGTAGAGCGGGAACAACCGGCCGATGTCCGCCATCCAGTTGGGAAGAGTGTCGAGCTGGACGAAGATGCCCGAGACGAAGGAGAGCATCACCACGGTGAAGGCGCCGATCGGCTGCGCGCTGTCCTCGTTCTTGGCAAGCGCGGTGGCGGCGATGCCGAGTGCCGAGAGGGTCGCCGTGCCCAGGAACAGGTAGAGGACGAAGCCCGGAATGGTCTGCGCCGGCAGGTCGACGCCGTACGCCGCGATGCCGATCCCGATCATCACGGCACCGACGGCGAAGGCGAAGGCGACCGAACGCAGGACCTGGGCGGCGACGAAGGTCCAGGTGGGAGGGGGCATGCCCCGTTGGCGCTTGAGCTGCCCGCGCTCGCGCTGCGCGACGAGCGCCATCAGCGGCGTGCTGAAGCAGGAAAGCGCCAGGGCATAGGCGATCAGCCCGGCGGTGAAGTAGGCGTGGACGCCGACGGTGTGCCCCTCCACCGTGGTCGTGTCCGGGCCGCCGCCGCCCGTGAAGAGCGAGTTGAAGAGGACGAGGAAGATGATCGGAAAGAGCGCGCCGAAGAGCATCGCCCGCGGAGTCCGCAGCGTCGCGGTGATCGCGTAGCGAGTCTGGATCAGAACAAGGCTCGCGTCGCTCATCGGTCCTGCTCCGCGCCGTTGCTGGCCGTCACCTCGAGGAAGACATCCTCGAGGCTTGGCCTGCGGACCTCCAGGTCCGGAAGCTCGATCCCCTGGTCCTCTGCCCAGCTCAACAGCCTGTAGAGGTGCGCTGCGGTTCCGTGCTGGCGATCGTCGCCTGGTTGCCGGCCACCTGTGCGGGCCGGCCGATCTCACTCGAGGCACGGTCGGCCAATCCGTCATAGGTGCGGAACCGGATCATCGTCTCCCGTCCGAGTTGCTCGCCGAGGGTCTCCGGTGCCCCTTCGGCCACGATTCCGCCCTCACGCATGATCACCACCCGGTCCGCGAGATGCTGGGCCTCGTCCATGTAGTGCGTGGTGAGAACGATGGTGGTGCCGAGCTCCTTGAGGCCCTCGATCATGTTCCAGGCGTCGCGTCGCGCCGACGGATCGAAGCCGGTGGTCGGCTCGTCGAGGAAGAGCAACTCCGGGTTGCCGATGATCCCGACGCCCACGTCGAGCCGCCGCTGCTGCCCGCCGGAGAGCGCGCCCACGCGGACCGCGCTGCGTTCCTCGAGCCCGACCAGTTGCAGGGTCTCTTCAACCGGCCGCGGGTTGGGGAAGAACTTCGAGTAGAGGTTCATCGTCTCCGCGACGGTCAGCAGAGGATTGAGCTCGCACTCCTGCAGGACGAGGCCGATCCGCTCTCGCCACTCGCGCGTCGGAGTTCCGGGATCGATCCCCAGGACCGAAACGTCCCCGGCGGACCGCGGCCGGTAACCCTCGAGGATCTCGATGGTCGTCGTCTTGCCGGCCCCGTTGGGGCCGAGGAAGCCGAAGACCTCCGGGCGCGACCTCGAAGTCGATCCCTCGCACCGCTTCGTTCTCGCCATACGTCTTGCGGAGGCCGTTAACGGAGATCGCAGGCGTACTCGCCCCGGGGCTGGCCGGGCGACCGGTCATTACCCCCTGCGTTGATCCGCTCACCGAACGCTGATCTTTTCAAAAAGTTGAAAGGGCGCCTTAAGGGGGGAGCGGCACCTATGCTCACGCCCAATGAGCGCAGACGGGATCGTGGTGATGAAGTTCGGCGGTACCTCGGTGGCGGGCACCGAGGAGCTCAAGCGCGCCGCCAGGCGGATCGTCGCCGCCCGCGAGAGGGGCCAGCAGGTTGTGGCGGTGCTCTCCGCGCGCGGCAAGACGACCGACCGGCTGCTCGAGGCGGCGCGCGCGATCTCGTCTCGGCCTGACCCGCGCGAGATGGACATGCTCCTCTCGATCGGCGAGCGCGAGTCGTGCGCGCTCTGCGCCATGGCGATCAATGACCTCGGCCACCGCGCGATCTCCCTCACCGGCTCGCAGGCCGGGATCGTCACCGACTCCTCCCACACCAAGGCGCGGATCATCGACGTGCGCGCGGACCGCATCCGCAGCGCCCTCGAGGAGGACTCGATCGTCCTGGTCGCCGGGTTCCAGGGCGTCTCGACGGACAGCCGCGACGTGACCACGCTGGGCCGGGGTGGCTCCGACACGACGGCCGTCGCCCTGGCGGCGGCGCTGGGGGCCGAGGAATGCGAGATCTACACCGACGTCGCCGGCGTCTTCAGCGCGGACCCCAGGATCGTCCCTGACGCGCGAAAGCTCCCGATCGTCTCCTACGAGGAGATGCTGGAGATGGCCTCCTCGGGGGCGAAGGTCCTGCAGCTGCGCGCGGTCGAATACGGGCGTAACCACGGAGTCCGCATCCACTGCCGCAGCTCGGCCGACGAGCGCACCGGTACCCTCGTCGTCTCGGAGCAGGAGACCGTGGAACGACCTCTCGTAACAGCAGTCACTCATTCGACGGACGAGGCGCGCGTCACGCTCACCGGCGTGCCCGATGAGCCCGGCGTCGCGGGCAGGATCTTCGGCGCGCTGGCCGACGCCAACATCAATGTCGACATGATCATCCAGAACGAGCCCGTCTCACACGACGGCGGAGCGGATCTCTCGTTCACGGTGGAGTCCGACGATCTCGAAAGCGCGGTCGAGGCGATTCGCACCGAGGACTCCGAGATCGGGATAGAGACCGACGAGGCGATGGGGAAGGTGTCCATCGTCGGCGCGGGCATGCGAAGCCATCCCGGCGTCGCCGCCAAGGTGTTCCGCGTGCTCGGAGAGAACAAGATCAACATCGAGATGATCTCGACCTCGCCGATCAAGATCTCCTGTGTGATCCGGGCCGATCAGGTGCCGCAGGCGGTCGAGGCTCTCCACAACGCTTTCGAGCTCGGGGCCGACGCGATCCGCAAGGAGGAGCCGACCGGCACGGAGCATCGTCCGAAGATCGAGCCGCCGGAAGGCGAGAAGGGTGACAAACGCGATGCCGCCTGATGGTTACCGCGTCGCGGTCGTCGGCGCGACCGGCGCCGTCGGCTCGACGATCCTCGAGGTCCTGGCCGCGCGCAGGTTTCCGGCGGCCGAGGTGCGGCCGCTCGCGTCCGCACGCTCGGCCGGGAGCAAAGTCTCCTTCGCGGGCTCAGAGCTCGAGGTGCAGGAGCTCACCGACGACTCCATCCAGGGCCTCGACCTTGTCCTCTCCTCGGCCGGCGGCAAGGTGAGCTCGGCCTGGGCGCAGAGGTGGATCGACGCCGGCGCAGTGGTGGTGGACAACACGAGCTACTGGCGGATGCACGACGACGTGCCCCTGGTGGTGGCGGGCGTCAACGACGGCGCTGCGGCGGACCACAACGGGCTCGTCGCCAACCCGAACTGCACGACGATGCAGCTGATGGTCGCCCTCAAGCCGATCCTCGACGCGGCCGGGCTCGAGCGGCTGATCGTCTCCACCTACCAGTCGGTCTCGGGCACCGGTCGCAGCGCGATCAAGGAGCTGCGCGACGAGTCGGAGGCTGTGCTGCAGGGCAAGCCGATCGAGACTCCGCAGGTCTATCCGCACCAGGTCGCCTTCAACGTCCTGCCGCAGGTCGAGAACTTCAAGGACGGCGACGACTACACGACAGAGGAGCGCAAGGTGATGGCGGAGACGCGGAAGATCCTCGGCCTCTCGGAGGCCGTCGGAATCTCGGCGACCTGCGCGCGAGTTCCGGTGGTGACCGGCCATTCGGAGTCGGTCAACGTGCAGACCGAGCGCGAGCTCACCCCAGACGAGTGTCGTGAGCTGCTCTCCGAGTCTCCGGGCGTGATCGTGCTCGACGATCCGGGCGCCGGCATCTATCCGCTGCCGATCGCCGCGGCGGGCCGCGACGAGGTCCTGGTGGGAAGGATCCGGCGCGATCCCTCGCACGAGCGCTGCCTCAACCTCTGGGTCGTCGGCGACAACCTCCGCAAGGGCGCGGCCACCAATGCCGTCCAGGTGGCCGAGCTGCTGCACCAACGCAATCTGGTCCGGGTGCCCGCCGGAGCCTCCCTCTCCTAGCGCCGTGACTAGGCTCTTCGCCCTCGCCTTTGCCGCCGTGCTCTCCCTGATCGGCGCCTGGGCGTCGCCGGCGGCCGCGCACGTCCCGCGCGTGAATCACGTCTTCATCGTCGTCCTCGAGAACGAGGACGCGTCGACGACGTTCGGGGAGGGGACCGAGATCCCCTATCTCGCCAAGAAGCTGACATCCCGCGGGGCCTTCGTTCCCAATTACTACGCGACGGGGCACTTCAGCCTGGATAACTACATCTCGATGGTGAGCGGCCAGGCTCCCAACCCCCAGACCCAGACCGACTGTCAGACCTACACCGACTTCCTCCCCGGACTGCCGGCCCCCGACGGCCAGGTGATCGGCAGCGGCTGTGTCTATCCCGCGGCGGTCCAGACCATCGCCAATCAGCTCGAGGACGGCGGCCACACGTGGAGGGGCTACATGCAGGACATGGCCAACTCGGCGCCGAGTCAGCCCGCCAGCTGCAGGCATCCCGCCCTCAGCTCCAGGGACACCACACAGACCGCTTCGGCCACCGACCAGTACGCCGCCCGCCACAATCCCTTCGTCTACTTCCACTCGATCATCGACTCTCCGACCTGCCAGGCGAACGACGTCGACCTGAACAGGCTCGCGCCGGATCTGCGCTCGGAGCGAAAGACGCCCGACTACGCCTTCATCACGCCTGACCTCTGCAACGACGGCCACGACACGCCCTGCGCCGACGGCGGGCCGGGTGGGATGACCCAGGCGAATACCTTCCTGCAGGGGCTGATCCCGCAGATCATGCGCTCGCCCGCCTACCGCGACCGCGGGCTGATCATCGTCACGTTCGATGAGGCCGAGACGGACGACGCGAGCGCCTGCTGCGGCGAACAGTCCGGCCCGAACACCTCCGCGCCGGGGCTTTTCGGGGGCGGGCCCGGTGGCGGCCGCGTCGGCGCGGTGATGATCTCCGACTGCATCCAGCCGGGCACCGTCTCAACGGAGCCGTACAACCACTACAGCCTGCTGCGCTCGGTCGAGGACAACTTCGGCCTGGCTCACCTGGGCTACGCGGGACAGGCCGGGCTGCGGCCCTTCGGCACGGACATCCTCAATCGGTCCGGCAAGAAGTGCAAGCGGAAGAAGCGCCACAAACACCACCACAGGCATCGACGCTAGCCCGCTAGCGCAGCGCGATCTGCCGCCTCCGGCCGTGGCTGTATAAGCCCCATATGGACGTCGGCTTCGGCGAGGCGCTTCTGATCAGCGGCGCCCTGCTGGCGCTGGCCGCCGCGCTTTCGGGGCTCATGCGCGGGACCGTGCTCTCGATCGCGGTGCTCTCGGTCACCTCGGGGCTGATCCTGGCCGAGGCCGGCGCCATCCACGTCGACGGTTCTGACAGCGCGGTGGTTCACCTGTTCCTCCTCGCGCTGATCGTCACGCTGTTCTCCGACGGGCTCTTCGTCGAGCGTGAGCTGCTCGTCGTCCACTGGGGCCCGGTGGTCCGGGCGCTGGCGTTCGCGATGCCGTTGACTCTCGCCCTGCTGGCCGTCATGGCGAAGCTGCTCTTCTCGGAGCTGAGCTGGGCGGAGGCCTTCCTGCTCGGCGCGGTGCTCTCGGCCACCGACCCGGTGGTGACCTCGGCGGTGGTCACCTCCCAGCGGGTGCCCGCCTCGGTCCGCCACGCGCTCAACCTGGAGTCAGGGCTGAATGACGGGTTGGCCCTGCCCTTCGTCCTCTTCTTCATAATCCTCGCCTCGCCGGGCGGCGGCGCGGGCACCGAGGCCGCGAAGCTGGTGGGCGACGCGGCTTTCGGCGCGGTGGTCGGAATCGTCCTCGGACAGCTGACGGGCCGGCTGACGCGGTATCTCCCGGGCGGCGGAATCGTGCGGCGCTACGAGGGGATCTATGCCCTCGGCGTGGGGCTGCTCTCCTACGGGCTGGCTGACGTCACCTTCGGCAACGGCCTGATCGCCGCCTACGTCTGCGGAATCTCGCTCGCCGCCGCCGAGCACGACATCGCCGACGACTTCGTGGTCTTCAGCGAGAATGTCAGCTCGATCCTGCAGGTGCTCACCTTCTTCGCCTTCGGTGCCCTCATCGTCGCCACCGGCTATCACGAGAGCGTCCCCCTGCTGGTCGCCTTCATTGCCTTCGCGCTGTTGATCGCACGGCCGGTCGCGATCGGGCTCTCGTTCGTGCGGGTGGACATGCCCAGGCCGCACCGCGACTTCATCGCCTGGTTCGGACCCAAGGGCGTCGCCGGGATCCTGTTCGCAGAGCTGGTGCTCAACTCGGACGTCGGCGAGGCCAACGTGATCTTCGAGACCGCCGCATTCGTGATCCTGGCCTCGATCGTGGTCCACGGCCTCACCGACACGGTGGGCGCGCGCTGGATAGAGCGCCGGGTCTCCGGCGGCGCTAGCCGCTGAGGATCTTCTTTTTCTGCTCGCGGAACTCGGTGGCGGTCAGCAGGCCCTTCTCCTTGAGCTCACCCAGCTTCTCCAGGCGCTCGAGCTTGGCATCGTCCGGATGCGTGCCGTTGTCATCGGTGAGCTCACGGACCGCGGAGCCGACGCGTCGCCCGGTCTCCCTCGTCGCACGGCGAGCCCGCCGACGCATCGACTTCATCCAGTCCCCCTTCTTGGCGCCCGGGAACTCCCGGGCCGTTTTCCGCCGGACCTCCTCGAGCCAGACTGCGGCCAGGACGATGAGCAGCAGCGTAAGAACCAGCTGGCGCGAGCCGCTCGGGGGCCAGATGATCACGACGACCAGGGTGAGCGCGGCGAAGGTCGACCAGACGATGCCCGGCCGGTCGCGCAGGGTCGGTGCAGCCGCTCGCCGGATGCCGACGGCCGCGCCCGCCGGCGAGGCCAGGAACGAGGCGACCACGAAGCCGATGCCGAAGATGACCACGCTGCTCGCGAAGCTCTGCAGCAGGGAGGTGGCGATGTCCCAGGCGTGCTCAGCGGGCACCCGTGCGTCCTGGGTTGGAGCGAGGCTGTCGACGAATGGTCCCTTCAGTGCGGCACGCACCGCCATCGCCGCGAGCCCGGAGGCGATGAGGCCGAGCCCGTAGCCGAGCACGACGACCCAGCGTCGGCCCTTGGCCAGCCAGGCCGCCAGGGCAAACAGGGCGAGCGAGCCGATGGTGAAGAACCAGGCGAGACCTTCGATCAGCTTTGTCACGGTCCGCGCCGTGTCGAGCTGCTGCGAGTCGGCGATCTCGAGCCGGCCGAAGTTCGGCTTGAGCGTCCCGGTCGCTTCGCCCTTCTTGATCGCCTGCTGCGCCTGCTTCTTCAGCCCGATCCGGTTGGCGAGCTGGAGGACGATCGGGCGCAGGTCGAGGATGACCTTCCCGTTCTGCGTCTGGATCGCCTCGTTCTTCCCCTCCAGGATCGCGACCAGCTGGCTGTGCGCAACGCGGTTGGCGTCCGCCCAGAGCGTCTGCACCCGGGGCGACTGGAACGCCTGCTGGCCGGCCCGCGTGGCGAACTCGCGAATCCCGGCGGCGAGGGGAGAGGAGACGGGCTGCAGATCCGGCGGCAGCTGCTTCTTCAGGATCCTGGCGACGTCCACGCTCGCGTAGAGCTGGTCGACGGAGTAGGCGGCGAGCGCGTCCGAGATCTCCCTGTCCTGGAGCAGCCTGCCGCTGGTGTCGACCCACTGGTTGGTGTCGAGCGCCTGCCGGTCTACCCAGCTGGTGAAGATCGCCAGGAAGGCGAGGATTGAGGCGAGGACGACGAGGATGCGCACCTTGATCCGGTGCCGCATCTCGGGCGGTTCCGTCGACGCCATCGAGCCCCAGACCCTACGCCTGGGCTCGGTCGATTGCCTCCTTCGCCTCGTCCGGACCCGCGCCGGTGAGCTCCTGGTAGCGCTTGGTCGCCTGCTGGGCGTTGCCCTTGGCGAGCAGGTCCTGGATCTCGGGGTCGTCGTTTGGATCGAGCCCGGCGCCCTCGCCCTCGCCGCCGGCCCCGCCGCCGCCCCGCGGCGTGATGTTGAGGTGCTCGAAGAGCTGCTCCAGCCGGACCTCCATCAGCGCGAGGCGCTTCTCGATTTCCTCCAGGTCAGACGGCTTCGCCATCAGGTCGCGACCGTAGCGGCCGCCCACCTCAAGCCGCGGCGACTACGTCGCCGCTCCGAGATTGAGCGGCCTGGCGGTCGTCCAGCCGCTGCTCGACCCACTTGGTCGAGGCGATGTGCTTCTGCATGCCGAGCTGCTTGGGCTCGAAGCCGAGTGCGAGGCCGACCAGTTGGGGCAGGTGGAGGATGGCCAGGCCGAGATCGCGATTGACCACCTTGGCGGCCTCGGGCTGCTGCATGTCGAGGTTGAGGTGGCAAAGCGGGCATGGCGTGACCAGGCAATCGGCCCCGGCATCCAGCGCATCGCCGACGTGGGTGCCGGCCTGGCGCAGGGAGACCTCGCGAGCCATCGTGATGACCGGAAAGCCGCAGCACTTGCGCGCGCCGTCGTACTGGACGACCTCGCCGCCGAGCGCCTCGATCAGCCGGTCGAGGTAGAGGTCGCGCTCCGGATGGTCCTCATAGCCGAGCCGGTGCTTCGGGCGCAGGATGTAGCAGCCGTAGAAGGGACCAGCCCTGAGTCCCTCGAGCGGCCGCTGCACCTGGTCCTTGAGCCGGTCCAGTCCGTAATCCTCGACCAGGACCCAGAGGAAGTTCTTGTTGGAGAAGCCCTCGGGGTCGTAGGAGAGACCTTCCTCCGCCAGTGTCTCGTTGATGTGGGAGCGATACTCGGAGTCGCGCAGTCGCTGCTGGCACTCCGACTGCGCGCCTTGGCAGGTCGAGCAGATGTTCATCATCGGCAGCCCGGTCTGCTGGGCCAGGGCGAAGGTGCGGGCGTTGAGGGTGTCGGCGAGCTCCTGGTTGTGCTCAGCGATCACGCCGGCGCCGCAACAGTTGGCGCGGTCAAGCTCAACGAGCTCGATCCCGAGCCGCTCGGCCACGAGTGCCATCGATCCATGCAACTCGGTCGTGAAACCGCGCGAGACGCAACCGGGCCAGTAGGCCATCTTCAGGTCGGCCATCAGGGGCCCCCTCCCGGCGCAAGGCCGCTGTCGGCGCCCGGCCGCTGCGCAGCATCCTCGACCTCATCGGGCTCGGGCACAACCTGCCCCTCGGGCACAGCCTCGCCCTCGGGGACGGACGCGTCCTCGTCCCCCTCCTCGCCGCGGATGTAGAGGTTGAGCTCGACCTGGTGGTCCTCGGTGTGGGCGTAGATGCGCTTGACGTGGTCCTGTGCGTCGCCCGGCAGCTTGGGGTGAACGCCTGGGATCAGCTTCGGCAGCGAGCGCATCTTCCCCGTGCGGATGCCGCGGATCGCGGTCGGGATCGACTCGAGCAGCCCCTTGATGGCACCGTGCTTGGGCGCCAGCTTGCCCTTGATGCCCGGGGCGAGCGACTCCTGCAGCAGAAGTGCCTCATCGAGCGTCCCCTTCTTCTCGATGATCTTGGTGAAGGCCTCCATGTGGTTGTGGCCGTGGTTCTGGTCGTTGATCTGCTCGTGTTCCGCGGCCCGGCGCAGCCTCATGATCTGGTCCATCGGCGCGACGCCCTTGGGGCAAGCGTCGATGCAGGAGAAGCAGTGCGTGCAGTCGTAGATCCCGTGCGGATCTTGGGCGAGGTCGTGGAGCCGCTCCTTGGTCTCGGCATCGCGCGGATCGCCGACGAAGCGGTAGGCCTTGGCGAGGGCGGCGGGTCCGATGAAGTCGGGGTCGGCCTCCATCGAGAGGCAGGAGGAGACGCAGGCGCCGCACTGGATGCAGGCCATCGATTGGGTGATGTCGATCATCGACTCCGGCGGGACGACGTACTCGCGCTCTGGTGGGTCGCCCTCCGGGAGCAGCCAGGGGGTGACCCGGCGGATCTTGGTCCAGTGGGTGGACTCCATGTCGGTGACCAGGTCCTTGATCACGGGCATGTTGCCCATCGGCTCCACGACGATCGCGGGCTTGCCGCCGTTCGTCTCGGTCGCCTCCTCGCCATTGGCGACCGCATGGCTCTCTGCGTAGGACTGGGCCTCCTCGAGCATCGTCTTGCACGCGAGCGTCGACTGGCCGTTGATCTTCATCCCGCAGGAGCCGCAGATCGCGGCGCGGCAGGAGCAGCGCACCGCCAGCGAGCCGTCGTCGCGATCCTTCGCCTGCAGGATGCCGTCGAGCACGGAGAGGGTGGGGTCGAGCTCGACGTCGAAGGTCTCCCAGTACGGACCTTCGCGTTCCTCCGGTTGGAAGCGCCTCACCTTGAGAGTGAAGTCAGCCATCTGCCTTCACCCTACCCACCGGCACCCCTGGGTCACGGATATCCATCAGTACGTCCTCTCCTGCGGCTCCCACTGGGTGATGGTCACGTCGGAGTAGCTGATTTCGGGTCCCTCGTCCGTCCGAGTCAGGTCGATGTGCTTGAGCCACTCCTCGTCGTTCCGCTCCGGGAAATCGGTGCGGAACTGCGCGCCGCGGCTCTCGGTGCGGTGGATCGCGCCGACGCAGGTGGCCTCGGCGCAGTCGAGCATGTAGGCGAGCTCCAGCGCCCCGAGCACGTCCTGGTTGAAGACCGTTCCCTTGTCGTCGATGTAGCAGGACCCCGCCTCCTCCTTGAGGCGCTTGACGGTCTCGAGCGCGGTGTTGAGGCCTTCGGCGTCGCGGAAGACGGCGACGTGCTCGTCCATCGTCTCGCCGAGCTCCTTGCGGACCTCCGAGACCCGGCGACCGGAGCCCTGCTGGCGGCCGAGGATCTCGGCCACACGTGCCTCCTCGTCGTCGAGGACGGTGTGGGGGACGTGGGTCTGCTCGCGGCCCTTCGCCCGGTCGGCCGCGTCGACGCCCGAGCGGCGCCCGAAGATCAGCGTGTCGAGCAGGGAGTTGGCGCCGAGGCGGTTGCCGCCGTGGACCGAGACGCAGGCGACCTCGCCGGCGGCGTAGAGGCCGGGGACGTTCGTGCGGCCCTCGTTGTCCGTCTTGACTCCACCCATCGTGTAGTGGTTGCCGGGCTTGATGTGGATCGGCTCCTTGGTGATGTCCACGCCGGCGAAGTCGCGGCCCACCAGGACGATCTCGCGGAGCGCCTCGTGGATGCGCTTGCGCGGCACCACCGTGATGTCGAGTGCCACCGTGCCGTCCGGGAATCCACGGCCCTCCTGGATCTCGGTCTGTTCAGCGCGGGAGACGACGTCGCGCGAGGCCAGCTCCATCTTGTTCGGCGCGTAGCGCTCCATGAAGCGCTCGCCGTTCGCGTTGAGCAGGTGCGCCCCCTCGCCGCGGGCCCCCTCGGTGATCAGAAAGCCCTTGCCCGCCAGCGTCGTCGGGTGGTACTGGATCATCTCCATGTCCATCAGCTTCGCCCCGATGCGGTAGGCCTGGGCGATCCCGTCGCCGGTGCAGATCAGGGCGTTGGTGGTCGGGTGCCAGGCCTGGCCGTTGCCCCCGGTCGCGAGGATCACCGCCTTCGCCCCGAAGTGCTCCATCGAGCCGTCGCGGAGGTTCCGGCAGATCGCGCCGATGCAGTTGCCGTCGTCGTCGAGGGCCAGGCCGCTGGTGAACCACTCCTCGTAGCGGGCGACCTCCTCGGAGAACTTCATGAGCTGCTCGTAGAGGACGTGCATGATCGCCTGGCCGGTGATGTCGGCGACGTAGTAGGTCCGGGCGGCTGAGGCGCCGCCGAAGGCGCGGGTGCCGAGCTTGCCCTCCTCGTTGCGGTGGAAGGTCACGCCGAGGTGCTCGAGGTGGAGCAGCTCCTCGGGGGCCGCCTGGCACATGATCTCGACCGCGTCCTGGTCGGCGAGATAGTCCGAGCCCTTGATCGTGTCGAATGCGTGCGACTCCCAGCTGTCGTCCTCCTGCAGTGCCGCGTTGATCCCGCCCTGGGCGGCGTTCGAATGCGAGCGGACCGGGTGGACCTTGCTCAGGATCCCCACCGAGACGCCCTGCTCGGCAGCGGCGAGCGCGGCCCTCTGTCCCGCAAGGCCCGCCCCGATCACCAAGACGTCGTGGTCCGGCATGCGTCAACGATCCTATAAAGCGGAGGGTTCGGGGGCCTGCGCCGCTACTTCTTCTTCTTGCACTTCTTGGCGGCTAAGGCCTTCTTGCCCTTCTTCTTCTTGCACTTCATCGCGGCCGGCGGCGAAGCGGCCGGCGGCCCGCTGGCTGGCGGAACGACCGCCGGGGGGCCGGTGGTCTTGATGTCGAGCCCCCAGCCGCCGTAGAGCTTGCCGGCGGTGTCCTTCGCGTTCAGGTTGTCGTCGTCGACCCAGAGCTTCCACGTCCCGTTCGCGCTCTCCCCGTTGAAGGTGCTGAGCGCGCTGGGGAAGCTGGCGCTGAACGGCCCCGGCGCATCGCCCTCCGTGGTGCCTTCGTTGAGGTCGGTCACGTTCGTCGGCTTGTAGATCCCCGAGACCAGGGGGTCCGTGTCCGACAGCGAGCGGGAGGATTGATCGTCCAGCGTGAGCGTGATGCCGTCGGCCGGGTAGGACGTCTTGTTGGTCGCCCTCGAGCTGACGGCCGAGCCGACGTCGGACATGATCAATGCCGTCCGGCCCGACGGGCTCTGGAGGATCACGTCCATGTCGTCGGGGAAGGTGTGGCTGATCCCCGTGAGGCGGACGTTGACGTCGGTGACCGTCCCCTGAAGGCCCGAGACGCTGATCGAGGCGGGCGTGCTGGGTGCGCCGACGAGCGGGATCGGGACCGCGCTCGTGTTCCTGAACGCGGGCTGGTCGAGTCCGGTGGTGATGCGCCCGACCGTGTTGTCGTTGATCTCTCCGAACCAGAGGTTGCCGTCGGCTCCGGCCGTGATGTATTCCGGCGAGGCGTTCGTCGTGGGGTACTCGCCGGTGACGGTCCCGGAGGTCGTCATCCGAGCGATCTTGGCCGTGCCGGACTCGGCGATCCAGAGGTTGCCGTCGGGCCCGGCGGCGATCCCCCAGGGGAAGGTGGCGGAGCCGTCGGGGAGGGGAAACTCTTGGATGGTCGGGGCGCCCGCGGCGGTCGACGGCGGGATCAACCTGCCCACCTTGCCGGCCTTGTACTCGGTGAACCAGATGTTGCCGTCCGGTCCCAGGGCGATGCCCTCGGGGCTGGCGTTGCTGCTCAACCCCGTGTATTCCTTGACGTCGGCGTTGACCTCTCCGCCTGCGGTGAATTGCGGGATGAGCCGGGCGATTTTGTTCGCGGTGAACTCGGCCACCCAGAGGGCCTCGCCCGGGTTGTTGCTGGTGTCGGTGGGGCCGGCGGCGATCCCCTGGGGATCAGCGTTGCCGGTCAGCTGGGTCTCGAGGTTGATGATCGGACCTCCATCCGGGGCGGTCTTGGTGGTGTCCACCCTGGGCGTGGAGATGCTGACCTTGTCGTTGCCGGTCGTCAGCGCCGGATCGCGCGGCTCGGTCGTCCAGATGTTTCCCTCAGGGCCGGTGACCGGGACGAACGGCCAGGCCTGGTTGCCGGCGCCGAGGTAGGTGGCGCGATTCCCGCCGGTCGCCGGGATGATCCCGCCGATCGAGTTGAACGGGTTGGTGACGCCGAAGTAGACGTTCCCATCGGGCCCGTTCGCCATGCCGACCATGGAATTGATGATGTCCGGACTGACCTCGCTGACGATCTGATTGAAGGGATTGATCGACCCGGCTGTGTCGTTGCCCTGGTCGGCGAACCAGAGCCTGCCGTCCGAGGCCGCGGTGATCCCCCAAATCTGCCCGTTGTCGGGAGTGTCGAACTCGGTCACGGTCGGGGTTGCGGCTCGCGCGGGAGCGACCCCGAGCAGGATCGCCAGCGCCGCGCAGGCGACCGCAGACGCCGCGGCTCCGCGCCAGCGGGCCCCCAGAAACCGGCGACTCGTCACTCCCTCTCCCTTTCCTGCCCCTGTAGGTGTGCAGGGACCTCGGCAGTCTCTCAGAGCCGCAGGGTGCGTGCAAGCTGGCTCCGACAGGCCTGGTGGCCGCCCATCAGGTCGCGGCCACGAGCGGCCGCCGCACATAAGTCGCTACGGGCTTCGCCCTTCGCTCCAAAGTGGAGCGGCCTGGTGGCCGCCCATCAGGTCGCGGCCACGAGCGGCCGCCGCACATAAGTCGCTACGGGCTTCGCCCTTCGCTCCAAAGTGGAGCGGCCTGGTGGCCGCTAGAGGTTCGTGTCGGCGCTGCCGGGTGCCACCGGTCTCAGTGCCCTGCCGATCGCGTCGATCGTCAGCACCCCGCGGATGCGGCCGTCCGCGTCGGTGGCGATCAGCGCGCCGAGGCGGCGCAGCGACTCATTGCCGAGTACGGACTCGAGCGAGTCGTCCTCTCGGACGGTGAGGGTGCCGCTGTCGCGCGCGAGGACGTCGCTGACCATCGTGGAGGTCCGTTCGACGGCCTGCACGTTGTCGGCGGCGCCGCGGTCGACCAGCCCGATGAACCGCTGCGCGGCGTCCACGACCGGGAACCAGGGGGAGCGGTAGCGGAGGAAGTACTCGTCGAGCGCCTGTTCGATCGAGGCCCCCTCCGGGATCGCGACCGGGTCTCGGTCCATCACGTCGGCGACCGAGATCCCCTCGATGCGGCTGGTCACCTCGGTCTGCGCCAGCGCCGCCTTTGCGGCCCCGCGGAGGATGAAGCCGACGAAGGCGAGCCAGATTCCTCCGAGCAAATCGCCCAGGTAGACGACGAAGAAGCCGAGCCCACCGAGGATCAGGAGCAGGCCGAACCACTCGCCGAGCGTCGCCGCGAACCGCGTGCCGGTGTTGCGGCTGCCGGTGCGCCACCAGGCGATCGCGCGGGCGATGCGGCCGCCGTCGAGCGGGAAGGCGGGCACCAGGTTGAAGATCAGGACCAGCAGGTTGATGCTCCCGAGCCAGGTGACCAGCGCTGCGATCCCGGAGGTGCGGGTGTCGCCCTGGGTCAGGACCGCGTGCTTGAACTCGTGGCTCCCCGCGAGCAGCGAGACCGGCGATCGCGCAGGCGACGACGATCGCGGCGGTGACCAGCGGCCCGGCGATCGCGATCTTGAACTCCGTACCCGGGGTGTCCGAGTCCTTCTCGAGCCGGGCGAAGCCGCCGAACATCCAAAGTGTGATCCCCGAGACGCCGATGTCGTGCCGCCTCGCCACGAAGGCGTGGCCCAGTTCGTGGAGCAGGATCGAGCCGAAGAAGAGGGCGGCGCTGGCGACGGCGAGCACATACGGCGCCGAGTCGCCGGATGGGGAGCCGAGGACGTCGCGATAGAAGCCGGTGAGCCAGAAAATGATCAGGAAGAGGACAACGAACCACGAGTAGTCCACCGCGATCCTGATGCCTCGGATGCGAAACAGCGTGACGCCGCCGCCGGCCATGCGTCTGATGTTAGGGAGCGGTGGGTAGTTTTCCGGCATGGCAGCGGTGGCACCCGCAGTTGTTTCGACCCCGCCCGATTCCGCCTGGATGCGCGAGCGCCTCGAGGAGGTCTGTTCGATCGAACGGCCATCCGCTTCGGCGGGTGAGCGCCTGGCGGCCGAATGGCTTGCGGGTGAGCTCCGTGAAGCGGGGGCCCGCAAGGTTCGGATCGAGGAGGAGCCGGGTGCCAACGGAACGTTCTGGTGGCCACTCGGTCTACTGGCCGGTGCCGGTGCCGTTGCCGGCATGGCCGCCCGCAGAGGTGGTCGCCTCGCCAGGGCGGCCGCAGCTATGACGGGGGCGGCAGCGGCCGCGCTGGTCGTCGACGAGTTGCCCCCCGGGCGCCGGCGGTTCCGCCGCATGCTTCCCAAGCGGACGGCTCATCACGTGCTCGCCGAAAACGGGCCCGTGGACGCGGACCGTACGATCGTCGTGATGGGGCATCACGACGCCCCGCACACGGCGTTCTTCTTCAACCCCGCCATCACCGAGACCGTGGGCGAGAACGCCCCGTGGGTCTTCGAGAACACGGACACAAGTCCGCCATTGATGTGGCCGGTTGTCGCCGGTCCGGCGATGGTCGCTGCAGGGGCGACGCTGGGCAGCCGCAGGCTCACCGGCCTTGGCACGGCAGTCTCCGCCGGCGCGGCGGCCTTCATGGCCCACATCGGAGCCGGCGACGTCGTCCCAGCGGCCAACGACAACGGCACGTCGAACGTTGCCCAGATCGCGCTCGTGCGGGTGCTCGCCGAGCGCCCGCTCGAGCACACGCGCGTCCTCTTCCTCTCCACCTCGGAGGAGGCACTCTGCGAGGGGATGGGCCTGTTCATGGAGCGTCACGCGCATGAGCTGCCCGCCGACCGCACCTTCTTCCTCTGTCTCGACATCCTCGGATTCGCCGAACCTGCTCGTGCTGCGAGGCGAGGGCATGCTCAAGCTGCGCGAATACCCGGCCGGAGTCCCTGGACCTGCTCGACTCGACTGCGCGAGGAGCTCGACATCGAGCTGCGTGCCCAACCTGCGGCCCGTAACGCCACGGACGCGATCTTCCCGCTCGCCGCCGGCTACCAGTGCGCGCGATGGCCTCCTGCAATCAGTGGAAGAACCCGTCGAACTACCACTGGAGGACCGACACCCCGGAGAACGTCGACTACGGGACGGTCGCTGACGCGATCCGGCTCTCAGAGGCCGTCATCCGCAAGCTGGACGAGAGCTGGCTGAGCGGCTGAGCCCAGCTCCCGGTACTCCGGAGTGGCACACGGACACGCGCCAGTTCCTCTCCGCCGTGAACGGAGTCGCACCTACCATCGGCTCGTGGCCGACTACGAACAGACCGAGCGCACCCGCGTCTATCGCAAGCCCGGCCGGGGGAGCCACGACCGCGAGCTCATCCACTCGATTCTCGATGAGGCCCTGGTCTGCCATGTCGGATTCGTTCAGGACGGCCAGCCCTATGTGATCCCCACGATCCACGCCAGGGAGGGGGAGACCCTCTATCTGCATGGAGCGCGGGGCAACCGCACCCTCGGGGCGCTGGTCGCGGGCACGGCCTGCTGCCTGACAGCGACGCTGATCGACGAGCTCGTGCTCGCCCGGGCGGCACTTCACCACTCCCTCAACTACCGGTCGGTGATGGTGCTCGGCACGGCCCGGGAGGTGACGGACCCGGACGAGAAGGACAGGGCGCTTCGGGCAGTCGTGGATCACGTCGCTCCGGGTCGTCCCGACGGGATCCGCGGACCAGACGCGACCGACCTGAGGTCGACGCGAGTTCTCTCGCTGCCGATCGAGGAAGCCTCGGCGAAGGTCCGGACCGGGCCGCCGGTCGACGAGCAGGCCGACCTGGACCTGCCCCACTGGGCCGGTCAGCTGCCTCTCACGCTCGGGACGGGGGAGCCGATTCCCGCGCCGGACCTGCAAGGGAACCCACCGGTCCCCGATCACGTCCGAAACTGGGCTCGACCCTAGGCCGCGAAGCGCGCCTCGTACTTCGCCCGCCGCTTGGCCGCCTCTTCCTCCCGGTTCTTGGGAGGCGCACTGGTGACCAGCGAGTCGAGCAACCTCCGCGTCGAGGCGGCGACCTCATCGACGGCGCGCTCGAACGCCTCGGCGTTCGCCTTCGACGGCTGGTTCGATCCGCTGACCTTGCGGACGAACTGCAGCGCCGCGTCGTGGACCTCCTCCTCACTGGCGGGGGGCTCGAAGTTGTGGAGTTGCCTGATGTTTCTGCACATGGCCCCAGAGTAACCGGCCGCTCGCGGTGCGATGAGCTTCCGGACGCCCCGGTCCTAGAGGACGTAAACAGCGAGCGGGTATGGCTAGAGGCCGTGGTGGGGCCACTCCGGGGCCCGCTTCTCCTTGAAGGCGCGGGCCCCGATCGCGTGGGAGTCGCGCCGCGCGAACATCGAGATGGTGTTCTCGGCCTCTTGGCGCAGCTGCTCCTCGTAGGTTCGGCCGACGTTCCGGACCATGGTCTCCTTGTCCGAGCGGATCGCACCCTGCGGCAGCTCGGCGATCTGGTGGGCAAGTTCCACGGCCCGCTCCAGCGCCTTTCCGGCCGGGACAACCTCGTTCGCCAGTCCGATCCGCAGCGCCTCCTCGGCGTCCACCGGGCGGCCGGTGATGATCATCTCCATCGCGCGGCCGTAGCCCACCGCAGGCTCAGGCGGACGTTCATCCCATCCCCGCCGACGATGTTCCAGCGCCGCTCCAGCGCGCCGAAGACCGCGTTCTCGGCGGCGATCCTGATGTCGGCGAGCAGCGCGTTCTCGAGGCCGGCGGCGACCGCCCAGCCGTTGACCGCGGCGATCACCGGCTTGAAGACGTCGATCCGGCGGGTGTAGCCGCACTCCCCGGGGGTGTTGTAGACGCCGGTCTTGAACTGGTCCCAGTCCGGCTGCCCGCCCTCGCCGAGCTCGGCCGCATCCTCCAGGTCCCAGCCCGCGCAGAACGCGTCGCCCTCGCCGGTGATGACGAGGACGAACTCGTCCTCGGCGTCGCGGAAGCGCTGCCAGGCGTCGTGGAGCTCCCGGTTCATCTGCCGGCTGACGGCGTTGCGCTGCTCCGGCCGGTCGTAGGTGAGCACCGTGACGTGCCCGTCGCGCTCGTACCTCAGCGTCTTGTAGTCCATTCCTTCTCCTTTCGGGTTCGCGCCTTCATGCTTCTGCTGGCGCTCCGGCGCCGATGAGGTGATACTGGGGCCTCGTGTCCGCCGAGTACGTCGAGATCGTGCGCACGATGTGGGACGGCTTCAAGGGTCTCGACGCCGCCCAGGTCGACTGGGACAACGAGGCGGTCCGGAACCTGCTCGAGAAGCCGTTCGCGCCGGACGCCGAGTTGCGTTGGTCGACGACCGGGCCCGAGAACACCGTCTATCGCGGACGCGACGGGGTGGTCCAGGCGATGCGTGAGTGGGTCGAGCCGTTCAGCGAGTACTACGCCGAGGCGCTCGACTACGTCGAGGTTGGGGACAACGTCGTGGTTCCGACCCGCCAGCGCGGTGTCGGTCGGGAGAGCCAGGTCCCGGTCGAGATCGAGGTCACCCACGTCTTCGTCTTCCGCGGCGACGGACTGATCGCGAGGCTCGATGAGTACGACACCCCGGAAGAGGGCCTCGAGGCCGCCGGCGGGGGTGCCTAGACCGCCGCCCGGTGGCGGTCGATGATCCGCTGGAAGTCGGTCCTGCCGGGCAGGGTCCCGAAGGCCTGGCCCCAATCGCCGGCCAGGCGCGACGTACAGAACGCGTCCGCGACCGCCTCGTCGCCGAAGCGCAGCAGCAGCGAGCCCTGTAGCGCGAGCGCCATTCGCTCCACCAGCCGCCTGGCCCGGGACTCGATCCCGTTCATGTCCTGCAGATCGGACCGCAGCTCGGAGACGTACGCATCCAGACGGGACTCGCCAGCTCCCTCGGCGATCTCGGCGAAGAAGGCCTCGACCGAGTCGGGGTTCTTGACCATGGCGCGCAGCACGTCGAGGCACTGGACGTTGCCGGAGCCCTCCCAGATCGAGGCGAGAGGGGCCTCCCGGTAGAGGCGGGGCATCCCTGACTCCTCCACGTAGCCGTTGCCGCCGAGGCTCTCGAGGCACTCGACTGCGTGGCTGGGGGCGCGCTTCGAGATCCAGTACTTGAGCACGGCATTGGCGATCCGCTTGAACGCCTGCGCCTCGTCGTCGCCACTGATCGCCTCGTCATAGGTCCGGGCGAGGCGGAGCGAGCTGATCGTCGCCGCCTCCGACTCGACGGCCAGATCGGCGAGCACGTTCTGCATCAACGGCTGCTCGACCAGGAGCTTGCCGAAGGTGACCCGGTGCGAGGCGTGATTGATCGCCTGCGCGACGCCGGCGCGCATCCCGGTCGCGCTGCCCGTGGCGCAGTCGAGCCGGGTGTGGTTGACCATCTCGATGATCGTCCGGACCCCAGCGCCCTCCTCACCGACCAGCCTGGCCCAGGCGCCATCGAACTCGATCTCTGAGGAGGCGTTGGAGCGGTTGCCGAGCTTGTCCTTGAGTCGCTGCAGGCGGAAGCGGTTCAGCTCCCCGTCCGGCAGGCGGCGCGGCATCAGGAAGCAGGAGACGCCGTCGTCGGCCTGGGCGAGCACGAGGAACGCATCGCACTGGGGCGCGGAGAAGAACCACTTGTGGCCGGTGAGCTCGTACTCGGCGCCACCACCACCGCCGTTGATCGGGCGGCCGACCGTGGTGTTGGCGCGCACGTCCGAGCCTCCCTGCTTCTCGGTCATCCCCATGCCGAACAGCGAGCCCTCCTTCTCGGAGGCTGCGATCTGGCGCGGGTCGTAGACGTTGGAGAGGATGCGCGGCTCCCATTCCTCGGCGAGCTCAGGCTGCTTGCGAAGCGCCGGCACCACGGAATAGGTCATCGAGATCGGGCAGCCGACCCCCGCCTCGGCCTGCGAGAAGCACATGAAGGCGGCCGCCCGAGCGACGTGGGCGCCGGGCTGCGGCTCGCGCCAGGGCAGGGAGTGGAGCTCGTGGGAGATCCCGAGCCGCATCAGGTCGTGCCAGGCGGGATGGAACTCCGGGGTGTCGACCCGGTTGCCGTAGCGGTCGTGGGTGCGAAGCGTCGGCGGGTTCTCGTTGGCGACGCGGCCGAGCTCGATCACGTCCGCACGTCCCGCGATCTCGCCGACCTCGGAGATCTTCTCGACCGCCCAGTCGGCGCCCTCCCGGCGCACTGCCTCCTGCATCACCTCATCGGATCTGAAGACGTTGTAATCGACCAGCGGCGGCGGCTGGTTGGTGACCTCGTGGGTGCGAACTCCGCTGCTGGGGTTCTTGGATGAGGCTTCAACGGTTGACACGTGCGGGCTCCTCTCCGATTGCGCGAGTGCAGAAGCTGGTCAGCGAGGCGATCAGCGCCTCGGGGTTTGTGGGAGGGCGTAATGCGACGGCGCTCCGAGAGGAGCGACCCGTTTTGTGTTGGAACGACCCGTTATATGTGTGGGTGGGCGAGAGGGGGCCGAGCATGGTCTCGCCGATTGCCCCGATCAGCGCCGCGGCGGTGGTGTCGACGTCCTGCTCGGGCAGGTCGCCGGCCTCGACCCCCTCGGCGATCACCTCGGCCATCAGATCGCGATAGCTGTGGCGAAAATGGAGTCGCTCGGCTTCGACGGCCGGGTCCACCGGCTCGGCGAGCAGCGCCCAGGCCAGGCGGCGCCCCGCCAGCGCGCGGCGGGCGAAGACCTCGACCCCTGCCGCGACTCGCTCTGCGGCCGGCCGCCCATCCACAAAACGGGTGGCGCTGTCGCGCCCCCTCGCACCTACCGCATCGGCCATCGCGTCGACCTCGTGCTGCGAGGCCTCCCGGAAGACCTCCGCGAAGAGGTCGGACTTGGAGGGGAAGTGGCGGTACACCGTGCCGACTGCGACCCCGGCGCGATCGGCGACCGGCGCGATCTGCGCGGCGACGTAACCGCCCTCGGCGATCAGCTCTCGAGCGGAGGTGACGATCCGCGCGCGGGTCTCGGCCCGCCGCGCCCTCGTCCGCTCCGTGGTCCGGTAGGGCATCGGCAAGAAGTGAACCACGATTCACTCTTTGCGTCAACCCGAGGTCGGCAGTAGGATCGCGGCGTGGCGGACGTGGTGGAGACGCTCGGCGGCGTTCCCCTCTTCCAGGGGGTGAAGCAGAAGGAGCTCAAGAAGCTCGCCGACCGTATGCAGGAGCGCACCTTCGGCGAGGGCGACGCGATCACCACCCAGGGAAAGAGCGGGATCGGCTTCTTCCTGATCGAGGACGGCAATGCGACCGTCAGCATCGACGGCAAGATCATCCGGACGCTTGGCCCCGGTGAGTACTTCGGCGAGATCGCCCTGATCGACAGCGGCCCGCGCTCGGCGACGATCGTCGCCAGCACCGATCTGCGCTGTCAGGGGCTGACGGCATGGGAGTTCCGGCCGTTCATCGAGCAGCACCCGGAGGTCGCCTGGCCGCTGCTGGAGACGCTCGCGTCCCGCTTGCGGGACGCCGAGCAGCGGCAGCACATGGGCTAGTCGGCCGGCAGGGTCGCGCCGAGCCGCTCGAAGATTCCCTTCGCCTCTTTGCGGTCCTCGCCGCCGATCAGCCAGCCCGTGCGCGCCGTCTGATACGGGCAGTCGAGCTCTCTGAAGAGATCGAGCGACTTGCGCAGAATGGCCTCATCGCCGGCGTGAATCCCCTTGGCGCGCAGCAGGATGCCCAGCCCGTAGCGGTGTTCGCCGATGCTCTCCTCGGCGGTCCGGATGGCGTCATCCGCCTCCTTTCGACCGAGGCGGGCGTACGCCTCGGCCCGTCCCGCGAGGTACGGAGAGCGGAACCAGGTCGTGGAGATGTCGGAGACGAAGCGGTCGGCGGCGCACTGGACCTCTCCCTGGTGCAGCTCGATGTCCGCCCGCATCACGATCACGCCCGCCTTGTTGCCGAGGGCGCCTTCCGAGAGCTCGTCGGCGATCTCGAACCAGTCGAACCAGGCGTCGTCCCCGCGCAGCCCCATGATCGCTCCGGCACACGCGATCGAGGTGGCGAAGGCGCCGAGCGGCGGACGCTCCGCGGCGATCCATGCTTCGCGGACGTGGGTCGCCATGTCAAGCGCCTCGTCCCAGTGGCCCAGGAAGAAGGCGGGTAGCAGACCTCGCTGCCAGGCCGAGTAGATGATCCCGCGCGAGAGGTCCAGGTCCCGCGCCTCCTTGGCGTAGGTCTCCGCTTCGTGGAAGTCGCCCGTCTGCAGCAGGCACTCGATCATCATGTGGAGGGCGTCGCTGCGCTCCACGTCGAGGATCGCGGTGCGCGGCGCATCCCGCAGCAGATCAAGGCGCTCCCGGGTGTGCTCGACGGCAAGACGATGTCGTCCCTGCTGCCAGTCGCTCGCCGTCACCGCATCGAGAGCGGACTGGAGGACGGTGAGGTCCCCCGCCTCGCGTGCCAGCTCCAACCCTCCGAGGGCGGGTCGCTCCATCTCGAGGGTCTGATCCGCCTTCCAGGCGAGCCAGGCCTCGTCGAGGAGCAGCCGCGCCTTGGTAATGGTGTCGTCCTCGGTGACCAGCTCTCGCCCCCGCTCGAGCATCGGGCGGAGCTGCTCGGCGTCAGGGTTCCCGCTGATCCCGCTCATCCGGGTCCCGATCTCGACCGCGCGCGCGTAACCACCCGCGGCGCGGGGATCGCCGATGCGCTCGGCGGTCTCACCGACCTCGCGGTAGAGCCTGATCGCGTAGTCGCCCCGCCACCGGCGGAGCGCTACCTCGCCGGCGGCGATCAGCCAATCGATTTGCTCGGAACCGTGCGAGAGATCGGCGGCCTCCTCGTAGAGTGCCTGTCCCCGGGCCACGGCGCCGCGGCGCACCGCGCTGGCGGCCGCCTCGGCGAGCGCCGTACATGCCGCGTTCCGTCGCTCGGGCGTGGGCTGGAGCTCGTTCGCGTGGTCGAGGTGGTACGCGACCAGCTCGGCGCGTTCGGCGAAGGGCTCGCGGGAGGTCAGGGCCGTCGCCGCCTGCTCGTGCAGGGCGGCCCGCTCGGCGCGCGGCAGCGAGCCGTAGGCGACGTCGCGGATCAGCTGGTGGCGGAAGGCGTAACTGCCGGCGTCGGAGGTCGTTCGCTCTTCGACCAGTGCTCTGCGGCGCAGCGACCAGAGCAGGTCGGCTGGATCCTCGCCGATCAGATCCTCGAGCGGGCCCTGCGCGAAGGTGTGGCCGAGCACGGCCGCGAACTGGAGGGCGCGCTTATCCTCCGCCGGCAGCAGGTCGATGCGAGCCGCGATCGCGGCCTGCACCGTGTCGGGCAGGCGCTCGGGGACAGCCTCCTCGAGCTCCTCCCGGATGGCGCGCGTGACCTCCTCCGTGAAGAAGGGGTTGCCGCCCGCGGCGTCGGCGATACGTCCCGCGATCACGCGGCGATCCTCGGGCAGCAGGAGCTCGGCGAGACGGGTCGAGGAAGGACCGTCCAGCGGCATGAGCTCGATCTGGGTGTGGTTGCGCGCGGTGCGTCCGAAATCCGGCAGCCGCTCGGCGAGCTCGGGCCGGCAGGTGCAGAGGATGATCACGGGCGCCGCCGAGAGGCCGAACGCTGCCTCCTCGAGCAGGTTGAGCGTGCCCTCGTCGGCCCAGTGCGCGTCGTCGACGCCGATCGCGAGCGGCCGGTCGGCGGCCAGCAGTGCGACGAACCGCCGCCAGGCGCGCTTCAGTTCGTCCTCGGCGTCGGCGCCCTCCTCGGCGCCCCGGATCGCCACCACAAGCGCGGCGGCCAGCTCCGCGGAGTCATCGGCGCCGGCCTCTTCGAGCACCTCTCGCAGCGCGGGCTCGACCTGAGCAGCGCGCGCGTCGGTGGAGGCCCCGGCGGCGTCGTGCAGGATCTCCCCGAGGGCCCAGAAGGCGATGCCGTGGCCATAGGGCGGGCTCCGGCCCACCACCGTGCGCCAGCCTTGTGAGCGAAGCTCGTCGAACAGCTCGCTTGCGAGCCGCGTCTTGCCGATCCCGGCCTCGCCGATCACCGTGACTAGCTGGGGGACGCGCTCCCTTGCCGCTCGTCTGGCGATCAGCCGGAGCATGTCGAGGTCGTCCTCCCGGCCCACGATCGGCACCTGTGAGAGCTCCTCGTCGCAGACGGCCACCGCCCGGAAGGCGGCGAGGGGACTCTCGATGCCCTTGGCGTCGACATGGCCATCGCGCTCGAGCTGCGCGCGCCTGCAGGCGCGGGCGGTCCGCTCGCCGACGAGAACCTCGCCGGGCGATGCCGCCTGCTGCAGCCGCGCGGCGGCGTTCACAGCCTCGCCGGTGACGCGAAGATCGCCGCTCTCGGGGACGGCCAGGACCTCGCCCGTCTCGATCCCCACGCGCACGGAGAGGTTGCCGTCGATCGCGGAGACATTGTCGACCACGGTGAGGCCCGCGGCGATCGCCCGGTCGGGGTCATCGCCGTGTGCAACGGGCGCGCCGAAGACGGCCATCACCGCGTCGCCGATGTACTTCTCGACGATGCCGCCGTGCTGCTCGAGGGCCGAGCGGGCAGCCTCGAAGAAGGGCTCGAGCCGGCCGCGGAGATCCTCGGGGTCGAGCTCGGTCGCAAGCTCGGTGGAGCCGACCAGATCGGCGAACAGCATCGTCGCGATCTTCCGTTCTCCTCCCATGCTGTTCATGCGATGAAGATAACGAGCGGGCATCGGGTGCGGATGGGTCCGCATCCGACCCCTCGCCGGGCCGCGCGACGCGTTAGCTTGGGGCTGTCCGGCGGTAAACGGGAGAGCGTCACGGATGATCGATCGAGTGGAAGAGCAGACTGACGCACAGCAGGGGTCCGGCGGGGCTCGCGACGGCCACATCGTTCAGGCCATTGAGGTCAGCCGGCGCTACGGCGAGGGCGACGCGGCCGTCGACGCGCTGCGCGACGTCAGCGTCGATTTCGAGCGTGACCGCTTCACGGCCATCATGGGGCCATCGGGCTCCGGGAAGTCGACGCTCCTGCACGTCCTCGCTGGGCTCGACCGGCCGACCGGTGGCCGGGTCCTCATCGACGACACCGACATCACCGCGCTCGACGACGCTGACCTGACGAAGCTGCGCCGCGACAAGCTGGGCTTCATCTTCCAGTTCTTCAACCTGCTGCCCGTGCTGACGGCCGAAGAGAACCTGGTGCTGCCGCTCTCGATCGCCGGTCGCAAGCCCGACCAGGCCTGGCTCGAGCAGCTGCTCAAGACAGTCGGGCTCGAGGAGCGCCGCACGCACCTCCCCTCGGAGCTCTCGGGCGGCCAGCAACAGCGGGTCGCAGTGGCCAGGGCCTTGATCTCACGACCCGCCGTCGTCTTCGCCGACGAGCCGACGGGCAATCTCGACTCGAAGGCCTCCGAGGATGTCCTGCGGCTGCTCCGGCAGTCGGTCGACGAGTTCGATCAGACGGTGGTGATGGTCACCCACGCGCCGGAGGCGGCGGTCTACGCGGACCGCCTGCTCACCCTGCGCGATGGCGAGATCGTCTCCGACGCCGCGCCCGGCTCGACGGACGACGTGATCGAGCTGATGAAGAAGCTTGGCTAGCTTCGCCCTCAAGAGCCTCTGGGCCCGCAAGCTGCGGGCCCTCGGTACGACGTTGGCCGTTTTCGTCGGGGTCTCGCTGATCGCCGGCACCTACGTGATCACGGACACCATCAACAAGGCCTTCGACAACATCTTCAGCGACTCGCTGAAGGGAACTTCGGTGGTGATCACCAACAAGCAGCCGGTCACGCAGCAGACCAACAGCTCCACGAGCTTCCCCGGCGGAATCCTGAAGCAGGTGCGCGCGGTGCCCGGAGTGAATCTCGCCGCCGGCACGATCTTCACGGGCGGGGGCATCCTCAAGGGCGACAAGGAGGTCGGCACCCAGTTCGCCCCCAAGTTCATCTCAGCGGCCCTGCCTCCTCAGATCGAGACTCTGAAGACAGTCGAGGGGCACCGGCCGACCAACGCGCATGAGGCGACGCTCGACAAGGCGGCGGCCGACGACGCCGGGCTCTCGGTCGGCGACCCGATCCGGATCGCGGGAGAGCGGCAGGTCCGCACCTACCGGCTGGTGGGACTCACCGAGCTTGGCGGTACCTCCTTCGGAGGGGCGAGCATCGCGCAGCTCACGCTCCCCGAGGCCCAGTTCATCACCGGCAACGTCGGGCGCTTCAACCAGATCTCGGTGGGCCTCAACCCCGACGTGTCTCCTGATGAGCTGAAGGCTCGCATCGAGCGGGTGGTGCCGCCGACCCTGCGGGTGGAGACCGCAGAGCAGAACGCCAACCGCTCCTCGAACGAGATCCACGACGCCCTCAGCTTCCTGCCGATCTTCCTCGGCGTGTTCGCCGCCGTGGCGCTGATCGTCGGCGCGTTCGTCATCTTCAACACCTTCTCGATCACGGTCTCGCAGCGGATCCGCGAGTACGGGCTGCTGCGGACACTCGGGGCCTCCCGCAGGCAGGTCCTCGCCTCCGTGTTCATGGAGGCGGCCCTGATCGGCCTGTTCGGCGCGGCCCTGGGAGTGCTCGGCGGCCTGCTGTTCGCAAAGGGAATCGAGTCGCTGTTCAACGCGCTCGGGATCGGCCTCCCGACCACCGCGCTCGTGGTCGCGAGCCGGACGGTGATCGTCTCGGTCGTGCTCGGCGTCGCGGTGACCCTGATCGCGGTGCTCAACCCGGCGCTGCGCTCGACCCGGGTCCCGCCGATCGCCGCGATGCAGAACCTCGAGCTCACGGCGAGCCGCCGCCGCTCGGTCGTCACGGTCGTGATCGCCTGGCTTCTGATGCTTGCGGGAATGGCGCTGGTCCTGGTCGGGCTGTTCGGCAATCAGAAGACCGGCGATGCCGCCCTGATGCTGGGCGGTGGCGCCGCGCTGGTGCTGTTCGGCGTCTCGCTCTACAGCCCGCGACTCGTGCGGCCGCTCGCGGGGATGATCGGCGCTCCGCTCGAGAGGCTGCGCGGGCTGACGGGCCGGCTGGCACGCGAGAACTCGCAGCGGAACCCGTCGCGCACCGCTGCAACCGCGGCGGCGCTGATGATCGGCTTGGCGCTGGTCTCGTTCGTGACCGTGTTCGCATCGGGGCTCAAGGCCTCGATCGCCGACGCGATCGACAACAGCTTCCAGGGCGAGCTGGAGATCCAGAACACCAACGGCTTCGACCCGATCCCGACTGCGGCCGCGGGCGCAGTCCGACAGGTGCCCGGCGTGCAGACGGTGTCGACGCTTCAGGCCACCCAGGTCAAGGTCGACGGGGTGGGGGGCAAGCCGCGCGCCACAGGACTCGACCCGGCCACCGCAAACCAGGTGCTGAAGCTCGACTTCCAGGGCGACACCACCGAGCAGACGCTGCGAAACATGACCGACTCGGAGACGATCGTCGACAAGTCGTTTGCCGATTCCAACGGCCTCGACGTTGGAGACACGATCCACGTGCTGGGCCAGACCGGCAACCGGACGAGCCTCCGAATCATCGGCGAGGTCAAGGACAACGCCAATCTGCTGGGCAGCCTGGTCGTCACCCATGATGCGATGGCCAGGGACTTCGCCGTCACCGAGGACACCTACGACTTCGTGAAGCTCGCGCCGGGCGCGGATGCGCGGACGGTGCAGGACCGGATCAACGGGGTGCTCACGCAGCGGTTTCCGACCGCCGAGGTGATGAACCAGCAGGAGCTGAAGCAGAACCAGGAGAACCAGATCAACCCGCTCCTCGGACTCGTCTACGCGCTGCTCTCCCTGGCGATCGTGGTGAGCCTGTTCGGGATCGCCAATACGCTGGCCCTCTCGATCTACGAGCGCACCCGCGAGCTCGGCATGTTGCGGGCGGTCGGCATGTCCCGCCGACAGGTGCGCCGGATGATCCGCTACGAGTCGGTGATCACGGCCCTGATCGGCGCCGTGCTCGGCATGATTCTCGGCCTGATCTTCGCCGCCCTGATGTCCGTGCCGCTCCAGGACCAGGGCTTCGTGCTCAGCTACCCGGTCGGCCAGCTGATCTTCATCCTGGTCATCGCCGGGGTCGCAGGGGTCGTCGCGGCGATCGCCCCGGCGCGCCGCGCGGCCAGGCTGGACGTCCTCGAGGCGCTTGCTTACGAGTAGCACCGCGTAGCCATCTGCCGGCAGAGCTAGAGGGGAAGCAGAGCCGCCTTCTTCTTGCATTTCTTGCGCGCAGCGCGGCTCCTCTTCTTCTTGCACTTCTTCAGGGCGGCGGCGCGCTGGTCCGTTGGGCCGGGAGCCGGCGCAGTAGACGGAAGGGTCGCCGGCGCGTTCGCCTCGTAGGCGCCCGAGTCGCACGGAGCGACCGGTGCGCGGAAGAATCCTCGCTGGTCGGTCGCGGGGCAGGTTCCGCCGCGGTCGATCGCGGGGCTGCCGGGGTTGAGGGCGTGGGTCCGCGTCGGCCCGCCGTTGGGGAGGAGTGCGCCGAGATTCGCGATGACTGGCGATGCGCTCGTGCCGACCAGGTCCCCGGGGCCGTTGAGCCGAGAGCTGCTGCAGCTGTTGATTCCCGAGTCGATCCCGAGAATGTTGCCGCCCAGTGATGTGTCCGGATCCCCGAAGCAATCGGGCGGGTCGTTGTCGGCCGTGTTACCGGCGACGATCGTGCCGGACATCGTCCCCTTGACGATCTGAAGCCCCCCGGTGAACGCTCCCCCCAGCGTGGCGACGTTCCCGGTGATGGTGTCGTTTGTCAGCGTGGTCGGGGTCCGAACACCAAAGTCGCCGAAGAAGGCACCGCCGACCAGGCCGGGCCCGACTCCGTTGACTCCCTGTGCGGTGTTCCCGGAGATTGTGCTGTTGGTGATGGTCGCAAAGGACGCGCCGTTATAGACGGAGATCCCTGCGCCGAGGGCCTGGATCCCGGACATGGCGGGCCCCATCACCTGCGACACGTTGCCGGCGACGGTGCTTCCGGTCATGGTCAGCGTGCCGAGCGGGCCACGAACGTAGATACCGCCCCCCTGGGTGTTGACGTTGTTGACTTGGACACGGTTTCCGGTGATCTCGCTGTTGATCACGGTCAGCGGGGCGTCGCTGAGGATCCCGCCGCCGCCCACATTGCCGGCCGCCTGAACGAGGCCGCCCCGGATGACGAGATTCTGCAGGGTGAGTCCGCCCGACGACGGAAAGGCCTGCACCACCCGGTCTCTTTCGGCCGCCGCCCTCATGTCGTTCCCAACGATGGTCGCGGGGGCGCCGCCGTCGGTCCTAATCGTCGTCGTCCCGGTGATGTCGAGGTCACCGGACGCGTTGGCGTCTTCCACTCCGCCCAGGTTCTGAAGCTCATAGGTGTGCCCGCTCTGGAGGACGATCGTGTCCGGCCCAGCGGCGTCGCCGTTGCAAACGCCGACTGGCGCGTTGCTGTTCGCGGCGGAGACGGCCTCTCGCAGTGAGCATCCGGAGTGATCGAAGGAGCCGCTGTCGACGTCGTCATTCACGATGATCGTCGCCGCGCTCGCGGCGGCGGGGAGCAACCAAAGACTCAGCACGGCGCCCAGAACGCCCAGCGCCAGGCAGCTCCTCCGTAACCATTCGATCCGTCGATCCCTCATGGTTCTCCCGATCGGGCCCCCCTGATTCGAGCGGACGATCTGGCTTTCACGGTCCGCGCCGGTAGCATCGCCGACCCCGTGGCGAAGATCAAGGTCGAGAACCCGATCGTCGAGCTCGACGGCGACGAGATGACCCGGATCCTCTGGGCCTTCATCAAGGAGCAGCTGATACTGCCCTACCTCGACGTCGACCTGAAGTACTTCGACCTCGGGATCGAGAGCCGCGACGCAACCGAGGACCAGATCACGGTCGATGCCGCCAACGCGATCAAGGAGTACGGGGTCGGCGTCAAGTGCGCGACGATCACGCCGGACGAGGCGCGGGTCGAGGAGTTCGGGCTGAAGGAGATGTACCGCTCACCGAACGGGACGATCCGGAACATCCTCGGCGGGGTGATCTTCCGCGAGCCGATTGTGATCTCCAACGTGCCGCGGCTCGTTCCCGGCTGGACGAAGCCGATCGTGATCGGCCGTCACGCCTTCGGCGACCAGTACCGCGCCACCGATCTCGTGGTCCCCGGCGCGGGCGAGCTGACCCTCACCTACACGCCCAAGGACGGCGGGGAGCCGATGGAGCTCGATGTCTACGACTTCCCCGGCGGCGGGGTGGCGCTCGCCATGTACAACCTCGACGACTCGATCCGGGACTTCGCCAGAGCCTCGTTGCGCTACGGCCTCGACCGCAAATTCCCGGTCTACCTGTCGACGAAGAACACGATTCTGAAGCGCTACGACGGCCGCTTCAAGGACATCTTCCAGGAGGTCTACGACTCCGAGTTCAAGGACGAGTTCGAGGCCAACGACCTGACCTACGAGCACCGCTTGATCGACGACATGGTCGCCGCTGCACTCAAGTGGGAGGGCGGCTACGTCTGGGCCTGCAAGAACTACGACGGCGACGTCCAGTCCGACACCGTCGCGCAGGGCTTCGGGTCGCTCGGGCTGATGACGAGCGTCCTGATGACCGCCGACGGCAAGACCGTCGAGGCGGAGGCGGCCCACGGAACTGTCACGAGGCACTACCGCGAGCACCAGAAGGGCAACCCGACCTCTACCAACCCGATCGCCTCGATCTTCGCCTGGACGCGGGGACTCGCCGCGCGCGGCCGGATGGACGAGACGCCGGAGGTCAGCGAGTTCGCCGAGACGCTCGAGCGTGTATGCGTCGAGACGGTGGAGAGCGGGAAGATGACGAAGGACCTGGCCCTGCTGATCGGCCCCGACCAGGACTTCCTCACCACGGAGGAATTCCTCACCGCGATCGACGAGAACCTGCAGGCAGCGACGGCCTGAGGCCGCTAGGTGGCGACTTACTCGGCCGTATGCCGACTAAGTCGCCAGTGAGGCTGCGGCGAGCACTCTGCGCACCCGATCTGCCACGACCACGGGCCGCCGGGTCACGTCCCACCAGGTGAACCGAAGCACGCGGTAACCCGCCACGGCGAGCCGCCCATCGCGGTCGCGGTCGGCCTGGAATGCGTGGCGGGTGCCGTGGGTCTCCCGGCCGTCGACCTCGACGACGAGCCGGGCCTCAGCCCAAAGGAAGTCCACGACATAGTCGAGAAGCGGGACGTTCACCCCCGGCTGGGGAAGGCGGTAGTGGCGACACAGGGCGAGGAACCGCTCCTCGAAGTCGTTGCGGGTCGCGGTCGCGCCAATGGCGTGTTCTGCCAGCAGCTCGGCTAGGACGCCCGCGCCGGATCGGCCGGCGTGCACCCGAGCGATCTCTCCCAGGTCGTACTCGGTGCAGAGCTTCAGCCGCTCGGCCTCGTCTATCACGCGCTCGAGGTGACGGCGAGGGAGGGTGATGGTCAGGTCGAGGATCGTCCGGGCCGGGGTCGTAACAGGGATGCGGCAATGAAGAACGCACTCCGCAGGGGGGATGTCGGCTACCCGGTGGACGACGATGCCGCGCCGCCGGATCCTGCCTGATGTCAGCGGAACCGTGACGTCGATCGCCAACGTCCCAGGCTTCTTTCGTTGCCGCAGTCTCCACAGTCCGCTGCCGCCTGATGACTAAGAAGCGCGCCCTCACCTGATGCGAGAACGGCGGCAATCCACCAGCCCTCATGGGCGAGGTTTCGGTGCCCCACGGCGTAGACCCCGCGATGAAGGCGATGGAGCCAGCCGGCCCGCGATCGGCGGCTCACCTGGTCCTTGGAAAGTCCAAGTGCATAGAGTTGGGCCACCAGACGACCCCGTGCTGTCGCTCAGCCAGGCGGGCGATTCGAGCGGTGGGGTCAATGGCGCTTTCTTCGGGCATATGGCGAGTAACGCGCCATTCGTCCCGATTTAGCCCCCGAGAGACTTAGGAGATAGCGAAAGTGAGCGATTCCCCCGTCAACGTCACAGTCACCGGAGCGGCCGGCCAGATCGGCTACGCGATTCTCTTCCGCATCGCCGCCGGCGAGATGCTCGGACCCGATACCGAGGTGAAGCTGCGTCTGCTCGAGATCCCCGATGCGATCAAGGCCGCCGAGGGGACCGCCATGGAACTCGACGACTGCGCGTTTCCCCTGCTGCGCGGGATCGACATCACCGACGACCCGAAGGAGGCGTTCGACGGGACCAACATCGCACTGCTGGTCGGCGCGCGGCCCCGTTCGAAGGGAATGGAGCGCGCAGACCTGCTCGAGGCGAACGGCGGAATCTTCAAGCCCCAGGGTGAGGCGATCAACTCCCAGGCCGCCGACGACATCAAGGTGCTGGTCGTCGGCAACCCGGCCAACACCAACTGCCTGATCGCGAAGTCACACGCCCCCGATGTCCCGGCTGAGCGATTCACCGCGATGATGCGCCTCGATCACAATCGCGCCATCGCGCAACTCGCCAACAAGCTGGAGCGCCCCGTCACCGACATCAAGCGGATGACGGTCTGGGGCAACCACTCGCCGACTCAGTATCCCGACCTGGTGAACGCCCTGGTCGACGGCAGCCCCGCCTGGCCCCAGGTCGATGACGAGGCCTGGATCGCCGATGAGTTCATCCCCACGGTCGGCAAGCGAGGCGCCGCGATCATCGAGGCGCGTGGCGCCTCCAGCGCCGCTTCGGCGGCCAATGCGGCAATCGACCACGTCCACGACTGGGTCCTCGGCACGTCGGACGGCGACTGGGTCTCCATGGCCGTTCCCTCCGATGGCTCCTACGAAGTCGACGAGGGTCTGATCTCCGGCGTCGCCTGCGAGTGCTCCGGCGGGGAGTGGAAGCGCGTGGAGGACCTCGAGATCACCGATTTCTCGCGCGAGCGAATCGACGCGACGGTCGCCGAGCTCAAGGAGGAGCGCGATGCGGTGAAGGACCTTGGACTGATCTAGCCGGGGTGGTAGCCCGTGCCCTTGCGGCGGACGCGGCCTTCCTTTTCGAGACTGGGGAGCACTCGGTAGAGGTAGTTAGGGTGGTTGAGCTTCATCTTCTTGCCGAGCTCGGAGACCTTTATCCCGGGGTTGTCGCTGATGATCTTCACGGCCTGGTCGGCACGGGTCCTGCCGCGCCGACGCCGACGAGTCGTGGCGCGGGGGCGGCCCGGGCTGCGCCGGGCACTCTTGCCGAGACCGGCGAGCGCAGCCTCCACCTGGCGCCGCTCGTCGTCGAGTTCGCGGAGTCGGCGCTCCAGCAGCGTCCTTGCCTGATCGACTGTGTTCGAAACCCTTGGCATCCCTCTCAATTCCTCTCTAGTAAAAGTGACGGTTACCTGACCGTAACGGTTAGTTTTAACTGACATGAACGATGAGCGTGCAAGCGAGGGTGCTCCGGAGGCGAAGCCGAGGAGCAACCCGTTTCACGTTGTCGTGATCGCCAGGGTCCTGCTGCCGGTCGGCCGGGAGCGCCTCGCCGAACGCTTCGAGGTTCGGGAGGGAGGCCTGGAGGCCACTCGTGAGGATCTGCTGGCGCTGGCGCCGGGAGCGACCGCTCTCGTCGCCGACCCGAGTGTCGCCATCGACCCCGAGCTTCTCGATGCCTGCGGCGCGGGGTTGCGCGTGGTCGCGAACTTCGCCGTGGGCTATGACAACGTCGACCTCGAGGCGTGCCGTGAGCGCGGGGTGGTGGTGACGAACACGCCTGATGTCCTCACCGAGGCCACCGCCGAGTTGGCGATGGCGCTCACCCTCGCCGCCGCTCGCAGGATGAGTGATGCAGAGCGCGACCTGCGCGCCGGCCGCTGGCGTGGCTGGGATCCAGCGGCCTATCGCGGCATCGAGATCTGGGGAGCGACCGTGGGCGTGGTCGGGATGGGCAGGATCGGCCATCGCTACGCCAGGCTGACCCACGGGCTTGGCGCCCAGATCGCCTACGCAGGCCCGACTGCCAAGCCAGAGGCGGAGACTGAGCTGGGCGCCCGCCGCCTCGAGCTGCCGGACCTGCTCGAGGCCTCCGACGTGGTCAGCCTGCACGCGCCCGCCATCCCCGAGACCAGGGGATTGATCGGCGCCGCCGAGCTGGAGCTGATCGGCCCGCACGGGGTTCTGGTCAACACCTCGCGGGGACCGCTGGTGGAGTCGGAGGCCGTCGCCGCGGCACTCGAGAGCGGGACACTCGGCGCCGCCGGCCTGGACGTCTACGAGAACGAGCCCGCGGTCTCACCGCGCCTGCTGGAGGCGCCGCACTGCGTGCTTCTCCCGCACATCGGCTCGGCGACGGTGCCGGCGCGCGATGGGATGGCGAGCGCGGTCGCGGACAACGTGATCGCTGTGCTCGAGGGGCGCGAGCCGCCGAGCCGCGTTGCCTAGCTGGAGGCGGCGGTACCTTCGCGGTCGTCCGACTTGCGCGACCGGGGAAGGGTGCCCATGATCGCGTCCCAGAGCGGGGAGGAGACCCCGAAGCCGTAGCGGTGGTCCTGGAAGTGGTGGCGCATGTGGTGTTGGCGCAGCCTCTTCCCGAACTTCGTCTTCGGGACGTGGTGATGGACGTGGTAGTGCGTGTAGTCGTAGCCCAGGTATCCGGCGATGAACCCGGAGAACACGGGGAGTGCATCGGTCGTCCCGAAGATCAGGACGTAGAGGCCGAAGAAGAGCGCGGAGAGCGGGATGCTGACCGCCGGGGGCATGACCAGCCGCATCGCATCGTTCGGGTGGTCATGGTGGACGCCATGGATGATGAAGTGGAGACGGTCACCGCCGGGGAACCTCGGCTGCCAGTGGAAGACCAGCCGGTGGAGCCAGTACTCGGTCAGGGTCCAGATCGCGATGCCGGCGGCGAAGAGCAGGACGGTGGTGCCGACCGCGAGGCCGCGATCGATCCCGAGCCAGATCCCCGCGACGACGATCGGGATGAAGACGATCGCGGGCACGGCGGGGTGCACGCGGGAGAAGAAGTCGAGAAACCTGCTCTCGAACATCGGCGGCGAGGCCGAGAGCTGGGATGTTCGCTCGTGTGCCATCGAGCCTGATCTTAGCGAGAGGAAATCAGGAGTCCGAGCTTTGCGGTGCTAGCGGAACTCGTGACCAAACGGTGAAAAAAAGAACGGCGGCATTTGCGGGAACGCACCTGACGGGAGGCCGCCCAAATGGCATGATGAAGCCAAGTCGCGGGGTCAAGCGCCCGGGGCCGAAAGATCAGCCGGCGGCAATGTGGCCGCCACACAATCCAGATCGAAGAGGGGACGGGGAATCTTGGCCGAGGGTCGAGCACGCACTGCTGCCGTGACCTGCGAGCAATGCTTCTTCCGGCGCCGCGGTCTCTGCGCTCTCGGTCTTGACGCGCCCTGTCCCACCTTCAGGCCAGACACTCCCGAGGGCCTGGTCCCGCCCCGGCAACCCGCGCTCCTGATGCGTGATCGCGGCGAGGCAGCTGCGACGCAGGTTGTCGTGCAAGCGGCCTAGCGACGGCGTAAACCCGGTTACAGTCCCGGCGGGGCCATGGGGCATCTGCCTTGAAGATCACCGTGCTCGGCAAGTCGCCCTCCTGGCAGGACGCTGGGGGAGCCTGCAGCGGGTACCTGATCGAAACCGACTCAACCACGGTCCTGCTCGACTGCGGCAACGGCGTGTTCGGCAAGCTCCGCGAGCGCGTCGACTACACCGAGGTGGACGCCGTGGTCATCTCCCACCTCCACGCCGATCACTTCCTCGACCTCGTCCCCTACTCCTACGCGCTGATCTACGCGCCCAGGCAGCAGCCCGTCCCGGTCCACACCTGGGAGGGAACCGACGATCCCGCCCGCCCGCGGCTGATCGCACCGCCCGGCGCGGTGGAGACCTTCCGCCGCGTGGTGGGGGCATGGGGAAACGACGACCTGATCGAGAGCGCCTTCCGGATCGAGGAGTACTCGGCCGGCGATCGAGTCGAGATCGGCGATGTCCACGCGAGCTTTCATCCCGTTCCGCATTTCGTCGAGACGTTCGCGGTGCGAATCGGCGCGGAGGGGAGCGGCGAGATCGCCTACAGCGCCGACACCCGTCCGGGCGGAGAGATCGTGGATGCCGCTCGCGGCGCGGACCTGCTGATCATCGAAGGGACCCTGCCACGCCCCGAGCGGACTGGGCTGCGCGGTCATCTCACCCCGGAGGAGGCCGGCGAGCACGCCAAGCAGGCGGGGGTGAAGCACGTGGTGATCACTCACATCTCGGACGAGCTCGGCGAGGAGTGGGCGCGCGAGCAGGCCGAGGGCGGGTTCGGCGGCCCGGTGGAGATCGCGCAAGAGGGCGCGACATACGAGGTCTGAGGTCTCTCGGTTGATGGCAGAGCCGTCTAGCTACCCTGTCCACGATGACCAGCCAGCGCGACCCGTTCGCTGACTTCGCCCGGATGCGCCGGGAGATGGACGAGCTCCTCGGCGACTTCTGGGACCAGGCCGGCTACCGCCAGCGGCGGCAGGTCGCGGCGTTCGTGCCGCGGGTCGACGTCTACTACTGCGGCGAGGACGCGCCGCAGAAGGCGGTGGTCAAGGTCGAGCTGCCGGGCATCGAGCTCGAGGCGGTGAATCTCGAGGTCCGCGGCCGCACCCTGGTGATCAGCGGCGAGCGGCCGGTGCGCGACACCGAGGGCCGGACCTACCAGCAGGTCGAGCTTCCCTCGGGTCCCTTCCGCCGCGTCGTCGAGCTCTCGGTCGACGTCAACGCCGACCAGGCACAGGCCACCTACGAGGACGGGATCCTTCGGGTCGAGCTGCCCACCCGCCTGCCGCATGCCGCCCGCCAGGTCCCGATCGAGCGCGCCGAGTAGCGCGCGTCCTCACCGGAAAGGGAAGCCGACAATGGCCGACGTGGAGACGCCGCAGCTGGAGGTGGTGGAGCTTCCCGACGTCGAGGATGTGGTTCGCGGAACCGAGCCACTGCCCGACGCCCTCCCGATCCTCCCGCTGAGGGAGACCGTCACCTACCCGGACACTCTCACTCCGCTGGCGGTGGGGCAGGAGCGCTCCATCAAACTGGTCAACGACGTCCTCTCCGGCGACCGGATGCTGGCGATGGTCGCGTCGAAGGACCCGGAGCTCGACGCGCCGAGTCCCGATGACCTTTACAGGGTCGGCGTGGTCGGATCGGTCGCGCGAATGATGAAGATCCCCGACGGGACGCTGCGGATCCTGGTCCAGGGGGGCATGAGGATCCGGATCCTCGACTACGTCAGCGAGGAGCCCTACCTGGTGGCGCGAATCGAGGAGGTGCCGGACGTGATCGAGGCCTCGACCGAGCTCGAGGCCCTGACCCGCAACGTGCAGAGCACGTTCAGCGAGATCATCGAGGCGATCCCGTATCTGCCCGAGGAGCTCCAGCTCGCAGTCGCGAACCTCGACGAGCCCTCGGCGCTCTCCCACCTGATCGCCGGCGCCCTGCGCATCTCCACCGAGGAGAAGCAGCAGCTGCTCGAAACGGTCGACGTGACCAAGCGCCTGCGGCGACTCTCGGAGATCCTCACGCGCGAGCTCGAAGTCGTCCAGCTCGGCTCGAAGATCCAGTCCCAGGTCGAATCCGAGATCGACAAAGGGCAGCGCGAGTACTTCCTCCGTCAGCAGATGAAGGCCATCCAGGAGGAGCTCGGCGAAGCGGACGAGCAGCAGGCGGAGATCAACGAGCTGCGCGAGCGCATCGAGCAGGCGGGGCTCCCCGAGGAAGCGAGGAAGGCCGCCGACCGCGAGCTCTCCCGCCTCGAGAAGCTGCCGCCGGTCGCCGCCGAGTACGGCGTCATACGGACCTATCTCGAGTGGCTGGTCGACCTGCCCTGGTCGAAGCAGACCGACGACAACCTCGACATCGGCCACGCGCGGAAGGTGCTGGACGACGACCACTACGACCTCGAGGAGGTGAAGGACCGGATCCTCGAGTACCTGGCGGTTCGCAAGCTCAATCCGGAGTCGCCGGGGCCGATCCTCTGCTTCGTCGGGCCGCCCGGAGTGGGCAAGACCAGCCTCGGGCGCTCGATCGCGAAGGCCCTGGGCCGCGAGTTCGAGCGCATTTCGGTGGGCGGCGTCCGGGACGAGGCCGAGATCCGCGGCCACCGCCGCACCTACATCGGTGCGCTGCCGGGCACGATCGTCCGCGCGCTCCGCGACGCCAGCACCAGGAACCCGGTCTTCATGATCGATGAGATCGACAAGATGGGCGCGGACTTCCGCGGCGATCCCTCCAGCGCGATGCTCGAGGTTCTGGATCCGGCACAGAACTCAACCTTCCGCGACCACTACCTCGACCTGCCGTTCGACCTTTCCGAGGTCCTTTTCATTGCGACGGCCAACATCCTCGAGACGGTCCCGCTGCCCCTTCAGGACCGGATGGAGGTCATACAGCTCGCCGGCTACACGATCGAGGAGAAGCGCCACATCGCGAAGCGCTACCTGGTCCCGCGCCAGCTCGCATCCAACGGCCTCCGGGCGTCGCAGATCGAGTTCGCGGATCCGGCGCTGACGGCGATCATCGACGAGTACACCCGAGAGGCGGGCGTCCGGAACCTCGAGCGCGAGATAGGGACGATCTGCCGCAAGGTCGCCCGGCAGGTCGCCGAGGGCAAGGCCAAGGGCAGGATGCGGATCTCGGCCAGGCGAGCCCGGGAGCTGCTCGGCAAGCGTCGATTCTTCTCTGAGCAGCGCCGGCGCACCAAGGATCCCGGTGTCGCCACGGGCCTGGCCTGGACGCCCGTGGGCGGCGAGGTGCTCTTCGTTGAGGCAACTGCGGTGCCCGGCTCGGGGAACCTGACCATCACCGGGCAGCTTGGCGACGTCATGCGGGAGTCGGCCCAGGCGGCTCTCACCTGGGTGAGGCGGCACGCGGACCAGCTAGCCGCCGACCTCCCCGATGACTGGTTCGCCAAGCACGACATCCACGTTCACGTCCCGGCCGGAGCGGTGCCCAAGGACGGCCCCTCGGCTGGCGTCGCGATGACGACGGCGCTCGCCTCCCTGCTCAGCAACCGGCCCGTGCGAAACGACGTGGCGATGACCGGCGAGATCACCCTGACTGGCCAGGTCCTCCCGATCGGCGGCCTGAAGGAGAAGTCCCTCGCCGCTCAGCGGGCGGGGATCAAGCAGGTGATCGTCCCCGATCGCAACCAGGGAGACGTCGAGGAGATCTCGGAGCAGGAACGGGAGGGTCTCGACTTCGTTTACGCGGATGACATCGGAGATGTGCTGAAGACTGCCCTGCAGGCGGATGGAAAAGCGCCTAGGGGGTAGTCTCCCCCTGCACCCTGGAAACGATCTGAGGAGACCCATGGGGGCACAAAGCAGAAGCGCGAAAGCCGGAGATGCAGCCCGGTCGGTTGCGTCCAATCCATACGTGCGGCGCCTCATCGAGGACGATGAGCTCCGCGAGAACATCCGCGTTGCGTTCGAGGCAGCGAAGGGCGCGTACGCGCGGATGTCGAATGGCAAGGGGCCCGCGAAGGCCCTGATGGACGACAAGAAGGTTCAGCGTGATCTGCGCACGGCGGCCGAGTCGCTTCGGGATGCTTCACAGCAGCTGCGCGGACGGAGCACCCGCCGCCGGTTTGGGCTTGGAAAGGCCCTGCTCGTGGGCATCCTCGGCGCGGCCTTGATCCTCATTCTGAGCGAGGACGCGCGCAACGCGGTGCTCGACAAGCTGTTCGGTGCGGAGGAGGAGTTCGAGTACACCTCGACCACCACCCCGGCACCAGACACCGAGACCGTTCCAAGCGCCTGACCCGGCGCATCAACCGGTTTTTCGAGGGCGTCCAGTTGACTGGGCGCCCTCGTTCGTTGTGCGGTCGATGTGACGACTAGTCTCGACCGGCCGATGGCGTCACGGGGAGAGGCTCCCGACGAGAAGCGCGCCCGTCGCAACGTCGTCATGACGGCGGCAATTGCGGGCCTCGGCGGCCTGCTGTTCGGCTACGACACGGGAATCATCGCCAGCGCGCTGCTCTTCATCAAGCGCGACTTCAACCTGGACGGCTTCGAGCAGGGGATGGTGGTGAGCGCCGTGCCAGTCGGGGCGATCTTCGGCGCCGCGGTGGCCGGACAGGCAGCCGATCGGCTCGGGCGTCGCCACGTGATCATCGCCGCGGCGGTGGTGTTCATCATCGGTGCACTGGGGAGCGCGGCGGCGCCAGACCTGGCGGTGCTTGTCATCGCCCGCGTACTGCTGGGCGTCGCGGTCGGGCTTGCCTCGGCAAATGCCCCGGTCTACATCTCGGAGGTGGCGCCCCCGGAGAGCCGCGGCCGGCTGGTCAGCTACTTCCAGCTGGCGGTCACGGCCGGGATCCTGGTCGCATATCTGGTCGGGCTCGCGTTCTCACACGGCGAGGCCTGGCGATGGATGCTGGGGCTCGGTGCCGTGCCCGCCCTCGCCCTCGGCATCGGGATGCTGGAGGATGCCGCAGAGCCCGCGCTGGTTGGTGATGGTCGGGCAGGACTACGCGGCGCGCCGGGTGCTCGAGAAGATCCGGCGGGACGACGAGGAGGCGATCACCCAGGAGCTCGAGGAGATCAAGGGGAGCATCGAGGCGAAGCCGGGCGGCTGGCGTGACCTCCTCCAGCCGGCGGTGCGCGCCGCGCTCCTCGTAGGAGTCGGGCTCGCCGTGCTCCAGCAGGTGACCGGCATCAACACCGTCATCTACTACGCCCCCACGATCATCCAGTTCACCGGGATCAATGGGGCCTCCGCGGCGATTCTGGCGTCGTTGGGCGTCGGGGTGGTCAACATCGTCATGACCGTGGTGGCCCTACGCCTGATCGACCACGCCGGCCGCCGCCCGCTGCTGATGATCGGCGTCACCGGGATGGTCGTCTCGCTGACGGTATTGGGGGCCGCGTTCCTCGGGAACGCGGGGACCACCGTGATCTCTGCGATCGCGATCATCAGCCTGATGAGCTACGTCGCGTCGTTCGCGATCAGCCTCGGGCCGATCTTCTGGCTGATGAACTCGGAGATCTATCCGCTACGCGTTCGCAGCAAGGCCGCCGGCGTTGGGACCATGGCCAACTGGACGTCGAACTTCGTGATCTCCCTGACCTTCCTGCCGCTGATCGACCTGCTCGGCCGGACCGGCGCCTTCTGGGCCTACGGATCGTGGGCGTGTTGACGCTCTGGTTCTGTTGGAAGTTCGTTCCCGAGACGAAGGATCGCCAGCTCGAGGAGATCGAGGCGATCTTCAGGGAGCGCGCCGGTGAGCTGCCGCTCGAGCTCCCGGACAGCCGTCGCTGAGGGACCCTCATTAGTCTGGACGCGATGGCGAGCGTCCACATACTCGTCCCGGCCCAGCGCTACGTCTTCGCCGTGTCGAACGGCGAGGCGGAGGCGGCAACGATCGACAGCTCGGCCGCCGGCTTCGAGCGGTACAAGTCGCTCCAGCAGGGAGGACGGACGACCGGGATGGTCGCGTTTCCCAACACGCTGCTCGTGCGCGGCGAGCGCGACTACCTGGTCGACCCCGGCCTGATCATGCAGGGGGCGCCAGTGATCGGGTCGCTGACCGAGCTCGGCGTCGAACCCAATGAGGTCAAGGACGTGATCCTCACCCATCTGCACTTCGATCACGCCGAGGGACTCGCCGCCTGGCCGATGCGGAGAACCTACGTCCATCGGATCGAGACCGAGGCCCCGTACGCACAGATCATCGCCGGGGTGATGGAGATGGCGAACCTCGAGGTCCTGGAGGGAGAGGAGGGCGAGATCGAGCCCGGGCTGCGCTGGATGCTGACCCCCGGCCACTCCGATGGCCTGATCTCGTTGCTCGCTGATACCGACGACGGGCTCGTCGTGATCGCCTCGGACTGCGTCGGGCCGCTACCGGAGTACTTCGAGCGGATGGAGCTGCCCGAGGACTTCGGGCCCGAGCGGGAGGAGCTGCTTCGGCAGTGGAAGCGGATCAGGGACCTCGATCCCGCGGTGGTCATTCCCGGCCACTACCCGCCCGTGAAGCTGCACTGACGCCCAGCGTCGAGCAGGCTGTCCAGCCAGCCAAAGTCCTAGAGTTCCGCTCGTGGAGGCGACGAAGACAAGGGAGCTGAGCGGGGAGAAGGCGCAGCGAATCGTGGAGGCGATGCGCTCGAGCGTCGCGCGGCGCGGCATCTCCGGCTCGACCTTCGAACACGTCGCCCGCGAGGCGGGGGTCAGCCGCGGCCTGCTGCACTACTACTTCGGCACCAAGGAGGCGCTTCTGGTCGAGGTCGTCCGCCGCGACACCGAGCACCGGATCGTGCGGCTCGACGAGCCGCTCGGCAAGGCCGGGTCCGTCGATGAGCTGCTCGCCGTCCTCGTCGCGGACCTGGAGGACTCGATCCAGAACGACCCGGGCTTCTGGGTCCTCCTCTTCGACCTGTTCACCGCCGGGCGGCGGAACCCCGAGATCCAGCGAGAGGTCGGGGAGCTCTTCAACCGCACCCGCGCCCACGTCGCCGAGACCCTCCGGGCCAAGGAAGTGGAGGGCGTGATCCAGCCTCGCTTCGAGGTCGATGCCGTGGTCGCTCTGCTCTTCGCACTCGCGGACGGCATCGCCCTGCAGCTGCTCTCCGACCCGGAGCGCGATCACAAGGACGTGATCGCGGCCGGGACCGAGGCCGCTCGGCACCTGCTGTCGGACTAGCGCCTGCGTGATCTGGCAAGAGCCCGCCAAGGGCGGATACCCGGATAGGTCTTTCCTGGGCCTGCCGGGCATCGAGCGCATGGGCGCCGGCCGACGGGGCCTGATCCCGTTCTCGCCGATGGGGTACCTGACCGAGCTCGAGCTGACCGAGGCCTCGCGCGGGCACTCGACGTTCTCGATGCCCGCGTCGCCGTGGTTCGCCAACCCCTCCGGGTTGATCTCGGCGGGAGTCCTTGCGCTGATTGGCGACGCCGCGCTGGGCTCGGTCGTCCACTCGGACGTCGGTCCAGGACAGGGCATGACCACGGCGGAGCTCTCGATGTCCTTCCTTCGCCCCGTCGTACCGAAGGAGGGCGCCGCGATCACCGGCTCGGGACAGTTGATCCACCGCAGCCGCTCGATGGGGATCTCGGAGGCCTTCCTATTCGATGACGACGATCAGCTGATCTCTCATGGCACGACCCGCTGCAGCGTTTTCCCACCGCTTGATCCCATTCCCGATCCTCCCGACCCCGATGCCCCTGCTCTTCAGGAGCGTCCGCCCGGCAGCGCCCCGGACGACCCGCTGCGGCGCGAGCTCGAGGGGGAGATCCTTCCTCAAGAGGAGTTCGAGCGGCGCAGCGGGCTCGAGGTGCTTCGCGCCGTGATCGCAGGAGAGCTGCCCAGGCCGCCGATCCACCACCTGACGGGCCTCCGCATGGCCGACGCGAGGAAGGGTGAGGTGGTCGCGGTTCTGCCGTGCAGCAAGTGGCTCTCGACCTCGGCCGGGACCGTCCAGGGTGGGTTCACGGCGATGCTGGCCGAGAGCGCGATGACCTCGGCCGCCTTCACCACTGCGGCACCCGACACCGCGGTGGCGGCGCTCGACTTCAAGGTCAACTACCTGCGGCCGGTCTTCCCCGACGGCAACGACCTGACTGCGCGAGCGCGCATCCTGCACCGAGGCCGAACGCTGGTGATCGCCGCCGCCGAGATCCTCAACGCCGAGGGCAAGCAGATCGCGCTCGCCACAGGCTCATCGATGTATCTGCCGGGCAGGCCCGCGAACCTCCTCGGCGTCGAGCTCGGCTCGGGCTCCTCCGATCCTGAGGACGACCCCGGCTCGTGACCTGGATCGTGCTCGCCCAGCAGCACTTGAGCTAGTCCGTCCAGTCAGTAGGTACTGCGGATGTGTCGCCGCCGCCTTGTGGCGATGGAACAGCGTGAACAAGCGCGGCGTACTCGTACTCGTGGCCCTGCTGAGCGTCTTCGGCGTGTCGCTCTTCGCTGTCCCGACGGCGAGTTCTAGGACCACGAAGCCGCCGATCATGCTGATCTTTCATCCCGGTGGCTGGATTTTTGCGGGCAACGACATGGACCAGGCCGAGCAGGATGCGGAAGCGCGCGGCTTTGCACCGATCAGAGTCGCCTACCCGCTCTTCGATGTACCCGCCGCCTTCGCGCAAGCTGAGCTGCTCGCGCACGGGCTGACCAAGCGCGGCCGACAGGTATTTGCCTACGGCGAGTCCGCTGGGGGCGCAATGGCCGCAGCCCTCGCTCAGAAGGGGGAAGTCCAGGCGGCAGCCGTTCACTCCCCGGTGTCCGATATCCCGGCCTTCGTGGGCACATTGACGGGTGGCAACTCGAGCAATCGGCCGTTCTGCGACTCGCTCCTGAAACTGACTCCCACGACCGAGCGAACCTTCTCGCCGGACAGCCGCAGGAAGCCGAGCAAGCGTGGGATCTTCGCGGTCGTACCGGAGGAGGACCACGCCCTTTCGCCGACGACCCTCGCCTGGGCGGCCCGCGACCCCTCCATTCAGGTGCTCTCGGTGCCGGGCGGCCATCTCGACCCGGGCAGTTACACCTATGCCCTCGGACAGGCGATGAACTTCCTGCGACGGCAGCTTCTTGCGGACCAGCGTCAGGTAAAAGGGCGCGGCGATGGCTCGATGGCCCGTAGAGTGTCGCGGCGATGGGGCTCTTCGGCTTCTTGAGGAGAAAGGACGAGCGGGCGATCCCGGAGCCGGGGACGCCCGAGTTCGAGTCGGCCGTGCAGGGCTCCGCCATGCCCGGCTCACAGTCCGGACAGAGCGTCTCGATGGGCGAATCGGGATGGACCAATCCGGACTCGGCGCACGAGGCGCTCGATCAGCTCGGGATCGACCCAGGCGAGGCCGGGGTCGAGAGATCGAGTCAGACCATCGACCTGCGTGGAACCGGCGCCCGCGATCAGATCGAGAAGGCGCTGCGCGAGTCCGGGATCGACCCCGATCAGAAGGGCCAGACCATCGATGCGTCCAGCGTCCCGGGGCTGCAGGAGAAGATCACGGGCATCCTCGGCCAGATGATGAGGGTGCCGAACGCCGGCGGTTTCGGCGGCGGAATTTCAGCGCCGAAGCAGGACCCGCTAGATCAGATCGCCCACCTGGACCGGCAGCGCGACGCCGGCAAGATCAGCGACGCCGAGTTCGAAGCCCAGAAGAAGAGATTGCTGGGCGAATGACGGCTTCGCCATCAACGGCCGTCACAAACCGCGGCCGAATCCATCGTCGCCGATCTATTCGACCGGCGACGGGCGCGGCGGGAAGATCTTCGGCATCCGCGCCAGCTGCCGGAGCGAGCCGCGGGGCTTGAGCTTGCGGCGCAGCATCGCCCGCCGGGCGTCCTGACCCCGGACCGAGACGTCGATCCAGTCGGCCCAGGTCGTCTTCAGGGTGACGTCGGGCTTCCGGGCGAGGCCCGGTGCCGAGCTGGTCGAGCCGTTGTCGATCCGCAGGTGCCAGGGCTCCGCGTCCTCGAAGCGCCACTGGATGGTCACCGGCCGGTCGACGGCATCGGTGTGGGCGGAGCGAGCGATCACGTCGAAGAGGATCTCCTCGACCTCGGGATTCGCCTGCGGCTTCCCGTTGGGCGCGCCGAGCACGCCGGCCCGCAGCAGCTTGATCTGCCGCTCGGCCCGCTCGTCGTAGGGCATCTCGGGGTCGAAGGGATAGATGCCCGGCGGGTGCTCGACTAGCGGGTAGCCGGTTGCCCGCCACTTCTGCTCGACCGAGCGCATGCCCCAGGCGTAGAGCTCAGCGATGGTGAAGCCGTATTCGGTCGTGTAGCGCTCGTCCCAGTTGGGCGGCACGAAGATTCCGGTCACGTACGGAAGGACCTCCCTGAGCAGCTCGGAGGCGGCGGCCTTGCACTCCTCGGACTCGGCGAACAGCTCTGAGAGGACCTTGACCCCGAAGCCGATATGGCGCTGCTCGTCCCGTGAGACCTTCTCCATTCCCGCGCTGAAGCCGGGCATCGTGCCTGCCTTGACGAAGAAGTCCTCGATGAAGTGCTGGGTCGGCTGGGCCATCGTCGCCTCGATGACCATGTGGTAGAGCGTGATCGCCTGCGCGAACTTGGGGAGGGAGCGGTCGGTGTGGAGCTCTTCGACCATCTGCTCGAGCCGCCCGAAGACGTTCCGGTAACCCCAGCCCAGCTCCGGCAGGGTGGCCTCCAGACCGGTGGCGATGTCACCCTCGATGCCGATGACCTCCTTGAAGAAGCGGTAGAAGAACACCGCGTGGCGGGCCTCGTCGACCTGCTGGGTGGCGAGGAAGTACTTCTGCTCCTCCTTCGGGGCAGCCTCGATGTAAGGGGAGAGGCCGTCGGCGACCGCGTCCTCACCGTAGAAGAACATCGAGTAGACCCACATGGCGGACTTCCGCTGGATCTCCGAGAGCGACTTCCAGCCCTCCTTGTCCTGCGTGAAGTCGAGCGCGGTCGCCTTCCAGTTGCCCTCCTCCCAGCGGCGGTAGAGGTCGTCGTAGGTGATCTGACCGGCGATGTTCTGCTGAGCGACCGACATGAGTGCCTCCTGAGTTTCTTCCTCGGCTTCGCCACATACGGCGGCCACAAACACCGCCGCCGAATCGATCCGTATAGTAACTGACTGACCAGTCAGTTAGTACCGTGACATCACTCACAGAGAAGAAGAGCCCGGCCCCACGCTCCCGGATGAGCGCGGCCGACCGCCGCGAGACGATCCTCGACGCTGCGCGCAACGCCTTCGCCGACACCGGCTACCACGAGACCTCGCTGGACGCCGTCGCCGACCGGGCCGGGGTCTCCAAGGCGCTCCTGTATGAGCACTTCTCCTCCAAGCGCGAGCTCTATGTGGCAATGCTGGAGATGCACGTCCACGAGCTGGTCGAGCGGATCGCGGGCGCCGTCGCCGGCGCGGAGCCGGGAGAGCCAAGGATGCGGGCCGGGCTCGAGGCCTTTTTCGGCTTCGTCGAGGAGCGGCGCGGCGCCTGGCGGATCATGTTCCGGAACGCCGGTGATCCGGACGTAGCGGTCCGGCTCGATCGGCTCCGTGATGAGGTGGCCGCGGCGATTGCCCAGCTGATGAGCGAGGAGGCTGAGCGCCGCGGGCTCGACTTCCCGAAGCTGCCCGAATTCGTGGAGATGATCGCCCAGCAGCTGGTGGGCGCGATGCAGTCGCTCGCCGACTGGTGGGATCTCCACCGCAAGGTCCCGAAGGAGGAGGTCGTCCAGGCCGCCATGGACTTCGCCTGGATCGGTCAGGAGCGGATCAGCCAGGGCCAGCGCTGGGAGGCTTAGTTTTCGGCCGGAGTCAGAACGCGCGGCGGGACCGGGGGGCGCGCATTGAGCAGCAGGGTCAGCAGGGCAAACCCCGCCAGGTCGGCGAAGGCCAGGTCCGCGTCGCCGCTCGCCAGCGCCGCTCCGAACAGGGGAATGACCGGGATCGGGAACAGTCCCGCCCCGACCTGCATCAGGCCGAGCGATCCGACGGGACGGTCGGGCAGAACCCGCTCGGCCTCGTCGTAGTAGAGCGGGTACGGCAGGGAGAGCCCCACCCCCATCAACGCAACGGAGACCAGCGCAACACCGGCCGAGCTGCCCTGGCCGAGCAGCACCAGGCCCGCGGCGCCGATGCTGAGCCCCACGATCACCAGCATCGAGGCGCTGGCCCCGGCGGCGGTCATGCCCCCTGCGACGTCGCGCATCACGGCGGAGATCCCGAACAGCGCGAATGAGATCGCACCGGCGAGGGCCGCGGTAAGGCCATAGCCGGTGATCAGGTAGTGAACGAGCCAGGCCCCGACGATCAAGGGGAGATTGAGCGTGGCGATCCCCAGCAGCTGCACACGCCACCAGGCCTGGTTGCCGAGCGCCTCCCGTGCCAGCCCCTCGCCCTCGGACTCCGCTCGCTGTACCTGCACTGGCTCGTTGGGCAGGATCGGCAGCGCGATCACGGCGAGTGCCGCGGTGATCGCGAAGGCGACCCGCCAGTCGACGCCGGCCCCCTCCAGGAGGCTGCCGAGGAGGAGGGCGAAGGCGACCCCGAGCGTCAGCCCGGCGCCGAACAGGCCGACCATCTTCACGCCACCCATCACCCGGGCATAGGTCGGGATGAAGACTGCCGCCAGACCGAAGGCCAGGCCGGCGAGCACGCGGCCGGCAGCAAGGACCGCGACGCTGTCGCCCGCCGCGAACAGCACGTTGCCGGCCACCGAGAGCAGGCAGCTCGCCCAGATTCCCGAGAGAACCCTGATCCGGCGCGCCAGAGCCGCTCCCACCAGGCTGCCGACCGCCGAGCCGGCGAAGAAGAAGGTGCCGGAGAGCAATCCCACCTCGCCGAGGCCGATGTCGAAGTCGCGGGTCAGCGATCCGACGACCGGTCCGACGTTGCCGCAGTTCCAACCGGTGATCGCCGCGGCGAGGACGAAGACCCCGATGCCGCGTCGCGCACTCACGGGTTGGCTTGTACCGGAGCGGGCGGATAGGGTGGCCGCGTGCTCGAGGTCGGCAAGCGCTACACCAGCCCGCAGACCGGGACGTGGCTCGAGGTGACCGAGCGGGCCGACGGGAACCTGAAGTTCGAGCGATCCTTCGCGCCCGGAACCGGTCGCGCCGACCCTCACCTGCATGAGGACCTCACCCAGACCTGGGAGGGACTCTCGGGCGAGGGAATGATCGAGGTCGACGGCGAGGAGCGGGAGTTCCGCACCGGGGACCGGGTGACGATCCCTCCGGGCATGCTGCATCGCGACCCCTGGAACCTGGGGCCTGCCGAGCTCCACGCGCGCGGCATCTTCGAGCCCATCACCGACTTCATCGAGGCCTATGCGGAGGCCTACGTCCACCACCTCACCGAGACCGGCCGGCTCGACGACCAGGACGAGATGCCGCTCCTCCAGATCTTCGTCACCTCGAGAGCGACCAACGGACGCTCCCGGGCGGGCTCACCGCCGATCGCTGTGCAGAAAGCCTCGCTGCCGTTGCTCGCCGCCGTCGGCCGGCTGCGCGGGTACAAGTCGAGATACGACTAGGCGAGCGCGCCTCGGATCACACCGGCAGGCGTCGCGCGCTCTTCCTGCACTTCCACCACTCAGCCGGTCGTTCCTCCCGCCGTCGCGAAGCAGGTGCCCTGGTTGGCCGCCGTGTGGTCCGCCCGGGCGCTGAACGTGCCGCCGATTCTCGAGCCGTCGGGAGCGCCGACCGACAACGAGGCACCGCCTCCCTCAGCGGTCGTCGGAGCGGTGTCGTTGTCGGTTGCGTCGACCACGCTCTCGGCCGAATGGAGAAACGGTTCTCCGACGCCCGACACCGTGCTCCCGTCGGTTGAGGTTCCGAAGACCCACGAGTTCGTCTGCGTGCTGCTCACCTCGATGAGAGCCTCCGTCGTCGAGCTCCCGTTGAGGCATTGGGCTGAGACTGTGAGCGGCCCGGCTACGCAGAGTGGGTGGACCTCCGCGTCCGCAGGCACGTTCACGTTCCGCGAGCAGACCTCCGCTCCACCGATCTTCTGGGCATCGGCAGCATTTGCGGCGTTGCCGGCACTCGTCGCGTTATCGGCGGAGGCAGCGTGAGCCACCGACAGCCCCGGCGCGAGCCTGTTGACCTGCTGCGCCGCGATTTTCTTGATCGTCTTCGTGTTGCCGCCTCCCGAGCCTCCCAGCGCCACTCCCGCAAGCGCCACGACGAGGACGAGCACCACGAAGACGAGCGCCGGCAGATGCCTCCAGCGGACGATGCGTTCCATCGCTCAGGCCGCCGCGCCGAGCTTCGGTGAGGCCCAGGGCTCGCCCAGGCGACGTCTGAGCTCCTCGGCCAGCTCCGAGATCTCGATGCGCGATTGGTCCAGCGAGTCGCGGTCGCGCAGGGTGACGGTGTCGTCGTCCATGGTCTGGTGGTCGACCGTCACACCCCACGGGGTGCCGATCTCGTCCTGGCGGCGGTAGCGCTTCCCGATCGAGCCACCACTGTCGTACTCGGCGGACATCAGCTCGCGCAGCTCCTCGTAGATCTCGCGCGCCTTCTCGGGTTGACCGTCCTTGTTGACCAGGGGCAGCACCGCGACCTTCACCGGCGCCAGCCGCGGGTGGAGCTTCAGCACCGTCCGCTGGCGGCCCTCCACTTCCTCGGTGTCGTAGGCGTCGACCATGAAGGAGAGCATCGCCCGGTCGACCCCGGCCGCCGGCTCGATCACGTGAGGGACGTAACGGTCCCCGCTGGCGGAGTCCACGTATTCGAGCTTTTCGCCTGAGAACTTGGTGTGCTGGGTGAGGTCGAAATCGCCGCGGTTGGCGATCCCCTCGAGCTCGGACCAGCCCATTGGGAAGAGGTACTCGACGTCCGAGGTGGCGCTGGAATAGTGAGAGAGCTCGTCGGGCCCATGGGCGCGCAGGCGGAGCTGGTCGGGCCGGATGCCGAGGTCGGTGTACCAGCGCGTCCGCTGCTCCATCCAGCGCTCGTGCCACTCGGGCGCGTCGGCGGGAGGGACGAAGAACTCCATCTCCATCTGCTCGAACTCGCGGGTACGGAAGATGAAGTTCCCGGGGGTGATCTCGTTGCGGAACGACTTGCCGATCTGGGCGATTCCAAAGGGCGGCTTCTTCCGGGAGAACTGCAGGACGTTCTTGAAGTTGATGAAGATCCCCTGCGCGGTCTCGGGCCTCAGGTAGACCTTGGAGGCCGCGTCCTGGACCGGCCCCGCGTAGGTCTCGAACATCAGGTTGAACTGGCGCGGCTCCGAGAGCTCGCCGCCGCACTCGGGGCAACGAATTTCGCCTTCGGCATCCTCGGCGCCGAGCTGTTCATCGCGCAGGTGATCCTCACGCCAGCGCTTCTTGCACTCGCCCAGGCACTGGACCAGGGGGTCGCTGAAGCCGGCGAGGTGGCCCGAGGCCTCCCAGACCTTGGGGTGCTGGATGATCGCTGAGTCGAGCGCGACGATGTCGTCGCGCTCCTGGATCATCGCCCGCCACCACTCGGCCTTGACGTTGTTCTTGAGCAGCACGCCGTAGTGCCCGTAGTCGTAGGTGTTGGCGAAGCCGCCGTAGATCTCCGACGCCGGGAAGATGAAGCCGCGCCGCTTGCACAGCGCGACGATCTCGTCGAGTGTCACCTCGATCATGGGCCTCAGCGTAAACGGAGGCTTCCGTGCGGTGCCCGGAGACGGCGCCCACTACCCTCTTGCCTCCGATGCCGATCTACGAGTATCGCTGCCTCAACGGTCACAGCTTCGAGGTGATCCAGAGCATGTCCGATGACCCCGTCGAGGCCTGCGAGGAGTGCGGTGCGCCGGTCGAGCGCGTCTTCCATCCGGTCGCGGTCCACTTCAAGGGCTCCGGCTTCTACTCGACCGACTACGCCGCCAAGGGCAAGGCCGGCGCGAACAAGGATGGGGACTCCTCCTCCGGCGATTCCGGCTCCGGCTCGGACTCCGCGGGGTCTGAGTCGAGCTCCAAGAAGTCTGATTCCAGCGGTTCCGACAAGGCGACCACCAGCTCGTAATGCGAGGGTGCTCCGAAGCGAGGAGCAACCCGTTTGATGACTAGGGGCTCTAGGACCCCGGCGAGCAGGCGGCGCGATGCGGGGGGTCGCCTCCGATCAGCTTCTTGACGGCGTCCTCGCAGGCACCCTGCGGGATGAAGAGGCTGCCGCCCGGGCCGCTGCTCGCCTGACTGTGGGCGCCGGTCCCGCCGAGCACGTTGGTCGACCCGTTGCCGCCGAGGATCGCCGAGATCGCAACCTGGGGGAGCGTGAAGCCGCCCATGTCGCTGATGAAGGCCTTGGGCGCGTCCCAGCCGATGAAGGGCCCCTTGATGAAGTTGTAGGGGAATCGGGTGATGCTGGTGAGGCGTCCCTTGATCCCGTCGAGGACCTGCTGCTGGCGTGCGGCCCGGTCGCGATCGTCCTCGGACGGGTCGCAGTTGTTGTGCCTGATCCGCGCGTAGGCGAGCGCCTTGTCGCCCTGAAGCGTGACCTCGCCGGGTGGCAGCTTCAGCGAGACGCCGCCCTGCTTCTTGCCGCCATCGACATCGCCGCAGACCACCGCGCCCTTCTTCTTGTTCGGATCGCCCGGCACGTCGATCGTCACCCCGCCAAGCGTGTTGATGAAGCTGGCGAAGCCGTCGAAGTCGACGATCACGATGTGGTTGATGTCTATTCCGAGGAAGCTCTCGACGGTCTTGATGGTCTCGGCGGGATTGCCGTTGGTGCTCCGGGTGTTGCAGGCGAGGGAGGCGTTGATCTTCTGCTCGCCGCAGTTCGGGATCGCCGCGTAGCTGTCGCGCGGGATCGAGAGCTTGCGGAACGAGGTGAGCGAGGAGTGCAGGACCATGATCGTGTCCGCGCGTGGGGGGCCCTGACCCTCGCTGCCGTTGGCGTTGTGCTGGGTCTTGCCGCGGCGGTCGCCGCCGAGGATGAGGATGTTCTGCCCGGCCAGCACGGCGGGGCCGCCCTTGAGCGCGTCCTTGGCCGACTGCGGGAGCTTGCCCTTCTGGATCTGGGCCGAGATCGCGAAGGTGATGAAGCTGAGCAGCAGCCAGCCGACGATGGCGATGAGGACCCAGCGCAGCCAGGGGCGCTTGCCACCGGTGAGCCTCGCGAAGAAGCCGCGAATGCCGCCGCGATCGCCGCCGCTGCGGATGCTGTCGAGGCTGGGCTTGCGGATCCGGTCGCGCAGGCTGGGCCGGGACCGGTAGACCCGGTAGGGCGGCTTCTCCCTCGGCTGCCTCTCGCTCGGCGGCTTCCTTCCCTTGCCGGTCGTGGGCTTCTTGCGCGGGCCCGAGCGCTTCTGACCGGTCCGGCCGCTGCGGCCGTAGACCGTGTACTCGGGCTTCTTGCCGCCCTTGGGATCGCCTGAGCCCCCGGACCCGCCGGGCTTCTGGGACTCGTCGGGCTTGCCTCGGCCCTCGGATCCCCCGGACCGCTTGGGCGGCCGATCATCTCCTGCCGGAGACATGGGATATCAATACTTACGCATGCCGCCGGACCCTTCCTGCCGTTGACCCCCCGCGAGACGATCGGCGTCGACCTGGGGGGGACCAAGATGCTGGTCGGGGTCGTCGATTCCGACCAGCACACCCACTATGAGGGCAAGGAGTCCTCGACCGGGCTGAGCGAGGACCGGCTGGTCGAGGACCTGGGCAGGGAGCTCGAGGAGGCCAAGCAGGCGCGCCCCGACGTTCTCGCCGCCGGGCTCGGCATCCCGGCGACCATCGACCACAACCGCGGCGTTGCGATTCAGGCGGTCAACCTGGAGATCTCGGACGTGCCGCTGCGCGATCTGATGCGCGAGCGGCTCGGCCTGCCCATCTATCTCGACAACGACGCGAACGTCGCGGCGCTTGCGGAGCACCTGTACGGGGCCGGTCGCGGGGCGCGGAACGTGGTCATGCTGACGATCGGGACCGGCATCGGGGGTGGACTGATCCTGGACGGCGAGATCTATCGCGGCTCGACCGGGGGAGCGGCTGAGCTCGGCCACATCGTGATCGTCGAGGACGGGCTGCCGTGCCAGGGGAACTGCCCGAATCACGGCTGCGTCGAGACCTACGCTTCGGGCACCGCGCTGGCCCGCGAGGGCAAGGCCGCCGCCGAGCGGGACCCCGATTCGGCGCTCGGCAAGGCCCTCGCCGAGGGGCCGATCGTCGGCAAGACCGTCACCGAGCTGGCCATCGAGGGCGACGAGCCCGCCCGGGAGGTGGTGGCCGACGCAGGCAGGCATCTCGGCGTAGCGCTGGCGAGCCTCGCCAACATCTTCGATCCCGACGTGATCGTGATCGGGGGCGGGGTCTCGGCGGTCGGCGACCTGATGCTGGAGCCGGCCCGGGACGAGCTCCATTCGCGCGCGCTCGATCCGATGAGCAAGACGCCGGTGAAGCTGGCGGAGCTGGGGCCGGATGCGGGGATGATCGGAGCCGCGGCGATGGCGCTGATCGAGCTCGACAAGGAGTCCTAGGCCGTGCCGGGCAAGCTCACCGTCTGCCCGACTCCGATCGGGAACCTCGAGGACATCACGCTGCGGGCGCGGCGGGCGCTCTACGAGGCCGACGTGATCGCCTGTGAGGACACGCGCAGGACGGGGCTGCTGCTGGAACGCCTCGAGATCCAGGCCCTTCGGCTGGTCTCCTACCACGAGGGGAACGAGGCCGATCGCGCGCGGGAGCTGGCCCAGCGGATCGAACGGGGCGACAACGTCGCGCTCGTCTCAGATGCCGGCACGCCCGCCATCTCCGACCCCGGCTACCGCCTGATCCGCGCCTGCATCGACCGCGACCTCGACATCGAGGTGCTCCCGGGGCCCTCGTCGATCGTCACCGCGCTGGTCGCCTCGGGGTTGCCGCCGCACCGCTTCCGCTTCTACGGCTTTCTCCCCCGGCGGACCGGGGAGCTGGAGCGGGTGCTCCAGTCCACGGAGACCCTGATTGCATTCGAGTCCCCGCGGCGCCTGCCCGAGTCGCTGCGGGCGCTCGCCCAGCTCGCCCCCGACCGGCCGGCGGCCGTCTGCCGCGAGCTCACGAAGCTCCACGAGGAGATCGCGCGGGGGACGCTCGGGGAGCTCTCCCGTCGGTTCCGCGACGAGGCCCGCGGAGAGATCGTGGTCGTGATCGGACCCGCCGCGGAGCGGGGCACGGCCGACATCGGCTTCGCCACCGACGCGCTGCGCGGCCTGATCCGCGCCGGCGCCCGCCCGCGGGCCGCGGCCAGCGTCGTCTCGGCGCTCACCGGCGTACCCGCCAACGACCTCTACAAGGGCATCACCGGGCGCGAGCCGCGCCGCTAGCCCGCCAGGTTCCGGCTCTTCTTGACGAAGCCGTTGACCGCCGGCCCGTGGTCCGGCCGCAGGGCGTAGATCACGCGGTAGCCGGTCATGTAGAGGAGGCGCCCATCGGAGATCACAGGGTTGTAGGCACCGTCGCGGGACTGGAGAACGACCTTGCCGTCCGTGGCACGGAAGCCCCACGTCTGCGTCGTCTTCAGGTCGCCGGTGTAGAAGACGCCGCCGATCATGGTGCCCGCGCCCGAGACCGGCCCAGATGCGGATTCTGTCCACCGGGTGGCGCCGGTGCGCGCGTTGAGCGCGTAGACGGTCCCGTCGTAGGAGCCGAAGTAGACGCTCGGCGGCGTGTCGGGCGTCCTCGCGGCCGTCGCTGCGCTGTAGACGTAGCCGCCGGTCGAGGTGCTCCAGTCCGAGCTCCCGCTGGACTCGTCCCAGGCGTGGAAGCCGCCGCCGAGATCACCGGCGAAGACCCGGCCGAAGGCGACGGCGGCGGTGCCGTAGATGCTGTTGCCGGCGCCCGCTCGCCAGACCACACGCCCGCTGCTCGCGCGCAGCGCGGTCATCTGGCCGCTGTAGTCGCCGACGAAGACCGTTCCCTTGTCGTAGGCGGGGGATGCCTTCACCGCGCCGCCGACGGCGGTGCTCCAGCGCTCCCTGCCGGTTCGGGCGTCGAGCGCATAGACCGAGCCGCACTCGCATCCGGCGATCACCTCGTCGCCCACGAGCAGCGGGCTCGACTCCGTTCGGCCAGGGAAGGGGTGGCGCCAGACGACCTTGCCGTTCTGCGCGTTCAGCGCCTGCACCTGGCCGGGCTCGAGGTTCGAGATGTAGAGGCGCCCGTTGCTGTAGGTGGGGGCGGACGCGTTCAGGGTGGCGACGTCGCGGCGCCAGCGGAGTTTGCCATTCCGCGTGTTGAGCGCGAACGCCTCGCCGTTGTTGTTGATCCCGTAGAGCGTGTCGCCGACGACGATCGGCGAGTACTCCATCAGGTGGCCGGCGTCGTAGCTCCAGGCGAGCTTGTACGGAGGCTGTACCCGGTTGCTCGGCAGGTAGCGGGTCCGCGCCGCATCGAGGCCGTAGGTGGGCCAGTCGGTCGTCTGCGGCGCAGGGTGGCTCGCTCGTGTGGCCTTGGTCGTGGTGGTCGACTCGCTCGAGCTGCTCGTGGAGCGCAGCAGCAGCCAGCCGCCGACCCCGACGAGGGCGACCAAGCCGGCCATGCCGGCGATCGCCGCGGCCCGATGCTCGATCCAGAACCGCATTCAGGGCCGGTGTAGTTCCCCCGTCTAAGCTGGAGCTAACCGATGGCCAAGCGAGAGCCACGCATGGTGTCGCTCGGATACGGGAAGTTCGCCAGGGCGGACCGGATCTACGCCCTTGTGCCGCTCGATCCGAAGGACCGCGGCGAGGGGCGCAGGACCTACGTCCACGTGGACGAGCTCGCCGAGCCGATCGTCGCCTCGCGATCCGAGCGCGCGATCCTCGCCGACGTCGAGGCGGCGCTCACCGAGTCCGCCGGGATCCCCCGCCGGCGGCGCTCGGGCGCGAAGGGCCAGGAAAAGCTCCTCTAGGCTCAGATGCGGCGGCGGTGTTTGTGGCCGCCGAATTCGATGAGCTTCTACGTCACCACCCCGATCTACTACGTCAACGGCGAGCCCCATCTCGGGCATGCCTACTCGACGATCGCCGCCGACATCCTCGCCCGGCACCACCGCCAGCGCGGCGAGGACGTCTTTTTCCTCACCGGGACGGACGAGCACGGGGAGCCGGTGGCGCAGCAGGCTGAGGCGGAGGGCGTCACGCCGCGAGAGCTGGGCGACCGCCTCGCCCCCCGCTTCAGGGAGATGGCGGCCAAGATCAACGCCTCCAACGACTTCTTCATCCGCACCACGGACGAGGGCCACATCAAGCGGGTTCAGGAGATCGTCCAGCGGGTCTACGACAACGGCCACGTCTACGAGGGGATGTACGAGGGCTGGTACTGCCCCCGCTGCGCCGACTTCAAGACCGAGTCGGAGATCGGCCCGAACAACACCTGCCCGATCCACCAGATCCCGCTGACCCGGGAGGAGCAGAGGAACTGGTTCTTCCGCCTGTCCTCCTTCCAGGAGAGCCTCGAGCGCCTCTACCAGGAGCGACCCGGGTTCGTCGTGCCCGACTTCCGCCGCAACGAGGCGCTCTCCTTCATCAGGCAGGGCCTCCAGGACGTCTCACTGTCGCGCCCGACACTGAAGTGGGGGGTGCCCGTTCCCTGGGACACCGACCAGGTGATCTACGTCTGGTTCGACGCCCTGCTCAACTACTACACGGCTCTCGGCTATGGGGTGGAGGGGAAGGACGTGACCGAAGAGTTCTGGCCGCCCTTCCACATCCTCGCCAAGGACATCCTCAAGTTTCACGCGGTGTACTGGCCCGCCTTCCTGATGGCGGCCGAGATCGAGCTGCCGGAACGGATGTTCATCCACGGCTTCCTGTTGATGGAGGGGCACAAGATGTCCAAGTCGCTCGGCAATGTGCTCGACCCGGATCAGGTGATCGACAAGTTCGGCGCCGACCCGCTGCGCTTCTACTGCTTCCGCGAGGTGTCCTTCGGCCAGGACGGCCAGATCTCCCCGGCCGGCTTCGAGTCGCGCTACGAGACCGAGCTCGCAGACCAATACGGGAATCTCGCCAACCGGGTCCTCTCGATGATCGGCCGCTACCGCGACGGCATCGTGCCCGAGGCGGAGGCCGAGCCCGACCTTGTGGGCGACCTCGGGGAAGCGCCTAGCCGGGTTCAGGCACTGCTCGACGATGCCGAGCTGACGCAGGCGCTCGAGGAGATCTGGAAGCTGGTGCGCCGGCTCAACGCCTACGTCGAGGAGACGAGGCCCTGGGAGCTGGCCAAGGACGAGTCGTCGTCGGCACGCCTGGACGCCGTCCTCTACGGCCTCGCCGAGGGGCTCCGGGTGACGACCCTGCTGCTGCACGCCTACATGCCGGAGACGACCGGGCGGCTGCTCGAGGCGCTGGGTGAGCCCCGCCGGGAGCTGGCCGACTTCGGCTCCCGGGGTGGAGGACAGGCCCTGGGCGAGCTCGCCCCACTGTTCCCGAAGCTCGCGCCAGCCTGACCCGAGAGGCCAGGAATGCCTTTGGTAGGGTGCGCCCGCGGAGCCCGGAAGGCGAATACAGGGAGGAATTCGATGCGCACGATGTCTCGTTTCGGGAGGATCGCGACGCTGGTCGCAATCGCCGCAACCCTGCTGCTGCCCGCCTCGAGCGCGGTCGCGAAGGGCCCCGTCGCATCCAAGTCGGGCGCCCTGATCAACTACGTCAGCACCGGCGAGCTCAGGGTCGCAAAGAGGATCAACATCTTTGCCATCTGTTCGGCCAACTGCGGGGTGGACACCACGACCACGATCAAGGCCCACGGGTTCCACCAGACCTTCCATCTCAGCGGTGCGCTGCAGGCTGGAGTGCCGGGCGGTCCCTTCTTGAAGCCGAACGGCCCCCTACTGAAGTCGATGAAGGCCAAGCCGGGGGCCTTCAAGATCGTCAGCTCGATGACGGCCACTGACCTGACGACCGGGGCCACTGACGCGATCGCCCACACCTTCAAGCTGAAGAGGTAGGCCGGAACGCCTACGCTGCGCCGGTGCACTCTCGTATTGCCAGGATGGGAGCGGCGGCTCTCTGCCTGACGGGCCTGGTCGGGCTCCTCGTCGCATCCACGACGACCGCTAAGCCGCTGGCGCGCAAGAGCGTGATCGGGGGCAGCCCCGCGAGCCTGCAGCAGTGGGGATTCACCGCTGCCGTCACGACCCCGACGACGCTCTGCTCGGGCACCGTCATCTCGTCGACGCGGGTGCTGACCGCGGCGCACTGCGTCGGCAACCCGCTGACGATGCTCGTCCGGACCAACTCGACCCTCGCCTTCAGCGGCGGTCAGGTGAGTTCAGTCACGGCCGCGACGCTCGCGCCGGGATACGCCCACGGGATCGAGAACGACCTCGCCATCCTGACGCTCAAGACACCGACGTCGGCGCCGCCGATCCCACCGGCGACCGCCGCGGAGGACGTCGCCTACGGGGTGCCGGGCGCCGGCCTGGCGGTCGCCGGCTTCGGCAATCGCAACCCGATCGCGGGCCGCAAGCAGCAGATCGGGCTGCTGACCGCGGCGGATGTCTCGCCGAAGCTCTGCGCGATCCCGCAGTTCCTGGTCTGCGACTCCGGCACCCGAGCCGGCACCGCCTTCGTGAAGTTGAAGGAGAAGGGGAAGAAGAGGCTGAAGCGCCGCGTGCTGAAAACGGTCTGCGCCGGCGATAGCGGGGGCCCCCTGGTGGCATTCACCCCGGCCGGCCCCCGTCTGCTCGGAATCGCGGAAGCCAGCACGGCTCCAGTCTCCAAGCGAAACCCGTTCTACTTCGTCTTCTGCGGGCTCAAGGGGTTTCCGTCGCTCCACACCCGGGCGTACACGTTCCGCGACTTCATCGAGAGCAACCTCGGCCCGTAACGGTCACTGGGCTCGACAGGCCGCGCATAGACTCGGCCGATGGTCGATACACACGCCCACCTGGGGCTATGCGAGCCGGACGAGGCGGAGCTGCTGGCCTCGGCCCGTGACGCGGGGGTCAACCGGATCCTGACCGTCGGCCTGGGCGAGGACTCGAACCCGGCCGCGGTGCAGTCGGCGCAGGCGAATGACGGGGTTTTCGCCTCGGTCGGGCGCCACCCCAACAGCGCGCGCGGCTTCGATGAGACGGCGGCGGAGGCGATCGAGAAGCTCTGCGCGGAGCCGGGGGTCGTGGCGGTGGGCGAGACCGGGCTCGACTTCTACCGCGAGGGGTCCGACCCGGATGAGCAGCGGCGCGCCTTCTCGGCTCAAATCTCGATCGCGGCTCGGACCGGCAAGGCGCTCGTCGTCCACCTGAGGGACCCGGAGGGGTCGGATGACGCGGTCTCGGAGGCCTTCGAGACCCTCGATCGCGAGGGCGAAGGGTTCACAGTCGTCCTGCACTGCTTTTCGGCCGGCGGGCCCTGGGCGGAGAGCGCGGCCGAGCGCGGCTGGTACTGCTCGTTCGCGGGCAACCTGACCTATCCGAAGGCGGATGCGATCCGCGAGGCGGCGACGCTCGTCCCCGAGGATCGGCTGTTGGTCGAGACCGATTCGCCCTTCCTCGCGCCCCAGCCCGTGCGGGGAAAGCCGAATCAGCCCGCGAACGTCGTGGCCACGGCTGAGCGACTCGCCGGGGTCCGCGGGGTCCCGTACCGTGAGCTTGAACGCACCGTGGAGGCGAACGCCGCGAGAGTCTTCGGGTGGTGAGTGGCCGCGCCGGTCCGCCGGAGCGGTCACCGCGCCGGCTGGGCCAGAACTTTCTCGCCGACCCGAATCTGCTCGAGGTGATCGTGCGCGAGGCGGCCCTCTCGCCGTCGGACGTCGTGCTCGAGGTCGGTGGTGGCGGCGGCGCCCTGACCGAGCGCCTCGCGCCGGCGGTGGATCGGGTGCACGTGATCGAGATCGATAAGCGTCTCCGCAGACAACTCGAGGCTCTCGCCACGGAGGCGGGTGACGTCGATCTGACCTTCGGCGATGCGATGCGCCTGGACCTGGAGGCTCTGGCGCCAGCGCCCAACAAGATGGTTTCCAACCTGCCTTACTCGATTGCGACGCCGCTCCTGATCCGGACGATCGCAGAGCTGCCGACCCTCGAGACCTGGGTGGTGATGGTGCAGCGCGAGATCGCCGACCGGCTGCGCGCCCAGCCCAGCACCAAGGCATATGGCTCGCCCAGCGTCCTCGTCCAGCTCGCCTGCGAGGTGGAGATGCTCCGCACGGTGGATCCGGCCGTGTTCGTGCCGCGGCCGCGGGTCGACTCAGCGCTCCTCCGTCTCACCAGGAAGGGGCCGGCCGCATCCGAGGACCAGGCGGCGATGGTCAGGCTCGGCTTCGCGCACCGCCGCAAGTCGCTGGCACGTTCGCTGGAGCTGAAGCGCGCCGGGAGCCTCGAGCCGGCGCGGATCGCGCTCGAGGAGATGGGTAAGCCGGTCGAAACCCGCGCGGAGGCGCTGACGCCCGCGGAGTTCATGCGCTTCACGGATCTGCTGGCGAGAAGGCGGGGGCAGCCGTGAGCGTCACCGAGCTGCCCGGCACGATGCTCGCCCCGGCCAAGCTCAACCTCTGCCTCTATGTCGGGCCGAAGCGCGAGGACGGGCTGCACGAGATCCGCTCGCTGTTCGAGCCTCTCGAGCTTGCCGATGAGCTGAAGGTGACCGAGGCGCGGGAGGACGAGGTCCTCATCGAGGGGATCGAGAGCCCGGACCTGACGGCGAAAGCGCTCGCCGCGCTTCGAGAACACGGCTGGGAGGGGCCGCCGCTGCGGATCGAGGTCACCAAGCGGGTGCCGGTTGGGGCGGGGCTCGGCGGTGGGAGTGCCGACGCCGCTGCCGTCCTGCGTCTCGCCCGCGGCCGGGTGGAGGGGCTGCGTGCCATCGCCGCCGGGATCGGCGCGGACGTCCCGTCGCAGCTCCAGCCGCGCGCCTGCCTGGTGGCTGGGGCGGGGGAGGTGATCGAGCCCGCCCGGCCTCCCGGCGAGCACGGGGTGGTCCTGATCCCGCAGGCGGAGGGGCTCGCGACGGCGGCCGTGTACGCGGAGGCCGACCGGCTCGGCACCCCGCGGGGCGACTCCGAGCTCGAGGCGATCCGCCGCCGCCTGCGCGATGCGGTGGACGAGGGCGGCTCCCCGCTCGGGTACCGAGAGCATCTGGTCAACGACCTGCAGCCGGCTGCGATCTCTCTCCGGCCCGAGATCGAGGATGCGCTGCACGCGCTCTCGGAGGCCGGCGCCGAGCACGCGATGGTGACCGGATCGGGGCCGACGGCGTTCGGCCTCTATTCGACGGCGGACGAGGCCCTCGGCGCCGCGGAGGGCCTGCGCGAGCGATTCCCCGGCGCGATGGCCACGGCCCCGCTCGAGTCGTGAAGGGGGGCGGGATCAGCTGGAAGTGGGTTCGCCGCAGCCTGCTTGCGGCGGCGATCGTTGCCTTCTTCGTCTTGCGGGGCGACCTGCCGCATCTCGATCTCGAGGGGGCGATCCAGGACCTGTCCAAGGGTCTTGGCGCCTGGACCTATCTGCTGGTCGGTGCCCTCGCGTTCCTGGAGACCGGCGCGTTCGTCGGGCTGATCGCGCCGGGCGAGTTCACAGTGATGCTCGGCGGCGCGGTCGCGGGCCAGGGCGAAATCTCGCTGCCGCTGATCCTGGCGATCACCTGGCTGTGCGCGTTCGCCGGAGACTCGGTCAGCTTCCTGCTCGGCGCCAGGCTCGGCAGGGGGTTTTTGGTCAAGCACGGCCGGCGCTTCAGGATCACCGAGGAACGCCTCGAGCAGGTCGAGACGTACTTCTCCCGCTACGGAGGTCGAACGATCCTGATCGGCCGCTTCATCGGGCTGGTGCGCGCACTCGCGCCGTTCATCGCCGGCAGCAGCCGGATGCCCTATCGGAACTTCGCGCCCTTCAGCATCCTCGGAACCGGCCTCTGGTCAACGGGCCTGATCCTCGTCGGCTATTTCGCCTCCCAGAGCCTGAGCACGGTCACGAACATCGTCGGCAAGGGGCTCTTCGTCTTCGCGATCGTGGTCGGCATCGCGGTGGGCCTCTTCCTCGCCTTCCGCTACCTCCGCGATCCGAAGAACCGCGGGAAGCTGGTGGCCGAGATGGAGAGGCGACGCGCGCTCCGCCCGCTGGTGGCACTGGGCCGCAGGTGGCGGCCGCAGTTCGAGTTCCTCGGTCGCCGCCTCACCCCCGGCGGGCTCGGACTCGAGCTGACCACCCTCTTGGCCGCGCTCTCGGTCGGACTGTTCGTCCTGATCGCCTACTGGTCGGTGATTGCCGGGGACTCGGGCCGACGCCCGGCGACCAGACGGCCTACGACGTAGCCAACAGCCTCCAGGCGAGTTGGCTCGTGCATATCGCGAAGGGCTTCACCCACCTTGGCTCGGGTTGGGTGGCAATCCCGATCGCTCTGCTCGCCGCGATCGTGCTGGCGGTCCGGCGCTACTGGCTGGAGTTCTGGGCCCTCGTCGTCGGGATGGCCCTGACCGTTGCGCTCGTTCCGGAGATCAAGACGCTCACCGATCGCCCGCGCCCGCCGGATCACCTGGTCACGGCTCACGGCGCAGCGTTTCCGAGCGGCCACGCCGCTCAGTCGACCGTCTATACCTGGCTCGCGATTACGTTCGCGCTCAGGGTGGTCCCAGGGATCACGCGACGAAGCCTGGTGATCTCCGCGGGCATCCTGCTCACCGGCCTGATCGGTCTCACCCGCGTCTACCTGAGGGTTCACTGGCTCAGCGACGTGACCTCCGGATGGGCGCTCGGCGTCTCCTGCTTCTCCGCCGTCGCGATCGTGGTGCTGGTGATCGCCCACATCCGCGACAATTCCCGGCGTCATGAACGGGCCCCTCAGCTCGATCCTGGCGCCGGTGCTGGCGCTGGGCACTGAGTACTACCTCTTCGCGGCCGCGGGGGTGCTCTCCCTGGGCGCGTTCGTCGGCCTGATCCTGGCCCCCGCGCTGGGCTCCTATGGTCGCGCCTGGGAGAAGCTCGTCGCGGGCTTCCTGTCGCTGTTCGTGCTTGCGGCCCTGGTGCTGATCGGACTGGCGCTCGGCGTGGTCATCTTCCTCAACTGGGACCGGATCTCCACCTGGATCTAGCGGCCACTGGTGGCCGCTAGCTGATGGCGGAGCCGTCAACCGAACCTAAAATGCCTGAATGAACTCGAAGGAGACCTCCCGCCACGAGCGCCACGCAGACCCCGGCAGCCTCGAGGAGCTCTCGGCGGCGATCGAGGCCGGAGCCGGAATGCCGGCCGTTGCGCGCGCGGCCGGGCGCGCCCTCGGCGCGAGCGTTGCCCTGATCGACAAGGCCAGCAGCGTGCTCGCCGTCGCTGCCGCCTCGCCGGACGAGGAGCGGAAGCTGCTCGCCGGTGGCGCCGGCGTGGAGACGGTGGAGCTGCGCGTCGCCGACACCTCGGTCGGTGAGCTGCGCTGGCGGCCGCGCGAGGAGGACGAGCCCGATGCCGCCCTGCTGCGAATGGTCTCGACACTGGTCGGGCTGGAGCTGGAGCGCTCCCGCTCTCCGGAGTGGGCGACCGAGGAGGCAGCCGGCGACTTCGTTCGCGCCCTGCTCGACCGCAAGATCACCGACAGGGGCGACATCGAGGCGCGTGCCGCGGAGCTGGGCACCGACCTCTCTGGGGGCGCGGGGGTCCTGATGGCTCGCGCAATGCCGCACGTGGCGCAGACGGGAGAGTGGCGCACCCGCGTCCTCGCGATCGCGTTGCGCGCCGTCCGGGCGATCAGTCCTGGGGCGCTCGCCGCGAAAGGAAATCCGGAGGGCGAGGGGACCGAGGTCGTCGCGGTGGTGCCGGCCGATTCCGACGATCGGCTGGAGCGCGCCGCGGACGCTCTCGCCAACGAACTCGAGGCGGGGCTGACCGGGTTCTCGATCGGGGTCTCGCGCAGCCGTGTGGCTCTCGACCCGGTGGACCTCTACCGCGCAGGCCAGGAGGCGCTGCTGGCCGCGAACGTGGGCGAGGCGGAGGGGGCGCGGGTTCTCGCCTTCGAGAACACCGGCGCGTACAGGCTGCTGCTGCCGGCGATGAGCGAGGACCCCGCGGAGCTCGAGCGTTTCTACTCGGAGACCGTCGAGCCGCTGGTCGCCTACGACGAGCAGTACGAGACCGAGCTGGTGGGGACGGTCGAGACCTATCTCGATAACGACGGGAACGTGGCGGCGACCGCCCAGCAGCTCTTCACCCACCGCCACACGATCCGCTACCGGCTGGAGCGGGCCCGCGAGCTCTGCGGGCACGATGTCACCTCGACCGAGGGTCGCGAGAAGCTCGGCCTCGGGCTGAAGGCGATGCGGGTGCTCGGCATCGCCTCGCCCATCGGGCCGGCGCGCGAGCCGGGGCACCGAGGCGGGACAGGTGCCGCCGCCCGAGTCGGATCCCGACTAGGGCTCCTGAGGAGCCCGTCTGGTGCGAGATCATCTCGCTGAGCACGGCACTGAGCTCCCGGTCGCCCGTCGCGCGGTCGTCGCTGATCACGTGACTGACGGCGTTGATCAGCGCCAGGTGGGTGAACGCCTGAGGGAAGTTGCCCCAGTGGCGGCCGGTCCTGGCGTCGAGCTCCTCGGCGTAGAGGCCGAGCGGGCCGCCGCCCAGCAGCAGCCTCTCGCACATGTCGCGGGCGGCCTGCTGCTCGCCGATCTCCGATAGCGCGGAGGCGAGCCAGAAAGAGCAGATCAGGAATGAGGCTTCCTCGCCCTTCAATCCGTCATCGGTCTGCTCAACGCGATAGCGCAGGACCAGGCCGTTTTCGGTCAGATCCTCCGCGATCGCCTTGACCGTGTTGACGACCCGCTCGTCGTCCGGGGGGAGGAACCGCACCAGCGGAACCAGCAGGGTCGAGGCGTCGAGCGCGTCGGTGCCGTAGTGCTGGCGGAAGACGCCACGATCCGAGACCCCGTTCACGAGGATGTCGTCCCGAATCTCGTCCGCGACCTTCCGCCACCGTTCGAGGCGATCCTCGTCCCCGATGCGGTCCGCGAGGCGACCGCCCCTGTCGAGGGCGACCCAGCACATCAGCTTGGAGGAGACGTAATGCTGGGGCTCGCCGCGCCCCTCCCAGATGCCCTGGTCGGGCTCCGGCCAGGCCGTGATGGCGGCCTCGACCTGATAGCAGAGCGCCTCCCAGAGCTCGTGGGGCAGATGGTCCTGGACCTTGGCGTGGATGTAGACGGAGTCGAGCAGCGCTCCGTAGACGTCGTTCTGGCGCTGGCTGTATGCGGCGTTTCCGATCCTGACGGGCTTCGCGCCCTCATATCCGCTCAGTTGATCCAAAATGGTCTCGGTCAGATCCGCCTCACCGCGAATGCCGTACATGATCTGCATCCCGGTCTTGCCCTCCTTGCGGTTGTCCTGGTAGACGTCGGCCAGCCAGCCCATGAAGTCCGTGGCTTCGTAGTCGAATCCGAGCGTGTGGAGGGCCCAGAGGGTGAAGGTTGCGTCACGGATCCAGGTGAAGCGGTAGTCCCAGTTGCGCTCGCCGCCCGGCGTCTCCGGCAGGGAGGTGGTGAGCGCCGCGATCAGGGCCCCGGTCGGTGCGTAGGTGAGGCCCTTGAGGACCAGGGCCGAGCGCTGCAGGGCGTCCCGCCAGGGGTGGTCGGGGAAGCTGCCGCCCTCCAGCCAGCGCCGCCAGAAGTCGACGGTCCGGTCGATGCGCTTCGTGCAGTCCTCGGCGCTCGTCGGCGGCTGCGGCGAGGGGCCCCAGCTGAGCGCGCTGAATCGGATCTCACCGGCCTTCATTCGGTGGCGGGCGCGGGCGTCGGATCCGTCCACTCCGAGAGGCAGGTCGCCGGTCAGGATCAGCTGGATGTCGTCGTGGTTCACCTCGGCATCCGTGCCGCCGTCGCCCCGCCGCCGCCACTCGAGCCTGGTCGCCCCGTAGTCGAAGGCCGACTGGCAGATCATCTCAACGTCGACCTCCCCCTGGAGGCATTCGACGGTGCGGATCAGGACGTGCTCGGCCTCGTCGTCCGGCGGGGGACGGCGGTGCGGCTCGAAGTCGTTGTCCGGCCGCCAGTCGCCGAGGGTGAGGGCGTCGCGGACCATGATCCATCCCGAGCCCGTCATCCAGGTCGTCTCCAAGACGTTTGTCCCCGGCTCGTAGCGGCGGCTGACCGGCGCAACCAGGCCTGGCGGGCCGATCCGCCAGAAGCCGGCGCTGCGGTCAAGGATCGAGCCGAAGACGCTCTGCGAGTCGAACCGGGGGAGGCAGAGCCACTCGACCGAGCCCTCGGGTGAGATCAGGGCGCCGGTGTGGCAATCCGAGAGGAATCCGTACGAGGAGATGCGCGGAAAGCGCGACTGGATCGAGGGCATGCGCCCCGGAGACTATTTGGCGACGCCGACCCCCCTGGCTACGCGGAGTGAGATCGCGCGTAGGGCTGTAGCCCCTCCTTCGCGCGTGCCGCGGACCAGTTGTGGTTCCAGCGGAAGATCGGCCGCATGATCGGGGTGAGGTAACGGAGCAGCGGCCGGTCGGCGTGCACGATCCAATCGAAGCGGACATGGACCTGGCCGTCGCCACTCGGCTCGAGCGTCCACTTGCCCGTGCCGGTCAGATCCCCCACGACCTCGACCTGGAAGTGATTGGGCGGGTCGTACCTGACGATCTTCGAAGTCGTCCTCAGCGTGTAGGGCAGCTTGCCCTTGAAGTGCTGCCTGGTCGTCACGCCCTCTGCCGGGGGCTCGTCGCCCTCGACCTCGATGTAGACCGGCCTCCACCAGTCCGGGTAGGTGCGGGCGTCGGCCAGCGCCTCGAAGACCGCGTCCTGCGGCGCGTCGACGTCCCACTCATCCAGGAACACGTACTCGCTGGCCATCTCTCCTCCGGGGGTCGGGCAGTTGCGAGTGATGCGTCGCCCACCCTCTCATGGATCACACCCGCGGCCTAGACTCAGCCTTCGATCCCGGGTGGTGTAGCGCTAGCACTCCAGGTTTTGGTCCTGGCAGCAGAGGTTGGAATCCTCTCCCGGGAGCTCCAGAGGGGCGCGCTCTTCGGCGCGCCCTTCTCAATTTCGGTTCGGACTCCTGCGTGTGTGGCAGAAATCGTCCGCAAATGGTCATTGCGGACAGATCTCGATAGGGCCATGATCCGCGCATGGCGCAGACGAAGCCCCGGCGGATAGTCATTCTCGCCTTTCCGGGAGTGCAGCCCCTCGACGTGATCGGCCCGGCCGAGGTGTTCACCGGCGCCGACGCCCTCGTCGGCGGCGACGCCTACGACGTGGACGTCGTCGCGAAGGACCCCAGTCCGATCGCGACTCGCGGAGCCGGCTACTCGCTCGTCCCGAAGACCACCACCGCCCGCTGCCGGGGCCCGATCGACACGCTCGTCGTGGCCGGCGGCTTCGGCGTGGCCGAGGCCGAGCAGGACGCGGAGCTGATCCGCTGGATCCGCAGCGCCGCGCGGCGCTCGCGCCGGGTCACATCGGTCTGCTCCGGGGCGTTTCTGCTGGCCCGCGCAGGTCTGCTCGAGGGCAAGACCGTCACGACCCACTGGGCGTCGACCGCCGAGCTGGCGCGCCGCCAGCCCGAGCTCAAGGTCGATCCCAAGCCGATCTTCGTCCGCGACGGCGACGTCTGGACCTCGGCGGGCGTCACCTCGGGAATGGACCTCTCCCTGGCCCTGGTGGAGGAGGACCTGGGGCGGGAGGTCGCCATGGAGATCGCGCGCTGGCTCGTCCTCTTCCTGCAGCGGCCCGGCGGCCAGTCCCAGTTCAGCTCACACCTGGAGACGCAGCTCGCCGAGCGCCGCCCGCTCCGCGAGCTCCAGTCCTGGATCGCCGACAACCTCGACGCCGACCTGCGCGTGGACGCTCTCGCGGAGCGGGCCGCGATGAGCCCGCGCAACTTCGCCCGCTTCTTCCGACGCGAGACGGGAATGACCCCCGCCGCCTACGTCGAGGTGCTCAGGATCGAGCGCGCCCGCCAGCTGCTCGAGGAGGCCTCGGAGCCAGTTGAGCTGGTGGCGAGCCGATGCGGATTCGGCACCCCCGAGACGATGCGCCGCGCCTTCGCCCGCCGGGTGGGCTCCTCGCCCGCCGAGTATCGATCGCGCTTCAAGCGCCGACCCGAGCCGGTCGCGTAGCGCCCAGCAATCCGACCAAGGAGAGACCAATGCAGATCGCCTACCTGCTCTACGACCGCTTCACGGCGCTCGACATCACCGGACCCCACGACGTCTTCAACTCGGTGCCCGGCAACGAGGCGGTCTTCGTCGCCGAGCGGACTGGGCCGATCCGCAACGGGTCGGACACGCTCTCGATGGTCGCCGACGCGACTCTGGATGAGGTGACCGGTCCCGACATCGTCGTTGTCCCCGGAGGGTTCGGGAACCGAATGCTGCTCGAGGACGAGCCGCTCCACGAGTGGATCCGCGGCGTGCACGAGACCAGCACTTGGACGACCTCGGTCTGCACCGGCTCGCTGCTGCTCGCAGCCGCCGGCCTGCTCGACGGCGCTCCGGCGACCACCCACTGGCTCGCGCGCGACCTGCTCGCCGAGCTCGGGGCGGAGCCCGTCCCCGACCGCGTCGTGGAGCACGGCAAGATCGTCACCGCCGCCGGCGTCTCCTCCGGCATCGACATGGCGCTTCATCTGGTCCAGAAGATCAACGGCGAGCAGGTCGCCCAGGCTGTCCAGCTCGGGATCGAATACGACCCGCAGCCTCCGCTGGACGCAGGCGCCCCGGAGAAGGCGCCGCCAGAGGTGGTCGAGCTGGTCACCGCCGCCTTCGCCGCTCGGGAATCCGCTGGCCTCTCCGGTTAGCGCGCGCCCTTACGATTCCGATGTGAGCTCCCCGGCTACGACGGCCCTGATCATGGCCGCAGGCGAGGGCACCCGAATGCACTCGGCCGTGCCCAAGGTCCTGCACGAGGTCTGCGGGCGACCGATGATCGCCTGGCCCGTCCTCGCCGCGCACGACGCCGGCGCGGGCCGCATCTGCGTGATCGTCTCCCCCGATCACGATCTCTCCGCGGTCCTGCCCAACGGGACCGAGACCGTCGTCCAGCAACAGGCCGACGGAACGGGCGGCGCGCTCCGCGCCGCCATCGGGGTGGTCCGCGACTCGGACACCGTGCTCGTCCTCTCCGGCGACACACCCCTGCTCGGCGCCGAGGCCATCGAGGACCTGCTCACGGCCCATACCGACGCAGGAGCGGCCGCGACCATGATGACGACCGAGCTCGAGGACCCGGGCAGCTTCGGCCGGGTGATCCGCACGACCGATGGCGAAGTGGTGAAGATCGTGGAGGCGAAGGAGCCGGAAGATGCCTCTCCGGAAGAGCTCCAGGTCAAGGAGGTGAACGCCGGCACCTACGCGTTCGACTCCGGGCCGCTTGCCGAGGCGCTCGACGCCCTCTCCAACGACAACGCCCAGGGCGAGTACTACCTGCCGGACGTGCTGCCGCTGATTCGCGAAGCGGGAGGAAAGGTGATCGCCCACCCGGTCGGGGACCCGGCCCTGAACCTCGGCGTCAACGATCGCGCCGACCTCGCCCGCGTCTCCGATGAGGCGCGCCGCCGGATCCTGCTCGACCACATGCGAGCGGGGGTCACGATCGAGGACCCCGGCGCGACCTGGATCGACGCCGACGTCACAATCGAGGCGGACGCCACCATTCTTCCCGGGACCTTTCTGCGCGGGACCACCTCCATCGGGTCGGGAAGCATCATCGGGCCGATGACCACCCTGATCGACTCGCGGGTCGGGGACCGCGCGACGGTGATCCACTCCTACCTGACTGCCTGCCAGGTCGCCGACGAGGCCAAGGTCGGGCCCTTCACCTACCTCCGTCCCGACGCCAGGATCGGTGAGGGCGCCAAGGCCGGGAGCTTCGTCGAGATCAAGAACTCCGAGATCCGCGCCGGGGCGAAGGTTCCCCACCTCTCATACATCGGCGACGCCGAGGTGGGGGAGGGCGCCAACCTCGGGGCCAGCACCGTCACCGCGAACTACGACGGGCGTAACAAAAATCGCACGAAGATCGGCAAGAACGTCCACACCGGGGTTGACACGACCTTCGTCGCTCCCGTAGAAGTCGGCGACGACGCATACACTGGGGCCGGATCGGTGATCAGCGAGGACGTTCCGCCCGGGGCGTTGGGCATCTCGAGGGCGGAGCAGAAGAACGTCGAGGGCTACGCGGCGAAGAAGGCGAAGGAATCGAGCGAGGGCGAAGATTCGTGAGCACGATCGAGCAGACCCAGCCGATGTCGGAGATCGTTCAGGATTACCGCAAGCGCCTGATGGTCTTCGGCGGCAGAGCTTCCGGAGAGCTCGCCTCCCACATCTCTCGCAACATCCAGGTCGAGCTCGGCGAGGTCACCCTGAAGACCTTCTCCAACGGCGAGGTCTACTGCCGCTACGAGGAGTCGATCCGCGGCGCCGACGTCTTCATCGTCCAATCGACCGCCGCCAACGAGGCGGAGGGGATGACCCCCAACGACGCGCTCATGGAGCTGCTCGCGATGATCGACGCGGCCCAGGGTGCCTCGGCCCACCGCATCATCGCCGTGATGCCCTGGTACGGCTACGCCCGCCAGGACAAGAAGTCGGCGCCGCGCGAGCCCATCTCCGCCCGGATCGTGGCGAAGTGCCTCGAGGGGGTCGGCGTCGACCGTGTCCTCACCATGGACCTCCACGCCGGGCAGGTCCAGGGCTTCTTCCACGTCCCCTTGGACCACATGACCGCGATGCCGATGCTGACCCAGTGGATCGCCGACCAGGCCTTCAAGGAGGAGCCGGTGATCGTCTCGCCCGATGCGGGCCGCGTGAAGACCGCGCGCAACTTCGCGCGCAAGGTTGGCGTGACCTGGGCGGTGATGGAGAAGGAGCGCCCGGCCCAGCAGGTCGCCGAGATCGGCTATGTGGTCGGTGACGTCAAGGGGAAGACCGCGGTGCTGGTGGACGACATGATCGACACCGCCGGCACCCTCACTGCCGCCGCCCGCACCGTGATGGAGGAGGGAGCCGCGCGGGTGATCGCCCTCGCCACCCATGGGGTCTTCTCGGGCCCGGCCTATGAGCGGCTCGCGGACTCCCCGATCGAGCGGATCGTGGTGACCGACACCCTGCCGCAGCGCCCCGGCGCGCCGGACAACATCACCGTGATCTCGGCCGCCCAGACCCTCGCGGACTCGATCCGGCGGATCTTCACCGACGACTCGGTCTCCGAGATCTTCGCCGGCGAGAACCAGCTCTTCTAGCTTTACCCGCATTCCAATGCGGTTTGAGGCCGATTTGCCAACCGGGTGCTAACGCGCGAGCGCTTTGGCGATCCGCTCGGCCGCGACCTCATCCGAGGACGGGAGCAGATGGGCGTAGGTGCCGAGCACGGTGTGCGGCGTGTCGCTTAGCCGCGCGGCCACGATGTGAACGGGACGCCAGACGTCAGCGCCTCCGGACTCCGAACCGATGGGACCTGACCGTTCGCGGACCTCGATCGACATCAGCCTGAGCGGCCTCCGGCAGCCGGCGATGGGCGTATCCAAAGGCGGCTTCCCGGCGCTTTGACGAGTGAGCACCAAAAGTGTCTCGACTCACTACGAGGAGGTCTTGGAGATATGAAGAGGATGGGCAGCGTCATCGTCTGTTGCATAGGCGTCGCGGCGATCGGGACGGGGCTGGCGTTTGCCCACAACTCGACCCCGAACCCCAACCAGATGGCGGCTACGCAGTGCACCAACGAGCTGCACGTCATGGGAGTCAAGGCGTTCAAGGGTCTGTACGGAGATCCGCCGAAGGGGCAGCACGCGATGCGGAACTGCCAGCGCGAACACGGCAAGTCCGCTCGCAATGACACCAGCAACGCCGCCCAGCAGTGCAAGGCGGAGCAGGCTGACCCCAACTTCGCGGCCAGCCATGGCGACATGATGTTCGACCAGTTCTATGGCACGAACGCCAACGATCGCAATGCATTCGGCAAGTGCGTGAGCAGCAAGGTCCGGGCGATCGAAGCGCAGGAGCAGCAGAACCTGCAGAACGCTGCTCAGCAGTGCCGCGCCGAGCGCAGCGACGCCAACTTCGCGGCGAGCCACGGTGGGAAGTCGTTCACCGACTTCTACGGCACGAACAAGAATAAGAAGAACGCATTCGGCAAGTGCGTCTCGCAGAAGGCGAAGGCGCAGCAGTCGTAGTACCGGGCGCCCAAGGGATCAGCGAGGGGCCGACTGGATCGTCGGGCCCCTCGCATTTCTGACCTGATGGGCGCGGTTGGGATCGAACCAACGACCTCTCCCGTAGAGTGAGGGCGTGGCAACATGCGAGCGGGCCAAGCCCGGGTCCTTGGCGCGCGTGGTCAGGTCTTAGCGGCGTCGCCGGGCCGTGATCAACCAAGAACGCGAATCGAGGACCACGCCGCGCTCGTCGCTGTAGTGCGCCGCGAGGGTCTCGCGCAGGCGCTCGACGGTACGGGTCGCCTCGCCGTCGCTCAGGCTCGCGAGGGCCGCGCTGGTGTCCTGAAACCCCCGGACGAACGCGAGCGCGGCGTCGAGGTCGTGTCCGTAGAGGACCGGCTCGTGGGCGTCCTCGAAGCGCATGCCGTCGAAGCCGGCGCCCTCGAGCATGTCCGCGGCCGACTGCTTCGCGCGAGGAGCTGGGGTCCAGCGTCAAACCGCTGCTTTCCATGCAAAGCGGCATTGCCCAGCCACCCAGGAGTTCCACCCTCTATTCACGAATGGCCTGACGCTTCCCCCGCTGCGGGTCGCGGCCTGAACCTGGGGCCAGCTGCTGCTCCGACAGCCCGGCGGCTTCGAGGGCGTCAGCGCGGTGGGGTTAGGGAGCCTGCCGGCCCCCCGCTCTCTCCTGTGGTCCAGTCGTCCGTTGGTTCCACGACCGCTTGGCGCCTCGTTCACTGACGCGTCAGTCCCGCCAGTTCGTCAGGCTGGGCCACCATCAGCATTGAAGTCCTCGGGGAGGATGCTGTCGGTCGCGAGGGCGGTCGCGAACCGATCGGCTTCCTCGCTCATGTTGGCCCGGATGAGTGCGCGGAGGTCCTCGATCAGCTCCTGACCGCCGCAATCCAGCTCCTCGTCGTACTGGTCGACCTCGTCCTGTGAGTAGGAGTCCCAGCCCCACCACTCACACTCGGGGCAGCGGAGCTCAACGTGCCAGTAGCCATCGCCCTGCGGGTGCCAGTTGACGGGCTGTACCAGAATCGAGCTGCAGTTCGGGCAGCAATGCATGCCATTCGCCGGCTGCTTCTTCCTCTGGAGATCCATGAGTTCCTTCGTCTCTTCAGGCGTGGCTTCGCCTATAACCGGAGACAGCGCGCTAGTGCGTCGAATGGGTACGGGTGGCGGAGGATCGAGCTATACGCAACCCGGGCCCGGGTGGCCCTGAGCGAGAAAGAGTGGGTTGACGCGCGGACTTACTCCCGAAGCCCGGCGGCTTCGAGGGCCCGGTGTCGGCTCTCGTGCTGCTCTACTCGCGTCACTTTGCCGCTATAGAACCGATAGAGCCAGGCTTCATCGACCTTCAGGTCAACGCCCTGGTGCCCGGTGTATATCTCCGCACTACCGACATCGCCGCGGGTGATGAAGGCGACCTCGGCGTCGTACAGCTCCATGGGCCCCGGCCGACGAGTCTCGTTGAAGTGGTCCGTCACCTGCCGCACGATCTCAACAGTCTTCTCCGACATCGCCTACTCCCGCAGCCCGGCGGCTTCGAGGGCTTCCTCACGCTCTTGGTACATCGAGATGCGCTTGATAGCCCCGCCGCGGATCGTGAACATCCAGGTGACCCGAGCCTCGACCTCGATTCCATCGCGTCCCACCGTGCGCATCGTCCACGGCACCACTACGTGGTCGCCCACCTCGATGAACTTGTGCGGCTCGATCTGAATGGACTGCCAACTCTCATCGAATTCCTTCCAGAACCTCTGGATCTGCTTCAGCCCGTAGATGCCGTGCTGTGGGCCGAGCGCTCTCGATAAGTCGAGTTCGGAGTCAGGAGCCGCATCCTTGAGGGCGGCGTCCCGGTCACCCCGGTTGTAGGCAGCGATTGCGGCCCTGACCATCTCGATGTTCTCCTCGGACATCGCCTACTCCGACAACCCGGCGGCTCGAAGGGCTTCGGCGCGATCGTCGAAGGCGTCGACGCGCGTCATCTTGCCGTCGCGAACAGAGATGACCTGCGCCCACTCCATATCCATCGGAAGCCCACTCTGCCGCCCCTTTCCGCGCTGCCAGGAGAGGACCACGACGCGGCCGTCGGGGACAGCGAGGATCTCGTCAACACCTGCTTCAATGGCGACCCAGAGTTCCCGCCATTCCGCCAACAGGCGTCGGACGCCCTCCAAGCCACGATACGTGTGGTCCGGCCACTCGCGGAAGTGCGTCAGGTCATAGACAACGTCACGGTCGAAGTACGAGGCGAAGAGGGCGTCCATGTCGCCGCGAAGCCACGCGTCCCAAGCCTCGCCCACTGTTTCGACGTTCTCCTGCGACATCGCCTACTCCCGCATCCCGGCGGCTTCGAGGGCGCTGGCGTGATCACCGTAGTTACGGCACCTGATTACGCGGCCATCCTCCAGCTCGTAGACAAGCCCCTGGTGGAGTTCGACCGGGGCGCCACTCGCCTTCCCGATTGCGGTGTGATGGAACAACCCCACGACGCGATCATCACCGGCGTCGACAAGCCGTTCAAGCCGTAGCTCGAACTGGTCGAAGTCCTCGGTCCAGAGGCGCATGAACTCGGCAAACCCCTCCTGGCCCAGGTAGGACCGGGGCCCCGGAAACTCCGTAGGCGGTAGCCACTCGCAATCGGGGGCGAATGCTCCGGACTCATAGGCGCCCCCAGAAGGGTCACCTCGCGCCAAGCCTGCAGTGAACCCCTCCCAACCTCGCCGCACAACCTCGACGTTCTGCTGCGACATCACCTACTCCGTAAGCCCGGCGGCTTCGAGGGCCGCTTGCCACGTGCGGAAGCCCATGATTCGAACGATCTTGCCGCCGTCTATCAGGAGGTGCACCGCGAACTCTTGGTCGAGCTCGATGTGGCCGGCGACGCCCCTCATTTGCGCGTGCCCCAACCACAGGATCGAGTCACCCAGATCACGAGTCTCGTGCTCCTTGAGGTCGAACACTTCCCAGGTCTCCCAAGTCTCCGCAAACCCGTTCGAGACCTCGTCGCGGCCTCGGTAGACGGCGCGTTCCACGGCGGCGGGGCCGCCCGGGGTCCATTCGACCTCGGGAGCGAATCTCTCGGTCATGGCTGCCAGGTCCCGGCGGTTGAAGGCCTGAATCAACTGCCTCGCCACATCGACGTTCTCCTCGGACATCGCCTACTCCGCCAGCCCTGCGGCTTCGAGGGCGTCGGCGTGGTCCCAGAAGTACTCGACCTCGCGGACTTTGCCATTGCGAACGCTATAGGTGGTCGTCACTTCCATATTCGACTCAGGTCCGTGCCCCTGGGCGTGCCAGATCCACCTGGCGACAACCCGGTCGGCGGCGTGACTGAAGTCGCCGGTCAGCTCGAGCGTGTCGGCGTCGTCCCAGGTTTCGCGGAGTTGCTCGTAGAAGCTCATGACCGCCTCGCGACCGATGTAGGGGCCTGGCTCCGGCCAGTCCTTCTCGGGCCTCGCGATCACATCGGGGTCGTGCAGCTCGCGAACGCATCCATGTCGCCCGCATTCCACGCCTGACTGGCGGCTCGCACGACCTCGACGTTCTCCTCCGACATCGCCTACTCCGACAGCCCGGCGGCTTCGAGGGCCTCGTCGCGCCTCCCGAACCACGCCACTCGGACGATTTTGCCGTCCCGAATTGTCCAAATCGAGGCATTCGTCCCCTCGATCTCGATGCCGCTCCGGCGTCCGCGCCCTCGGGTGGTGGTCACGGAGATCACCTGGTCGCCCGCGTCGATCAGCTCCTCGCAGTCGTCCTCGATCTCCTCCCTCATAGCGCTCGCGGAAGAAGCGCCGAAGGCCCTCGTGCCCCCGATAGACACCCCATCCCGTGAGGCCCGCGAGCGGTCCTCGCGTCATATCCCACTCGACTTCTGCGTCGTAGAGGGCGAGGACGGCCGCGGCGTCACCCCGAGCCACTGTCTCGTAGAGATCACGCACGATCTCAACGTTCTCCTCCGACATCGCCTGCTCAGTATCTCCCAGAGACCGCTGCTTTCCATGCAAAGCGGATGTAGTCCTCAGCGCCCGAACGCAAGCTGAAGCTAGTGCGAATCGTTATCTGCGCAGAGGGGGGCGCGTTTGACACCCCCCAAGGGGCGCGTCCCCCTCCTGTATGTCAGGGAGCTAGCGGTCCCTCCGGGGGCCGTTCGCTTTTTGGCGTTGAGCAATAACTCGTCGAGGCCGTCCCACTGGATTCAGACGAAGAGGAGACCACCGACAAGCGGATTCCCTTGCCGAACTAGACGCGAAGAAGCCACCGGGTAGCGCGTCTCACAGTGCTAACGGATTGCTAACGAACGTACACGCCTACAGAACGACATAGAGCGGCACTCGGGCGGCCCTGGGGTCGGCGAATTCCCTGCTAATCCGCACATCGCGACACTCAGCGATGCACAGCAGAACGAACGTCAGAGAACCAGCTCTCCAGCCTTACCCGCCGAGCTAGAAGCGGTGCCGCCGGCGCTGAACAGTTCAGCCGCCCACGACGCCTCCAACGAGCATTCCGGATCCGAGGTGCGTGCCGAGCACCGGCCCCACCTCAGTGCAGAAGAGCGGACCCGCGCCGAAGATCTCGGTGCCGTAAGCGACCAGGAGTTCGGCGTCCTCGGGTGACTGGGCGTGCTGCACGACCCAGTCCGTTGCTCCGCGGTCGTGCAGCTCATGCAGATATTCGTTCATCCGCTCCAACGCCCGGGACTTGGTTCGGACGCGACCGACCGGAGTGATCTCGGTGCCGAAGGTCAAGATCGGCTTGATCTTCAGAGCCGTCCCGAGCATCGCCTGCGCCGCCCCAATTCGCCCGCCGCGGCGCAGGTATTCGAGAGTGTCCAGGGCAAACCAGATTTCAAGTCGCTCGCGGGCTTGGCGAACGGCATCGACGACGACGCCCAGCTCTGCGCCCTGCTCGGCCGAGCGTGCCGCAGCCACGACGAGGCAGCCGAGACCCCCCGCGCCGGTCTGGCTGTCGACCACCTCTATGCGCCCAGGATGCCCTTCTCTGGCCAGGGAACGCGCCGCCTCAGTTGCGCTCTCGCACGTCCCCGAGATGCCGGCGGCTATGTGGACGGAGACGACGTCGCGCCCCGCAGCGACGAGCGGCTCGTAGCAGGCGCGAAAGTCCCCCACCGAGGGCTGCGAAGTCGCCGGCAGCGTCGGGGACTCGCGCAGCCGCGCATAGAAGGTGTCGAGGTCGCGGTACTCGTCCTCGGGCCGAAGGTCTCCATCCCAGCCCACATACAGGTTGACCTCGCAGATTCCCCAGCGGTCGATCAGCCCCTGAGGCAGGTAGGGGGTGCTGTCGGTCACCACGGCGACAGTGGGCCGCACGCCGGATGTTCGGATGTCTCTGGCGGTGCTCACGTGCGCGCGAAGCCTATGGCTCCGCCCTGACTACCATGGCTCGCGGTGGCTTACGCGGAAGTCAAGCTCCTCAACGGCGACGTCTTCGTGGTGGAGGGAACGTTGGACGAAGTCGAGAGCAAGCTCTCCGATGCTGCTCGATCGGGCCAATCGCGTCTCGCCTGGTTCACCGAGCACGGGGCCGATGGTTCAGTCGGAGTCAACCCGGCCCATGTCGCGATCTTGAAGGTCAAAGAGGTCTCGGAGTGAGTCCCTCAGGAGGAAGCGCTCTCTGATCAGACTCTCGCCCAGGGAGCCATCAGGCCCGCTCGGCATCTCGGACCGCGGCGCGCAGGACCTCACCGCCGATGAACCGCTCGAACTGCCCGACTACTGCCCACAGTGCCCGGAGGCGCAAGCCAGCCCGACGGTCGAGCGGTTTGATCCGTGCCTCGCTGACGAGCGAGTTTCGTCCGGGCCCGTCCCGCTCGATCCAGTGAGCCAAGACGACCCGGACAGTCCCCCGCTCCTCCCACGCCAAGAAGTCGTCTGACCCCCCGATTCGAGGGTAGTCTCGCCGAAGGGTCCAGATTCGCCCACACATGCCCGAAACGGACCAGCGAGATCCCTCCGCGATCACCGCAAAGGGGTATTGCCGGAACAGGTCACGGAAGGACAGGTCCGGCGAGGTGCCAGGGATTCGCCAGCGAACGGCCCGTCCAAGAGCGGGCGCGTCACTGAGCCGTACTTTCTCTGCCGCGTGCCACAGTCGATCGGCATCGGCTTCGGCGGAGCGGCGATGACGAGCCCGCACCTGCGGGTCGGGCAGCCACGAATCGAGGTCGGGGTGCATTGTCACAACCATCGCAGGTGTCTAGTGCAGTCCTGAACCCCTGGTCGCCGGGTAGAAAGGACCGGATGCGATCAGCAGTGGCAGTGATCAAGCGCGCGCTGGTGTCGTTTTACGACGACCAGATGACCCAGCACGCAGCGGCGCTCACCTACTACTCGTTGATGTCCCTCTTTCCCGCCACCCTGCTCGGCCTCTCATTGCTGGGACTACTGGGTGAGTACCCGAGCACCTACAACGCGATCATCAACTACCTGCGCGACGTCGTGCCCCACTCGGCCCTCGTGCCGCTGGACAGCTCTTTGCGCCAAGCCCTCCAGCACAAAGGATCGGCGGTGACGGCCTTCGCGGTCAGCATCGCGCTCACTCTCTATGGGACCACCGGCGTGCTCGAGGCTGCTCGCCGAGCTCTCAACGTGGTCTTCGAGCTCGAGGGTGGCGGCCGCACCTTCCTGCGGCGCAAGTCAACCGACATCATCTTCACCTTCGTGCTCATGGGCCTGGTGCTGGCGAGTCTCATCATGCTCTTCATCGGCGGCCGATTCGCCGGGGACCTCTTCGGCTTCATCGGCCTTGGTCCCACCGCCGCGTCGATCTGGAGCGTCGCTCGCTGGCCGGGGACCCTGGCCGTCACCATGCTGATATTCGCCCTGATCTACTACGTCACGCCCGACGTGAAGCAGCGGGCGTTTCGCTGGGTCACGCCCGGGGCGTTCGTGGGAGTGCTCATCTGGCTGGCCGCCTCGGTCGGCTTCTCGGCCTACATCTCGCAGGTGGCCAACGTGGGCGCTCTCTACGGGGCTTTCGCGGGCGCGATCGTGCTGGTGGCGTGGTTGTGGCTCACCAACGTGGCCCTCCTGTTCGGCGCCGAGCTCGATGCGGAGATCGAACGTCACAAGGAACTCGGCGAGGGTGTCCCTGAAAGTGAGACGCTCAACCTGCCAACAAGGGCGAGGTAGCCAGAAACCTTCAGTGTCGGCCTGATTTGCTCCAAATCTGTTCTGGTCGTGGAATAGCCGCTTCTCGCCTGTGGCTCAGAGAAGGAACGGGATGATCGCGGGCACGCGCGCCTTGTAATGCGCGTAGGCCTCGGGAAAGTGGCTGCTCATTACACGCTCCTCCTCCCGGGCCTTCCACCAAAGCCCTCCGCAGAGCGCAACGAACACCACGAAACCGAAAGCCCTCCCGTAGTTGATCGCGGTGCCGAGCGCCATGATGATTAGACCGGTGTAGATCGGGTGCCGCGCTAGCGCGTAGGGGCCGGACTCGATCAGCTCATGGTCTTGCTTGAAGGTCACCTCCGCACTCCAATTGCGTCCCAAGGCAACCCGTGCCCAGACGGTGAACGCCAGTCCCGCGGCGACGAGGGCGTCGGTCAAGACTCCCAATGCAGTCGTCGTGTGCCAGAGATCGGAGTGCGCAGAGATGTGCAGGAGGCGCGCACCTGCGACCAGTCCGACGATCAGGAAGAGGGCCACAAGGCGATAGGCAACCCAGCCTCCGCGCTCGACGGTCCGCTTGGTCGTGAAGGCCATGACGGCCCAATAGACCAGCCAAGCGACCCAGCAGAACTGAATGAAGAGCCATGTTGGGTCGTTCATCTCTCGCGCCGACCATCACACCCGTTGGGTAGAGCCGCATTTTCCCGACCGCTTCGTGCGGGCCAATGCCTCTCAGGAGTCCTTGCCAGCCCCCCGGGTAGGCGCGCGACCAGCCCCATCAGGGCGCTACCGCTTTTTCTTCTTGCAGTGCTTCTTCGTCGAAGCGGCAGACCCTCGCCGACTCGATCCGGCGGATCTTCACCGACGACGGTCTCCGAGATCTCCGCCGGTGGGAGCCAAGCTGTTCAAAGAGCTGCCCGCGCACCGCAGCGGCGGGCCGGCCTGCGAGTTACTCCGATAGCCAGGCGGCTTCGATGGCCTCCTCCCGGCGGGCGGCTATCGCGATGCGCCTGATCTGGTCGTCCTCGACGGTGACGACGGCGTAAGCGGTCAGGCTCAGCTGGACGCCACTGCGGCGACCCCGCCCAAGAGTGGCGGTGACGCACACGAACCGGCCTCGTCCTGCACGGATGAATTCCCGTGGCTCCAAATGGAAGTCCCCGAAGGACTCCCAGAGATTCGTGGTCCATTGCAGGGCTCCAGCGTGCCCCTCATGCCAGGTCGCCCCTGGAATGCCGGGATAGTCTTGGAGTTCGACGTTCTCGTGCAGATACCGAAACGGCTTGGCCCCAAACGGGTGACCGAGCTGGCTCTCTCCGAGACTGTTGAAGGCGTCGCACAGGTCGCGGAAGACCTGGAAAATCCACTTCCTCCAGCGCGTAGAGCTCGGCCATCTTCCAGCTGAGCTCAAGGGAGGCAAAAAAGGTGGGTTCTTGCCGGACCTTCGGAACGCCGATGCCGGCTCGGCCCTCCTCCTCGTTCTGCTCGAGCACCGACACCGCAACGGACATGATCTTCTCCTCGGCTCAACCCCTCCTCAGGGTTCCCTGGGCCTCTTCCATGCTCCCCCAGTGCTGGCGGGAGGTGTGTGACAGAGGGCACGAGCTGGGTGTGGCTTAGGTCACGGTCGCCTCGTTCGGGAAGACGAAATGCCGCTTGCTCCCGAGCCTCGAAATAGCTCCGGACCACGTTCACGTTCTCCGCAGACACTTCAACTGTCTACGTGGCAGGGGTGCCTAAGAGATTGATCCGGTTCTAGCCGCCCGAGCCTCCGAGCCTCGAGATCCGCCACTCACCGTCCTCGCGCGTGAGCTTGAGCTGGATCGGCGCGATCGCATTCGCGACGCTGCCCCCGACCCGGGCTTGAATGGTGGCGGTGGCCTGATCGCCGTGCTGCGCGACGCTCACGAGTGAGAGGTCGGTGGCGGTCCCCGAGGTCTGTTCCCGGACGAAGGCGACGCAGTTGGTTGTCCGGAGCGACTTGATCAGCGCTTCGCTGTACATCTCGCAGACCTTGGCGGCATCGCCCTGGTTGCGGGCCTCGACGTATGACTGGGCGACGTCCCGGGCGCTTTGTTGGTCGCTGCCGCCACCCCCGCCGCAGCCGGCGATCAGTGTCGCGAGCACGAATCCGAGGATCCAGGCGCGCCGCATCAGGGCAGAGTCAATCAGCCGCAGGTACCTCTAGTCTGCGCCGCCATGCCGCCCAAGCCCAAGGAGGGAGGGGAGGCGCCCAAGGAGAAGCCCGAGCGCGCCTTCACCTACCGGCGCGTCGGCCACAAGGGCGCTGACGCGATCGTCGCCGGCAACACGGCCGAGAGCTTCGACGTCGCCGTCGAGAACGGCGTCGACATGATCGAGCTCGATGTCCTCCGGGAGCGGGAGGGCACGCTTATTGTCGCCCACGACTTCGACGACGCCCTCCGTCGCCGGCCGATGGAGCTGGCGGACGCGCTCGACCTCTTCCTCGAGCCCCCGCTGGACAAGGTCGAGATCGACTGTGACCTGAAGCTTTCAGGACGCGAGGCCGAGCTCGCCGGCGCGCTCGAGGGTCGCGGACTGACCGCCCGCGCGATGGTCTCCACGCAGGAGATCGAGAGCCTGCAGAAGCTGCGCCAGCTGGCGCCGGACCTGCGTCTCGGCTGGACCTATCCGAAGACGAAGCGCGATTGGACCCAGTACGGCTGGGCCTCGCCGGCGCTCAAGGCGGGCCTCGCGACGCTCCGCCGCCGCTACCCCGGCATCCTCGCCAAGAGGGGGCCCGAGCTCGACGTCAACGCCGTCTGGGTCTACCACCCGATCATCACGCCGAAGGCGGTCGAGGCCGCCCGCCAGATAGGCGTGGAGCTGATCGCCTGGACCGTCGATGACGTGGGTCGGATGCGGGAGCTGCTCGAGATGGGAGTGGACGGGATCTGCTCGAACGACCCGCGCCTCTTCGAGGTCGTCGAGGGCCATCCGCACGCGGCCCTGAAGGACGCCGGCTAGCTAGACCCTGGTCGGCAGCCCGGGCGTCTGCCTCGTGCCGCGGCGCTCGAAGAAGCGCCACTCCACCCCGCCGAGCACGGTCGAGGGTGGATCGGCGTAGACCCACTCCCGCATGATCCGGTGCCAGTTGCCGGTTGCGCGCAGCTGGGCCAGCACAGCGAGCAGTCCTGTCTCCATCCGGCGGCCCATCAGCTCGTCGGCGGGCAGACTCTCCTTGCGGAGCAGGTCAAAGAAGTCCGAGCGCGGGTCGGAGGTGACCTCGATCATCTTCATCACACGCTTCGGAGTGATCTGGACCTCGCCGTCCTCGAGGTACCAGCCGCCGACCATCTTCACGTGCTCCATCAGGCGCTCGGCGTCCACGCGGCTGGTGTCGGAGACGAAGCCGAGATCGTGCAGCGCATCGCGCAGGCCGTCCGGATCGTCGCGGCTGGCGGCGTCCACCGCCCGCTGCTCGAGCTGGATCTGCTGGGTCGTCAGGCGCTTGGTCATCCCGAAGTCGAGGAAGGCGACCCGGCCGTCGTCCATGAGCAGGTAGTTGCCGGGGTGCGTGTCTGCGTTGAAGTGCTGCAGGTGGTAGATCGAGCCGAAGCAGAAGCGGAAGACGATCTCGCCGAAGATGTCGCGCTCGTCCTGCATCAGCTCCTTGACCTCGTCGAAGCCGCGCCCCTCGACGTAGTCGGTGACCAGCACCCGCCGGCGGGAGAGCCGGGAATGAACCTTTGGAACGAAGATGAACGGGTGCCCGTCGTAGGCGCGCGCGAAGTTGCGCTGGTTCTGCGCCTCGAACTCGTAGTCCAGCTCCTCCAGCACCCGCTCCCGGAGCTCGGAGGCGACCGCCTTGGCGTCCAGGCCCGGTGCCAGCACCCGCGCCAGTCGCACCAGCATGCCGGCGTTGGCCATGTCCGACTCGAGTGCGTCGGCGATCCCGGGGTACTGGATCTTGACCGCCACCGGCGTCCCGTCGTGCAGGCTGGCCCGGTGGACCTGCCCGATCGAGGCGGCGGCGAACGCCTCCTGCTCGATCGAGGCGAAGACTCGTTCCGGGCTGTCGTCGTATTCCTCCTCGAGCACTTCGCGCACCCTCTCCCAGGGCATCGCCGGGGCGCGGGTGCGGAGCTTCGAGAGCTCCTCCTGGTAGATCTCCCGGTACTCGGGGGGCAGGAAGTCCGCGTCGATGAACGACGCCATCTGCCCGATCTTCATCGCGGCGCCCTTCATCTCCCCGAGGACCGAGGCCATCTTGAGCGCGGTCTCGAGGTGCCGGGTCTCCAGGCGCTCCTGGGCCTTCTCGTCGGAACGGACCACGTTGGCCGCGGCGGTGCCCGCGTAGCGGGTGGCCTGGGCTCCGATGGCGGTGCCGAGCTTCGCGGAACGCCCGATCCGCGTCTGGGGGATCTCCGTCTCCTGCTCCTCGGGCTCGGGCTGCTCCGTGCGCGTCCTGTCGCCGAGGTCGGAGCGCAGGATCTCTATGCCCCCGCTCTCTCCCTCTCCCTCCTCAGGGGAGGGGTTTCGCTCATCCGGACGGTCGGTTTCTGGGTCGCTGCTCATGGCCTCCACACATTTTCTATCCTGGCGCCCGAGCGTAGCTCTCCGGGATGTCCCGGCGGGTTGTGCGAGGGGGCGCGAAAGCGCCACCCTTTTGGTAACGGCACATGGCACAGGACCGAACCACACTCAAGGTCTCACCTCGCGAGGTATTCGGATCGCGGGCCACCCGCCGCCTCCGCAAGGACGGTCTGGTGCCGGGTGTCGTCTACGGCCAGGGCGGGGAGGCGCGGCCCTTCCAGGTCCCGGCCCGCGAGCTTCGCACCGTCCTCTCGGAGGGGCAGACGCTCCTCGACCTCGAGGTCGACGGCTCCAAGACCGTCCCCGTGGTGATCAAGGAGCAGCAGCATCACCCTGTTCGCGGTGACGTCACGCACTTGGACTGCCTCGAGGTCCGCCTCGACGAGGAGATCCAGGCGGAGGTGGCGATCGAGCTCGAAGGCGTCGACAACGCTCCGGGCGTTCGCGAGGGAGGCGTGCTCGAGCACGTCACCCGCGAGGTCACCGTCGAGGCCCTGCCGACCGCGATTCCCGAGCAGATCGTCGTGGACGTCTCCGAGATGGAGATCAACGACACGATCAACCTCGCTTCTGTCTCCATTCCCAGCGGTGTCAAGCTGATGGCGGATGAGCTCGAGGAGATCACCATCGCCACCCTGAGCCCGCCGCGCGTCGAGGAGGAGCCCGAGCCCGAGGTCGAGGAGGAGGCCGAGCTCGTCGGCGAGGGCGAGGAGGCTCCCGAGGGTGAGGAGGCCGCCGAGGGCGAGGGCGAGGGCGAAGCCCCATCCGAGGGCGAGGGCGGCGAGGACTCCGGCGGCGGCGAGTAGTGGGCCTCCTGGATCGCCTCTTCGGTCGGCGGGGTCAACGCGGATCGCCGACGCGCGACGACTCCTACCAGTACCAGCAGCCCCCGATCGACCAGAGCGAGTCGCACCACCATGGAGGCCAGGAGGGGAGTGGCCAGCAGGACCCCGGCCAACCCCAGGGCTTGCAGGATCCCGGCTCGCAGGATGCGCCGGGCGGCTGGGACGCCCAGGGCGGCTTTGACTCGGGCGGGGGCGACTCGGGGGGCGGCGGCGACTCCGGCGGGGGCGGCGGCGATGGAGGCGGCGGCGGTGACGGAGGTGGTGGCGGAGGCGGCGATTAGCCGCTGGTCGCTGCGACGGCGCAGGCGCCACTCCGAGCGCGGCGCCGGGCGGGCCGATGCTTTGATCGTCGGTCTCGGGAATCCCGGAGCCCAGTATGCGGGGACACGGCACAACCTCGGCTTCGAGGTGGCGTCCGAGCTCGCCCGGCGTTGGCAGCTGCCCAGGGCGCGGAAGCGCTATGGGGGCCTGATCGCCGAGGGTCGCACCGGCGTGGACGGTCCCCGCGTCGCTGTGCTGATGCCCCAGACCTTCATGAACGAGTCCGGCTCCGCGGCGGGCCCCGCCCGCGGCGAGCTGGGTGTCTCATTGGATCAGGTGATCGCGGTCCACGATGAGATCGACCTTCCCTTCGGCGAAGTGCGCAGCAAGCTCGGCGGCGGCGTGGCCGGTCACAACGGCCTGAAGAGCCTCGCCCAGGGCCTGGGCGACCGTGAGTTCTGGCGGGTGCGGGGAGGGGTCGGCCGACCCGACAGCACCGACCCCGAGGTGGTCTCCAGCTACGTCCTCTCACGGTTCCGCGAGCCGGATGACGACGTCCTGCGGTTGGTCCGCGAGGTCGCGGACGAGACCGAGAGGCTGGTCGAGCAGATCGCCGGAGCCAAACCCGAGTCGGAGGAGTCCGTGAACTGATGCCGCTGACGAGCTACACGGTCAACGAGAGGCAGGTCGCGCTGATCCGCCTCGAGCGAGAGAAGGCGCGCAACGCGATCAACACCGCGATGCTCGAGGAGCTGCTCGTCCACCTGGCGCGGGCGAAGGAGGACGAGGAGGTGCGCGTCCTGGTGATCTCCTCAAACGACCACCTCGGCCTCTCCGCCGGTGCGGACGTACGCGAGGAGCTCGACGAGGAGGGCAGGGTTCGGCGCATGGAGCTATTCGCCCAGCTCTACGACGAGCTGACGAGCTTCCCGAAGCCGACCGTCGCCGCCTGCCACGGCTCGGTGGTGGGCGGGGGAGCCGAGATAGCGGTCGCCTGCGACCTGCGGGTCGGCGGCTCCAACCTGCGAATGCGCTTCCCGGGCGCCGAGCTCGGCGTGCCAGTCGGTCCGGCTCGCCTGGTCACGCTCTGCGGCCTCTCCACCGCCAAGTACCTGCTGCTCGCCTCACGCAATGTGAGCGCTGACGAGGCCCTGCGAATGGGGCTCGTGCACCGCGTGGCGCCGGCCGCGGGCACAGAGGACGCTGCGCTCGACCTCGCCGAGGAGGTCGCGGCCCACCCGCCCGAGGCCGTGGCCCGCCTCAAGGCGATGCTGCATCGGTGGGACGGAGTGGTCGAGCGCTCCGCCGACGAGGGACGCGGCCAGGTCGAGTGGCAGCGCACCGGGCCCGGCCTTCCGTACCGCGACCGCAGCTAGCTACATGCGCCTCGACCCCGGTGTCCTCCACGTCTGGCGCGCGGATCTAGATGATCTGGAGTGGATCGGCCACAACGCGCTCTCGACGGAGGAGCGCGAGCGGGCCGGCCGTTTGAGCTCGGAGCGAAGCCGGGAGCGCTGGGCGCGTGGCCGAGCCGTCCTGCGCCACCTTTTGGGCGGCTACCTCGGCCGCGGTCCCGGGGCGATCGAGCTCGAGTGGGGCGAGCGGGGCAAGCCGAGCGTGGCCGGCGCCGACGGAGTCGAGTTCAACCTCTCCCACTCCGGAGGGCTGGCGCTGTTCGCCTTCGCCCGCGAGAATCCGGTCGGGATCGACGTCGAACTGGCGGGACGGGTCGGCGACCCGCTCGCGGTGGCCGAGCGCGAGTTCGGTCAGGCGGAGGCCGAGCGCCTCCGCGCCCTCGCCGCCGGGGAGCTCGAGCCGGAGTTCCTGCGGCTCTGGGTGCGTCATGAGGCCGCGCTCAAATGCCGGGGAGAGGGGCTCGGAGGACGCACCGGACCAGACGGGCTGGTGCTGGTGGATCTAGACGTCGGCCCGGGCGCCGCCGCGGCGGTGGCACTGGAGCGAGAGGCCGATCCGGTCTCGCTCTGGCGCTTCGAGCGGCCGGGCGAGTCAGGTAGCTAAGCTCGATTGAGGCCGGGCCCGTGCCCGGAGGAACGACCCGAATCGCCGATTCGGGTCGTTCGTCGTGCGCGATTCCGCCCGGATGGATCATGAGCCTGAAACCGCTACTGGAGATCGCCGAGCAGAACGAGCGCCTGCGGGCGCTCCGCGAGGCGCTGCGTTCCTCCGACGGGGCGACGATCGACGCCTACGTGTCGGGTTCGATGCGCCCGTACCTGCTCGCCGCGCTGATCGGGGATAGGGCCGATGGCCCGGCCGGCCCGGTCGTGGTTGTGGCTGCGGATGACCCCTCCGCGCGCGACCTGGCCGGCGACCTGAAGGCTTTCCTGGCGCCTCGCTCCGTCCTCGTCTATCCCTCGCGCGGCACGACGTTCGAGTCGCACCTCGACCCGCCCCCTCACCTGGCTGGACTGCGGATCGCTGCGATGAACGCGATGGCCGAGCCCGACGCGGTCGTCGTCGCCAGCGCGATCGCGCTCGCCGAGAAGGTCCCGGACCCCGAGCTGCGGCCCGAGGCCCTCGCGCTCCACAAGGGTGAGAGCGTCGATCTCGACGACGTCACCCTGCTGCTCGCCGATGCCGGCTACGACCGCACCGACCAGGTCGAGGAGCGCGGCCAGTTCGCCGTCCGCGGCGGGATCCTCGACGTCTACCCGGCGACCGAGGAGCAGGCGATCCGCGTCGATCTTTTCGGCGATGAGATCGACTCGATGCGCCGCTTCTCGGTCTTCACCCAGCGATCCCTCGGCGAGGCCGACCGCGTCGAGCTCGCCCCGGCCGCGGAGCTCTCGGCCGAGCACAGGGGGGAGGTCGATCCCTGGAGCTTCCTCGCCCCGCTCGACCTGGTGCCGGACGAGGCGCTGGTGGCGATCGCCGCGGAGGAGGAGATCCCGGGAGCCCTGCACGACCACTGGGAGGACGTCACCGCGTCGATGGTCGAGGAGGACGCCCGTCGCCTCTACGTCGACGTCTCCGCGGCCCTCCAGGACCGGGCCCGGCTCTCCCTGGGCGCCGACAGCGGCCAGAAGCACTCCTTCAGGGCGCAGAGAGCGGAGTTCCCGTCGCGGACGCTGGCCGAGGCCGAGGGTGAGCTGGAGAAGCTGACCCGCTCCGGCTACCGGACAGTGGTCGCGTTCGAGGGCCGCGGCGAGGCCGAGCGCGCGCGCTTCAACCTGAGCCGCATCGACGTGCCGTTCCTGGGGGAGAGGGCCCCCGAGGAGCCGGGTGTGAGCTTCGCCGAGGCGCGACTGCGGGAGGGTTTCTTGGCTCCAGAGCTGCAATTGGCGGTGATTCCGCAGAGGCGCCTGGTGCACCGCCGGCGGGCCGCAACCCCGGTGTCGGCCAGAGCGAGGCTCGCCGCCGCGATCGAGCTGCGCGTGGGCGACTACGTGGTCCACGAGGACCACGGCGTGGCGCGGTTCTCCGGCTTCGACACCAAGACGCTCGCCGGCGTCACCCGCGACTACCTCGAGCTCGAGTACCGCGGCGGGGACCGCGTGTTCGCACCCACCGACCAGCTCGCGCGCATCAGCCGCTACATCGGCGCGGAGGGCGATGAGCCTGCGCTCAGCCCGCTGGGTGGCAAACGCTGGCAGAACCTCAAGTCCCGGGCGCGCCGCGCAGCAAGCGCGATGGCCGGCGAGCTGATCAACCTCTATGCCGAGCGCCAGGTCCGCAAGGGACACGCCTTCCCGCCCGACGGCGAGATGCAGCTCAACTTCGAGCAGGCGTTTCCGTATCGGGAGACCGTGGACCAGATGGACGCGATCGACGCGGTCAACGCGGACATGGAGTCGGAGCGGCCGATGGACCGCCTGATCTGCGGCGACGTCGGCTACGGCAAGACGGAGATCGCGCTGCGCGCCGCCCACAAGGCGGTCGCCGACGGCAAGCAGGTGATGATGCTGGTGCCGACCACGATCCTCGCCCAGCAGCACTTCGGCACATTCCGGGAGCGCTTCGCCGACACCGCGTTCAACGTCGAGATGGTGTCCCGGCTGCGCAGGCCCGCGGAGGTCAAGGACGCTCTCGAACGCTTCAGCGAGGGCCGGGTCGACATCCTGATCGGTACGCACCGCCTGCTCTCCAGGGACGTCCGGGGGAAGGACCTGGGCGTGATGATCGTTGACGAGGAGCAGCGCTTCGGTGTGAAGCAGAAGGAGCTGCTGCGCCAGCTCAAGCTCAAGGTCGACGTGCTCTCGCTGTCGGCGACGCCGATACCGCGGACGCTGCAGATGTCGCTCGCCGGCCTCCGGGACATCTCGGTGATCGAGACCCCGCCCGAGGGACGCCGCCCGGTGCGGACCCACGTCGGCCCCTACGACGAGGACCTCGTCAGGCGGGCGATCATGCGCGAGAAGGAGCGGGGCGGCCAGATCTTCTTCCTCCACAACCGGATCGACTCCCTGCACGAGACCGCCGAGCGCCTGCGCGCCCTCTGCCCCGGCGTGCGCTTCGCCGAGGCGCACGGTCAGATGGACGAGTTGGAGCTGGAGGCGACGATGCTGGCATTCGTTCGCGGCGAGCACGACTGCCTGGTCGCGACGACGATCATCGAGTCGGGTCTCGACATCCCCACCGCGAACACGCTGCTGGTCGAGCGCGCCGATCAGCTCGGCCTCGCGCAGGCGTACCAGATCCGCGGCCGGGTGGGCCGGAGCCGCGAGCGGGCCTTCGCCTACCTGCTCTATCCCTCCGTGGAGACTCTCTCCCCGGACGCGGCGGCCAGGCTCGCGACGCTCTCGGACAACACCGAGCTCGGCTCGGGTTTCCGGGTCGCGATGCGCGACCTCGAGATCCGCGGCGCCGGCAACCTGCTTGGAGACGAGCAGTCGGGCCACGTCGCGGCCGTCGGCTTCGAGCTCTACTGCCAGATGCTCGAGGACGCCGCCGAGGAGCTCCGAGCCGGTGCCGAGGAGCTCCCCGCGGAGCCGCGGGAGCCGGTGCGCATCGATGTCGATGTGGACGCCTACGTGCCGGCGGACTACATCCCGTTCGAGGCCGCCAAGATCGACGTCCACCGGCGCGTGGCCGCGGCCCGGGAGCCTGGCGAGCTGCGGGCGCTCCGCGAGGAGCTCGAGGACCGCTTTGGCCCGCTCCCGGAGTCGGTCGCGAACCTGCTCGACCTCCAACGAGTCCGGATCGCCTTGGGTGACGCAGGGGTGCGCGACGTGGAGTTCCGCGCCGGGCGCCTGCGGGTCTCGCCGATCGAGCTCGACTCCGAGCGCGTCGCGGCGCTCAACGAGCGCGTGCCGGAGGCGATCTACCAATGGCGGGAGCGCACGGTCGCCGTCCCGGTGCCGGAGGAGGCTGGCGCGCGCCTCGGCGCGCTCCTGGCGCTCGTCGAGGGGCTCGGAGCGGCGACGGCATCCCTGGCGCCCGCTTCGGGCTTAGCGCCGACTTAGACCGCGATGGCTATGCTGCCGCCCCTGTGAACCGCGGATTCTTCTCAAAGCGGAACATGGCGATCCTCTTCGGCGCCACGCTCTTGGTCATGGTGGTGATCGTCGGGGCCGCCGTCGGCGTTGGACACCCGAGCGTGCCCTCCGATGACGTCGCCGTGATCGACGACTCCAGCATCAACATCCCGGGCCTCGTGGACAGCGGGCACATCAGCAAGGCGAACTTCAACCGCTCCCTCCTGCAGACGGCGAAGCAGGCCGGCCAGCAGACGGTCCCGCAGCCGAGCGATCCCCAGTACAAGCAGATCAAGGACCAGGCGATGCAGACGGATCTCCAGATCGCCTGGCTCGTCGGAGAGGCGAACAGACAGGGCCTCACCTTCACCGACACGCAGGTGCAGCAGTCCCTCCAGCAGATCAAGTCCCAGTTCAAGTCCCAGGCCGAGTACGTGCAGGCGCGCGACCAGGCGGGCCTCACCGACGCGGACGTTCTCGAGCGCGCCAAGCTCCAGCTGATCCAGAACAAGATCCAGGAGAACATCCAGAACAGCGTCGGCTCGCCCTCGGAGAGCGACGTCCAGGCTTACTACGACGCCAACAAGAGCCAGTTCACGCAGCCGGCCAAGCGGACCATCCGGATCGTCCAGAACAAGGACGCACATCAGATCGACGCGGCCTATCAGGCGCTCCGCACCGACGACTCGGACGCGAACTGGAAGAAGGTCGCCGCCCAGTACTCAACCGATCCGACCTCCAAGGACAAGGGCGGCCTCCGCACCGACGTGGTCCCCGGGTCCTTCCAGCAGCCGCTGGATGACGACATCTTCAAGGCCCCAACCGGCCAGGTACAGGGACCGGTGGTCACCTCCACGGGCAACTTCGTCTTCGAGGTGATCTCGGCGACCCCCGAGCACGTGCAGGGCCTCAATGACACCGCCGCCGCCTCCACCGGCACGAGCGCCGGCAGGATCAGCGATCAGATCAAGACGCAGATCAAGTCTCAGCAGCAGCAGCAGGCACTGAGCTCATTCGGGGGGGACTTCCGCGACTATTGGACCAACCTGACCCAGTGCGCCAGCGGCTACGAGGTTCAGGGTTGCGACAACTTCAACGGAGCCTCGCCGACCTGCGATCCCAAGAAGCTCGCGCCGTCACAACCCGGGCAGTCCGGCCAGGGATGCCCTGCGCCCGTCTTCGCTCTCTGCCAGGAGGCACAGGCGACACAGGGCGCGAGCTCCACGAGCGGCCAGCTGCAGTGCACTGGCAGCGGGCCGACGCCCGGCGCACCGGGATCCTTCAAGCCGTTCAGCACCGCCAACGCGGGCTCGCCGCAGGGCCCCCACCCGGCGGGTGCGGGCACCTCGTCCCCGAGCAGCCTCCCCGGAGGTCTCTCCGGGCTCGCCCCCGGCGGCTGACGCAGCTCGGGACCGTCGCATAGCCGCGCCCTCGTATCTCGACGCCCTCATGCACCTCGACGAGGTCACCCGGCGACTGCGCCGTGAGTGTCCGTGGGACCGCGAGCAGGATGCCCGCTCGATCGTGCCGCATACCGTGGAGGAGGCCTACGAGCTGGCCGACGCCGCGAACCGCGACGACACCGAGGCGATGGTCGACGAGCTGGGAGACGTCCTCTTCCAGGTCGTCTTCCTCTCGCTGCTGCTCGAGGAGCGCGGCGAGGGCGACCTGGCCGCGGTCGCGGAGTCCTGCGCCGCGAAGCTGATCCGCCGGCACCCGCACGTGTATGGGGATCGCGAGCTGGAGACCGCCGGCCAGGTCCTTTCGCAGTGGGAGGAGATCAAGCGCGAGGTCGAGGGCGGTGGGGGAGAGCCCGCCGAGCTGCCCGAGAACCTCCCGGCGCTTCTCTACGCCCGCAAGGTGCTGCGGCGCGTCGACCCCGAGGGAGATGCGAGGGGGCTTGGAGGCGAAGCCGAAAAGCCACCCGATTCAGGAAGCGAGAAGCCGGGCGGCCCGAAGTCCGATCCGGCGACGCGAGCCGAGGCAGAGCACCTCGTCGGAACGTTGCTCCTCGAGGCGGTGGCCGCCTCCCGCCGCCTGGGCGTGGACCCGGAACTCGCCCTGCGCCAGGCGGCCCAGCGGGTCGCCGAGGCTGAGGATTGAGCCAGCCCGATTCCCGATAGCTTTCCCGGCCCGATGGCCAAGATCGAGAGCGTGCACGGGCGGCAGGTGCTCGACTCGCGGGGCAACCCGACGGTCGAGGTCGAGGTCCTGCTCGACTCCGGCGCTCGGGGCCTCGCGGCGGTGCCATCGGGCGCCTCCACCGGCGAGTACGAGGCGGTGGAGCTGCGCGACGGCGGCGACGAGTACGGCGGTAAGGCGGTCGGCAGGGCGGTTGCGAACGTGAACGGCGAGATCGCGGACGCGCTGAAGGGCGCGGATCCGTCCGATCAGCCCGCCCTCGATCGGACCATGATCGAGCTCGACGGCACGCCCAACAAGGGCCGGCTGGGCGCCAACGCGATCCTCGGCGCCTCGCTGGCGGCGACCAAGGCCGCGGCGGCCGACGCCGGTCAGCCGCTCTACGAGTACTTCGGCGGGCTCTATGCGGCGACCGGCGCCAAGGATGCGGGGCAGGCGACTCTGCTTCCGGTGCCGATGATGAACGTGCTCAACGGCGGGGCCCACGCCGACAACAAGGTCGACTTCCAGGAGTTCATGGTCGTACCGGCCGGCGCGGAGACCTTCACGGACTGCCTGCGGATGGGAGCAGAGACCTACCACGCGCTCAAGGGGATCCTGGGCAAGAAGGGGCTGTCGACCGGTGGGGGAGACGAGGGCGGCTTCGCGCCGGACCTCGATTCCAATCAGGCGGCACTCGACTTCCTGATCGATGCGATCGAGTCGGCCGGCTACGCGCCGGGCGTGGACCTGATGATCGCCCTCGACCCGGCGACGAGCGAGTTCTTCGATGACGGCAACTACGTGCTCGAGCACGAGGGGCGGACCCTGACGCCGGGGGAGATGGCCGACTACTGGCACGACGTCCGCGCGCGCTTCCCCGTCGTCTCGATCGAGGACGGCATGGACGAGGAGGACTGGGACGGGTGGAAGGCCCTGACTGAGAAGATCGGCGACCTCTGCCAGCTGGTGGGCGACGACCTCTTCGTCACCAACCCGGAGCGGCTGCGACGCGGGATCGAGATCGGCGTCGCCAACTCGATCCTGATCAAGGTGAACCAGATCGGCACGCTGTCGGAGACGCTGGAGGCGATCCAGATCTCCCGCGATGCGGGCTACACCACCGTCATCTCCGATCGCTCCGGCGAGACCGAGGACACGACGATCGCCGACCTGGCGGTGGGGACGCGGGCGGGGCAGATCAAGACCGGCGCGCCCTCGCGCTCGGATCGGGTGGCGAAGTACAACCGCCTGCTGCGGATCGAGGAGGAGCTTGGCGACCGCGCCGAGTTCCCCGGCGCGTCCATTTTCACGTAGGCCCGGCGACGGCTACCGCCTACTGCTCGCTGCTCCGGACGCAGACTCGCACGGCGGCAGCCGCCGCCGGTCCAAGGAATGCCTGGACGGGCGGCGAAGCCGTACGCATGTCTTCACGGGCATATGCACCGCGACGCCGGGTCGGGCCGAGCCGGATCCGCTGGGATCGGGTGGGGCGGATCGTCCTCGTCCTGGTCCTCTTCGGAGTGATGATCTCCTACCTCAACCCGCTCGTGAACCTGCTCGAGGCGTGGCAGGGATCGAAGTCGAGCGAGTCCCAGCTCGCACAGCTCAAGCAGGAGAAGGTCGATCTCAGCAGCCAGCTGAGGGAGGCTTCGAGCCCCGCCGCGCTCGAGCGCGAGGCCAGGCGTCTGGGCATGGTCAAGCCCGGCGAGCACGCCTACGTCGTGCACGGCCTGCGCGGGGACTGACCTCCGCTTAAGCGACCCGCCGTGTAGTGCGCGGATATGATCCGCGCTCGCGCGCAAGCCATGCGGCTGTGCGCGTTTTTGTGATTTGAGCCGATGAGCACGAGCACGTACCTGATCGGCGCAGCCGAGCTGACGGTCAGTGCAGCCGCTCTCGGCATAGGCGCCTACCACCTGCGAGCGATGCTCGCGCCGGCCTGGATGGGGGCGCTGGCACGCCTTGCCGAGGTGGTGATTGCGATCACCCTGCTGATCCTCGTCTCCGAGCTGCTCGGTGTCCTCGGTCTCTTCAAGGAGATCCCATTGCTGCTGGGATACGTCGCCACCGGGCTGGGCGCCACCTTCCTGGTGCGCCGCCGCGGGCTGGCCGAGCCACCGAAGATGCCCGAGGCGCGCTCGAGCGCGGCGATGGTCGTCATCGGGATCGCGGCCGCGGCGCTCGTCGTCGTCCACTGGGCACATCCCGCCAGCCAGGCGATCGACCAGGGCATGTACTACCAGGACACCACCTGGTACCACATGTCCTTCTCGGCCCGGTTCGCGCAGACGGGGCACGTCGGGCCGCTTCACTTCACCGACCCGCTCAAGCTCGCGGCCTGGTTCTACCCCCAGAACTCCGAGCTGCTGCACGGCGTCGGCATCGTCTTCCTGAAGACGGACTTCCTCTCGCCGCTGATCAACCTGATGTGGGTGGCGCTCTGCCTGCTGGCCGCCTGGTGCGTCGGGCGACCGTACGCGATCGGCGGGGTGACGCTGCTGGGGGCGGCGGTGGTGCTCGATTCGAACATGCTGGTGGGCTCGCAGGCCGGGCAGGGGCCGAACGACGTCGCCGGCCTCTTCTTCCTGATGGCGGCTGTCGCCTTCCTTGTGGATGGCGCGGCGAGCGCCCACGCTGCGCGCGAGGCGGCCGCCGCCCGGCGGACCGAGGGCTACACCGCCACGACCACCGGCGAGCTCGAGCCGGGGGTGGTGGAGGACGTGCCGGTCGAGGGCGACCCCCGCGCCCTGGCGACCGTTGGGGCGGGGCCGCTTTTCATGGCCGGCCTGGCGGCCGGACTCGGGGTCGGCACGAAGATCACGCTGTTGGCCACAATCGGCTTCCTCACGGTCGGGGTCGCAATCCTCGGTGGCCGGCGACACTGGCTGCGGGCGCTCGGCGTCTGGCTCGGCGGCCTGGTGATCACCTGCGGCTTCTGGTACGGACGGAACTTCGTCTACGCGCTCAACCCGTTCCCCCAGATCCACAAGATCGGGCCGATCCATCTGCCCGGCCCGGACCAGCTGGCTCTCTACCCGCGCCCGCCGCACACCCTCAGCGAGTACTACAACGATCCAACGGTCTGGCAGCACAAGCTCTTCCCGGTGCTCCACGACCGCCTCGGTCCGCTCTGGCCGGTGATCCTCGCCGTGGTGGTCGTGGCCCTCGTCTGGGCCTTCTTCAAGGGAGGGAGCGCCCTGATGAGGATCCTGGCCGTGACCGGGATGGTCGCCGGGATCGCCTACATCTTCACGCCGCTGACGGCCTCGGGCAGCCTCGGCGATCCGAGCGGGTTCGACGCCAACCTGCGCTACGTGTCGCCGGTGCTGATGGTCGGCTTCCTGCTGCTGCCGCTGATTCCGTGGATCAGGCACGGCAACAGGCCGTGGATCCTGATCGGGCTGTTCACGATCCTGCTGATCCAGGGGACGGTGACGCAGGCGAACTGGAAGTTCTCGCACCACCTGGCCTCGATCGGGATGGCCTTCCTGATCGTTGGTGTGCCCGCGCTGATCGTGGCCGGGTTGCGGGCACGCGTCAGCAAGGTCGCGATCGTCGCCTTCGGTTTGGTCATGCTGATCACGGCGGTGGCGCTCGGCAGGGTGCGCGAGAACTACTACCTCGACCACCGCTACGTCACCGCTGCGGCGCCGCCGCTCGGCGGCGGCTTCCGCGCCTCGCCGCAGTGGGCGCCGCTTCAGGACTGGGGACGGAAGGCGAGCCATCAGCGGATCGGAGTGGTGGGCCGGGCCTCCGCGTTCGGCCAGTACTTCTTCTACGGCACGGACCTGAGCAACCACGTCCAGTACATCGGCCAGCAGCTCAACCACGGCACGTACCGCCCGATCGTCAGCTGCACCGCCTGGCGCCAGGCGATCAACAAGGGTCACTACGACTACATCGTCACCACGCCCAAGCTCGGAGCCGATGAGACCGTCGCGCCACCGGAGAACCTCTGGACGTCCAAGGACAAGAACGTGAAGGTCGTCATCCAGTCCGGGCCCGCCGCGGTCTACAAGATCACCGGGCCGCTCGACCCGGCGACCTGCTCGCAGCTCGGCGCGGCGGCGCGCACATGAACTTCGGCGACTACCTCCAGGGCTCGATCGAGCTGATCGCAGTGGCGGCGGCCATGGGCTTCGCCGCGGTGGGGCTGCGCGGCCGTTTCCTGCCCGGCTGGTCGGGCGCCTCGGCGCGGCTCGCCGAGGTCGTCCTCGGCCTCTCGCTGCTCGTCGTGACGCTCGAGCTGGTCGGGGTCGTGGGCCTCTACCGGCCCGGGTGGGTCCTGCTCGCCTCGCTGATCGTCGGGTTAGGGATCGGGTTCGCGCTGCGCCCGGCGCGGCAGGGGCCGCCGCTGTGGGCGCCGCAGGTGACGCCGATCGCGCTCGGCGTCGCGGTGGCGGCCGCCTTCCTGGTCGCCGTGCATTGGGCGATGCCGACCCAGACCGGGCTCGATATCGGCATGTACCTGCCGAACACCACCTGGCAGAACGCCCCGTTCGCGGCCCGCTTCGTCCAGGACCACCAGGTTGGCGCGCTGCACTTCACCGAGGTCCTCAACCTGACGGTCTGGTTCTACCCGCAGAACTCCGAGCTGCTCCATTCCGCGGGGATCCTCTTCCTCGGCAACGACTTCCTCTCGCCGCTGCTCAACATCGGCTGGATGAGCCTCTGCCTGCTGGCCGCCTGGGCGCTCGCCAGGCCCTATGGCGGCGGCCCGATCGCCGTCGTCGCACTGGCGCTCGTGCTGGACGCCAACATGCTGCTGCTCTACCAGCCGGGAGACGCAAAGAACGACACGATGGGGCTGTTCTTCTTCCTGGCGGCGGCAGCGATCCTGGTCAACGCGGACGCGCAGCGGCGAGCGGCCCACGAGGCCCAGCCGGCCGCTCGCGGTACGACCGCGTTGCCCAACGGCGCGCTGATCGTCGCCGGGCTGGCGGCGGGACTCGCTCTGGGGACGAAGCTGAACCTGCTCGCCCCATTCGGCCTGCTCACGCTTGGCGTGATCGTGGTGAGCGCCGGATACCGCTGGCGGGCGACCGGGATCTGGGTCGTCAGCTCGCTGATCACCGGTGGCTTCTGGTTCGCGCGCAACCTGGTCAACGCGGGCAACCCTCTGCCGTGGATCAAGGCGGGGCCGCTCTCCGGCCCACATCAGGCGGACATCAACATCCGCGAGCCCCACAACGTCGCCCACTACCTTCTGCCACCCGACGGTGGGGTGATCAGGCACCACCTGATTCCGGGCCTCCACGACAGCTTCGGCGATCTCTGGCCGCTCGTCCTCGTCGCCGTGATCGGGGGCTTCCTGCTTGCGATTTTCCGCGGTCGCACCTCGATGATCCGGATGCTCGGCGTCGTCGCGCTGCTCAGCGGACTCGCCTATCTGGTGACGCCGCTGACGGCTGCCGGCCCGCAGGGCGACCCGACCGCCTTCACGACCAACCTGCGCTACGCCTCGCCGGCGATCGGGCTGGGGGCGATGTTGCTTGGCGTCGATTCCGGTCTGCTCAAGCCCCGGGTCCAGCCCTGGGTGATCGGCGCGCTGGTGATCCTGCTGCTCGTGCAGGCGGTCCCGGTCTGGGATCTCACCGGGCACCAGTGGACGCGCCACTTCCTCGTCGGGGCGATCGGCCTGGGGATCTTCCTGATCCTCGTCCCCGTCGGGCTCGTGCTCGCGCGCCAGCGCGGCGCCTCCCCGGCATTGGTCGGCGCGGGTGGTGTGGTCGCCCTGGCGCTGGTCGTCGCGATCGGCTGGCCGAAGTCGGACGACTACGTCAAGGGCCGCTACCGGGCATCCACGGCGCCGAAGGACTTCCCGGTAGGCATGAAGGCCGCGCTCGCCTGGTTCAACCGGGCCAACCCGCACGACAGCCGGATCGGCGTGGTCGGCGGTCGGCCGGGCTTCAAGCAGTACGTCTTCTACGGAGATGACCTCTCCAACCACGTCCAGTACATCGCCCGCCACGGTCCGCGCGGCGCGTATCTGCCGATCGCGAGCGAGGCTTCACAACATCTTCAGGGAGGACCCGCCTTCGTTGCCCAGTGTCAGGAATGGGTGCGGGCTCTCAATGAGGGCGGCTATCAGTACGCGGTGATCGGCCCGGACCAACGAACACAGTCACTCGCTCCGGTCGAAGCGATCTGGACGACCGCCGCTGGCGGGCAAAAGCTCGAGGAAAACGACCAGATCTCCGTCTTCAAGCTCAACGGGCCGCTGAACCCGGCGGCTTGTGGACCCCGACGCGGTGTTCTCCTGAGCCAGCGTCAGAGAATCCTGGTCAAACCGGCCGCCCCGTCGGCCACTAAGTGAGCTTCGGCGACTACCTCTTCGGGGTGGTCGGCCTCGCCGCGGTCGCGATCCCGATGGCGCTGGCGGCCGTGCGCCTGCGCGGCCGCCTGCTGCCGGGCTGGGAGGGGGCTCCGGCCAGGCTGGTCGAGGCGGTACTCGGCGTCGCTCTGCTCACCGTCCTGCTCCAGCTGCTGGGCGCCTTCGGCATCCTCGTCCCCGCCGTCCTGATCGTCGCCGCGCTGGCAGTCGGCCTCGGCATCTGGTTTGGGGTCGATGGCGCTTTATTCGGCCATACGCCGACAAAATCGCCACCCGCGGAAGATGCCGCACCTCCGGCCCCTGCGATCCCCCTTCCCCAGACGGTTTTGGCCCTGCTCGCCGCCGCCTTCGTCGCCGCCCACTGGGCGACCGGTCTCCAGGACGTCTGGGGCCGGGGGATGCTCACCTTCGACACGCTCTGGTACCACGGGCCGTTCGCGGCGCGGATCGCGGACACGGGGTCGGTCTGGGGGATGCACTTCATCGACCCGCTCTACCTGAACTGGTTCTACCCGGAGAACTCCGAGCTGCTCCACGCGGCGGGCATCGTCCTCTTCAACCGGGACATCTTCAGCCCGCTGGTCAACTTCGGCTGGCTCGGCGTCGCGCTGCTGTCGGCCTGGTGCATCGGCCGCCCATACGGCGTGGCGCCGCTCTCGCTGACCGGAGTCGCGATCGCGATGGACACAGGCCCGATGGTCCCGAGAGAGGCCGGCACCCCTGCCACCGACACCGTCCCGGTAGCCCTCCTCCTGGCGGCGGCAGCGATCCTCATCAACGCCTGGGCAACGAGGGGATCTCACCCACCCAGGGGCGCCGTCGGGGGGCGGCGGCGGGAACTCCGACTGAGCCGCGGAACGAAGCTCGGACGGCCTCGCGTGTGATCGGCGACAGGTCGCCCGCAGACGCCCCCCGGGCGGCGGCCCCAATCGGGCGCTCCTAATCGCGGGCCTCGCGATGGGCATCGCCTTGGGAAGCAAGCTGACGATCTCCGGCGCCACGGCGGCGATGGCGGTGGGCGTGATCTTCATCGTCCCGCCGGGCATCCGCCGCAAGGCCGTCGGCGTCTTCGTGGCGGGTGTCGTCGCCACCGCGGGCTTCTGGTTCCTGCGGAACCTGATCCACTCGGGCAACCCGCTGCCCTGGATCCGCCACATCGGCCCGATCCAGCTGCCGGGGCCGAACCGCGGGCTGGAGGGTCGCGACGACTTCACCGTCGCGCACTACATCCTTTCCAACCCAAGCACGAGCCTCTGGCGCGCCTACTTCCTCAACCCGATCGAGAACCTGCTCGGGCCGCTCTGGTTCCTGATCCTGGGCGGCGCTGCGGGGGGTGCGGTCCTCGCTCTCTGGCGGCCGCGCTCGCCGGCGGTTCGGCTGGCGGGTGCGGTCACGATCGTCGCCGCGATCGCCTATCTCTTCACGCCCCTCACCGCCGCCGGCCCCGAGGGCCATCCGCTGGCGTTCGGGATCAACCTCCGCTATCTGACGCCGGGGCTGGCGCTCGGCCTGGCGCTGCTGCCGCTGGAGCCGCGGATCGTGCCGTCACGTCTCCGCCTGCCGCTGATCGTCGGCGGCCTGATCGCGCTCTTCTTCACCTCGCACTACTCGGACGCCAACGTGGCCTGGAAGGGCGCCTTCGCCTCGATCCCCTGGGCGGCGCTGATCGGCATCGTTCTGATCGGCGCCCCGGTCGGCCTGGCTCTGCTGGCTCGCCGCAGGGCGGTGGTTGCCGGCGTGGCCGGTGCGGTGCTGGCGCTCCTGATCGCCGCCGTGGGCTGGGCGAAGCAGGACGACTACTTCGCCCATCGCTACGACCGAGCCGAGGACTTCCGCTTCCAGCTCGATGACGCCGTTCGCTGGGCGAAGCCGACCTCCAACCTGCGCATCGCGGTCGCCGGCACCAGCGGCGCCTACAACCAGTACGGCTTCTACGGCGACCACGTTTCCAACTACGTCCAGTACATCGGCCGCCACCTGCCTGAAGCGGACTTCCGCGCGATCCAGAGCTGCCCCGACTTCCGGCGAGCGGTCAACGCTGGGAACTACGACTACCTGATCACCACGCCCGACCTCGATCTCAACAATCCCTCGACCGCCGGCCCCTCGCCGGAGCGCGGCTGGGTGGCGGGCGATCCCGCCGTCCAGCCGGTGATGAGCTCGGGGCGGGTGTCGGTGTTCAGGATCAACGGGGAGCTCTCGCCGCAGGGCTGCGGCAAGGCGAACCGGCGCGGGCCGCCGAGCCAACCGGGAGGATCGGCTACCAGCAAGGGGTGAGCGGCGTGGGCGACTACATACTCGGCGTGCTCGGCCTGGTGGCCGTCGTCCTCTCCATGGCGATCGCCGGGAGGACGACGCGCCGGGCCGCTCTCCCAAGCTGGACCGGTCCGGCCGCCCTGCTCGCCGACTCCGTTCTCGCGATCGGGATCCTGGTGGTGGTCGCGGAGCTGCTCGGCCTCTTCGGTGTCCTGGACGGGGTGCTGCTGGTCGCGGCCAGCCTGATCGTCGGGGGCGGTGCACTGCGGCTCGAGCCGATGCTGATCCGCGCCGGTGCTCGTGTCGCCCACTGGGGGAAGTCCGAGGATCCGGACCTGCTTCGGGCGCCGTCGATCGGTCGCATCGAGATTGGGGTCGCGGCTGTCCTCGCCCTGATCGTGGCGGCACAGTGGGCGGGCCCGACGCTCCTCACTCTCGACCGGGGCATCTACGGCGGTGACTCGCTCTGGTACCACATGCCGCTCGCGGCCCACATCGCGGAGACGCACTCGATCACGGGGCTGCTCTACACCGACCCGCTCTATCTGAACTGGTTCTACCCGCAGGTCTCCGAGCTGCTCCACGCGGGCGGGATCCTTCTCTTCGGCAACGACTTCATCTCGCCGCTGATCAACCTGGCATGGCTCGGCCTGGCGCTGTTCGCGGGCTACTGCATCGGCCGGCCCTATGGCACCGGGCCGACGGCGATGGCGGCCGTGGCCTCGGTGATGGCCGCCAACCTCCTCTTCAGCCGCCAGCCCGGCAACGCGAACAACGACGTCGTCGCGATCGCGCTCTTCCTCTCGGCCGTCGCCCTGCTGCTCAACAGCCGCTGGCCGAGTAGGTCGGGGGATGACGGCGGCCCTCCCTCAGGGACGCTGATCGTCGCCGGCCTGGCGGCCGGTCTCGCGCTCGGCACCAAGCTGACGGTGGTTCCTCCGGTCCTTGCCCTGACAGTCGGCGTGATCTGGATCAGCGGCGCCGGGTACCGCCTGCGGGCGTCCGCCGAGTGGCTCGGCGCGATGGTGATCGGCGGCGGCTATTGGTACGTCCGCAACCTGATCGTCTCCGGCAACCCGTTCCCGTGGCAGTCGATCGGGCCGATCCATCACGCCGAGGCCCTGCAGGGGCGCCATCCGTACGCCATCGTCCACTACGCGACCGACACGAGCGTCTGGGGCCGCTTCTTCACGCCCGCCCTGCACGAGCGCCTCGGCGAGCTCTGGCCGGCCTACCTCGCGCTGGCGGTGATCGCCGTGCTGCTCGTCCTCTGGCGAGGTGGTCGCATGGAGCGGATGCTCGCCCTGGTCGCGGTCGTCGCCGCGATCGCCTACCTGCTGACGCCGCTCGGCGCCTCCGGGCCGGAGGGGATGCCCATCGGGTTCCGGCTCAACATTCGCTATCTGGCGCCCGGGCTGGTGCTCGCCCTCACCCTGCTGGCGATCCCGCCGAGCTTCGCCGATGAGCGCCGGGTCGGGCGGCTCGGCACGCGCGCCCGGATCTGGGGGCTCGGCACTTTGGCGTTCTTCGCGATCTTGATCGTGGTCAGCGCCGGGGCGATCGGTGGCATCGACACGGGGCGGATCCCCGGTACGGCCGCGCTGGCCCTGACGGTCGTCGCGCTGCCCCTCCTGCTCGTCTTCCTCTTCCGCCGCGGGGTCTCACCTGTCTCCCTGGCGGGCATCGGTCTCGCCGCCCTGATCGCGCTCGCGGTCTTCGGGCGGATGGCTCAGACCCATTACCTGGACGAGCGCTATTCCTCGACCGCGCCCGACTACCCGAAGACCGAGCAGCCTGCGATCGAGCTCAATCAGGGGCTGGGCGCCGCCTACGACTGGGCGCGTGAGGCGCGCGGCCTGCACATCGCGCTCTCGGGGACGATGGGGGCCCTCTTCCAGTACGGCCTCTGGGGCGGGGACTCGAGCAACTCGGTTACCTACATCGGGCAGAAGGGGCCGCGGGGCTCCTTCAACGAGATTCCCGGGTGCCCCGAGTGGATCGGGGCCCTCAATGATGGCGACTACGACTACGTCATCACCACACCGACACTTCACCAGGACGATCCGGCCGCCGACACCGCTCCGCCACAGCGTGACTGGATTTCCCACGCCGGCAACGTCCAGCACGTCGCGGGCGCGGGCCTCGTCGACATCTGGAAGATCACGGGCCCGCTCGATCCTCTGGCCTGCGCCGCCGTGACCGCCGGAACTCCTCCCGGCACACCGCTTCCGCCTGCTACCAAGTAGGGGTGGCCTATCCGCTCGACAACGCTCTCTTCCAGTGGGAAGAGGGCGCCAAACGCCTTCGTGAGCTCGAGGCCGAGCCGCGGCGGGGACGCACCGCGGTCCGGGCCGTGGACGCGATCCGCGACGAGCTCCGCCGCCGGATCGGACCGACCTTCTCGGCGCAGGAGCTGGCCGAGCTATACGGTCGCGGGACGGACTGGTGTCTCGAGGCGGCACGGGGCGCGGCGCCCATGGCCGCCGTCGATCTGGACCCGCAGGCGATCGTGGACGGCGCCTTCTTCCTCTACCTGCGCGGCGCCAGGGACTACTCAGGCGGCCGGGTGGCGCCCGTCGAGGACTGAACGTCTCTCCGGCGGGTGGCGCCGGATTTCTGTCGCTGGCGCGACTGTTTTCCGCGTCTGCGACAAATCCGGCGACAGGACCCGCCGGCCGAGCCGTCAGTCCTCGGCCCGCTCCAGCACGATCCGCTCGGGCTCAATCGTCACCTTGAGCGCCTTGTGGCCTTGCCAGTGCTCGGCGTAGGTGGGGTCGTCCTTGACTGACGGATCGAGCCAGATGCCGTAGCCATCCTCCTCGCCCTGGTCGAAGGTCGCCTCGAGCTGGCGGCGGCGCCCGCGGCCCCGACGTCCGCGCCTGCGGCGGCGGCGCCTGCCGCCGCTGCGCTCCTGGCCGTCGTCGCCATCGCTGTCACCGTCGCCCTCATCTTCGTCGGTCGCACCCTCTTCCTCCTCGGGCTCGGGCTCTCCCAGCTCGGCCTCGATCTCGGCCTCGATCTCGTCGCGCAGGTCGACGTCGCTGGCCGGATCCTCGCCCTCGGCGGTCAGCCCATGTCGGCTGCGGAAGTCGCGGAGCTGGGAGGCTGGTACCCCCAGCTGGTGCGCGATCCACGCGTCGGTCCGGCCCTGCCGGACCCAGGCGCGGATCTGGTTCAGTTGTGGTCTCAGAGACGGGCGGGCCACGGCGGCGGACTCTAGATGATTCGTCAGTTGTGCCTTGGCAGGCGAGGCGGAACCCTGTACGGTACTCATTTCTGGGTAGCCAAAACGGATCGCTGCCTGGGGTAGGCAAGTGATCCAACGAGGAGGCAAGCGATGCTGGTCCTGACACGGAAGACCGGCCAGAGCATCATGATTGGCGACGGCGTCGAGGTTCAGGTGCTCTCGGTCGCGGGCGAGAAGGTGCGGCTCGGCATCACCGCTCCGAAGGACGTATCGATCTTCAGGAACGAGGTCTACGACCGGATCGAGGGCGAGACCGGGGGCGGTCCCGACGATGAAGGGACCAACGCCGCCGTTTCCGACGCCCTCGAGCGGATGAGCCAGCGCTCGTAACTAGCCCATCAGCCAGGCCAGCGTCTCGAACATCGCCACGACCACGGTGACCACCGTGATCGTCAGGCAGACGAGCAGGACACTGAACCGCACCTTGCCGCGTGACTCGTTGCGCGTGATGCGCCGGGCGCGCGAGCGGTTGACCGCGCGCTTGCGCAGCTGATCGCGCCGGCGTTGCTCCAGCGCCATCTCCTGCTCGAAGGCCAGCTCGATCTGAGCCATGCTCTGTCGCATCCGCATCTGAGTCATCACAAAGTCCCCCGGGGCGGCCGTGCAGGCTAGCAAGCGATCTTGCAAGAGCCAAGCAGCACAAGCCGCGACGGGAGCCTCTCTCGACTATAGGGGGCAGCGACCCCATAATCCGCGCCCCCTGGCGCCTGCCCGGGCGGCGAGGCGGGCGAAGAGGTCGGCATGGGAGTCGTTCGGGGGAATGGTCAGCGTGCGGGCCAGGCCGCGGCGGGCGAGCACGGCGTTCACGAACAGGGGCGGACCGCCGGACCCGTTCGGCCGATACACGTAGGCGAGCAGGCGCCCGTAGACGTCACGGCGTTCGGCGTCGAAGCGGAGGGTGACCGTCCGGCCGCCCACGACCCGCTCGTTCACCGCGTGGGCCTTCGGGCCGCCGCACTGCACCGGAGTGCCGGGCTTCACGGTTTCGGGAGTGTCGATGCCGATGTAGCGCACGTCCTCCTCACCGCCGTCGGCCAGCCTGACCTCGATCGTGTCGCCGTCGACGACGCGAGTGACCTTGGCGCTGAGCGGGCCGGGCGGTTCCGCGGAGCCGCCGCCGTTGCTCCCGCAACGCGAGAGCGCGACGGCGACAAGAACAACGGCAATGAAGAGGGGCGCACGAAAAGCGCCACGGCGCAATGGTCGGCTCACCCTCGGATGATGCTCGGGCAGCCCGGACTATCCGCCTATTGGCGCCTTCCTTGCCCTATGCGCAAGAAAGGCGCCATTTGGCGAGTCCGAGTCATGCCCGCATGGCGGGCGGGACCCGCCAATGGGCCACCCTTCATTGCCGGTTTTAGGCTTTCTGGCCCCCGCCTACGGAATCCGCCGCACGTGCTCGAGCAGGGTCTCCTTGATCTGCCCGATGATCTCCAGCGCCTCGCTCTTCTCGCGCTGCCAGACGTTGCGGCCGAAGATCACGCCCGAGCCGCCCGCCTCCATGATCGTGCGAGTGTGCATGAGGACCGTCTCGTCGTCGGTCCTCGACCCGCCTGAGAGGACCACCAGGGCGCGCCCCGCGGACTCCACGATCTGGCGCACGGCCTCCTCGGGGGAGACGTCCATCTCGTTGTAGGGGGCGGGCTGGTCCTTGTCCTTCTCGGGGTCGAACTTGGGGAAGTTGAGCTTGACGATGTCGGCACCCATCTCCATCGCCATCCGCGCCCCGTAATCGATGGCGTAGAAGGAGGTCTGCCCGCCCTTCTTCTCGATGTCGCGGCCGCGCGGATAGGCCCAGATCACCAGCGGCATGCCGTAGCGCTCGCAGTCCTCGCGCACGCCCTTGAGCTGGTGCAGGTCCACGTCCTGCCGCGGCGACCCGACGTAGAGCGTGTAGCCGACCGCGTCGGCGCCAAGCCGGACGGCGTCCTCGACGGAGGCGTTGGTCGATGAGAAGGCCTCGTCCGAGGGAGGAACGTCCGTCTTGCCGTTGACCTTGAGGATCAGCGGCACCTGGCCCGCGTAGTCGGGGAAGTAGCGCGTGGCGAGCCCGATCTGGCAGGCGATCGCCGAGTAGCCGGCCTCGGCGGCCAGGCTGAACTGGTACTCGGGGTCCTTCGAGGCGGGGTTCGGGAAGAAGTCGCGGGGCCCGTGCTCGATCCCCTGGTCGATCGGCAGCAGCATCAGAGTCCCGTTGCCGGGGCCATAGTCGAAGAGCAGACGACGCAGCCGCGCGCGCTTGCCGGGCGAAAGCGTTGCGAGGAGGGACTGCTGCTCAGTGATCGACTTGACTTCCATCTTCTCGATTACCTCCGTGGTTGGGCCTTCCGGGCCAGTATGCCCGATCAGAGGGCTCTGTTCGCGGCCGATTCGAGCGCCTGGCGCGCGCCCTCGCTGATCGATCGGAGGATCTCGGCGGCGGGGCCGGTGGGAGCCAACTCATGGGCCTGACCGGCCCAGAGGTTGAACCCGTCCGGGTCACCCAGCCTTCGCGCGGCCGCCCGCAGCGGCGAGGTTGCGTGGTGGATCTGCGGGTAGGCCGCAGGCGCCTCCTCCGAGTACTCGCTCATGAACCGATTGACGATGCCGCGTGCCCGCCTGCCGCTGAAGGCGCGCGTCAGCGCCGTCGGGGCGTGCGATCCGAGCGCCTTCCGATAGGCAGGCTCGGTGCCAGCCTCGTCGGCCCTGAGGAACGCCGTGCCCAGCTGTGCGGCGGCCGCCCCGGCGGCGAGCACCGCGGCCACGGCGGGCCCATCCGTCAGCCCACCGGTCGCGATCAGGGGAAGCCGGATCCGATGCGCGACGAGCCGCAGGAGCACCAGTGTGCTGAGCGGCTCATCGTCGGGGTCCTCGAAGGAGGCGCGGTGCCCGCCCGCCTCCGAGCCCTGCAGCACCACCGCGTCCGCACCGGCTTTCGCCGCGGTGCGCGCCTCGCTCGGAGTCGTCGCGGTCACCCAGACCTCGACGGCGGATTCCTTCAGCGACCCGATCCGCTCCGGTTCCGGACACCCGAACGTGAACGAGGCCACCGCCGGCCGCTGCGACGCGACCAGCGCCAGCTTCTCGAGGCAGGCGTCGTCGTCGTAGTGGGCCTCGCCGAGCTCGGCGCCGTACCGGCCCGCCTCGGGAGCGATGCGGTGCAGATAGTCATCGAGGCCGGGCGTCTCCGCCGCCGAATTTCCCGGGACGAACAGGTTCACCCCGAACGGCGCGTCGGTGAGCTCGCGAACCCGGACCATGCGCTCCTCGAGTGCCTCCGGCGACAGATAGCCGGAGGCGAGGAAACCGAGGCCACCCGCCTCGCTCACCGCCGCGGTCAGCTCGGGGGTGGAGGACCCGCCGGCGAGGGGGGCAAGCACGATCGGATGCTGGAGCTGATCGAGGATCACCCGACGCATTTTGGCCCACCGCGCTCACCGGCAAGACTGCATCCCCGGCTGCTGTCATGGTCCCCGGCGTGCTGGCCCACAAGTTCGACGGCACCCCATTCACGCTCGGCATCGAGGAGGAGCTGATGATCTGCGATGCCGAGACCCTCGAGCTGGCGCAGGCGATCGACGTGATCGTCGATGACCTGCCCGAGGACCTCCCCGGCGAGGTGAAGCCCGAGCTCATGCAGTCCGTGCTCGAGGTCGCCACCCGGCCCTGCGCGAACGTCACCGAGGCTGCCGACCAGCTTCGCCAGCTCCGCCGGTGCGTTCGCGAGGTCGCTGCCCGCAACGGGCTTGCGATCGGCGCGGCCGGGACCCACCCGTCGGCGCTCTACGAAGACCAGCTGATCGTCGACTCCCCCCGTTACAAGCAGCTGGCCGAGGAGCTCCGCTGGATCGCCGAGCAGGAGCTGATCTTCGGCACCCACGTCCACGTCGGCATCGACGACGCCGAGAAGGCGATCTACGTGGCCGACGGCATGCGCGGCTACCTGCCGCTGCTGCTCGGCATGTCCAGCAACTCCCCGCTTTGGCAGGGAAGGACCACCGGGATGATGTCCTCCCGCACACCGGTGTTCCGCGCCTTCCCGCGCGTCGGGATCCCGCCGTACTACGGGAACTGGCAGATCTACTCCCACCGCGTCGAGCAGATGATGAGGGGAGGCGCGATCCCGGACTACACCTACCTCTGGTGGGATGTGCGGCCCCACCCGAACCTTGGAACCGTGGAGCTGCGCGTCTTCGACCAGCAGACGAGGGTCGAGCACACGATCGGCTTCGCCGCCTTCGCCCAGGCTCTGGCCCACAGGCTCGCGCTCGACTACGACGAAGGGGTGCCGAGCATCGAGTATCCCCAGGAGCTGATCGACGACAACAAGGTGCGTGCCGCCCTGGTGGGCATCGAGGGACGGCTGATCGACTTCGATCAGGGCCTCGAGGTGCCGGCGGAGGAGATGACCCTCGGGGTGATCGAGGACCTGCGCGAGAACGCCCGCGAGCTCGGCTGCGAGGATGAGCTCGCCGGCCTCGCCGACCTCGTGGAGAACGGGACCGGCGGCCGCCGCCAGCTCGACTGGCTCTCCGATCACGGTGAGATCTCCGGGCTGATGCAGGAGATCGTCGCCGCCACCGATCCGGACGACTGAAGCCGCCCCACCCCGGGTTTGTAAGGGCCGTTTTCGAACCGCCGCCGACGCCTTCGCTACGCTTTTAGTAGCGAATTACCCGCTTTTATTCGCACGCAATACGGATTTCATATCAGTGGCCAACGCCAGACCCGTGGAACACGCGCTTGAGCTGCTCGGCCGACGCTGGGCGCTTCGGCTCGTCTGGGAACTCCGCCGGAGCACCCTGACGTTCTCCGAGCTTCGGCAACGGACCGGGATCAGCCCCTCGGTCCTCTCGGCCCGGCTCGACGAGCTCGTCCGCGCGGGTGTCATCGAGCGCGATCCCGGCCGGCGCTACCGGCTCAGCGGCAACGGGCGGGAGCTGGCCCGGATCCTCTACGAGCTCAACAGATGGGCCGAGCAGGCAGGGGTATCCTCGCGTGAGTGAGCTCGCCTGAGTTAAGCGTTGTCTGCCGAAGCTGCGGGGAGGAGGTCAGCCCCTACGTCACCGAGTGCCCGTACTGCGGCACGCGGGTGCGGAAGCGGGCACCGAAGCTCGAACTGCGCGGCGACGAGCTCACCCCCCGGCAGTCGCGGCGCTCCCGCCGGCGCATGGCGAGGGCGCAGCGGACGGAGCGGTTCAATGAACGGCCCTACGCCGTCATCGCGGCAATCGTGATCCCCGCCCTGCTCGTACTGGTGCGCGTGGCGAGCCCGGCGCTCAACACCCATGACCTCGGCGGCATCGTGGGCCCGGTCGGCGGAGACTGGTGGCGCTACCTGGCCGCGCCGTTCGTCTATCCGGACCTCGGCTATCTCTTCGTCGCCTCGATCGGTATCGCGATCTTCGGGATCGCGGTCGAGGAGCGGCTCGGGACGATCCCGACCGTCGTCCTGATCGTCGCCTGCGGGGCGCTGGGCATGCTCGCCGCCGACGGAATCGAGACCGCTTTCGCCTCCAGCCACGACGTGCTCTTCGCCTCCGGCGGCAACGGGATCGCGCTGGGCCTGCTCGCGGCCTGGGCCGTGATGCGCGGCGCGGAGGTGCGCGCGCGTCCCGGCGAGGATGTCGAGGTGATCGGCGCGGCCGTCGCAGCCGCCGTTCTGATCATGCTCCCCCTGGTCGACGACTACGCCAATGTCTTCGCCGGCCTGGGCGGCGCCCTGGTGGGCGCGGCCTGCGGCCTGGCGGCGGCCTTCGCGCGGCGCGAGCGACACCTCGGCTAGCCTGGCTCGCTTGGCCCACGACAAGTTCATCTCGATCACTCCGGAGCTCCACGGCTATGCCGTGGAGCACAGCTCCTTCCGCGACGGCGCCGTCCCCGAGGTCGAGCAGGCAGGGGAGGACATGGGCGACCTGGCCAAGATGCAGATCGCGGGAGACCAGGCCGCGTTCATGACCATCCTCGTTGCGGCGATCGGCGCCCGTCAGGCGCTCGAGGTCGGCACGTTCCTCGGCTACGGCGCGATCGCGATCGCCCGGGGCCTGCCCGATGACGGCCAGCTCGTCTGCTGCGAGCTCGACCAGGACTACGCGGACCGCGCCAATGGGCATCTCGGCAAGGCCGGCCTCGACGGCAAGGTCGAGTTCCGGGTCGGCCCGGCGCTGGAGAGCCTGCGCGCGATGGAGCCCGCCGAGCAGTTCGACTTCGCCTTCATCGACGCCGACAAGACCGAGTACATCGATTACTTCGAGGAGACGCTGGCCCGCACCCGCCCGAACGGGCTGATCATGCTCGACAACACCCTGCGAGGCGGTTCCGTCCTCGACCCGGGCGACAGCGAGGCCGCCAAGGTCACCGCCGAGCTCAACGATCGCCTGGCCAAGGACGAGCGGGTCGATGTGGCGCTCCTCGGCGTGGCCGACGGCATCACCGTCGCCCGCAAGCGGTAGGCGTGTCGATCCCGGCCGATGGCGGGGCCTGGCTTGAGCTCGTCGTCTCGTCGATGCCGCCGTTCTGGCGCGTCCTGGCCGAGAGCACCGGTGGGCAGGTCTGGGAGCGGGACGGTGTCCAGGCCGCGATCGTGCCGGGGTCGCCGCAGCGGTCGTTCTTCAACTCCGTGCTCTACGACGACCCGGTGACGATGCTCGAGTCGGTCGACGCGGTCGCCGAGGCTTATGCGGATGCCGGGGTGATGGCCTGGACGGTCTGGGTCCCGGGGGAGGACACCGAGGTCACGGCGGCGCTGGAGGAGGCCGGCCACCAGCTCGATGCCACGCCGAGGGCGATGGCGATGCCGCTCTCTGACCTGCGCGCGCCCGACCCGGATCCCGAGCTAGAGATCCGCGAGGAGCCCGACTATGAGCTGGTCTCCCGCCTGAACGAGGTCGCCTACGGCTTCGCGCCGGGTGAGTTCCCGGTGATGCGCGGCGAGCTCTCCGCGCTTCGCGCCTACCTCGGCTCGCTGGGCGGCGAAACGATCGGCTGTGCCGGCGCCTTCACGCACGGCAGCGATTGCGAGATCGTCTTCGTCGCCGTCCTCCCGGAGGCACGCGGGCGAGGCGTCTCCGGGCGCCTCACGGCCCGGGCCCTGGCCGATGCCGCGGAGCAGGGCCTGGAGACCACCACCCTGCAGGCCACCAAGCTCGGCTTTCCCGTCTACGTCGACCTCGGCTACGGCGACTACGGGGAGCTGCAGATGTGGGAGCGCCGGCGCCCCAACTGACAGGGATATCGTGCCCGCGTGGCGCGAGGCCCCTACACCGACGAGCAGATCGACGCGGCGATTGACGCGATCTCCGATCCGGAGGTCTTCCGCGAGACCGAGCGTCAGGTCGCCCGCGCCGCGCCGCGCCTTCAGAGGATCCTGGCCGACGCCCTTGGGGCCGGCGGCTGGTTCGGGGAGTCCCACGATGCCGAGGCGCTCAAGGCGGCGACGACACCGGATGAGGAGGCTCGGCTGACGGCGGTGCGAACCCTGCTGGCCGAGGAAGCGCGCATGGGAATGATGGTCGGCGTCGCTGTAGGGTGGGCGCTCGCCGAGAGGCTTTCCGAGCAACAGGAGGAGTAGATCGAATGCCAGACGTCGAATTCGAGGCCAATGGTGGAACCGCGAAGGGTTACCTGGCGGAGCCCGACGCTGAGGGCCCCGGCCTGGTGGTTCTCGGGGAGTGGTGGGGATTGGATGATGTGGAGCGCGCGCTTGTCGACAGATTTGCGCAAGAGGGTTTCATCGCGCTCGCGCCCGATCTCTACGGCGGCAACACAACCGAGGAGCCAGACGAGGCTCAGAAGCAGCTCATGGCGATGAACATGGACGAGGCCGAAAAGGAGATGAGGGGAGCGGTGAAGTTCGTCCTCGACCACCCGAAGTGCAACGGTGAGGTCGGTTCGGTCGGCTTCTGCGCCGGCGGCGGTCTTTCGGTCTGGGCCGCGGCCTCGAATCCTCAGATCGGGGCGGCCGTGACCTACTACTACGTGATGCCCCACGGCAAGCCGGACTTCTCGAACATCCAGGCCCCGGTCCTCGGTCACTTCGGGACCAACGACGATTTCATCTCGGTGGATGACGCAAAGGCTCTGGAGGCGGAGCTGCAGGCTGCGGGTGTCGACGCCGCCTTCGAGTACTACGAAGGGGGTGGGCACGCCTTCGCCAACAGCCACAACCGGTTGGGCACCTATGACGAGGGGCACGCCAAGCGGGCCTGGGATCGCACCACCAGCTTCCTCAAGGAGCACCTGGGCAAGAAGGGGAGCTGACGCGGGCTTCTACGTCTGTGGGCCGCGGCGGAACCAGACGGCGCGGTCCTTCCAGTCATGCGCGATCAGGACGCCGCCGGCCAAAACTGGCCAGCCAGCCAGTTCGTGCGCTAGGCTGCGCCGACCGACGAAAGGGCAGGAGAGGAGATTCCGATGGAGCCAGTCGAGACGAAGGACGCCACTCGATCCAGGACGGACCGCGAGGACTTCAGGGCGACCTCTGACCCGGCCCTGCAGGGCGGCGACCGGGCAGAGATCAAGCTCCTCGATTACACGCAGCTCTACAACCTCTGGGAGCGGCAGCAGTGGGCGACCCAGGACCTCGACTTCTCACAGGACCGGATCGACTGGCACGAGCGGATCCCGGAGAAGGAGCGCTTCCAGCGGATGTATGGGCTCTCCAGCTTCTTCATCGGCGAGCAGAAGGTCGCCGACGAGCTCGGCCCGATCATGCGGGCCGCTCCCACCGAGGCCCAGCGGATCTTCCTCTCCACCCAGATCGCCGATGAGGCCCGCCACGTCCGCTTCTTCGATCGCTTCTTCAGCGAGGTCGGTGTGCTCGAGGACGCGAGCGAGCTCTCCGAGAGGCTGGAGGCGCTGGACAAGCACGTGAACCAGGCGTTCAAGGACCTCTTCGACGGCCTGCTCAAGGACCGGGTGGATCGCCTGGGTCGCGATCCGCAGGACCGCGACGCGTTCGTCGAGGCGATCACCCTCTACCACATGGTGATCGAGGGAATGCTCGCCCTCACCGGGCAGCACAACATCATCGACTTCAACGAGCGAGCGGGCACGCTGCCCGGCTTCGTCGAAGGCTTCTCGAACGTGGCCCGGGACGAGCACCGTCACATCGCCTTCGGGGTGCGCTTCCTGACCGATTGCGTCAAGGAGGACGAGCGCTACCGCGAGGTGATCCAGAACATGCTCGCCGAATCGCTGCCGATCGCCGACGGCGTGATCGACCCGCCGTGGGACGAGTCAGAGGACCTGGAGAACTTCGGTTTCACTCGCGAGGAGAGTCACGCCTTCGCGGCGCAGAGCCTCAACCGCCGGCTCAAGGTGATCGGGCTTATGCCCGCTGCCGCCTGACCTTCTTCTTCGGCGAGCTCTTCGAGGTCGAGGTCTTCGAGCTGGACTTCGGCGTCGCCTTGCGCTTCTTCGGCGCAGAGTAGGGCGTCGTGGGCGCCACCTCGCCCGGCTGGACACCGGTGCTCACCGTACCGCCGGCTGGTGCGCAGCTGCTCGGGGAGCCCGGATCGGCGACGCCGTCGCCGTCCGCGTCGCAGGTCGACGGCTCGACGCCGGTCGTGATCGGACCGGTCTGCGCCGGAGCCCTGGACTGAGAGTCGCTGTTCGCCACCGCGTTCTTGTGGTGCCTGTGCCGGCCGGTCGCGCTGGCGGTGGTCCCGCCGGTCTGCGAGCCGCTGGCCGCGGTGGGATCGGCCGTCTGGGGCGGCACCGTGACCGTGACCGGCGGCTGCGTGGCGGCGCCAGGAGGCGTCGTTGCGGCTGTGACCGGCGGCGTGGCCGCCTGGGTCGGATCGGCCTTCGCCGCGGTGGTGGGGGGAGTCTTGTGCATCGCGCGTGTCTTCGACTGCGTCTGCTTGGTGGCCGGGTGGTGGTCCGTGACGGTCTGGATCTCCGCCGCGCCGCCGGCGAGGATCGCCGCCGTGGCGAGCCCCGCGGCCGCCTTGGTTCCGATCGCGGCCGCGGCACCGCCTGCAACCGCGGCTCCGCTGCCGGCCGCCGCACCGCCGGCTGCTGCAGCACCGCCGATCGCCGCCGTGCTGCCGGCCGCCGCGGCACCCGCGCCCGCCGCTCCGGCTCCGGCCGCGCCGGCTGCTCCTGCCCCGGCGGCACCCGCTCCGGCTCCCGCTCCCGCGGCTCCGGCTCCGGCGCCCGCACCGGCCGCCGCGCCACCGCCACCGCCCGCGCCGGCAGCGGCTCCGCCGCCACCGCCGCCGAAGATGCCGCTGAGCTTGGCCAGCAGCGCGCCCTTGAGGACGAGCAGCGGGCCGGCGGGGAAGATCGCGGCGAGCGCCTTCGTGTCTGAGCGAAGCTGGGCGCGGAACTCGCGGCAGGGATCGCACGCCTTGATGTGGCGGCGAACCGGCCCGGAGACCTTGGCGATCCCCTCGGCTGCCTCGGCGAGCTCGAGCCGGACCTCGTCACAGGTCAGCTGGCGTGACTGGCTCGACTCGGCGAGCGCGATGCGGGCCCGGACCAGCAGGCTCTTCACGCCCGGAACGGTGGTGTCCATCGCCTGGGCGATCTCCTCATAGCTCATCGCGTCGATCTCGCGAAGCAAGAGGGCGGAGCGCTGGGTCTCGGGGAGCTTGCCGACGTCGGTGAGCAGGTTGCGGAACTCCTCGCGGTTCTGGACCCGCTCGAGGGTGGTCACCCCGTTCATGTGGGGGTGGGTGTCCATCGTGTCCTGGCCGTCGGCGGTCGGCTTGCGAAGGTGGTTGAGGGAGCGGTTGCGGGCGATCCGGTAGAGCCAGGGCCTTACCGCGATCGGCCGCTCATCGGCGACCATCGCGTTGTAGGCGGCGACGAAGACCTCCTGGAGCACGTCCTCGGCGTCTTCGGTCGAGCCCAGCATCTGGCGGCAGAAGCCCAGCAGCCTCGCCTGGTAGCGCTCGACCAGGGTGTCAAAGGCGTGCTGGTGACCCTGGCGGGTGAGCGCGACCAATGCCGCGTCTTCCTGGAAGCGAAGGAGGGGCGAGCGCCGGGCGAAAAGCCCGCGTCGCTGTGCGTGTGTGAGTGTTGAGGCTTCCAAAACCGGGGACTTTGAAGCGGCTCTCCCTGCCTTACCGAACACCGTAGCAGCGGCTCGGTTGCGCACGCCGGGGCCTTAATGCCCGCGAAATCTGGCTCTTACGCCTGCCGTTTGGCCGCTATTTGCGGGGATTCTCTCCTCGACCCACCGTGATCATGGCGCACGGCCCTAAGGCTCGCCTAAGGCCCTTGGCCCCGGGCACGCCTAGGCGGCCAGTCGCTCCGCCTCGGCCTCGATCCCGACCGGCGCGCCCTCCTCGATCTCCGCCTCGATCACCTCTGCGGTGGGGGAGGGGAGTGCGAAGAGCGCGACCAGGATCCCGACCGCGGCGGCGCCGGCGGCGATCAGGAAGGCGAGGTGGTAGCCGCCGCTGAGCGCCGAGGTGGCCGATTGACCGGCGGACTCGAGGGCGTTGGTCCGGTCGGTGGCGATCGTCCCCAGCGCGGCCAGCCCGACCGCGGCCGAGAGTTGGATCGAGACCTGAATCGTTCCGGACGCGAGGCCGGCGTCGGCCGAGGGCACGTCTTCGAGCGCGATCATCATCAGCGGCGGGTTTGCCGCACCGAAGCCGATCCCCAACAGGGCGAGGCCGGCGAACATCACGGGGAAGTAGGGCGTGTGCTCGCCGGCCTGCGAGAAGATCAGGAGGCCCGCGACCCCGCTGGCGATGCCGCCGACCAGGGTCCGCTTGGGGCCGAAGCGCGCCACCAGGCGGGCGGAGATCCCCGCCGACATGGCCGCGAGCGCGACGCTCATCGCCATGAAGGCGAGCCCGATCTGAATTGCGTCGAAGCCGCGCACATGCTCCAGGTAGAGCGCGCCGAGGAAGAAGGTGGAGAAGGCGCCGGTCACAAGGAACCCACGAACGAGATTCGATGCGACCAGGCTTCGCTGGCCCAGGATGCGCAGGGGCATGATCGGATGAGCGATGCGGGATTCATAGGCGACGAAGGCGGCCAGGAGGGCCAGCGAGCCCCCGATCAGGGCGAGTGTCCTGCCGCCGGTCCAGCCCCACTCCGGGATCTTGATCAGGGCGTAGATGCCGACGATCGACGCGACGGTCACCATCACAGAGCCCAGCCAGTCGATGCCCTCGGCGACGCCGAGGCCCTCGTTCTCCACGATCAGCCGGCGGCCGAAGAAGAACGCGGCAGCGCCGATCGGCAGGTTGACGAAGAAGATCCAGTGCCAGTTGATCGCCTGGGTGAGCACCCCGCCGAGCAGCAGCCCGAGCGAGGCGCCGCCGGCGACCACGAACGTGTAGGCGCTCATCGCCTTGGCGCGCTCGCCGGCCTCGGGGAACTCGACCGCGATGATCGCGACCACGACCGCCGAGGTGAGGGCCGCGGCCGCTCCCTGGAGGAATCGCGCGCCGATCAGCATCGCCTCGCTGTCGGCCACCCCACAGATCATCGACGCGACGACGAAGGAAGCGAGGCCCGTGAGGAAGATGCGCTTGCGTCCGAACAGGTCGCCCAGCCGCCCGGCGAGCAGCAGCAGGCTGCCGAACGTGATCAGGTAGCCGTCGATCACCCAGGTGAGGCTCGACTGGCTGAAATGGAGGTCCCGCTGGATCGAGGGTAGGGCGACGTTGACGATCGTCGTGTCGAGCACGATCATCAGCTGCCCGAGGCAGACGACGAAGAGCGCGATCCACCTGGTGCGGTCGCTCCGGGGCGCTATTCTCTCGGTAGTAGCCTCCACGTGGATCATCACTATAGCAAGGATAATCACTCAGTCAAGGATGATCGGGCTACCATTGTGGGAGAGATGACCACCCAAGCGCCATCCGTCGCGGGGACGATGAATCTGCTGACGCGCCTCTCGCGCGTCACCTACCGCAGCGCCACCCCCGAGCTGCTCGGCGTGAAGCTGAAGGAGTTCGTGGCGCTCACATACCTGCGCGAGAGCACCAGAGCCACCCAGCAGAAGCTGGCGAAGACGCTGATGATGGACGCGAACAACTGCGTGATCCTGCTCAACGGACTCGAGGAGGAGGGCCTGATCGAGAGGACCCGCGATCCGGAGGACCGCCGCCGTCACATCGTCGCGATCACCCCCAAGGGACACAGGGCCCTCGAGAAGGCCGAGCGGCAGCTCGAGACCGTCGAGGACGACGTCCTCGGCAACCTCACCCAGGACGAGCGCGACCAGCTCCGCGAGCTCTTAGCGAAGGCGCTCGAGGACCACTCGCTGGCGATCTAGCTCGACCGCGGGGGGCGCACTTCGGGCGAATCACTGGCCTGCCGGGGTGGCCCAACTGGTACAGGCGCGCGGTCTTAAAAACCGCGGTCCCTTTGGGGACGTGTGGGTTCGAATCCCACCCCCGGCACTCAAGGAATTGAACGGTGCCCCGATCGGTGGCGCAGGAGTCCACCCCGACCGTCGCGAAAGAGTCGATGGCTCCGCGCTACCAATCCGCCAGCAGGGGCTACCGGCACTGGCTCCCGGCTACCGATCCGGTAGGCCCTGCTACCGAGCCGTAGGCCCTGCTACCGAGCCAGTAGGCCCTGCTACCGAGTCCGTAGGCCCTGCTACCGAGCCGGTAGGCCCTGCTACCGAGCCGGTAGGCCCTGCTACCGAGCCGGTAGGCCCTGCTACCGAGCCGGTAGGCCCTGCTACCGGCTCGGTAGCAGCTAGCTCCCAGCTACCAAGTTGATAGCGCGGAGCCAGCGTGTCTGGAGACCCACCCGGCGGGTACTCGCCCAGCGAGATTGACCCTATTCCTCGCCGGGCTCCTCGAGTCGCTTCTCCACCGAGCGGACCTTGTCCTCCAGGGTCTGCTCCTTGTCGCGGCGCTCGTCGAGCTTGAGCACCGTATAGACGCGGGGGAGGCCCATCTCGAAGGGGACCCGGTGGAGCTCGGCGACCACGGCGAGGATGTCCTCGGTCGATCCCTCCAGCGAGGTCCCCATCGCATGCAGCTCGTAGCCGACCCGCTCCTGCGCCGCAAGGCGCCGCTGGATCTCGGCAATGTATGCGCCGGCGCTCGGGTCCGAGCGCCCCAACCCGATCACGGTGAGGTCGGCGGTCGCCATCGGCTGCATGATGCCGTCGCGCGACGGGTATCGTCGGGTGCGTGAACGTCGTCATCGTCGGAGGGCACGGCAAGATCGGCATGCGGCTCGCGAAGCTGCTCGCTGAGCGCGGCGACAGCCCGCGGGGAATCATCCGCAAGACCGAGCAGGCGCCGGATCTGGAGGAAATCGGCGCCGAGCCGATCGTTCTAGACATCGAGAACGTCGAGATCGACGACGCCGTGGCGGGCTCGGACGCGGTCGTCTTCGCCGCGGGCGCCGGCCCCGGCAGCGGTCCCGCGCGCAAGCGAACCGTCGACTACGGCGGCGCCGTCGAGCTGGCCGAGGCCGCCATCACCCACGGGATCCGCCGCTACCTGATGGTGAGCGCGATCGGCGTCAATCACCCGGAGCGCTGGTCCGACGAGATGAAGCCGTATCTGGAGGCCAAGGCGGATGCCGACAAGTTCGTTGCGGAGAGCGGGCTCGACTACACGATCGTCCGGCCCGGAGGACTCACCGACGACCCGGGCACCGGCAAGGTCGCCCTCGGCGATCTGGACTCGGGCACGGTGACGCGCGACGACGTCGCCCTACTGCTGGCCGAGCTGCTCAACGCCGACAACGCGATCGGCAAGTCATTCGACCTGCTGAACGGCGACACACCCGTCGCGGAGGCGATCGCAGCCCTGTAACAGGGGGATCTCCGGGCTGTACGGGACAATCGGGGGGCAAACCGATGTCTCATCCGCATCCACTCACCTGGCTCTACCGCAAGCTCGGGCGCCGCTACCCGGCCTTCTTCCTCACCGTCGAGCTCCAGTCGGCGTTCCTGATCGCCACGGGCGCGGTCGCGCTGTTCAGCTTCTATTACAACGTCTCCAGCGGGGACTTCCTGACGATCCTCGCGATCACGCTCGGCCTCACCGCCGTCGGGATCTCGTTCACCATCGCCCGGGTCCTCAGACGGCTGCGACCGCTGACGGCCTGGATCGCCGGCGCCCGCTCCTCTGAGGAGACGGTGGAGGCGTGGCAGGCGGCGGTGAACCTGCCGATCCTGCTGATCCGCCGGGATTTCCTCGTCCCCGTCCTGGTCACGGTGGTCACCGTCATCGCCTCGGTCGCGGTCCTCAACCTGAGCTGGCTCGCCTTCTTCCCGATCGCGATCGCCGCACTGCTCGTCGTCGCCTATGGGGCGACGCTGCACTACCTCGCCTTCGAGCTTGCCCTGCGGCCGATCCTCTTCGACATCAACTCGGCACTCGACGTCCCGGTCCGGATCGACCGGCCGGTGGTGCCTCTGCGGGTCAAACTGCTCGGCTCACTGCCGCTGATCAACGTGATCACCGGCTTGGTGGTGGCGGCGCTGACCTCCAACGGCGGCGGCACCGACGCTCTCGGCATCAACGTGCTGATCGCGCTCTTCGTCTCCTTCACGATCAGCTTCGAGCTCACCGTGCTGCTCTCGCGCTCGATCCTGCGGCCGATCGAGGATCTCGAAGCGGCCACCGAGCGGATCCGCCAGGGCCGCTTCGACGAGCACGTCCCGGTGACGACCACGGACGAGTTCGGCGAGCTCTCCTCGGCCTTCAACCAGATGGTCGACGGCCTCAATGAGCGCGAACGGCTCCGCGAAGCCTTCGGCACATACCTCGACGAGGAGGTCGCCCAGCATCTGATCAGCGAGGATTTCGTGCCGCGCGGGGAGGAGGTCGAGGTCTCGCTCGTCTTCTGCGACGTGCGCGACTTCACCACCGCCGCGGCCGAGTCGTCGGCGTCCGAGCTGGTGCGCCGGCTCAACGAGCTCTTCGAGTGCATCGTCCCGATCGTCGCCAACCACCGCGGCCACATCGACCAGTTCATCGGCGACGCAGTGCTCGCCGTCTTCGGCGCGCCCGAGCGCATCCCGCAGCACGCCGACCGCGCCGTCCAGTGCGCGGTGGAGCTGGCCCGGACCATCAACAGCCGGCGCCCGGGCGACTTCGAGATCGGCGTGGGCGTGAACTCCGGCCGGGTCGTCGCCGGCACGATCGGCGGCGCCGGCCGTCTCAGCTTCAGCGTGATCGGCGACGCGGTCAACCTCTGTTCCCGGGTGGAGTCCGCGACCCGCGACACCGGCGACCCGGTGCTGATCACCGGGGCGACGCGCGCGCTGCTCTCCGAGACGATCGAGGTGGAGTCGCGCGGCGAGCGCGAGATCCGCGGCTACGACCGCAAGGTCGAGCTGTACGCGCCGCTGGTGCCGATCGCCCTGGCCACCGGGCCGGGGGAGGACGTCAGCGACCCACTCGGCGACCCCGTGGTCGGTGGCCTCGGCCGGGCAAGCACGAGCCAGGAGCGCGGCCTGGGCCGCACCCACACCCTGCCCGGCTCCTAGGGCGAGCCGGATAGGAGGTCAGTGGGTCGCCGCCCATCCGGGAGGCGACGACCCACAGACCCCCTATTTCCCATTACCCCCGGCCGCGTAAATGACTATCGGTCAACAGCGGGGCGGCTCTCTACCCCTCAATTCGGTAAATCACCCCTATGGCGCCATCCGATGACGCGTTCGACCTGCTCTACCACGGTCCCCTCGAGGAGTTCACCGGCGCGCGAAACGAGCTAGCCAAGTCCCTGCTCTCCGACGGCGACCCGTCCGCGGCCGACGAGGTCAAGGCTCTTCGCAAGCCGAGCCGAGCCGCCTGGCTCGTCAACCAGCTCGCGGTGCGGAAGCCGAAGGAGGTCGCGGAGCTGCTCGAGGTGGGGGAGGAGCTCCGGGCCGCTCAGGAGGAGATGCTGGCCGGCTCGACCGACCGGGAGAAGCTGCGCCAGCTCGGTCGGCGCGAGCAGGAGAGCATCGATTCGCTGCTCCGGACCGCGGAGGCGGTCGGTGGCGAGCACGGGGTCGGCGACCAGATCCTGACCCGGGTGGGGGAGACCCTGCGGGCCGCGGCCGGCGATCCCGAGGTCGCGGAGACGATCCGGAACGGCCACCTCACACGGGAGCAGCGGGCGGCGGGGATCGGGTTGGTGGGATCGGCAGCCCCCGCGGCGCCGGCCACTCGGAAGAAGGGCAAGGACGGCGACGCCGCCAAGCGCCGCGCCCGCCAGCAACAGGCGAAGCGCCGCAAGGAGGCCGAGCGCAAGCTCGCCGCCGCCGAGAGGAAGCTGGCGCGCGAGCGGACGAAGCTCGAACGCGCTCGCGAGAAGGTGGAGGAGGCCGAGCGAAGCGTCCACGCGGCCGAGCTCGACTCCAACGCTGCCCGCCGCGAGCTGGACGAGATCTAGCGCTAGTCTCGCCTCGATGGCAACTGAGCAGGTAGACCAGAAGACGGCCGTCCACGGCGGTCGCCTCATCGCGCGCACGATGAAGAGCCGCGGCGCCTCCAAGCTCTTCAGCCTCTCCGGCGGACATCTCTTCTCCATCTACGACGGCTGCAAGGAGGAGGGGATCGAGGTCGTCGACACCCGCCACGAGCAGTCCGCCGCCTTTGCCGCGATCGGCTGGGCCAAGGCGACGCGCGAGCCGGGGATCTGCGCCCTCACCGCCGGCTGCGGCGTCACCAACGGAATGAGCGCGATCGCCTCGGCACAGGCCGACGGCGTGCCCCTCGTCACCCTCGGCGGCCGGGCACCGGAGCTTCGCTGGGGGATGGGCTCCCTCCAGGAGATCGACCACCTGCCCTTCGTGGAGCCGCTGGTGAAGTCGGCTCACACCGCCAAGAACCCGGCGGAGATCCCCGGGCTCACCGCCGAGGCGATCGACACCGCCGCAACGCCCCCGCTTGGGCCGACCTTCGTCGACTACCCGCTCGACGTCGTCTTCTCGGAGGCGGAGACCGAGGTCCCCGACCCGCCGGCGCTGCCCGACCTCCCGGCCGAGGGCCTCGAACAGGCCGCCAAGCTGCTGGCCGAGGCCGAGCGCCCGGCGATCATGGCCGGCTCCAACCTCTACTGGGCGCGGGCCGAGTCCGAGCTCCGCGAGCTGGTCGAGGCGCTCGGCCTCCCGGTCTTCCTCAACGGCTTGGCCCGTGGCTGCCTGCCGCCCGACCACGAGCTCTACTTCTCCCGAGCCCGGGGAGCCGGCCTCGGCGGCTGCGACGTCGCCCTGGTGATCGGCGTCCCGCTCGACTTCCGGCTCGGCTTCGGCGCCTCCATCGGCGAGGAGGCGACGCTGATCCGGCTGGACTTCGCGCCCTCGCGCCTGGAGAAGACCCGCCAGCCCGACCTCGCCCTCGCCGGCGACATTGGCGCCACCCTGACCGCGATCCGCGAGTCGGCCTCCGCCGATCCCAGGCGGACCGCCGGCTGGGTCGAGGAGCTCCGCCGGCTGGAGCTCGAGAAGCGCGCCGAGGAGCAGGCGACGCTCGACGACGACCGCTCCCCACTTCACCCGATGCGGGTCTACCGTGAGCTCGGCGACTTCCTCGACCGCGACGCGATCGTGGTCGGCGACGGCGGCGACTTCGTCAGCTTCGCCGGGCGGGTCTGGGAGACCTGGGAGCCGGGCACCTGGATGGATCCCGGCCCCTACGGCTGCCTCGGCGCCGGTCCGGGCCAGGCAATCGGCGCGAAGCTCGCCCACCCCGAGCGCCAGGTCTGCCTGCTGCTCGGCGACGGGGCCTTCGGGTTCTCCGGGATGGAGTTCGACACGATGGTCCGCCACCACCTGCCGATCGTCGCCGTGATGGGCAACAACGGGATCTGGGCGCTCGAGCACCATCCGATGAAGTTCCTCTACGGCTACTCGCTGGCGGCCGAGCTCCGGCCCGAGACGCGCTACGATGAGGTCGTCGCCTCGCTCGGCGGCCACGGCGAGCTGGTTCGCTCCCCCGACGAGCTCCGCCCGGCGCTCGACCGCGCCTTCGCCTCGGGCAAGCCCGCGCTGGTCAACGTCCTCACCGACCGCGAGGTCGTCTACCCGCGCCGGGCGAACCTCGCCTGAGCGCGGGTTTTCCGCCGAGCCCTGCCGTAGAACATCCGTTCAGAGGTCGCAGACACGGAGGAGTGGCCGGGTCATAGGCCGATTCATTCCTCGGCGTGATGCGACGGGAGAGAGGCGACCTAGTGTCTGGTTTCGGCGAGACGATCATCGCTTCGCCGCGGCGTGCCAGCGGGCACGGCGAACCAACGACCACCCAAGCGCCGGGCACCAAGCGCCGTCATCGCCTCGTGCCCCGTCCGGACCTGGCCTTCTTCGTCGTCGTCTGTCTCGCCTGGGTGGCTGTCTCGCAATGGCTCTCGTTCCCCGGGCTGCTCGCCGTGATCGGACTCGTCTATGTCGGCCTCAACGCGCGCCTCCTCTCCTTCGCTCTCTTCGACGTGCCGCCGAGACGCCGTCGCGTTGCCGACTTCCCCGAGCTCACCCTGATCATCGCCACCCATGACGACCAGGACGTGATCGAGCAGACCGTCGATCGCGCCTCGGACCAGGACTACCCGGGCGAGCTTCGCATCCTGGTCGCCGACGCGGGCTCCACCGACGAGACCGTGGAGCGCGCCAGCCGTTACGCCGAGCACGACCTGCGAATCTCGGTCCGCCGCTTCCCGCACGACGCCAAGCCGAGGACCCTCAACCGCGCTCTCGTCACCGTCAGCTCCCCATTGGTCGCCACGATCGACGCCGGCACCCAGCTTCGGCCAGGGGCGCTCCGGCTCTGCGCCGGTCGCCTGCTCGTCTCTTCGGTATCGACGGTCGCTGTCGGCGGCAGCGTGTTCGTCTCGACCGCCCGCGAGAACCTCCTCGCCCAGGCCGAGGAGTGGGATCGCCATCTCGGCGTCGTCCCCGTCCCTCGGCCGCAGGACGACCTGCGCGGCCCCCTGATGACGCAGAACGACTTCACGGTCCTTCGGACCGGCGCAGCGCGAGAGCTCAGCGCGCGGTCTGGCGTCTAGCGCTCGAGTACGCTGGGTGGTGAGCATTCGCCCGGCGGCTCTTTCCCTCTTCCCTCGCGCGAATTCGTCCAGAGGGTCAGGAAGGTGGAGCTGGATGCCCGAGACGACGATTGAGTCCGCGGCCGATTGGACCTGCGCGCGCTGCCAGGTGACCGTCAGCTGGATGGCCGACGTGGAGCGCCCGGCGCTGCCGGGGACCTGGATCAGGGAGGACGACGAGCTCTACTGCCTGGCCTGCCGCCGGGAGCGGGCCGGGGAGGCCGCGCTGGCCGAGCTCGGCGAGGACACCACCTCCAAGCGCCGCGGTCAGATCGAGTCGCGCGCGCGGATCGAGTTCGAGATGATGCGCCGCCCGGAGAGCGCGGACAGCCGGATCGCTCAGGCCTGCCACACCTCGATCAAGGCGGTCAAGCAGGCGCGTGTCCGGCTCGGGATGCAGTCGCGTCGCCCCGCCTGAGGTTCTCCGCCTGGACGAGCCGGTGGGTTTAGCGTGCCCCTGTGAGCCGGCTCACCGATCTCTTCAGCAAGCGCTCCCTGGATGACCGCCTGCTCAGCGGTGAGCTCTCGCCGGACACCGGCCGGGGCAAGGCGCGAGCCGAGCAGTTGCTCAGCACCCATCACCGGGAGGAGAGCGCGAAGGCGCTCAGGGACCTGATCGAGGAGGCCGAGAAGCCCCGTCCCTCGCTCTTCAACGCGAACCTCCAGGTCCATCGGATGGCGATCAGGGAGAGCCGGGCGATGATCCTCACACTGGCCCGGGAGCTCGAGGAGCTGGCTGTGGTCAACCCCCGCGGCGTGATCCTCGCGGACCGCCTGGTGGAAGACGGTGGTTCACCGGCCTATGCCGTCGAAGACCATGGGCAGCTCGCCGGCGCCGTGAAGCGGGCGCGCGCGATGCTCCAGGCCGGCTGACGGGCTACGCGAGCTACCCGGCCGGAGCCGGAACCGGTACGACGGGCGTCCGCTGAAGCCAGAGACGGTCCACGAGCGCCCAGCTCGCGAAGCAGAGCGCGCCCGCGGCGGCGGTCGCGGTGAGCAGCGCTCCGGCGGCCGCCGAGGCCGCCACCCCGTTGGTGCCGAGGATGAGCACGGCGGTGGCCGCGCCCAGGCTGGGACCGACCGGCAAAAGCCCGACCACCGCGAGCCCGATCAGCAGCGCAGTCGAGTCGAACACCGAGGCGTCGACGCCGCTCCAGTTGAGCAGCAGCCAGTTCCACGCGATCTGGATCACCACCGCCAGGCAGACCAGGGCGACGATCCTGCCGCTCCCCTTCGTCTCGCGGAGCACAGCGATGCCCCTCCAGATTCCCGTCCGCCGGTTGCGGGCGGCCCGCTGCATCCCCCAGAGCACCGCGGCCACCGCCACGAAGGCGACCAGCGGGGCCCACCAGGGGATGCCCAGCGGTGCGACCAGGGTGAAGGAGAAGATCGCGGCAAGGGCCATCTCGACCACCACGATCGGGAGCTCGGCGGTGAGCAGGATCGAGGCTCGCGGGCAGTCGGTCGGTGCGGTGCGCCGCAGGGCGGCGATGCGGACCGCGAGGCCGAACTGACCGTTGAAGATGTTGCACAGGTAGCCCAGGCTCGAGGCGTGATAGAGCCGCCGCCGGCTGATGTCGCCGCCGGCCGCGCCGACGGAGACGCCCCAGGCCTCGCTGCGGGCGACGAGCCAGAGGACGTGGAGGGCGACGGCGACGCCGAGCACCCAAAAGGGCGCAGAGCCGAGGGCGACGATGAACTCGTGCCCGTGGCCCGCGAGCCCGATTGCGAGCGCGATCGCCACCACGGAACCGCCCACCAGACTGACCGCGGTCGGGTGTCGGCGGAGCGTCGAGGGCAGCGCCGCCACCCGTGTGCGGATCAAGTGATCAATTCCATCCACCCCCACAGTAGCCCTCCTGGCCGGTCCCTACACTGGGTCGGTGACGAACCCCGGGCCCGCGGGCTCCACCACCTGGACCTGCGCCCGCTGTGAGGTGACCGTCTCCTTCGCGCCCGAGGTCGAGCGGCCGCGGCTGCCAACCACCTGGGCCCAGGAGAACGGCGATCTCTACTGCCTGGGCTGCCGCCGTGAGATGGCCGGAGAAGCCGGCATCGCCGGCGCCGGCGGCGACGATCTCTCCAACGAGCGACGCCTCCAGGTCCGTTCGCAGGCCAGGATCGAGTTCGAGATCCGCCGCGATCCAGAGCGCCAGGACAACCAGATCGCCAAGGCCTGCGGCACCTCGACCGTCTCGGTGCGCAAGGCGCGCACCCGGCTCGGCCTCGAGCCCCACGCCCCGGCCTGACGGACAGCGCCCGGCCCGCGCCGGGTGGCCTGCTACCGTGGTCCGCGTCGGGTCGACCAACCGGGTCCCCGAGAGGTTCCGTTTCCTCCCTCATTGCGCTCCGAATGCGCCGTTAGTTGGGGTCACAGGATCTCCAACGCAACGCACATAAGGAGTCAGCAACACATGTCATCCGAATCATTCGCCGATCTCGGCGTGTCTCGCCCAATCCTGGGCGCACTCGCCGAGCGCGGCATCTCAGAACCATTCGCGGTGCAGAGACTTTGCATCGCGGACGTCCTCGCAGGTGAGGACGTCCTCGTCCAGTCGCCGACCGGGTCGGGCAAGACGTTCGCCTTCGGCATCCCGATGGCCGAGCGCATCGAGGCCGACTCGCGCCGCCCCGCGGCCCTCGTCCTCGCGCCCACCCGCGAGCTCGCCGAGCAGATCGTCGACGAGCTGCGCTCGATCGCACAGTCCCGGGCCTTGAAGATCGCCCCCGTCTTCGGCGGGGTCGGCATCCAGGCGCAGGCGAGGAAGGCCGCCCAGGCCCACATCGTCGTCGCCACACCCGGCCGCCTCGAGGACCTGCTCGACCGCGGCGCCTTCAACCTGAAGCAGATCCAGCTGCTCGTCCTCGACGAGGCCGACCGCATGCTCGACATCGGCTTCAAGCCGGCGATCGACCGGATCGTCGCCAAGATGCCGCGCGATCGCCAGACCCTGTTCTTCTCGGCGACGCTGGAGGGTGCGACCGGCAAGCTGGCCGCCGCCTACACGCGCAACCCGAAGCGGCACGTCCATGCGCCGAAGGTCGAGAAGGACGCCGAGGTGGAGCACCGCTTCATCCATCTGCCCCACGAGGCCAAGGTCGATGCGCTGGTCACCGAGCTCCGCGACTCAGAGCGAGGCCGGACGCTGGTCTTCGTCCGCACCAAGCGCGGTGCCGACCGGCTGGTCAAGAGGCTGAGCCGCCAGAAGATTCAGGCGGTCGCGATGCACGGCAACAAGAACCAGAGCCAGCGCCGCCGCGCGCTCGCCGACTTCGAGCGCGGCGACTGCGACACGCTGGTCGCCACCGACGTCGCCTCGCGCGGCATCGACGTCGAGGACATCACCCATGTGATCAACTTCGACGCCCCCGGCGATCGCGACACCTACGTCCACCGCACCGGCCGCACAGGCCGAGCGGGCGCCTCGGGAATCGCCGCGAGCTTCGTCCTGCCGGACCAGCATCACGAGATGCGGGAGATCGCCGCGGACCTCGGGCTCCACACGGAGTACGACGCCAACCGCGGCGGGGCGGGCGATGAGGTTCGGCAGCACTCGAACGGCAACGGCCAGCGCCGCTCGAACGCCAACCGGCATACCGGCGGGCACCAGCGCTCCAACGGCAACGGTCAGCCCAACGGCAACGGCCGGCGCCGCAGGCGCCGCCGCCGGTCACGGGCCAAGGCGGCCTAGCCGGCGCCGGGCTTCGCGACCGGCCAATGCTCGACCTCCAGGCCGGGCATCGGAAAATCCTTCGGATTGCCGGTCGCGAGGCGCGCCCCCGCCGAGAACGCCGCGGCGGCGACGAGGCAGTCGGCTTGGCTGAGGGTCACGCCCTGGGCCGCGAAGTCGCGCCGCCAGCTGCCCGCCAGCTCTCCCTCGCGGGCCGTCAGCGGCACGATCCGAAGCGCGGCGATCAGTCGGCGAATTCGACCAACCTCGTGCGGCCTTGCGCCCCGCCAGACCTCCTCGACATTGACTGCACAGGTGAGTGGGGGAGGCTCCGTGGCGCGCAGCTCGGCCAGACGCTGCCCGGTCTCTCTCTCGCGCAGGGCCTCGATCAGGACGGTGGAGTCGAGAAGCAGCACGGCTCAGCCCACCCTGCGCTCATCCCCACGCCTCTGGGCACGAACCCAGGCTGCCGGGTCATCGTCCCATTCGTGGCCTTCGGCCTCGATCGTCCCGATCGAGGCGAGGATCTCGTCCCAGCGGCGCTCGTCATCGAGGGTGCGTCTGAGCACGCGCGCGATGAAGGCGCTGCGTCGGCGCTTCCCGACTCTGCGATCGAGCTCGGCCACCAGCTCATCCTCGAGGCTTATGTGTAAACGCATGTGTGTAGCTTGACACATAGGCGTGCCGGCAAGGACCCATGAACGTCTCGGATTCATGGATCGGGCTCGCGCTGTAGCGTGGACGCCGGGAATGAGCAAGGACGACCATCCCGGAGGGGACCACAGACTGGACCAGCTCGAGCAGGAGGCCGCGCACGCGCGCCGTCGATACGAGCTGCACAGGGCGAAGGTCTATGGCCCGAGGCGGGCCAGTCCCGCTCGGCTGAGGGCGCTGCAGCGCGCGCGCGAGTTCGCCGACCGCAAGCTGAGCCGCGCACAGGGCGCCCTGCGCTCGGCCGAGAAGGTCGACACTCACGAGCAGGACGCCCTCGACGCGGCGCGGATCGAGGCCGAGCTCCGGCGGGATCCTAATCGCGGCGACACCAAGGTCGCCCGCGCCTCCCGCACACCGTTCACCGCCGTTCGTGCGGTGCGCGAGCGCCTCGGGCTCTACTTCACCCGGCGCTGAGCGCCAGCGCCGGGCCGCGCCGACGCTCCCGGTAGTACAGAAGTCCAGGATTATCGGGCTGTAGGTGGAAATTACGGTGTATGAGGGGGCCCGCTGGCCGATAGCCCTGGTATGGAAGCCACCACAGCCTTTAATCCGAATGCGGTTGCACACCGGCGCGTGGGTCTCCGCGAACGTCTCGCCGCCTTCCTCCCCGGGATGGACGAGGTCGGCAGCGACGCCGGCGTTCGACTGGAGCGCTACCTGCGCGGCTCCGACGCCATCGTCCTCCACCGCTGCCGCGTGCCGGGCAAGCGCGGCAAGATCAGCCACGTCGTCGTCGGCCCCGCTGGCATCACCGTCGTCGACAGCCGCAACTACAACGGCCGCAGGGCCACGGTCCGGGGCGGCCAGCTCCGCGTCGGCAACCGCGACCGCGTGGACCTGATCGATGGCGTCCTCGACAATGCCGCCCGCGTCCAGAGCCTGCTCGCTGACTCCCCTTACGCCGGCGTCGACGTCAATGCCGCCCTCGCTTGGGGCAGCGTCGAGGGCTCCCGATCCATCGAGTCCGTCGACGGCCGAGTCACCGTCTGGGGGACCGGGCGGATCGCGGGCGAGGCGTCGCGGCCGGGGCCGCTGTCCTCCCGGGAGGTCGAGGCGCTGGCCTCTTATCTCGCCGGCGAGCTCTCAGCCTGAACCTTTCACCGCGGCGCGCTCGACGCGCGACCGCTGCCGCGCCCTCCAGGCGCCGCTAGCGGGGGCCCAGGCACAGTCCAGCTCGAGGGCCGGGATACGATTCAACGCAGAATCCCCCCGAGCTCCCCTCAGACCCAGTACGCGAAGTCCGGCGACGCCTCGATCGCCTACCAGGTCGTCGGCGAGGGGCCGATCGACCTGGTTCTGGTCCTCGGCTTCACCACCCACCTCGAGCTTCAGTGGGAGTCGCCCCCGATGGCACACTTCTTCGAGCGGCTTGCCTCGTTCTCGCGCCTGATCCTCTTCGACAAGCGCGGCACCGGGCTGTCCGACCCCGTCACCGAGGTGCCCACCCTCGAGCTGCGGATCGACGATGTCCGGGCGGTGATGGATGCGGCCGGGTCCGAGCGGGCGGCCCTCTTCGGAGTCTCCGAGGGCGGCCCGATGAGCGTCCTGTTCGCAGCCACTCATCCCGAGCGCGTTACGGCGCTCGTGCTCCACGGCGCCATGGGGCGCACCACCGAGGCGCCCGACTACCCATGGGCCGCGCCCGCGGAAGCGCTTCGCGAGTCGGCCGCCGAGTTCATCGCGCCCTACTGGGGGCAACACGCCGAGGGGATGGTCGAGCTCTTCTCTCCGAGCTTCGCCGGCGATCCCCAGGCGGCCGAGTACACCGCCCGTCTTGAGCGCTCGTCCGCGAGCCCGGCGATGGTCCAGCAGATCTTCGAGATGTTCCTCGACATCGACGTGCGAGCCATCCTGCCCACGATCCAGGTTCCGACGCTCGTCATCCACCGGCGCGGCGACCGGGTGGTCAACTGGCGCGCGGGCGAGGAGCTCGCTGCGCAGATCCCGGACGCCCGCTACGTCGAGCTATCTGGGATCGACCACATCCCCTGGGCAGGCGACCAGGAGGCGGTGCTCGGGGAGATCGAGGAGTTCCTGACCGGCACCCGCTCGGTGGCCGAGCCTGACCGCGTGCTCGCCACGGTGATGTTCACGGACATCTGCGGCTCGACTGCGCGAGCGGCGGAGCTCGGGGATGCCGCCTGGCGCGAGCTGCTCGCGGCGCATCAGGCCGCGGTGCGGCGAGAGCTGGAGCGGGTCGGCGGACGCGAGGTGAAGACCCTCGGCGACGGCAGCCTCGCCACCTTCGACGGCCCGGCGCGGGCGATTCGCTGCGGTGGCGCGATCGCGGAGGCTGCCCGGACCACCGGTCTGGAAGTGCGCATCGGCCTCCATTGCGGCGAGGTCGAGGTGATGGAGGACGACGTCGGCGGGATCGCGGTTCACATCGCGGCTCGCGTCGGAGCTCTGGCCGGGGCGGGGGAGGTGCTCGTCACCAGCACGGTCAAGGATCTGGTCGCCGGATCGGGGATTCAGTTCACCGACCGCGGGGCGAAGCAGCTCAAGGGAATCCCGGACGAATGGCGGCTCTTCGCGGCGGCGCCCTAGCGTCTCCGTGAGCGCTTGATCGAGCGTCGGATCTAGCTTCCGCCACCTCTTCGTGTCCCCGGTCTCCGTCGTCGGGTACGTGCAGGAGCTCTTCGGCACCTACGGAACCGGCAGCTCGACGACCCGCCGCCGATTAGTTCGGCCTTATTGGCCGGTCTAGGTTGGTGTAACCCGACCAACAGGAGGATCGAATGGCTGAGACCAAGAGCAGTACCCGGATCACCGAGGTGGGGGCGGTGATGATCCCCGTCAGCGATCAGGACAAGGCGATCGAGTTCTACACGGAGAAGCTGGGCTTCGAGAAGCGCAGCGACACCCCGTTCGGCGACGGCAACCGCTGGGTCGAGGTTGCGCCGGCGGGCGCCGACACCGTGATCGCGCTGGTCGAGCCGCGGCCGCAGGATTCCGTCGGGGTCGAGGTCCCTGCGGGACTCAACAGCAAGGACGTCGATGCCGACCACGCCGATCTGAAGGCAAAGGGCGTCGACGTGGACGACGAGGTCTCCCGGATGGGCGATCCCGTTCCGCCGATGTTCTGGTTCCGCGACCAGGACGGCAACACCCTGATGGTCGTCGAGCGGACCGATTCCTAGCCGAAGCTGACCGGCAGGCCGCCGCGCTCAGACCCGCGCGGCCTGCCGGGCGGCCTTGACCCGGCCGGTTCGGTCGAGGAGCGCCTTCCGCGGCCTGACCGACTCCGGGGTGATCTCGACGCACTCGTCCTCGCGGATGAACTCGATCGCCTCCTCCAGTGAGAGGCGCTTGGCCGGCACCAGCCGGATCAGCTGGTCGGCCGCCGCCGCCCGGACGTTGGTCTGCTGCTTCTCCTTGATCGCGTTGACGTCGATGTCCTCGGCGCGCGAGTTCTCGCCGACGATCATGCCCTCGTAGACGTCCTCGCCGGGGCCGACGAAGAGCGAGCCGCGCTCCTGCAGGCCGAAGAGGGCGAAGGCGGCAGTCTTCCCCTGGCGATCGGCGACCAGCGAGCCGGTCGGGCGCATCCGCAGGTCGCCGGCCCAGGGCTCCCAGCGGTCGAAGACGTGGTGCATCAGCCCGGTGCCGCGGGTCTCGGTCAGGAACTCGGTCCGGAAGCCGATCAGCCCGCGCGCCGGCACCAGGAACTCGAGGCGGACCCAGCCGGTCGAGTGGTTGATCATCTGCTCCATCCGCCCCTTGCGCACCGCGAGCGCCTGGGTGACGACGCCGACGAAGTCCTCGGGCACGTCGATCGAGAGCAGCTCGACCGGCTCGCAGAGCTTGCCGTCGACCTCGCGTGTGAGCACCTGCGGCTGCCCGGCGGTGAGCTCGAATCCCTCGCGCCGCATCAGCTCCAGCAGCACAACCAGCTGCAGCTCGCCGCGGCCTTCTATTTCCCAGACCTCGGGCCGCTCGGTGTCTCGCACCCGGATCGAGACGTTCCCGACCAGCTCCTGATCGAGGCGGTCGCGGATCTGCCGCGCCGTCAGCCGTGATCCCTCCCTGCCCGCCAGCGGCGAGGTGTTGATCCCGACCGTGATCGAGAGCGAGGGCTCGTCCACCGTGATCACCGGCAGCGGCCGCGGGTCCTCGGGATCGGCGAGCGTCTCCCCGATCGTCACCTCGGGCAGGCCGGCGACGGCGATGATCTCGCCGGGCCCGGCCTCGGCGGCCTCGACCCGGTCGAGCGCCTCGGTCACGTAGAGGTTGCTGACCGTCGCGTTGGTGATCTCGCCGTTGGCGCGGCACCAGGCGATCCGCTGCCCGTCGCGAATCGTCCCGTTCCGCACCCGGCAGAGCGCGAGCCGCCCCACATAAGGGGACGCGTCCAGGTTGGTGACGTGAGCCTGCAGCGGCGCGCCCTCCTCATACTCCGGCGCCGGGATCCGCTCCAGCACCAGGTCGAGGAGGGGGGAGAGGTCGGCGCCCTCGGCGCCCTCCTCCAGCGAGGCCCAGCCGGCCCGGGCGTTCGTGTAGACGATCGGAAAGTCGATCTGCGACTCGTCGGCATCGAGGTCGAGGAAGAGCTCATAGACCTCATCGACCACCTCGCCGATCCGGGCATCGGGCCGATCGACCTTGTTCACCACCAGGATCACGGGCAGATGGGCCTCGAGCGCCTTGCGGAGCACGAAGCGCGTCTGGGGGAGGGGCCCCTCGGAGGCGTCGACGAGGAGCAGCACCCCATCGACCATCGTCAGCCCGCGCTCGACCTCCCCACCGAAGTCCGCATGCCCGGGCGTGTCGATGATGTTGAGCTTGGCCTCGCCGTACCGAACGGCCGTGTTCTTGGCGAGGATCGTGATCCCCTTCTCCCGCTCGAGATCCATGGAGTCCATAACCCGCTCGGCGACGTCCTGCCCAGACCGAAACGCCCCGGACTGCCAGAGCATGGCGTCGACGAGCGTCGTCTTGCCATGGTCGACGTGAGCGATGATCGCGACGTTGCGGAGGTCGGAGCGGCGGGGCATGGGGCGCGGGATGGTAGGGCGCCCCAATCACCCCGCATACCGATTGTGAGTGAGATCGCGAACGATCGCCCTGATCGCTATGGATCCGACCTCACCCTACGGTCGGATCGTCCAGGAGCTTGCGAGGGACCATCGAGCGCAGCTTCTCACCGTGGCGGACGTCGCTGAGCTGAAACGGGTCTGCGGGCAGCGCGGGCTCGGGTTGACGAGGGCGACCGTTGCCTCGCTGTTGAAGGCGGAAGGTGTCTGAGCGGCTCGACCCTTCCTCGCTTAGAGCTGATTTCAGAACTGCTGCTCTGCATGGAAAGCAGCGGCTTGAGGTCCCGCGAACGGCTGCCGACGGTGAGTTCCTTCGGATATTCCGAAGGAACTCACCAATAGCCGTTTTGGACGAGATGCAGCGGTTTGCATGGTGAGGCGGCACTGACCAGCTCCCTGAGCCGTCCTGGCCCGACTTTAGCCTCGGCTTTCGCCGATGGCCGAACAAACCGCCCCGGACGCGCGCGCCCACCCCGAGTCTCTCCCCATGCACCTGGAGCGTGAGCTCGGGCGCTTGGATAGGCGGATCGAGGAGGGGGATCCCCTATGGCCGGCACAGGTGGCGGTGGCCATCGCGATCGCACTTCACCTGACCCTCTCGGACAAGCTCGTCATCGGTCCGAAGTGGCTGATCCCAGCGGTTGAGGGACTGCTGCTCCTCACGTTGATCAGGATCGCACCCCGGCGGGCCTCCGGCCTGCGCGAGCGATCTGACCGCCGGCTGCTCTGGACAATCCTGGGCCTGGTGACCCTGACTTATCTGGTCTCGCTCGGGCTACTCGTCCACTACCTGGTCACCGGAGGGCAGGTGAGCGGTCGCCCTCTGATCGGCTCAGGCGTGGTGCTGTGGGTAACCAACGTCTTGCTGTTCTCGGTCGTGTATTGGGATCTCGACCGCGGCGGCCCGCGGAATCGCTACCAGCAGACCAGGCCCTGGCCGGACTTCCAGTTCCCGCAAATGGAGAACCCCGAATTCACACCGAAGGGCAAGGAGTGGCGGCCGACGTTCCTCGACTACCTATACATGTCCCTGACGAACGCCACCGCCTTCAGCCCGACCGACACCATGCCGCTGACCCAGCTGGCAAAGCTCCTGATGGGCATCCAGGGAACCGCTGCGATCGTGACGGTCGGGCTCATCGTTGCCCGGGCGGTCAACATCCTGGCTTGACAGGACGCCGAGAGAGAGCGCCACTTGTCGTCCAAAGCGCTACTCCGACAGCCCGGCGGCTTCGAGGGCAGCGTCCCTCGTTCCCTCGAGGTATACGCCGGTTACTTCGTTTCCCCGGAACTCGAAGAGGATGAAGATCGGGTAGTCCGCCTCTGCGCCGCTGAGCTTTCCCGTGCCGCGCTGACGACCAGCCGCGAGGACGGTGTCTTCGCCGAGGTCCTCGAGCTCCTCGGCCTCGATCCGGTAGTCACTCCACTCTTCGAGGACCTCGAGCATGCGTAGAGCGGTCTCCTCAAGGCCGTGGGCAACGAAGTTGGCCGGCATGGCAGCACAGAACGTGACGTCCGGTGCCAGCAACTCAGGCGCTGCCCAGAAGTTCCCCTTTGCCCACTCGGCGAGGACCGGCCGCAGCAACTCGAGCTTCTCCTCCGACATCGCCCACGCAGTATCTCTCGACGGAGTGCCGCTTTCCATGCAAGCAGGGGTTGTGGGGTCACACCTCTAAGCGAGGAAGAGACGAGCGGCTCTAACTCACCGCAAGCAGCGTGAGGACTGCGTTCCCATATCGCCCGAGGAAGGCCGGGCCGACCCCGTGGATCTGTGCGAGTGCGTCCAGATCCGCTGGGCGCTCGGCGGCAATCGACTCCAAGGTCCGGTTGTTGGCGACTGTGTACGCGGGCTTGCCACGCGCAGCTTTCAGCCGCCAGGCCCTGAGCGCCTCGAGCAGCGATTCGTCTTCGGGTGAGAGATCCGTTGGAGGAGAGGCGGACTTCGAGCTCCGGCGCTTCGCCTTGACCTCGAGCTCCTCCGGCGACGGCAGCCAGGAGTCCGGATCGCAGACGTCGCAGCAGCGGCCCTCGGGCGCGCCCGGGGTCGAGTCCCCAAAGTGGTCGAGCAGCCTTCGCCGCCGGCAGCTCTCACCGAAGCTGAACGACTCGACCGCCCGGTAGGCGCGCCAGGAGCGGTCCGTGGCCGCCTTACAGGCGGCTCGCGCCGCGGCCAGGTCGATTCGGTCGTTGAAGCGGAGCTCCAGGCGGCCTCCGGGGGCGGGTTCCACGTCGAAGGCGCCGGCTCGCTCGGCGATCGCCAGCTTGACGCGGTCCTCGTCGAGTCGCGGAGCATCGATGGTGAGGTTGCCCTCGCGGTCGGAGCCGGCCTTGAGGCGCTGGGCGTAGAGGGAGACGGATTCGGGCTCGACCTCTCGCATCTGGATGAAGCGGACCAGGCGGCCCAGGTCGGAGCGGCCGGCGAGGAGGACGGCACGGGCGGGGAGGCCGTCGCGGCCCGCGCGGCCAGCCTCCTGGTAATAGGCCTCGACGCTCGTCGGGATCGCCCAGTGCCAGACCGAGCGGACGTTGGCCTTGTCGACTCCCATGCCGAAGGCGTTGGTGGCGATGATCACCTCGGCGTCGCCGGTCATGAAGCGGTGCTGGGCGGAGGCGCGCTCGTCGGGGTCTATGCCCGCGTGGTAGCCGGCGACGCTCAGGCCGGCCTCGCGAAGGGACTGGGCGACCTCCTCTGTGTCCTTGCGGGTCCCGCAGTAGACGATCGCCGGGCGGTTGGCCTCGTCGCGGAGGCCGTGGAGCAGCATCGCCAGCTTGCGCGCCTTCGATCCCTTGCCCTCGAACTGGACGATGTCGAAGCTGAGGTTGGGCGGTCGAAGGCCGCCCGGATCATCAGCGGGTCGCGGAGGCCGAGGCGCTCGGCGATCTCGCTTGAGACGTCCTCGTCGCGGTCGCGGTGCAGGCCATCACCACCGGGCGGCCGAGCCGCTCGAGCACCCGCGGCAGGCGCAGGTAGTCCGGGCGGAAGTCGTGGCCCCACTCCGAGATGCAGTGAGCCTCGTCGACAGCGAGCAGGTCGACCTCGCGCTGCCCGACGGCATTCATGAACCCGGGCTGGGCGAAGCGCTCCGGTGAGCAGTAGACGATCCGGGCCCGGCCGTCGCGGATCTGCGCCATCGCGTCGCGCGCGACCTCGTCCGGGAGGCCGGAGGCGATCATCACCGCGGATGGCCATCGGCCGAGAGCCGCCGCCACTGGTCGGCCATCAGCGCGATTAGCGGGCTGACCACGATGGTGAGCTTGTCCGAGGCGAGGCCCGGGAGCTGGTAGCAGAGGCTCTTGCCGCCGCCGGTCGGCATCACGACCAGCGAGTCGCGGCCGGCGAGGGCGGCCTCGACCGGTTCGCGCTGCCCGGGGCGGAAGCCGTCGTAGCCGAGGTGGGCGAGGAGGGCGTCGGGGTCGCGCGGGCCGTCGTAGGCGCGAATCGTCTGCGAGGGCTCGGATTCGAGCCCCTCCAGCCCGTGGAGCGCCGCCTTCGCCTCCTCCATCTCAGGAAAAGAGGCCTGCGCCAGATTCTCGCCCCGCCTCGCTCATCCGACCACCTTTGCGCAGGTGGCGGTCGGATAGCCGGAGCCCAGGACTACCGGGTCTCCTCGTCTTCCTTCGCGTCCGTCACCGCCCATCCGAGGCGCTCAACCAGCTGGGCCGCGTGATGATGGCTGGCCAGGTGCTCGGGTTGAACGTTCTCGGAGAGCGTGACCGCGGGGCCGTGCTCGGCACTCTC
>CAVUXZ010000002.1:0-38231 GCA_963745625.1 uncultured Solirubrobacterales bacterium | reverse complement strand
CGATGAAGCCGGTGGCGCCGGTGACCAGGGCGGTACGAGTGTCGGCGGTCATCCCGCCTTCCGGGCATACCCGCTGCCCGCACCGATTGATCAGGCGGAAGGACCTGGGCGCCGAGACGCTCCGCCAGCTCGTCGTCCGCACCCTCGCCACCGATCAGGACCGGCGTGGCACTCGCCAGCGCCCCGATCTGATCGGCGACGGCCTCGAACGGCTCCCGGGTCACCGCGGCGAGCACCACGGCGTTCGCACGGAGCTTCGCCACCGCGTCCGAGATCGTCTCGATCGGAGTGTCGCTTCCCAGGAGGGCGATGCGCCAGCCACGCTCCCGCAGCACGAGGCCGAACGCGATCAGACCGAGGTCATGCCGCTCGCCGGGCGGACCGGCCAGCAGCGCAAGCGGTCCGCCCCCGGCGCCCCAGTTGCGGCCCAGGGACAGCATTCGCCCGCGCAGAAGGGCGGTCGCGAAATGCTCCTCTGCGACGGAGACCTCACCGCTCTCCCAGCGAGTGCCGATCGCGTTCAGGACGGGCAGCAGCACGCGGCTTACGACCGCGTCGACCGTGAAGCGCGCGATTGCGTCGTCGAGGATCGCGTTCGCATCTGCCTCGTCGAAGCGGTCGAGGGCAGCGGCCAGCCGCTCAGCATGATCGCTCCCTTCCTCTCCCTGCCCGGAGCGGGTGGCCGCAGATACCGCTGAGGTCGTCAGCCGCGCGGCCTCGGCGGCCGAGACGCCCGAGCCGATCAGGGCCTTCATCGCTCTTACGCGCTCCTGGTCGGTCGTCCCGTAGAGGCGAAAGCCGCCCGAGCTGCGTTGCGGCCGCAAAAGGCCATACCGCCGCTCCCATGCCCGCAGCGTGTCCACCCCGACGCCGGTTCGCCGGCTGAGCTCGCCGATGCGGACGAGCGGCCCTTCCTCAGGTGTGGCGGATGGGACAGACATTGGACAGACCCTTGACAGTTCCGCAGACTACCTGTTAGAAACGCTGGACGTCAACTCTGGACAGACCCTAGATGAAACCAGACAAGGAGGACGTGATGAACCTGGACCACAGACGAAGGACGCTTGCCGCCAGAGGGCTTTTCCTGGCCGCGGCCCTGCTCTCGTTCGGGCTCTCGGTCGTCCTCTACTTCACCGGAGAGCACACGGACGGCATCTTCGTCGGACTGTGGGTGCCCTCGATTCTCGCCCTGGGTGCGTTTCTCGCCCCCCGGCGCGTCCCGGGACCGGTCGACGCCTCCATCGAGGGGGCGATCCGATGATCGGCATCTTTCTGTACGGGGTCTTCGTCTTCATCCTGGTCTCCGCAGCCCTGGGCCTGCTCGGCTGGGGCATCGTCAACGAGCGTCGCGACCGCACGCAGTTCGAGCAGGGGCGCCAGGTCTTCGGCGATCAGGCGGCGCTCGAGGTCTCGAGCGAGCCCGAGGGGGTCCCGCGATGACGGGCCTGATCGACCGCGCGCTTGATCTCACGGTGGTTCCGGGCTATTCCCGCCTCGGCTATGGCATGCGACACCTCAATTGGGAGGACGCGGTAGGGCGAAACGACCTGAGGGGCCGGACCGTCCTCGTCACCGGTGGGAGCTCAGGCGTCGGTGAGGCTGCGTGCGCGGGGTTCGCCTCCGCGGGCGCGCACGTCCACATCCTGGCCCGTGACTACGACCGGGCGGTAGGGGCGATCCGCCGGATCGAGTCGCGGCTGCCGGTGTCAGGGGGCACCATCAAGCTCGAGCTCTGCGACCTCTCCGATCTCTCGGAGGTGCGGCGGTTCGCCGAGAGCTTCCAGGCCCGCTTCGACCGTCTCGATCTCCTCGTCAACAACGCCGGGGTGCTTCCCGGGGCGCGCACCCACACTCCGGACGGGGTCGAGTTGACGTTCGCGACCAACGTCCTCGGACCGTTCCTGCTCACCTCGCTCTTCCTCCCCACCCTGCTCGCGGCTGCGCCGGCACGAGTGATCACCGTCTCCTCGGGCGGCATGTACACGGCCCGCTTGCGGCCCGACGATCTTCAGCTCGAGAATGAGCCCTTCGACGGCACGCGCTTCTACGCGCACACCAAGCGCGCGCAGGTCGCCCTCAACCGAACCTGGGCCGAGAGATTCCCGGCCGATCACATCGCCTTCCACGCGATGCATCCCGGTTGGGTCGACACGCCCGGCCTCCGGACTTCACTGCCGCGCTTCCGGCGGGTGATGCGCCCGCTGCTGCGCGACGCCCGCCAGGGCGCCGACACGGCCGTCTGGCTCGGGAGTCATCCAAACCTCGAGCCGGCTACCGGCGGCTTCTGGCAGGACCGCGCGCCGCGGCCCGAGCACCGCATCCGTTCGACCCGCGAGACCCACCAGGACCGAGAACGGCTCTGGCGGGAGTGTGAGCGCCTCTGCACCGCCTCGGAGTCCCCGAGAGCGGCAGCGATCTGCTGACCCCCGAGAGAAAGGCACACGAGATGGCGAGATACACCGGAACGGTCGAAGCACCGCACAGCGCGGAGGAGGTGTGGCATTACCTGGCGGACCTTCGCTCGGTCGAGGAGTGGGATCCCAGCGTCGACGAGGTGGAGCTGACCGGCGGCGAGCCGCGCACCGAGGGCGCCCGCTACAAGCTCGACCTGAGGTTCCGCGGTCGGAGCATGACCCTGCCCTACCGCATCGTCGAGGTCGATCCGCCGCACAGAGTGGTTTTCGCGGCCGAGACGGACTCCGTCATGGTGCGCGACGAGGCGCGGATCAATCCGCTGGGGCCGTCCGCCAGCCGCGTGACCTGGGACGCGGACCTCCGCCTCCGCGGAATTCGGAGGCTGCTCGACGTTCCCCTGCGCGCGATCTTCAACCGCCTCGGAGAGGACGCGAAAGAGGGGCTGGGTGAGCGGCTTCGCAAGCCGGTGCTCGGCGAGCCGGTCGTCCAGGTCAACAGATGAGGCGGATCGCCGAGCACAGGCGGATCGCTGTCGTCGGGGCCGGTGTCTCCGGGCTCGTCGCCGCAGCGGAGCTCCACCGCGCGGGGCATGACGTCCACGTCTTCGAGGCGGGCGACTACCCGGGTGGGCACACCAACACGATCGACGTCGAGACACCCGGGGGGCAGCTGGCGGTCGACACCGGCTTCATCGTCTTCAACGAGCTCAACTACCCGAACTTCGAGCGCATGCTGGCCGAGCTCGGGGTCGTCTCGCAACCGACCGACATGAGCTTCTCCGTCTCGGACGGCCGCGGTGGGTTCGAGTGGGCGACCACGGGGCCACGGGGGTTGTTCGCGCGCCCGGCGCACGCGCTCGACCCCCGCTTTCACCGGATGCTGCGCGATCTGGTCCGCTTCAACCGCGAGGCCCGCAAGCTGGTCGGCAGCGGCGGACGAGGGCCGTCGCTCCGTCGCTTCCTAGCGGACGGCGGCTACTCGGACTACTTCGTCGAGCGGCTGCTCGTCCCGCAGGCCTCGGCCGTGTGGTCGGCGGACCCGGCGCAGTTGTGGAGGTTTCCCGCGGCCTTCCTCGCCGAGTTCTTCGACAACCACCGCGTTCTACAACTCCGGGACAGGCCCTCCTGGCGGTCGATTGCGGGAGGGTCCCGACGCTACGTCGAGGCGCTGATCGCGCCGTTTCACGAACGGGTCAACCTCCGCACCCCGGTCCGCCGCGTCCACCGCGTCCCGGATGGGGTGGTGATCGCACTCGATGACTCGTGCGAGCGCTTCGATGAGGTCGTGATCGCCGTCCACTCCGACGTCGCGCTCCGAATGCTCGCCGACCCGGCCCCCGCCGAGACCGACGTGCTCGGCGCGATTCCCTACCAGCGGAACGAGGCTGTCCTCCACACCGACGCGAGCTTGATGCCGCAGCGGCGCAGCGCCTGGGCGAGCTGGAACTATCACCTGATAGACCGGCCCACCGGCCGGCCGACGGTGACGTACCACATGAACCGCCTGCAGTCACTCCCCACGGATCGCGACTATCTCGTCACGCTCAACCTGACCGAGGCGATCGACCCGGCGACGGTCATCCGCAAGATCGACTACACCCACCCGGTCTTTTCGCCCGAGGGCGTCGGCGCGCAGCGCCGCTGGGCGGAGATCTCCGGCCTCAGGCGAACCCACTACTGCGGGGCCTATTGGCGGTGGGGGTTTCACGAGGACGGCGTCTGGTCGGCTTTGCGGGTCGCGGAGAGGCTCGGCGGCCGCGGGCCGCTGCCGAAGGCCGGAGGGGCCACGCAGGTGAGAGAGCTCGCCGAACCGGTCGTAGAGCAGCTGGCGGAGGCCGCATGACTTCCGCCGTCTATGAGGGCTGGGTTGCGCATCGCCGAGCCGGGGTGGTCCCCCACTCCTTCGGCTACCGCGTCTTCATGCCGCTGTTCGATCTCGAGGAGCTCCCCGGCCTCCTCGATGCGATTCCACTGTGGTCGGCGCGCCGCCCAGCCCCGGCGCGCTTTCGCGACGGCGATTATCTCCCCGGCGACGGCGATTCACTGGCGGAGCGCGCGCGGAACCTGGTCGAGGCTCGTCTCGGCCGCCGGCCGGCGGGGCCAGTGCGCCTGCTGGCGAACCCGCGCTACCTCGGCGTCGGATTCAACCCGGTCTCGTTCCTCTTCCTCCATACGCCTGACGGCGGCCTCGACAGCGTCATCGCAGAGGTGACGAATACGCCATGGGGCGAGCGGACCGCCTACGTCTTGGACTGGGACGGTCACACAGGAGATGAACCGATCACCTGCAGCTTCGAGAAGCGCATGCACGTGTCCCCATTCCAATCGATGGAGCAGACCTACGAGATCTCGGTGACCCGGCCGCGCCAGAGACTCGGCGTTGTGATCCGCAGCCTCGAGGGCGGCCGCGAGGTTTTCGTTGCTTCGATGGCACTGCGCCGCTCCGAGGTCACCCCCACGCGAATGCTCCGGCTGCTGCTCCGGTACCCGCCGATGACCGTCGCGACGCTCGCGCGTATCTACGTGAACGCGCTGCGACTCAAGCTTCGTGGAGCCCCGGTCCATCCCCATCCGGAGGTGAGAGTTGAGCAAACTCTTCGCGTATCTGAGCAAGCGTGATCCCGAACGAGGGTCACGGGACCGAGAACACCAAGGGCCCTCTTTCGAGGGCCCTTGACCAGCAGCGGGAGCGGGATTCGAACCCGCGTCTGGCGGTCAGCGTCGCGCGGTCAGACCCTGCAACACGACCTCGATCGGGGAGCGGTGCTTCGCTCGATTGTCGATCGCCTCACGCGTCTTCCGCATCTCGGCCGCAAACTCGCCGAGGTTCTCGGTGAACCGGCCGACGCTCTGGCCGGCGTCGGCGAGGTTCTTGCCGGCCTTGCCCACGCCGTTGCCAAGCCGCATCCCCAGGACCTTGCGTCCGGAGTCGCGCTTCGACTGCACAGCCATGCCCCCCGCCAACCCTGCCAGCGCCGCGCCGCCCGCGGCCAGTGCCGGTCCCTTCACCTTCCCCGCGACGGTCGAGATCGTCTTCCCACCGCTCTGAACTCCCTCGGCGACGGCGTCCTTGCCCTTCGACGCAAACTGCTTGACGGAATCCGTTCCTGCAGTTCCACCAGAGCGCCGCGGCTGCCTGCGGGAGCGGGCAGTGGTCTGCGAGCTGCTCCGCGCGGCTCCCGAGCTCCGGCTCTTCGCACCGCTGCTCCCATTGCGCTGCTGACGGTTTCGCTTCGCGCTCGAGCCTCGAGTGGAGGCTGACGACCGGCCCGAGCCGTTCGACCGTCCCGTCGTTCTGCGGCGAGCCTGCGAGTTCCTTCTTGTGCTCGTCTGGGCCATTTCCGACCCCTCCTTTCGCATCCATGCGAGTCGTTACCTACTCGCAGCAATTACCCGTATTTGCGGGGACAAACCCCTCGGCCCGTGGGCCGCGAATGTGTTGTGCGACCGGACCAGAATGGACGAAGGCACCGCGAGCTGCGAGACCCTTCGTGGAGTAGCGGAGCCGGATTCGAACCCGCGACCTTCGGGTTATGAGATGCCGGGGGCGTTCCCTCCGGTCCCCTCAGGCGTGGTTGAGCAACCTGGGATGAGCTGAGATCAGCTCAGGTTCTCTCAGTTCGGAACGGCAGGGCCGTGACGCACGCCAGCAGCGAATGATGGCGTGCTACCGAATTCTCGCCTTGAATTGCTTTCCGTCCTCAAGCTAATGTCGGATTGAGGGGGTTAGACGGGAGCTGGGAGAGGTGGAACACGCGGACGTGTTGCCCAGGAACGCAATGGCGGAATCCGGAGGGAGATGCGAGGACGACTCGTTCTCGCGCTCGCCTGGCTGGTTCGAGCACGACCGCTCCCTCTGGGTAGGACTGGGCGGCCGGTGGTCCACGAAGCACTACGTGAACCGGAGGGCAGCGAAATGAGCTCGCTTGAGGACCGGATTGAGGCCGTGGAGCAGAAGGCACGGGAGGACCGCATTGAACGGGAGAAGGCAGGCAAGCCACGGGGCCTGTCTTACGAGACCGCCGGTGGCTCCACGAATGGTTCTGCACCACTTGATCGCTTGAAGCCGGCAGCAGTCGGTAGAGCATCGCTCCACGGCGCCGAGCTGTCGCGGTAGCGGACTTCTGCTTCCCGGTAGCTAGCCGGAATTCTTTTGAATGACGCCGAAGAGGCCACGGTCGTCTTGGCGTCCGTAATCGGGCTGGAGCGGCTCAGCGTGGCAAACGCACAATTGCTGCCCGGGATGAGAGTCCACGAACGAGTGGAGGCCACAGTTCAGATCGACGTCGTCCGCGACCAGCACGCCGCCCGGCTTCAGTGAACCCCAAGCGTGGTCCAGCTCGAACAGCAGGTTTCGCTCGGAATGCCTGCTGTCGTGTATGAACAAATCGATCTCTCCGAGCTGAGCAAGGAGTTTCCCGATGCGGCGCCGGCTGGATCCGCGAACGTATGTCCAGCGATCATGAAGGCTCTCGGGCACGGCCGAGCCGATCTGCGCATGCAGATTTCTGTCCCGCGGAGGCGGAAGGTCGACGCTCCAGAGATGACCAGCCCCGTTCCGCGCCATAGCTTCGAGGATGAAGCGCGATGTGATGCCGCGAGCGACGCCCGTTTCAACCACCTTGGCCGGCCGGAGATGGCGCGTGAGACACCAGACAGCACGCACCATCCCCGGCTCGCCGTCCCCCCAACCGCCGAAGGCGCCACGTCCCAGCTGGAAGCCCTTCTCTTCGAGCGAGCCCATCACCACGGGCCACATTTCCCAGAACTCGTCGGAGACGGAGCAGGGCCACGGGGAACCCGCGAACTCGTGGAGGCGTTGCTCCCAGTTCTCGTCGACCTCATACGGGCATGGCGGCCAGGGCATGAATCCGCCGACTCCATTTTTCCGCGTCGCCCTTATCTCCTTGCGCTCCGCGACCCTCGCGTGGAGGTTGAGAAGGCCTTCGACGGGTTCGCGCAGGAATCCAACAACCAGACGCCTTCCTTCGCTCAACTTCGCTGATTGTGCGTCAAGCGTCATCAGGATCGATCGTTCAATTCACAGTGAGACGGCCGCGCCGGGGACGGTACGAGAGCCTCAGCGGGCGCTGTCTCCTGCCGCTGGCCGCGCGGGCGATAACCGGCGCCGCGTACCAGCTGCCCACGACGAAGCGGTTGATCGGACCAAAGCTCATCGCCGCCGCAGTTCCGACGAAATGCAGACCCGGAATTGAGGACTCGAGCCCGGGGCCGAGCACCGGGTAGCCGTTACGAAGCTCGAGACGCTCGACGATCGATCGATCGAGGAACGGATAGCGCGCGACATCGATGCGCCAGCCGGTTGCCAGGATCGCGTGGTCCACCTCTCGCTGGCTTCCGTCATCGAGCGAGATCGAGACCGTCCCGTTCCGCGCTTCGGCCGACCTGATCTGGCGATCCATCGTCATGGTCACGTCTCGTACCCGTTCCGGCAGCCAATCAGCGCCCGCTGGAACGACACAGCGCGCCGTGGTCCATTCCCGCAGGGCACTCGGCGACCCGCGCATCACGCCGGGCGCAGCGGCCAACCATCCGGAAACCCTGCCCCCCACATCCGTCGGCGGCGCCATCCGCGCGCGAACTCGCGCTCGTAGCGAACCGCCGTCTCCGGCCAACCAAACCGGCGCTGATCTCCGGGCGATCAGCTCGACGGCAGCTCCCTCCTCATGCAGGAGCGCCGCCGACTCGAGGGCGCTCTGGCCGCAGCCGACGACCACCACCGAGCGACCGCGGAACCGTCCGAAGTTCCGATGGTATGAGGAGTGAGAGACCATCTCGTCCGACAGCTCCGCCAGCGGCGAGTCGCGCCAGGCGAAGGGTGAGATCCCGGCGGCCACGATCACTCTGCTGACCGTGGGCTCCGCACCGTCCTCAAGTCGCAGGGTGAACGACCGCTCGCCCCTCGGCACCACGGCGGTGATCCGGCGCCCGTCCAGGTCCGGCACGGCCCGCTCGCCGTACCAGGCTCCGTAGCCTTCGAACTCAGTGAGGGGGACCGGGTCCAGCCTGGGATGACCGTGCTCGGCCGCGAACGCGTCGAGCGACAGAGAGCCATCCGGATCGGCGATGTGTGAGGAGCGACGGCGGGAGCGCAGGATCATCTGCTCCGGCATCCGCTCCTGCCAGAAACGCATTTTCTCGCCGAAGGGCAGGACGTCGATGCCGGCCTTCTTCAGGAACCTGGTGCAGGCGAGACCGTAGGGGCCCGCCCCGATCACCGCGACCTCCGCGTCGAGGCTCACGCCGCGGAATCCGCGGTCGGAGTCTTCTGCTCGGCACCGGGCGCGGAACCCGGGGTCGGGGTCTTCTGCTCGGCACTGGGCGCGAAACGCGCGGTCGGAGTCCTGTGCTCGGCGCCGGGGGGCGGTTGATGATTCTGCCGTCGGCTTCGACGTCTACCCAGGACAGCCGAGATCACCCGCGCGAACAACGGGCCCGGGTCGGACAGCCGGAAGAGAGCATGTGCGGTACCCCGGCGAGGCCTGAGCACTGGCGCGACGTCCCTCATCCCGCCGGACCTGAGCCGGCGTAACGCGTATCTGACGTCTGCGTCCTCCCACCGGTACCAGACACCCGCTCGTGCATCGCGGACCTCCGAGACGACAGAGTCCTCCAACAACGAATCGCACCAGATCGCCGGCAGCGAGGCCCCTGCGTGCACCGCCAGCTCGAGCGATCCGTACACCCTTGGATTCAGGTCGATCAATCCAAGATTTCCATCGGGTTTCTCCATCAACTCGAGTTCGAAGATGCCCCGCCATCCGAGGCGATCGAGAAGCGTGGCGGCCGCCTCCCGCAGCTGGGCGGACAGCGGCAGTGAGACCGAGCAGGAAACGTTCCCCGCGTCGGGGGGCCAGGTGCGCACGTAGCGGCTATGCGCGGCCGCCACGAGCCCCTGGTCCGTGATTACGCCGCCCAGAGAGTGAACGGGACCTCGCAGGCGAGGCTGCACCAGTATTGGCATCCCGAAATCCTCGATCGTTGCTGCCAGCTCGCTCTCGCTGCCGACCCGCCTGCTGCTGCGCTGACGCAGCCCGATCCCCCGAGGCCGTGCCGACATCCGCGGTTTCACCAGCAGCGGAAAACCGATCTCAGCCACCGCCTCGCGCGCCTCATCGACAGTGCGGCAGACCCTCGTGCGCGGCGCTGCGAGCTGAGTCGCTTCGGAACCTTCGAAGGTCGCGATCTTGGAGAGACACCGAAGGACCGCCTCCTGCTCGGGCAGGCCTATGGTGACCAGCTGCGAGAGGCGATCGCGATCCTCGGAAATCGCGAGCAGGGCGGCATCGCTCCCGGGCAGCAGCAGGTCGTATCGCCGACGGGCCAAAAACCCGCTGAGCGAGTCCGCGAAGGCGGCTCTGTCAGTTCGCGGGTCGGGTGCCCACAGCCGCCGCGAGCAATACCGCGACCAATGCACCGCGGCGGGGCCGTCAGACGCAACCACGTCGACCTCGTATCCACTCGAGCGAAGCGCGCGACACGCCGCCAGAGCGGCCCTCGCCTCCCCATCCGTGATCAGGACGCGCCGACGGAGGTTGCCGGTCGGCTTGGTCATCCGGTGGCCATTCTTCCCTTTCCGGAATCCTTTCCGGAATCGCGGATCTGTGGACGCCAACCGAGCACCCATACCCGGAATCGAACCGCTGCAAACGGCTCTGCAGGCTCAGGCTTGGTGGTCAGGTGGGGGCCGCTAGGCACGGTTTAGGTTGCTCGCAGGCCGCTCTGGGGCCAAAATGCAGATTTCGAAACACGGTTGGGAGACGCTTCGCCGCAGCCCGGGACCACTGCTTTTCGCGCAAAGCGAGAGCGCTCTGGACGGGAGCACAACCCCTCCGCCTAACGGCTCTATAAAGAAGGGGCCTGTCAATCAACGGTCGACGATTGCGGTCAGGTCCTTTCGCGGCTGGTGAGCGGACGCAACCTGGATGAGCTGCGATCAGGTGATCTTCGCTCAGCTCGGTACCACGGCTGGTACCTGGGTCCAGCTGTGCACCCTCTCCTGAGGGCTAAGGGCGCGGCGACGAGAGCTCTCCCCTTGACGGACTTTGCTCGCCCCCGGGAGGCGCCGCGGGCGCGGCGGCCTGGAGCATCTCGTGGAGCTGCTCCTCCGGCAATCCGAGAGGCAACACCAGGTCGATCGCGTCCGCCCCCGCCTCGAGCCAGGCGCGGACGGCGTCCGGCGCCTCGTCGTAGCTGCCCATGACGGTCACCTCGCGCGCCAGCCCCTCCGCCGCCGAGGGCAGTTGCGGCGGCCCACCGCCCTCGTTGGCGCCGAGCAACGCATCGACCTCGTCCGCGAATCCGAAGTGATCCCGGAGCATCCTCGGATACAGGGGCCCCATGCGGGTGAGGTAGGCGAGTAGCCAGCCAGCAGCGATCTGCCGGGCTGCCGCCTCGTCTTCACCGATCGCGAGCGGGACGCTGGCGCTTACCCCGGTCGCCGCCGGGACCTCGGCAAGCGCCTCGCCCTCGACGAGCAGGGACCGGCCGTCGGCAAGTCGCGAGCGGGCCCAGAGGAATGGCAGCCACTCGTCCGCCAGCTCACCGGCGAGGCGGACCGAGGCCGGGGCGAGTGCTGCGAGGACGATCGGTACGGGCTGCTCGGGCGGTGCGCCCAGGCGCAGCGCTCTGACGCCCTGTCGGTCGAGCGGCAGGCGAGCCCCGCCGAGCAGCGCCCTGACGGCGACGAGCGTCGCACGCATCCGAGCGACCGGTTGGTCCCAGGTGAGCCCGTGCAAGCCCTCGACGAGCGGCGGGCTGCTCGCCCCGAGCCCGAGGGCAAAGCGTCCCCCTGACGCCCGCTGCAGGCCCGCTGCGGCCATCGCGATCGCCGCCGGCGTGCGACTCCAGACCGGAAGCACGCTCGTGACGAGGCCGATCCGCGAGGTCACGCCCGCGATCTGCGTGAGCATCACGACCGCGTCGTTAGTCCACCCCTCGGCGGTGCCGAAGCGGGCGTAGCCAAGCTCCTCGGCACCCACTGCGAGCCGGATCGTCGCCTCGGCGTCGGTCTGGAACGGCGTCACGCCAGCGCCGACCCTCGATGAGCCATCCGGCCACCGGCCGGTTGTCTGGGTCGTGTCGGGCAGGGTCATCGTCAGGGCTACGCGGCCGCGCGGAAGACGGATTGGGATACCTCGTCGGGTTGAGCGCGTCCCGGCGGCGTAGCGTACGTGGACGTGCGAATCAGCCAGGTGCTCCTCAGTACTGAGCCGGATCGAGTCCCTGCTGCTCTCCAAGATGCGGCCCGACTGATGACGACGACGAGCGCCGAGGAGTGCCTCGAGCAGCTGCTGCCGCAGCGCGCCTCGGCGAGCACCATCAGCTCGTTGGTCTCGGGAATCGACCACGTCGGCTTCATGGCGACCCCCGAGGATGAGGGAGCGCTCAACTCGGCCGCCGCGGAAGCAGGGTTCGGCTCCGACGGGCACACCTTCCCGAGCACGATCCTGACGAGGCAGCTCGCACAGCTCGCGGGCCGGACGGTACCCACCACGATCTTCGAGGCCCTCGCCGCCGACCCAGATCGCGGGTCGCTGAGGGTCGAGGTCGCGATACCGCGCGGCATCGAGCGCAATGCCCTCGACGACTGGATTCGCCAGGGAATCGGTGCGCACCTGGCATTCGGAGTGAGCAGCCCAGCGCGGTTCGGTGTGCTGGGCGAGCTGGTGGAGGCCCAAGGATTCCGATCGCCGGCCTCGCTTCAGGGTCACCCGTGCACCAATCCCGCCTCGGGGGTCACCTCCCTGTTCTTCGATCGCCGTCCCGCAGAGCCCCTTGGCCTCGAGTTCTGCCACTACACCTGAGAGCGCTCAGCAAACCGGGATGCATCGTCTGTCAGGCTGGTGGCGATGACGCCGCTATCAGAGCTTGGGGGGAAGCGACTTCCGTTCCTGCGCTGGTCGATGGTGCGCATGCTGTTGGGCAGGCGTCGCCTGGAGACCGAGTGGCAGGTGGGCGACGGGCGGGAGCTGGCGCTTGCCCGGCACGTCGAGGCCGAGGCTCGTCAGGGCGACCTCGACGATGTGATCCGCGTCATCGATGACTTCGCGTACCACCGCAGCTTCCTGATCAATGTCGGCGACGAGAAGGGCGAGATCCTGGACGCGGCGATCCGGCGGACCCCGCCCCGCCAGCTGCTCGAGCTGGGGACCTACTGCGGCTACAGCGCCCTGCGTTCCGCCCGGGTGATGCCCGAAGGGGCACGGCTTGTGTCGATCGAGTTCAACGCCGAAAACGCTGCGATCGCACGCCGTATCTGGGACCACGCCGGCATCGGCGAGGAGCTGACGGTGCTCGTCGGGACGCTCGGCGATGGGGACAAGACGATCACAAAGCTCGAGTCTGAGCACGGCTTCGCCAGCGGATCGCTGGACTTCGTCTTCATCGATCACGACAAGTCTGCCTATCTGCCCGACCTCGGGCGGATCCTGGACCAGGGCTGGCTGCACACCGGCTCGGTGGTCGTCGCCGACAACATCAGGCAGCCTGGAGCGCCCGACTACCGCGAGTTCATGCAGACCGAGGAAGGACGCACCTGGCGGACGAGCGAGCACGAAACCCACGTCGAGTACCAATCGCTGCTCAAGGACCTGGTGCTCGAATCGGAGTACCTGGGACGCCAGCAAGGGACATAGCTCGCCACTCCTGCAACGTCCTCACCGGTACGCCGGATCGGTCACGCGAAGCGGCGCGGGGATCAGAGCCGCGCCCGCGATGACGAGTCCGAACGCGATCATCCGTCCGGTGATCGCCACCGCCCCGGTCCCGATCGAATCACGGAAGACCAGGACGCCGCCGACGATCGCGACGAGGTTGGCCGCCACCGAGGTGAGGGCGATGACCTCGACGCCGGGGCCGACCTGCAGGGCGCGGGCAGAGGCATAGAAGGCGATCACCGAGGCGACCAACGCCGCGAACGCCCACGGGCTGACCAGCTCGAGCACCCCACCCTCAACGGCGTGGGTGAGGAACTTGAGCGCGATGTCGGAAATGCCGAACAGCGCGCCGGCGGCCGCACCGAGGAGCAGGCCCTCTCTTGCCTGCAGGAGGCGGAGGCGGCCCGCCATCGCGGCAAGCCCGGTGGCGAAAAGCAGGACGCCGCATTCGACGGTGATCAAGGCGGCCAGTGCGTATCCCGGAGGATGGCTGGGTTGCGCCCCTTGGGTGATCCCGATGACGGCGAGCCCCACAGCTGTGATGGCCAGGCCGATCCACTGCCGGCTACCGAGGTGAAAGCCGAAGAACCGCTCGGCGAGCACCGCGAGGAAGACGAGTCCGCTCGCGAGGACGGCCTGTACGACCGACAATGGTGCGAGCGCGAGGGCGCCGACATGGAGCCCCCAGGCCCCCACTGCCACCAGCCAGCCCACCGCGAACCACTTGGAACGGAAGAGCTCGACGGCGCTTCGCAGGGGGTGCCAAACGAGCACGGGCGGCGCGGAGACGGCGCCGCGCTGCTTGAGCAGAAAGGAGACGCTCGTAGCGAGCGCGCAGGCCAGGGCGAGCGCGAGTCCGAAGGTCACAGCGCGAGGCATCTTCTCCAACGGCCGTCATGTCTGCCGGCTGGTTGCCGCGCGATTGCCCGAGTGACTACCGGGAACCGGGGCCCGGTACGGAGGTCATCGCGTCGCGAGAGGCGAGCGGCACCCGTCGTTCTCGATGGAGGCGGGCAACCTCGTTCAGGACTTCGCGGCGGGCGCCGAACTTCCGCTCGTAGCCGCGTACCCGCTTGATCGCGGCGACGTCGGCCTTGTCGAGTGCGCTCACCACCTCACCGCTGCTGAGGGCGTCGTAGCCGGGCAACGGTTCCTCCTGGCGCAGCCAGCGGAGCTTGTCGAACACCGCCTGGCGACCCTCGTGGGTCCGCTCATAGCTTTCGATCTGCGCCAGCTCAAGCTGCGAATGGCTGGAGAGGGAAGCGATCAGTTCTTTCGCCTTGAGATCGTCGTAGCCGGCAATCGGCTCACTGGCGGTGGGGGTGTTCATCTTCGTGTCTCCAGTCGTGGGAATCCCGTGGGCAAAATCGAAGGGGGCGGAATCGGCGAAGCGGCAGGAATCGGGGATGCGGGTGGCATCGGTGACGCCGGAGGAATTGGGGTGACTTCTGTGGCCATGTACACACTCTATCAGCAATTCATGTAATACTTTTCCGGATATATGGAGCAGAGCAGCTCGCAACAGGCGCCTCCTCGCTGGGACTTCCTGACTAACCACGCCCACGTCTTGGTCTGCGTTGCCCGGGATCCCGGCATCCGCTTGCGTGACATCGCCACCTCGGTTGGGATCACCGAACGCGCCGCCCACCGGATCCTCTCCGAGCTGGTCGACGAGGGGTACGTCGTCCGCGAACGCCAGGGCCGGCGCAACCACTACCAGGTCAAGGCCAAGCTACCGCTGCCCCATCCCCTGGCCGAGGAGCGCGAGGTGGGCGACTTGCTCAATGCCTTGACCGACTAGGTGGAACGACGCCAGGTTCGCAACGCGCGGCAGATCTGGCAGGCAAGCATGGAGGACCGTTTCGTCACCACACGATCGAGGAGCTAACCGGCCGCAAGCCCGGGAAGCCTCAAAGAGAAAGGGTCGCTGTAGGTCACCGGCCGAGCGCGCCGGCCGACTCCGCCGGACGGCCGCGCGGATGCAACCCGTCGGCCGCGAACAAGCTGTGGAGGAGCTGGATGGCGACTGATCCCTCTCCAACCGCAGACGCCACACGCTTCACCGAGCCGTGTCGAACGTCGCCGGCGGCAAGAACCCCAGGCATGCTCGTCTCGAGCAGAAACGGCCCGCGCTCGAGCGGCCAATCACGGTCGCCGCGTAGCTCGGCTCCCGTAAGAACAAAACCCTGCCCATCCCTATCGACCTCATGTGGCAGCCACTCGGTGTGCGGGCGTGCTCCGATCATGAGGAAGAGCACATCGGCTTCGACGGTCTCCTCGCTTCCGTCGGCACGATCACGAAGCACGAGCCGCTCCAGCCACCCGTCGCCCCCACCGCCGACGATCTCGGTCCCGAGTCGGACCTGCAGCTTCGGCTCCGCCTTCACCTGGCGAACCAGGTAGTCCGACATCCCAGCGCCGAGTGACTCAGCACGCACCACGAGCGTGACCCGCCTAGCGTAACGGGCGAGGTGCAGCGCAGCCTGGCCTGCCGAGTTCGCGCCCCCCAGGACGTAGACGTCGCGACCGGCCATGGCAGGCGCCGCGGAAGCCGCACCGCCGTAGAAGACGCCGGCACCGTTCAGAGCCTCGAGCGCCTGGACCCCGAGTCGGCGGTAGCTGGCACCCGTCGCCAGGAGCACCGCACGCGCACGCATGCGGCCGAAGTCCGAGAGGGTGACGGAGAGTCCGTCGTGCTCGCGCCGAAGGTGGGTCACTCTCTGCATGAATACGAACTGGGCCCCAAAGACCCACGCCTGCTCGTACGCCTGCTGAGCCAGCCGGCGACCGCTGACCCCCCGAGGGAAGCCGAGGTAGTTGCGAATCAGCGAGCTGGAGGTCGCCTGACCCCCCACCCCACCTTCGTCGACGACGAGGGTTCCGAATCCCTCCGAGGCGCCATACACGGCTGCCGACAGCCCAGCCGGCCCGGCGCCGACGATCACAAGGTCGAAATCCGCCCGCTCCGGGTTCACCGGTGAGCCCGATGCCTTCGCAATCTCGACGTTGCTGGGGTTCCTCAGGACCGTTCCGTCGGGAAAGGCGACGAGTGGGAGCTCCGCCCCCTCCCCCGCCTCGGCGACGATGGCGCGCCCATCCTTGGAGTCGGCCAAGGCAGAACGAGTGCGGGATCGCGCAGCGCTGAAGCACCTCCCTGAGCTCAAATGCCCTTCCAGACCAAGACTCGCCGACGACGTGGATCGTGTTCGGCGAGGTCTGTTGCGCCTCTGCCCATTCGAGCAGCATGCTCGAGATCGCCTGATGAAAGAGCTCGTCCGGTGACGAGGATGGCCTGACCACGTAGTGGTCGATGCGACCGCGGGCGATCGAATCGAAGATCGCCTCACCGGTCGCGGGATCGCCCCAGTCACCCCAGCCGAGCAGCAGCCCGCGCTTTGCGCGCGGATGCAGGTGACGGGCCTCATTCAACAGCTCGCTTCCGGTGGTCCCGGAGAGCCACTGCCCAGCTAGAACCAGGGCGACTTCGTCACCGGCAGCCGCAAGTTCGGCGAGACGGGCGCGTGCCTCCTCCGCCGATCGCGTGCACACGACGCGGTAGTGGCGCGCGTAGCGGTCGCGCAACTCGCGCTCGATGTCCCGCAGTGCGTCCGCATCGTCCTCAACGGCGACAAGCACTGGTTCAGGCATGATGCCATGCACTCTAGTGCCGCCCGACCTGGCCATTGGACGAGGCGACACCGGCTCTTTGCTGCTGCGCCGAGCGGTGCGGGCCAAGGCGTGAGGGTCGGCTTCTGCCGGACTGGCACGTCAGACTTGACGGCATGATGGAGTCGACCTCGATCAAACCGGAGACGACGCCGGCGTCGTCCTCGGGTGGCACAGTCGAGACCGGGTTCGAGCCGCTGGCGGAGGAATTCAGGAAGGTGATGGCGCGCGGTCCCAGAGGTGGCGCCTTGGTGGTCCGCGCCGCGGACCGGGTGCTCGCGGATCTGCACATCGGCTGGGAGGACCGGGCGCGGACTCGCCCATGGCGGCGCGAGACCCAGGCGCTGGGATTCTCGGCTACCAAGGGGCTCGCCGCGATGGTCCTGCACCGTCTCGTCGACCGAGGCTTGCTGGCGTACGACGAGCCGGTCGCGAGCTTCTGGCCGGCGTTTGCAGGGGCGGGCAAGGGCGCGGTCACGGTGCGAGAGCTGATCAGCCACCGCGCGGGGCTCTACGACGTTCAGGCGGTTGCCCGCGACGCCCGGGACCTGCTCGACCATCTCGGCATGGAGGAGCGCCTCGCCGCCGCCCGGCGGCATGGCCCGCCGGGGCAACCCGGTTATCACGCCTTCACCTTCGGCTGGCTGGCGGCCGGCCTCGCCCGCGCCGTCACCGGCAAGGGGATGCGCGAGCTCGTCCAAGGCGAGCTCGCCGAGCCGCTCGGAACAACGGGCCTGGAGATTGGGAGTCCCAGCCGGCCGCCCGCAGAGATGGTCGGCTCCTCCCTTCGCATCTATACGGCCCTCGGCGTCGCGGCTACCCCGTTGCTGGGGTGGCTTCCGATCACGAAGGCGGGTTTCCGGGCGCTGCACGCACCCGGATTCGAGCGGCTCTGCCGTGGCCCGGACCCCGCGATCTGGCACACAGAGATGCCCGCCGTGAACGGCGCGCTGAGCGCGGACGGCCTCGCTCGACTGTACGCGCCGCTCGCGAACCGCGGGGAAGCGCCCGGCGGCTCGCCCTTCCTCTCACCTGAGACGGTCGAGCAACTCGGCCGGGTCCAGACCCGCGCCACGGATCGGGTGCTGGGCGTGCGAATGCGCTGGCGGCTCGGCTTCCATCACGCCTTCAGCCTCGGGATGCCCGCCCCGCGCGCGCTCGGCCACTTCGGATTCGGGGGCGGCGGCGGCTGGGGGGACCCGGACACGGGCATCTCCTTCGGCTTCGTCAGCAGCCACATCGGCAACTTCACAACCGCGATTGGCGACCTTGGCATCCTCCGCCTGAGCGGCGTGGCGCGCTCCTGCGCCGCCGACGTCCTCTGAGGCTCAGCGGAACCTCTGCAGCACCCGCGTCGCCTCCGCGTAGCCCTGCCGGATCAGCCGCGGCCACTGCGCGCGATCGAGGAACAGGTCGTAGAACGACACCCCTCGCGTCTCAGTCTCGGAGATCGGCTCGATCAGTGTCAGCCTCTCCCCCAACTCATCCCTGGCCCGGCGGGCCAATTCCAGGTGATAGCCCTGCTGGAGCTGGCGGCTGGCCTCGAACAAGCCGCCGGTCCTGGCCGGCCAGCCGCTTATGTCGCGAGGCTCGAAGCCCTTGGGCAGCATCAGGTTGATCCCGATCACATGGTCGAAACGGTCACCTGCCTCGATTGCGGGCTGCGCCGGCCAGTTCTCGATGATCCCGCCGTCCACGTACAGGTGGCCGCGTACGGAGACCGACTCGATGAACAGCGGGAGAGCGATCGCCACCCTGACCAGGTGGCCGACCGTCACCTCGGGTGTGCGCGCAGACCCGAAGTACTCGACCCTGCCGAGGTCCATGTTGTAGACGATGGTGGTGATCGGGATCGGTGCCTCCCCGCACGGCATCGCGGTCAGCCGGCTGTCGAAGAGGTGCTCGATCGCCTCCCCCTTCGCCAGGCCGGTGAACCCCCGCAGCGCCGAGAGGGCGAACCGGGGCAGCCTCAGCCACTGGATGTCGAGGTAGTCCTCCGGCCGCCAGGAGAGCGAGAACTCCGTCATCTCCTCGGAGCTCATACCCGCGGCCCACATCGAGCCCCAGATCGCGCCGCCGGAGCATCCGATGATCTCGGCCGGCTCGAGCTCCGCTTCCTCGAAGGCGCGCTTGATCCCCGCGAGGGCAACGGCCGCCCCCCCACCCCCCGAGGCCACGAGCGCGATCCGCTTGTCCTTCAGCCCGGAGACTGGGCGCGCGCGGAACGGCGGCAGATGCGCCGAGGGGTCGATCGGAGCAGGCCGATCGATCAGCGGCAGCGGCAGCAGCGTTCGCCGCGCCCGCCGCAGGAACCCCAGGTCGGTGAGGATCGTGCCCAGGTCGATCCATTCGGTGAAGCGCTCGAACTGGGCCTTCACCTCGTACAGGTCCAACCGGTCGTCGAGGGCCATGCCAAGGTGAGCGTAACGGCGGCCGGGGCCCGGCCCCGGAATCACCAAGGGCCCTCCTTTCGAGGGCCCTTGGTGAGTAGCGGGGGCGGGATTCGAACCCGCGACTTCTGACGCTCAACCGATCAGATGGAAGACGAAGTCGAACTTCGTCCCTGCCGGGTTGTGGTACTTGAGCTCCATCTCGCCCCGGGCGTTGCGGTACGCGCCCGTGCCACCGGTGATGGCGAGGACACTGTCACCGGTGTCGTAGAACGGGCCCTCGACCGTGATCTGCCCGGACGGCAGGAACGTCGTCCACATGCATTCCCACGAACTGCCCACGACGATGCGGACACACGATCCTTGGTCGCTACCGACCTTCTGCGTGTCGGCCGCATTGAAGACGTCGTTCCCGAACGTGAGGATGTTGCCGACGTCATCTCCGGCCGTTCCGTTGGTGACGGCATCGGTGGTGGCGTGCTCGACCACCGCGATCGTATGACCCGCGGAATGGTGACCGTTGCCCTTGCCCGCGCTTGCGTTCACCGCGACCACGAGCAGGACCACAGCGACCAAGAGCGCGGCGGCGATTACCCGATTCATCTCGACCTCCTTGTCAGACGAGCCGGTGGGAGCCATGCCCTCGCGGACCACCCCATCTCCATCTCACCCCGGCTCTGCTTTGGCTACACAGGCGGCCAACAAGCCTCGAGGGTGTGGCGCGACGCTAACACTCCGCCGCAACACCAAGGGCCACGAGATACCCCGGGTCGGTTTGATCCAGTGCTCTCAACCCTGCTCGGGCGCCGGCGACAAGCTGGGATCAGGTCAATTTCGCTCAGTTCGATACCGCCGCTAGTACCACGGAGCCCGGGCTATCAACTCTCCCCTTCCATGGGAGGATCCCGACCATGAAGCGTGAGCGAGGGAGGTGAGTGAAGCGGGTCGTCGTCATCGGCGCGGGGTTCGCGGGCCTCGCCGCGGCCGACGCCCTGCGCGCCGACGGGGCAGAGGTGACCGTGCTCGAGGCCCGCGACCGCGTGGGCGGCCGGGTCTGGTCGGTGCCCTTCGGCGATGAGGCGATCGTCGAGCGCGGCGCCGAGTTCATCCTGCCCGGGTACGACGTGATGAAGGGGCTGGCCGAGCGGTTCGGGATCCCGATCGTGCTCAAGGGGACGCCCTACGGCCGGCGAGTCTCCGTCGGCGGGGAGGCCGTGTCCCGGACTGCTCTTGAGGCCGCCTTCAAGCGACTTGGCGGGGGCGTGCCGGCGAACGCGGCGAGCGCCGCCAGCGCGATCGCCGATTTGGGCCTGGACGCGCCCGTCGAGGCGCTGATTCGGACCCGGGTGGCGATCTCGAACGGCCATCCACCCGACGACCTGGCGGCCTCCGTGCTCGAGGAGGGAGCGTCGACCTTCGGCGATTTCGACAACCACACCCTGGAGGGCGGCAACATGCGGCTCGCCGAGGCGCTCGCGGCCGAGCTCGGCGGTGCCCTGCACCTCTCCTCCCCCGTGCGGCGGGTGCGCTGGTCGCAGGGCGCCGTGAACGTCGCCACCGACAGCGACGGGATCGTGGCGGACGGCGTCGTCATCGCCATCCCCACCGCCCCGTTGGCCGAGATCGAATTCGATCCTCCGCTCGAGGGTGCGACCGCCGAGGCGTTGCGCTCGGTCACCTACGGCCAGAACTCGAAGCTCTTTCTGCGCCTGCGCTCGCCCGCGCCGCCCAGCGCGATCATGTCCGTGGCCGGATGCTTCTGGTCCTACACGCAGCTGGGCGCGGATGGCGAGCCTGCTCCATTCCTGGTCGGCTATACGGGTACGCAGTCGGCGATAGATGCCCTCTGTGGCTCAGACGGGGTCGAGTCCTGGGTCGCCGCGCTGGTCGCGCTTCGCGGGGACCTGGATCTCGATCCGGAACCCGGCAACGCGATGTTGTCGAGCTGGCACGACGATCCCTGGGTGCGCGGCTCCTACTCCGCGCGCAGCCTCTCATCGCCCCTCCGCGACGAAGACCTGGTGAAGGCGATTGGCCCGCTCGTCTTTGCCGGCGAGCACACGGCCGGAGAATGGCACGGGCTGATGGAAGGGGCGCTTCGCAGCGGACAGCGGGCGGCCGAACAGATCCGCTCGCCCGCCTAGCCCGCTAGCAGCTCTTCAGCTTGGTCTTGCCGGGGCCTCCGACGCAGGTGACATTCCCCTTCTGACCCATGCGCGGCCGGCGGACTCGGACTCGGCGGAAGCGAATTCTACCCCGATCTGTTTCAGCCCTTTGGCGCTTCCAGGGCGAGGTCGAGGTCGATCGCGGATTCGTCACCCTCCCCGACTTGCCGGGGGTCGGGGACGAAGGCAAAGCGCCTGACCCAGACAGACGAAAGGCCCGGACCTCCGGGCCTTTCGTGAGTAGCGGGGGCCTGATTCGTTCCTCGCTACGACCGTCCGAGGATCCGGGAGCGGACGCAGTCCCGCTGACCCAACTAAACGGATGATCCGTGGACGCCGCTATTCGATCAAGCGGATGTTCCATGGACGCGGTAGTCGATTTCTAAAGCCATCGGGCCTCTGAGCCGAGACCGTCATCAAATAGGGCTCGGCATCAGCGCAGGTCCCCAAGGGCGTGCACTCAGCAGGGCCGCTCAGAGAACCATCAATTCAAATAGGGGAGCACCTTCATGAATACTCGAAAGAAGCGACTGATCGGCGCGGCGATGACGCTCCTGATCCTCGGCGTGGTCGGTCTCGTTTACGCAGCCTGGACCACCAACGGCTCCGGCAACGGCTACGCCCAGGCCGGCACCGCTAAGGACCTTTCGACCGTCGACGTGACGGCCCTGACCACGGGCGATCTCTACCCGAACGGGGACGGGACAGTGACGCTGCAAGTCCACAACCCGAACCCCTACGCGGTCACGATCACCGATGTGACGGCTGGCCCGGGGAACGTCACCGCGAGTGGCGGCATCGGGCCCTGTGACGTCACCGGGGTTTCGTTCAACGATCAGCACGGGCTCTCGATCGAAGTCCCGGCGAACAGCGATTCGGACCTGATCAAACTCAATAACGCGGCCCACATGTCGAACGATTCCGAGAACGGCTGTCAGGGAGCCGTGTTCACGATCCCGGTCCAACTCTCGGGGGCCAGCAGCGGTGGGGTCCAGGCGACCTAGGAGGGCCGCCGGCCAGGCAATCCACCGACCGATGGCTCTGAACGTGGCTGAGATGCGGTCCGGCGCCCCCCGGGGTGCCGGACCGCTCGCGCCGAGCCGAGGGCTCCGGCGATGAGGCGATCGCTCACAGCCTTGTTCTCGGTGGCGGCCGTGATGGCCGCGACGGCCGCGGGATATGCCGCACTGGGCGGAGCGCGCCAGGCCGCCCTCCCCCAGGCCAAGATCCAGCCGTCGCCGGTTCGGGTAACCGGGAACACCAGCAACCTGTTCCCGGGGATTACCACACCTTTGCCGCTCGAGGTTCGCAATCTCACCAACGGCCCGGTGCGGCTCCAGTGGGTCCGGGCGATCGTCGACCAGCCCAACGGCAACTGCGACCCGGGCTACCTGCACGCCCAGCAGATCTGGCCCCGCCAACGGATCCCCGCACGCGGGCTGATCGCTCTGGAGATGCCGCTCACGCTGGCTCCCGAAGCGCCCGACGGCTGCCAGGGCGTGACCTTCCCACTTCGCTATCGCACTCGTGTCAACGTCCTCGGGGCCGGGCGGTGAGCACGATGCGACCGCGAGCCACGATCGTCGTGTCCGCGCCGCTGGCCCTGCTCGCCGCGCTTGTCCTACTTGCCGCGCTGGTCCCGGCATCGGCGCCCGCGAGCTGGAAGGGCGCGGTACCGGGCTCGGCGGCAGCCAAGGCGCGCAGCCTGGGCTCGGTCGCTCAGCCCACGACGTCAATCGTGAACCGGAACGTGACCGTCAGTTGGATGGCGCCGGGTTCTGGCGCCCCGGTGACGGGATACCTCGTCCGACGCTACGACCAGTCCGGAGGCGAGCAGACGATCGGCGCCGGCTGTGCGGGGACGATCGCCACGACCAGCTGCACCGAGACCGCGGTGCCGCCGGGGACATGGCGTTACAGGGTGACCGCGGTGAACGCCAACTGGCATGGGCCCGAGAGTGCGGCGAGCGCGCCCGCGCAGATCTCGGTGCTTGTGCCGCAGACCCTGACGACCAGCGCCTGGGACCTGCGCGACGCGTCGGCGGGCGGCCCCGAGGTCAACGTCTCAGATCCGATCGCGTTCGCAGCCGACGGTCGCACGCTGGCTACGTCGATCCCGCCGACCTCGTTCAGCACCAGCCGCTACCTGGAGATCGATGCCAACGGGCCCCTGCCGACGAACGCCTCGCCGACCTCGGCCACCTTCGACATGCGCTTCGCGGCCGGCGTAGGCTCGAGCACCACCTGCTTCTACTTCGATCTTCGGCGGGCGTCGACCAACACCGTGCTCGCCACCCATGGGAGCGCGGCCAGCCCGGTCGGGTGTGTCACCGGGACCACTCAGACCAGCTTCTCGACGGCACTCCCCGAAGTTTCCTCGACCTCGATCGCCAACGATCTGCGTGTTCGCGTCTATGTCCGGAGCTCGGGCCAAGCCGCCCCGGTCGTCGATCAAGCCGCGGCCTCGGTCGTCACCAGCCAAGGAACGTTCTCCCTGTATGACCAGGTGTTCACGGACCGGCTGCGCCAGGGTGCGACAACCCGCACGTGGCCGCTGGTGGCAAGTGGCGGCCCGACGTACGTCAGTGCCTCGACCTGGCCAGCCGCCTTCTCAGTGAGCCGCTATCTGCGGCTCACCTTCCCCACCTACATCGCCAGTGGCGCAACCGTGTTCGGCGGGTCGTTCCTGCACCGGTTCCGGCGTTCCGGAGGCGGCTCCGCCTGCTGGTATCTCGAGGTCCTCCAGGGCACGACGGTGATCGGCACCCACGGCAGCGCCGCCTCGCCCATCTCCTGCACATCGGGTGGCTCCTACAGGACCGACACTGTTTCGCTGCCGGAGATCGACAGCCCGGCGCGAGCGAACGGGGCCGTGCTGAAGGTCTATGTGCGCAGCACAACGGGCCGCAGCAGCGAGCATGACCAGGCAGACCTGAGGATCGACTACGCGAACTAGCGCTCTCAGGCAGCTGGACACATGGGACGCGGCAGCCGGTACTAAAGCGGTACCGCGGGGCCCGACTCAAAACGCCGCTTTTGTCCAAAGCAGCGGTATGACGGCAGACGAAAACTTGGGCTGCGGGTTTCCTCGGCATCTGAAACCGTCCCGGCGGCGGTAGCCAGACTCGGAAGGAGGGCCATGTTCCGACCCGGCGTTGTCTCTTACCTGGGGGTTGCGGTGGCGCTTGCATTCATCGCCCTCGGGTTCTTCCCGTCCAAGGCGAGTGCCTGCACGATCAGTAGCTCAACAAATGACAAGAACCGACCGGCACTGATCCCTCAAACATGGGCCCCGTAGTTTCGGCCGCCGAAGACCCGTCTACAACGTCGATGTCAAGAGAGACATAGACCCAGTCGGCTTGGGTCACATCGTCGATCGTCTCGCGGAGGTAGCGGTGGGCCCCGTAGCCTCACACTTCCAGCCCCCACGTGCCCGGTTCGAGCGAAACCACGACGTTTGCCAGCGTACGAAAAGCGGCTATTAGCAGGCCTTTTCGTCAAACAGCGGGGTCATGTTCCGGAGCCTTCTGCCCTCGCCACGGCCACTCTTGTGAGTCGGCGGTTTGAACTGCGGAATTCAGACCTCTCTCCCCCGAGCCGATACAAGAATTATGAAATCCACTGAGACCCTGGCTCTGACCCATCTGACGAATCAGCGCTTTCGAAGCTTCTCGGAGGCCGTCGACTCCGTGCTTGGCGCACTGGAGGAAACCATCCCCGGGACGATGATGCTGGGGCAACTCGATCCGGCCGAAGAACTCTGTCGGGTGATCGAGGTCCGCGGTACGCGTGTCTACCTAGAAAGGGGCGTGACCTTGCCGCTCGCAGGAGTCACGCCAGACGGGAGCGCCAGGTCTGGAGGCGACGGCGCCCCCGACGTTCCCATTGACGGGGGACTCGATCGCGAGTTCCTGCGCTCGCTCTCCGTCGAGTCCTGGCTCGCAATGCCCCTCGAGATGAGCGACGGAACCATCGTCGGCACGCTGTGCGCGCTGGACCCTGACGCAGAGACCTACCGCCGCGACCACCTTGTCATGCTGAGGGTGGCGGCCCGCCTGCTCAGCTACGAGTGGGAGAGCGTGAGCCGTCGGGCAGAGCTGCGACGGCTGAAAGAGCACGTTCGCGACGTTGAGAACAGCGACGCAGACACGGGCCTCCCCAACCGGGAGAGCTTTCTCGAGTCGCTCGATCGCGAGTGGCGCCTCACCGCTAGGGGATCTGTCCAGTCCGTCCTCCTCGCGTGCCATGTCAGCGTCGATGCACCTCAGGACGGGCTCGGAGAGACGATTTCCACCCTGGCGCTGAAGGACGCGGCCGAAATCCTCAGCGCGACGGCGCGATCCACCGACTATGTCGGTCGGACCGGCACGATGGACCTCGCCGCCATCTTGGTCGGCTGCCACGGCCTCGAGGGCGCGCAGGCGTTCGTGCGGCGCTTTCGGGCGGCGGTCGAACGCGTTACCCAAGGGCGCGCGGCGCCGATCTCAACCTTCTGCAGCCTGCAGGTTCTCGCCGAATCCCCCTCGGCGGGCGAGGCCCTCGAGGATGCCGAGCGCGACGCGCGCGACACATCGGCGGCGAACCCAACGGGCGGCTGGCCGCTCGACACCGGACGGACGCATGAGTAACAGTCCCCGTGCGCCGACCACCCCCAGCGTCGCCGGTTTTCCGCCGGGCACCGCTGGCATCACGCCACCTACAAACCCGGAAGGCACAGGTGGCTTCCTCAGCGACGTCATCGTCGAATTGGGGTTCGTCGACCGCGAGACGGTCGAGCGAGCTCTCGAGGCGGCTCGCGAGCCGGGTCGAAGGGTGGATCTCATCCTGCTCGAGACCGGTGCTCTGACCGATGAAGAGCTCTCGCGAGCGACTGCTGAGCGCTACGGCCTCGATCATGTGGACCTCGATCAGTTCGAGGTCGACATGGGTGCCGCGAGCTTGATCAGCCGCTCCACCGCGCTTCGATACCGCGCAGTGCCTATTGCGACCGCCGCCGACGGGGCCCTGATCGTGGCGGTCGCCGACCCGGTCGACGCCCTTGGGATCAGCGACGTCGAAGTGATGACCAAGAGCGAGATTCGCAAGGCGGTCGCCAGGGGAAGCGCGATCGATGCGCTGGCCGAGCGCCTGCCCGAGGTCGGCGCGCGGCAGCCCGCGGCTAACAGCCAGGCTGCGGGCACAATGTCCCCACCCCCGCCCACCTCGCAACCGTCACCCACCCCGCCCGCTTCGGAAGCTCCCGGCGACCCGAGGCCGGCGATCGAGCCGACGGGGATCTACGCCGAGCGCGCCCTGGACGATCACCCACTCGAGCGGGAGCTGCGAGACCGCGAGCGACCCCAAGCCAAGGCGATGAGTGCCGCATTGGAGGCCGAGCTCGCCGAGGCACATGACGCCCTCCGAGAACAGGTTGGCCAGGCGGAGACCGAACGCAGCCGCTTGCAGGAGCAGATCATCGAGGTCGCGCAAGAACGTGATCGCCTGCGCGAGGCGGTTGAGCAGGTCACTCAGGAGCGTGACACCTTGCGCGGCGAGGGCAGCCGAACCCGACCAGAGCTCGATCTCCTGCGCGCGCAAGTCCGCGAGCTTGAGGATGCCGACCGCCGAGCCGAGGCGGCGAGGCTTGTGCTCACCGAGCTGCGTGAGGAGAGCGAGCGGGAGCGCGAGCAGAGCACCCGGCTCGAGCGGAAGCTACGCGATGAGCTTGCCGTCGCCGAGGAGCGCGGCGCTTCGCTTGAGCTTCGCCTTTCCGGGCTCACGGCCGCCGCGGCCAAGGCAAAGGCGATCGCCCAGGAGCTCCTGGCGCTCCACGGGATGATCATCGGCCATGACCTCGGGAGCGACGGTGATCGTGCCCCCCAGGCGACGTTGACGGAGCCGCATGTGCAGGCCTCCCCGGTCCGAGGTGGTGCAACCAAGCCCTAGGAGAACCTGACCGGCCAGCCGTGACTCTGCACGGAGGAGAGCTTTTCGAACCGGCGCTCCGCCCATGCCGAGCTTAAGGCCTCAGCCCTGCACCTCTCCTCCCCCGTGCGGCGGGTGCGCTGGTCGCAGGGCGCCGTGAACGTCGCCACCGACAACGACGGGATCGAGGCGGACGCCGTCGTCATCGCGATCCCCACCGCCCCGTTGGCCGAGATCGAATTCGATCCTCCGCTCGAGGGTGTGACCGCCGAGGCGTTGCGCTCGGTCACCTGCGGCCAGAACTCGAAGCTCTTTCTGCGCCTGCGCTCGCCCGCGCCGCCCAGCGCGATCATGTCCGTGGCCGGAGGCTTCTGGTCCTACACGCAGCTGGGCGCGGATGGGGAGCCTGCTCCATTCCTGGTCGGCTATACGGGTACGCAGTCGGCGATAGATGCCCTCTGTGGCTCAGTCGGGGTCGAGTCCTGGGTCGCCGCGCTGGTCGCGCTTCGCGGGGACCTGGATCTCGATCCGGAACCCGGCAACGCCATTTTGTCGAGCTGGCACGACGATCGCTGGGTGCGCGGCTCCTACTCCGGAGAATGGCACGGGCTCATGGAAGGTGCGCTTTGCAGCGGACAGCGGGCGGCCGAACAGATCCGCTCGCCCGCCTAGCCCGCTGGCAGCTCTTCAGCTTATTCTTGCGGGGGCCTCCGACGACCGGTCCCTCTGAAGAAAGAGAAAGGGCCGCGTTTGCGGGCCTTTCTCGGAGTGGCGGAGGCGGGATTCGAACCCGCGACCTTCGGGCTATGAGATGCCTCAAACCCGTTCGGTGGGCTCACCTCAAGCGAGGCGAGGCACGCTGAGATGGGCTGAGATCAGGTCAGCTTCTCTCGGATTGGTACCTCCGGTGATTCCGCGGTGCCGGACCGAGCACCCAGATCCCCGATTCGTGCATCTCGGCGCTGCGGCCGAGCCGTTCGGCGGCCGCGAGCACCGCCTCGCGAACCGGGAGCTCGTGGGACTCGCCGGCGCGCTCGAGCATGGCGTCGTCGCCGATCACCAGCGCATTCGGCCACGCATCCGCGCTGGTGAGGACGTCATGCGTGCACATCTCGAAGCTGTGGTCTCCGTCGATATAGACGAGGTCGGGCTCCTGCTGCTGACGAGCCAGTTCGGCTGCCACCGCCGGAAGCCCCTCATGGGAGCGGAGCTTCACCGGAGTGATCCATTGGCGCAGATGCCAGCAGTTCGCGGCGAACTGCTCCCAGGCCGACCCGATTCGCTGGGTCACCTCGCTGTCATCCCACTCGGCCAGACCACCCCAGGTGTCGATGCAGATGATCCGGGCGTGCTCGTGAGCCTCGTCCTTGTGCCGCGGGCCCGAAAAGGTCTCGAGGAACCACCGAGTCGACCCGCCGAGCCAACTGCCAACCTCGACGATTAGGGAGACGGGTCGATCGCCCACTGCAGAGAGGATGTCCCTCGCCTGGCTGCGGTCGAGCATCGTCTGTCGGTCGAATGGCCTGTCGGGCCGCTTGGCCGGAAAGAAGCCGAGCCCCTCCGGTCCCTCCACGTAAAGCTCCTCGTTCGGGATCCGCTCGCCGCCGTCCGAGAGCCGCCGCACCTCGCTCAGCAGTCGATCCTTGTCCTGGAGCTCGCAGAAGTTGGCGTGGAACATCAGCGTCCCGGGCGGCGGACTGAAGGTGGCTCGGCCGAACACGAGGGGCAGGGGATGTCCCAGGATCCCGGGGTTCGCGAAGCGGGAATCCAGTATCCGCGTCTCGATCTCGAAGTCCCGCAGGCCGTCGATCAACGCCTGGCCGTCACGGCCCCAGGAGTCCCAGTTGGCCACGAGCTCGTCGAGCATCGCGCGCAGACGAGGCGTCGAGCGGGCAAGCCAGAAGGCCGGGCTGAAGTCCGGCTCGCCCATGGCCACGAGTCCGCGGCCGTCGAGCGACGCGAGCGCGGGCCCGACCCAAAGACCGAGGAAGACCAGATCGGCGTCGCACATCGCGAAGGGCTCTCCCTCTCCGGCGGTGCTCGCGGCGTCCCGTGCGGCGATGAGCTTCTGGCGCACCTGCTCGGACCAGCCCTCGGTGAAGCGGATCCCGCTCGCCGCATGCTGCGCGGTCTCGTGCACGACGAGCGTCGCTTCGGATGCCGCCGTGGCTTCGAAGGTCGGCACGAAATGCCGCTCGAACATCCCCCTGTGGGTACGGCTGACGCAGACGTGAACCGGCAGGTTGACCAACAAACCGACAGTAGCGGCGGCCCCACCCGGTGTGTGTTATGGATTGCTTGCATGACGGTGCTCGTCGTCGGAGGAAGTGGCTTCATCGGCGCGGAAGCCTTGGACCGCTTCCGCCTGGAGACAGACGCGGTCGGGACGTTCAGGACACACCCCGCGACCGCGCCGTGTGTCGAGTTCACCTTCGCGGACAAGGAGTTTGCCGAGGCGTCCCGCCACGACCTGCTCGTGATCTGCACTGGCGCTGCCCGCGAGGTCGCCTCCGCAGCCGACCTCAACGGCTGGCGTCGTGACTTCACACGTCAGATCGATTCAGCCCCGGGGGCGCGGGTGGTGCTGCTCTCGACCGACGCGGTCCTCGGCGATGGCGGCCCGCATCCGATGACGGCGCAGCCCGCGCCGCGCACGCCCTATGGACGGGCGTCACTGATCGCCGAAGAGGTCGTCCTGCGCCGGCCCGACTCCGCAGTGGTTCGCACCTCCTACGTCTTCGGCATCGGGCGGCGCGGGCCCGACCGGCGTCTGCTGGAAATGCAACGGACCTGGCAGAACGGCGGGGGGGTTCAGGCCGCAGTTGACGTCTACCGCAATCCGACCGGGGTGGCGCACCTGGCCGCGGAGCTCGTGCGTCTCGCCCTCACCGCCGAGGCTCAAGGAATCCATCACGTGGTCGGGCCGAGAATGAGCCTGCACGAGCACTTCTCGCGCGTCGCCGAGGCACTCGGGCAACCCCCCGAGTCGGTGCTGAAGAGCAGAGGCAGCGAGGTCGGCGTGGCCGAGCTGGACACCTCCGTCATTTCCGAGCGCGGCGGTGCCGGGGATCCGGAGCTCTATGAGCAATGGATAGAGCGCCTTGCCCGCGATGGCCCCGCGGTGCTGGAGGCGACCGCGTGAGCAGACCGCACCTGGTCCTTCGCGACAGCCTGGTGGCGGATGAGGCCGCCGCGTGGCCGGGCTGCAACAAAGAGGTCCTCTGGGGCTGGAAGCGCGACCGCGGAGCGCTGAGCCGGGCGGTATTTCTTGAGGCCCGGCTGGCCCTCGACCAGCGCCGCCTACACGGCGAGCAGATCTTCTTCTATTACCGGACTCGCGTCGCGAACAGCGACTCGAGCCGGATCTGCCGACAGCTCGAGACGGCCGCCGAGGGCTTGCGCCTGCCGGGCCTGGCCGCAGACCTCCGTTCCGGGACGCAGCGGGGCATGAGCGTGATCGAGCTGGAGGTGGGGAAGCGCTCCCCGCGGGGTGAGGCGCTGCTCACCCGCCTGCTGCGCCGGAGGCCGCGGCGCGCGATCCGCGAGCCAGTGCTCCCGCCGCCCCGGGCGACAGTCGATCTCGAGAGCCTGCTGCCGGCCGACCTCTACGTGGGCTCGGGTGTCGCCTACGAGGCGGGCCTGCCGACCCTGTGCGACATGCACGAGCGCTTCGGCGTGGACCAGGAGGACGGGCTCGAGTTCGCCTTCGGCGCGGAGGACCACCTGCCGCGGCGACTGGTCGCGGACCCGGCAGCGGTGATGAGGAGCTTCTTCGACGTGCATGTCGGGGCCCTGAGCGCATCGCCGACGCCCGCGATGTGGACGATCGCGGAGCTCAGCTCTTCCGGGCAAATTCCCGCGGTCTACACGGACAACGTCGACAACATGCTCGCCAAGGTCGGCGTGGAGTTCGTCCGCGTTCGCGGCTCGGGGGTCCTCAACGAGCGACACGCCGTCGAGCCCCGGAGCGAGCGGCTGATCGTCGTCGGGGTTGCCGCCGATCGCCGTCAGCTCGTCCAGCAGTACCGACGAGCGGGAGCCGAAATCGTGGTCGTCAACCCCGTTCTCCGGGTCTCGCCCAAGGTCAGACACCTCGACTACATCCGGCCGCGCGATCCCTTCTTTCGTACCACCGCGGATCACTTCTTCGGCACCGCTGCCTCGGAGCTCGGGCTGGGACAGGAGCAGCTGGCGGCATGACGGGCGTCGATCCGAGCCTCCCCTGAAAGAGCAAGGACCCTCGCCATGAGGGCCCTCGCGGAGTAGCGGGGGCGGGATTCGAACCCGCGACCTTCGGGTTATGAGATCGCCCGGACTGGTTCCGTCGGGTGTTCGACGGCTCTCTCAGGCGGTATGAGGTGCTCTGAGGTGCTGTGAACTTCGCTCAGTTCGGTACCACCGCTGGTACCTCGGTGCTCGGGGTCCCTCACCCGCCTTGTTGAGCTGGATGCCGGCTGGACCGCACTGCCTAGCTGCCTTGGACGAAAAGCGGCGCTTTGCTTGGAAGGAGCACCTTCAGGGCGGCCTCCTATCTCGCGGAGCGGAAGCCACTCGGCTCGGTCGCTCAGCCTTTCTCGAGCGCGGCGGCCGCGGCGGCGCGGCCGGTGCGGACGGCGCCCTCCATGTACCCACAGACCCACTGGTCGGAGCCACAGACGTAGAAGGGCGGCTCGTGGGTGCCGTGAAGCGGCCCCACCCCAAGCACGTCTCCTGGGCGCCAGGAGGTGATGTAGCCCTGCGTCCAGGGGTCCACTCCCCAGCGGCGCAGGAAGAAGGCCTGCCCCTCGCGGGCACCCTCGCCGAAGGCGCCGGCCACCTCTTCGGTCAACTCCGCCTCGGTCACCTCCTCCGGGGTTGCGATCAGGGGGGCGAGGCGCTCGGGCGGCACCAGTGTGGAGAGGACGCCATCCACCTGGGGCCAGGCGCCGCCGATCAGGCCGATCTCGGAGTAGAGCTCTCCGTTAAGCCCTTTCTTCTCCCAGAAGGACGAGGCGAAGACGAATACGGCCTTGGCCGCGAGGGCATGGCGCTGGTGACCCAGTGAGGCCATCCGCTCCTCGCTCACCCCCTCAACGTAAATGTCGCGGAGCGGGCCGACGGGCACCGCCGAGACGACCGCCGCCGCCTCGAAGCGTTCGCCGGAGCGGCTGGTGACGACGCAGCCCGAGCGCGCGACACTGATCCGCTCTACCGGGGTCGAGTAGCGGATGCGGGCGTCGCCGACCTCCTCGGCCAATCGCAGCGGGACCGTTCCTGAGCCTTCGGCGACGCGGTCGGTTTCCCACTGTCCGTAGGTGTAGAAACCCTCCCCGCCCGCGACCGCCTCCTTGCGCAGGTCGGAGAGCAGGGAGGTGCGCTCGACCGACTCGCAGGAGAGCGCCAGCGAAGCGAGCTCGCGGGCACGGACGGCGTTCGGCGTCGCGCCGGCGTCACGCATCCAGGCCCCGACCGAGAGCCGGTCTAGTCGATCAGCCTCCGGGTGCGACCACGGATCGTCGGGGTCAACGGTCTTGACCAGCTCGCCGAACGCCCGCTCGACCTTGGCGTAGCTCGCTCGGTCCTCGTCGGTCATCCAGGGAAAGTCGTTGCCGACGAAGCGCCCCTCGGCGAGCATGTACGTGTCCTCGCCGGGGATCGAGGGGAAGGCGGGCTCGATCGTCAGCTCGAGCTCCTCGACGAGTCCGCGGTAAGCCGTCTGGAAGGGACCGATCACCTCGCCGCCGAGCTGCACGAGGCGCCCGTCGGGCATCCGCGTCTGCACGACCCGCCCACCGGGCCGGTCGCGTGCCTCAAGCACGACCACATCGGCGCCCCCGGCCTTCAGATCGAGCGCCGCCGACATCCCGGCCAGCCCCGCCCCCACGACCACCACATCATGCCTCGCCATCACGCCGCCGACCCTAGCCGGTTGCCCGCAGAGTCTCGCCCCGGCCTGCGTCCGGCCTGCTCGCATCTCAGCCCGAGCGGTGATAGCTTGAACAGCCATTCAGCGTTCGGGCGAGGAGAGACCGGGTGAGCCCGCGTCCGCAGATCGACCATATCCGTAGACCGCAGTTGCTCAGGGCCGCTGCAGACGTGATAGTCGAACGCGGCCTTGCGTCGACGCGGATCGCGGACGTCGCCGAACGAGCGGGCACCAGCCCACCGGCGGTGCTCTATTGGTTCCGGTCGAAGGACGAGTTGCTCGCCGAGGCGCTGACGGTCGACGAGGAGCGCTTCTACGTCGAGATGCGCGAGCGCATTCACCTGTTGGAGCGCCCGCGCGACCGTTTGCGGCTCATGATCGAGGCTTCAGCCGAGGAGTACGACTGGACCCTGTGGATCGAGCTTTGGGCCCGCGCTCTTCGTGATCCCGCGTCGCGACAAGCTCGTCAGCGACTGGACAAACGCTGGCGCGAGGAGATCGCGGCCGTGATCCGAGCCGGGCAGGGGGCGGGTGAGTTCGGTGACGCCGATGCCGACGAGGTGGCTCTGCTTCTCGGCTGCCTCCTCGACGGACTCGCCGTCCAGGCGACGCTGCATGACCCCGATGTAGCTCGCGAGCGGATGCTTCGCTGTGCGCTCGAGATGGCCGAATCGCTCCTCGACTGTGAGTTGGGGGCGGCGGCCTACGAGACCGTGGCGGGGGATGGATCGGGGGCAGCCGCTGTCCGTGAGACCGTGCCCCACCTCGCGGACACCGAACTCAGGAGGGAACACGAATGACGCACCACCCGAAGGAACGGCCGGACTCCCTGAGCAGGCGCACCTTCCTGCTGCGAGGCGCAGGTGCCGCCGTGGCCTTCTCCGCTGCCGGTCCCCTGCTCGCCGCCTGCGGCAACACGACGAACGTCGCCCAGAGCACCGGCACTGGCGGCGAACTCGTCGGGCCGGGAGGCCTGCCGCTCGCGAGGCCCGACAAGCCGGTGACCCTGCCGCGTTGGGAGGATCCCATCGCGTCGGGGCTCCAGCCGGAGACAGGCGGGACGTTCACCGTCTTCAACTATCCCGCCTACCTCTACAGAAAGCTCCTCAACGATTTCGGGGCCAAGTACAACGTCGATGTCCAGTACACGCCGTTCGACAACGTCAACTCCGGAATCCAGCGGCTTGCCTCCGGAGCGGTCGCGCCCGACGTGACGAATATCACGCCAGACGTCCTCGATATCGCCGTTGCCGGCAAGCTGATCAAGCCGCTCAACCTCGACTACATCCCAAACCTCCAGAAGAACATCTGGCCGCAGCTCCACAGCCCGTTCTACGACGGCGAGTCGCGCTACACCGTTCCCTACACCGTCTACGCCACCGGCATCGCATGGCGGACGGACAAGGTCAAGCAGGACATCGCCGGCATGGACCAGCCGTGGGACATCTTCTGGGAGTCTCAGGCGTACAAGGGCAACGTGGCGCTCCTCTCCGAGAACCGGGAGACGATCGGCATGGCGCTCCTGCGCAAGGGGATCACGGACATCAACACCGAGGATCCCGGGCTCGTGAACCAGGCAGTGTCCGACCTCAAGGAGCTCTACGGGATCAGCAACATTAAGGTGGGCGACCTCCAGTTCCAGACGGTCCCCGAGGGCTCGAGTTGGCTTAACCAGGCGTGGTCCGGGGACATGATCGCGGGCTACATCTACTACCTCCCGAAGGGAACGCCGGCGAGCGCCCTCGCCTTCTGGAAGCCACCCCACGGCAAGGGGCCGATCCAGAACGACTGCTTCGCGGTTTGCTCAAGCACGAAGAAGCCGGTGCTCTCGCATCTCTTCCTCAACTACCTCCTCGACAACGGCGTCTCCTATTCGAACTTCGTTGACTTCAACGGGTATCAGCCCCCGCTGAACGAGATCGACCCGAGCACCCTGGTGCAGAAGGGAGTCGTGCCCGAGAACCTGGCGAACAGCGTTTTGACGAACGACGATCTCGGGCCCGACTCGCTGCAGTACTGCACGCTCACGTCTAAGGGACAGCAGCTGTGGGAGGACGGCTACTCGAACTTCCTCGCCGGAGGAGGGAGTTGACAGGTCCGGGACGCGAGCGGTAGGGCGTCGTGTACCGGCGCTCGTTGTGGCCCACACTTGCGCTCCCGGGCGTTCTCTGGCTAGTTCTCCTCTTCATCGTTCCGTTCTATGCGGTCCTTGGGGTCGCGTTTGGAACGGTCGACCCGATCCTCTTCCAGCCCGTCCCCATCTGGAACCCGCTCGAATGGAACGTGGGTTGGCTCACCGAGGTCCTCGGTCGGCTCGCCCCGGGAGGAATCTGGTTCGACGTCGAGGTCAGGACGCTCGTCTACGTCCTCATCTCCCTGGCCCTCTGCCTGTTGATCGGGTATCCGGTCGCCTACTACACGGCCCGGCACGCGGGGAGGTGGAAGGGCGTCGTCCTCATCCTGATCATCCTTCCCCTCTGGATCAGCTACATGATGCGAATGCTCGCCTGGGTGAATCTCCTGCAGCAGGACGGCTGGGTGAACAGCGTCCTGACGTTCACCCACGTGCTCAGCCAGCCGCGGGACTGGCTCGGCGGGAGCGCCTCGACCGTCATCTTGGCGCTCGTCTACGGCTACATCCCATACCTGATCCTGCCACTCTTCGCCTCGCTCGATCGCATCGACCGCAGCCACCTGGAAGCGGCACGTGACCTCGGTGCGAGCCCCTGGTACGCGTTTCGCAAGGTCACCCTCCCACTCTCGAAAACCGGGATCCTGGGGGGCGCCGTCCTGATCACGCTGCCGATGTTCGGCGATTACTACACGCCGAACATCGTCTCGGGCTCGCCGAAGACGTCGCTGATCGGCAACCAGATCGACCTCTACTTCCACGGCGGCCCGCAGCCGACGATCGGCGCCGCGCTCACGATCGTGCTTGCCGCCTTCCTCACGATCCTGATGCTCTACTACTTGCGGAGCATCCATCGCGCCCAACGCGAGGGCGGGACGGTGGGGGCGCTGTGACGGCAGTTGCCGAGCAGCCAGCGAGGCCGCAGCCCTCGACCTCGACCCGCTTGCGGGGCTGGCTCCGCAACCCATGGGGAAAGCCGCGCTTCCTGGTCGTCTTCACCTGGGCGTACATCGTGTGGTCGATCGTGCCGGTGGCGATCGCGGTGCTGTTCTCCTTCAATGCGACCCGCTCGCGCACGGTCTGGGACGCCTTCTCGACACGCTGGTACTGGGGGGATCCAGTGGACTCGGTCTGGCACGACCCGACCCTTCGGCATTCTCTTGTTCAGAGCTTCAAGCTGGCGGGAGCGGACGTTCTCATCGCTGTCCCGATCGGGGTTTTGCTCGCCATCGGTCTCGCCCGCTGGCGCGGTCGCGGCTCCGGCACCTCCAACTTCATCATGCTTTTTCCATTGGTCACGCCCGAGATCGTGATGGGCGTGTCGCTCCTCCTCGTCTTCAGCCACATCTTCACCTTCGTTCACACGGGAACGCTCGCCCAGATCCTCGGCCACGTGACCTTCTCGATCTCCTTCGTGGTCGTGATCGTGCGCGGTCGGCTGTTCTCGATCGGCAGCCAGTACGAGGAGGCCGCCGCCGACCTCGGGGCCTCGCCGTTCGTCGCGTTGACGCGCGTCCTCCTGCCCTTGCTCACCCCGGCGATCGTCGCCTCGGCCGCCGTAGTGTTCGCCATCTCGGCCGACGACTTCGTCATCAGCCAGTGGCTGTCGAGCGGCGGACCCACGGACACCGTCCCAATCCAGATCTACTCAGCGACGCGGGCCGCGCCATTACCGTCTGTGAACGCGATCGCAACGATCATGATGGTGTCAACCCTCCTCATTGTCACGGCCGGCTTCCTCACCTGGCGCCTCTTCACCCGCGGAGAGCGTCGGCAGGGCAAAGCCGCGGAGGACTTCGGCGGCGCCTTCAACATCACCTAGCTTCGGGAGACCAAATGGCACGCGGCGAAATCGAATTGAGCAAGCTGACAAGGCAGTTTGACGAGGTGACCGCTGTGGACGGCATCGATCTCCACATCCCGGCTGGTGAGTTCTTCTCGCTCCTCGGGCCTTCCGGCTGCGGGAAGACGACCACCCTGCGAATGATCGCCGGCTTCGAGCAGCCGACTTCCGGTGAGATCCTCCTGGACGGCACAGACGTTGGCTCCACACCGCCTCACCAGCGCAACGTCAACACCGTGTTCCAGAACTACGCGCTCTTCCCGCACCTGAACGTCTTCGACAACATCGCCTTCGGGCTGAAGCGGGCGAAGCGGCCGAAAGACGAGATCCGCGAGCGCGTCGGCAAGGCCCTTGAGCTCGTCCAGCTTCCGGGTTACGAGAGGCGCCAGTCGTCCCAGCTCTCGGGCGGGCAGCAGCAGCGCGTTGCCTTAGCGCGCGCTCTCATCCTCAACCCGGCCGTGCTCCTTCTGGACGAGCCGCTCGGCGCCCTCGACGCGAAGCTTCGCAAGGCCCTCCAGATCGAGCTCAAGTCGCTCCAGCAGGAGGTCGGCATCACGTTCCTCTACGTCACCCACGACCAGGAGGAGGCGCTCACGATGAGCGACCGCCTTGCGGTCATGAAGGACGGGCATATCGAGCAGGTCGGGGCGCCTCAGGACGTCTACGAGGATCCCGAAACGCTCTACGTCGCCGACTTCCTCGGCGTGTCGAACCTCATGCAGGCCACCATCGTCAGTGCCGGCACGAGCGCCTGCCGCGTCGCGCTGGACGGCTACGAGCTCCAGACGCGCGGAACGGACCGCGACGTCACGGGGGAGGCGAAGATCGTCATCCGACCGGAGCGCATCGAGCTCGAAGAGCACGGGTCTCCCTCGGGGCCGAACCGCATCCCGGCCATGGTGGAGCGCGTCGTCTACGTGGGCTCGGTGATCCAGGTGATCGTCCGGACCGCCACCGGGGAAGCGCTTCAGGTGCTCGTTCAGAACACCGGCGGCGGAATCCCCTACGAGCAGGGCACCCCGTTGCAGCTCCACCTACCTGTGGACGCGCTGCGCGTCCTCCCTTCGGGCGACGGCGATGCTCCTTCCCTCAAGGGTGAGGAGGCGGATCCGGAGACTGTCGCCGCCGGCTGAG
>CAVUXZ010000001.1:0-122569 GCA_963745625.1 uncultured Solirubrobacterales bacterium | reverse complement strand
ACGTAGTTAGCCGGGGCTTCTTCTGGAGGTACCGTCAGTCCAGGACGCTATTCGCGCCTGAACCTTCGTCCCTCCTGAAAGAGGTTTACAACCCGAAAGCCTTCTTCCCTCACGCGGCGTTGCTGCGTCACGCTTTCGCGCATTGCGCAAGATTCCCCACTGCTGCCTCCCGTAGGAGTCTGGGCCGTGTCTCAGTCCCAGTGTGGCTGATCGTCCTCTCAGACCAGCTACCCATCGTCGCCTTGGTGAGCTTTTACCTCACCAACAAGCTAATGGGCCGCGGGCCCATCCCAATGCGGAGGCCGAAGCTTCCTTTGCTCTTCACCCTGATGGATGGAGAGCACATCCGGTATTAGCCCGAGTTTCCTCGGGTTATCCCGGTCATCGGGGCAGGTTACCCACGTGATACTCACCCGTTCGCGGCTTTGCCCCGGGCCGAAGCCCGGTTCGTCGCTCCACTTGCATGTGTTAAGCACGCCGCCAGCGTTCGTCCTGAGCCAGGATCAAACTCTCCGTAAAAAGTGTGACGCGACGTGAAAAGACACGTCACAAGAGAGCTGTCATGTAGCTGACTACTTGCCGCCGCGTACACAGAGCGACGGCGAACATGACGGAGTTAATCAACCCCCGCCCGGTGCATGATGGGCAGGGGTCGGGCTCGAGCAACGAAGGACATCGAGTCCCTCGTTGCGCGCTGCTCAGTTTTCAAAGACCACTCGGCGGGGTCGACGGGTCTCGTCGCCTCACTCCTCAGGCTTCGTCCACGAAAAAAGCCCCTCGCCGAGGGGCCCGGTCACGCGCCGGCCGAGATCTCGGCCGATGTGGGCTCCTCTTACGAGGCTGCTCCTTTCGTGATCCAAAGCAAGAGCGACCGGGGAGTATAGCCCGCTGAAGCGCAATTGTTCAAGGATTGAGGCGGACGAAGCGGCGCTTCCCGACCTGGAGCACCCGTCCGCCGAGCTCGTTCGCCGTGAGGTCCATCCGATCGGGGTCCACCCCCTCCCCGTCCAGCTTCACGCCGCCCTGCGCGATCAGGCGCCGCGCCTCGCTGCTCGAGATGCCGAAGACGCCGGCGATCAGCGCCGGCAGGTGGACGTCGCCACCGTTCTCCTCGACCCCGTCGGCCTCTGCGAGGGAGAGCTCCGGGATGTCCGCGGGGATCTCGCGGGCGACGTGCACGGTGTCGAACCGGGCCTCCGCGGCCTGCGCAGCGTCCGCCCCATGGAAGCGCTCCACGATGCGCCGTGCCAGCACCCTCTTCGCGCCCATCGGGTCGCCTCCCGGCACGCTCTCCCCGAGCAGCAGTTCGTAGTAGTTCCCCATCGCCTCATCCGGGACCCGCATCAGCTTCCCGAACATCTCCTCCGGCGGGTCGGTCACGCCGACGTAGTTGCCGAGTGACTTGCTCATCCGCCGCACCCCGTCGATCCCAGGCAGGATCGGCATGGTCATGATCGACTGCTCCGGCACCTCGTAGGCGCGCTGGATGTCACGGGCGAAGAGCAGGTTGAATTTCTGGTCGGTGCCGCCGAGCTCGACATCCGAGCGGATGGCGACGGAGTCGTAGCCCTGGAGGATCGGATAGAGCAGCTCGAGCGAGGAGATCGGCTGATCCGCCTTCATGCGCTTGGTGAAGTCCTCTCGCTCGAGCAGCCTGGCCACCGTCACCTTCGCCATCAGCTGGAACAGCTCCTGCGCCGGCATGTCGAGCCACTCGCTGTTGAACCGGACTTCTGTCGCCTCACGGTCGAGGACCTTGAACGCCTGATCCTGAAAGGTCTGCGCGTTCGCGTCGATCTCCTCGGGCGTGAGGATCGGCCGCTGGGAATCGCGCCCGCTCGGGTCACCGACCCTGGCCGTGTAGTCGCCGATGATCAGGATGACCCGGTGGCCCAGCTGCTGGAACTGGGCCAGCTTGGCGAGCACGACGACGTGACCGAGGTGGATGTCGGGCGCGGTCGGGTCGATGCCGAGCTTCACCCGAAGCGGGTCGCCGGAGCCGAGCTGCGTGGCGAGCTGCCCCTCGGGGAGCGCCTCCTCCGCCTCACGCGTGAGAATGTCGAGGTCAGTCACGCCTGAGTCACGCCTGCGCCGGCGCCTGATCTGAGCCGGAATTCAGCCACGAGGCCAATGCTAGACTGCCGACTCCCGCCTGGCCGGGCGCGAAGGTCCGTGCGCGCCCGTAGATTGACGTACAGGCGAGAGCTTGATCCGGATACGGACCGCGGGCGAAGCGTCGCCCGATGCGACATGACAGACGATTTCGATTTCGACTTCGATGTAGACCGGGGCCGATCGGCGTCGCGGACCGAAGACCGCGAGCCGAAGGACAAGGACGCCCCAGGGAACGGCGACGGCCGGCAACTGCCCGACCCCGAACACGCCGAAGGCGACGTGCCCCGCGGGAACGGCCGCGCCAGCCGCTCCCGGGGCAACGGCTCGCGGACGAACGGGCGCACGAACGGCGCCAATGGCAGCGGCTCGCGTCGCTTCGCCCCCAGCGAACCTACCGAGCTCGACGAGGGCGACTGGCTCAGTCTCGGCGACGATGACTTCGAGCCTGGCGGCCTCTCGCCTCTGCGCGAGCGCGACGCCGGTCCGGCCGGTCCTCCCACCCCGGGCGAGGCCCGCAACTTCGCCAAGGAGGCTCGCCGCCGGGCCTCCCGCCGTCCCAGCCCCATCCTCGACCTCGATGAGCAGCGGACCCGCCTCAAGAGTCGCGATGCCGAGAATGAGGACGTCGACTTCGAGTCGATGCTCTCTCACCAGCCGCAGAAGAGCGGAGTCGCTCGTCGCGGCTCGGCGATCAGGCAGGCCTTCGAGGGCGGGATCCAGAGCCTGCGCCGGGTGGGCGGCGAACGCATCGCGGAGAGCCGTGAACGCGTCCACGCGCTCAGGGAGCGGGTTCCGACTCGGATCCCGCAGCCCGGAACCGCGGACATCGGCGGCGCCGGCAAGCCCCCTCCCCCGCGCCTTCCCCGCCGGATCAGCTCGCGGCGTCCGCGCAAGCCCAAGCCGGGGCGAATCAAGAAGCTCCGCCTGCTGATCATCCTCCTCGGTCTCGGCCTGCTGGCGATCGTCTCGACCTTCTTCGGAATGATGATGGCGATCTCGCAGGACCTGCCCCAGCTCGAGAACAAGAAGGAATTCGCCGAGGCCAAGAACTCGGTCGTGCTCGACGACCAGGGCAACAAGATCGGGACCCTGCTCAACAACAACAACCGCATCCTGGCCGACTCCGACCAGATCTCGCCCTACATGAAGCAGGCGGCGGTGTCGATCGAGGACAAGCGTTTCTATGAGCACGGCGGCGTCGACCTCCAGGGCATGATCCGAGCCGGCCTCCAGGACGTCCTGCCGGGGGGATCGACCCAGGGCGCCTCGACGATCACCGAGCAGTTCGTCAAGAACGCCCTCGAGGCGCAGGGCAGCCGGACGATCTTCGAGAAGTTCCGCGAGGCCGCGCTCGCGACCCAGCTCGAGCGCCACTGGACCAAGGACAAGATCCTCACCGAGTACCTCAACACCATCTACTTCGGCGAGGGCGCCTACGGGATCGAGGCGGCTGCCCGCACGTACTTCGGCTGGGACCATCCCGGTTGCGGGAACAGCGGTCAGGACCCCTGCGCCAAGGTCCTCTATCCGTGGGAGGCCGCGATGCTGGCCGGCATCATCGCATCGCCGTCCGCCTTCTCACCGCGGGCGAACCCCCAGGCGGCAACAGACCGACGCAACCTGGTCCTCAAGAACATGCTCGATCAAGGGGATATCTCCCAGCAGGAGTACAACGAAGGGCTCGCACACCCGGTCCCGGCCGCGTCACAGATCCACCATCCGACTGACGACTCCCTTTCCCCGTACTTCACCTCCTGGCTCCGCCAGCAGGTGGTCGACCTCTACGGCGCCGGCCGTGCCTTCGGCGGCGGATACCAGATTCACAGCTCGCTCGACCTGGACATGCAGAACGCTGCGCAGGACATCTCGCAGAGCACCCTCTCCGGGGTGAGCCCGACCGCCTCGGTGGTCGTGATCGACAACTCGACCGGCGAGGTGAAGGCGATGGTCGGCGGCAATGACTTCAACACGCATCCGTTCAACCTGGCGACCAACGGCCACCGCCAGCCCGGCTCGTCGTTCAAGCCGTTCACCCTGGCGACCGCGCTCAGCCAGGGGATCTCCCCCAACAACAGCTACGCCTCGAACGAGAAGATCTTCAAGGTCCCGCACTCGAAGCACGAGTACTTCGACGTCCACAACTACAACGATGAGTATTTCGGCAGCTCCAGCCTCTACGACGCGACCCTCCACTCGGACAACTCGGTCTACGCCGAGCTCGCCCTGGGCCGGACCGACCGCTGCGTGCAGGGCTGTGGTGGGAGTCCCGCGGTCAGAGGTGGCACGAAGCGGATCGCGCACACCGCCCACCAGATGGGCATCCAGACGGACTTCTCGACCAACCCGTCGATGGTCCTGGGCGCGATCGACCCGGGCGTGACACCGCTCGAGATGGCCCACGCCTACGAGACGATCTCCACCGGCGGCGAGCGGGTGGGCGGCAATCTCGACGCCAGCCCCGGCCCGAACAACACGCCCGATCAGCTCGGTCCCGTCGCAATCGACAAGGTGACGGCGCCCAACGGCGACACGGTCGCCGAGAACCATCCCAAGAAGATCCGCATCCTCTCGCAGAGCGTCGCGAACGAGGTGAAGACCATCCTCCACGCGAACATCCTGGGAGGCACCGGGAGGCTCGCCCAGTTCGGCAACAACACCGAGTGGGGCAAGACCGGCACGACCGAGAACAACGGCGACGCCTGGTTCTGCGGGGGCGACGAGCATTTCACGACCTGCGTCTGGGTCGGCCATCCTGACAGCACCCAGTCGATGTCGACCGACTTCAACGGCGGTCCCGTCGACGGCGGCACCTACCCGGCCGAGATCTGGGGCCGGGTCATGGCGGCGATCGAGAACATCTACTCACAGCAGAAGGCCGCCGACAACCACAAGGGCGGCTCCAGCACAACGAGCACCTCGAGCTCCGGCTCGGGCAGCTATCCCTACCCGAGCACCTCGGGCTCCTCGTCGTCCGGCTCCTCCTCCGGAGGTGGCGGAGGCGGCGCAGGTGGTGGCGGTGGTGGCGGCGGAGGCGGCGGAGGCGGCAACACCGGAGGACCCGCGGGCGGTGGTGGTGGTGGCGCCGGTGGTGGTGGCGCCACCGGCGGCACCGGTGGGACCGGCGGTACAGGGCTCTAGAGGCCCTCGACTATGGCCGCGCCTGACGGCGAAGCCGTATCGGCAGATGGATGCGGCTTCGAGACGTAGCGGTTCCCCTTGGCGCAGTAGCGCCAGGGCAGCTCCGCGGCCTTGGTGATCCCGATCCGCGTGGAGGCGACGATCTCGGCGCGGTTCCAGCCCTCCCCCGGCGCCGAGAGCTCGAACGGCTGCTCGAGCAGGTCCGCCCCGTTCAGCGCCAGCCCGATCCCGAGCGCCTCGGTGAGCTTGCCGGGGCCCGAGCAGAGCTGCTCCAGCCCTAAACGGGTCGCGCTGCCGCGTGCCCTCGCGTTGCGGCCGCGCCGCTCGCGCATCAGGCGGATGCCCGACGTCGGCTCGAGGGCCCGGATCAGGACCGCCGCCGCACTCCCCTCCGGCTCGGCCACGGCGTTCAGCAGGCTGTGGATCCCGTAGGAGAGGTACACGTACGCGTGGCCGGGGGGGCCGAAAAGCACCTCGTTGCGCGCGGTGCGGCCGATGTAGGCGTGGCAGGCGGGATCGGTCACGTCGTAGGCCTCCGTCTCCACGATCACCCCAGCCGTCTCCCGGACCGCGAGCTCGCAACCGATCAGCTCGCGCGCAACAACGTGCACCGATCGGTCGAAGAAGTCGCGATTCACGCCCGCAGCGCGCTGAGTACCTCGCGCGCGCGCTCGAGTTGGTCCGACAGTGGACCGGAGGCGGTGCCCCCCAGCGAGACCTTCGACTCGATCGTCTGTCCCGACTCGAGCGCGCGTCTCACCGCCTGGCGCGCATCCTCGGGAACGCCGTTGAGCTCCGAGTCGGCCAGCTCCGAGAGCGGCTTGCCCGAATCGACCGCGGCCTTGACCAGTCCGCCGACGAGCCCGTGGGCCTCCCGGAACGGGACGCCCTCCTTCACCAGCGCATCGGCGAGGTCGGTGGCCGCCAGCATCTCGTCCCCCGCCGCGGCGGCCAGGCGCTCCTGGTTGAAGGTGATCGCGACGACCATGCCCGTCGCCGCAGCCAGGCAGAGCTCGAGGTTGTCGATCGCATCGAAGAGGGGCTCCTTGTCCTCCTGGAGATCCTTGCTGTAGGCGAGCGGCAGCGCGTGCATCGTGCCGAGCAGGCTCGCCAGGGAGGACGCAATCCGGGGAGCTTTGCCGCGCAGCAGCTCCGCCGCGTCCGGGTTCTTCTTCTGGGGCATGATGCTCGAGCCCGACGCGAACGAGTCGGGCAGCTCGCAGAAGCCGAATTCCTGGCTCGACCAGAGCACGATCTCCCCGCCGAGCCGCGAGAGGTGCATGGCGCAGATCGACGCCGCCGAGAGATAGTCGAGCGCGAAGTCGCGGTTGGAGACCGCGTCGAGCGAGTTGGGGTAGGGGCGCTCGAACCCGAGGTCCTCCGCGAGGGCGTCCCGATCGACGTCCCAGTTGAGCCCCGCGAGCGCCCCGGAGCCCGCCGGCATGTCGGTGGTCGCCTCCGCGGCGCGGAAGAAGCGGCGCGCGTCGCGCTGGAACATCCAGAAGTAGGCGAGCAGGTGATGTCCGAGATACACCGGCTGTGCCCGCTGCAGGTGCGTGTACGAGGGCGCCGGCCAGTCGCGGTGGGCCTCGGCCTGCCCGAGAAGTGCCTCCATCAGGCTCTCGAGCAGTGCGATGGCGCGCGCCGCATGCGCCCTGACCAGCAGTGCCAGGTCGGTGGCGACCTGGTCATTGCGCGAGCGAGCGGTGTGCAGCTTGCCTCCGAGCGGCCCGATCAGCTCGGTGAGGCGCCGCTCGATCGCCATGTGGATGTCCTCATCGTCCTCGCGGAACTCGAAGCTCCCCTGTTCGAGCTCTCCCCCGACCCGCTCGAGGCCCTCGGCGATCTTCGCCAGCTCGTCGTCGTCGAGCACGCCCAGCCTGGTGAGCGCCCGGGCGTGCGCCTTCGACTGCTCGACGTCGAATGACGCCAGGCGCCAGTCGAACGAGATCGAGGAGTTGATCCGCCGGAAGAGAGGGTCCTGGCCTTCGCCGAAGCGGGACATGGGCTGAGTCTAGGGACGCTTACCCAGAGCTTCGCCGAGCGCGGTGCAGACCCGGTCCACCTGTGACTCGGTCATCGCGGTGAAGAAGGGCAGCGCGAGCGAGCGCTCCGCAACACGCTCCGCGACCGGAAACTCGCCGCCGGAGTAGCCGAAGCGTTCACGATACGGCGGCAGCAGGTGGACGCAGGGCAGATACGCCTTGGAGGCAATGCCGCTCTCGTCCAGCGAGGCAATCACCGCGTCGCGGTCGGTGCCTTCCGGCACCTGGACGCAGAAGACGAACCAGCTGCGCCTCTCGTCGCCGCGGTTCTCGCAGGGCAGGACGATGTCATGCTCGTCGTCCTCGCCGGCCGGTGAGGCTCCAAGCTGGGTGAGCCGCTCGCGGTAGAGCGCCGCGACGTTGTCGCGGGCGTTCAGCATCTCGTCAAGCCGCTCGAGCTGGGCGATGCCGATCGCGGCGTGCAGGTCGGTGAGCCGATAGTTGAAGCCGAGCCGGTCGTGCTCGACCTGACCCATGTCCGGCGCCCGGCCCTGATTGCGCTCGCTTTTCACGTGCTCCGCGACGTCCTGGTCCGGGCTGACCAGGATCCCGCCCTCCCCCGTTGTCATCTGCTTGTTGGCGTAAAACGCAAACGTCGCGAGGTTCCCGTCCGTCCCGACCTTCTTGCCGGTCCCGTCGCGCGCCCCGATCGCCTGGCAGGCGTCCTCCAGCATGCCGAGGTCGTGGTCGGACGCGATTTTCCTGAGCTCCGGCAGGTCGGCGGGGTAGCCGAAGATGTGCACCGGCAGGAGCCCCGTCGTCCTCTCGCTCACCGCGGCGGCCACCGCCTCCGTGTCGAGCGTCAGGGTGACCGGGTCGATATCGGCGAAAACGGGCCTGGCGCCTTCGTAGAGCAGGCAGTTGGCCGAGGCGACGAAGGTGAGCGGACTCGTGATGACCTCATCCCCATCCGACCACCCCTTTGACCTGACGCCGAGGTGCAGCGCTGCCGTCCCGCTGGACACAGCGACCGCGTAGACATCGCCGCCGATCCAGTCTGAGAAGTCGTGTTCGAACTGCTCCAGCTTCGGCCCGAGGGAGAGTGACCCGGAGCGAACGACCTCGACTAGCAGCTCCTCCTCGCGGGGGCCGAGGTCAGGTCGTGCGAGCGGGATCGGTTCGTTCACTCGGTGAATCGCTTTCGGGCCGGGGCTGGAAGGCGTACTCGAGGGAATCGACCAGGGCCTCCCACGAGGCCTCGATGATGTTCTCCGAGACGCCGATGGAGCCCCATTCGCGCTCGCCATCGGACGAGTCCAGCAGGACCCGGGTGACCGCGCCTGTGCCGTGATGCTCGTCGAGGATGCGGACCTTGTAGTTGGTGAGCTCGATGTCCGCGAGATGCGGATGGCGGTCGCTGATCGCGCCACGCAGCGCCTTGTCGAGCGCGTTCACGGGGCCGTTCCCCTCGGCGGTGCGCAGGTAGCGCTCGCCGTCGACCCACACCTTGATCGTCGCCTCGGTGACGACCTTGCCGTCCTCGCGCTTCTCGACCAGCACCCGGAACCCTTCGAGCCTGAAGAGCGACTCGTAATGCTCGGTCTCGCGCCGCAGCAGCAGCTCGAAGGAGGCGTCGGCGGCCTCGTAGTGGTAGCCACGGTGTTCACGCTCCTTGAGCGTGCGGAGCGCCCGTGCTGCCTGCCCGTCGTCGAGGGCGATCCCGGAACGCTCGGCTCGCGAGAGGACCGTTCCCTTGCCGGACAGCTCCGAGACGACCATCTCGCGCTCGTTGCCGATCTCCGCCGGGTCCATGTGCTCGAAGGTGCGCGCGTCGGCGCTGACACCGGCGACGTGCATGCCGCCCTTGTGCGCGAAGGCGTTGCGGCCGACGAAGGGCTGGTCCGGATCGGGCGTGATGTTGAGAAGCTCGTCGATGAAGTGCGCGATCCCGGTGAGCCGGGCGAGCTGCTCGTCGGCGACGCAGCGGTAGCCGAGCTTGAGCTGCAGGTCCGGGAGGATCGAGGTCAGGTTGGCGTTGCCCGTGCGCTCGCCGATGCCGTTCATCGTCCCTTGCACGAGGCTCGCGCCCACCTCGACGGCGGCCAGGGAGTTCGCGACCGCGCACTCCAGGTCGTTGTGGGTGTGGATGCCCACCGCCACATCGAGCGCCTCTGTGACCGCCTTGGTCGCCACGGCGACCTGCGCCGGCAGGCTCGAGCCGTTGGTGTCGCAGAGGGTGACGTTCTCGGCGCCGGCTTCGGCCGCCGCGCGCAGGCACTCCAGCGCGTAGCCGGCGTCGTCGCGGTAGCCGTCGAAGAAGTGCTCAGCGTCATAGATGACGCGCTTGCCCTCCTGCGTCAGATGGGCGACGGAATCACGGATCATCGCCAGGTTCTCCTCGCGGCTGACCTTGGTGACCTTCTCGAGGTGAAGGCCCCAGGTCTTGCCGACCAGGGTCACGACGGGTGCGAAGCCACCCGCGAGCAGGCGTAGAGCCTCGTCCTCAGCCGCCTCGGTGTCGCGCCGACGCGTAATACCGAAGGCACAGACCTCGGCCTGGTTCAGCTCGACCTCGGCCAGCATCTCGAACAGCTCGAGCTCCTTGGGGTTGGACCCCGGGAAGCCGGCCTCGATGAAGTGGATGCCGAGCTCGTCGAGCTTGCGGACAACCCGGACCTTCTCCTGCGCAGAGAGCGACATGCCCTGGCCCTGCATGCCGTCGCGCAAAGTCGTGTCGTAGAGGAGTACTTGTCGCATCGCTGCCTTTCTAGCTTCGAGGGTGAAAGTGGTTCCCCTGAACGGGGTCGTGCGGGACCGCTGGCCCGGTTAGGCCGCGGCCTGCGTAATTCGCCCTGTGAAGCCGTGCAGCATCAGGAGCCCAGGGTACCGGAGGCGGGTTCGCCGACCTCCTCGGCATCCACCTCTGCAGGAGTCGGTTCGCGAGGCGCCTCGCCGGTGGGCTCTCCCACCGGATCGAGCCACTCGCGGTACTCCTCGAGGCGTCCGTGGAGCGCGTCGTCGAACTTGCCCTGGATCACGCGGGTGATCTCTGCCGGCCCGCCGAGGTCGTGGTCGTCGATCTCGCGGACCGGGACCAGCTCCGCGGCCGTGCCGGTGAGGAAGACCTCCTCGGCGAGGTAGAGCTCGGCGCGCGCGATGTCGCGCTCCACGACCGTGTATCCGAGGTCGCGCGCGATCTGGATCACCGACTTGCGGTTGATGCCGTCCAGGATCGAGGAGGCGTGGCCGGGCGTGACGATCTCGCCGTCGCGGACGAGGTAGATGTTCTCGCCGGATCCCTCGCAGACGAAGCCGCGGTCGTCGAGCAGGATCGCCTCGTCGTAGCCGGCGTTGGCGCTCTCGGTCTTGGCGAGGATCGAGTTGAGGTACTGGCCCGACGCCTTGGCGTGCGGGATCAGCCCCGAAGGGGAGATGCGACGCCAGGAAGAGACCTTGGCGCGCACGCCCTTCTGCTTGCCCTCCTCCCCGAGATATGCGCCCCAGGGCCAGACGGCGATGACGACCTCGACCGGCGCGCTCTTCGCGTACAGCCCCATCTCGCCGTAGCCGCGGAAGGCGAGCGGGCGGATGTAGCAGCTGCGCAGGCCGTTGCGGCGGATCAGCTCCTTGGTCGCTTCCCGGATCTCCTCGAGCGAGTATTCGAGCGGCAAGTAGTAGAGCTCGGCGGACTTGGCGAGCCGATCCAGGTGATCCTGGTGGCGGAAGACTGCCGGCCCGATCTCGGTGTCGTAGCAGCGGATTCCCTCGAAGACCCCGGACCCGTAGTGCAGCCCGTGAGTGAGGACGTGCACGTTCGCCTCGTCCCAAGGGACGAACTCTCCGTTCTTCCAGATGAGCTCGGCCTTCTCCACGCGTCGAGAGTATGAACGATGGATCCGCTTACAGGGATCGGAGAACAGCCTCTGTCATCTCCTCCGTCCCGACCTCGCGCGTGCCCTCCCCGCCGGCCAGATCCGGGGTGCGAAGACCCTGGTCGAGGGCCGATTCGACGGCGGCATCGAGCCTGTCGGCCTCGTCGTGCATGCCGAGGCCGTAGCGCAACATCATCGCGACGGAGAGCAGTGTGGCGAGGGGATTCGCCTTGCCGGTTCCGGCGATGTCGGGAGCGGAGCCGTGCACGGGCTCATACAACCCAGGGCCGTCCTCGCCCAGGCTGGCGGAAGGGAGCATGCCGAGCGAGCCGGTGAGCATCGCCGCCTCGTCGCTGAGAATGTCGCCGAAGAGGTTCTCGGTGACGATCACGTCGAAGCCCGTGGGGTTCGAGACCAGCTGCATCGCGGCGTTGTCGACGAGCAGGTGGTCGAGATCGATCTCGCCGTACTCGGGCGCCAGCCTGGTGACGGTCTCCCGCCAGAGGCGAGAAGTCTCCAGCACGTTCGCCTTGTCGACCGAGGTCACCCGGCCATTCCGCTCCCCCGCCGCCTCGAAGGCGACGCGGGCGATCCGTTCGATCTCCTCAACCGTGTAGGCGCAGTCGTCGTGGGCCCGGTCGCCGTCCCGACCACTCTCGCCGAAGTAGATGCCGCCGGTGAGCTCCCGTACCACCAGGAGGTCGGTCCCCTCGATGCGCTCGCGGCGCAGCGGGCTCGCCTCGAGCAGCGCCTCGCTGGGCCTGACCGGTCGCAGGTTCGCGAACAGGCCGAGTCCCTTGCGGAGGCCGAGGAGCCCCTGTTCGGGCCGCGGCTTGTCGGGGTCGGTCGTGTCCCACTTTGGGCCGCCGACGGCGCAGAGCAGCACGGCGTCGGCCGCCCGGCACACCTCCAGCACCTCGTCGGTGAGCGCGGTGCCGTGCTCGTCCATCGAGGCGCCGCCGATCAGGTGCTCCGTGATCTCGAAGTCGCCCAGCTTCGCCAGGACGGTCCTGGCGGCCTCTCCGATCTCGGGGCCGATTCCGTCGCCGGGGAGGAGAACGATCCTAGGCACGGCGCGCGTCGATGTTGAGGCGGACGTAGTTGAGAACGAGCGGATCCACGGAGAGCTCGAGGACCGCCTCGGCGAACCCCTTACGGTCCTGCTCCGGAAGCCGCGTCAGGTGCGGCCCCATCGTCACCGTCGTGGTGAAGTCGTACGGATCCGTGGGCTGAACGGGTTTGTCCTCGAGCCAGCAACGGACGTCCTCGAATCCGGCGCCGCGCAGTCGCTCCTCCGTCTCCTCCGGTTGCGCGAAGTTCCACATCATCTCCATGCCCTCGAAGTGGCTGACGTACTTCGGGCTGGTCGCAACCGTCGCGATCGCGCGGGCGTGATCGGCGATGTTGCCCGCCCCCCCGCACTGCGCAACCAGCCGGCCACCGGGCCGGAGCACCGAGTGGATCCGCTCGAAGAGCCGGTCGTGATCGAGGATCCAGTGAAAGGTGGCCGTTGAGAAGAGGGCGTCGACCGCGGCCGGAGCATCGTGCTCGGTGAGCAGTTCGGGGCTCAGCTCGAGCAGGTCCGAGACGAACAGAGTGACCCGCTCATCCACGGCGAAGCGCTCGGCGGCGACCTTGATCATCTCAGACGAGCCGTCCACTCCGACCAGGCGACCGCCGGGCAGCCGCTCGAGCAGCTTCTCGGCGACGCGGCCGGAGCCGATGCCGGCGTCGATCACCGATTCCCCATCCTGGGGATCAAGCCGGTCGAGGACCTCGAGCCCCCACTGGAATTGGGGCTCGGAGATCTGGTCGTAGGTCTTGGCGTCCCACTCCCGCGGGCCACTGTTCATCGAATGGGTGTTCATAACGAAGTCGTCACCGGACCCGCGTCCGCCCTCCCGGCCTGCTCGAAATCATCGATGGCGCCGGCGCGCTGCAGCGTCATGGCGACGTCGTCGAGGCCATTCGAGAGCCGGTGCTTGATGTCCTCATCGATCTCGAACTGGAAGACGCCCTCGGCGCAGTTGACGGTCTGATCGTCGAGGTCGATGCGCGCCTCGCCCGCCGCCGCAACGGCGCGGCAATGCTCCTCATCGAGGATCACCGGGAGCAGGCCGTTCTTGGTGCAGTTGCTGAAGAAGATGTCGGAGAACGAGGGGGCGATCACCGCATCGAAGCCATAGTCCTTGAGGCCCCAGACCGCGTGCTCCCTCGAGGAGCCCGAGCCGAAGTTCCGCCCCGTGACCAGGATCGGATGCGCCTCGAGCTCGATCTCGCCAGAGCGGAACCAGTCGTAGAAGAGGAACTCGCCGTAGCCGGTCTTCTCGACCCGCTTCAGGAACTGCTTGGGCATGATCTGGTCGGTGTCGACGTCGTTGCGCTCCAGCACCGCGACCCTGCCTTCGATCACTTCGATCGGATCCATATTCAGCTCCATTCCCTGATGTCGACGAACTTCCCCTCGACCGCGGCCGCAGCCGCCATCTTCGGGCTGACCAGATGCGTCCGCCCGCCGGCGCCCTGGCGCCCCTCGAAGTTGCGATTCGAGGTCGAGGCGCAGCGCTCGCCCGGCTGCAGGATGTCCGGGTTCATCCCGAGGCACGCCGAGCAGCCCGACTCGCGCCATTCGAATCCGGCCGATTGGAACACGTCGTGCAGTCCCTCCTCCTCGGCCTGCGCCTTCACCTGCTGGGAGCCGGGCACGACCATGCCGCGCAGGCTCGAGGCGATCTTGCGGCCCTCGAGGAGGCCGGCCGCCTCCCGGAGGTCGGAGATCCGGGAGTTGGTGCAGGATCCGATGAAGACCCGGTCCAGCGGGATCTCGGTCATCGGCGTCCCCGGCTGGAGATCCATGTAGGCCAGCGCGCGCTCTGCCGTCTCCCTGTCTGCCGGCGAGTCCATCTGGGCAGGGTCCGGAACCTGATCGGTCACCTGGACGACCATCCCTGGAGTCGTTCCCCAGGTGACCATCGGCGAGATCGCGGCGCCGTCCACCTCGACCTCGGTGTCAAAGCTCGCGCCGTCCTCGGTGGGCAGTTGGCGCCAGCGCTCGACTGCGGCGTCGAAGTCGTCAGGCACACCTGGGCGGCCCTTGATGTAGTCGAAGGTCGTCTCGTCGGGCGCGACCATGCCGGCCCGGCCGCCCCCCTCGATCGTCATGTTGCAGATCGTCATCCGGTTCTCCATCGAGAGGGCCCGGATCGCCTCGCCGGCGTACTCGACCGCGTAGCCCTGCATGCCGCCGACGCCGAGGCGCCCGATCGTCGCCAGGATCAGGTCCTTGGCGGTGACGCCGAAGCCGAGCTCGCCCGAGTAGTCGATCCTCATCGACTTCGGGCGGCGCTGGACCAGGCACTGGGTGGCCAAGACGTGCTCGACCTCAGAGGTCCCGATGCCGAACGCGAGCGCGCCGAAGGCGCCGTGCGTCGAAGTGTGCGAGTCCCCGCAGACGATGGTCATGCCGGGCTGGGTAACCCCCAGCTCGGGGCCGATCACGTGGACGATCCCGCGGCGATCGGAGCCGAGCGAGTAGAGCGGGATGCCGAACTCCTCGCAGTTCTGCTCCAGCGCCTCGACCTGCTTGCGCGAGAGCTCGTCGGCGATCAGGCGGGCTGTCGGGGTGCCGTCAGTCGGCACGTTGTGGTCGGCGGTGGCCAGGGTCTTGTCGGGTCGCCTGACAGGGCGGTCCGACAGGCGCAAGCCGTCGAAGGCCTGCGGGGAAGTGACCTCGTGGACGAGGTGGAGGTCGATGTAGATCAGGTCGTCGTCGACCTCGTGCGTGTCCCAGATCTTCTCGAACAGGTTCTTGGGCATCGGTCCTCCTAGCCTCGCCTCAGCCCTGCGGCGACCACCGCGATCAGCCTGGCCTCGGACGAGGCATTGTTCTCGAAATGGTGGGGCAGGTCGGCGTCGAAGGTGACGCTGTCCCCCTCGGTCAGCTCGTGGCGTTGACCGTCGACGAAGAGCTCCACCCCGCCGTCCAGCACCACAGCCGTCTCGCGGCTGCCGGGTTCGTGAATCGGGGGATCGTCTAAAGCCCCGGTGGCCGCGCCGGGCGCCAGCGTGTGTTCCGAAACGTCCGAGCGCTGTCCGGGCAACGGCGGCGTGAGCTCCTGCACCTTGTGTCCGCGGCGGCGGCGCGTGCGTCGGTCGCCGGAGCGGACCACAACCACGTGGCGATCCTCGTCCAGGCGGAGCAGCTGAGACAGCGTCAGGTCGAGGCCGGCGGCGATCTTCTGGGCGACGGACAGCGTCGGGCTGGTGTCGCCCCGCTCAACCTGGGAGAGCATCGGCGCGCTGACGCCGCTGCGCTCCGACAGGTCCCTCAGGGACAGGTCCATGGCCTCGCGCAGGCTCCTGACGCGGGCGCCCACGGATCCTTGCCGGGCGACCGCTGTGCCGGGGGCGCCGGTGATTTGAGCCGAATCCGTCATCGGCCGGCGTACGTTATCACATACGACCGTATGTCCCATTGACGTATGTCCAATTGACGATAGGGTCGGCAGCCATCCTAGAACTGGAGGTCAAGGATGTCGGCGTCCCGTCCCCCTGATCGGGATCCAAGCAGTGACATGAGCCCTCGCGGGGTGGCTTCGCGTGCGGGGGTTTGGAGCGCGCAGCATCGCAAGACTGCCATCTGGGGGTGGCTCGCCTTCGTTGTCGTTGCATTCATGATCGGCGGCGCAGCCGGGACCAAGACCCTGGAGCACACTCAGGCCGGGGTCGGGGAGTCCGGACGCGCCGATCAGACGATCGCGGATGCCGCTCCGGAGCACGCCCAGGAGATGGTGCTGATTCAGAGCACCGCGTCCACCGCCACCGACCCGGCTTTCCGCGCTGTCGCCGTCGAAGCCCAGCGCAAGCTCGCGGCGCTCCCAGACACACAGAACTTCGAGAGTCCGCTGGCTCCGGCGAACGCGAACCAGGTCTCCGCTGACGGACATTCGGCGCTGCTCCGCTATCAGATAGCGGGCAACGACACGGAGGTAATGGACCGGGTCAAGCCGGCCGTCCAGGCGGTCGCCGCCGTCCAGCAGGCGCATCCGGGCTTCACGCTCGGCGAGTTCGGCGACGCCAGCACCCAGCAGCAGATCAACAAGGTCGTTCAGGACGATTTCGGCAAGGCCCTGGTCACGTCGCTGCCGGTCACCCTGATCATCCTGCTGATCGCCTTCGGGGCGCTCGTTGCCGCCGGCGTGCCGCTGCTGCTCGCGTTGACCGCCGTGATCGCGACGATCGGCATCATGGGACCGCTGAGCCACGTCATCGGCGGAGTCGATAGCTCGATCAACGAGGTCATCCTGCTCATCGGCCTCGCCGTCGGCGTCGACTACTCGATGTTCTATCTGCGGCGCGAGCGCGAGGAGCGCGAGGCCGGTCGGAGTGAGGAGGCGGCCCTGGCGGCCGCCGCGGCGACGTCGGGCCGCGCGGTGCTGGTTTCGGGCTTCACGGTGATGATCGCCATGGCCGGGATGTACCTCGCAGGCACGCCGACGTTCCAGTCGTTCGCCACCGGCACAATCCTGGTCGTTGCCGTGGCGCTCGTCGGCTCGCTGACCGTGCTGCCGGCGATTCTGTCGTGGCTCGGAGACCGGGTGGAGAAGGGCGGCGTCCCGATCATCAAGAACCACCCGTGGAACGCCGGCGAGAGCCGCATCTGGGGGAAGGTCCTGAACCCGGTCCTCCGGCATCCGCTCATCGCGCTTCTCCTCTCGGCGGGGCTGCTGATCTTCCTCGCGGTACCGGCCTTCCGGCTGCACACCGCGAATGAGAGCGTGGAATCCCTGCCCCAGGACGTCGCCTCGATCCAGACCTACAACCGGATTCAGAAGGTCTTCCCGGGGGGTGGGATTCCCGCCGTGGTCGTGGTCAGTTCTCCGAACGGGCCTACGCCGGAGGTCAGGCAGGGGCTCGCCGCCCTGGTGGCGCGGGCGAAGGCCAGCTCGCTCTTCCAGCCCCCGATCACGCTCGACACCTTTCCCGACCGCAGCGTCGTTCAGGTGAACATCCCTGTCGCGGGCAATGGCACCGACTCGAAGTCGAATGCCGCGCTGGCACAGCTGCGCGACAGCATCGTCCCGGCAACGATCGGGGCCGTGCCGGGTGTCAGCGCCGACGTGACCGGCTTCACAGCCGCATCGAAGGACTTCAGGGACACCACCAAGTCGCACCTCCCGCTCGTCTTTGCCTTCGTCCTGACAGCAGCGTTCCTGCTTTTGCTCTTCACCTTCCGCTCGATCGTCATTCCGATCAAGGCGATCATCCTCAACATGCTTTCGGTGGGCGCCGCCTACGGGGTGATCGTCTGGATCTTCCAGGACGGCCACCTCCAATCGTTCCTGGGCTTTCATTCGACCGGCGCGATCATCTCCTGGATGCCGCTGTTCCTCTTCGTGGTCCTCTTCGGCCTCTCGATGGACTACCACGTCTTCATCCTCACCCGAATCCGTGAGTCCTACGACCGCGGCATGCCAACCGATGAGGCCGTCTCGCACGGGATCAAGACCACGGCCGGCGTGGTGACCAGCGCCGCCATCGTCATGATCGCGGTGTTCGCGGTATTTGCGACGTTGTCACTGGTCTTCTTCAAGCAGCTTGGCGTGGGACTTGGCGTCGCGGTTTTGATCGACGCAACCCTGGTACGCGCCGTGTTGCTGCCCGCCTCGATGACGTTGCTGGGCGACTGGAACTGGTACCTGCCGCGCTGGCTCGAATGGATCCCACACGTCGGTCCGGTGGGCGCCCCGTCGCTGCCACCGGCGCAGCCCGGCGGACGCGAGGAAAGGCCGGCCGCGGCGGCATCGTGAGGCCGCGCTAGGCCGGTTCCAGCACGACCACCGGGATCTTGCGGTCGGTGTGACGCTGGTAGCTCTCGTAGTCCGGATACGCGTCGGCCATCATCCGCCAGAGGCGGTCCCGCTCCTCGCCTGACGCTTCACGTGCTCTCACGCGCCGCTTCTCGCCCCGCCACCACGCCACCGTCTCGGGACTCGCTTTCAGGTTGTGGTACCAGGCCGGGTGACGGTCGGTCCCGCCCTTGGAGGCGATGATCACGAGGTTGTCCCCGTCCGGGAGGCTGAGCAGCGGATGCGTGCGCCGCTTGCCCGACTTCCGTCCCACCGACTCGATCAGCACGACAGGCACGCCGTACGCTTTGCCGCCGAGCCGGCCGTGGGAGGCCTTGTACGCCGCCGTGTGCAGGTCGGTGAAGCGCTCCCAGAACCACCAGAGCGGCGAGCTCGACGAAGGCGCCTCGGGCAGCTGCAGCTTCATGGCCGCCAGCCTATGCGGTCAGGGGCCGGGCGTGCGCTCCACGGCGGCCTCGGCGGTCGCGTCCTCCGCCTCGCGGATCGCGACGCCCTCGAGGGCGTTCGAGATGGCGCGGACGAAGGCGCGCGCGGATGCCTCGAGGATGTCGGTTGCGACACCCTGGCCGCTCGCCAGCCGGCCATTGGCGCGGACCGAGACGCTCACCTCTCCGAGGGCGTCGGTGCCGCCGGTGACGGCCTCGACCTCGTAGCGCTGCAGCTCCGCATCGGTGCCGGTCGCCTCGCGGATGGCGCCGAAGATCGCGTCGACCGGCCCATCGCCCGACGCCTCCGCGACCGACTCCTCGCCGCTCGGTAGCGTCACGGAGACCCGCGCCTTCGGGGGTCGCTCCGAACCCGCTTCCACCTCGAACCAGCCGAGGTCGTAGGCCTCGGCGCTCTCGCGCATCTCGTCCGAGACGATCGCCTCCAGGTCGAGCGCGGTGACCTGCTTCTTCTTGTCCGCGATCTCCTTGAAGCGCTTGAACGCCTGATTGAGAGCGCCGCCCTCGACCGCAAAGCCGAGCTGCTGCAGTGCGTCCTGGAGGGCGTGGCGCCCGGAGTGCTTGCCGAGCACGATCGAGTTGGACTCCAGACCGACCTCGGTCGCGTCCATGATCTCGTAGGTCGAGCGCTCCTTCAGCACGCCGTCCTGGTGGATCCCGGACTCATGCGCGAAGGCGTTCCGCCCCACCACCGCCTTGTTCGGCGGGACCGAGTAGCCGGTCAGTCGGGAGACCATCCGGCTGGTGCGGGCCAGCTCACGCGCGTCGATGCCGGTGTCCAGGCCATGCGCGTCGCGACGGGTCCGGAGCAGCATCACGATCTCCTCGAGCGAGCAGTTGCCGGCGCGCTCGCCGATGCCGTTGACGGCGCATTCCACCTGGCGGGCGCCGGCGACCACCCCCGCGAAGGAGTTGGCCACGGCCAGGCCGAGGTCGTCGTGGCAGTGCACCGAGAGCTCCACCTTGGCCAGGTCCGGGACCAGCTCGTAGAGCATGCGGAAGTAGGCGGCGTACTCCTCCGGCGTCGTGTAGCCCACGGTGTCCGGGATGTTGACGACGTTGGCGCCCTCGGCGAGGGCGATGGCGCAGACCTCGGCCGTGAACTCGATGTCGGCGCGGGTGGCGTCCATCGGGGAGAACTCGACGTCATCGCAGTAGGACTTCGCAAGAGCGACTGCCGCCTTCGCCTGTCCCTTGACGTCCTCGCGGGTCGTCTGGAGCTGATGGGTGATGTGGATGTCGGAGGTCGAGATGAAGGTGTGGATCCGGGGTTGCTCGGATCCCTTGATCGCGTTCCAGGCCGCGTCGATGTCGGCCTTGTGCGTGCGAGCGAGGCCGCAGATCACCGGACCATCGACGTTGCGGGCGATCGACTCGACAGCCTCGAAGTCCCCGGGCGAGGTGATCGGGAACCCGGCCTCGATCACGTCCACGCCGAGGCGTGCGAGCTGCTGGGCGATTTCGACCTTCTCCTGCGTGTTCAGCGAGATGCCGGGGGACTGCTCGCCGTCGCGCAGCGTCGTATCGAAGATGTGGACCCGGTTCTCGTCTGCGACCGGACCGGCTGTACTGCCTACGTCACTCATGACTACCTCCTTCTCCTGAGACTTCCGATGACCTGTTCCGTGAGTTCGCGGCACTCGCGCCGCCAGCGCTTATTCCCCCCGGAGGGGGAGGAGAAGGAGAAGCGCGAGGCTGTCGAGCCGGTGCGTCATCGAAGTTCAAGCAGAGTAGCGCAGCGCCGCCACGGCTCGCAATCGATGCTGCGGTTTGCCGTCCCGGCCGCGCTCTAGCGTCACCGATGATGCGCGCGGACCAGATCCAGGCGCGAGCGGTCGCCAAGATCGTGCTCGTGGCGCTCTTCTGGGCCGGGGTTGCGGTGCTCTTCGCAATCGCGCTGCTCCACACCCGGACGACGCTCCAGTGGGTAGCCGCCGCGGTCTTCCTGGCTCTGGCGCTCGACCCGGCCGTCGGTCTCATTCAGAGAGCCTGGCCGGGTGACGGCTCGATGCCCCGGGTGCTGGCGATCCTGGTCGTCTATCTCGCCGCGCTGGCGCTTCTGGTCTTCCTCGTCCTGCACGTCTTCCCGCCGATCGTCCACGACATCGAGGGACTGGCGAAGAAGCTGCCGGGTTACGTCCATGACTTCGAGCACTGGGCGGACAACAACAAGCAGTTCCAGGACCTGAACGCGAAGTACCACATCACCGCGAAGCTGAGCCAGGAGGGTGCCACCCTCCCCTCCCACCTCTCGAGCGGCGCCAGCACGCTGGGCTCCCTCACCGTCAGCCTGCTCGAGCACCTGCTCGCGGCAATCACCGTCCTCACCCTGACCTTCTTCCTGCTGCTGGACGGCAGGGGGATGGTCGAGCGCGGCAGCGGGCGGCTGCCGGAGCCGCAGCGCGGACGCGCCCGGCGCATCGCCAGCCGGGTCGCCGAGGTCGTCAAGGCCTACGTCAGCGTCAACCTGCTGCTGGCGATCGCCGCGGGCGTGCTGACCTGGGGGTTCCTGCAGGCGGAGAGCTTCCACCTCGCGGTGCCGCTGGCCGTGCTCGTCGCCTTCCTGGATCTGATCCCCCTGATCGGCCTGACGGTGGGAGGCTTCGCGGTCTTCGCCGTGCTGATGATCGATGGCGGTCCCGGTGACGCGATCGTCTGGCTGGCCCTCTTCCTGGTCTATCAACAGCTCCAGGACCGAGTCATCCAGCCGTTGCTCTACAAGGGCGGCGCGCTCAAGGTGAATCCCGCGGTCGCGATCGTCGCGGTGATCGTCGGGGCAGAGCTCGCCGGCGTACTCGGCGCCCTGTTGGCGATCCCCACGGCGGCATCGCTCGGCGTGGTGATCGACGAGCTGGTGCTCTCAGGTTCCCCCGGCACCCCTGGGCCGGAGCCTGAGGCGAGCGAGTAGCTCGTCGCCGCGCTTCCAGAACGGCTTGCCGCGACTGCCGGAGTAGCGCTGCTGGGATCGCTCTCGCTTGCCGTGCCGGTAGAAGAGCTTCGCCCAGACCGAGTGCGTCTTGCCGAGGCGGAAGGCGCCGACCAGCCCGGCGAGCGGGAAGACGATGCTCCAGATGGCCATCCCGAACTTCTCCTTGGCCGCGTTCACCAGAGCCATCACGATGCCGAAGATCCCGACCGCGCCGACGACCGCGAAGACGACGTCCTCGACGTCCTTCCCAGCGTCGATCCAGGAGCGGAATGAGACCAGGAGCACCCCGGAGAGCGCGGCGGCGATCACCACCGCGTCGATCGACTTGCGGCCCTCCTTCTCCCAGTAGACGTCCTTGAGGTTGAGCCAGAGGGCGAACTCGTCGAGCGTGAGCCCGGTGCCGATCCCGAAGAAAACGGCGGTGATGCCGCGCCAGGGGTCGCCGGGGTGGATTCCGACCCCGACGTACCCGCAGACCAGCACGAGGATGATCCCCCAGACCAGGTGGTGGATGTGAGTCCCGCCGACGGACACGTTGCCCGGCCACCACTTCACCTGGGCACGGATCATGTGGGTGCTGGTCCGGATGAAGCCGAACGTCACCAGGAAGGAGACGAAGAACAAAAACTGTGTCTCCCGCCCGGTGTCGACGATGCCGTCGCGATAGGCGCTGGCGACGCTCGCGGTGATGAGCACGCCGGGACTCTAAGGAATGGATCGGGCGGTCTCGCAGCCCTTGCCGACATCCGTCCCGCCCGCCCCGCGGCAGACGTCCCTGCCCGACCCGCCGCTGAGCTTGTCCGGCCCACCGCCGCCCAGCAGGCTGTCGTTTCCGGGCCCGCCGGTCAGGTTGTCCGCACCGGGACCTCCGAGCATGAGGTCCATTCCGCCCCCGCCGGCCATCGAGTCGGCTCCTCCGTCACCCTCCAGCAGGTCTGACAGCGATCCGCCCACGAGACGATCGCGCCCAGACCCACCCTCGAGCGGCCGCATCTGGCCGTCGATCACGCCACCGATCATCACCGTGAGACTGGGGTCGGCGTTGAAGGTGTCGCCGCCGCCGCCCAGATCGCCGACGACCGCGCCGATGTAGCCGGCGGCGCAGCTCACCTCGGTGGCGCTCGTCTCCCCGGTCTTCGCGTTGTCGAGGCCGCAGGCAGAGCCACTGCCGTCGGGGTCACCCAGGCCCTCGGGAGCGGTCAGGACGAGACGCCCGCCGGAGCCGATGTAGGCGGTGATCCGGTTGTCGATCCCCCGCTGGTCGTTGAGCGTGAGAAGGTTGATCGACGCCGCGGCGGAGGCGCCGTGGCCGTGCACCGTCCAGACGGCGTCAGTCAACCCAGGCCGTGCCGAGGCCGCCGCGGGGGCGACGGCCACGAGGGACGCGAGCATGGCAATCAAAAGGACGAGAGTTCGTCTCCCTGGGCGCATCTCTGCCGATCGTAACCCGGCTCCGAGTCGATCAGAGCGGCGTCGCGGGGTCCCTCCCTTACGGAACGAGCACGACCTTGCCGATGTTCCGACGCTCCGCGATGAATCGATGAGCGTCGCCCGCGCGGTCGAACGGGAACGCCTCCGCCACGACCGGATCGATCTCGATGGTGCCGTCCTCGATCTCCTTGCTGAGGGGCTCGATCACGCGATCGAGTCCCTCCCGGTCCTGCCAGGCGAGCATGTTGAGGCCGAAGACGCCCTTGTTCTCGCTCAGCACCGACAGACTCTTCCACCAGGGCATGGTGGCCACCGGCATGCGCATCAGGCTGCGGGCCAGCGCCGGGATGTTGCGGCCCTGCTGGTTGGTGAGCTCGGAGGCGCCGTACATGATCAGGCGCCCACCTTGCCGCAGCAGTCTGTAGTCCTTGCGGAAGTTGGTCGGTCCGGTGGCATCCATGACCACGTCGACCCCCTCGCCGCCGGTGATCCGCCTGACCTCCTGCTCAAAGTCCTGGTTGCGGTAGTCGATCGTGTGCTCGACTCCCTGCGCGCGGATCGCGTCGTGCTTGGAGGCGGAGGCGGTGCCGAAGATCTCCGCCTTCCTCGAGCGTGCGATCTGGATCGCCGAGATGCCCACCCCGCCTGCGGCGGCATGGATCAGGACGCGCTCGCCCTCGCGCAGGCCGCCCATGATCACCAGGGCCGCGTAGGAGGTCGCGTAGTTGACCGGGAACGCTGCCCCCTGCTCGTAGCTGAAGGATTCCGGCAGGGGTATGGCCTGGTCCTCCGGCACGGTCACCATCGATGCCTGTCCTCCGAAGCGCGTGCCGGCCATCACCCGGTCCCCCACCTTCACCGCCTCGACGCCGGCGCCCACCGACTCGACCTCTCCCGCGACCTCGTAGCCGAGCACGCACGGCGGCTTCGGGGCCTCTGGATAGAGCCCCACCCTGGCCATCGTGTCGGCGAAGTTGATCCCGGAGGCCTTCACGGCGATCCGCACCTCGCCGGACCCGACCGCGGGGTCGGGACGCTCCTGGACCTGGAGGACCTCCGGTCCGCCGTGCTCGGTCAGTACGACCGCTCTCATGGGCTGACCCTATATGGCGGGGTGCCTGCGGGAGCAACCCGTCCCATCAGAGCGAGACCGCCCGGCCCACCGAGAAGCCGTCGAGCTCCAGGATCCTCTCGATCGTCCCGGGATTGACCGGAGCGTCGGTGGTAAGCGCCATCACCGCCGTGTCGCTCTCTGACTCGGCGCCCACCGCGGCCGAGACGATGTTGACCCCCTCCTCGCCGAAGATCGTGCCGACCCTGCCGATCATTCCCGGCTGGTCCGTGTAGCGGAAGATCGCCAGGTGGTCGGCGAAGGGCAGGTAGAAGTCCTCGCCCCAGACCCTCGCCAGATAGGGGATGTTTCGCGGCCCGACGCCGGTGCCGGCGACCTCGACGGCCCCCTCGGCGGGACGCAGGCGGACGACGACGAGCTCGGTGAAGTCCTCCGAGGCCGCGTCGCGGGTCTCGGTCAGCTCGATGCCGCGCTCCTCGGCCATGTGCGGTCCGTTGACCAGGTTGACCGGCTCCTCGGTGTGTCCCGAGAGGATCCCCACGAGAGTCGCGATGCTCAGGATGCGGGTGTCCTGGTCGGCCAGCCGGCCTCTGAACTCGACCTCCACGCGATCCGGCGTCCCCTCGGACAGCGCCTGCGCGAGCCGGCCGAGCTTCTCGCAGAGCGGCACGAAGGGGGCCAGCTGCTCCATCACCTCGGGCCGGACGGCGGCGATGTTGACCGCGGTCGTGACGACCCCGCCGGTGAGGGCGGCCGTCACCTGCTCTGCGGTGACGACGCCGGCACGATCCTGCGCCTCGGCGGTCGAGGCGCCGAGGTGCGGCGTGACGACGACGTCGTCGCGCGCGAGGATCGGGTGGCCGCTGAACGGCTCCTCGGGGAAGACGTCGAGCGCGGCGCCCGCGACTCCGCCCGACTCCAGCCCCTCGACGAGCGCGTCGAGATCGATCAGCTCGCCGCGCGCGCAATTGACGATCCGGACGCCCTCGCGCATCCTTCCGATCGCTTCCGCGTCGATGATGTTCTCCGTCTCCGGGGTCTTCGGCAGGTGCAGCGTGATGAAGTCGGCGCGCGCGTAGAGCTCCTCCGGCTCCTCTACGCCCTCCACCCCGAGCTCCCTGAAGCGCTCGGCCGTGACGAACTTGTCGTAGGCGACCACCTGCATGTCGAAGGCCTGTGCGCGGGCCGCGACGAGCTGCCCGATCCGTCCGAAGCCGAGTACGCCGAGCGTCTTGCCGTAGAGCTCGGTTCCCTTGAAGCTGGCCCTGTCCCACTTGCCGGCGGCGAGTGAGGCGTGCGCCTGCGGGATGTTTCGGCAGAGCGCGAGCATCAGGCCCATCGTGTGCTCAGCCGCCGCGATCGAGTTCGCCTCCGGCGCGTTCGCCACCACGATCCCTCGTTTGGTGGCCGCATCGACATCGACGTTGTCCACCCCGGTCCCAGCCCGGCCGATCACCTTGAGCCGCTCGGCGCGGCCGATCAGGTCCGGGGTGAGCTTCGTCGCCGAGCGGATCAGGATCCCGTCGAACTCGCCGATCCGCTGCCCGAGCTCGTCACCGTCCCAGTCGAGGCCGAGCTCGACCTCGAAGCGCTCGCGCAGCAGCTCGACGCCGGTGTCGGCGATCTTCTCCTTCACGAGTACCTTCGGCTTCTCGCTCATCGCCTCACGTCGTCGGCGTTCTCCAGGACCCAGTCGATGCACTCGGTCAGCGCCTCGACGTCCGCGGGGTCGACCGCGGGGAACATCCCGATCCGGAGCTGGTTGCGGCCCAGCTTGCGGTAGGGCTCGACGTCGACGATGCCGTTGGCCCGCAGAGTGGCCGCCAGCGCCGCGGCGTCGACCTCCTCCGCGAAGTCGATCGTCCCGACCACCAGCGAGCGCTTGGCCGGATCGGTCACGAATGGGGCGGCCAGATCCGAGTCCTCAGCCCAGCCATAGAGGTGCGTCGAAGAGGCGCCGCTCCGAGAGACGCCGAATTCCAGTCCGCCGCCCTCCAGCAGCCAGGCGATCTGCTCGGCCAGCAAGAACAGCGTCGTCAGCGCAGGTGTGTTGTAGGTCTGGTCCTTCCGTGAGTTCTCCAGTGCGACGGCGAGCGAGAGGAACGCCGGCTGCCAGCGGCCGTCTGTCCCGTCGAGCTGCTCGATCCGCTCGATCGCCGCCGGGCTCAGCAGCGCGAGCCACAGTCCGCCGTCCGAGCCGAAGGCCTTCTGCGGGGCGAAGTAGTACGCGTCGGCCTGCCCGACGTCCACCGGCAGCCCGCCGGCCCCCGAGGTCGCATCGATCAGGACGAGGGCCTCGCCCGAGCCCTCGGGCCGCTCCACCGGGACCATCACGCCGGTCGAGGTCTCGTTGTGGGCCCAGGCGATCGCGTCCGCGTCGGGGTCGGCGACCGGATCCGGGGCATCGCCCGGCTCCGCCTCGATCAGGATCGGCTCGGCGAGAAACGGGGCGCCGGCGGTCGCCTTCGCGAACTTCGACGAGAACTCGCCGTATGCCAGGTGCAGGGGTCGCTCGCGGACGAGCCAGGCCGCGGCAGCGTCCCAGAAAGCTGTCGTGCCGCCGTTGCCGAGGGCGACCTCGTAGCCGTCAGGCATGCCGAACAGCTCGCCGAGGCCCGTCCGGACCCGTCCGACCAGGTCCCTCACGGGTGCCTGGCGGTGGGAGGTCCCCATCAACTCGTTCTGGGTCGCCAGCTTGGCGAGCGCCTCCGGCCTGACCTTCGAGGGCCCGCAGCCGAAGCGGCCGTCGGCCGGCCTCAGGGTCTCTGGGATCTCAACAAGTGTTCGGGGCATCGAATCAGCGTATTAGGCGTGAACGCTGGACTGCCCTCCGATGGGTGGGGTAGGGTGGCCGCGCGTCCGAATAAGGGGCCCGGCCGCGCCGGGGGCGCGCGGAATCCCCATGACCTCGACCTGGAGAGATCTATGTACCCCATCAGCTTCGACGCGGATCCCGCCCTGGAGGGCAGGAACCGACTGACGACGTTCTTCCGCTACATCGTCGCGATCCCCTGGCTGATCGTCGCGAGCATCTACGGCTTCGTCGCCGAGATCGCCGCGGTGATTGCGTGGTTCGCGATTGTCTTCACAGGCAAGTACCCACAGGGCATCTACGACTTCAACGCCGGATACCTGCGGATGGTCAGCAGGGTGAACGGCTTCGAGTATCTGCTCACCGATGGATGGCCGCCGTTCGGCGGTGACCAGGCGCCTGACTACCCGATCCGGGTGGGCGTCCCCCCTCCACTCGATGAGTACAACCGCCTGAAGACCGGGCTGCGCCTGATCATCGGGATCCCCGTCTACCTGTTGGCGATAGTCCAGGCGATCATCCTGGGCGTTTGCGCCCTGATCGCCTGGTTCGTGATCCTATTCACGGGCAAGCTGCCGGACGGTCTGTTCAATCCGATGCGCTCCGCCCTGGCTTACCTGACACGGGCGGGCGGCTACTTCCTGCTGATCACGGAGGACTATCCGCCGTTCTCCTACGAGGAGGGCGGCGTCGCGCCGGCCGGCGAGCTCAGCAGCGAGGCCGCGAGCCGCGAACCCCGCTAGCGCTCGGCTCGGAGATCGGCTTCATTGGGGCCCGGCCGCCTATGCGGTCGGGCCTCAGTCGTCGATCCAGGGCATCATCGCGCGGAGGTCCCTGCCGACCTGCTCCACCTGGGAGCCGGCCGCCTCCTCCCGCATGCGCTGGAAGTTCTCCTGCCCCGCCTCGTTCTCGGCGATCCATTCCTTGGCGAACTCGCCTGACTGGATGTCCGCCAGTATCTTCTTCATCGCCTGACGCGTCTCGTCGGTGATCACCTTGGGCCCCCGGGTCATGTCGCCGTACTCCGCCGTGTTGGAGATCGAGTGGCGCATCCCCTGGATGCCCTGCTCGTACATCAAATCCACGATCAGTTTGAGCTCGTGCAGGCACTCGAAGTAGGCGAGGCGCGGGTCATAGCCCGCCTCGACCAGCGTCTCGAAGCCGGCGCGGACCAGTTCCGAGGCGCCGCCGCAGAGCACCGCCTGCTCGCCGAAGAGATCGGTTTCCGCCTCGTCCTTGAAGGTCGTCTCGATGATCCCGGCCCGCCCGCCGCCGATGCCCGAGGCGTAGGCGAGAACGAGGTCGCGGGCCTTGCCCGTCGGGTCCTGATGAACGGCCATCAGGCAGGGCACGCCCTGGCCCTCGACGAATTCGCGGCGGACCAGGTGGCCCGGCCCCTTCGGGGCGACCATGCCGACGTCGACGCCGGGCGGGGGCTCGATCTGGCCGAACCGGATGGCGAAGCCGTGGGCGAACATGAGCAGGTTGCCGTCGGCGATCCCGTCGGAGATCTCCTCGCGCCAGATCTGAGCCTGCTTCTCGTCGGGCAGCAGGATCATCACGATGTCGCCCTTGCTCGCGGCGTCCGCGACGTCCAGCACCTCGAGGCCCTCGGCCTCTGCATCTGCCCGGCTGGACGAGCCGGGTCGGAGCCCGACCACCACGTCGACCCCAGAGTCCTTCAGGTTGAGAGCGTGGGCGTGCCCCTGGGAGCCGTACCCCAAGATCGCCACGGTCTTTCCCTGCAGGACGGAGAGATCGGCGTCCTTGTCGTAGAGGACTTCGTCGGCGGCCATGAGGCGGCGGATGCTAGCGACCGGCCGGTTCGGGCAACTGCCCCCGCAGGAGCTTGCCGGAGGCCGTTCTCGGCAGGGTCGAGACGAAGTCGACCTGCTTGGGGACCTTGTACCCGGCCAGCGAGGCCGAGCAGTGTGAGCGGAGGTCCTCCTCCGCGGCCTCGGCACCATCGGCCAGCACGACCAACGCGCAGACGGCCTCTTGCCACTCCGAGTCCGGGCGCCCCACCACCGCGGCGTCGGCGATGGCCGGATGGGCCAGCAGCACGGCCTCGACCTCGGCGGGCATCACGTTCTCGCCACCGGTGACGATCACCTCGCTGCTTCGACCGGTGACGTACAGGAAGCCCTCCTCGTCGATGCGGCCCCGGTCGCCGGTGTGGAGCCAGCCGTCGGCATCGATCGCCTCGCGAGAAACGGTCGGCCCCTGGACCAGGATCTCGCCGTCCTCGATCCGGACATGGGTCGTGAGCAGGGGGCGGCCGGCCGAGCCGATCCTGCGCTCCGCGTCGGCCGGAGCCAGGGTGGTGACCTGTGAGCAGGTCTCGGTCATTCCGTAGGTCTGCACGACGGTCGCGCCGCGGTCGAGCGCCTGGCGCAGGGCGTCCGGGGGGACGGGCCCACCGCCGATCAGGATCGCGCGCGGTCGCGAAAGGTCGGCACCCGCCTCGAGCAGCCGGATCAGCTGTGTCGGGACCAGCGAGAGCAGACTGATGTCACCCGAGACGAGCGTGGTCGCCACCTGCTCGGTGTCGAACCCGTCGAGGAGCACCGCGGATGTCCCGTAGATGACGGAGCGCAGAACGATCGAGAGGCCGGCGACGTGGCTGAGCGGCAGGCAGCAGAGCCAGCGATCCTCGGGCTCGACGCCGATGTTGAAGGCGGAGCCGACGGCGCTGAACAGGAAGTTCCCGTAGGTGAGTCCCACTGGACGCGGTGTGCCGCCGGTGCCGCTGGTCAGGATCCGGCACTGGAGGTCGTCCATGTCGTGCTCTCCGAGCAGGGGCAGGTCCGCCTCGGTCTGGGTCAGCTCGGCCGCGTCGTTCAGGTCCACGGCCGGGCGCTCGGCCGCGAGCACCGCGGCGCGCTCCGCCTCGGTGAGTTGCGGACTGAGCGGCAGCGCGACGGCACCGAGCTTCATCAGGGCGTGCAGCAGGACGACCTCCTCGCGGCGCGGGTGCATGGTGAGCGCCGCGGTCCCGCCCCTCCGCACGCCGTATGCGGCGAGCCTGCGGGCGACCCAGGTCGCCTCCGCTTCGAGCTCCGCGTAGGTCACGCTGGAGGCCTCGGTGACCAGTGCGGTCCGCTCAGGACAGCTGATTGCTCGTTGCGCGAGCCAGTTGTCGAGCTTCACGGTCCCCTAGCCTAAGCGCCCGAATGCCGAGACGACACAAGCAGGCCCCGCCCGAGGAGGGGCTCTACGCGCCGATCGAATGGCGCGGCGAGGGCGACTACGAGGACATCCTCTACGAGCGCGGCGATGCGATTGCGAAGATCACGATCAACCGCCCGGAGGTCCGCAACGCCTTCCGGCCGCCGACCCTCGCGGAGCTCCGCGACGCCTTCACCCGGGCCCGCGACGACACCGGGGTTGCGGCGATCATCTTCACGGGCGCGGGCACCGAGGCCTTCTGCTCCGGCGGCGACCAGCGGATCCGCGGCGACGATGGCTACATCGGCGACGACGAGGTCGCACAGCAGGGCGTCGGGCGGCTCGACGTCGGCGATCTGCACGTGCAGATCCGCAGGCTTCCCAAGCCGGTGGTCGCGATGGTGGCCGGCTACGCGGTCGGCGGCGGGCACATCCTCCACCTGGTCTGCGACCTGACGATCGCCGCCGACAACGCCGTCTTTGGGCAGACCGGCCCCCGGGTGGGCAGCTTTGACGGCGGATTCGGCGCTTCCCTGCTGGCCCGCAACGTCGGCGTGAAGAAGGCGAAGGAGATCTGGTTCCTGTCGCGGCTCTACGACGCGGAGGAGGCACTCGAGATGGGACTGGTCAACACCGTGGTGCCGCTCGGCGACCTGGAGCGCGAGACAGTCGCATGGTGCCGCGAGATGGCGGCCCTCTCCCCCCTCTCCCTGCGGCTGCTCAAGGCGAGCTTCAACGCCACCGAGGACGGACTCGCCGGGATCCAGCAGCTCTCCCACGACGCGACGCTGCTCTTCTACATGACCGAGGAGGGTCAGGAGGGCCGCAACGCCTATCAGCAGGGGCGCAGCCCGGACTTCTCCAAGTACCCGAAGAGGCCCTGACTTGAGGATCTGGCTGATGGCGGCGCGTCCGCGGACGCTGCCGGCGGCAATCGCACCCGTCCTGGTCGGAACGGCGGCGGCGATCGAACAGCACGGCGATTTGCCTCGCGTCTGGGCGTTCATCGCCGCGCTGATCGGATCGATCTTCATCCAGATCGGGACCAATCTCGCCAACGACTACTCGGACGCCAAGCGCGGCGCCGACACCGTCGACCGCCTCGGGCCGGTGCGGGTCACCTCCTCCGGCCTGGTCGCACCGCAGCGCGTCCTGGTCGCCACCTGGATCGCGTTCGCCATCGCGGTGGCAGCGGGGATCTACCTGGCGACTGTCGCGGGCTGGCTGATCATCGCCGTGGGCGTCGCCTCGATCGCCGCGGGCGTCCTCTATACGGGCGGGCCGCGGCCCTACGGCTACGCCGGGTTCGGCGAGCTCTTCGTTTTTCTCTTCTTCGGCCTCGTGGCGGTCAACGGCTCGTACTACGTGCAGCTCGAGCGGCTCGACTGGCTGCCCTTCGGTCTCTCGATCGCCGTCGGCTGCCTCGCCACCGCGATCCTCGTCGTCAACAACGTCCGCGACATCGAAACCGACCGCCGCGCCGGCAAGAAGACGCTCGCGGTGCGGATGGGGAGGCAGGGGGCACGGAAGCTCTACGTCGGCCTCTTGGTTTCAGCCTACGCGGCCCTTCTCTCGATCGTCACCCAGAGGGGCGGCCCATGGTGGGCGCTGCTCGGCCTGCTCTCCGCGCCGCTGACGGTGCGGATCGCGCGGACGGTCGCCACCCGCACCGACGGACCGGCGCTCAACCGGGCGCTCGCAGGAACTGGGGCACTGCTCGGCGTTTTCAGCCTGCTGGTCTCGCTCGGACTTCTGATCGCCAGCTGACGCGGGTTAGCATCGCCCGGTGCTCCTGGAGGAGATCGAGGCGATCCCGTACTCCCTGCCGTTTCGGGAGCCATACGTGACGGCGCGCGGTGAGCTGACCGAGCGCAGCCTGCTCCTCGTCAGGATCCGCGGCGAGGGCGTGGAGGGCCTCGGCGAGACCGCCGCCCTCTCGCTGCGCGGTGGAATCGGGATCGACCAGATCGCCGAGGAGATCCGGGACCGCTGCTGGCCCGCCCTTTTGGACGGCGGACTGGAGCCCGATCGGATCTGGTCGGCGATCGCACGCTGCCGCAACCGCGGCGCCTCCGCTCAGGCGCTGGCGGCTGTCGACATCGCTCTGCACGATCTTGTGGGCAGGGTTTCGGGTGACCCGGTCTGGCGCCTGCTCGGGGCGCAAGAGGCGAACCCGGTCGTCTGCAACGCGACCCTCCCCGCTGCGAACCCCGCCGCCACCCGGGCGATGGCCGAGGCCTGGTCGGCCGAGGGATTTCACACCTTCAAGCTCAAGGTCGGCTTGCCCGGGGACGTGACCCAGGTGGCGACCGTACGCAAGGCGCTCGGACCCGGCGCGGTGATTCGCGTGGACGCGAACGGATCCTGGGACGTCGACGATGCGGCCGAGCGGCTGCAGGCGCTCGCGCAACATGAGATCGAGCTCGCCGAGCAGCCGGTCGGCACCTTCGAGCAGATGGTCGAGCTGCGCCGGCGGGTGGAGGTAAAGATCGCTGCTGACGAGAGCCTTGTGTCCCCGTTCGATGCCCGCCGGGCTCGCGAGCTCGAGGCCTGCGAGCTCGCCGCGGTGAAGATCGCCAAGGTGGGCGGACTCGGCGCAGCGCTGGAGATCGCCGAGGTCATCCCCTCCTATCTATCCAGCGCGCTCGAGGGGCCGGTCGGCATCGCCGCGGCCGCGCACGCGGTACAGGCGCTGCGAGCGGGAGGCGGCGACGCGGGAGTCGCCCATGGACTGGCGACGGAGCGGCTCTTCTCGCAGTCGGTGGGCAACGGGGTCGTCGCCGACGGGGACCAGCTAGTCGTCGCCGACCGGCCCGGCTTGGGCGTCGAGCTCGACGAAGACGCGCTTGCGGCCAGGCGCCTCGACTGATCTACCGTTGATAACGGTGGATCCCACCAACCGCAACACGGCCCTCGCCTCGGCGATGGCGGAGGAGATGGCGCGCTGCGGTGTGCGCCGGGCGGTGCTCTCCCCCGGTTCACGCTCGACACCGCTGGCCGTGGCGCTCTGGCGCGAGCCCGGCATCGAGGTCACCGTGATCCTCGACGAGCGCAGCGCCGCGTACTTCGCTCTGGGCACGGCGCTGGCCACCGGCCGTCCTGCGGCCGTCCTCTGCACGTCAGGGTCCGCCGCCGCGAACCTGCACCCCGCCGTGACAGAGGCCGATGAAGCGAGCGTGCCCCTGATCGTGCTCACGGCGGATCGCCCGTCCGAGCTGCGGGACATCGGCGCCGGGCAGACGATCGATCAGCTCAAGCTCTACGGCGAAGCGGTTCGTTGGTTCTGCGAGGTCGGGACGCACGAGGCTGACGACGACGGACTCCTTCACTTCCGCGCGGTTGCTTGCCGCGCCTACGCCGCGGCAGCCGGGGATCCTCGCCCCGGGCCGGTGCACCTGAACGTGCCCTGGCGCGAGCCGCTCGCCCCCATTCCCGTGGAGGGACAGGTGACCGCAACCGATCCACTCGCGCTCGAGGGCCGGGGCGATGCCCCGCTGAGCTCCGTGGAGGGCGCGACCCGGCGGGCCGACGAGGCCCTGCTCGACCGGCTCGCCGAGCGGATCGAGGGCGCGCCGCACGGCCTGATCGTCGCCGGCCGCCAGCCGGACCCCAAGCTCGCCCAGCTGGTGGGCACTTTGGCGGCCGCAGCGGGCTATCCGATTCTCGCCGAGCCCACCTCGCAGTTGCGCCGAGGGCCCCACGACCGCTCGCTGGTCGTCTCTGCCTATGACCACATCGCGCGCGGGCGCCCGCGGGGACTCGAGCCCGATCTGATCCTGCGGTTCGGGGATCTGCCGACCAGCAAGCCTCTGCGCCAGTGGCTCGCCGGGCTCGAGGGGCTGGAGCAGATCGTCATCGACCCCCTCGGTGAGTGGCGCGAGCCATCCCGGACAGCCGACACGATCCTGCGTGCCGATCCGATCGCGACCGCCCGCTCCCTCACTGAGCGGCTCTCGCGGCTGCGCCCCGGTGCGAGCGCGGTGGCCGGTTCAGCCTTCGCCTCCGCCTGGCTGGAGTCCGAGAGGAGCGTCTGCGAGGCCGTCGACGCGCGGTTGAGTGAGCTCGACGAGCTCGAGCGAGCCCGGCGTCTGGGGCGCCCTCGGCCGTGCGCTGCGCGACGGCGATTCCGTGCTCAGCGCCTCGAGTATGCCGGTCCGGGACCTCGAGCTGTTCCTTCGCCCGGGGTCCGAGGGCGTCCGCTTCGCCTCGAACCGCGGCGCCAATGGGATTGACGGGCTCGTCTCCACCTCGGCTGGGCTGGCGGCGGGGAGCGGCGCCCGGACCTGGTCCGTGCTCGGCGACCTGGCGCTCTTCCACGACCTCGGCGGCCTGGCGGTGACGCGCGATGTGCCGGACCTCCGCCTGGTGGTGATCGACAACTCCGGCGGCGGCATTTTCCACTTCCTTCCCCAGGCCGAGGCGATGCCGGATGAGGAGTTCGAGGCACTGCTCGGGACTCCCTACGGAGTCGAGCCAGATCGGGCAGCCGAGCTGCTTCGGGCTCACTGTGGTCGTCCCCTCCACGCCCGCAGATCTCGACGAGGCCCTGGCCGGCGATGCGCGGATGATCGTGGTCCGCACCGACCGAACCCGCAACCTCGAGCTCCATCGGGAACTCAGCTCGCTAGCAGCGGCAGCAGCGCCTCGAACTTGAGCTCGGATTCCTGAAGCTCGGCGGCGGGGTCCGAGTCGGCGACGATCCCGCAGCCGGCGAACAGGTGGGCCTCGCGGTCGCGGAGCAGCGCGGAGCGCAGTCCGACGCAGAACTCGCCGTCCTCGGCCGCGTCCATCCAGCCCACTGGGCCCGTGTACCAGCCCCGATCGATCCCCTCGAGCTCGTCGATCAGCTCGAGCGCGGGTGCGCGGGGCTCGCCGCCGACCGCGGGCGTCGGATGGAGGAAGCCGGCCAACTCGATCGCGCTGTGGGACTCCGCCAGCTGGGCGCGGATCGGGGTTGCCAGGTGCTGGAGGTTGCCGACCTTGACGACGAACGGCTCCCCCTCGCCGTGCACCCAGACGGAATGTGGCCGCAGGGTGCGCTCGATCCGCCGCACGACGATGCCGTGCTCGTCGCGGACCTTGGGACTGCGCAGCATCGCCTCGCCTAGGTGATCATCGACGGCGGGGTCCGCGCTGCGTGAGGTCGTCCCAGCCAGGGCCACCGTCGCGGCCACGGCGCCGGAGCGGCGCACCAGCAGCTCCGGGCTCGCTCCGATGAAAGCGGCCTCCGGCGTGCCGAAGCAGAAGCAGAAGCAGGCCGGGAAGAGATCGCGAAGGGCGCCGAGCTTGGCGGCCGGATCGTGGGCGGCCGGCGCCTCGACGGTGAGCTCACGGGCCAGGACGACCTTGTCGACCGCGCTCGAGCGGATGCGATCGACCGCGGCGGCGACGATCCGCTCGTAGCGCTCGGGCGGATGCCGTCCGGAGATCGTCGTGGCGGCACTGGGATGCGGATCGGCCGGAGTGAGCGGCGCGACTCGCAGCGATCCGAGGCGGCCCTCAAGCCGTTGGAGCACCGCGTGCTCGGACTCCCCCTGGTCAGGGATGACCGAGACGGTCACGAAGGAGCGGCCCTCGCTTCGGGCGAGCGCGACCTCGGGAAGGACCGCCAGGGCGGGCGGAAGCGAGGACCAGATCGGCTCGGTGCCGCCGTCGGGGGCAAAGGCAAGGCCCGTCGACCAGACCGGGCCCGCGCCGGCCGGCAGCCCACTCGGCTCCTCCGCGACCCGATCGTGGGTCACCCGGGCGCAGCCCTCCGCCAGGTCGCGGAAGCGGTCATCGTCCCGGCTCACCAGCTCGGCGGCAGTGCCCAGACCGGCGAGGGCGAAGCCGCGGTCGGGCTGCTCCCAGGAGAACCAGCGATCCGACGCCAGGCGGGACCCCGCCGCGATCGCGACCGGGTCCAGATCGCCATCGACCTCGACCGTCGCGGAGACGAGCCTGCCGGGAGCCGCGCGCGACAGCGCGCTCTCCAGATCGACGAGCAGCGTCCCGGCGTCGAGGGCGACGCTCACCGGGCGTGCCTACGACTCGGGCTTGGCGCGGGCGATTGCGATCTCGCCCGTGCGGACCATCTCGATCAGGCCGTGCGGGCGGATCATGCGCTCGAAGGCCTCGATCTTGTCGGCGCTGCCGGTCACCTCGATGGTCAGCGAGCGGCGTGAGACGTCGACGATCTTGGCGCGAAAGATGTCGGCGAACTGCATGATCTCGGCGCGGCTTTCGATCGGGGCGGAGACCTTGAACAGGGCCATCTCGCGGGCGATTGTCTCGCCCGGCTCCATGTCCCGGATCTTGATCACGTTGACCAGCTTGTGAAGCTGCTTGGTGACCTGATCGATCGGGTGGACCGCGCCGTCGACGGTCAGGGTGATGCGGGAGACCTCGGGATCCTCGGTCGGGCCGACGGCGAGGGTGTCGATGTTGAACCCGCGACGGCTGAAGAGGCCGGCGATCCTGGCGAGCACGCCGGGGCGGTTCTCGACCAGGATCGAGAGCAGGTGCTTGCGGCCTGTGAGCGCGCCAGCGGCGGCGTCCAGGTCCTCGAGCTTGATCAGATCGGGAGTCCCGGCTTCCATGCTTCTCCGCGCCTCAGCCGACCATGTCCCGGGCGGCGGACCCCGCCGGGATCATCGGGTAGCAGTTCTCGTCCCTGGTGACGCGGCAGTCGAGCAGGACCGGCCCCTCGGTCACGAGCGCCTCGCGCATGGCGGCCTCGACCTCGTTCTTGTCGTCGACTCTCATGCCGCGCATCCCGAAGGCCTCCGCCAGCTTCGCCCAGTCCGGGCTCGGGCCCATCTCCACCGATGAGTAGCGGCCGTCCCAGAAGAGCTCCTGCCACTGGCGGACCATGCCGAAATAGCCGTTGTTCATCAGGAAGACCTTGACCGGGATCTCGTGCCGAACCGCGGTGGCGAGCTCCTGGCAGGTCATGATCAGGCTGCCGTCGCCAGCGAGGCAGACAACCGTCTCGTCGGGCTTGGAGACCTTGGCGCCGATCGCCGACGGGAGGCCGAAGCCCATCGTGCCCAGCCCGCCGGAGTTGATCCAGCGGCGCGGCTTGTCGAAGCCGTAGTACTGCGCGGCCCACATCTGGTGCTGGCCGACGTCCGAGGTGATGATCGCGTCGCCCTCGGTGGCGGCGAACATCGCCTGAATCATCCGCTGGGGCTTGATCTCGCCGTCGGAGGAGTCCTCGTAGCCGAGCGGGTACTCCTTCTGCCAGGCGCGGATCTGCTCCCACCAGGAATCGAGGCGTGAGCGGTCGGCCTGCGAGGCGCGGTACTCCTTGACCAGCTTCGGCAGCACCTCCTTCGCGTCGCCGACGATCGGGATGTGGGCGGGGACGTTCTTGGAGATCTCCGCGGGGTCGATGTCGATGTGGACGAACTTGGCGCGCGGCGCGAACTCGGAGAGCTTGCCCGTGATGCGGTCGTCGAAGCGGGCGCCGATGTTGACGATCAGATCAGCGTTGTCCATCGCGTAGTTCGCGGTGCGCGTTCCGTGCATTCCCAGCATCCCGAGCCACTGCTCGTGGCTCGCGGGGAACCCGCCCAGACCCATCAGCGTGCAGGTGACGGGGAAGTTGTCAGCCAGGCAGAGCTCGCGCAGCTCCTCGGCGGCGTTGGCGTTGATGACTCCGCCGCCGGCGTAGATCACGGGCCGCTGCGCGTTGGCAAGGGCCCTGGCGGCGATCCGGATCTGCTTGATGTTCCCCTCGGTCGAGGGCTTGTAGCCCGGCAGGTTGGGAGTGTCCGTGATCGGCTCGTAGTCGATGTCCGCGCGGGAGAGATCCTGCGGGACGTCGACGAGCACCGGTCCCGGGCGCCCGGTAGAGGCGATGTGGAACGCGGCGTGGACGTAATCCGGGATGTAGCGGGGGTCCTGGACCATGAAGGAGTGCTTGACGATCGGCATCGTGATGCCGTTCACGTCCGCCTCCTGGAAACCATCGGTGCCGATCAGCTCGGTGCGCACCTGGCCGGTGATGAAGACCGTGGGGACCGAGTCCATGATCGCGTCGGCGATCGGCGTCACCAGGTTCGTGGCGCCGGGGCCCGAGGTGGCGAACGCGACGCCGACGCGGCCGGAGGCCTTCGCGTAGCCCTCGGCCATATGGCCGGCGCCCTGCTCGTGCCGCGCCTGGATGTGAGTCAGGTCGGCGTCGTGAACAGCGTCGTAGATCGGCAGGTTCGCGCCACCCGGGATCCCGAAGATGTGCTCGACGCCCTCGGCCTTGAGAGCCTCCATCAATGCGTCAGCCGCGCGCATGCCGCGATGGTAGCCAAGCGGTTGCGGCGGGCGCGAATCGATTCTCTCTCGCGAGAAAGGCGCCCCGAACCGCGCGTCCCACGACGGTTTCCAGCATCGAGCGTGCCCCCTCATGAGACGGGACGAGTCCGAGGAGCCTGCCGTGCCGGACGAACCGCTGGCCGGAGCGTTGGACGGAGAACCCACCCTGGGTACCTCGTCCATAACCGCTAGCCCCGGCTACCAATCTGATAGCCCTGCTCCAGCTGATAGCCCCGGCCACCCATCTGATGGCCGCGGCTATCAATCTGGTAGCCGCGACCCACTTGATAGCCCCGACTCCCAATCCGGTAGCGAGGAGCCAGCGGCTTCTGCAGAGGTACCTGGACCCCCTCCTGCCGACGACGAGGACGGGCGAATCGACCCGAGCAAGGCATATGCCGAGATCGCCGCGCGGGAGCGAGATCGGAAGGAGCGGATCAAGAGACAGCGTGACCCGGGTATTTGGCTGCCGGGCGAGGACGAGCTGGATCAGGAAACCGGCATGCGCGAGGACCGCGAGACCCGCTTCAGTGGCGACTCATATGGCGGACGTGGCAATCCACAGGTCAGCGTCCGGCTCAGGCCCAGTGACTTCAAGCGGCTGCGGCGGGCAGCGGACCTCTACGGCGTGCGCCCCACGACGCTGGCGCGCATGATGGTGATCCGTGGGGTCGGCGCGATCCTCGACGCCGAGCTCCGCCGAAGCGGAGAGTTCATTCGCGACCGGGAAAGCTTCTAGCGCGCGGCCGCCGGCGCCCCCGAGGGCTTCCACTGCGTCTGCGGGTCGATCGCAGACTCGATCACGCGCCCGCGGTGGCGCTCGATCGTCTTCAGCATCGAGCGGACCAGCTCGTCGCCGAGGTAACTCGGCTTCAGGCCAAGGTCGAGCAGCTTGGTGTGGACCGGGTTGTAGTAGTGCTCCTCGGCCTCCACCCGGGGGTTCTCGACGTTCTCGATGTCGATCTCGAAGCCGAGCTCGCCGGCGGAGCGCTGGACCAGCTCGGCCAGCTCCCTGACCGAGAACTGCTCCGTGAACTGGTTGAAGACCCGGTACTCGCCGGCGTCGGCCGGGTTCTCGAGCGCCAGTTCGACGCACTGGAGTGTGTCTCGGATGTTGAGGAAGCCGCGCGTCTGGCCGCCCTTGCCGTAGACGGTGAGAGGATGGCCGACGACGGCCTGGACGCAGAAGCGGTTGAGCACCGTGCCGAACCACTCGTCGTAGTCAAACCGGGTGGCGAGGCGCTCGTCCTGAGCGGTCTCGTCGGTCTCGATGCCGTAGACGACGCCCTGGTTGAGGTCCGTCGAGCGCAGCCCCCAGGTGCGGCTGGCGAAGTGGATGTTGTTCGAGTCGTGGACCTTGGAGAGGTGGTAGAGCGAACCCGGCAGCTTCGGGAAGGGCAATGTGTCCGTTCGGCCCTTGTGCTCGATCTCGATGAACCCCTCCTCGATGTCGATGTTCGGCGTCCCGTACTCCCCCATCGTGCCGAGCTTGACCAGGTGGCAGTCAGGGGCGTGATCGCGAAGGAAGAAGAGGAGGTTGAGCGTGCCGATCACGTTCGTGTGCTGGGTCTCCACCGCCTGTTCGCGGCTCGCCATCGAGTAGGGCGCTGAGGCCTGCTCCCCATAGTGGATGACCGCCTCAGGCTTCGTCTCGACGATCACCTCCTCGAGGAACGCTGCGTCCTCGATCGCGCCATCCAAGGAGCGGATCTGGCTGCCAGAGGTCTCCCGCCAGACGGCGATGCGCTCGTCGAGTCCGAGGATCGGCGTCAGCGAGTCCGTGCCGTGCTTCTCGTGCCAGGCACGCCGGGAGAAGTTGTCGACGACGGACACCTCGTGGCCACGGGCCGAGAAGCGCATCGCCGTCGGCCAGCCGAGATAGCCGTCGCCCCCGAGAATGAGGACGCGCATGAGAGGCGGCAGAGTAGCGCCCCCGGCGGCGCATCGTCGTGCCCGCCTCCGACCTCCCGCGGGGCCTATTCTGGCGCCGCTTTGACCGTCCCCGTGCTCGCCTCTTTCTTCCCCCAGGAGCTCACCGCGCTGCGCACGGTGGGGCTCGTCTTCGCCGTCCTGCTGATCGTGTTTGCGATCTGGCGACGACATTCGCTCTCGAATGGCGCGGTGCTGCTGGCGATCTTCGGCGGTCTCGCCCTGGCGATCGTCTCGGGCACCGAGCTGCTCGACAAGCTGCTCTCTGCATTCTCCTTCGAGAAGGGCAACGGCGGGCGGATCCTGGGCCTCGCCGTCTTCGCGATCGCAATCCTGTTCCTACTCGTCCTGCGGGCGCTTACCGAGGGCTCCCGCATGAACCAGCAGCTCTCCGCCCTGCTCGAAGGACTCGCCTGGGAGGAGTTCCGCGAGGCGCGCCTGCCGGAGCGCTTCCGGGACAAGATCGCGGTGGTGATCCCGGCCTACAACGAGGCCGACAGCGTCGCCGACGTGATCCGTCAGATCCCGCCCGAGGTCTGCGGTGAGCAGACCGCCATCCTCGTTGTCGACGACGGCTCACGCGACGACACAAGCGAGGCGGCGGCGAAGGCCGGCGCAGTCGTCGCCCGCCACGTGATCAACCGCGGCGGCGGGGCCGCGCTGCGGACGGGCTACCGGCTGATGGCCGAGTCGGGCGCCCTGATCGTGGTCACGCTTGACGCCGACGGCCAGCATCTGCCCAGCGAGATGGAGCGGCTTGTGAAGCCGGTGCTCGACGACGAGGTCGACGTCGCCCACGGCTCCCGGGTTCTCGGCGTGTCGGACCCGAATTCCCGCTCGCGCGAGTTCGGGATCGTGTTCTTCAACAAGCTTGTGTCCCTCATCACCCGCACCAAGGTCTCGGACTGCTCAAACGGCTACCGGGCGGTCCGTACGACCGTCCTCCCCCAACTCGTCCTCCGCCAGGAGCAGTTCCACACCTCCGAGTTCCTGATCGAGGCGATCAAGCGCGGCGTCCCGGCGAAGGAGGTGCCGGTGACCGTCGCCAAACGCACCCACGGCCACTCGAAGAAGCCGGCGGTGGCGCGCTACGGCCTTGGCTTCGCCAACGCAATCGTCCGGACCTGGCTCAGGTAGAGCGGTGGGCTGGGCCCGGCCTGACCTCTGAGGGATCCGGCAGGTAGAGGTCGGTCCCGCAGCGCGGGCAGACCTGCACGTGCAGCTTCACGATCATGTTGCAGGTCGGGCAGCGGCGCTCGGGCTCCTCGTGCTCTGAGCGGTAGAGAATCGCCGCGATCAGGCCGAAGAACGGCAACACGGTCCCGATCAAGAACCAGATGAAGAACGAGCTGCCCTTGCCGCGGCCGACGAAGCCCGTGGCGATGCCGAAGAGCAGCGCGATGAGCACATAGGGAGCGCCGGCCATGCCCAGAGGGTATGCCCGCCGACGAAGCGGGGCCTGCCTAAAGTCGGCCGCCACTGCTGCCGAGGGCATTTGCAGGGCCAGAGGAGGGCCACAGGTGGCGATCGCCCAGGCAAGCAAGAAGCGGAAGCACAAGAAGAAGAAGCGACACCACCATCCGGCGGGTGTCGTCTCTCCGCCCGCTGGCGCGGCCCCGTCGAGTCCGCCGCCTACGAAGTACAAGCACATCACCGGCTGGGACGACAGCGCCGGCGATGGCCTCGTCCGCGAGGTCTATGAGTGGGTCGACAACCCTCCCACGGACACACCCCCTCCCCGCCCGCTGCCGAAGCCGCAGGACCCGCGTGCGCCGAAGTCAGCCCAGCCCTTCGGGGCCTACTCGGGGCCGTTCGGGCGCGTGCAGGCGAAGCGGCTGCTCGACCGGGCCGGCTTCGGGCCGAAGCCCGGGCAGGCCGCTCGAACTGGCGGGACGCGGCCTGCAGGGCGCCGTGTACTCGCTGACCAGGCCGTCCGGGTCGGCCACGCTGAGCGGGCCGGAGCCGGTGGACGGCGACGACCTCCCGATTGCTCCCAACGATTCATGGGGCCACGACCACCTCTGGTGGCTCGACCGGATGATCCGCTCCGACCAGCAGCTGGTCGAGCGCATGGCCCTCGTCTTCCACGACTGGTTCGCCACCTCCGAGGACAAGGTCGGTTGGTCCACGGCGATGATCGACCAGTCCGAACACTTCAGGAATGGCTGCTTCGGCTCGTTCCTCACGCTGCTCGAGAACGTCACCAAGGACCCCGCGATGCTGCTCTGGCTCGACGGCGTCGAGAACAACAAGTGGGCCCCGAACGAGAACTACGCCCGAGAGGTACAGGAGCTCTTCACCCTCGGCGCGAATCGCGGCGCCTACACCGAGAACGACGTCCGCGAGCTCGCCCGCTCCTTCACCGGCTGGCGGTATCGCTGGGACGACGTGCTCGGGCCGGTCGACTTCCGGTTCGAGCCGAACATGTACGACAGCACCAACAAGACGGTCTACGGACGGACCGGCAACTGGAACTGGCAGGACGCCTGCCGGCTCTGCGTACAGAACCCCTTTCACCCGTCCTTCTTCGTCCTGAAGCTGTGGAGCTACTTCATTCCGCAGCCGCCGTCGCAGGACACGCTCAACGCCCTCGTCTCGCTCTACAACTCCAACGCGTACGCGATCCGCCCGGTCCTCGAGGCGATCCTGATGCACCCCGACTTCTATGAGGGGCCGGCGATGGTGAAGCCGCCGGTTGTCTACCTGGCAAGCCTGATGCGGGCCAGCGGCACCTTCATCCACGACGAGCAATGGATCTGGCTGAGCGCGGGCGCGGGTCAGCAGCTCTTCTATCCCCCCAACGTCTCCGGCTGGGATGACAGCCGCTGGCTCGACACGAACACCCTCCGCGGTCGCTGGCTCCTGACCACCGGCGTGCTCGACGACCACCACGTCGAGGTTTGGGACGGCAGCTATGACCCGGCCGAGCAGCCGGACTCGGCGCTCGAGCAGGCGCTCGCCGTCTGGGACTACCCGCCACTCCGCAAGGAGCAGCAGAACGAGCTCATCCGCTTCTCCAACAATGCCTTCCCGGGCAGCCTCGCCAACTGGCAGAAGATCGCCTACAGGGCACTGCGTCAGAACGCATTGCGCCAGCTGATCGCCGTCGGCCCGGACCTGCAGCTGAGCTAGGAGAGCTGATGGCTCACGACCACTGCCACTGCCGCGACTACACCCGGAGCCAGCTCCTCCACAGGGCTGCCGCTCAGGCCGGCAAGGGTCTGCCGGCGATCGAAACGGGGATGCCGACTCCGGCGGGGACGGGCCTCTCACGTCGGAGCTTCCTCTCCCGCAGCGCCGGTCTTGCCCTGGCCGTCTATGGCGCCACCAGGCTGCCGCTCTCGGCCCTCGAGGCGGGGATCGCGCAGGCCGCCACGCCGCAGAAGGTGCTCGTCTCGATCTTCTTCGACGGCGGCATCGACTCGCTCAACGTGCTGGCGCCGGTCAACGACTCCACCTACCAGAACCTGCGGCCGACGATCGGGCTGCACCTCAACGACAGCCCTGCGCCGCTCAGCTTCTCGGAGGACGCGAACCTCTTCTGGCACCCGTCGGCCGCGAGCCTTCGAACGCTCCATGGCGAGGACAAGGTCACGGTCTTTCCGGCGATCGGCTATGCGAGCCCCAACCAGTCCCACTTCACCTCCCGTCACTACTACGAGATCGGCGAGGTGCAGGTGGGGGCCAACACCGGCTGGCTCGGCCGCTACATCGAGCAGGTCGGCGCCGACGACAACCCGCTCCAGGGCATCTCCCTGAGCAACGAGCTCTCTCCCGCGCTGGCGACACCCTCGAAGCCGGTCGCGGCGGTGGAGGCGGTCACCAATTACGACCTCTGGTCCTACGCGGGCAGCGACCCGGTCGAGGCGAACATGTTCACGAGCTTCGGCAATCTCGGCGGCTTCCCCTCGGACTCCCCGGCGATGACCCAGGCGAGGCGGGCGATCGGCCAGACGGAGCAGGTCCGGGAGCAGCTCAGCGGGTTCGGCGACTTCACCAGCCCTGTCGCCAACCTCTACCCGGTCAACAACGGGCTGAGCGACCAGCTCTCGGGGCTGGCCGCGATGCTGGGCGCGGGCCTGCCGGTGCAGGTGGCGACGATGTCGGCGGTCGGGGGCTACGACACGCACGAGAACGAGGCGAACACCCTGTCGTCGAACCTGAAGGGCACCTGCGACACCGTCCTCGCCTTCCAGCGCGATCTCGAGGCGCGAGGCCTCGACGATCGCGTGCTGATCGAGATGTGGAGCGAATTCGGCCGCCGGCCGGAGGAGAACGGCGGAGGGACCGACCACGGCGCCGGCGGGCTGGCCTTCGTCGTAGGCAAGCACGCCGGGGGAACGATGATCGGCGGGTTCCCCGGCCTGACGAGTCTCGACCCTCAGGAGAACCTGCTCCACACGAGCGACTTCCGCTCGATGTACTGCACGCTGCTGGAGAGCTGGCTCGGCGTCGACGCCGGACCGATCATCCCCGGGGCGGATTCGCTGACCCGCTACTCGACCCTGATCGACTGATGCGCCGCACGCTCGGAGCGCTCGCGGTCCTGTGTCTGGTCTGCGCCGTCGGCTTCGCCGTGCCGGCCGGATCCGGCGCCTCCGCGGCGACGGCCTCGGCCAAGTCGAAGTGCAGGCACCGCCATCCTCACAAGCGCAAGCGCTGCCGCAGGAAGTCCTCTTCGGGTGCGCCATCCGCCGCCGGCGGCTCGGGTGGGGCGACGGGCCCGAGCAGGCCTCCAGGCCGGCTGCTGGCGACCGAGCGGGAGATCAGCCCAACCCAGCTTCGGCTTCAGCTCTCCCGCGCGAGCCTCGCGGCCGGCACGGCGATCATCGAGCAGTACAACGCCGGATCGGACCCGCACAACCTGGTCGCCGAGCGCCAGAGCACGGTCGCCTTCTCCTTCGGCACCCTCGACCCCGGCGGCGATCAGCGCCAGACGGTGACCCTCTCGCGCGGCACCTACACGCTCTACTGCAGCCTGCTCGACCATCGCAGTCTGGGGATGCAGGCCACGCTCACGGTCAACTAGCCGCCGAGGCGCTCCCTGATCAGCTCGGTGACGGCGCCGCCATCGGCCCGGCCCTTGCTCTCCTTCATCACGGCTCCGACGATGCGGCCGATCGCCTTCGCGTTGCCTCGTCGGACCTGCTCCGCAGCTTCGGCCTCGACTTCGATCGCGCGGTCGACGATTCCCTCGAGCTCGGAGGAGTCGGAGATCTGCGCGAGGCCCTCCTCTTCGACGATCCGCACGGGGTCTCCCCCCTGCTCGACCAGCTTCGCCAGCACCTGCTTGCCGGCTCCATGGGAGATCGCCCTGCCCTCGACCAGGCCGGCGAGCGCGGCTAGCGCCTCGGGAGTCGCTTTCGACGCGAGCGGATCATCCTCGGCGTGGACCTGACGCAACGCCGCGACCAGCTCCCCGGTCACCCAGTTGGCGATCGCCTTGGCGGGCACTCCGTCGCCGGCCGCGACCGCCCGCTCGAAGTACTCGCCGAACTCGGAATGGAAGGCAAGGGTGCTCGCCGCCTCCTCGGAGAGTCCGGCCTCCGAGATGTATCGCTCACGGCGCGCCGCCGGCAGCTCGGGCAGGGACTCGCGGGCCTCCTCCAGCATCTGCTCGGTCGGCACCACCGGAACCAGGTCGGGCTCCGGGAAGTAGCGATAGTCGTGCGCGTACTCCTTTGAGCGCAGAGGTGTGAGCGAGCCGTCCTCGGGATGGAAGTGGAAGGTCTCCTGCGCGACCTCCTCCCCGCTCTCCAGCACCTGCGTCTGCCGCGCGATCTCGGCCTCGATCCCCCGCTCGAGGAAGCGAAAGCTGTTCATGTTCTTGAGCTCGGTCTTGGTGCCGAGCTCGTCTGTGCCGGCCGGCCGGATGGAGACGTTGCCATCGACGCGGAGGCTGCCCTCCTCCATGTTCACGTCCGAGACGCCGAGCTGGCGGATCGTCGTCCGCAGCAGCTGCGCCCACTCGCGCGCCTCTGGCGCGGAGCGGATGTCGGGTTCGGTGACGATCTCCACCAGCGGCGTGCCGCCGCGATTGAAGTCCACGAGCGAGGCGCCGGAGCCGTGGATCCGCCCCGACTCGCCGACGTGGTTGAGCTTGGCGGCGTCCTCCTCGAGATGCGCGCGGTGGATGCGGACGTCGCCGAGGCGGCCGTTGACGGCGATCGGTTCGTCGTACTGGCTGATCTGGTACCCCTTGGGCAGGTCGGGATAGAAGTAGTTCTTCCGGGCGAAGACCGAGCGGGGCGCGGCCTCGCACTCGAGCGCCGCCGCGATCATGAGTGCATAGCGGATCGCCTGCTCGTTGATCGTCGGCAGGGACCCCGGATGGCCCAGGCAGACCGGGCAGGTGTGGATATTGGGTTCGTCGCCAAAGGACAGGGCACAGCCGCAGAACATCTTGGTCTCGGTGGAGAGCTGGACGTGGATCTCCAACCCGATGACCGGCTCCCACGTGTCACGGGTCGCGCTGGCGCGCGCCCTCGCATCAGGCGCCATCACAGTCCCCACCCCCTGACCGTCGCCTCATCCGCGCCGAAGTAGTGCCCGACCTCGTGCAGCACCGTGGTCCTGACGCTCTCGGCGTTGGTGTGGTGCTGGCGATAGATGATGATCCGCTGCAGGCCGCCTCGGGGATCGAACAGCCCCAACAGGCGGCCGCTCGGGTGGGCGTCCTCGACGATCACGGCCACGTTGGTGAGCTTCGAGGCGATCTCGGGAGGCAGTGAGTCGAGCGCGTCTTCCACCGCCTGGCGGAATTCCTCGTCGGTGAGCGGGGTCGCGTATCTCAACTCGAGCCTCCGTCGCCGTCGCGGCGGAAGCCGATCGCGCTCTCCAGCGCGAAGGCGGCGTCGAGCATCCCAGAGTCGCTGAAGGCCGGGCCGGCGATCTGAAAACCGACGGGCAGCTCCGGTCCGCCGCCCTCGGGTTGCGCCACCCCCGCGGGGATCGAGATCGCCGGGATCCCGGCGAGCGGCATGGGGACCGTGCAGTAGTCGTTCATGTACATCGCCAGTGGGTCGTCGGTCTTCGCGCCGAGCTTGAAGGCGACCGTCGGCGAGGTGGGTGTGACCACGAAGTCGAAGCGCTCGAAGGCCTTGGAGAAGTCCTCGGCGATCTTGGTTCGCACGCGCTGCGCGCGCCCGTAATAGGCCTCGTAGTAACCCGAGGAGAGGGCGTAGGTGCCGAGCATGATGCGACGCTTCACCTCGGCGCCGAAGCCCTTCGCCCGCGTCTCCTCGTACATCTCGGTGAGGTCGCGGGCCTCCACCCGGAGCCCATAGCGGACCCCGTCGAAGCGGGCCAGGTTCGCCGAGGCCTCCGCGGGGGCGAGCACGTAGTACGCCGAGATTCCGTGCGGAGCGTGCGGCAGCTCCGTCTCGGAGACCTCGCCCCCGAGCTCCTCGATCAGCTCCACCGTTCGCTCGAAGACCTTGCGGACGCCCGACTCGATCCCCTCCGCCTCCGAGGCGAGCTCCTTCGGCACGCCGAAGCTGAGGCCCTTCAGGTCCTCCCGGCTCGGCGGGGTGATGCCGCCCCCGATTCCGATGGAGGTCGAGTCGCAGCCGTCCCGGCCCTCCACGGCCTGCAGGATCAGCGCGGCGTCGGTCACATCCCTGGTCAGGGGGCCGCACTGATCGAGCGAGGATGCGAAGGCGATCATCCCGTACCGCGAGACCGCGCCGTAGGTCGGCTTCATGCCGACGATTCCGCAGAGCGCGGCCGGCTGGCGGATCGAGCCGCCGGTGTCGGTCCCGATCGCGCAGGGCGCGAGCCGCCCCGCCACGGCCGCGGCGCTGCCTCCTGAGGAGCCCCCCGGCACGCGGCCCGAGTCCCAGGGGTTGAGGACCGGGCCATAGCCCGAGTTCTCGTTGGAGGAGCCCATCGCGAACTCGTCCATGTTCGCCTTACCGAGCACGCGCGCCCCGGCCTCATGCAGCTTGCGGACGGCGGTCGCGGTGTACGGCGGGCGGTAGCCCTCCAGGATCCTCGAGCCCGCAGTGGTCGGGATGCCCTCGGTGCAGAAGATGTCCTTGACGGCCACGGGGATGCCGTCGAGCGGGCGCTCTCCATCGGTCTCAGTCCGCTCCCGGCCGGTCCGGGTTCCCTCCAGGTCGGCCTGGGCCGCCTCATCCGCGGTCCAGAGGAAGGCGTTCAGGGAATCCCCGGCGGCGGCCTGGCGGTACGCGTCGAAGTACTCGTCCCGGGAGAGCTCTCCGGAGCGGATTCGAGCGGCCGCCTCCGCGACCGTCAGATCGATCGGATCGGCCATCTACGCCTGTGGAGAGGGGACGCGGAAGGACCCGCCAGCCGGGTCGGGAGCGCGCTCCAGGATCTCGTCGCGCGACCAGCTCGGGCGAGGATCGTCGGGCCGCAGGACGTTCTCCAGCTGGATCACGTGCGAGGTCGGCTCGACGCCCTCGAGATCGAGCTCGGAGATCTTCTCGACGTGCTCGAGGATCCCGGAGAGCTCCGAAGCCATCCGCTCAACTTCCTGCTCTGAGAGCTGCAGCCGCGCCAGTTTCGCGACATGGAGTACCTGCTCCCGATCGATCATGGGCGGATCATAGGAGGCGGCCTCGCGCGGGTGGCGCCAATAGGATCCGCCCGCGATGACCGGGGAGAAAGCCGAGCGCTTCGTCGTCCTCAGCCTGCGCCTGATGGCGATCGGCTTCGCCATCACCGGCTTCTTCTTCATCGCCTGGCCCGACGGGACGCTCGCCCGGCTCACCGAGCTCGGCCATCACTTCGGCTTCCACACGTCCGCGCCGAAAACGGAGGAGCGGCTCTGGCTCTCGCTGGGATTCGCATACATGGTGGTGATCACGGCACTCGTCGTGATCGCCCAGAGCGATGTCGTCCGCTACCGCCCGATGCTGCTTGCCCTGGCAGCCGGCAAGGCAGCCTCGTCGATCACCTCGCTGATCTTCTTCATCGAGGACGACGTCTTTGCCTACCTGCTCAATGGGATCGTCGACGGATCCCTGGTCTTCGCCTCCCTGCTGCTCTGGTCGCTGGCCGGCCGGGTCGGCTCCCCTGCCGCTCCCCCCTGAAGGCGCCCGCCGGGGCTCGGTGCCGCCGAGCTGAGGACTCTGCGAGCGATCGCGGAGGCCATCGCCCCTGGTGAGGACGGGCTGCCCGCGGCCGAGACGGACGTGCCGGTGGCGGAGCCCCTCGCCCGCTTCCTCTCCAGGCTCCCCGCCCGAACCGTGCAGGTGGTGCGCCTGGCGCTGCGCGCCTTCGAGTGGCTGCCCTTCCCCTGGCGCTTCAGCCGCATGAGTGTCCAGGCCCGCGCGGACTACATGGCCAAGATGGAGGGCTCGCGCTTTTCGATTTACCGCGACCTGCTGCTGCTCGCCAAGCTGCTCGCGATGGTCGGCTGGGCGCGCGATGACCGCGTCCGGACTGCGGTCGGTTTCGAGTCGCGCTGCGCGGTCGCGGGCGGATCGCCGCCGGTGTCCCCGGGGCTGGGCGACCTCGAGCCCCGCGGCGCAGGCGAGCAGTGCGACGTGGCCATCGTCGGCTCCGGAGCAGGTGGCGCGGCAGCTGCGGCGGTCCTGGCGGAGGCTGGCCTCGACGTGCTGGTGCTCGAGTCGGGGCCGTATGTGGACCACACCGGCTATCCGACCGACCCACTCGACGGTCTCCCGCTGCTCTACCGGGACGGCGGCATGACGATCGCGTCGGGCAAGCCCGCGATCCCCGTACCGGTCGGGCGGACCGTCGGCGGCACGACGGTGATCAACTCCGGCACCTGCTTCCGCGCTCCCGCCGAGGTGCTCGAGGAGTGGCGTGACCGCGAGGGCATCGAGTGGGCGACCGACCTCGACCCGCTCTACGCCGCCGCCGAGGAGATGCTTGCCGTGACTCCCCTCGATCTGGAGACTCTGGGGCGGAACGGCCAGCTCTGCGCGGAGGGTGCCGAGGTACTCGGCGCCAGCGGCGGCCCGATCAGCCGGAACGCCGGCCGCTGCATCCAGTGCAGCTCCTGTCCGCTCGGTTGTCGCCTCGACGCGAAGCGGGCGGCGCACGTCTCCTACCTCCCCCGCGCCGTCGCCGCAGGGGCCCGCGTCCGCGCCGGCGTGCAGGTGCAGCGCATCCTGAGGGAGGGCGGGCGGGCGACCGGCCTCGCCTGCCGCGCCGGCCTGCCGACCACCGGTGCCCAGGAGCTCGCGCGCAACGGCCGGCCCCCGGCCGGCCGCGACTGGGAGGTCCGCGCGAAGACGGTGATCAGCGCCGGCGGCGCCTTCGGCACGCCCGAGCTCCTGCTGCGCTCGGGCATCCGCCACCCCGCGCTCGGCCGTCACCTCCACATCCACCCCGCCGCCTGGATCGGCGCCCGCTACGAGGAGGAGGTCCGCGGCTGGGACGGCGTCATGCAGAGCTACTACGTGGACCAATGGCAGCCGGAGGGCATCCTGCTCGAGGCGACCTTCACCCCGCTCTCCTTCGGTGCGCAGTGGCTGCCGGGCGTCGGCGCTGCGTTCTCGGACCGGGTCGCCCACTTCGGCCACATCGCCTCGATCGGCGTCCACCTCCACGACCGCTCCGAGGGCCGGGTCGGCCTCACTTCCAACGGGTCGCTCCGGCTCTCCTATCGGCTGTTGGAGGAGGAGGCGCGCCGGATCCAGTTCGGAATCGCCCGCGCCGCGGAGATCCACTTCGCGGCCGGCGCGAGCGAGGTCTATCCGAACGTGGGGCCCGTCTCGGTGATCCCGCGCGGCAAGCTCGATCAGTTCGAGTCGATGAGCCTGAAGCCCGCCGACCTCCGCCTCGAGGCCTTCCATCCGATGAGCAGCGCGCGGATGGGAGCGGATGCCGACACTAGCGTCTGCGACCCGCAAGGCGCGGTGCGCGGCGCCGAGGGCCTGTACATCGCCGACGCGGGCCTGCTGCCCACCTCCGTCGGCGTCAATCCGATGATGACCATCATCGCCTGCGCCACGCACGTGGCGGGGGACGTGACGGAGTCGCTAGTCGGCTGAGGCCGTCCGGGGAGCCTTCATAGGCTGCATGCCCATGTAGCCCCCGATGGTGATCGCGGCGGCCGAGACGAGGCCCAGCCAGGCACCGAACTCGATGCCAACGTCACCGGAGCCTGGCGGGTCGAGCAGCCGGATCACGATCAGCACCAGCGCCACCGCTCCGACGCCGGCCGCGACGGAGCTCCCGGCGACCGGATAGCTGACGGAGATGCTGGCCAACACGCAGATCGCCACCGACATTCCCACCGCCGCCGCAACGGCGAGGACGATGTCGGTGAGGCTGAAGGCCTGCCAGGCGGTGGCGCTCTCGCTACCCGCCGAGTACCAGGGCAGGAAGGTGGCGACGAGCAGGCCGAGGCCTCCAATGGCCCCGACCAGCTCGCCCAGCCTCAGCACCCGACGGGTTGCTCCTCGCTTCACTCGGAGCACCCTCGCATCTCAGTAGCGCTCGCCTCCGGCGTCCTCCTGCATCGACAGGTATCCGCCCACCGCAATGCCGGCGCAGGCGATCAGTCCGAGGAACAGACCGACCTTGCGATCGGCGTCACCGGGCGTGTCGAACACCTGGTAGAGGATGAGCAGCGTGCCGACGCCTGCCAGGAGCGTCGTCGCGAACGGCGCCAGCGGCGCATTCGCCCCGTCGCCCAGCAGCGCCATCACGGCCGGCACCAGCGCAACCAGGATCACGATGAGCAGGTAGATGTCGAGGGGGTTCTCAGCCTCCCAGAGGCTGAAGTTCTTGGATCCCCCGATCGTCGTCCCGCCCACGGTCACGGCGCCGGAGACGCCGAACCACGGCAGGAAGCTGATGATGAACAGGGCGATCGCCGCGACGGCGGCGACGAGTTGACCCTGAGACAACCTGTTTGTGTCCAATTCGCCTCCTCTTCCTTGATCAACGGTCAGGGCTTACGCGCACCCTCAAATCAGCGCCGAGCCTATATCTCTCCCCCGACCTCTTCCTGCACGGCCCTGAATCCGCCGATCGCGACCACGATCGCGGCGGCCAGGCCGATGAAGGCCCCGAACTTGCGGTCCGCGCCGTCCGGGAAGTCCACGGTCAGGAAGGCCGCGACCAGGATCACGGCGACCACGCCGAGAAGGAAGGTCGCCGCCGACACGAAGGAGAACTCCTCCGAGGCGTCCGTCAGCGCGAGCAGGGCGGGCAGCATCGCCACGATCACTGTGATCAGCAGGTAGATGTCGAGGGTCGAGCCCTTCCATACGTTCTCGGTCGTGCTCGTGCTGATGTTCGAGGGCACGGGAAGCCCGGCCGGGAGTGACGGGCCGCTCACCCCGATCCAGGGCAGGAACATCGCAACCAGGAGGGCGATGGCGCCGACCGCCGCGATGATCTGCCCCTGAGACAACCTTCCAGTCATGCTCGTCCTCCAACATTTGACGGGTCGCGCTATCGCGCGCCTCGCACACCAGGCGAGAGCGCCGTGACCCTACTTCTTGCGGCCGTTGGAGTCCTTACCGCGTACGACGTCGATGAGCGGCTCCCAGCCGTCCTCTTGCAACGCGAGCCAGGCGCCAACCCAGATCGCGACGACGGCGGCCAGGCCGAGAAAGATCCCGATCTTCAGGTCGGGCGAGCCCGCGACCATTCGCCAGAGCACGAGCGCCGTCGCGATCCAGCCCATCCCCAGCGTGAAGACACCGCGCCTGAGTCCCCAGTTCAACCGCTTGCCGATCGCTGTCAGGCCGGCGAACTTGATGCCCACCACCCCCGTGAAGATGATCAGGAAGCCCGGCAGGTCCGTCAGGGCATCCCAGCCACTGACCCCGGGGTGCGAGATCGTCGCGGTGCCGTTGAGCACATTGCCGCTCACCTCCGCGCCTCCGCCGAACCAGTCGAAGAACAGGAACACGAACAGGGCGCCGCCGCCGAGACCCGCGACGATCTCTCCCGTGCGAAGCCGTGAGAAGTCCAATTCAGCCTCCGTCGTATTGGACGGCGGATTCAACCACGCCACAGAAGCCGACTTCAGCCGGAGGCCGGAGCGCTCCGCAGGGCACGCCATCGCGCCGCCTGAACCGTGTTTGCGAGCAGCATCGCGATCGTCATCGGGCCGACGCCGCCCGGCACCGGCGTGATCGCCCCGGCCACCTCCTTCGCCGCCTCGAAGTCCACGTCTCCGACCAGACCTTCGTCCGTGCGGTTGGTCCCGACGTCGATCACAGTCGACCCGGGCCGAACCATCTCGCCGGTGACCAGACGGGGCTGACCGGCCGCCGCCACCAGAATCTCCGCGCGTCGGCAGACCGCGCCGAGATCGCTGGTGCGGCTGTGACAGATGGTCACCGTGGCGTTCGCGCCGAGGAGCAGCGAGAAGAGCGGGCGGCCGACCAGGTTCGAGCGGCCCACGATGACCGCCTCCTTGCCCTCCGGCTCCGCCCCGGCCGCCCTGATCAGCTCCATCACGCCCTGCGGCGTGGCGGGCACCAAGCCGGGCTCGCCGCGGGCGAGCAGGCCGGCGCTGGTCGGGGTGAGACCGTCGACGTCCTTGGCCGGATCGAGCGCGGCGACGACCGGACCGGCGTCAAGCTGCTCGGGCAGCGGTAGCTGGACCAGGATCCCGTCGACCTCGTCGTCGTCGTTGAGCTCAGCCACCAGTGCAAGCAGATCCTCCTGGGAGATCGCGCCGTCCGGCTTGTGGTCGAACGAGCGGATGCCGGCTTCCTCGCAGGCTTCGTGCTTGCGGCGCACATAGATCGCGGAGGCGGGGTCGTCCCCCACCAACACCGTCGCCAGACCAGGCGGACGGCTGAGCTGGCGGGTGAGCTCCTCGACCTCCGCGCGCACCCGGTCGCGCACCGAGGCCGCGACGGCCTTCCCGTCTATCACGGTCGCCGCCATCAGCTCGCCTTCCTCAACGGGGCGAAGTCGGCCATCAGCTTCCGCTCGGTGCCGTCACTTGCGAAGCGCACCACTATCACCCCGCCCGGCTCGACCGACGTGACGACACCTTCGCCGAAGCTGGCGTGGACGATGTCGTCGCCGGTGGCGAAGGAGAGAGACGGGTCCGCCCCCGGGGAGGGCCCCGGCTGGGAAGCGCCCAGCGCCCAGCCGGTGATCGCCTGCGCCTCGGTGCCCTCCCGCTCGACCAGCTCCTCGGGGAGCTCCGAGAGAAACCGCGACGGGAAGGCCGTCTCGCGGCCGGCGAACAGCCGCCGGCTGCGCGCGTGCGTCATCCAGAGGCGCCTGCGACCGCGGGTGATCCCCACATAGGCGAGCCGGCGCTCCTCCTCCTCGCTGCCCTCCTCCAGCGAGCGGGAGTGCGGGAAGACCCCCTCCTCGCACCCAATGATGAAGACGGCGTCGTACTCGAGTCCCTTCGCGTTGTGCAGGGTCATCAGGGTGACCTTGGACTCGTCGCGCTTCAGGTCGTCCTGGTCGGTGTAGAGGGAGATGGCCTGGAGGAACTCCTCGAGCGGAGGGATGTCGGAGGACCCCTCCACCTCACGATTGGCGTCGAACTCCGCCGCGACCCCGACCAGCTCCTCGAGGTTCTCGATGCGGCCCTCGGCCTCGATCGTGCGCTCGGCGCGCAGGGCGTCGAGGTATCCGGAGCGCTCCAGGAGCGCCCGCAGCAGCTCGGCGACCGGCCCACCCTCGAACTCGGCACGAAGCTCCTCGATCAGCTCGGTGAACCTCGAGATCGACTTGATCGCCGCCGCGCCCAGGCCCGGCACGGCCTCGGGCTCCAGCGCGATCTCCCAGATCGTCCGGCCCGTCGTGTTGGCGTGGGCGCGCAGCCTGCCCTGGCTCGTGTCGCCGATCCCTCGCCTCGGGGAGTTGACAACGCGGGAGAAGCTCACCTCGTCGGCCGGGTTGACCAGGAGCTGCAGGTAGGCGACGGCGTCCTTGATCTCCGCCCGCTCATAGAACTTGGTCCCGCCGATCACCTGGTAGGGCAGCTCGTAGCGGACCAGGATGTCCTCGAGCACCCGGCTGTGCGCGTTGGTCCGGTAGAAGACCGCGATCTCGTCCCGGCCCAGGCCGTGCTGGTCGATCAGCTCCTCGATCTCGCCGGCGACGAACCGCGCCTCCGCGTGCTCGTCCTCGAGCTCGGCGACGTGGATCTTCTCGCCCTCGCCCAGATCCGACCAGAGGTTCTTGCCGAGCCGGCCCGTGTTGTGCGAGATGACGGCGTTGGCCGCTTCGAGGATGGTCTCCGTGGAGCGGTAGTTCTGCTCGAGCTTGACGACGTGGGCGTCCTTGAAGTCGATGCTGAACTCGAGGATGTTGCGGACTTCCGCGCCACGGAAGCCGTAGATCGACTGATCCTCGTCGCCAACCACGGTCAGGTTCCCGTCCTCCCCGGCGAGGAGCTGCAGCAGCCGGTACTGGGCGTGATTGGTGTCCTGGTACTCGTCGACCAGGACCCAGCGGAAGCGCTCGCGATAGCGGCGGCGGACGTCCTCGAACAGCTCCAGCACGTTCACGGTCCGCATCAGCAGGTCGTCGAAGTCCATCGAGTTCGCCTCGAGCATCCGGCGCTCATAGAGGCGGTAGGCCTGCCCGACCATCTCCTCGAACGGACCGCCCGCGGTCTCCAGATAGGTCTCGGCGTCGATCAGCTGGTTCTTGGCGTCTGAGATCCGGGCCCGGACTGCGCGCGGCGGATAGCGCTTGGTGTCGACCTCGAGCTGCTCGAGGCAGCGCTTCAACATGCGCAGGGAGTCGGCCTCGTCGTAGATCGTGAACCTGCTCGTATAGCCGAGGTGCTCCGCCTCGATCCGCAGCAGCCGTGCGCAGGCGGCGTGAAAGGTCATCACCCACATCCGCCGGGACACCCCGCCGACGAGCGAGGCGACCCGCTCGCGCATCTCGTCCGCCGCCTTGTTGGTGAAGGTGATCGCCAGGATCTGGTTCGGGTGGGCCCGCCCGGTCGCCAGCAGCCAGGCGATCCGGTGGGTCAGCGCCCGTGTCTTGCCCGATCCCGCGCCCGCGAGGATCAGCAGCGGTCCCTCCCCGAAGGTGACCGCCTCGCGCTGAGGCCCGTTCAGGCCGGCGAGCAGTCGCTCGAGCTGGTCCGTACCGGCCTCGACCGGCGCGCCGGTTGCCTGCTCGGGCGCCTCAACGGGGACGACCTTCAATTCCTCTCTGCCAGCGGCCACGAGCCAAGGATAGGCACGGCCCCCGCTGCTAACCCCCCGCTGAGCTCGGCCCCTTCTTTGGTCGCAGCTCGGTCACGTCCGCGGGCTCCGAGTCCTCGCCTATGGCCTCGGCGAGGCGCCGTTCGAGGACGGAGATCCGCGCGGAGAGCTCCTGCATGGCCTCGGCGATCGGATCGGGAAGGTGGATCCAGTCGGTGTCCGGGCCCTCGACAGGGCGTCCCTCCACCCGGACTGGATGCCCCGGGTTGCCGACGACGGTCGTCTGCGGCGGCACGTCCTCGATCACCACGGTGTTGGCCCCGACCTTGGCGTTCCGCCCGACCGTCACCGGACCGAGCAGCTTGGCGCCGGACCCGACCGTGACGTCGTCGTCCAGTGTCGGATGGCGCTTTCCGCGCGCGAAGCCCGTGCCGCCGAGGGTCACCCCTTGGTAGAGGGTCACGCGGTCGCCGATCTCGGAGGTCTCGCCGATGACGACACCGGAACCGTGGTCGATGAAGAAGTCCGAGCCGATCCTCGCGGCGGGATGGATCTCGACGCCGGTGACCGAGCGGCTCGTGTAGGCAATCACGCGTGGCGCAAGTGGGACATCCGCCTCCCAGAGGGCGTGGGCCACCCGGTGGGCGAGCAGCGCCTGCACACCGGCCCAACCGGTGAGGATCTCGAGCGTGCCGATTCCGCGCGCGGCGGGGTCGCGCTCACGCGCCGAGGTGACGTCGGAGGAGACCTCTTTCAGGACGCGCCGCAGTGTGCCGAGTCCGAGCACGCGTCGAAGCTTAGGCGGCGCGGCCGCTCAGGATGGGGCGAAGAACGGCAGCGACATGTAGCGCTCGCCCGAGTCCGGCACGATCACGACTATCCGCTTGCCTGCCATCTCCTCTCGAGCCGCCAGGTCGAGCGCTGCGCGGATCGCCGCGCCCGCCGAGATCCCGACGAGCAGTCCCTCGCGCTGCGCCGCGGCACGGGCAGTGTCGAGGGCGTCCTCGTCGCTGACGCCGACGATCTCGTCGATCACGTCGCGATCGAGGACCTCCGGCACGAAGCCGGCGCCGATCCCCTGGATCTTGTGCGCGCCGGGGACCCCCCCTGAGAGCACCGGCGAGGCCGCCGGCTCGACGCCGACGATCTTGATGTCGGGGCGCCGTTCCTTGAAGACCTGGCCCACGCCGGTGATCGTGCCGCCCGTGCCCACTCCGGCGACGAAAGCATCGACCTGACCATCGAGGTCGCGCCAGATCTCCTCGGCGGTCGTCCGTCGATGGATCTCGGGGTTGGCGGGATTCGAGAACTGCTGGGGGATGAAGCCGTCGTTCTCCTTGGCCAGGCGATTGGCGAGGTCGACCGCCTCGTTCATGCCGCCCAGCGAGGGCGTCTCGTGTACCTCGGCGCCGTAGGTGCGCAGCAGCGCGGTGCGCTCACGGCTCATTCCCTCCGGCAGGGTCAGGATGAGCCGGTAGCCGCGGGCAGCAGCGACGAGCGCCAGCGCAATTCCGGTGTTGCCGCTGGTCGGCTCGACGATCACCGAGTCGCCGCGCTCGATCAGGCCGTCACGTTCGGCGGCATCGATCATCGCGACGCCGATCCGGTCCTTCACCGAACCCCCGGGATTGAGGAACTCGAGCTTGGCGACCACCTCACCGGGCAGATCCGCGCCCAGCCGCGGCAGCGCCACCAACGGCGTGTTACCCACCACCGCTGAGCTCTCCGCGCCGACGCGCAAGGTCGTCGCTGTCGTCCCGTTGGACCCGGCCATCGCGACAAACTAGCGGAACCGGGTCAGGTTTCCGGGGTTTCCGGTTCCAGGACTGCCGCAGACCTGGAAACCGTAGTGCTGGGCGATCGCGGCGGCCTTGGCCGAGTCCTCCGCGATCCGTGCCTGGAAGCCCCGAATCCCGGCAGTGTTCCTCTTGTCGTAGGCGTTCGCCCAGCCGTGGAGGTGGACGATCTGGTCGTCGAGAATCGAGAGGAGAGAAGCCGGCGTCCGGGTGTCGGCGGCCGGAGGGCGCAGCCCCCGGAGCCTTCCGACCTCGATCGTCAGCTCATCGCCGGCCCTGCGAAGCAGTTGGGCCACCGCGTGGGTCTCGTCGGGTGTGATCGGCGCCAGGTCGGCGACCCGGCCCTCGGGGCCTTGGTCTGGGAGCTCTCATTCGTCTTCCCGCCGCCCCCGCACCCCGCTATCGCCAGGCCCGCGACCACGACGAAAGGCGCCATCAACCGCACCGCAAGTGTCTCCCTTCTACCCGCGAATCGAACGTGTGTTCCTGAGGTTTGCGGGTAGGACCGCTCTAGACGCTTTCCTGCTGCGTGGACCCTGGGCAGGGATCCGCAGCGCGGGATTGTGTTCCCGCCCCGGACACAAGGGAGTGTCGTCCGTGGGCGGCCAACTTCGACGAGGAACCACTGCTTTCCATGCAAAGCGCCGCTTATCGTCAAAAGCGCTACTCCGACAGCTCGGCGGCTTCGAGGGCTTCCCGTTTCGTCGAGTACGTTTCGAAACGGACCGCCTTCCCGCCGCGCAGAGTCCAAAGATGCGTCAGCTCCTGGTCGATTTCGATCCCGCTGCCTTTGGCACGCCCAGAGGTATGCACGACCGCGATCACCCGTTCCGCGTCCAGCGCGGAGATCTCGGTTGGGTCGAAGGTAAGTCTCTCCCAGACCTCGTCCATCTTTTCGAACCACTTCTGAAGACCAGCTTTGTCATGGGCCTGCGAGGCCTCGACACCCTGGGGCGAATCCATTGTGAACTCCGGCGCAAGAATGTCGGCGATCGCCGCGAAGCCCCTTTCATTCACTTGCTCGTAGCGCTCGCGGACGAGATCGACGTTCTCCTGCGACATCGCCCACGCAGTATCTCTGGCGCGACCGCGGCTTTCCATGCGAAGCAGCGCCTATCGGTCAAACGCAGTTCGCTAGGCGCGTTTCGTCAGACGCCTGGCAAACCCGGTCACGAGCCTGCCCGCAGCGCGAAACGGCGCTGTCAAGACGCGAGTGATCTGCATGCCGAGAAGCTAATGCCGCCAGTTCAAGCGATTCGTAAGGAACGCCGCTTCTCGTCCAAAGCGGCGGTCACGGGTCACACCACTAGGGGGACGGCGAGAGCCTGTTGTTGTGGCACTCCCTAGTGGTGGTGCTTCTTCTTGCACTTCTTGGCGATCGCAGCCGCGCTCTTGTGCTTCTTCTTGTGCTTGCACTTTTTCTTAGGCGCGACAGGACAGGGACCCTGGGTTGTCCCATTCGTCGGGCACTGATCCTGGGTCTCGTCGCCGAAGCCGTCGTGGTCGGCGTCGGGCTCGACCGTCGCCGCGAGGTTCAGCAAAAACGCGCCGACCGTGCCGAACGAGACCGAGCTGCCGATCGGAGGGTCGGGCTGCAAGGGGCCGCTTGCCACCGCCAGGTCGTCGGTACTCCCGCTTCTGCGGCAGGAGATCGGGGCAGCAGTGATTCGGAAACCGAGGATGTCGCCGCCTTGGACCTCGACCCGGGTCGCGAACGTGTTGACCCCCACAGTGGCCAACGTCTCGAAATCGCTCTGTCCAACGGTCAGGTAGGTGTTTGGGGCGGTCTTTCGGAAGACCTTCAGGCGCAGCTGGGCAGTCGCGAGCGCTGGACCGCGGTCGTGGCTCCAAGACGTGATCACACCACCGCCAGCCGGGACGACGTAGGCCGGGCTGCCGACTGCGGTCGAGTCCTGTGCCCAGGTGAAGTCCGGAGGACATTCTGCGGCACCGTTCCCGCCAGTGGCGCCAATCGTCACCCCCGCCGAGGCCGAAGCCGGGAGACCCCCGCGTTCCGAGCCAGGTTGTCCCTGCGGTTTTCCGCATGGTCGAGCGGCGAGTACTAGATGTGGTAGATGCCCGCGCCGGCCTTCTCGGCCTCGCGCTGGGCGATGTCTGCGATCGTGGTGGAGCGAAAGGTCGCCCGCAGAGACTCCACCCCCTCCTCCCAGATGCCGCCCGCCTCCTTGCCCTCCTGGCCAACAACGCCGTCGAGGGCCTGGACGACCTCGAGGACGGTGATCCGATCCGCCGGCCGGGCGAGCGTGTACCCGCCCTTGGCGCCACGATGGCTGATCAGGATCCCCGCGCGGCGGAGCGTGGAAAAGAGCTGCTCGAGGAATTGCACAGGGATGCGGCGGCGCTCGGCGACCTGTCCGATCGGCATCGGGTTCTCTCCGGTGCGCGCCAGCTCCGCCAGCGCCACCACCGCGTACCGTGACTTGGAGGTGACCGAGATCACGACATCCCTTTTAGCGGGCCGGGCGTCCTCGCGATGAATCAGCACGCCCTGCTCCGAGCGCTCGTGCCGATCGCGCTGATGATCGTGATCTTCTACCTCTCGGGCCAACCAGCGGGCGGGCACCATGACTGGTGGGTGCTCGTATTGCGCAAGCTCGGCCACGTCACCGGCTATACGCTGCTCACCGCAGCGTGGTGGTGGGCGCTCCACGGCGTCGTCCGGCGGCCGCTGATCTGGGCCGTATGCATCTCACTCGCCTATGCCTGCACGGACGAGTTCCACCAGACCTTCGTCCGCGGCAGAGAGGGCACACCGAGAGACGTCGGCATTGACGCAATCGGGATGGCCCTCGCCGCCTTTCTCCTCACGAGGCCAGGCGTGCGACGGTTCGCTCGCTCTAGCCCCCGCGCTTCGCCCGCTTCTTCGCATTCTTGACGCACGTGCGTCGTTTGGCGTGGCTCTTGATCTTGTGGCATTTCTTCAAGGCGGCCGCCAGGTCGAACTTGGGTTCCGTCGTCACCGGAGGCTGGCTGGGACTGAGACTGTTGAGCGCGAGGGTGAAGTGCCCTTCGTCGAAGCCGTCCACCGCGATGTAATACGTGGTTCCGGCAACGGCGTTCAGTGACGTCTTGCCGCCGAAGGGGCCTCCGCAGCCAGGGCCGCCCTCCGAAGTCGCCACCTTTGTCAGCGCGTTCAGCGCCACGCCGGTGTGCACGCCGATCAGGGCGTCGAAGTCGCTCACACAGGTATCGATGCTCACGGGCTCGCTGACGGCGGGCGTCCACCGGTACCAGACGGAGTCCACGGCTCCGAAGTCGTCACCGTGGTCCGGCTCTCCTGACTCCGTGCCCGCATCGATCGTCGTGCCCGCCACCGCGATCGGCAACGCGGATTGGAGCTGCTGTGCCTTGCCGAAGTCGTCGTTCGAAGGAGGCGTGAAGACGTGGATGTCCAGGTTGAAATTGCCCTCGGTGTCCTCTTGGGACCCTCCCACCGCGATTCGGTAGGTCGTCCCCATGACGGCGTTGAACCGAATCGAGCAAAACGGCTGCTGGTTGATCGGCACCGTCGGCGTCACCCTGGTCAGCGCATTGACCGCGTTCCCCGTGTAGACGCCGAGGCGAGCACCAAAGTCCGAGTCACAGACGCGGATCCGGGCATGCACGTTGGCCGATGGGGTCCACGTGTACCAGACCGAATCGTGGGGCGGGAAAGTCGTGTCGTCGACGGCTCCGTGGTCGGGCTCCATGGCCTGAACCGTGGCGAAGCGGTTGTTGCCGCCCAATGAGACGGGGAGGCCCGGACCCACCGGAATTGCCGCGGCGAAGTCGTCGTTCGCCGGCGGCGTCGCCGGCAGCATCTTCAGCGTGAACGTCCCCTCACCGCCGAAGTTGCCGCTGAAGGCGATCCGGTACGTAGTCCCCGAGACGGCATTGAAGGTCGTCCGGCACTGGGAGGCGTTCTCGAACACCTTGACCAGCGTGCTCAGCGTGTTGCCCGTATAGACGCCCACCGACTCGTTGGCCGGGCCCGAGCGCGTCTGGAAGTCGCACATGTCCAGGCGAACGCTTTGGCTGGCGGGCGCTGTCCAGTTGAACCAGACAGAGCGGCCGCCGCCTCCGCCGTTCACGCTCGGCTCGTTCGTCTCCGTGGTCGAGTCCACGTTGGAGCGGCTGATCGTGATCGGCAACGAGGGACCGATCGTCTCCGCGTTCGCGAAGTCGTCATTGGCCGGCGGCGTCAGCTGCCTGATCCGGAAGGTGAAGGCGCCCTGCGAGAAATACGAGTCGACGACGATCTTGTAGTTCTGACCCGAGGCGGCACTGAAGCGCAGGGTGCAGTCACCCGCGGTCGACGCGACCGGGGTGAGCGCGTTGAGCGCGTTGCCGGTGAACACCCCGATCGCCGGGCTGGTGAAGCCGGCGTCGTTGTCGCAGACGTCGATCACGGCGGTCATGCTCGACGGCGCGGTCCACGAGAACCAGACCGTGTGTTGTGGAGGATTGACCGAGAACGCGGGCGGCTCCCCCGCCTCGGCGGTCGCATCGACGGTCGCGCCGGCTGCCGCAATCGGGGCCGCCGGCCCAACCACCTGCGCGTCGGCGAAGTTGTCGTTGGAGGGCGGAGCCGCCTCGGCGGGGACAGGCCCAAATGCTGCAAGCGCCAACAGGAAACAGGCTGCCGCCAAAGCGACCGAAGCCGCGAGTGGACGATGGCGAACCGGGGACATTCCTCTCCCTTCGGGTCCACGACTCCCGGGCGCCCAGAGCCTCATGCCCTGGCATACGCGCAACCTAACGGCTTGGATTGACTAGATCCAACCCTGCTCTGTGGCCATCAGGACGGCCTGGGCGCGATCGAGCGCACCGAGCTTGCCGTACACGTTGTGCAGGTGGCTGCGGACGGTGCTCGCCGAGAGGTCGAGCTCCGCGGCGATCTGCTTGTAGACCTTGCCCTCTGCGAGACGGCGGAGGACGTCCAGCTCTCGAGAGGAGAGCGGACACGGGCCCGTGGCCCGGCGACGTGACCCCTTGCCCTGGGGAAGCTCATAGAGCACCTGGCGCACCGCCTGCTCGTCCAGGCCGCAGTACTCCGCGGCCTCGATCAGGTCATGGGTGCTGACCGGGGAGTCCTCGATATGGGCGGCGACCATGTCGGCGACACGAATCACGGCGCCCATGCCCTCTGCCTGGCGGGTGTGGTGACGCTCGATCGCCTCCGCGATGCGGGCGTGAACTCCCCATCGCCGGGTGAGGACGCCGCCGACGAGGGCGTGGTCGATGCCGAGCTCCCGGCGCTCCTCGGCGATCCGGTCATCGGGAGTGGCGCCGTGCCGGTCGAAGCGCTCGGCGTAGCCGGGATGCAGGCGGGCCAGGACGGGCCGGCCGATGTCGTGGAGGATCGCTGCGAGCGCAAGCTCGTCGCGCTCGCCGATTCCGCTCATCTCGGCGATCCGGTCGGCGGCGCGCTGCACGACCAACGCATGCAGGCGAAAGCGGTCGGGCGCGAGAGCGAGGCGCCCGTCCCCATTGAAGATGTCGTAGGAGGGTGCGGACCGAAGGACTGCCTCCATTGCGCCCGGTCCGAGCCGCTCGACGCCGTCGGTCACGCTGCGCAGCCGCCCTCCACCCTGGATCTGGCCGGCTGCGCGGACGATTGCGCAGGTGAGCCCGACGTCGGCCTCGACGACCGCCGCCACCTCGTGCGGGGGCGCATCGCGAGCTACCAGCTCGAGGGCCTGCTCACGGCCCTCCTGGAGGGCGGGCTGGCGCTCCGCCTCGTCGAAGGCGGCAGCGAGCACGCGCCCGCGGCCCTCGCCCCGAGTGGCGTTTGAGGTACCCCGTCTGGTCGTGGCTGTCGTCGCCATGGGGTACTCATCGGCACCGGTCTAGGGATTGTTTAGCTCATTTGTTGAGCCTGATTCCGCGGAGAGACGCTCAACCGCACGCTCGATCCGCTCTATTGAGCGGTCCCTTCCGAGCACGGCAAGCGACTCGAAGATTCCCGGCGACACGGAGGTGCCGGTGATCGCAACCCGAATCGGCTGATAGAGCTTGCCTGGCTTCACGTCGTGCTCGGCGAGGATTCGCCCGAGGGAGCTCTCCAGCTCGGCCGGCTCGAAGGGCTCCGCGGCGCGCAGGGACTCGAGCGCCTCGCTGAGCAGGGCGAGCGCGCCGTCCTTCATCACCTTCCTCCAGGACTTCTCATCGGTCTCGGGCTCCTCCTCGAAGAGGAAGCCGATCAGGGGCCAGACCTCTTCGAGCGTTTGCGCCTTGTCCTGCGCGATCGCGCAGGCCGCCCGCAATTGCTCGTCGGGCTTTCGCCCGAGATGGCGCGCGACCGCCTCGGTGTAGGAGTCGAGGCCCATCTCGCGCATGAAGCGGCCATTCAGCCAGCGCAGCTTCTGCTCGTCGAAGATCGCGCTCGAGCGGCCGACATCGAGGATGTCGAAGCGTTCGACCAGTTCTTCGGTGCTCAGGATCGTGGTGTCGTCCTGGGTACCCCAGCCGAGCAGCGCCAGGTAGTTCCGGACCGCGGCCGGCAGGTAGCCGGCGTCGCGCAGCTCCTGCACGCTGGCCGCGCCATGGCGCTTGGAGAGCTTCCTGCCGTCGGGCCCGTGGAGTAGGGGCAGGTGCGCGTAGCGCGGCCGAGACACCCCCAGGGCCTCCATCACCAGCAGCTGCTTCGGGGTGTTGGAGAGGTGGTCATCGCCGCGGATGACGTGAGTGATCCCCATGTCGGCGTCGTCCACCGCGACCGCGAAGTTGTAGAGAACGGATCCATCGCCCCTGGCGATCACGAAGTCGTCCGCCGCCTCGTTAGGGAACCGCACCTCGCCGCGGATCTCGTCGGCCACCACGGTGTCCCCTTCGTGGGGAACCCGCAGGCGGACCGCCGCGTTCGGGTCGTCGGACGGGTTGCCCCGGTAGCCGCGGTTGTCGTGCTCCTTCTTCCAGGCTGCGACGTCCTCACCGGTCGCGGGATCGCGGTACGCGACTCCGGCCTCGAGGAGCCTGTCGAGCGCCTCCCGGTGGCGGTCGGCGCGGGCCGCTTGGCTGATCGGCCCCTCGTCCCAGTCGAGCTCCAGCCAGCGCAGCGCGTCGAGGATCTGCTCGACGTTCGCCGGGGTCGAGCGCTCTCGGTCGGTGTCCTCGATCCGGAGCACAAGCTCTCCCCCCCGTCCTCTGGCGAAGAGCCAGTTGTACAGTGCCGTCCTCGCTCCCCCGATGTGGAGGGCGCCCGTCGGTGACGGGGCGAAGCGGACACGAACGGGGATTGACGGATCTGACTCTCTTGAGCTCATCGTGCTGATCGGCGCCCATGTTTCCACAGGGGGTGGCCTCTCCAAAACCATCGAGCGCGCCGAGGAGCGACGCTGCGAGGCGATCCAGATCTTCAACCAGAGCCCGCGGATGTGGCGGCCGACCCGCTACTCGGACGGCGACTTCGCTGCCTTCCGCGAGGCGCTGGGGCGCTCGCAGGTCGAGGTGGTGGCGATCCACATGATCTACCTGATCAATCCGGCGGCCCAGGACCGAGAGATGCGCAAGAAGTCGCTCGACTCCCTCACCCACGCGCTGCGGGTCGGGGACGGGATCGGCGCCCTCGGCGTGGTCGTCCATCCCGGCGCCCTCAAGGACGACACCCGGGCCAACGCCCGCAAGCGTGCGATCAACCTGATCAAGGAGGCGCTGGCCCGCTCGGAGAGCTGCCCGATCATCTACGAGAACACGGCCGGCTCCCCCCAGCTCCTGGGACGTGACTTCGACGAGACCGCCGAGCTGATCGAGAAGACGGGCGGCCCGAAGCGGCTGGGGCTCTGCATCGACTCGTGCCACCTGCACGCCACCGGCTATGAGGTCCGGACAAAGGAGGGGATGAAGGACCTGGTCGACGAGATCGACCAGAAGGTCGGCCTGAAGCAGCTCAAGCTCCTGCACGTGAACGACTCCCGCGATGCTCGCGGCTCGAACCGGGACCGCCACGCGCCGATCGGCAAGGGCGAGATCGGTCGAAAGGGGTTCCGCGCCTTCCTCGGTGAGCGCCGACTCCAGGGAGTGCCCGCGGTGCTGGAGGGGCCTGGAATAGACGGGCACGATGTCGCCCGCGAGGACGTTCAGCTCATTCGCCGCCTCTGGCGAGAGGCGACCCGAACGCGCTAGCCGGGCCGATAGGGTTGAGGCGTTGAGTCCTGCAGCGGCAATAGGGGTGGGCGCTGCCATCGGCCTTGTTCTCGGCATTCTCGTCGGCGTGATCACCGATGTTCCTCTGGCCCCAGAGGCAGGACTATTGCTCGGAATCCTCGGCGGCTGGCTATCCCGCCGAGCACCTTCCTAGTGTGCTGAACGCTATGGCCGCCAGCAGTAGAGGTAGTAGATGGCGTATGGGTTCGCGGCGATCTCTCGGGCATAGCGGGTGACCGCGTCGACGTAGAGGCCCGAGTCGTTGTACGCGCGCAAGGCGCGGGCGTACTGCGGCGGCGCCCCGTTGTGGTGGAGGAGGTTGGCGGCGGCGAGGATCGCGTCGTGAGCGTCCTGGATGTTCCCGCCACCTCCGTAGATGCGCCAGGTCGAGGGGATGAACTGCATCGGCCCCTTGGCTCCCGCGACGCTGTTGCTCTTCACCCGTCCGAACTTGGTCTCCACCAGGTGGATGGCCGCCAGGTAGTTCCAGGCGATGCCGTAGCGCCGGTTCGCCTCCCGATAGAAGCCGATCAGGTCCGACAGCGGCGGCGGGGCCCCGACCTTGAGGTGACGATGACGGGCGCCGCGGGAGAGGCGCAGGAGATCCTTCTCCGCGGCCACCAGGCGCCCGATCTGACCGGCGAGCGCCGGAGAGAGCAGCGGCAGGACGTCCGCCGTCACATTGGGGTGCCTGGCCAGGTAGAGCGCGTCGTCCTGGACGGCCTCGGCCTGGTCCAGCACCTCCTGCGGCGGCGCGACGTGGGGTGGGTCCTCTCCCGCTCGCCAGCCGTCGATCGCCGAACGCAGCGCCGCGTCGGTCTGGGCGAGTTGGCCCGCCATCTGTTGTGTCGACGAGGCCGAGGCGCCACCGCAGCCGGCCAGGGCCGCGCCTGCGACAGCCGTCGCGGCGAGCGTGCTGACCAGCCGGCGATGTGCACCGCCCATCGCCTGGACTGATACCGGGTTTCGGTCCACGATGGCCGCAACGTTCGCGTGGGAGTTCCGAGATGTCCGCAAGCGATGGGCAATGGCTGCACGTCACCCGCCTCCTCCAGGCCAAGAGGGCCGAGGTGTGGGGAGCCATCACCGATTCGGCGGAGCTCGCCAGGTGGTGGGGCCCGCAGGGGTTCACCATCCCAAGCGTTGAGTTCGAGGCCCGCGCCGGGGCGAGCTACCGGATCGCGATGCAACCACCCGACGGCGAGCTATTCCATCTTCATGGGGAAGTCATGGAGGTGGAGCCGCCCGCGCGGCTCGCCTTCACATTCGTCTGGGAGCCGGCGACTCCGGACGACCGCGAGACCTTGGCCACGCTCTCGCTCACCGAACACGCCGATCAGACCGAGGTCCGGCTGACCCAGGGTGCGTTCGCGACCGAAGAGCGGCGCGCGCTGCACGAGGAAGGATGGACCGACAGCTTCGAGCGGCTCGAGGAGCTCCTCGGCTAAGGCGTCGCTCAGGACAGGCTGTTGCGCAGGTCGAACGCCCGGATCGACTCGGGGTGATCATCCGGGGCGTCGAAGAAGCGGCGGTTGACGCACTCGTGTGCCGGGCCACCGCCCTCGTAGGCGCGCTCGACGCTGAAGTGGCAGTGGGGCAGCGGGTCGCCGGTCATCTTGATCCCGCCAAAGCCCTCCCGGGTGCGCTCCGCCAACAGAAAGAGGTCGAAGTCGATCTCGGCGCTGAAGACCTTGTTCATGCAGCCGAGGAAGCGACCGCCCGTGCGGGCGTCCTCGTAGGTGTAGAGGTACTTGCATCCCATCTCCAGGCACCCCGCCGGGTTGACCAGCTTGTCGCAGAACGTCCCGCACTGGCGGCACTCGCCGGCGCTCGACCGCTGGGTCTGGGTCTGCCTGGGCACGGCGTTCAGTCTAGGACGCGGTGCAGCCGGGTTGGGGATGACGGGACCGCGGCGGGACTTGCGCGAAGGGGGTCAAGTCTGCTAGCGCGCGACCGATTCGCGAATCAGGCGGCGGCCCGGGATCCGGCGCCGAGAAGGGCGTCGAGCTCGGCGTCGAGGCCGGCGGAGCGGCGGACGCGGTACTCCCGTCCGAAGCGAAGCTCCCGTGTCCCCTCACGCGTCTTCATCACCAAGAGCACCTCGGAGTCCCCCGGGAAGTGCGAGAGGATTCCCTTGAGCTCCTCGATCAGGGTGACGCCGAACGCCGCCGCGTCGATCTGCAGGCGGAGCGGCCCCGTGTCCCTCGCGGCACGCGCCTTGGCGACCTCGTCCTCGGTCGGCTGGAAGAGCTCGACCTCCTGCGCGACCAGCTTCGTGTCACCCCGGCCCTTGTGGTCGAGCCTGCCCCGCACGATCACGATCGCGTCCGCCGCGAGGAACTCCTGCGAGGCCTCGTAGGCCTTGCCCATGACGAGCATCTCCACCTGGCCCTCGACGTCATCGAGCGTGGCGAACGACATCAGCGAGCCGTTCTTCGACTTGTGGCGCTTGAACTCGGTGACGATGCCACCGACGGTCACCCAGGAGCCGTCGGGCTTGTCGGCGAGGCTCGAGAGCGAGCAATCGACGCGCGCTCGCAGCGCCTCCTTCACCTCCGCGAGTGGATGCGAGGAGAGGAAGGTGCCGAGGGTCTCCTTTTCGAGCCGAAGCAGTTCGCGCTGGTCGAACTCCTCCGCCCGGATGGGCGCGTGGTGCTGCCGCGACGGCCCGGACTCCTCCGCCCCGCCCCCGAGGTCGAAGATCGAGGACTGGCCGAGACGGGAGTCCTCCTGGGCCTTCTGGCCGAACGCGGTCGCCGCCGGCAGCGTCTCCAGCATGCCCCGGCGGGAGGCGCCGGTCGAGTCAAGTGCGCCGCACTTCACCAAGCACTCCACGGCGCGCTTGTTCACGGCGCGGGTATCCACCCGCTCGCAGAAGTCCCACAATGAGGTGAAGTCTCCGCCGTCCGAACGCGCGTCGAGGATCGCCTGGACCGCGATATGGCCCACGTTCTTCACCGCGTCGAGGCCGAAGCGGATGCTGTTGCCCGAGACCACGAATCCGTGGTCGGAGGTGTTGACGTCCGGGGGAAGCACCTCGATCCCCATCTCCGCGCAGCGGTTGACGAAGAAGGGGACCTTGTCCTTGGTCGACATGACCGTGGAGATCAACGCCGCCATGTACTCGGCCGGGTAGTTGGCGCGCAGCCACGCCGTCCGGTAGGAGATCAGCGCGTAGCAGGCGGCGTGGGAGCGGTTGAAGGAGTAGTCGGCCGCGGCCTCCATCAGCGACCAGAGGTCCTTGGCCACGCGCGGATCGGTGTTCGACGCAGCCATGCCCTCCAGGAACTCCTCCTTGATGGTGGCCATCAGGTCCCGCTTCTTCTTGCCGACCGCCTTGCGAAGATCGTCAGCGCGAGCCGGGCTGAAGCCGGCCATCTGCTTGGCGATCTCCATGAGCTGCTCCTGGTAGATCACGCAGCCGTAGGTCGTCTCGCTGATCGGGCGCAACCGGGGATCCTGATAGCGGATGGCATCCGGATCGCGCTTGCCCTTGGCGTAGTCGGGGATGTAGCGCATCGCCCCGGGGCGATAGAGGGCGTTCAGGGCGACCAGGTCCTGGAACTCGGTTGGCTTCACGGTCTTGAGCGCGTCCTGCATCCCCTCGGACTCGAACTGGAAGACGCCGATGGACTCTCCCCTGCGGAGCATCTCGTAGGTCTTGGGATCGTCGAGCGGGATGTCCTTGATGTCGATCTTCTCGTCGCGGGAGCGTTCGATGATCGCCACCGCGTCCTCGATCACGTCAAGGTTGCGCAGCCCGAGGAAGTCCATCTTGAGCAGGCCGATCTCCTCGATCGGGCCCATCGAGTACTGCGTGACGGTCTTGTAGGCGCGTTCGGGCTTCCCGCTCCCGTCTCCGTTCCCGTTTGCCGCTCCGCGGTCCTCGGCGAGCTGCAGCGGCACGATCTCCTGCAGCGGCCGGTCGGCGATCACCACCGCGGCGGCGTGAATCGAGTTGTTCCGGACGATGCCCTCCAGGCCCTGGGCGGTCTCAAGGATCTTCTGCGCGTCCGGGTCAGAGTCATAGGTGCGCTTGAGCTCCTCGCCGGGCTTCAGGCACTCCTCGAAGCTCGGGCTCCGGCCGAAGATCGGCTCTGGGATCTGCTTGGCCAGGCGGTCGCCGGTCGCGTAGTCGTAGCCGAGAACGCGCGCCGCGTCCCGGATGGCGGCGCGGGGCGCCATCGTGCCGAAGGTGATGATCTGGGCGACGCATTCGCGGCCGTACTTGTCGGCGACGTAGCGGATCACGCGCTCGCGGCCGCGGACCGAGAAGTCGATGTCGATGTCCGGCATGGATTTGCGGCCGGGGTTCAGGAAGCGCTCGAAGAGCAGGCCGTTGGCGAGCGGGTCGATGTCGGTGATCTCCAGGGCGTAGGCGACGATCGAGCCGGCGGCCGATCCCCGGCCCGGTCCGACCGCAACCCCGTTCTCCTTCGCGTACTTGACGAAATCCCAGACGATCAGGAAGTAGGACTCGAACCCCATCTTGTCGATCACGCCGAGCTCGAACTCGAGGCGCTCCATCGCATCGGACGGGATCGGATCCCCGTAGCGGCGGCTCAGGCCCTTGAGCGCCAGTTCCCGGAGCATCTCCCCCGGCTCGACCCCCTCGGGAGTCGGGAACCGCGGCAGGAGGAGCTGGCCGAGCTCCATCTCGACGTCGCAGCGATCGGCGATCTCGAGGGTGCTGGCGACGGCCTCGGGCAGGTCGGAGAACGAGTCCGTCATCTCGTCTGAGCTCTTCAAATAGAACTCGTTGGTGTCGAAGCGCAGCTTCGGCTGCTCGATCGTCGACTTGGTCTGCACGCAGAGCAGCGCCGCATGGCTGTCGTAGTCCTCGCGCCGCAGGTAGTGGACGTCGGCGGTGGCGACCAGGGGACGGCCCAGCTCCTTGGCCACCCGGACGATCCCCTCGTTGGCCTTGTCCTGCTCGGGGATCCCGTTGCGCTGGACCTCGAAGTAGACCTGCTCGGGACCGAAGGCGTTGACGAGGTCGTCGATGTGGGACCGGGCGTCCGCCGGACGGTCCTCGACCAGCCGGCGGCAGAAGCGCGACTGCAGGCAGCCGGTCATCGCGATCACTCCCTCGGAGTGGGCCGAGAGCAGCTCCATGTCGACGTTCGCCTTGCCGCGGGAGAAGCCCTCGAGGAAGCCGGCCGAGCTCAGCTTGACGAGGTTGCGAAACCCGGCCCTGCTCGAGGCCAGCAGAGTCAGGTGGTTGCGCTCATACCGAGTCGCCTGCGGCGTCACGTTGCGGTCGTCGACCAGGTACGCCTCGACCCCGATGATCGGTTTGATCCCGGCGTCCTGGCAGGCCTTGTAGTGCTCGACCGACCCGTTCATCACGCCGTGGTCGGTGAGGCCGAGCGCCGGCATGTCGAGATCGGCCGCCCTCTCTGCGAGCTTGTCGATCTTGCAGGCCCCGTCGAGCAGCGAATACTCGCTGTGGACGTGCAGGTGGACCGCTCCGGGACTCACCGATCCATCTTGACGAGCGGGCCAGATGTCACAGAGGCCTGACGAAACGCGAACGCCCAATTTCCGGAGCCCCGTCGGCACGATACTTTTCCCGCGTGATCTGGCTGCTGCGGCACGGGGATGCGGAGGACGGCGACGGCGAGCCGGACGCCGCTCGCGAGCTCACCGAGAAGGGCGAGCGCCAGTCCCGCGACGCCGGCAAAGCTCTCAGGGCGCTGGGCGTCGAGCTCGACGTCTGCCTGACCAGCCCGAAGGTGCGGGCCCGCCGCACCGCCGTGCTGGCCTGCGAGTCCCTCGACTGTTCGATCGAGCAGGACGAACGCCTCGCAGGCGGCGACTTCGACCCGTTCGAGGTGTCAGCGAGCCGCGGCGAGGTGATGCTGGTCGGCCACGAGCCGGACTTCTCGGCTGCCGTCGCGCTCGTCACCGGCTCCCGCGTGAAATTCAAGAAGGGTGGGGTCGCGGCCCTGGACGATCACATTCTCCACGTGCTGCTGCGCCCTAAGGACCTGCGGGCGATCGCCGAGACCTGACGCGGCCCCGCCGAGCAGCCGCGAGGGCCCAGGTGTCGCGGTGGCTCAGGTTCCGGTCGCCGTGATCCGGATCTCGAGGCTGAGATGAAGCCCGCCGGCTTCGTCTCGGAGCGCCCGGATTGTGCGTCGGTCGAGCTTCGCGTCAGCCAGCTCGACCCGGCGTTCGCGATCAGCGATCCGCGGGCGATGCGCTTCCCGGCGCTCGAAACCGACATGCCCAGATAGACGGAGGCGTCCAGGCGACAGTCCGTGTCGGTGCTGACGAGCACCCGCACACCGTTGGAGATCAGCTTGTCTGGAGAGCTGGACGCGACGATGCGCTTGATTTGAACGCTAGGAGCCGCGGCCGTGGTCCCGGCCAGGGTTGCGGCCGGCACGCTGCTCGGCCCGATGAGCCCAAGCGCGAGCCATGTGCGATGAGTTCCTGGTCCTTCCAGGGTCTTTACCTGGCGAAACCGCTTCGACCAGGAGGAAAAGATGACCGTTGCGGAGATGACGACTTCAGCCGATGGGACCCCTATCGCCTTCGACCGGATCGGCGACGGCCCACCGCTCATTCTTGTCGGTGGAGCCTTCAACGACCGCAACAGCGCGGCGCAGCTCGCGGAGCGACTTGCATCGAGCTTCAGCGTCTACACCTACGACCGCCGGGGCCGGGGAGACAGCGGGTTCACCGAGCCCTATGCGGTCGAGCGCGAGATCGATGACCTCGAGGCCGTGATCGAGGCGGCCGGCGGCTCCACGGCGCTCTTTGGGCACTCTTCTGGCGGCGCATTGGCGCTCGAGACCGCGGCGCGGGGGGTGCCCGTCTCCAGGCTCGCGATCTACGAGGTCCCCTACATCGCCGACGACACCCGCCCGCCGCTTCCCACCGACTATGTCGAGCGCCTCGAGGAGCTGACCGCCGACGGCAAGAACCGCGAGATCGTCGGCTACTTCATGACGGTCGCGGTCGACATGCCCGCCGAGATGGTGGATCCGATGCTCGATTCGCCGATGGTCGCCTCGATGGAGCGACTGGCCCACACCGTCTCCTATGACGGGCGGGTGATGTTGAGGGGGAGCATGTACGGCCAGCCGCTGCCTGCAGAGTGGCGCGGCTCGGTGACCATTCCGACACTGGTGATGGTCGGCGGGAACAGCCCGGATTGGCTGCAAAACACCTGTCACGCCCTGGTCCAGCTCCTCCCGGACGTCTGTTACCGGGCCATCGACGGGCAGGATCACGCCGCATCGCCCGAGGCCGTCGCTCCTGTGCTCGAAGAGTTCCTGGCCTAGGCGCAGGACCAGGCGCTCGGGCCCGAGTCGCGCCAGATCTCGCCGGCGATCCGATCCTGTTCGGCCTTGGGGGCATCCTGCGGCGCGCCCTGGCCACCGTAGGCGCGCCAGGTCGAGGGCAGGATCTGGTACGCCCCGCCCGCCCCGCTGGACGCGTTGAGCGCGTGGTAGTTGCCGCCGGATTCGCACATGACGATGTAGGTGGGGATCGCGTAGGGGCCGCCAAGGTAGGCGGGCGCCCCGGAGCCGGAGCCGGAGCCGGAGGACGTCTGCTGCTGCTGCTGCTGCTGCTCGGCCTGCTGCTGTTCGAGCTGGGCCACCTGGCCCTGAGCGTCGGAGAGAGCGGCCTGCGCTCCCGACCGCGCCGCCGCCACAGCCGCGGCGCTCTGGTCCGCCGCCCGCTCGCTCGCCTCGAAGCTCGCCTTGTCGGCGCTGAGCTGCTGGGCCTGCGCATCGGATTGCTGCTTCAGGTCGGCCACTCGGTGGGTGTGCTGGGCCATCTGGTCGCGAAGCGAGGCGACTCGGTTGGCGATCCGCATATCTGCGTCGTGGAGCGCGTTCAGATAGTCGGCGCGCGTGGAGAGGTCGTCGAAGCCGCTCGAATTGAGGAGAACCGTGACGTAGTCGGGCGCGTTGCTCTCATAGATCGCGACCAGTCGCCGGTCGAGCTGCTTGACCGCGTCCGCGTACTCACGCCGGAGCTGCTCGAGCCGTTGCTGGGCGGCGTCGAGCTGCTTGGCAAGCTGGTCAGACCGCGCCTGGGCGCTCTCGACCTGGGCGTTCAGCACCATCGCCCGTGCGCCGGCGGCGTGCGCCTGCGCGGTCAGAGACGCGATCTGGGCGGTCTGCGCATTGATCTTGTTCGAGAGCTGGCCGGCGTCCGAGCGGGCCGCGTCGATCTTGTCCGATAGTGATGGGTCCCTGGCGCCGGCGAGGCCCACGCCGAGCGCGACCGTGAGCGCCCCAGCGCACGCCAGCCCGAGTGCCATACGGCGGCGTCGGTAAGCCCGGCGTGGTTGGACGCGTGAGCTGCTGGCGTGTGTCTGCGCTGCCGTCATCTCCGTCTGTGCCTGCGGGGTTAGCTGACGGGCTCACGCGGAAAGGAGTCGCGTTACGCCGGAGCTGTGGCCGGCGATTCGCCCCATGGCGGCTGGCCGCCTTTTGGGTTCCCCGCTCCCTCGAATTGAGGGATTCGGCTCTCTCGAGCCAGGAACGGTAGCGAACGCTCTCACAGGCGCGTCGCAGGGGCGGCGCCCGAAAAATGGCGGTGTCCCTCCTGCAACGAATCCTGCAGCTCAGGCAGCGAGGCGGAGCTTCTGGCCGTCGCGATAGCTCCGGCAGACCTCGCGCAGAATGCCGAGCATCTCCCCGGCCGCCGGGGACCGAGCCTCGGTCTCGCGCGTGACCGCCCAGACCCGGCGCACGGGCTTCTGCCCCCGGACCGGCCTCAGCTCGATGCCGGGGTGATCGCCGGCGAGTTCGGGCAGGATCGTGACGCCGAGGCCGCCCGCGACGAAGCCCTTGATCACGTCGTACTCCTCGCTCTGGAAGCTGATCCTCGGCTCGAAGCCCGCCTCACGGCAGAGCTTGATCACCTGCTCGCGACAGGAACTCGGCAGCTCGCCGCAGAGCCAGTCGTCATCAGCCAGATCCGCGATCCGCACCGACTTGGCGGCGGCGAGCGGATGGCCGGGCGGCAGCGCCACCCGCATCGATTCCTCGTAGATCAGCTCGGCCTCAACGTCGCGCGCGAAGTCGAGCGGGAACGACGGGTAGTCGAACACGACCGCGAGATCGAAGTCGCCGCGCTTCAGGGCCGGGAACGAGTTCTCCGGCTCGTCCTCGGTGAACTGGAGCTCGACCTTCGGGAAGCGCTGGCGGAAGATCGAAAGCGCGCCGGTCATCAGGGTTGCACTGGCAGTCGGGAAGCTCGCCAGGCGCAGGCGCCCACCCTCGAGGCCGGCGATCTGGGCGAGCTCGCGCTCCGCCTCTTCCAGGCGGCACATCACCGCATCGCCGTGGACCATCAGCGCCTCGCCGGCCGCGGTCAGCTTGGGCCCGTCAGTCGTCCGCTCGAGCAACGGGATGCCGACCTCGCGCTCGAGGACCGCGATCTGCTGGCTCACCGCGGACTGCGAGAGGTGAAGGGACTCGGCCGCGGCGGAGAACGAGCCGCGGACGACGACCTCCTGCAGCACCCTCAATCTGCGCACATCGAGCATAAGACAAACTTATCACTCGATGAAGTAATCCATGTTGCGCTGATACCTCACAGGGCGGACCATAGGAGTCGTTCCAATGAGTAACCCGCCAACGAGAGGAGCTGAGATGGACGCGCACACAGGAGTGATCAGGGTCCCGGCCACAAGCGCGAGGACGCCGCGTCGTCGCCGCTTGGTGCTCCTCCGCGAGAGCATCAGGACGCGGCGCAGGACGAACGCCGCCCGTGCCCAGGCGATGAGGGCGAACCGCTCTCTGCCTCAGTCGGTTCCGGGGTCCGAGCATACTCATCTGCTCCCACCGAAGGCGTACTGACCGGAATCGCTCGTGGACGCCCTCGCCTACTGCTCCTCTTCGCTGCCACGCGAGGCGAGATACGCCCCGACGCCGAGGACCGTCAGGGCCAGGCCGGCGCCGGCCGCGATCCTGATCTCACGCCCGTATCGCAACTTGAGGGCCTGCACGACCATCCGGCCGATCAGCTGATAGATCATTCGTTCTCCTTTTTGATCCGGTGGGCCAATCGGCTCTGCATCGTGAAGAGCTCGATGAACCCGGGGCTCGCGTGCTGGGAGAAGTCTCCCCCGGACTCGCCGAAAGATGCAAGCGAGCGGTCATAAAGCGCGAACGGGGAGCTCCGCCGCACCGGGGTCACCGAGCCGCGGTAGAGCTTCAGTGACACCTCTCCGGTGACGAACTCGTTGACCGAGTTCATGTACGCGTCCAGGTCGCGCCGCAGGGGCTCGAGCCAAAGCCCCGCGTAGCAGAGGTAGGCCCAGTGGCTCTCGAGGGCGCCCTTGAAGTTGTTCTGGTGGATCGTGCAAACGAGTTTCTCCAGCTCCCGGTGGGCGGCGAGCACGATCGCCGCGGCCGGCACCTCGTAGAGGTCTCGCACCTTGAGCCCCACCACCCGGTCCTCGATGTGGTCGACGATCCCGACGCCATGGCGCTGTCCCATCTCGGCGGCTCGCTCGATCAGCTCCACCAGGTCGAGCTGATCGCCGTCGAGCGAGACCGGGCGCCCACGCTCGAATCCGACCGTGACGACCTGCGGCTCGTCCGGCGCCTCCTCCGGCCGCGTGACGAGCTGGAAGACGTCGTCGGGAGGCGCCTGGTCGAGGTCCTCGATCTGCCGCCCCTCGGAGGAGCGGCCCCAGAGGTTGTCGTCGATCGAGTAGGGCGAGACCTCCGTCCCGCCCTTCACCGGGATGCCCTGCTCGCGCGCGTAGGCGATCTCCTCGTCGCGGCCCATCTGCCACTCCCGCACCGGGGCGAGGATCCGCAGCTCCGGGTCGAGGGTCGCGATGGTCGCCTCGATCCGGACCTGATCGTTGCCCTTGCCCGTGCAACCGTGGGCGATCGTCTCGCAGCCGTGCTCGCGGGCCGCCTCGACCGCCAGCTTCCCGATCAGCGGGCGCCCCAGCGCCGTGAAGAGCGGATAGCCGCCCCCGTAGAGGGCGTTGGCCTTGATCGCCGGCAGCACGTAGTCGCTCGCGAACTCGTGCCGGGCGTCGACGAGAACGGTCTCGACCGCTCCGAGCTGCTCCGCCTTGCCGATGACGACGTCCCAGTCCTCGCCCGGTTGGCCGAGATTCACGGTCAGCGTGACGATCTCCGCGTCGTAGCGCTCCTGGATCCACTTCAGCATGACGCTGGTGTCGAGCCCGCCCGAGTAGAGCAGCAGAACGCGGCCGACCGCTGCGGGGTCAGCCTGATAGGACGCGATGCGGGGCGCTTCTTCGTCCATTGAGCGGGGAAGTGTGGCGTGTTTGTTTAGGCGCCGCTGCCAGAATCACCACACAGTGCACCGGGCCGTCCGAATCGTCTCGATCATGCTGATCACCGCTGGGCTCGTCGTCCTGACGGACGCCGGGCTCACCCTGGTCTGGCAGGAGCCATTCTCCGCCGCCTATGGCGCGATCAAGCAGGGGCAGGCGGCGGACCAGCTCAACCAGCTCGAATCCCAGTACCCGACCGCCGCGGACCTGCAGGCGATCGCCGGCGTCCCGGGGAACGCTAAGAAGGCGCGCATCCTCGCCGACCGCTTCGAGCCGCACCTGCAGGAGGGACACGCGATCGGGCGGATCAAGATCGACCGGATCGGCCTCAACATCGTCGTCATCCAAGGCACGGACACGGCGTCATTGGAGAAGGGCCCCGGCCATTACCGGAACACTCCGCTCCCGGGGCAGCCCGGAACCACCGCGATCGCCGGGCACCGCACCACCTACCTGGCCCCGTTCCGCCACATCGACCAGATCGAGAACGGCGACCCGATCCGCATCGAGATGCCGTATGCGGCCTTCACCTACACCGTCCAGCGGCACCAGATCGTCGATCCGACGGACGTCGGGATCATCAAGCCCGTGGGCTACCCACAGCTCGTCCTGACCGCGTGTCACCCGCCCTACAGCGCCGCGCAGCGCTACGCGGTCTTCGCCAAGCTCACCCGGATCGACACCTTCGACGTGACCGGCGAGGGTCGCTGGCCCGCCCCTTAGTGGCTCCGGCGCCGGCTAGAAGCCGGCCTGCTCGAGCACTGCCTCGGCATCGTCGACCCCGAGTTGCTCTCGCAGGTTCTTGATGATCTCCTCTCGCCCGTGCCCGGTCAGCGCCATCTGGGTGACCAGCATCCGGGCGCCCTCCGAGATCGTCTTCTGAGCTGACCCATTCCCCGAGCCATTGGCGGAGCCATTCGACGGAGGGGTGGGGCGCTCGACCAGCCTGACTGGGGCCGGGAGCGGTGAGTCCTCCACTCCGCGACCGGATTCGACCAGTCGCCTCGCGGTCTCATCGAGGGCGGCGATCAGCTGGTCTGACTGGGCCGCGAGGGTGTGAGCACGTTCCATCAGGGCATCGGCGAGCTCGAGTAGATCCGATCTCGGATCCCCATTGGCGCTCGGCGGAGCCGCGCCGCTCGAACCCTTCTGCTTCATCGGCCCGCCTCAGCGACCCGCAGGCCATCGGCGGCCTCGACCAGCTCAGCGCCGAGCTCCGCGGCGGAGGAGAGGATCCTGGCGACCTCGAGCTCCAGCTTGACCTTGAGCAGGACGATCTCCCGGTATTCGAGCGATGCGGTGGGGTCGACGCCCTCCGAGCTCCGGGGTGGCCGTTCGGCGAGCGCCTGCTCGGCCCTGGTGAGCGAGCGGGCAAAGCGGTCCGAGAACGCGGCTGGCAGAGCCTCAGGGATTTCAACGGGCACCTGACCTTTATCGGCGCGTTCTCACCACTTCTGGAGGGCAAATGTCGCAAACTCGCGCCGAGGCCGCGCAAACCCCGACGATCCGGGCGCTATGGAGCGAGGCGATCGAGAATCGCGTCGGCGTTTTCGAGCCCGAGATCGTCGCGCATCAGGCTGAGGATCTCCTCGCGGCTGGCTCCGGTCGTCGCCAGGTTGGTGATGATCAGGCGCGCGCCCTCAGAGATCGGCAGGCCGTCCTGCTTCGCCGCCACCTCAGTGGCGACCCGGCTCCGGCTCTCGCTCGCAGGAGCGAACCTGCGCTCCCGCACGGTCCCCGACTCCGCTGACGGGGCCGAGAGATCGAGCGCCGCATTGAGGTGGCGAGCCTCACGCCGCAGCTCACCCGCGAGGTGGGTCAGCCGATCGGCCTGATCCAGCAAGGTGGCCGCGTGCATTCTCGGATCGCCGGGTTCGTCCTCCTCCCGGCTCGTGTCCGGAAATGAGCTGCCTGAATCAGCTTCGGGACGGGCTCCCCAGGTCTCAGGCATGCCGGAACCTCGGGATGGCTGTCGGCTGAGTTGGTGTTCCCGGATGTATGGGTCGCGTGAGGCCCACGGGCCGGCGGATAGTACTCACTACTTCGGAGGGCACGCGCAGCTTGCTTGCCAGGCCGGGAGGCCGCCCGGACCTGGAACGGCCTCTCACCCTTCTGGTTGTCGAGGCGCGCTCGGTCGCTGACCGCGCCCGCCGAGCTCAGGTCCGGGGCTCGGACAGCCTGCGCAGTCCCATCCCCACGCCGATCATCAGCAGCGCGATCGCGGCCACCACCGCCAGGTCCATCCCCGTGAACGGGAGGGTGCCGCCGGCACCAGCGGTGGACGGGTTCGCCGCATCTGCGGTGTTCGCCGCGGCGGGCCCGCTGTTGGAGCCGTTGGTGTCAGTCCCCTGGACCTGCGACTGGGGCACGTACTGCGCGGCCGAGGGATTGGAAAGCGCGTCTTGCGCCACGGCCGTTGCCGGCGGCACCACCAGTGCCGCACAGACCCCCGCCGCAACCAAGACACCCAGGTATGAACGCTTCAGTTGGAACATGCTGCTCCCTTGATCGAAAGTCGTCTTATTCCCCCAAGCTGCTGCCCTACACAACCCAACCCAACGCCGTACACAATACTTGGTATGGACGTTTGTTGCAGGCCGCCCGCTCAGGCGGGCGTGGTGGCCGTCGGCGAGGGCGACGGCGTGTCAGACCGGTAGGCGACGATGAAGCGCTCGTCCGGGCGGTTGATCGGCTCGGGCACGAAGATCGCGCTCACGGTCTCCATCATGATCAGCAGATCGAAGAAGAGGGAGCGGCGCTTCAGGTAGTAGAGATCGTGGCAGAGCTTCCAGGCCTCCCCGATGGGAGTTCCGGAGTAACCGCACCGCACCGTCGCCCAGCCGGTGATCCCCGGCTTCACCAGATGCCGGCGATCGTAGTAGTGGAACTCGGCCTCCAGGGAGGCGACCACGTCCGGCATCTCGGGGCGGGGGCCGACCAGGGCCATGTCGCCTTTCAGCACCTGCCAGATCTGGGGAAGCTCGTTGATGTGGAGCCGCTGGAGGATTCGGCCGACGGAGGTCACCTTCTCGGCCGTCGGGCGCGGATCGGAGTCCGCGTCAGCGTTCAGCGTCCGCAGCTTGAGCAGATCGAACTCCCTGCCGCCCTCCCCCACACGGGTCTGGCGATAGAAGACCGGGCCGCGGTCGCCGAGCTTGATGGCGATCGCCGCGATGGCCACCAGGGGAGCGGCGACGATCGCCATGCCGAGCCCGAGGACGATGTCGAACATCCGCTTGGAAAGAGGCCAGCTCCGCTTGTAGTCCGGGTGCAGCATGTACTGGAACCACGCCGAGGTGGTGGTTCCGAGAGGAACGTGGCCCAGGAGCCTCTCGTAGAGCTGCCCGGACTCGATCAGGGAGACCGGCAGGTCGAGGCAGGCATCGGCGGCCGTCTCGAAGACCTCGAGTCGAGATGGTCCATCGACGACCGACTCGTCCCCCTCGGCCGCGCTGAGCGGGCCGAGCACCACGAGCTCGATCACGTGGTCGAGTACCGTGCGGCGCAGAAGCACCAGAGAACCGAGGCAGCGAACCCCAGCCGTGACCGCGCTGTCGCAGGAGCCCTTGGGGTCGATGCAGCCGATCACCTCATAGCCCTTGACCCCCACCGCCTGCAGTTCGGCCCGCAGCCCCCGGGCGAACTCATGCGATCCGATCACCGCCAACCGCACTTCGCGCTCGTTGCGGAAGCGATGCGTGATCCAGGCGCCCATACCCGTCACGACCCAGGCGCCCAACACCGGCGCCACCATGTGCCGCAGGGTCACGGTGCTCGTCGATCCATCGGAGATGCTGATCAACACCGCCGCAAGCGCGCCGAGCGGTGGGGCCATCAGATAGACGAGCGCCGACGCCAGCGGAATCAGGTGCAGCGGGAAGCGCGACCGCCGCATCAGCATGACCGCGGCGAACATGCAGGCGAAGACCAGCACCCCTACCCACTCGGAGGAGAGGTGCCGGTAGGCGATCAACCCCCCCGCGAGGGCCGGCGCAACGCGCAGCGTCAGGAATTCGACCTTCCGCTGCGCGCTGAGACCGCTCAGGTAGGGAAAATTGCCGCGTGCCTGTGACTCCTCACGCGCCGAGTGGGAGGCAGCGGTCACCGCTTGTTTCCTTGGCTTACGCCTTGGGGGCCTTGGGCGCGGAGAGCCTGTGCAGCGCGACGCCAGTACCAATCAGCGCAGCCGCCACAACCGCGAGGACGATCACGTCCATACCCGTGAAGGGCAGTGAGCCGACGTTTCCATTGAGCCCCGAAGCCGAGGTGTTGGCAGTGTTCGCAGCAGCCGGACCGTGGTTGGAGCCCGTGGTGCTGGTGCCCTGGACCTGTGACTGGGGCTGATACTGATCGGCCGAGGGGTTGGACAGTGCATCCTGCGCCAAGGCCGTCGCCGGAGCGATCGCAACCGCAGCAACTACCGCGAGAAGGGCAAGGCCCCCGAGTCGCTTGAGCGTGAACTTTCGCATGATTCTCATCCTTATCGGCACGAGGAGCATCAGGCTCGAGGGCCTCCCGGTTCAGCCCCCCGCAAGAGGCTTGGTCCCCATCTGGGCCGGGGTTGACTCCCCTATTCGCTCGCAATGGTAAAGGCACTTTCATCGTTGCGAATCCGCATTAACCCGCAATCCTGATCCGCAATGCCTGCGCTGGACTAATGCTCCATGCCCAGCTTCTTCGCCAGCGCATCGATTGTGGGGTCGTGCGGGCTCAGTTGCTTGGCGCGGGCGACGGACTGCCTGGCGCCGGCAAGGTCGGCCGTGCCCTGTGCCTGGGCGCGTTGGTAGTAGAGAATCCAGTCCTCGGGGGTGCGCCTGATGCCCTCGTCGATCGCGCTCAGGGCCACCTGCCGATCGCCGTTTGCAAGCGCTATGTGGGCCTTGGCCTCCAGGGCGCGGCTGCTCCACGGGTTCAGGTCGGCAGCGTTGTCCAGGTCCGTGTAGGCCCCAGGCAGATCGGCGTGCCAGCCGCGCAGCGCGCTATCGGTGTCACGCTCGGCGAAGAAGAACGGGACGATCGTGACCGCCAGCACGACCGTTGCAATCGCGAGGCCCGTGCGGAGCGGCGTGCGCACGCCCACCCGTTCGGTTCGCAAGGCCGGTGCCGCGGCTGCTCCGACCGCAAATGGGGCCGGGAGAGTGATCGCCGCATAGGACCAGAACCAGTCCACTGACGCATGAGCGAACCAGTAGCCCCCGATGGCCAAGGCCCCCGCGGCGAGCGCCGCCCCCTCGGGACCCAGGCGCCTCGTCCGCAAGATCGCGATGACCCCGCCTCCGACGAACGCCAACATGAGAAGCGCCCCCGGAATCCCGAGCTCGGAGAGCATCAGCATCTCGATGCTGTGCGGGTCCTCGGGCTGAACACCCTCTTTGCCGTTCAGTATGTAGCTGGCGCGGAAGCCTCCTGCGCCGTCGCCATCGAGCGGGTGCCGGTCGAAGTCGTCCAGGGCGACCCGCCAGAACTCGCCGCGATCCGAGCTCACGTTGAGGCCGAAGCGGCTGCCCTGGTTGGCGAGGTCAGGGGTCCCTGCGGTGAGCTGGTCCACGCGACGGTTGACGAAGCCGCCCGGGCCCCCGTCGCTCCTGAAGAGCGCCACGAGCCCGGCGAGGATGATCACGGCGAGCACCGCCAGGAGTGCCCGGCTGATCCCGGTGCGAACTCGCTGGGGGAGGGAGAGGCGGGACCCGAACCGCGCCGCGACCAGGCCCACGCCGAGGCTGAGCGCGGTGGTGATGGCCATCGCCACGCACGCCCGGTGGAGCGGAGGGATCTCCGCGGCGCTTCGGCCGGCATCGAGCTGGAAGGGGTCCAGCAGCCAGGGCAGAGCGATGGCGGCCGGGATCGCCGCGAGCCCGAGCCAGCCGAGTACGCGCAGCCGGTCGGGATGCAATCCGATCAGGAGCGCCACCCCGATGAGCACTGCGGGGAGGGAGGCGCGGCTCTCGGCAAGGATCGCGAGCTCGATCATGAGGGTCGAGGACGCCAGGAGGACCCCCCGGAGCTGCCAGGGGAGATCGCGAGAAACACAGAGCACGATGGCGGGCAGCATCGCCATCAGGAAGAACGCCGCCTCCGCGTTGCGGTAGCCGATCGGATAGCGGAGGGTCGCGTCGGTCTCGAAGAAGTCGTGGGAATTCGACCCCGTCCAAAGGACGATCAGCGTCACCAGCGCGACGACTGCCCCCGCCAGCGCGAGCGGGCTGAGGGCGAGCAACATGCGCCGACCGAGCAGCAGGCAGGACCATGCGCCGACCACGAAGGCGGCGGCGTAGCCGAGCACGCGCTGCGAGTCGGAAAAGGCGACGGCGGGGACCGAAGACCAGATCCCCGAGATCAGGGTCCAGGCCGCCAGTCCCAGCAGGCCGGCGAAGCTGATCAGGGCGGCCCCCCGCAGCGTACCGGTGGCCGGCGAGAAGAAAAGGAACGCGGCCGCCAGGCCGAGCAGGATCATCGTCCCCGGCAGGTAGGTGACCTCGAAGTACCCGCCGCTCTTCACTCCCCACCAGGCGAGAACCCCACCGAAGACGAGCAGCGGTATCACCGCACCGGCGGCAGAGGGCCAGCCCTGCCGACCTTCTTCGGACGCCATATGCGGCAACCTAGCCGACAACCGCGACGGCGCCCCGGAGGCGTCCCAATATCCTCGCCTCGTGCCCCGGCTCGGCGTCTACACCGATTACGCCTATTCCCTGAAGGACGGGCGGCCCTACGCCGAGCGTGCCTTCGCGATCTTCATCGCCGAGCTCGCCCACCGGCTCGAGCGAGTCGCCGTGATCGGAAAGCTCGACCCCGAGGGAGCATCGCGGTACCCGCTCGGCGAGGTGGACTTCGTCCCCCTCCCCAACTACCCGAGCCTCTCGCACACCTTGCCGGCGATTCGCGGGATGCTCGGCTCCATGCGCCCCTTCTGGCGGGCGCTCGATCAGCTCGATTGCGTCTGGATCCTGGGGCCGCACCCACTCGCCTTCCCGTTCGCGCTGGTCGCTCGACTCCGGGGTCGCCGCGTCTTCCTCGGGGTCCGGCAGGACTCCGTCGAATACATGCGGACGAGGCATCGGGGACGCCACGTGCGAATCGCGCTGGCGCGCGCGATCTACCTCGGGTTCAGGGCCCTGGCGCGGCGCTGGCCGACGATCGTCGTCGGGCCGGCGCTGGCGCGGCAGTACGCGCACAGCCGCGCCCTGCTCGACGTCTCGATCTCGCTGATCCGCTCGGCAGATATCGCCCCCGCCGAGCCGGACACCCGCGACTACTCCGGGGAGCTGGTCGCCCTGAGCGTCGGCCGCCTCGAGTCCGAGAAGAACCCGCTGGCACTCGCCGACGTGATCGCGGCGCTGCGCCGTCTCGACCCCCGCTGGCGGCTGGTGGTCTGCGGCGAGGGGGACCTGCGTCCTGCGCTGGAGCAACGGGTCCGCGAACTGGGCGTCGCCGACGCGGTCGAGTTCCGCGGCTACGTCCCGCACGACGTTGGACTCGCCGAGGCGTATCGCGAGGCGCACGCGCTCGCCCACGTCACCTGGACCGAGGGGCTTCCCCAGATCCTCTACGAGGCCTTCGCCGCCAGGCTGCCGGTGGTCGCCACCGACGTCGGGGGGATTCGCGAAGCGGTGGACGACGCCGCCCTGCTGGTTCCCGCCGGGCGCCCGGAGGAGACGGCCCAGCAACTTGCCCTGGTGGGCAGGGATGCGGAGCTTCGCAGCGAGCTGGTCGAACGAGGCGTCGAGGTGGTCCAGGCCCACACGCTGGAGTCCGAGACCGAACGAACCGCGCGGTTCATCGGGGTCGAATGCAGCCTCTAGATTGAGCGTCCTCGGGATCGACCTTAAGGTGGCCGCAATCCGGTGACCGGCGACACCCGAATCCCCTGTCACAATATCCGCCCCGGGGGGGACCCACTAACGCCTTGGCCCAGGAACCCATCAGCACATCGCAATGGCTCGAGCCTCCCGAGGAGGAGCTCGGCCTAAAGCGCTACCTCGAGACGATCCGCGAGCGCTGGGTGCTCGTCGTCGTCTCGACCGCGGTCTGCATGTTGGTGGCCATCGTCTACCTGGTGGTCGCGACCAAGACCTACCAGGCCGAGGCCGACATGCTGATCACCCCTGTGGCGCCCGACACCCTCCCGAGTCTCCCCCTGATCAGGCAGAGCGCCGACCCGACGCGGGACGTCGAGACCGCGTCCAAGCTGATTACGAACGTGGACGTCGCCGCTCGAGTCAAGGCGCAACTCCACCTCAGCGAAAGCCCACAGGACCTGCTGAAGCAGGTCACCGCCCTGCCGATCGCCCAGAGCAACATCGTGGCGGTTACGGCGGAGCGGGACTCCAAGGCCGATGCGCAGAGAATTGCGAACTCGTTCGCCAATCAGGCCGTCGCCGAGCAGACCGCCAAACTCCACAGGGAGATCGCCAGCCAGTTCCAGGGACTCAAGGCGACCCTGTCAGCACCCGGAACCTCCGACACCACCGGGACGCTGGCTGAGCTGCAGGCCCTGAGCACCGGCCCGGACCCCAGCATGCGGGTCGAGACACTGGCGGATCTTCCGCAGTCGGCCGCCTCGCCCCGCCCCGCTCTGACGCTCGCCGGCGGCTTGATCGGCGGCCTCCTGCTCGGAATCGTGGGCGCGTTCGCGTCCCAGATCCTCGACCCGCGCCTCCGCCGGGAGGAGCAGTTGCGACGTCGTTTCCGCCTTCCGATCCTCGCCCGAATTCCGAAGGAAAGCGCCCGCCGCGATAAGCCAATCGGTCCGCGGCATCTGACCCCGGCGGCGGCGGAGGCCTACCGGACATTGCGGGCGACGGTCGCCCGTGCCGGCGGTGAGGACAAGGGGGGGCAGGTGATCCTCGTCACCGGCCCGTCCGCCAGCGAGGGAAAGAGCACCACCGCCGTCAACCTGGCCTCGTCGCTCGCGCTCACCGGACGGGACGTGATCCTGATCGAGGCGGACCTGCGGCGGCCCTCGCTGGGATCCGTCCTCGACCTCAAGCCGACCGATGGCGGCGTCGTCAGCGTGCTGATCGAGCACACCCGGCTGTCGCAGGCGCTGGTCTCCAGCCCGGCCTACGGGCCACATCTGAGAGCCCTGCTCGCCGACCAGTCCGGGGGCGGCTGGGTGACCGACCTCTTCTCGATCCCCGCGGCCGATGCGATGATCGCGGACGCTCGGCGGCTCGCGGACTACGTGGTCATCGACTCCCCACCCCTCAATGAGGTGATCGACGCCCTCCCGCTGGCGCGTCAGGCCGACGATGTGCTGCTGGTCGCGCGCATCGGCCAGACCCGTCTCGACAAGCTCTCTCAGCTCGCCGACTTGCTGGCGGAGAGCGGCATCACCCCGATCGGCTTTGCGGTGATCGCCACCCCGCGCCCCGGGCGCCGCGACTACCGCTACTACACCGAAGCTCCCTCGGACGGCGATCGGAGCCGTCCCTCTGCGCTCACCGCCGGCGTCAACCGAGACAGGTAAGCGGGCCGCCACATGGCGGCGAGAGTCGACTGGAGGAGATGGATCGGGCCCCTGTGGGTGGCCGGCCTCGCGGCGCCGGTCGGGGTGCTCGCCGGGGTGTCACCGGGGTTCGCAATCGGCGCGGCCGTTGCAATCGCGCTCCTGCTCGTCATCTTCTCGGATCTGACGACCGGTGTCGTCCTCTTCACGGGGATCAGCTTCTTCGAGACCGTGCCCGGCCTCGGCAGCACGAGCCTGACCAAGTTGGTGGGCCTGCTGGTCGCGCTCGCCTGGCTCGGCACCATCGCGACGCGACCCGATGCCAGGAGTGACTTCATCCGGGTGCACCCGAGGATCATCGGCGTGCTGCTGATGTTTCTGGCCTGGAACGGGTTGAGCTTCGCCTGGTCCGAGCACCCGGCGGCGGCCTTCGACGCGGTCTCCCGTCTGGCCCTGAACGCGATTCTCCTGCTGATCGTCTTCACCGCCGTTCGGGGCGAACGCGATGTTACGAAGGTCTTTTGGGCCTTCGCCATCGGCGCTTCGCTGGCGACGATCCTCGCCGTCCTCAAGGGCGCGGGGCCAACCCCGTATGGTGAGGCAGCCAGGATCGCGAGCTCCTCCGACGATTCCAACGAGCTGGCAGCCGTCCTCGTCGCGGGCCTCGCGCTGGCCACGGGCCTCGCTCTGGTGGCTCGCCGCAAGCCGGCCCTACGCACCGTGGCCTTCGGGGCCGGCGCGCTCTCACTGGCGGGGATCATCCTGACGGTCTCCCGCTCAGGGCTGATCGCGCTGTTCGTGGCGGTGATCGCCGCCATCGTCTTCGCCGGGCGCTGGCGCCCCCGCGTCGTCGCGCTGAGCGCGCTGGTGGTCGGCAGCGCGGTGATGTACTTCGCCTTTTTCGCCCCGGCGGCGGATAGGGCGCGCGTGACCACCTCCGAGGAGGGGGGCCACGGACGCGAGGACATCTGGAAGGTCGCCTGGAGGATGGTCCAGGCCCATCCCGTCCGGGGCGTCGGTGCTGGAAACTTCCCCACCTCATCGATTCACTATCTGCTCATCCAGCCCGGGCTGCTGCGTCGCTCGGACTTCATCGTCGACACTCAGAAGGTCGCCCACAACGCCTACCTGCAAGCCTGGGCAGAGACGGGTGCGATCGGGTTGGCCCTGTTCCTGGGGGTGATCCTCGGGCTGCTGGCCTGCAGCCTGCAGGCCATCCGCTGGTTCGAGCGTGACGGAAACCTGCTCATGGAGATCCTCACTCGTGCCCAGCTAGTCGCAACGATCGGGCTCCTGTCCTCACTCTTCTTCGCTTCCAACCAATACAACAAGCAGCTCTGGCTCTTGCTCGCGATGGGACCGGCGATGCTTGCGATCGCGAAGGGACGGGATGAGACTCCGCCCGAACGAGGCAGGGCCTCCTGAGCCCTTCCCGGTCGCGAACCGCCTCCGGCCCGGAGAGCATCCGCCGAAACACCATCTTCGCCTTTGGAATTCGGGCCGTGAGCGGGCTGTTCACCGGCGGGCTGACGCTCTTTCTCGTTCGCTACCTGGGTCCCCACGATTACGGCGTCTACGCCCTCGCCCTCAGCGTTGGGGGTGTTCTCATCATCCCGGCGGATTTCGGGGTGACCCGCTCCGCCGCCCGCTTCATCGCCGAGCGCCGGGCCAACACGGGGGAGGTCGTCGAGGTGGTCCGCCACGGGATCCGCTTGAAGGCGATCGGCGCAGGCGCCGTCTCCGTGGGGCTCATCGTCCTCGCGGAGCCGATAGCAGACGCCTATGGCGCTCCCTCGCTGAAGACGGCGCTCTGGATCATGTCCCTGGCAATCCTCGTGCAGGGCTTCATGCTCTTCTTCACGACCACCTTCGAGGCGATCGGTCGTAACTCGGTCGGCTTCAGGCTGTTTTTTGCGGAGAGCGCTGTGGAGTTCAGCGCTGCCTTCGGCCTTGTGCTCGCCGGAGCCGGGGTCAGCGGTGCCATCGCGGGAAGGGCAATCGGCTACGGCTTCGGCACCGCGCTCGGGGCGCTGCTCCTATTGCGCATCATCGGCAACACAAGAGTGGTCACCTCGGCATCTGGGCTCACAGCGCGGCGAATCGCCAGATACGCCGGAACGCTCTTCGTGATCGATGCGGCCTTTGCGGCCTTCGGTTACATCGACGTCCTGCTGATCGGGGTGTTCCTGGATCCGACCGCGGCCGGATCCTTCAACGCTCCGGTGCAGATCATCACCCTGACCCAGTTCGTGGCCCTCGCGCTTGCGGCGGGCGTCAGCCCGCGCCTTGCGCGCGGGCCGGATCAGACACCCGACACGCGTTCCTTCAGCCTCGCCCTCAGGCTGGTGCTCGGCTTTCAGTTGATGTTGATCCCGCCGCTGGTCGTCTGGGCCACCCCGATCATCGATCTGGTGCTCGGTCCTCGCTATGGAGCGTCTGTGGACGTGCTCAGGGCGCTAGCGCCCTACGTCCTACTCGCGTCGCTGGGCCCACTGCTTTCGCTCACCGTCAATTATCTCGGGGAGGCACGAAGCCGGATCCCACTGGCCATCGGTGCGGTCGGAATCAATACCGTCATCGACGTGATCCTCATTCCGAAGATCGGAATTGTTGCCGGCGCAATCGGTACTGACGTGGCCTTCCTCTTCTTCGTCGTCGGCCACGGTGTCATCATTCGCCGGCTGATCGACCTTCCGCTCGGCCCGCTGGGTCTGACCCTGGCTCGCGCCTCGCTGGCAGCCCTCGCAATGTCGGCGGTGCTGTTCGGGTTCGGAACGGGCAAGCTGGGGGCCGCAGACCTCGTCGTAGGAGCCGTTTTGGCGCTGGCTACCTACTTCAGCGTGCTGATGGCGACCGGAGAACTCACCCCTTCTCAGCTGCGCTCCGCCCGAGGGTACGCATCGAGCATGTTCGCGCGGTAGCAGCCGCAGCGTCCACAACCCGCCCTCAGCGCACTTCGGAGATGCCCGTGGTCGCCTCGTACAGCTCCTCGTAGAGCTGCTCGACCCGCCTGACCGTCGCTGAGAGATCGAACTCGGCCCGCCGGCGCCTTTGCCCCGCCCCACCCATTTGCCTGGCCAACTCCGGCTCGGCGAGCAGGCGCCTCACCGCGGCCGCGATGCCCGTCGGGTCCCGCGGCGGCACGAGAAACCCTGTCTCCCCGTCCACCACGATGTCCGGGACGCCGCCAACGCTTGTCGCCACGACGGGCAGGGCCGCCTCCATGTACTCCATTACCGACAAGGGGCTCCCTTCGTTGTCCGAGCAGATCACCGCAATGTCGAGTGCGGCGAGCAGGCTGGGCACATCGTCACGGAGGCCGAGGAAGCGAACGGTTTCACCCGCTCCCAACCGATCGACCAGCTCGTGCAGGCGCACCGCTTCCTCGGCCTCGCGTGGGTCAGCCCCCCCGACGATCAGGACTGCGAGGTCCGCGAACTCCTCTCGCAGCATCAGCGCGGCCTCGATCAAGACATCGAGTGCCTTAGGTGAGCGAAGCGAGGCGACGGTGCCGATCACCGGCTGGGCCGCGCCCAGTCCGAGCTCGCGCCGAATTCGTTGCCCGGCGTTGGGGGGAGCGGCTTCAAGCTCGATGCCGTTGGGGATGAAGCGGGTCTTCTCGGGCGGGATCCGCTCGATCTCCTCCATCTTTCGCTGGTCGTCACGCGAGACCGCGACAAAGGCGTCGGCCCGAGCCGCGATCAGACGCCGGTCCAGCAGGCCCCTGAATACGTCCCCGCTGTACGACCAGCTGTGCTCGTGGGCAACGAATACGGGTGGCCGCGCCACGGTGGTGAGCGCGGCGGCCCAGACGTTGGATCCGAACTTGTGGCTGTGGAGAACGTCCACGCCGCCTCGGAGCATCCGCACCACGACGCGCCACGGCCTCAGATCGAGACGCCCGCGTCGCTCGAGTCCGACGAACCTGACTCCGGCCTCATCGAGCTCCGCCAGCGCGGCATCGAACTCGGGCGAGGGTCGCCACCTCGTCACACACAGGGTCGGCTCGAAGCGGCTCTTGTCCAATCCGGTCGTGATCGATCGGGCGAGCGTTTCGCCACCGCCGAAGGTGCCGACGCCATCCACCAGGGTCAGCACGCGCAGCTTCGAGCGTCCAGGGGGAGGCACTACGCCTCGAACACGTTTCGCCGGTACCACTCATAGGTGTCGCGCACACCATCCTCGATGGACATCCCGGCGACGTAGCCGGTCACCTCGGACGTCCTCGTCATGTCCGGACAGCGGCGTGCCGGCGATCCGGGATGGGTCTCCAGGGGCTCTATCTCCAAGCGGCGGCCGACGATCTCGACGATCAGCTCGGCCAGCTCGCCGATCGGGATCTCTGGCTTCTGCTTGCCGACGTTGAGCGTCTCACCCGTTCCCTCCGGAGCCTGGGCGGCTCGCGTGAACATCTCGACCGCGTCGGAGACGTGGCAGAACGTCCGGCGATGCTCCACCGAGTAGACGCCGAGGCGGCCGCCGTCCTCGGCGTCGTGGGCTCTCTGGAGCAACTCGGGAATGACGTGGGCCAGGCCCATGCGTGGCCCGTACACGTTGTGCGGCCGAACCACCGTGACCGGCAGGCCGCTCTGGTAGGACATCGCCTCTCCGAAGATCTTGGAGAGCATGTAGGAGGTACGGGGCAGGCGCGGGTCCGGGACGGTGAGGGGCGCGTCCTCGGGTGTCGGCAACGGCAGATTGCCGAGCGCCAGCGTCCCGGCGTACACCTCGCTCGTCGAAGCGAACAGGAACCGCTCGAGGTCGCGCTGGCGAGCCGCGAGCTCCAGCGCCGCGACCAGCAAGTCGACGTTTCGGCGCAGGACCCGGTCGGGAGCGTCGAGCACGTTTGCCACACCGACGATCGCGGCGAGATGGAAGATCAGCCCGTACTCGGCCGGGAGATCGCCGAGAGCATCGGGCGCGAGCATGTCCTTCTCGATCAGGCGGACGTTCGACCGCTCCACCAGCGCGGTCAGGTCGGCGTCCAGTTGGCCGCGGGAGAAATCATCGACGAGATCCACCTCGTGATCTCGGTCCGCCAGGAAGCGCGCCAGGTGCGCGCCGATGAATCCACCTCCGCCCGTGATCAGCACCCGGCTCAAGCGGTGATCTCACCCCGCCCGATGCTCCACACCCGCAATCCGCCGCCCGCCAGGTCCCTGAGCTTCTGCACGTCGAGGACACGGCTCGCGTCGACCATGAGCGGCGTGGCCTGGCCGAGCCACCCGGGCAGGTCGAGCTCCGCGTACTGCGCGTGTGGCACCGCGAACACCACTGCGTCGAAGCCGTCGGGCTCGGGCAGCTCGGCTAGTACCTCGGCCGCCTGGCCCTCGCCCATGTCACTGACCAACGGGTCCTGAGCGACGACCTCGGCGCCGCGCCTCTTCGCCTCGGCCACGAACGTCGCGGCGGGAGATTCGCGCGTGTCCGCCACCCCCTCCCGGTAGGAGACTCCGAGCAGCAGGATGCGCTTGCCGGCCAGGCCACCCAGCAGCTGATCGACCTTGTCGAGGGTGACGAGCGGCATCACATCGTTCACCTCGAGCGCTCCCTCCGAGAATGGGAACTCGAGCTGGTCGAAGCCGAGCAGCTGCCGAGCGCCGTACTCGGCAAACAACGGATCCTTCGTCAGGCAGTAGCCGCCGACGCCGAACCCCGGCTGGCGCATGTTCGTGTGCGTCGGACGCATCCGGATGGCGTCGATCGCCTCGAACAGATCGAATCCGGCGGCCTCGGCAAAGCGCCCCCACTCCTCCATGAAGGCGATGGTCAGGGCCCGGTAGCTGTTCTCGAGCACCTTCGAGGTCTCGGAGGCGGTGGTGGACCCCAGCCTGGTCAGCGGGTACTCCTCCACGTTCACCACCGCCGAGAGGAATCGCTCGCAGGCGTCGGCCGCCTCAGGGGTGTGGCCCGCGTAGACCCGCCAGTAGTTGACGATCGAGTCGAGGTACTGCGGACCCGGCATCACCCGCTCGTAGGCATGGGCCAAAAGAATCGAGCCAGGAGGGAGGCCGCGCTGCTTCAAAGCGCTCTCGATCTCGGGGGCGACCACCGTTGCGCACGTTCCCGGCGGCACCGTGGTCTCGACGATCATCAGCGCCCCGGCCGGGAGGCGCTCCGCCACCGACCGAACCGCAGCCCGCAGCCCGCTGAAGTCGACCGTCGGACCGTCGTCCGTCCTGGTCACGTCGAGACCGATGTCGACGATCGCCACTTGGGCGGACTCATACGCGGTCGGGTCCGTGGTCGCCTTCAGGTTCCCGGCCTTCACGGCCTCGGCCAGGGCTGCCTCCATCCGCGAGTCTGAGCTGGTGATCGGCAGGCGGCCCTCGTTGATGGCCTCCACCCGGCTGCGACCGGCAGCGTTGTCGAGCTCCACGCCGATCACGTCGAAGGCCGGCGAGCCGTCCGGAAGCCGGGCGCTCGCCGTGGCGAGGGCCATCGCCATCCCGACGAACCCCAGGCCCTGAACGCAGACGACGGGCCGCCCCCCGGATCCGTTCGCCCGGCTCATCGCGGCGATGGTACTCAAGCGCTTCTCCTGCCCCGACGGGCCTCGCCCACGATGCGCGCGAGGATGCGCTCGAGCTCGGCCACGCCGGCCTCACGGGAGTTCCGTACGGCGAACTCCCTGCCTCGCGCCTCCAGGCGCGCCCGCAGGCCGGAGTCCTCGGCGAGAGCACGCACGGCACCGGCCAGGGCACCGGGGTTCGCCGGGGGAACGCAGACCGCCGCCTCGGCCTCTTCGGCGAGCTCGACAGCCTCTCCCGCCGAGGCGAGAACCACCGGCCTGCTCATCGCGCAGAAGTCGAAGAGCTTGGACGGCACGAAGCCGTCGAACCCGGGTGCGAGGGAGACCAGCAGGGCATCCGAAGCCCGCAGCAGGCCTACGACCCGTTCGGGTGGGATCGGATCACGGATCTCCACCGTCCCAGGTGGGAGGAACTCAGCCATCCGGATCAGCTCGGCCCGCCGTGGACCCTCGCCGATCAGAATGAGCCGGAAGCCGTCGCCGAGCTGACCCGCCGCCTCGACCGCCGTCTCCAGGCCCTGCGCGAGGCCGAGGTTGCCCGCGTAGGTCCACGTGAACCGGCCCTCTGCCTCAGCCAGCTGCGAGCGGTCGGGCTCACCCAGGCCGGCGTCGAGGAAGAGCGCACTGGTCCCGTTGCGCACCAGGGCGACCTTGCCGGCGCCGCCGCGGCCCTCGATCTCCCTGACGAAGTCCTCGGTCGCGGCTGTGATTGCGGCAGCGCTGCGGTAGAGCCGGCGCTCGATCCCTGCTGCCATCCGATAGAGGCGGCCCTCCTCCATCTCCCCCACCGCGACTGCGGCATCGGGCCAGAGATCGCGGACATCGAGGACCCAGGGAACGCGGAACCTCAACGCCAGCGCGGATCCCACACTCCCCACCGGCAGCGGAGGCGACGAAGCGAAGACCACGTCCGGCCGCCTGCGCACCGCCCCGACCAGGGTTGCGCTGAGCAGGTAGGAGGCGTAGTTGGCGATGCGGGACCTCGCCCGCTTCGATGGCGTCGCATGGACCCAGACGTAGTTGACGTCGTAGCCATCCAAGCGCCGCCGGTCGACGAAGTGGCCGCCGTAGCCGGGCGCGACGATGCCGCCCGGGTGGTTCGGAACCTCGCAGACGACCTCCACCTCGTGGCCGAGCTCCGCCAGGCCGCCGGCGAAGGCGCCGAGCCTGGCCGACGGGCCATGGATCTCCGGAGGGAAGTACTGACTTGCGATCAGGACCCGCATACCCGGTGTCAGCCGCGGTCCAGGGCCTCGCCGAGGCTTCGCACCACCAACTCGATCTGCTCCTCCCCGATCCCGGGGAAAAGCGGCAGGGTCACGGCGCGCCGGGCGTATACCTCGGTCAGCGGCAGGTCGACGTCCGCGCGGTACCCGCTGAACAGGTGGATCGGCGGGTAGTGCATGCTCGTCTGGACCCCGGACTCGGCCAGGGCCTCCCTGACGGCGTCCCGGTCGATGCCCTCATCGAAGACCGCGGTGAACAGGTGGTTCGCGGACTCGCCCCCCACGTCCGCCGGCGCGGTCGGGGTGATTCCGTCGAGCCGCTCGAGACGCTCGCGATAGAGGCCGGCGGCAGCCGCGCGCTTGTCGTTGTCGGCGTCGAGCCTGGCCAGCCGTGCGATCGCGAGAGTGGCCCGCGGCTCGTCGATCCGGTAGTTGAAGCCCGGCTCGACCACGTCGTAGCCGCTGGCGTGGCCGCGGTGGCGGTCCCAGGTGAGGGACGTCATCCCGTGCGAACGCAGCAGCCGGCCCGCGCCGCCACCTCGTCGTCGTCGGTGACGACCATCCCGCCCTCGCCCGATCGGGAGGTTCTTGTTGGAGAAGAAGCTGTACGCGCCGGCGATGCCGAATGTCCCGAGGTGACGTCTCGCCGACGCTGCCGCCGAGCCCGTGCGCCGCGTCCTCGAGAAGTACGAGCCCTCGGCTCCGTCGCCAGTCGCGCAGAGCTCGGCGCTCTCGCCTGGATGACCCGCCGTAGGTCATGTTCATGATCGCCTTGGTCCTCGCCCCGATCGCCGCCTCGGGCGGCCTCCGCCGAGAGCCACGGCCGATCGAGCGCCGCGATCTCGGCGAACACGGGGGTCGCGCCGGCTTGGCGGATCGCGCCGGCCGTGGCGACGAACGTCAACGAGGGGACGATCACCTCGTCGCCCGGCCCGAGGCCCGCCGCGGCGCAGATCAGGTGAAGCGCGGCTGTGCAGTTCGTCACCGCGACGGCGTGCCGCGACGCTACGTAGTCGGCGAATCGCTCCTCGAGCTCCTCCGTCCGGGGGCCCATGCTGAGCCACCCGGAGCGGTAGATCTCCACGACGGCGGCTGATCTCCTCCTCGCCGACCTCGACGTCGGCGAGTGGGACGCGCCAATCAGCCATCCTCGAACAGCTCTGGGTGGGCCTCGATTTCCGCGATCGCCCGCTCGTGCTCGCCGACCGTCCCGATGTCGAACCAGACGCCGGGGCCCGTGTAGATCGCGACCTTCCGGCCAGCCTCGAGCATCGCCTTGACGACGTCGGGGAAGTCGAAACGCCGATCGGGAATCAATCGCAGCACGTCGGGGTCGTAGGCATAGACGCCCATGCTGACGTCGAAACGCATCGTCGGCTTCTCGACGTAGTTGGTGACAAAGCCGTCCTCCGAGTCGATCACGCCCAGGTCGATGTCCACGTTCTGGCGATGCGTGGCGATCGTCAGCCCCCCTTCGTGGCCCTCGTGGAAGCGCATCAGCTGCGCGTAGTCGAGCGTGGTCAGGACGTCGCCGTTCATCACCAGGAACGGCTCATCGAGATCCTCGATGTGCGTCAGGGCGCCGGCGGTGCCGAGGGGCTCGTCCTCCCACCAGTAGCGCAGTTCGAGGCCCTCGGGGAGCTCGACGTGGTCCAGATAGGCCTTGATGAGCCCCCCGAGGTGACCTACCGAGAGGTCAATGTGCGTGAAGCCGTGACGCGCGAGCTGGCGGATCACCAATTCAAGGATCGGCCGATCGGCGACCGGGACGAGCGGCTTCGGCAGCACCGCCGTGTATGGGCGCAGCCGGGTTCCCTTGCCGCCGGCGAGGATCACTGCCGTTCGGGCGGTCACAGGCTGGGGTTCTCCTTCCACATCGCGGAAATCTACGCATACGATCGGCGCGCTCGCTAGCGGCCTTTACCCGCGAGAAGCGACCGTCGCGCCAGACGCGCCCTGACCGACGCTGGAAGGAGCCGCCCGAGGCTGCGCATTCCGAACTCGAGCCCGGTCACCAGTGAGGCCGGATGTGGCAGCGAGCGGGCCAGCGTCAGGTCGTGCACCTCCCGCGTCTCGTCGGCGAAACGACTCTTGTAGGACTCGTCCCCGAGCAGGAAGTCGAAGATCTGAGCGCCCTCCTCGAAGGCGGACTCCAGCACCCGCGCCAGCAGGACCATCCCGGGGCTGAGCTTCGAGTGCGACGGGTCGAAGCCGCCGTTGTAAAAGGAGTACCGGGCGCCGAGCCTCCAGCCGTACCAACTAGCCACGGGCTCTCCGTCCAGCTCGAGGAACCAGAGACGGAGCCAGCCGCGGTCGAGCGCGGAGGCGGCGAACGCGGCGTGGAACGACCGGGCGCGCGGGCTGCCCAGGCTGGACTCCGCCTGCCAGCGGCGGTCGTGGAGCTCGAACAGCGCCTCGACGTCCGCCGCCAGCGTCTCCGGGCCCTCGGTTCGGCGAATACGCACATCGTGGTCGCGCTCCAGCTTCCGATCGAGCTGGCGAAGGCGCTTGCGCAGGTGGGAGCTCCGGCTCGCCAGGTAGCCCTCCCAGTCCCCGTGCGCGGCGAGATCGATCCAGGGGAGGCCGGCCGCCTCCCGCGAGCGGCGCTTCACCCTCCGTCCGGTCGCCTCGGCGAGCGGGCCGACCCATGTATCCGAACCCTCGACGTGGTCGAGCGCGATCACGCTCCATTTGCCGTGGACGCCTCCCAGGGCCTCGCCCGCAGCGGCTGCCACCCGGCCGTCATCACCCGCGGCAGCCACCGGCTGGAAGCAGTCGCCCAGACTGGCGCCGGCGAGCCGGCAGACGCGCGGCCGTCCGGACCTCGGCAGCGCGAGGGGGATCACGCCTCGGCACGAGCCGTCCTCCCCCATCAGGGCAGGCACGAACGGCTCGGCCGTGTCTCCGTACTCGCCGAACCAGCACCGAAACCACTCAGGCGTCAGGAAGGCGTTCCCCTGGGCCTCGGCGAGGCGTCGCCAGTCCTCCTCGATCTCGGCGAGCTGTCCCAGATCGTCGATCGTCTTCAGCATGGGCGCAGGTGCGTCCTCGGCGGCACGGCGCGCAGGTCAGCTCGTGTGGCGCCGGGAGAACTGGCGCGTCTTCTCGAGCAGCCGGCCCGCACTCGAGTTCCTCACCGCGCGCACCGCCGGCGAGACCTTCACGCGGAACCGGGCCCCCTGGTCGAATGGATACACCCCGAACCTGGGCCAGCGCAGGGGATCCCGCGGACCCGGGCGAAGGGTCGCCGCCGCCTCGTAGCCGGCCTCCCCTGCTGGCGCGGGCGACGCGATCGTCGACAAATCCGTACGGATAGGCGATCGCCCGGCAGTCGCCCCCCAATTCTCTGCTGCAGATCTCGCGCGAGGTGACCAACTCGGTCCGGAGCTCCGCGTCACCGACCTCGGTGAGCTTCGGGTGCGAGTGGGTATGCGAGGCGATCTCCCATCCGGCGTCCCTGAGCAGTCGAAGCTCGTCCCAGGTCATCGGTATGAGCTCATCCTCGTGAGCGGCGCCGACCCATTTGTCGATGCCGGGCCAACTCATGGGTCTGGACAGCCCGACCATCGAGGTCGGGACGAACACCGTGGCGGGGAAACCAAACTCGCTGAGCACCGGGAATCCATGGTCAAGCACGGATCGGTAGCCGTCGTCGAAGGTGATCGCGACCGCCTTGAACGGGACCTCTCCGGCGACGATCTGGGAAAAGGTCGCTCCGCGATAACCGTGGCGCACCAGGAACTCGAGCTGCTCGCGAAGGCGGTCTGGCGTGACCGCGAGAACCGACGGCCAATGGTTGCTTACGGCGTGGTAGCAGAGGACGAGAGACGAAGGCACTGCGCTGTTTTTTACATTGCGGCCCCGTCGTGATTCGCTCCAGGGCATGCGGTGGGCGAGCACGCGATTACGCGGGGTGATGACCCTGAACAGCGCTTTCGTGGCGAACGCACGCCTCGTGTTGAGGCGGGATGTCGCGTAGCCCTCGAAGCGAGTTGCCGCGTCCCGCAGCTCCGGACGAGGCGCGATGATCTGCATCGCGCGCAGCTGCATGATGTGCAGGCTGTGGTACGCGGAGCTCGCCACGTTCCGGATCCCCGGATGCGGAAAGAGGTCATAGAGCGACCAGTAGCCCGTATCCCAGCGCTCGATGTTCCTGGCCAAGGTGTCCAGGCCCTCTGCGAAGTCTTCGGCTGCGCGCGCGTCGTCGAGCGCGGTGGCCACGTCATAGCAGCCCCAGAGCGCGAAGATGCCCCCGTTGAGCACGTACGACGGGGGCTCGGTCGGGTACTCCTCGAAGAATGGCCCCCCTCCCAGCATTGCCCTTGCTCCACCGGCCCCGACCGGCTTGCGCAACGCCTCGAGCGCACGCAGGGCCGCATCTGCGTAGCGCTCCTCCCCTGTCTGCTCGTACAGGCGGACCAGGAGGCTCGCACCCTCCCCCTGCGCCATGCCCGAGATCCAAGGAGGATGAATGAGGTAGCTGTGTGCCATCGGCATGCCGTGGATCCAGCCCCCACCGGGATCCTGGTCGTCCAGCATGTAATCGCCGGCGCCGATCGCGGCGGCGAGCCATTCCTCGCCTTCGTTCGCCAGGTATCGCTCGAAGGAGCCCAGGCCCCACTGCGCGGTTGCGACATGCATCTGCTCGCCTCGCGGGCGCAGCCAACTCGGCGGCCAGGACGGCTTCTCCGCCTTGAACCGGAAATCGACGTAATAACCCCGGATCTCGCCGGGCTTGATCAGCGCACCGACGGTGATCGGAAAGGACTTTGCGCTGCTGAAGAAGTCCGGGTCCGTCGAGCCCCGGGCGGCCACCTAGAGGCCCCCCGTGCCGCCCGGGGTGGTCGATCGCCCTGGGTTAGGGACGGAGGTTCCGCCGTTCGTTTGGGTGGGGATCGACGTCGTCGTCTGGGAGGTGGTGGTCAGAGGCTTGGTGGGGGTGGTAGTCGAGTCAGTCGACTGCGTCGTCGTCGAGTGATCGTTGTTGTTGTTGTTGTTGTCGGCGGCGATGATGATAAGTCCGACAGCCAGTCCGATCACCAGCGCGACCAGGATCCCGATGGTCCAGCGAGCTCGGGTATTCACGGGCGCGATGCTAGCCCAGGGTGCGGCCGAGAATTTCGAGCGCCTCGTCGACCTCGGCCTCGCCGATGACCAGGGGCGGCAGGAAGCGCAGCGTGTCGGTGCCGATCGGGTTGACGATCAGCCCTTCGGCGAGCGCTCGCGATGCCACCTCCTTCGCGTCGACTCCCTTGAGCTTGGCGCCGATCATCAGGCCGCGCCCACGCACCTCCGAAATCGGATGGATGCGCTCGAGCCCGTCGGCGAGCCTGCCCCCCAGATCCCGCGCGCGGCGCAGCAGCTCCGGGTCGTCGAGCACGCCGAAGGCGGCCAGCGAGGCGGCGGCGATCAGAGGTCCACCGGCGAAGGTCGAGCCGTGGTCCCCGCGCTCCAGGACATCCGCGGTCTCCGGGCTGGTCACGCAGGCGCCCACCGGCAACCCGCCGCCCAGCGCCTTGGCCGTGGTCAGCACGTCGGGTCGCACCGGCAGCTGCTCGTACGCCCAGAGTGATCCGGTCCGGCCCATCCCGGTCTGGATCTCGTCGAAGACGAGCAGGGCGCCGGTGGCGTCGCAGAGCTCGCGCGCCGCGGCGATCATCTCGTCGGGCACGACGTGTACCCCCGTCTCGCCCTGAATCGGCTCGAGCATCACCGCGGCTGTCCGGTCGCCGACCGCGGCCCGGAGGGCATCGACGTTGTCTCGCGGGACCGCTGGAAACCCCGGCAGGTAGGGACTGAAGCCGTCCTCGGTCGCGAGGCCCGGCGTGGCGGAGAGCGAGCCCATCGTGCGGCCGTGGAAGGCGCCCTCGAGCACCACGATCTCGGGCTTCGAGATGCCCCGGCCGTGGGCGTGCTTGCGAACCAGCTTGATCGCGCACTCGTTCGCCTCGGTGCCGGAGTTGCAGAGAAATGCCCTGCCGCCGAGGCTCGACTCGCAGAGCCGCTCGGCGAGTTGGACTCCGCCCTCGGTCAGGTACAGGTTGGAGGTGTGGGTGAGGGTGCCGACCTGCTCACGGACCGCCTCGACCACGGCCGGGTGACAATGCCCCACCGAGCAGACCGAGATCCCGGCAAGGAAGTCGAGGTATCCGTTGCCCTCCGAGTCCCAGAGCCGGGCGCCCTCCCCGCGCACGAAGTCGACCGGCATGCGAGGGTAGGTCTGCATCACCCAACGGGCTTCGAGCTCCTGAAGCTCGGCGAGCTTCATGCGGTGATCTTCGTCCCGATCCCGGCGTCGGTGAAGAGCTCGAGCAGGAGCGAGTGCATTTGCCGCCCGTCGACGATGTGAGCCGCCTCCACCCCGCCCGAGATCGCGTCCACGCAGGCTGTGAGCTTTGGCCGCATCCCTCCCCCGACCTGGTCCAGTGCGGCCCGGACCTCATCCGCTGTGGCCTGCGAGATGCGGGAGCCGGGATCGTCGGGGTCGCGCAGCCAGCCGTCGACGTCGGTCAGGAAGATCGCCTTGTGGGCGGGCATCGCGGCCGCAACCTTGCCCGCCGCCTCGTCGGCGTTGACGTTGTAGGAGGCACCGTCGCGATCCGTGCCGACCGAGGCGATCACGGGCACGTAGTCCTCGGCGATGTGATCGATCACGTCTACGTTGACGGTGGTGATCTCGCCGACGAAGCCGACGTCGGCGGACTGCGCCACCGGCTTGACCTCGAAGAGCGAGCCGTCCTCGCCGCCCAGGCCGACCGCAGGCTGGCCGTGCCGGTTGAGTCGGGTGAGGATGTCGGAGTTGATCTTGCCGAGCAAGACCATCTTCGCCACCTCGACAGTCTCGGCGTCGGAGACCCGGAGGCCCCCGACGAACTTCACCTCCATCCCCATGCGCTCCATGTAGTGGGTGATCTCGGGGCCGCCGCCATGGACGATCACCGGATTCATTCCGACGTACTTGAGGAGGACGACGTCCCTGGCGAAGGCCTCGCGGAGGTCCTCGTCGCGCATCGCCGCGCCGCCGTACTTGATCACGATCGTGCGGCCGTGGAACTGCCTGATGTAGGGCAGCGCCTCGAGGAGCGTCTCGACGGAGGAGGTCATGTCGTGTACTCGGCGTTGATGCGGATGTAGTCGGGGGTGAGGTCGCTGAAGTAGACATGCGACCCGGCCTTGCCGCGGCCCAGATTGATGGAAAGCTCGGCCTCGGGCAGGTCGGCGGCGAGGTCGGCGGCCTGGATCCGGTCCGGGCCCAATTCGTCGAGCTGCTCCCCGGCGAGTGCCATGCCGGCCGCCTGGGCGATTCGGCCCCAGTTGGAGTCGCGCCCGAAGAGCGCCGTCTTCACCAGGGGCGAGTTTCCGATCGCCCGCGCGACCCGGTCGGCCTCCGCGGCGTCGGCCGCGCCCGTCACCTCGGCCCTCCCGACCCTGGTCGCGCCCTCGCCGTCAGCGACGATTTCGACGGCGAGCTGGAGCAGCACGGCCTCGAGCAGCCCCCTCGGCAGCACCGCGCCGGCGGTCCCCGTGGCCTGGAGCATCACCGTGTCGTTGGTGCTCATCTGCCCGTCGACGGTGATTCGCTCCATCGAGTCGGCGAGGGCCGCGCGCAGGACCTCGTCCGGATCGTCGACGACAGCGTCGGTCTGGACGAAGCAGAGCATGGTCGCGAAGCCGGGTTCGATCATCCCCGCGCCCTTCGCCTGAGCGGAGATCGTGACCTCGCCGGCGCGGATCGCGCAGCGCTTAGGGCCGTTGTCTGTAGTCATGATCGCTCGGGCGAAGTCCTCCCCTCCGGTAACCGAAAGTCCCTGGACTGCCTCGAGCACGCCGGCGGTGACCGCCTCGATATCGAGCGGAACGCCGATCATCCCTGTCTCCGCAACCGCAACGCTGCGCGGCTCGACGTCGAGGGCCCCGGCTGCGGCGTCTCGCATGGCGAGGGCATCCCGGTAGCCCTGCTCGCCGGTAGCGGCGTTCGCGTTTCCGGAGTTGACGGCCACGGCGCGAAGCGCGCCGGCGTCGCACTCCTCCCGGCAGACCCGGATCGGCGCCGCGGCTGCGGCGTTTCGGGTCAGCGCCAGGGCGGACCTCACCTCATCCGTATCGCACGTCATGACCCCGACATCCGTCCCCCCGCCGTCCTTGAGCCCGCACGCGACGCCCGCCGACCGGAAGCCGGGGGCGAGCTCTGCCGGCTCGAGCTGCTCGTATTCGGGCGGCGGCGTCACCCAGCGGGAGCGGAAGAACGTCTGCGTCGCCGCGCCCATCAGGAGATCCCCTCACCTTCGGGCAGTCCCAGCATCAGGTTGAGGTTCTGGATCGCCTGAGAGGCGGCGCCCTTCCAGAGGTTGTCGATCGAGGCGAAGGCCAGCACCCGGCCGGAGGCCTCATTGAGGGCGAGGTGGATCCGGCAGAGGTTGGTCCCCCTCACCCCGCTCACTCCCGGCGGCTCGGAGGTCACCTCGACGAAGCGCTCGTCTTCGTAGCGGTGCTCGTATATGGAGAGCATCCGCGACGGATCGACGGGCTCGGAGGTGCGGACGTAGCAGCTCACCAGCTCGCCCTGGTCATACGGCATCAGATGGGGCACGAACGTGAGGGCAGCGGCGCCGTTGCCCGCCAGCTCGCCGAGCTCCTGGGCGATTTCCGGAGTGTGGCGGTGGCCGGTGACCTTGTAGGGCCTCGTGTCGTCCGATTCCTTGACGACGGCCATCTCTTCCGCGGCCGCCCGCCCCGCACCGGATACGCCCGACTTGGCGTCGATGACGACGTCCTCGATCAGCCCCTCGGACGCCAGCGGTGCAAGCGCCAGAATGCTCGCGGTCGGATAGCAGCCCGGGTTGGCCACCAGCCCCGCGCCGGCGATCGCCTCTCGGTGCAGTTCGGTGAGGCCATAGACCGCCTCGCCGAGCCGCTGCGGCGCGGCGTGCTCGCCGTACCAGTGTGCGTAGGTGTCGAGGTCGTGCAGGCGGAAGTCCGCCGAGAGGTCCACCACCTTGGTGCCCTGCTCGCGCAGCGCCGCGACCACCGGCGCGGCCGCGCCGTGTGGGTAGGCGACGATGGCGGCGTCGACGTCGGCGCCGTCCTCCGCGACCGGCTCCTCCAGCACCATGTCGACGCCATAGCTGGGATAGAGCTCGTTGAGACGCCGGCCCGCGTCCGTGCGCGCGGTGACCCGCGCCAGCTCGAGGCTCGGGTGTCTGTGGATCAGCTCGGCCGCCAAAGCCCCCGCGTACCCAGAGGCTCCGGCCACAAGGACCCTATGCACGGAGCGACCCTCCGATCTTCGCGACAGCGACCTCGATCGCAGTCCTGCGCTCGGCGACCTCCTCGTCGGTGAGCGTCCGGTCCGCGGCCCGGAAGGTGAGTCGCAGGGCAAGGCTCTTGCGCCCCTCGCCGAGCTGCTCCCCGCGATAGAGGTCGAAGACCTCGGCGGAGCGCAGCAACTCGCCGCCTCCCTCGAGCACGGCTGTCCGCACCTCAGCTGCCGGGACCCCGTCGTCCACCACGACGGCCACGTCCTGGTGGACGGCCGGATAGGAGATCACGTCCTCGTAGGTCTCCTCGCCGAGCGCCGAGATGGCCACCAGCGGCGCCAGATCGACCTCGAACCCCGCGGCGCTCTCCAAATCCCACGTCCGGCAGACGAGCGGGTGGATCTCGCCGATCCAGCCGGCGTCCTCGCCCTCGACCAGCACCCGGGCGCTACGGCCCGGATGCAGGAACGGCTGCTCGCCTGGGACGACCTCGACCGGCGCATCGAGCTGCTCGGCGAGTGCCTCCAGAGCGCCCTTGAGGGCGTAGAAGTCAGCCCTTACGGCGTCCTCGCGCCAGCCGCCGGGCCGCAGGGCGCCGGTCGCCAGCGCCCCGATCCGCCAGGGCTCGAACGCGGGGACCGGCCGCTTGCCCACGAACCTCCCCCCCAGGACGCCTTCATGGGGATGGCTCCCCTCGCGCAGGTAGGCGCGGCCCGACTCGAACAGGGCAACGCGCTCCGCGCCGTGCGCCCGGTTGTAACCGGCCGCGTCGAGCAGCGAGCCGAGCAGCGCCGTGCGCTCAACCGAGTGCTCGGCGGACAGCGGGTTGGACACCCGAATCGGCTGGGCGCGGAGGTCGCCGTCCGGAATCCGCAGGCGCCCGGGCATCCCGGGATCGGTCAGGCTGAGGTTGACGACCACGTCGAAGCCGAGATCGCGCATCGCGTCCTCCGCACGGCGGCGCAGCCGCTGCTCCCGGGTCAGGCGGCCGACCTGTCCGCCCCTCGCGGGCAGCGTCGACGGCAGGTTGGCGGCATAACCATGGATCCGTCCGACCTCCTCGACCAGGTCCACCTCGCGGGTGACGTCGTAGTGGCGATATGTTTTCCTGAACAGCACGTTACCCCACCGAAAAAATTCAACCGGTTTAGGGCTTTTACCTTGGGTTATTTCGGCTGACTGCCAAGTTAACAGAAGGATATTCCGCAGTCAAGAGCGTCTACATGCAAAAGGTTCCGCCGGGCAAGCACTTGCGCCCGTCTCGACCCCTGCCCATCGGAACAGGGATTCGCCCGGATTGCTCCGTTCGAAGACAGTCCGCCGCGGCCTCGATTTCCGCGGCGCTTGCCGCGCCGGGCGGGTCTTGTGTAGGATGCCCGCCCTTGTTCCGCGGAGCGTCAGTCCGCGGGCGTTCGAGAAAGGCGATCCCGATGGCCCAGCACTGTCAGTTCTGCGGAAAGACTCCCGGTCACGGGACGGCGCATCAGCCACGCGCACAACGTGACCAGCCGCAAGTGGCACATCAACCTCAAGTCGGTTCACGCGGTGGTGGATGGAGTGACGCGCCGCGCGCGCGCCTGCACCCGCTGCATCCGGTCCGGAAAGGTCGTCAAGCCCGCGCCGCGGGCGAAGGCGAGCTAGAGAGTTCCGGGGAGGGCCCCGACTGGGACTAGGGACCGGGACTCAGGACTCCTCCGGCTTAAGTCCCCAGTCCTCGTCCTCAGTCCTCAGTCTTTCTCACCGCTCCCCCGCCCTCGGCACGTTGTACTTCCGGATGACCTCGCGGACGCCGGCAACGGCGCGGATCCGCGTCAGGATCCGCTGCAGGTGCTTCATGTCCATCGCCTCGAGGGACACCGAGACGTAGCCCTTCCGCACCTCGTCCGATCGGGCCTCGATCCGCCGGATGTTCGACTGCTCGTCGGCGATCGCCTGGGTCACGTCCGCGAGGAGGCCCGGCCGGTCCTCGACGACGACCTCGAGCTCGATCGCGTAAGGCACCTTCTTCTTGCCGGACCAGGCCACCTCGATCTTGCGCTCCGGGTCGTAGAGGAGGTTGCGCACGTTCGGGCAGGTCTCCGAGTGGACGGAGACCCCGCGGCCGCGCGTGATGTAGCCCACGATCGGCTCGCCCGGCACCGGGCTGCAGCACTTGGCGAGCGTCGCCATGCAGGTCGTTGTGGCCGACGACGGCGATGTCCGGAGCGCCGAACGGGAGGATCTTCCGGACGACGCGGGAGACCGTGCTCTCTTCGCGCCGGCCTCCGACTCCCGCGCCAGCTCCTCGGCCGGCACGAACCGTTCGAGGGCCGCCCGCGGGGCGATCTTCCCGTAGCCCACGGCCGCGTAGAGGTCCTCGGGCTTCGAGAAGCCCCAGTGCGCGAGCTCCTTGTCGAGGAGCCCGTGCGACTCGAGCTTCTTGACGGTCCGCTTGAACTTCTTGAGCTCCCGGTCGAGCAGCCGCCGCCCGAGCTCGACGGCCTGGAGCTTCTCCTGCGTGTGGATGAAGTGCCGGATCTTGTGCGGGCACGGCTGGTCGCGACGAAAGACAGCCAGTCGCGCGAGGGCGTCTGGTTGGGCGCCGTCAGGATCTCGACGATGTCGCCGCTAGGCGAGCGCCGTGCGCAGCGGGACGAGCTTGCCGTTCACCCGCGCGCCGACGCAGCGATGGCCGATGTCCGTGTGCACCCGATAGGCGAAGTCCACCGGCGTCGCGCCGCGGGGGAACGCGAAGACCTGGCCTTTGGGCGTGAAGGTGTAGACCTCGTCGGGATAGAGATCCACCTTGAGGGACGACAGGAACTGCCGCGGGTCCGAGACCTCCTTCTGCCAGTCCACGAGCTGCCGCAGCCACTGGAACCGCGTGTCGTCGGGCTGGGGATCGAGCCGGCCCTCCTTGTACTTCCAGTGCGCCGCGATGCCGCGCTCCGCGATCAGGTCCATCTCGCGGGTCCGGATCTGGACCTCGAACGTCGTGCCGCCCTCGCTGATGACCGTCGTGTGGAGCGACTGGTAGAAGTTCGGCTTCGGCATCGCGATGTAGTCCTTGATGCGGCCCGGGCACGGGACGCCAGAGCTGGTGCACGAGGCCCAGAACCGCGTAGCAGTCCTGCGTCTCGGGCACGACGATCCGGAACGCGAGCAGGTCGTGGAGCTGCGCCACGTCCACGCCGCGCCGCCGCATCTTCGACGACGATCGAGTAGAGCCGCTTGCGCCGGCCCGTCGACCTCGGCCGCGATGCCGGCCTCCGCGAGGCTGCTGGACGAGCCGCGCCTGGACCTCCTCGATCATCCCCTCCGAGCCCTTCAGGCCTCGCTCGACCTCGCGCGGCGACGCGCGCGTACTCCTCGGGCTCGAGATTCTGGAACGCCAGGTCCTCGAGCTCTCCCTTGAGCAGGCCCATGCCCGAGGCGGTTGGCGATCGGGGCGTAGATGTCCATGGTCTCGCGCGAGATCTCCCGGCGCTTGCCTCGGGCCGAGGAACTCGAGCGTGCGCATGTTGTGGAGGCGGTCGGCGAGCTTGACGAGCACGACCCGCAGGTCCGACACCATCGCGAGGATCATCTTGCGGAAGGTCTCGGCCTGCTCCTCCTCGCGGGAGACGTAGGAGAAGCTTGCTGATCTTCGTCAGGCCGTCCACGAGCTCCGCGACCTCGGGCCGAACTGCTGCGCGATCGCCTCCTTGGTCGTCAGCGTGTCCTCGAGCACGTCGTGCAGCAGGCCGACGACGATCGAGACGTCGTCCGCCTTCATGTCGGCCAGAATCGCCGCGACGTTCAGCGGGTGGACGAGGTAGGGCTCGCCCGAGCGGCGGACCTGGCCCCGGTGCTCCCGCGCCGAGAAGACGTAGGCCCGCCGCAGCAGGTCCTCGTCGCTCTGCGGGTTGTAGGCCTGCGACCTTCTCGAGGATGTCCTCGAAGCGAATCGTCGCCACGAGAAGAGATTACGCCAATCGCCCCGAGAGCCCGGAGGCGGCCGGCGGCGCCGGACGCCCTACCGCCGGTTCTTCTTCTTCTTCTGCCGGGGCGCCGCTTCGGCGGACTCCGGAGCGGCCTTCGGGAGTGCGGGCTCGGCCGGCGGCGGCACGACCTTGACCGGGACGCGCTTGCCGCGGCGCCTCTCGGCGAAGTCCTTCCAGATGACGACGATCGGCGACGGCGACGTAGATCGAGGAGTACGTCCCGATGATGATGCCGATGATGAGCGTCAGCGCGAAGGTGTTCAGAACCTCGCCGCCCAGGACGAAGAGCGCGACGACGACGAGCATCGTGGCGCCCGAGGTCAGGACCGTCCGCGAGAGCGTCTGGTTGATCGAGCGGTTGATGACGGTCTCGAGCGGCTCCTTCTTCGGGCGTGCGCTGGTTCTCCCGGATCCGGTCGTAGACGACGACCGTGTCGTTGACCGAGTAGCCGACGAGCGTCAGCAGCGCGGCGACGACGACGAGGTTGAACTCGCGCCCGAAGAGGGCGAGCAGGCCGACCGTGATCAGCGATGTCGTGGATCGTGGCGACGACCGCGCCGACGCCGAAGGGCAGGGAGCGGAAGCGCAGGGCGATGTAGACGAGCATCCCGAGCGTCGAGAGCGCGACGGCCCAGAGCGCCTTCTTGCTGGAGGTCCGCGCCGACCTGCGGGCCCGACGTTCTCCGCCGAGAGCAGCACGAACGGTCCCGCGTTCGTGTTGGCCTTGACCCAGTCCTTGACCGCCGGCGAGACGTCCGGCGTCGCTCGCGACGTCGGCCGGCGACCGGAAGATCCCGACCTGGGAGCGGCGCGCGATGATCTGCTCGGCGACGCGGGCGTAGTGGTCGGCCGGCGTTCTCGCCCGAGCCGCCCGCGAGGTGATCCGGGTCCGCCGCCAGGAGCCGCCCGGCCAGCGCGTCGCGCCCCTGGACGTTCAGGTCGACGCGCGGACGGGTCGGCTCCGGTCGCCGAGCCCCGTGCGCAGGGCCGTGAGCACGTCCTGCGTGACGTCGCGGCCTTCCTTCTTCTGCTGCTGCACGCGGATCAGGACCTCGTTCTTCTCGACATCCTCGTAGCGCTGGATCCCCGTGTCCCCGAGGTTGGCCGCGTCGAGCAGCTTGCGCAGATGCTCGATGTCCGGGCTTCTCGGCGAAGCGCAGCGCGATCTGCGTGCCGCCGGCGAAGTCGATGCCGAACTTGAGGCCCTTCTGGACGAAGATCGCGAAGAAGCCGACGAGGATCAGGAGCCCAGGAGGCCCCGATCGCCCACCACTTCCAGCGGAGAAAGTCGATGTTGGTCTGACGAAACAGTTCCATGCGCTTGGGCTCTCTTCCTTAGATCGACACGGTGTCGATGTGGGCCCGCCGGCCGTATTCGAGGTCGAAGATCGTGTGCGAGACGAAGACCGCGGTGAACACGGAGATCAGGAGACCGATGACGAGCGTCACCGCGAAGCCCTTGACCGGGCCCGGTGCCGAACTGGAACAGGAAGACCGCCGAGATGACGATCGTGATGTGCGTGTCGATGATCGTCGCGAAGGCCTTCGCGAAGCCGTTCTCGATCGCCGTCTTCGGCGCGCGGCCCGCCGCGCAGCTCCTCGCGGATGCGCTCGAAGATCAGCACGTTCGAGTCGACCGCCATGCCGATCGTCAGGATGAAGCCGGCGATGCCCGGCAGCGTCAGCGTGGCGCCGAAGAGCGCCATGGCGCCGAGCAGCAGGATCGCGTTGAGGACCAGCGCGAGGACGGCGTTCCATCCGGCGCGCCGGTAGTAGACGACCACCGCGACGAAGACGAGCAGCGCGCCGACGACCGAGGCCGTGATGCCGTTGCGGATCGAGTCGGCGCCGAGCGACGGGCCGACGGTCCGCTCCTCGAGGTAGGTCAGCCCCGCCGGCAGCGCGCCCGCGCGGAGCACGAGCGCCAGGTCGTTGGCCTCTTCGGCCGTGAAGCTGCCCTGGATGACGCCCTGGTCGGTGATCCGCTCGTTGATCCGGGGCGCCGACTGGACGCGGTTGTCGAGGATGATCGCGAGCTGCTTGCCGACGTTGGCGCCCGTGGCCGACGCGAACTTCTCGGCGCCGCCCGCCGTCAGGAAGAACGTCACGCCCATCTGCCCGAACTGGCCCGTGCGGCTCGGGCGCGCGTTCTTGAGGTCGCGCCCCGTGATCACGGCCGACTTGCGCACGAGATAGTAGATGGTCCTGCCGCTGCCCCGCCTCGGCCTTGGCCTCGACGAGCTCGAGCGTCGGGCGGCACCTGGCCGCCCGACGCCGCGAGCAGCGCGGTGCGATCGGAGGGCCCGACTCGACGAGCTTGAGCTCGAGGAACGCGGTGTTCTTGATCAGGTCCTTGACGCGCTTGGGATCGTCGACGCCGGGCAGCTGGACGAGGATGCGGTCCGTGCCCTCCCGCGCGATCAGCGGCTCGGCGACGCCGAACTCGTCGACGCGGTTGCGGATCGTCTCGATCGCCTGCGAGACGGCGTTCTCCTCGGCCGCGCGCCGGGCGGTCTCCTTCAGCTGGAAGATCCACTTGCCGCCGACGACGTTGTAGGTCCAGTCGGCCGAGGAAGCGCTTGACGGCCTCTTCGAGCTTCGTCGTGTCCGTCTGGGCGGAGACGTTCACGGCGAACGCGTTGGGGGCGGGCATCTCGAAGTCCCCGAGCGTGAAGGACTTCTCGCGCGCCTGATTGCGCAGCGTCTCGATGGCGTCGTCGCGCTCCGCCTTCAGGGCGTCGGCCGTGTTGACCTGAAGGACGAGATGGATGCCGCCGCGCAAGTCGAGGCCCGAGCTTGATGCCCTTCCGGAGGGCCATCGACAGCGGCGGGTTGCCGGCGCCGATCCATTCCTTCTTGGCGTGCTGGTACCCCGTGACGACGTAGCCGGCGACCATGCCCGCGACCACGAGCAGGATGAGCAACACCCGCCAGCGAACTTTCTTCGACAAGACGCCTCCTCGGCCCGAAATCGAAAACGCCGGAGTCTACTGAATTAGCGGTCGCCTGTCAGCTGGCGGCTATCGGCTTGCCGGCAGGAGCCTTGCGGGGGAAACCGCCGGGGACGAGACGCCTACGGAGCCGCCGAAGGGGCCGCCGCTCGCCTTCGCCCGCCAGGCCCGCGATGGCGCTGCGCAGCGACCTTGATCTTCACGTTGTCGGCGATCTGGAGAACCACGAACCCCCGCTCCTCGTCCAGAGCGGCGATCCGGCCGAAGATGCCGCGCGTTCGTGATGACCTCGTCGCCCTTCTTGAGCTTCGACAGCAGCTCCTGTGCGCGCTTCTGCTTCTTGCGCATCGGGGCGATCAGGAGGAAGTAGAAGATCACGAAGACGAGGACGAACTGCCCGAAGATCCAGAGGGATGAGGCGCTGGGCGCCGCCGTCTGCAGCAGGTCGAACATGGCGCGCATCATATCGGAGCCGCCGGCCCCGATCAGCGGTCGGCCGGGCCCGGCTGCGTGAACGTGAACGGGCTCTTCCGCGGCGGAACGGACGCCTTGGCCTTCTCCGCCCGGTCCCAGAACTTCAGGAAATTCTCGCCGAGCACGCCGCGCACGACCTGCGTCGAATGGCCGCGCCGCAGGAGCTCCTCCGCCATGATCGGCAGCTTCGACACGTCCTCGAGCCCGGCCGGCGGATCCTCGATTCCGTCGAAGTCGGTCCCGAGCCCCGCCGCCTCGCGGCCGCCGATCTTGATGACCCGATCGATGTGGTCGACGGCGCTCTTCCACGACGCCGGCTCGTACTTCACCGTCTCGAGGAGCTTCGCGACCTCCGCGTCGCCCTTCTTCGGGTCGTCCTTGGACTTCGCCCGCAGCTCGGCGATCTGCGGCGTGAGGGCGTCGCGCTTCGAACGGAACTCGTCCATCGCGCGCTGCTCGAGGAAGAGAGACGAGACGTTGACCATCACGACGCCGCCCTTCTTCGCGATCGCGCGGATCTGGTCGTCGGTCAGGTTGCGCGGCATGTCGGAGAGCGCGCGGCACGAGGAGTGCGACGCGAAGACCGGCGCCTTCGAGACCTCGAGCACGTCGGCGATCGTGTCGTCCGAGACGTGCGAGATGTCCACGAGCATGCCGAGGCGGTTCATCTCGAGGACGACCTCGCGTCCGAAGTCCGTCAGCCCGTCGTGGACGGCGTAGGTCTTCGGGTCGAAGTCGATGCTCCAGAAGGAGCCGGACGAATCGGCCCAGTCGTTCGTGTTCGTGTGCGTCAGCGTCATGTAACGCACGCCGAGGCGATAGAACGCGCCGAGCGCGCCGAGCGAGTCCTCGATCGCATGCCCGCCCTCGATCCCGATCAGGACCGCGATCTTCCCGCGCCGCTTCGCGCGGCGGACGCCGGCGATCGAGTCGGCGAACACGAGATCGTTCGGGTGGCTCTCGACGAGCTCGTGGACGAGCTCCGCCAGCTCGAGCGCCTTGCGCGCCGACGCCGCCCTCCTTCGCGTAGTCCGAGGAGACGTAGTCGGCGAAGAACGCGGCCGTGACGCCGCCTTCCCGGAGGCGCGGGATGTCCACGTGACCCGTCGCGTTGCGCACGCCGAGGTCCACCCACTCCTTGCCGAGGCGCTCCGGCACGTCCTCGTGCGTGTCGACGACGATCGCGCTCTTGATGAGGCGGGCCGCCATCGCCTTGTAGTCCTTCGTGGGCGGCTCCTTCAGGGCGGCGGCGGGCAGAGTCGCGGCGGCGAGCAGCGCGGCGAAGGCCGCGGCGGTCTTCTTCATGGCGGCGAAGGGTACGACAGAAGCGGGCCGCGGCTCAATCGACCTCCGCCTCCGGCGGCGCCGCGAGATTCGCCAGCGTCCCCGCCGCGATCGCCTCCCGGATGGTCCGCATCCAGTCCAGGTAGAAGAAGACGTTGTGGAGCGAGAGCAGCATCGGCGCCGAAAAATCCTTCAGCACGAAGAGATTTCTCAGGTAGGCGCGCGAGTGGCGCCGGCAAACCGGGCAGCGGCACTCGGGATCGAGGGGCGCGAGATCCGCCTGGAAGCGCGCGTGCTTGATCGTGACCTCGCCGCGGCGCGTGTACGCGTGGCCCATGCGGCCGTGGCGCGTCGGGAGCACGCAGTCGAAGAGATCGACGCCCGCCCGCACGGACTCGAGCAGGTCGGCCGGCGTCCCGACGCCCATGAGATAGCGAATCTGCCCGTCCGGCAGGAGCGGCGCGGAGAACCGCGTGATCGACCGGATCGCCTCCTTCGGCTCCCCCACCGCGACGCCGCCGATCGCGTAGCCGTCGAACCCGAGCTCCACGAGCGGCGCCGCCGCCGCGCGGCGCAGGTCCTCGTGCGTGCCGCCCTGCAGGATCCCGAAGAGGAGCCCCGGTCCCGCGCCAGGCGCGGCGCGCGCGCTCCGCCCAGCGCTGCGAGATGTCTGCCGCCGCGCGAACTTCCTCGCGTTCCGCGGGAAACGGCGGACAGACGTCGAGCGCCATCGCGATGTCCACGCCGAAGTCCGCCTTGAAGCTCCATCGCGAGCTCGGGCGTCAGAAAGTGCCGCGTGCCGTCCTCGGGCGTGCGGAACTCGACGCCCTCCTCGCGGACTTTGCGATGCGACGACAGGCTCATGACCTGGAAGCCGCCGGAGTCGGTCAGGATGCGCGCGGCTCCAGCCGATGAACGCGTGCAGACCGCCGGCCTCGCGGATCCGCTCGACGCCGGGCCGCGCCATCAGGTGATAGGTGTTCGCGAGCACCGCGCGGCAGTCCCATTCCTCGAGCCGGTCGAACGCGACGCCCTTGACCGCGCCGCGCGTGCCGACCGGCAGGAAGCACGGCGTCTCGAGCTCGGCGTGCCGCGTCGCGAGAACCCCGCGCCGCGCGGACGAGGCGGCGTCGCGGGCGAGGATCTGAAATGCGTTCGAGGTTCGAGGTTCGAGGTTCAAAGTTGGAGTCCCTCCAACCTCGAACTCGGCACTTCGCACTTCGCACTTCGCACTCGTCAGAACCGGAACCGCGCGTCCACGGCGCCGCCGAGATCGCGCTGGTTGGCCGAGGAGAGCGAGAGGCCGTTGTACGTCGAAAGCACGATCGACGCGTTCACCGAGAGCTGCGGCAGCCCCAGGCCGAACCCCGCCGAGTAGGCCCAATGCGGGTCGGGCGCGGCGACGTCCCGGAACGCTCCCGCGCGGATCGCGAAGAGCGGCAGCCGCAGCTCGAGACCGGTCGAGATCTGCTGGCTCTTTCCGCCCGGCACCAGCGTCGCCGTGCGGACGAGATCGCCGTCCACGGCGATCGTCAGAGCGCCGATCGGCTCGAAAGCCGCGCCCGCGCGCAGGGTCCGCGGGAGCTTCAGCGACTCCGGCGCGCCGGCGAGCTCGGGATTGGAGAGATCCTGCTTCACGGAGAACGAAGGCTCCGTGATCGAGGTCGAGACGATCGCGACCCGGAGCTTGCCGAGCAGGTTCACCATCGCGCCGGCGTCCATCGTGAAGCGATCGGTCTCCTGGGCGTTCTGCTTCAAGGCATCGCGCGCCACCGAGATGGGGTTGCCGAGGTCGATGTCGAAGACGCTCTGATTCAGGTAGTACGTCTTGCCCATGACGTAGCGGAGCGTCACGCCGATCAGCAGGAACCGCTGGAAGAACGCGTGGGAAAGCCCGAGCCGCGCCTCCCGCGCCTCGAGGCCCGCGGAGCGCACGGACGTCTCGTTGCCGGCGATGTCTACCCGGGCAGAATGTGCACGAGGTCGACGTTCGGATAGACGCCGGCGTATGCCGTGTCGCCGATGCCGAGCGCCAGGCCGTTCCAGCCGAAGACGAGCCCCGCGGTTCCCGAGCCGACGATGCCGACGCCCGGCTGCGCGAGGCGCGCGAGGTCCGAGACCACGTCGAGCACCGCCGCCGGGTCGCCCACGATCGACGGCAGATCGAGGCCCGAAAGCGCGCCGGCAAGCTCCCGGAAGTTTCCGCGGTCCGTCGCGACGGCGCCGCCGAAGAGATCCAGGTCCGTTCGGGGAGCACGCGCAAGGCCGGCGGGATTCGTCCAGAGCGCCGTGCCGTCGTCGGCGACGGCGACCGAAGCGCCGGCCATGCCCGCGGCCCGCGGCCCGACGAACGGCGTCTGCGCGTGGGCGGTGGGCGCGAGAAGGAGGGCGGCCAGGACCGGGAAGAACGAAATCGCGCGCGCGAGGTGTCCGTTTCGCAACCGTTCGCATGTTAGCACCGGAAGGAGTCGGAACTCGTTGTCGTCACGACTCTTGCCGCTGGACTCGACCCGAGCACCATTCCCATTGACCACCGAAAACCCGCATGCTAGGGTGCGGGCCTTTCGAGGAAGCGAATGCCCGATCTCGGCAAGAAGTACGAGTGCTACAACTGCCGCACGAAGTTCTACAACCTCGGCAAGCCCGAGGCGCTCTGCCCCAAGTGCGGTGCGAACCAGAAGGACGCCCGGTCCGACGACGCGCCGGCCCCGGCGCCGCGGCCGCCGCGGCGCTCTTCCGTGCTGATGGAGCCGATCCCCGAGGACAATGCGCCCGAGTTCGGTGAAGAGCCGGCCGCCGACGACGACCGCGGAGACGACGACGAAGACTTCGACGAGACGGAAGAGCTGGGCGAGAAAGAGAAGCCGGTCGAAGAAGAAGAAGAGTTCTAGCCGCGGGCGATCCGCCCGGATCGCCTACCTCGGACTCGGCTCGAATCTGGGAGATCGCCGCCGCTACCTGCGCGAGGCGCTCCGGCGCATCCGAAAAGTGACGGCGCGCGTCCGCGTCTCTTCCCTCTATCGCACGGAGCCCGTCGGATACAAGGCGCAGCCGCCGTTCTACAACGCGGTCGTCGAAATCCTCTGGCCGGGCTCGGCCCGTGCGCTTCTCGCGCTGGCGCGGCGGATCGAGCGCGAGCTCGGGCGCGTGCGGACCTTCCGCAACGGTCCCCGCACGATCGACGTGGACCTGCTCGACCTCGGAGGAGTCGTGCGGCGGCGTCCCGATCCGGTCCTGCCGCACCCGCGGCTGACGGGGCGCCGGTTCGTGCTCGCGCCGCTCGCCGAGATCGCGCCCGAATGGCGGCACCCGGTCCGCGGCCTTTCGGCCCGGCGGCTCCTCGCCGCCCTGGCGAAGCGGCCGCGCGCGCGCCGCATCGGAAGACTCTGACTCGGGGAGCTAGCTTTCCTTCGTCCAGGCCTCGAGGTCTTTCCGGGCTTCTTCCTGCACCGAGAGATTCTCGACGAGACTCCCCGGGGACGGCGAGTCGGCGACGAGCGCCTGCTCGATCTTGATCGCCTCGGCCTTCTCTTCGGCGCTGCCGCGCGCGAGCGCCTCGGCCAGGAAGTGCCGGTTCAGGAAGTTGCGCGGGCCGATCTGGAGGGCGAGCCGCAGGTTCTTGACCGCCTCATCGCGCGAGACCCAGCCCGTCAGGAACGGGATCTCCGGCGCCTGGTCGTGGAGGCGGCCGAGAATGCGGTACCCGCCGCCGTCTTCGAACTTCGGATCGATCGCGATCACGGTGGCCGCGTCGTCGCGAATCCGCTCGGCGGCTCCGGCGCGCGCCGCTTCCAGTTTTCCGACCGAGAGCGCCCACTGGCCGCGGCACACCGCGCTCCAGAAGAAGGTCGGCGCCGCGTCCGGCTCTTTGACGAGCGCTTCGGCGCGCATCGGCGGCGAGAGTTGCAGGAGCTCCGGTCCGCCCTCGCGTCCGGTGCGCCGCGCCAGGATCGCGATGGCACCGTCCGCGACGCGGCGGGCCTGGTTGAAGACGGCCTTGCGCGCGTCCGCGTCGAGGCCCGTGTACACGCCCTTGAAGTAGAGGGCGCGCAACAGCTTCCAGCGCGCATCGAGATTGTCCGGAGCCTCCGAAGCCGTCTGGTAAGCCGCGATCGCCTGCGCGATCGGGCGCTGGCTGGCAACGGCGCCGATACGACCTTCCTGCCGCCGCGATGCGCTGGTCGTGAAGATCCGCGACGGGCACACGGTCAAGAACCAAGCGTGCTACGTCGCGCTGGGCGTCAACCTCGACGGCGAACGCGACGTGCTCGGCCTGTGGTTCCAGCAGACCGAGGGCGCGAAGTTCTGGCTGCACGTCCTCACCGACCTGAAGACCCGCGGGGTGACTGACATCCTGTTCGTCTGCGTCGACGGGCTCACCGGCTTCCCGGAGGCGATCGAAGCGACGTTCCCGCACGCGACCGTCCAAACCTGCCTGGTGCACCAGGTTCGCTCCAGCATGCGGTTCGTGTCCTACAAGGACCGCAAGCCGCTCGCCGCCGACCTGCGCAAGATCTACACCGCCGTCGACGCCGAGCACGCCGCCGACGAGCTCCAGGCGTTCGCGGAGAAATGGGATCACCGCTACCCGATGATCTCAGCCAGTTGGCTGGAGCACTGGGAGCAGATCACCCCGTTCCTGGCCTACCCCGCCGAGGTCCGCCGCGTGATCTACACGACGGATGAAAGTGTCAAGGTCCCGGCTAAATTTTCGTGGCCGTGGTCGTGTCGTTCTCCCGTGCTTGTGGCGGAGGTTGGTAGCTGCGAGGTGTCGCTCGCCGGCAGGGACGCCGGCGAAACACGGTCCGGATGGGTGTTGGCCGAGTGCGAGCGTGCGTGATCCTCGCCCCGCAGGACGCCGTTGGCCAGCAGGGGTGTGTTGGGGTTAGGCTTTGCTCAGGGCGTGGTCGTCCCCCGAGCGAAGCGCAGGTTCTGGGACTGATGCCTGCCGCGCAGCTTGCCCCACAGAGGGCCTTTTCAGTCGCGTCCCATTGGCGGCGGCCACGCCCGAGTCGCCCTTGGGCTTTGTGGGCCGCCGGGCTTGCCAGTCGGCGACGAGCTGGCGGTACGCCTGCTCGCCTTGCTCGGCGAGCTCGCGCTCGCGCTGTCGGATCTCCTTGAGCGAATACGCGGCGGCATTGCCTTTGCGGCCGCGGCGGGAGGGCATCCCGGCGCGCAGCTCGAGCGCCCGGAGCTTCTTGTCGGTCAGCGACGGGCGCGCGAACGCGTAGTCCTCGCCGCGCTCGATCATCGTCCAGCACAGCACCGCGAGCTTGCGCGCGGTCGCGACCACAGCGATCTGCATCCCGCGGCGGCCGCGGACGCGCTCATAGAACGCGCGCAACGGGCCGGGCGTCTTGGCGGCTGACCAGGCGGCCTCGACCAGCATCCCGCGGGCGTGCGCGCGGCCTTGTTTGGTGATCCGTCCGTGGCTGGCGGGCTGCCCGCCGGACTGTTTGACCCGCGGGTTCAATCCCAGATACGACACCAGCTGCTCCGGGCGGCGGAACCGGCGAAAGTCACCAACGGCGGCGACGATCGACAACGCCACCGTGGCGTCAACTCCCGGGATCGTCATCAGCCGCTGGACTTCAGAACTGCCGAGCGCCACGCGACCCAGCTCAGCATCGATGATCCTCAGCTCCTGGGCGTGAAAGTCCAGCTGGCGCAACAGCGCCTCGACAGCGACCGACTCATCCGCCGGCAGCGGCTGACCTGACAGCCAGCAGCGGCCCTTGATCCCGAACAGATCGGCCGCCGGGCACCGCGGGATCAGGTTACGGTGAAGAATCGCCTGAACCCGGTTCTTCAGGCGGGTCCGCTGACGCACGATGTGCGCGCGGCGAGCCACCTGACGGCGTAGCGCCTGGGTGGCCTGGTCGGCGATCCACACCGACGGCAGATAGTCCGCGGCCAACAGCTGCGCCAGCACCTCAGCATCGACCTTGTCGGTCTTGACCTTGGCCTCCGCGATCGCCCGGGTTTTCTGCGGATTAGACACCACCACCCGCGCGACGTGCGGCTCGATCAGTCTGACGATCGCCTGCGTGTTGCATGTCGCCTCGATCGCGACCTCATCCTCTGGCCCGAGGCTGTCGGCGAAGATCCGCAACGCCTCGTCGGTCAGCGCGATCCGCCCGGCCTGGCGAACCAGACCGTCCTCCCACACCGCGACCTGCGCGAACTCGCGGTGCACGTCCAGACCGATACATCTACGTCCCACTGCTCACCTCCAACAACGATGGTTGACGATGTGGGAGCCAGGCGGGCGAACGACACCTACGGATCCGCGCTCAAGGCGCATCCGGGCAAGTCGCAGGGGCGGCCAACTACTAACCCGCGCTCAAGGCGCAACGTATAAGAACGGCCTGCCCAGCCTGCGTTCGCTCCCGGATGCCCCGCGACCCGGACGGTCGCACCGTACTCACCGACCCCGATACGCTCAATAGCTGCAACAGGCCGGTCGCTGGGCGCGGTAGCATCTGGTGCCTTTCATACCGGATACGAACTCGATCGAAGCCTTGCACCGCCAGCTACGCAAGATCATCAAGACTCGCGGGCACTTCCCCACCGAGGACGCCGCCCGCAAGCTCATCTACCTCGCCATCCAGAAGGCCGAGGCGAAGTGGAAGCGCGTGTTTCACTGGCCGGCGGCACTCGCCGCGTTCAAGATCGAGTTCGGGGACCGCATTCCTGACAGTGCAATGTGACTGTCACTACTTGACGCAACGAAAGTAACTGTTACCATTGAGTAGTCAGCTTACACGGAAGAACTGACACCCTCCCGCGCGGCGGCGATCGCCGAGCGCGGCCGGATCGCGTCAGAGCTGCACGACGTGCTCGCGCACTCGCTCTCCGGCGCCGCGATCCAGCTCCAGGGGGCCCGGAAGCTCGCTGAGCGCGAGCACGCTCAGCCACCTCTGAGCGACGCGATCGACCGCGCCAGCGAGCTCGTCAAGGCCGGGCTGGCGAACGCCCGCCAGGCGGTCGGGACCCTCCGCGGCGACGCGCTACCAACGCTCGCCCAGCTCCCCGCGTTGATCGACAGCTACAAAGCCGACATGAACCTCGACGTGACGCTGCGGATCGAAGGCGACGCGCGGACACTGCCGGCCGATCCGAGCCTCGCGCTCTACCGCGCCGCACAGGAAGCGCTCACGAACGTCGCGCGCTACGCCCCCAGCGCGTGCACCACGGTCACCGTGCGCTACGAACCCGGCCGAACCACGCTGTCGGTCGACAACGGCGCCTCGACCACCGGACCGCGACCAGGAATGGGCGGCGGCCACGGACTGGAGGGCCTGCGTGAGCGGATCGAGCAAGCCGGCGGCACGATGTCGGCCGGCCCAACAACCGAGGGATGGCGGGTCGAGATAGAGGTGCCCGGATGACCATCCGCGTCCTCATCGCTGACGACCAACCGGTCGTCCGCGACGGACTGGCGATGCTGCTCGACCTGATTGACGACGTCGAGATCGTTGCGACCGCCGCCGACGGCATCGAGGCAGTCGAGCGCGCGCGCTCCGAGCGCCCCGACATCGTGCTCATGGACCTGCGCATGCCGCACCTCGAGGGAGCCGAGGCGACCCGTCAAATCCTCGCCTCGCTCCCCGACACACGCGTGCTGGTCCTGACGACCTACGCCGACGACGAATTCCTGTTCCCAGCCCTCCAAGCCGGCGCGCGCGGCTACCTCACCAAGGACGCCACCGCGGAAGAAATCGAACACGCGATCCGCGCACTCATCGCCGGCCACACCCACCTCGACCCCGCCGTGCAGAAGCGACTCGTGACCGCCGTCCTCGACCACACCCCGCCAGCGCCAGCGGGCGAACCAGCGCCAGCGTCACCGCCCGACCTCCCGGACGAGCTCACCCCACGCGAGGTCGAAGTGCTCAAGCTGATCGCCGCCGGGCTCTCGAACAGCGAGATCGCAGACCAGCTGGTCCTCAGCCACGCCACCGTCAAAACCCACATCAACCGGATCTTCTACAAAACCGGCGCCCGCGACCGCGCCCAAGCTGTCCGCTACGCCTACCAGCACCACCTGACATAACAGCCGTCGGCCTCCCCATCACCATCGCCGCGCGCCCGCTCCTGCAACGCCCCCGGCAATCCGGCAACCCTGGTCCGTCCTCCTTGTAGTTGAGCAGCTCGTGCAGCCACGAAACCAAGTCCGGAGCTGGTTGCTCGGCAAGCGCCACGCCGGTGTCCATCCGACATGGCCCGAGCATTCGCCCTGCGGAATCTCGCAATTTCGGAGGACTCCAGTCCGCTTTGCCTGGTCGAGCGGCTGCGTGCATCGTCACCGATCAGATGCCCGCCTCGGAGGATTTCCACAACCGATCTGGCGTCGCCGCGGAGACCGCCGTCGCGCTTCCCTAAATCGTCCGACTCGACAGTTGGCGTTTGCGCGATCCGAGCAAGCACATCCTCGGGGCGGTGGGTGGCCAAGTGAGCGTCTCATCGCGCGGCTCAGAATCTGTGTCGTTGATCGTCGGCAGCGAGCCTTGGCACTATCCCAGCGGGGACGACTGCATCCACACGCGAACTCGAGAGTGCCCGAATTGTCGAAGCGGAGTTCTTCTGGCTGCGAGCACTTGGCATCGGCTCGACGATCTGCGGTCGGGCGGGCCGGTGTGCCCGTCTGATCAGAACCAGGAGGGCCCGTGGTGGGTGTAACGCTCTTCTAGGACCCGGACTTCGTCGGACGTGAGGTGCAGGTCCAGTGCGGCAACCGCGTCGGGAAGGTGATGTTCTCTGGTCGCTCCGATGATCGGTGCAGAGACGGCCGGGTTGCTCAGCACCCACGCCAGCGCGACCTGAGCCATCGTCGCGCCGCGAGCCTCGGCTACGCGCTGGACTGCGTTGACGACAGGCTCGTCGAGGGGGGAGTCGAAGGACTGGACGACCTTGTCGACGGTGGAGCGCAGGCTCTGCTCACCCCATGGGCGAGCGAGGCGGCCTTTGCCCTGCGGGGAGTACGGCACCAGGCCCACGCCCATGTCGGCACACATTGCCATCAGTTCCGGCTCGTCTTGGCGGCGCAGCAGGTTGTACTGGTTCTGCATGGAGACGAACCGCGTCCAGCCGCCCAGGTCCGCGGCGTGCTGCAGCTTGGCGAACTGCCAGGCGTACATGGAGGATGCGCCGAGGTACCAGGCCTTGCCGGCCTTCACCACGTCATGAAGAGCCTCCATGGTTTCCTCGACCGGGGTGTCTCGGTCATAGCGATGGATCTGGTAGAGGTCGATGTAATCGGTGCCGAACCGCGCCAGCGAAGCGTCGACCTGTTCCAAGATCGCCCTGCGGGACAAGCCCTGCCCGCCCGGGCCTTCGTGCATCTTTCCGTGCACCTTTGTCGCCAGCACGATGTCCTCTCGCCGGGAATAGCGCCTGATTGCGCGACCGACCAGCTCCTCGGAGGTCCCAGCCTGGTAGACGTTCGCGGTGTCCCAGAACGTGATTCCCAGCTCAACGGCCTGGCGGAAGAACGGCTGGGCCGCGTCATCGCCGAGGGACCACTCGTGCCCGCCCGGGGTCGTGGGGTCGCCGTAGCTCATGCAGCCCAGCGCGAGCCGACTGACCCTCATCCCGGTGTTCCCGAGTCGTACGTAGTCCATTTTTCTCTCCTACCGGTTTGAGGGCCCTTTTTCCGCGGTGTCGCCAAATCTTGAGCAAACGATCGGGCGGCGCGCGTTGTTCGTGCGCTAGCCGCAGTCGATCATGTCATCGAGACCAACGCCGATCCCCGCCGCGAGACAGCAGGTCCACGCGCATCGCCTCCACGACAACGCGAGTTCGATGCAAGGAGGAAACCCGACGAAACGGGCACCATAAGAGCCTCCGAAACTGTCGAGACGGAGTGCCCGTCTGCGGAATGCCGCTCTCGCCATGCGCAACCCGGCCTCGGACGTCGCCGCGCGCGACGAGCGAGCGTCTCCGCTCAGATGCACGACGACACGATCGCTCTGCCCTCTAACGAGCGGCCCCAGCTCGACGTGTGGCTGCCCGGATCCCGCTAATGCCGACTGTCGAGTTGGAGTTGGAC